>CAWBXW010000001.1:0-433426 GCA_963792845.1 uncultured Alphaproteobacteria bacterium
TTACGACCGGAACCGAAAGATTGGCATGGAAGAGATGGCGGCGGATTGCGAGATGCGAGACGGCGCCGTGCAGAATCCAGCCGATTTCGTGGATCATCGGCTTCTCCCGGCAGCTTGACGCGGCTCTCGGCCGCGACCTCCTCCACGATCGTCTCAAGGAGGCGAGGATAATGCCGGAAATGAAGCGCGGCGCCATGTTCTGCTTGGAGAAGGACGAGTAGACGAGCAGCCGGGTCCACCGGCGGGTGAGCAGGTAGTCGAAATAGTCCGCGTAGAAGTCCTTCAGACGATCCTCGACGGGCCGTGAGCGGTCGGCAACTCCGCGAACCAGATGGCCTTGAACGGCCCCTGGATAGCGCTCGCGTAGATCTCGTCGATCAGCGCCGACTTGTTGGGAAAGAAATAATAGATGAGGCGCTGCGAGATGCCTGCCGCGGCGGCGAGCCGGCGCGTGCGAACCGGAAAGCCGTTCTCCGAAAGATAGTCGGCGGCGCGGTCGAGAATGAGCGCCTTCCGCTCCGCGTGGGTGAGCCGCTTCCGCGGCGACTTGCGTTTCTGCACGCCTGTTCGCTCCGTCTGATCGGCGGCCCGTCGCCTTCTGCTGCGGACGCGGGCGAGCCCTACCGGCCGAGTGCGGCCTCGGCGACCCGGCTGAGGAATGCCGCTCCCGGCACCAGGATGTCGTCGTTGAAATCGTAGTCCGGGCTGTGCAGCGATGGCCGCCCTCGCCGGCGCCGAGGAAGGCGAAGGCGCCGGGCCGCGCGTTGAGGAAATAGGAGAAGTCTTCGGAGGCCATGATCGGAATCTGGTGAGCCGCAAGGCTCACCGCGGGCAACAAGGTGGCGGCGGCCTCGCGGGCGAGCTCCGATTCCGCCGCCGCGTTCACCGTCGGCCGGCCGGCCGACGAGGTAGTCGACGTCCGCCGATACCCCGTAGGTCTCGGCGGTGCCGCGCGCGATCCGCTCGATGTGACCGCGGAAGACGGCGCTGCCGTCCGCCTCGAGATAGCGGACATTGCCGCGGAGCCCGGCCTCGGCGGGCGTGGCGTTGTCGGCTTCCCCGGCCGAGATGCGGGTCACCGTCACCACGGCGGGGGCGAGGGGATCGCGGTCGCGCGAGACGATGCTCTGCAGCCCCATCACCAGCGCCGCCGCGGCCAGCACCGGATCGCGGTTGAGGTGCGGCATGGCGGCATGGCCGCCGCGCCCCCTGACCACGATGTCGAAGCGGTCGACAGCGGCCATCACCGCGCCGGGCGAGACGGCGATCTCGCCCGCCGGCATGCCGGGGATGTTGTGGAGGGCGAACACCTTGTCGAAGGGATAGCGGTCGAGCACGCCGTCCTCGATCATCGCCTTGGCCCCGGCGCGGCCTTCCTCGGCCGGCTGGAAGATCAGGACGACCCGGCCGGCGAAGCGCCGCGTCGCGGCGAGATAGCGGGCGGCGCCGAGGAGCATGGTCATGTGGCCGTCGTGCCCGCAGGCATGCATCACCCCGGCCACCGCCGACCGGTAGGCCGCACCGGTCTGCTCGGCGATGGGCAGCGCGTCCATGTCGGCGCGAAGGCCGACCGACGGGCCGTCGCCGTTGCGGATGACGCCGATCACGCCGGTGCCGCCGATCCCGGTCGCGATCTCGTCGATGCCGAAGCCGCGGAGAAGGTCGGCGACCGTCGCCGCGGTGCGGTGTTCCTCGTAGGCGAGCTCCGGCAGCCGATGAAAGCCGTGCCGCCAGCCGATCATCTCGGGAAGGATTGCCTGAAGCTCGGAGGAAGACATTTCGCCAGTCGCGCCCGCCTTCGCGTGTGACCGGCGAACACTAACGCGCAGCCAAGCCGAGCGTCCAGACCTATTCGTCAACTGACGAATAGGCTTGACCGGATGTTCCATTTATGGCCGCTTCCGAAAAGCCGACGCCGCAGATCGCATCGATGAACGGAGATACCAGACCCGCCCGAAATCGGACGTCGCCCCGACCGCCCTCGCCCGGCGGCTGGTCGCGGCCGGGCGGGAAGGGCGATGCCGAGGCGGTGGTCGCCGGAATGATCCGCGAGAACTTCAGCCTCGAGGTCGCCTCGGTCGCGATCAACGCCGACTGGAGCAGCCTCAACTCGCTGAACGGCATCGTCGAAACCGGCGAGGGGCGGCGCTTCTTCTTCAAGTTCCACCAGGAGGAGGGCGAGGAGGCGACCGTCGAGGAATATTACCGCGCCGAGCTCCTGCAGCGCGCCGGCCTGCCGGTCGACCTGCCGGTCCTGATCTGCCGGCGGCCGGGCCATCAGATCCTTCTCTATGCCTTTCGCCGCGACCGCCAGCTGGCCGCGGCCTGCCTCGAGATGGAGCGAAGCGGCGACGATTCGGCGGCCGGCCGACTGCTCGCGATGCAGGCCGAGCTCGACCGGCTGACCGGGTCGGATCTACGCCGCGACGCTCCATGCCGCGACGGCGGAGGAGGTCGCGGCCGAGCCGGTGCACCAGCTCTTCCACAACCGCCTCGTCGACGCCGCGCACCCGGCAGGCTCGGCGGCCGCTTCGCCCGTTTCTATGGCGGTCAGGCGGTGGCGCTGCCGGACGACGAGATCGGCTGGGAAGATTTCGCCGCCCTGCGCTGGCGGATAAACGGCATCGACTATCGCCCGCACGCTCGCCGAGCTGTTCGAGGAAAGCTTCACCCGGCTCGCCCCTCGCCGCCTCGCCGGCGGCGCCGTCACCGCCCACGGCGACGCCCATAACGCCAATGTCTGGATCGAAGGCGGCGGCGACGGGGCGCGGCTGGTGATGTTCGACCCGGCCTTCGCCGGCGCGCACGTGCCGGCGCTCCTCGCCGACGTCAAGGCGACCTTCCACAACATCTTCGCCCATCCCTTCTGGCTCTATCATCCCGCCGAAGCCGACAGCCGCTTCAAGGTCGGCGTCACGCTCGACGGCGGCCGCCTCGGCCTCGACCACGACTGGGACCTGACGCCGCTCCGCCGCGGCTTCCTCGACGCGAAGATCGCCGAGGTGTGGCGGCCGTTGATCGCGGCGCTCGGCGCCCGTGGCCTTCTGCCCGACGACTGGCGCCGCGTCGTCCGGCTTCGCCCTGTTCTCATGCCCGACGCTGGTGATGAACCTCCGCGCCGGCGCGGCCCACGGCGCCACCGCCGGGCGCTCGCCGGCAATCGCGGCGCTGTCCTTCGCGATCGCGGTGATGGCGGGGAGCGAGCCGGCGGGCGGGGCGGACGCTTTCTCGCGGTTCATCGACGCGATCGAAGCCTGACCCCGCCCTTCGTCGTTGCCGGCGCGGCGGGTGGCCCGCCGAGGCGCAGGCGCGCCGCGCAGGCTGGCGGCGTGGGGCCGGGAGGCGGATCAGCTCCGCTGGAATCCGGTTCGGGTCATCGTTCCCCATTGCTGGTGGCCGCGGAGATAGCCCCAGAGGCCGCGCAGCCGCCAAAAATTGCTGATCTGGCGGTACCCGAAATTCTCGACGATCGCGGCAAGGAACAGCACGATCAGGTCGCGTGTGCTGGTGAAGCGGCGGAGCTCGATCTCCTGCAGGATGAAGGCGCCGGAACTGACCGTGATGCCGAAGCAGAAGGAGAGTGCAAGGAAGGCGAGAAAATACTCAACCGAGAGCATGCCGAGGATCCACATAAGCGGCACGAGCACGTAGCCGAGAACCTCCGCGACCGGGCCGATGACATCGACGAGAAGCATGTTGGGATAGCCGATGAGACCGATCCCTCCGTATCGCGGATTGCCCAGCATCCTGGCGTGCCGGAAGAAGGTCTCCATCGCACCACGATGCCAGCGCGCGCGCTGGCGGCCGAGCGAGGACCAGGTTTCCGGCACCTCCGTCGAGCACACCGGCTCGGGAATGTAGTCGATCCGGTAGTCGCGCTTGTGCTCCAGCATGTAGCGGTGAAGCTTCACCACCAGTTCGAAATCTTCGCCGACCGTGTCCCGGCTGTAGCCCCCGACTTCGATGACCGACTGCCGGCGGAACACGCCGAAGGCGCCCGAGACGATGGTGAGAAGACCGACCTCGCTCCAGGCAAGCCGCGCCATCAGGAAGGCGCGGAGATATTCGATCGTTTGCAGCACGCCGAGCAAGGTCCGGGCGAGCCGCACCTCGACCACCCGGCCTTGCTCGACCCGGCAGCCATTGGCGACGCGGACGGTCGCGCCGACCGCCACGGTGCGGTCGGGATCGTTGACGAACGGCTCGACCGCGCGGAGCAGCGCGTCCGGTTCGAGCAGGGAATCGGCATCGATCGAGCAGACCAGCGGCGCCCGGGTCAGGTTGATCGCGCAGTTCAACGCGTCAGCCTTGCCGCCGTTCTCCTTGTCGACGACCACCAGTCGCGGCTCTTGCGGTGAAATCAGGACCGCACGGATCGGCTTGTGCGGCAGCGCGTCGTCGAATTCGCGACGACCCGGGACCAGGCCGAAGACTGCGGTGAGCGCCCGGAGCGTGCCATCGGTGGACCCGTCATTGGCGACCACGATCTCGATATTCGGGTATCGCATGTCGAGCAGCGACTGGACGCTGTCGACGATGCTGCGCTCCTCGTTGTGCGCGGGGACGAGAAAAGCGATCGGCAGCGTAACATCGGCGTAGCGGCTCCAGACCTGCCCGAAGCGCGGCGCCGGCGGGCGACGAACGAGGACCGCGAGCGCGAGGCCGAGCTGCACCACCTGGATGAAGGATTGCAGGAGCCCGGTCACCGCGACGATGATGGTGACGAGGATCGCGGCGTCCTCGATGAAACCGACGCTCGTGTTCATTGCGCCTCCAGACGCGCCGACCTGTCCGGTTCGGCGATCGCGGGGAGCGGCGGTAGCGCGACCGGATCGGAAGCGGTCGAAGCCGGCCCTTCGAGCGTGGCAAGGGCTTCACCGGCCCGAAGCCCCCCCGTTCTCTCTTCGGTCAGAGCCGACTCCGGGACGACAGACTCAGCGATCGCGCAGCGTCGATCGCCCGTACCCGGACGAAGGATACCGGGTCGGCGAGGGCCGTCCCGATGCGGCCGCGGGCCGCGACCTGGCCGAGCCTCGCCACGGTCCGGGACTGGCATCGCCGATGAAGGCCGCGACGGCCTCGCCCAGCTCGTGACGCCGATCGCCGGATCGCCTCGGGACGGAGGAAACAGCGTCGACGCGCTGCCGGCGAGGTACCGGGAGAGGCGGTACCAATTTGCGCGATAACGGCGCGGTTAGCCAGCGCGCGCGCGGTCTCCCCTCCCGCGTAGGTGTGGGCGGACCAGGCTGTCGGGCGCGAAGCGGGCGGAGCGACCGAGCGTCTCTTCAGGCTCCCCCACCGGTCCCTGTAGCTGCCACGGGTACCCAGATACCGACCGTCATCCGGGAGACCGCGGGAAGTCAGCCCCAGGCGTTCCGGATACGAAGAGGTAGTCGCCGAAGCGCCCGCCCGACCGGTAGTCGACCCGGCCTTCGATGAGCGTGTTTTCGGCGTTGAAGCGGCGCGCCCAGTCGACGAACAGCGAGACCGTGTAGTGGTCGTCGATCTGGTATCCGATTCTGGCGTCGGCCTCCCACCAATCGGGACGGCCACCGCTGAGCTCACTCCAGCCGCCATTGAGGTCGAGACGCCAGCGCATGACCTCCGTCGGCTCGGGCGGGGGTGGCGGCGGGCCGGCGACGGACACCGCCGGCGCGACGGGCGGAGGCGGCGGCGGTTTCTTCTCGGCCTCGGCCGCCGCGATCGCCCGGTCGATCTGTGCGAGGAGGTCCATCGCATCGGCATCGCCGGGCCGTTCCGCGAGCACGGCAAGCACGCCGGTGCGCGCCATCTCGAAGGCGCCGTCGAAGTAGTCGAGCCGCGCCAGCCCAAGCCGCGCGTCTAGATAATCGGGCGCGATCTCCAACACCCGTTGGAAGGTTGCCCGGGCCTCGGCCAGCCGCCCGAGGGCGGAGAGAGCGAGACCAAGCTGAATTCAGAATGTCGGCGTCGTCCGGGCGAAGTTGCGCGGCCTCCTGAAGCCTGGCGACCGCTTCCTCGAAGTGGCCCTCCTGGCGAGCCTTGACGCCGAGCTCGTAGAGGGCGCCGGCATCCTGTGCGACCGCAAGCGAACTCGCCGCGACCGCGGCCCATATCGCAAGCAGTACGGCGATGCGCCTCAACTGCCCTCTCCCGCCTGCCGAAGATACCTCGACTAAGCGGCCGGGTTGGCCCTTCGGACCGGCGGACTTTAGCACGAGAGTTGCGGCCGTGGCATACGGGGGAGATCCCCGGAATCCACCGCGGCCCGGCAGACCCTGGTCGGCGCCCCTAATCCTCGTCCTTGCCGAGGTCGCGTTTCACCTCGGGCGAGCGGAGGAGGACGTCGATACGGTCGCCTTCCGTGAAGGACGTGTCGATGCGGAAGCGAAGGTCGGGCGCATGGCGGAGATTGACGCGACGGGCGATCTCGCCGCGGAGATAGCGCTTGTTGCGGTCCAAGGTGGCGACCGCCTCCTCCCCGCCCTTGCCGCCGAGCGGCATGACGAAGACCGTGGCGAGGTGGAGATCAGGACTCATCCGCACCTCCGGCACGGTCACCACCATTCCTTCCAGCGCCGGATCATGCACCTCGCCGCGCTGCAGGATCTCGGCGAGCGCATGGCGAATCAGTTCGCCGACCCGGAGCTGGCGCTGGCTGGGTGGCTTTGCCGTCTGCCGAATGCTCATTGGCGTTCGTCGGATCGCCGATCGAGGATCCTTCTAACCGCGAGTTCCGCTCTGGTATCGATACGCTCCGCCAAAGTCTGCTTCACAAAATCAATAAGGAGCAGAAGCTTCGCGTTCTGTTCAGCCAATTGCTTCTGGAGTTGAACTACGTCGCTGCGGAGCGCGCGGCTGTCCTCCTGAATCTGCTTCACTGAGCTTTCAAGGTTGATGACATTGCGAATGAACTCAATGGCGCGGCGCGGCGTCAGCCAATCCGGCCAGAATCCACCCTCCGGCTGTTCCGTCGGCATTAGGCCGTCACAAGCCCATCACCCATTAGCTCCGCCAAAGAGCGATCGATTTGTGTCAGTTGGCGGTCAATCTCCCGGGCTGCATGAACGATTGCTACGCGGTCCCTTCGCGATTCGAGAATGGTCTGCTCAGCAATCGCATTCGCACGTTTGAGAGAATCCAGAGCTTGCGGTAACAACGCCTCCAACGACTCCTCAGTCACCTCGGCCTCCTGAGCTTCTGCGTTTTCGCCTTGGCGCGCCTCCCCGCGAAAACCTGGTGCATTGGTCTCCACCATTTCCCCGAGCCAGTCGAGGAGCGCCATCAGGACGATCTCCGGGCTCACATCATACGCTGCCGCCATGGAGTCTATCGTGGATTGCTCCCTGGGCGGCAGGCTCATCTTGATGCTCCGGATGCTGGGTGGCCCCGCATCGGAAGAGCGGGAGCGAACGAACTCCCCGAAATCGGGAATGAGCCGCTCTATTCGATGGAGCGAAGCCGTGTCTGAACCAAGGTTTCCCATCGCTTCGGTTTCTCACGCCCGACTAGAGCGTCCGCGCGATCTCCTCGACGCGGTAGCACTCGATCACGTCGCCGGCCCGCATGTCCTGGTACTTCTCGAAGGCCATGCCGCATTCCTGGCCGGCCGGCACCTCGCGGACCTCGTCCTTGAAGCGCTTGAGCGTCGACAGCTTGCCCTCGTGGATGACGACGTTGTCGCGGATCAGGCGGACATTGGCGCCGCGCTGGACGACGCCGTCGGTGACCCGGCAGCCGGCGACCTTGCCGACCTTGGAGATGTCGAAGACCTCGAGGATCTCGGCATTGCCGAGCATGGTCTCGCGCCGCTCCGGCGAGAGCAGCCCCGACATCGCCGCCTTCACGTCGTCGACGAGGTTGTAGATGATGTTGTAGTAGCGGATCTCGATCCCCGACCGCTCGGCCTCGTCGCGCGCCTGGGCATTGGCGCGGACGTTGAAGCCGATGATCGCGGCGCTGGAGGTCGCGGCAAGCGTCACGTCGGACTCGGTGATGCCGCCGACGCCCGAGTGGATGACGCGGGCGGCGACCTCGTCGGTGCCGAGCGCGGTCAGCGCCTGGGTGATCGCCTCGACCGAGCCCTGCACGTCGGCCTTGACGACCAGCGGGAAGACCTTCTGCCCGGCCGCCTGGAGCTGGTTCATCATCTCGGCGAGCGAGCCGCGGGCGCCGGTCATCCGGGCCTGGGCCTTGTCGCGCTTCTGGCGGGTGCGGTAGTCGGTGACCTCGCGGGCGCGCGCCTCGGAATCGACCACCGCGAAGCGGTCGCCCGCCTCCGGCGCGCCCTGGAAGCCGAGCACCTCGACCGGCATCGACGGACCGGCCTCCTTGACCGGTTCGCCGCGGTCGTCGAGGAGGGCGCGCACCTTGCCCCACTCCGAGCCGGCGACCAGGATGTCGCCGATGCCAAGCGTGCCGCGCTGGACGAGCACGGTCGCGACCGGGCCGCGGCCGCGGTCGAGCTTGGCCTCGATGACGGTGCCTTCCGCCGGCCGGTTCGGGTTGGCGCTGAGTTCCAGCACCTCGGCCTGGAGCAGGATGGTCTCGAGCAGGCGGTCGAGATTGGTGTGCTTCAGCGCCGACACCTCGACGTCGAGCACCTCGCCGCCCATCGATTCGACGAACACCTCGTGCTGGAGCAGCTCGGTGCGCACCCGCTGCGGATCGGCGTCCGGCTTGTCGATCTTGTTGATGGCGACGATGATCGGCACCCGCGCCGCCTTGGCGTGGTTGATGGCCTCGATGGTCTGCGGCATGACGCCGTCGTCGGCGGCGACCACCAGGATGACGATATCCGTCACCTTGGCGCCGCGGGCCCGCATCGCGGTGAAGGCGGCGTGGCCGGGCGTGTCGATGAAGGTGATCCTGTGGCCGTCCTTCTCGACCTGGTAGGCGCCGATATGCTGGGTGATGCCGCCGGCTTCGCCGGCGACGACATTGGTCTCGCGGATGGCGTCGAGCAGCGACGTCTTGCCGTGATCGACGTGGCCCATGATGGTGACCACCGGGGCGCGCGGCTCAAGGTCGTCCTCGGCCTCGGCCGAGGTGAAGAGACCCTCCTCGACGTCGGATTCGGCGACCCGGCGGACGTTGTGGCCGATTTCCTCGGCGATGATCTGCGCGGTATCGGCGTCGATCACGTCGGCCGCCTTGACCAGTTGCCCCTGCTTCATCATCAGCTTGATCACGTCGACGGCGCGCTCGGCCATGCGGTTGGCGAGTTCCTGGATGGTGATCGTCTCGGGGATGACCACCTCGCGGAGGATCTTCTCGCGCGGCCCGAGGTCGTGGGCGCGGGCGCGGTCGCGCTCGCGGCGGCGGCGGATCGAGGCGAGCGACCGGGCCCGCTCCGAATCGTCGAGCGCGTTGACCAAAGTGAGCTTGCCGCGGCGGCGTTCCTCGCCGCGCTTGACCGGTTTCGGCTCTGCCGGGCGGGCGGTCTTGACGCGGCCGCGCAGCCCTGCCGCTGCGCTCCTCTTCCTCGGTCTCGGTATCCTTGAGCAGCTTCAGGCCGGGCCGCGGCGCTTCGCCCTCAGCCTCGGGTTTCTTGACCTCTTCG
Source organism: uncultured Alphaproteobacteria bacterium (assembly GCA_963792845.1). Lineage (GTDB taxonomy): Bacteria > Pseudomonadota > Alphaproteobacteria > Rhizobiales > Kaistiaceae > Bauldia. The sequence continues at coordinate 9,542 of CAWBXW010000001.1, forward strand.
CCGAAGCGGCGGCGGGCGGTGTCCTCGGCGCGGGCGCGGGCGGCCTCTTCCGCCTTGCGGCGGGCCTCTTCCTCGTTCTTGCGCCGCTCCGCCTCCTCGCGCTCGCGGGCGAGGCGGGCGGTTTCGGCGCTCCGCCGCGCCGCCTGTTCCTCGGCGACGCGGCGCTCCTCGGCCTCGTGCAGCTTGGCGTCGGCAAGCGCCTTGGCGCGAGCGTCGATCTCGTCGTCGGAGAGCTGGCGGAGGACGAGGCCGGCGCGCGGCGGCACCTTCGGCGCCTCGACAACGGCCGCTTGCGGCGCCGCGGCGGCGGCGGTGGCCACGACCGGCTCGGGCGGAGCCGGACGCACCGGTGGGGCCGTGGTTTCCGGCTTCTCGCCGGGCAGCAGAATCCGGCGCTTCTTGCGCTCGACCTGCACGGTGTTGGTGCGGCCATGCGAGAAGCTCTGACGCACGGTGTCGCGCTCGACCCCGCGTTTAAGTCCGAGCGGCTTCCTCGAGGCGACGCTGATCGTCTTGTCGCCGGTGTTCCTGGTCTCGTTCATCTATTCCCTGGTATCTCCGCAGACACGTTACCCGCCGAAGCGCGACCGGGGGCGATGCCGCCAACACCCTTGTCCTCGCCGAGGAAATCGGCGAGGGCCCGGACTCGTTTCAGCGCATTAGTGCTCGCCGGACCGGCGAGCAGAGCAGCATGTATCACATTTGGCCGGCCTAATGCCAAATCCAATTCCTCCCCCCGGAAGATTCCGATCCTCGCCAGGCCGATGGCGCGGTCGCCGAGATGACGCCGCGCGGCGGCCTCGATCTTCGCCACGCCGTCCTCGCCGGCCTCGGTCGCCTGGATCAGGCCGACGACGTTGCCCTCGGCGAGAGCCGCCTCGACCTTGGCGAAGCCGGTCACCAGCGTCCCCGCCTTGCGCGCCAGCGACAGCGCCGCGAGCGCCGCCTGGCGGAGGAGCGTCCCGACCCGGTCGGCGAGGCCGGGCGCCACCTTGACGTCGTCGCCGAGGCCGCGGGCGAAAAGCCGCTTGCGTTCGGCGGCGGCGACGTGGTCGGCGGCGGCGCTAACCCAGACGCCGCGGCCCGGCAAACGCCGCCGGAGATCGGGCACCACTTCGCCGTCCGGCGACGCGACGAACCGGATGAGACGGTCCACCGGCAACGCTTCGCGCGTCACGATGCAGGTCCGCTCTGGCTCGTGGTTGCGGGACGGCATGGCGCATCGCCTTAGGCCGCGACCGGCGCGCCGCCGGCGGCCCCGGCTTCGGCGGCCGCGGCCGCCGCCTCGGCGGCAGCCTCCGCTTCGGCGGCGGCGCGGTCGAGGTCTTCCTGGGTGACCCAGCCGGCCTTGATGCGCGCCTGCATGATCATCGCCTCGGCCTCGGCGCGCGACAGGTCGAAGCCGTCGAGCGCGCCCGGCGTGCGGACCGCCTCGCCGTCCTTGCGTTCGACATAGCCGACGAGGTCGTCGGGGACGAGGCCGGCGAAGTCCTCGACCGTCTTGATCTCGGCCTTGCCGAGCGCGACGAGGGCGGCGGTGGTGATGCCGGGAATCTCCTTCAGCGCGTCCTCGACGCCGAGCGCCTTCCGTTCGGCGTCCTGCTCGGCTTCGATCTTGGCGAGGTAGTCGCGGGCGCGGTTCTGCAGCTCGAGCGCGGTCTCCGCGTCGAAGCCCTCGATTGCCGCGAGATCGTCGGTGTCGACATAGGCGATCTCGTCGACCGAGGCGAAGCCTTCGGAGGCAAGGAGCTGGCCGACCACCTCGTCGACGTCGAGCGCCTCGATGAAGAGGGTCGAGCGCTCCTGGAATTCCCGCTGGCGCCGCTCCGACTCCTCCTGCTCGGTGAGGATGTCGATATCCCAGCCGGTGAGCTGGGAGGCGAGGCGGACGTTCTGGCCGCGCCGGCCGATGGCGAGCGAGAGCTGGTCGTCGGGAACCACCACCTCGATCCGCGCCGCGTCCTCGTCCAGCACCACCTTGGCGACCTCGGCCGGCTGCAGCGCGTTGACGATGAAGGTGGCGGCGTCGTTCGACCACGGGATGATGTCGATCTTCTCGCCCTGGAGCTCGTTGACCACCGCCTGGACGCGGCTGCCGCGCATGCCGACGCAGGCGCCGACCGGGTCGATCGAGGAATCGCGCGAGATGACCGCGATCTTGGCGCGGCTGCCGGGATCGCGGGCGACCGACTTCACCTCGATGATGCCGTCATAGATCTCGGGAACCTCCTGGGCGAAGAGCTTGGTCATGAACTGGGGATGGGTGCGCGACAGGAAGATCTGCGGGCCGCGCTGCTCGCGCCGCACGTCGTAGATATAGGCGCGGATGCGGTCGCCGTAGCGGAAGGTCTCGCGCGGGATCAGCTCGTCGCGGCGCACGATGCCCTCGCCGCGTCCGAGATCGACGATGACGTTGCCGTATTCGACCCGCTTGACCTGGCCGTTGACGATCTCGCCGATCCTGTCCTTGAACTCCTCGTATTGCCGGTCGCGCTCGGCCTCGCGCACCTTCTGGACGATGACCTGTTTCGCCGACTGCGCCGCGATGCGGCCGAAGTCCATCGGCGGCAGCGGCTCGGCGATATAGTCGCCGGGCTGGGCGGCCGGGTTCCGGCGGCGGGCGTCCTCGACGAGGATGTCGGTGGCGGTGTTCTCGATCTGCTCGACCACTTTGAGCAGCCGCTGCAGCTTGATCTCGCCGGTCTTCGGGTTGATCTCGGCGCGGACGTCGGTCTCCTGCCCGTAGCGCGAGCGTGCCGCCTTCTGGATCGCGTCCTCCATGGCGGTGACGACGATCATGCGGTCGATCGACTTCTCGCGCGCGACCGCGTCGGCGATCTGCAGGAGCTCCAATCGGTTTGCACTGACGGCCATATTCAATCTCTCCCGTCGTTCAGTGGGCGGGCGCGCTTGCCGCGCCGGCGCCGTCGGTTTCGTCCTGGGACGCCGGCGGCTTCTGCCGGCGGAGGGATTCGCGGATCAATTCATCGGTCAGCATCAGCTTGGCCTCGTCGATGTCGGCGAGCGGCAGGCCGACCATGGTCTCGCCGTCGACCGGCGTCGCGAGCGCGACGCGCAGCTCGTCGCCTTCGACCCCGGCGAGTTGGCCGCGGAAGCGCTTGCGGCCGTTGAGCGGCCGCATCAGCTCGATCTTGGCGACGTGCCCGCCCCAGTCGACGAAGTCCGAGCGGCGGACCAGCGGCCGGTCGATGCCGGGCGACGACACTTCGAGATGATAGGCGCGGTCGATCGGGTCCTCGACGTCGAGGACCGGCGAAAGATCGCGCGACAGCCGCTCGCAGTCGTCGACGTTCATGGTTCCGTCCGGCCGTTCCGCCATGATCTGGAGCGTCGTGCCGTTCATCGCCGACAGCTTGACGCGCACAAGTCGGTATCCGAGCCCGGCAATCGCCGGTTCGACGATATTGGCGATCTTTGCCTCGAGCCCGGTCTCGGTGACGATGCGGGGCTCGGCGGTGCTTGCGGACAAGCCGGCTCCTGATCCCGACCGGTCGCGGGTGTTAAAAAAGAGCGGGTCCCGCAGGCCCCACTCTCCAAACGACCGATCGTCTTGAGATGACGTGGCTCATATAGTCTCTGTGATTGCGGAAAGCAACCGGCAAAACGCATGGTTCCGGGGGCATGCCCTCGGCGGGGACGCGGGCAAGATGATGACGCCGCGACGGGTCCGGCGGCGCCGCCGGACCTAACGGGAAACCGCCTCCGGAGTCTCCGCCTCGGCCGCCAGCCTCCGCCGCTCGAAGGCAAGCGCGGTTTCGGGCAAATAGCCGAGATCCTGGGGCGGCGCGTAGCCGCTCTCCTCGATGATTCTCCCGATCTGCTCCTTGAGCACGCCAGGCTGCCACGACCACGACCAGACCTCGCGGTCGCGCGCCACGCAGGCCGCCATGCGGCCGATCTCGTCGGGGTCGGCCGCCAAGCCGGCGATCAGGGCGGCGAACCGGCGCTGATCGATCTCCATCTCGGGAAGCATCCTGTCGCCGAAGCGTGGCGTCGCCGGGCAAAGCACGCCGTGCTCGCCCGGCACGATCCACTGCTTCATCAGGTATCCGTCGGTGACGAGCACGGGAAGACCACAAGCCAGCGCCTCGACGATCGGCAGGCCCAGCCCCTCGCGCTTGGACGGCCACAACAGCATGTCCATGCCGCGATAGGCGTCGAAGACATCGTCGATGGTGCCCTCGTGGAGCTTGATCGACTTGTTGCGCGCGACGATCTCGGCGCAATCGTCGCCGAAGGACCGGATCGGCGCCTGGGTGAAGACGTGAAGCTCGGCGCCGGCGTCGCCGATCTGATCGAAGGTCCCGATCAGAAGCGGCGTATTCTTGCGATTGTTGAGCCCGCCCCAGCCGGCGACGTGGACGAAACGGACAGGCCGGTTGTTTCCGGCCGGGACGGCCGCAGCCGGCGGCAAAGAGACGCCCCAGGGAACGGTGAGCGAGGCGGCCCGCGGAAACCGGCCGAGGACGACGTCGCGGGTATGGAAGGCGTTGAACAGGAAATAATCGAAGATCGAGTAGCGGTCGAAGACCTCGCGCCTGAGCACATCGAGGTTCTCGTAGCACATCACCCGGACGCCCGCGTCCTTCAGGGCTTCGACGCGCTTCCAGTCCTTGGGATGGATCTCCATGAAGATCATCAGGTCGAGCGCCCGCTCCCGCGCCCAATCGACGATCTGACGGGGCGACGGATCGTCGCCGAAATTGTCGACCCGCGGATGATGGACCGGCCCGGTATTGTCAAACCGGTCGCTCTCCCATCGCGCGAAGATGTGCGTGTGGAAGCGCTCGCCTTCGAGGGCGAGGGCGAGCTGACGCGCGTGGAAGGAGATGCCGCGAGCGTGCCAGATCGCGCTGAAGCCGACATTGAAGAGGCGTGGCGAGGAGGCGGCCGCGGCGCCCGGCCGCGGTCCGGCTCCGGTCTCGCGGCGCCGGAGCGTCGGCACATAGATCGCCTTCTCGCCATCCGGCTCCGCCCCCGGCTTCTCGTAGCCGACGATCTCGAAGCCGTCCGCCTCGATGAACCCGGCATCGTCCGGCCTGACCAGGTCGCGCCACCGCTCGACGAAGAGCCCGCGGTTGAGGCCGATATACATCCCGCGGTTGGGCGACTTGCTTTCCAGGTGATAGACTTCCGCGGCGGGCTGGTAGAGGCACAGCTTGTGCAGGTCCCGCCTCATTCGGAAGCACAGGTCCAGGTCCTCGCTGCCATTGCGGTAGACCGGGTCGAAACCGCGGAGCGCGATGAAGTCGGCCGCCCGCATTGCCAGGCAGGCTCCGGTCAGCGCCTGAAACCGTCGCGGCTTGTTCACCGCCGGATCGTCGCGCCCGAAACCGCGGTAGAGGTGGTAGGGAATCATGCTGCGGTCGTTGAAGGCGAGCCCGCCGCACTGGAGGGTGTCGTCCGGGTAGAGCAGCTTCGGTCCGGCGATGCCGACCGGCGGTGTCTCGGCCAACGCATCGATCAGCGGTGGTAGCCAGCCCGGAAGGACCAGCGTGTCGTTGTTGAGGAGGACGAGAAACTCCCCGGACGAGAACGACGATCCGATGTTGTTTCCGACAGAGAACATGTAGTTCTCCGGATTGGAGATGAGGCGGACGGCGTGGTTGGCTCGCGCGAGCTCCAGAAACGCCGCGTTGCTTTCTTCATCGCTGCCGTTGTCGACAAGAACGATTTCGAAGCTGCCGGCAGGGGTGTTCTCCAGAATCGATTCGACGCAGTCGCGCGTCAGGTCGGCATTGTTCCAGGCGAGCACGACGATCGATGTTAAAGCCGGCCGACGGTTCGGAGCCGCTTCCTGCAAGGCCTGCCAATCGACGGCGCGGCGGTTGATCAGCGCGAGCTCGTCGGCTTGCCATCTGGCGGAGCGCGCCAGCACACCCCGCCAGTCCGGTCCCGGGGCGGGCGGCACACGACGACCGGCATGCTTGCTGCGGACGTAGGCCTCCGCCCGCGCCAGCTCCTCTCCGGGATATTCGGTCGTCGTGATCCGGGCGCCGCGGCTTCCCGCGTAATAGAGCACGCCGAGGAAGGGCGCGTAGGCGGTGCCGCCGCTCGCCGTGAGGCGCAGGATGAAATCCCAATCGACCAGCCGGGACAGCTTCTCGTCGAAGCGGAGCTTCCCTTTGCCGGCGTCGCGGCGGTGCGCGAAGGCATTGATGTCGATGTAGTTCTGACCGAGGCAAAAACCCCAGTCGAACCTTGCGCCGCGATGGAGGACGCTGCCGCCCCGGTCGTCCTTGGCTTCAAGCGCGGCATAGGCGGCATGGAGCCGGCCCGTTTCCATGAAGACGATCATGGTGCGGAGAAAATGCGGGCGCCAGGTATTGTCGCTGTCGAGATAGAAGACGTATTTGCCGGTTGCCGCCTCGAGACCCCGGTTTCGAGCCGCCGAGACGCCGCAGCGTGGGCCTTTGCTGTATTTGACGCGCCGGTCCCTGAGGACATGCGCGATTCTCTCCCCGGTATCGTCGTCGCTGCCGTCGTCGACGATGAGGAGCTCCCAGCTGGTGTGGGTCTGGCGGAAGACCGAATTGACGGCGCCGATGATGAATTCGGCGCGATTATAGGTCGGGAGGACGATGCTGACGCCGATCGCGTCGATCGCGGTACTTTGCCGGCGGTAGACCTCGTTGACGGCGTCAAGGAAGCGGGCTTCCGTCTGGACATCCCATTTGTCGTAAGCGGCCTGGATCCGTCCCGGCCCAGGCGGTCTCGGCGCCGGCTCTGGCGAGTTTCGCGCCGGAGGCTTGTTCAGCGCCTGCCCGGGCGACTTGCGCCGGCGCGGCTTTTCAAGCATTGCGTCACCGGCGCGCTTGCGCTTGCCTCGCTTCGGGGCGGGGGTTAGCCAGCCAAGCAACCCTGCGGACTTCGGTGCATTCCCCGAATTGCGGCGGCGCAGGCTCCGCGCCAGCAATCTCTGTTCGCGCAGGCGCTCCGTCAGCCGCGACACGCGCGCCTTTTCCTGATCGAGTTGGCTCGTCGCCTCGCTGAGCCTCAACTCCTGTGTCGCCAATGTCGCCGCAAGCTCGGCGACCGCCGACCTCCACGTCTCGACCTCGGACCGGGGTCCCCCGCTTCGGTCGAACGCCGCGGACAGTTCCGGCGCGAACCGGGCCAACACGGCCTCCCGGCTCGCGAGCGCCCGGCTGAGCTCCTCGATCATTGCCTCCAATTTCGGGTCCCGCGAGACCGCACCCGACCGGAATCTGAATTCGGCAGCGATCGCCGCTCCAAGCCGCGAATAGGCCTGCTGGATAGCCGCCCGCTTCAACTCGTCCGTCGCGGCGTCAAACAGGCTGAGGAGCGCCTCCGGCAGAACCTTGCCGTAGCCGAGCACACCCAGGCCATGGCCGTGGTCGAACGCGAAGGTGGGGTAGTCGGCAGCGAGTTCTTCCCAAAGGCGGTAAACGCCGAAATCCCACTCGCGAACGTTGACGTCGTGAAAAAGCGCCACCGCGCGGTTCGACAATTTCGGCCGCCAAAGCTCGAAGTCGTGCTTCACGTCTTCGTAGAAGTGCCGGCCGTCGATGTGGAGAAGATCGATGGAGCCGTCGGGAAATCGCTCGGCCGCGGCGTCGAATGTGCTTCTGATGAGGGTCGAGAACCCCTCATATTTGGCGCGGTTATGCGCCGAGACCTGTTCGAAGACGCGCTCGTCGTAGAAGCCGGCGTGCTTGTCGCCGCGCCAGGTGTCGATCGCGAAGCATCGCGTCGTCAGCCTGAACGCAGCGACCGCCTGGCAGAACGCGAAATACGAGTATCCCCAGTGGGTTCCCAGCTCGACCAGGGTCCCGGGCCGGAGCACGCCGATCAGCCAGAAGGCAAAAGGCGCGTGCTGATGCCAGCCCGAGCTGACCAGATAATCGGGTCGCCACAGCGAGCTCGCGTTTAGCCAGCTCGGCAGGGACGTGCCCCGCGTTTCTCCGAGATCTGCCAAAGAACGTGCCGCATCGCTCGTTTCAGGACGAGGATGTTCGGTATTCCCGGATCATGTCAACGGCCCCTTCCAGCCCGCCGCCGGGATGCCGAATGAAGTCTTGCGGACTTGATGCCCTTGGCGGAGCGAGGATAGCCGGACGGGACCAGGATGATCAGGCGAAGGAGCGCGGTCAGGGTCGCGGGATCGACCTTCACCCCCCGCGGCCTCCTCGGCGAGAAGGCGACGGTGTCGTGGCTTCGTCGAGACCGCGAATCACTAGACCGCCGGCCGCCAGACCTCCGGAACGAAGGCAAATCCCCGATCCCTCGCCACGATCCGCCCGAAGGACGGATAGTCGAGATGAATGCCCGCGACCCGGAGCTTCTCGGTCGCGGCGAAATCGAGGACCCGCTTGCGTTGCGCCGCCGCTGCCTTGGCGTCGATGTCGAAGGCGACACAGGCGTCGGGTATGGCGAGCTGCACGCCCGGCAGGTGGACGATGTCGCCCCAGATCAGCATCGCGTCGCCGCCGGATTCGACGAGCCAGGCGGTGTGGCCCGGCGTGTGGCCGGGCGTCGGGAAGGCACGCACGCCCGGGATCGCCTCGCCGTCGCGGACCGCGGTGGTCCGGCCGCGATAGGCGGCAAGCGCGCGCCGCGCCAGGTCGAATTCGGCCTTCCGCACCTCGTTCGCCCGCGCCATCGCCGCGTCGTCGCGCCAGAAGGCGATCTCGTCCTCGTGGACGAACAGCTCGGCATTGGGGAACACCGCCCGGTTCGCCGCGTCGATCAGCCCGGCCTCATGGTCGGGATGCATGTGGGTGATCAGGATCGCGTCGATGTCGGCCGGCGTCACCCCGATTGAGGCAAGGTTCGGCACGAGCTTGCCGACCTCCGGCGTTTGGCCGATATAACCGGTATCGACCAGCGCCAGCCTGTCGCCGACATCGATCAGGAAGGTGTTGATGGTGAGCCACGGCGGCGCGATGCGGAACTCGCCGAGATGCGCGGCTTCGGCATCCTCGCGCGGCACCCCGACGATATCGTCGAACTTGATCTGGTAGACCCCGTCATTGACGACGCTGACGATCGCGTCGCCGACGGCGGTATGCGAGACGCTGCTCGGCTGGCTGGCTGGTCGCTGCCGCGGCTTCATTTTCCGTCCTCCCCGGTCTCCTGACGAAACGCCTCCCGCGACTATAGCCTGCCTGATCGGTGCCGCGGCAAATCCGGGACAGCCTTCCGCAGGGCCGCCGGCTTGGGCTAGAACCCGGAGGGTGAGCGGTCAGCGGCCGTGGCGCGAAAACGCCGCGGCCCGCGGTCCGGCAACCAGGGAGGACGGCGGATGGCGCGCGAGGACAAGCCCGCGGACAAGGACACGGCCCGCATCGTCGAGGAAGCCGAGGAAGGACTGCATGGACGGCTTGACGACCCCGGCACGCCGCCCGAGACCGGCCCGATCGAGCGCGGCCCGGTCGACGCGGGCCCCACCGGCTTGCGCGAGGACGGCTACCGCGAACCCGAGTCGGGATCGCGAATCGCCCTCATCGTCGGCATCGTTCTCGCCGTGATCGTGATCGCCCTTCTCGTCATCTTCCTTCAGTAGGGCTTCGCCCTACAGCGCGAAGCCGCCGTCGGCGAGGAAGATCTGCCCGGTGGTGTAGCTCGACTCGTCGCCGGCGAGATAGACGGCAAGCGCGGCGATCTCCTCCGGCTTGCCGAGCCGGCCCATCGGCTGGCGGTCGATGAAGGCCTGGCGGATCGTCTCGAGCGACTTGCCCTGTTCTCTGGCCTGGGTCGCGATCCGCTGGTCGAGCGATGGCGATTCGATCGTGCCCGGACAGATCGCGTTCGCCCGGATGCCTTCTTTGATATAGTCGGCGGCGACCGATTTGGTGAGCCCGATCACCGCCGCCTTGGAGGCGCCGTAGACGTAGCGGTTGGGAATGCCGCGGACCGAGGAGGCGCCGGATGCGATGTTGACGATCGCCCCCCGGCCCTTCTCCAGCATGGCGGGGAGGAAGGCCCGGATCGTCCGGTGCATCGATTTGACGTTGATGTCGAAAGAAAAATCCCAGTCGGCGTCGGAGGTGGTGAGCACCGTGCCGTGATGGACGAAGCCGGCGCAGTTGAAGAGGACCTCGACGGCCCCGAGCCGCTTCGCCATCGCCTCTACCGCCGCCGTGTCGCGGACGTCGAGGCTGCCGGTCTCCGCGACCTTTCCCTTGAGGTCGGCGAGGAGCTCGGGATTGATATCGGTGGCGATCACCTCGGCACCTTCCGCCGCGAAGGCCAGCGCCGTCGCCCGGCCGATTCCCGCCCCCGCGGCGGTGAGAAACGCGCGCTTGCCCTTGAGCCGGTCCATGGTCCCCCTCCGTAACGACAAACCGGGCGCGACCATGCAATCGCCCGCCGCCCGCGGTCAACCCGCCGCGCCGGCCATGCAAAAATGTCACGGCGCGAAATCTTCAGATCGGCGTCCCCGCCGCTGCGTTCCGGAGCGCCCGGCGCGGTGGCATACACGCGGCCTTAACCGGCGCCGTGATTCCGTGCGCCGGGGTCCGGGGAGGAATGCGCGTATGATCGGCGTGGTTCGGAGCAGCCTTCTGGCGCTGGTTGCTGCGTTGATGCTGGGGGCGATCGGCGCCTTCCTGACTCCGGTGGTGCCGGCGAGCGGCCAAGGCCAGCCGGCGGCGCTGGAAGGCGACATCCGCCAGTCGCTCGAGGCCTATTTTGCCGCCGTGATGAGCCGGCAACCGGACACGGTCGCTTCGACGCTCGCGCCCGAATTCCAGATTCTCCGCGCCGACGGCTCGACCTATGACGCCAGGTCCTATCCGGGAAGCGAGCTGCCGGTGATCGCGGCGATGCCGGCGATCGCCAATCTCAAGGTCAGCTCGGACGGCGACGTCGCCATCGCCACCTACGAGGTCAATGTCGAGCAGACCCGCGACGGCAAGACCGTCGAGGTCGAAGCACCGCGGCTCACCGTCTTCAGGAATGTCGGCGGCAAGTGGCTGGTCTCCGCCCACGCCAACTTCGCCGCGATCGAAGAGTAGGCGCCCTCGGGCCCCCTCTCCTTGTGGGTGACGAGGTTCACATATCTCTCTGGCGCCCGATCGGCGGCACAGAAAAGGGCTCCCCCTCGCCCCTTGTGGGAGAGGGCGGTTTTGCTTGGCGAGCAAACCTCCGCAGGCGGAGAAGAAGGCCGTGTCGTCGCCGCGAGCTTAGCGAAACCGGGTGAGGGGTACCCCGCCGTGCGCTTTGCTCCGCCATCGCCGATGCGGGCGGCGCCCGCGAGGCTCCCGTTGCGGGCGGCGCCCGCGCGGCTCCCGTTGCGGGCTCGCCGGCGCGGCCGGCTTCGTGAGGCGACCCATGCGAATCGCCCGGCGGGGCACCCCTCACCCGGATTTCCAAATCCGATTTGCGACGGGCAAATCGGGGAAAATCCGCCCTCTCCCACAAGGGGCGAGGGGGAGTTCCATTCTGGGCCGTCGAACCAAAAGGCGCGGTGCCCAACAGGCCCAACAAGATGTGTGAATCGAATAGCCCACAAGGGGAGAGTGGCCCCCGCCGTTCCCCTATGGCTCCAGTTCGCTGTCCCAGTAGAGATAGTCCAGCCAGGATTTCGTGGAGGTAGTTGGGCGGGAAGGCCCGGCCGTTATTGTGGAGGTCGGCGACCGACGGCTGATAGGGCAGCTGCGACGGCCACATCCGCGCCTCCCGCGGCCCCTTGCCGCCCTTCCTGAGGTTGCACGGCGAGCAGGCGGTGACGACGTTGTCCCAGGTCGTCTGCCCGCCCTTCGAGCGCGGGATCAGGTGGTCGAAGGTGAGGTCGTGCCGGTCGCCGCAATACTGGCACTGGAAGCGGTCGCGGAGGAAGACGTTGAACCGGGTGAAGGCCGGGTGCCGCGCCGGCTTCACATAGGTTTTCAGCGACACCACCGAGGGCAGCGCCATCGCGAAGGACGGGCTGTGCACCATCGTCTCGTATTCGGAGACGATATTCACCCGCTCCAGGAAAACCGCCTTGATGGCGTCCTGCCACGACCACAGCGACAAGGGATAGTAGCTGAGAGGCCGATAATCGGCATTGAGGACAAGCGCCGGATTGGATCCCGGCGAGACATGGATATTCACGTAAGCTCCCGAATCAGCACCGCTTTCCGCGCCCGCCGCGCGCGCGGGCGGGATACTCTAGGCGAACTGTGACGCCGGTGTGAAGAGGGGGCGCGCAGCGTTGTCACTTTCGGGGTCGGTCCCCGCTGCGACCGCAAACCGGATAAGGATTCGCTCCAACCGCGACGCCTCTAACAAGAATTCATCATCGGCCGAGCACCCGCACGAAGACCTGAAGGTATTCCAAGTCAGCCGCTCCCAGAGCACAATCCTCGCGCCTCGGACCATCAATCGCCAGCCAAAGGAAGCTGCCATGGCCATGTTGAAGATGTTGCGAGCCGTCCCCCGCCTGCTCGCCGCGACCATGGCTTGCGCCGTCGTCTCGACGGCTTCGGCCGTTGGCTACGGTCCGACGCAAGTCACTCTCCGTCTCCAAACGTTGATCGCCGAGGACCCGCACATCGGCGCCGCTCTCGCGGCTTCCCTTCAAAGAGCCGACTGGAGCGGCATCCTGACACTCGACCAGTTCTACGACTTCGTCGACCAGACCGATCGGATGGTTCCGACAGAGCGGAACGGGCTCGCCGAGATCAGGCCCTTCTTCTATATGATCGGGCAATCCGACGAGTTGCGGAACAACCCGGCATTCCAGGACTGGGTAAAGCGGTATGTCGAGACCTGGGGCGACTTCCTCGACACCACTGCCTCGGTCGCTGGTCTCGACACCTTTATCAAGGATCCCGCCTTCCACATTGACGACTACTACGTCGCCCCGAGCGGCTGGCTGACCTTCAACCAGTTCTTCGCTCGCGAGGTCAAGCCCGGCAAGCGGCCGATCGCGGGGATCGGCGACCGGGAAACCGTCGACGCGCCTGCCGACGGCGTCCTCGAGGAGGTGCTTCCCGTCACCACCGATTCGACGGTCGTCGCCAAAGGGATTCCATACTCCATCCAGGACCTGCTTGCCGGAAGCCGCTACAGCGACGCCTTTGCCGGTGGGGTCTTCACCCATTCGTTCCAGGAGGTCGTCGACTACCACCATTTCCATGTGCCGTTTGCCGGCACGGTCGTCGAGAAACGGAACATCTCCGCGCCGATCTGGCTCGACGTGAAGAAGAACGCCGACGGTTCGCTGAGCGTTGTCGATGGCACGGGTTTCCAGTGGCGGCAGGAGCGGGGAATGATCGTTCTCGACGCCGGCGAGATCGGCCTTGTTGCCATTCTCCCGATCGGCATGGGGCATGTCGGCGGCGTGATGATGACGCCCGACGTTGGAGCCGAGCTTTATAAAGGGGAGCAGTTCGGCTTCTTCCAGTTCGGCGGCTCCGACGTCGTCACCGTCTTCCAGAAGGACAAGGTCGAGATCACCGGTAAGATCGGGCAGCATTACCTGCAGGGCGAAGAACTGGGCAAGCGGCTGCCCGATGCGGGAAGCAACTGACGGGGCCGCGCGCCTCTGGCGAGGCGAAGAAGCGCGAGGCGCGCCCGACACACGCTGGCGGCCTGCGGAAATACCGATCACTCGATCGGGTGGTCGAGCGAAGTAACTGAAATAATTGAAGGAATTCGCGATACGGCGGTTGCGAACGCGGATTCGCTCCGGGCCCGCCGGCCGCGATGTTGCGCTTCCAACCCAGGATCAGCCGCAGCGTCCAGCGGGCGGACTGAACGCTGACGCGATGCAGCCGTCCCGAGCCTCCGCCCCCGCGCCCCCCGGCTCACCGATGCAGAGGCGGAATACGCTGCGCAATTCCGCTGCTACGCGCTGTCCAAGCTCGCTGAGGCCGATTTCGACCCACCATCGCAATTTTCCGCCCTACATCATCCCCCATGTTCACCATCGACACCGACATCGCTCGCCCGCCTGACGTGGTCTTCGCCCGCCTCGCTGCCGTCGAGGAGACGCCGCGCTGGTATTCGGCGGTCGAATCGGCGGAGCCGCTGACGCCGGCGCCGCTCGGCGTCGGGTCGCGCTTCCGCATGGTCCGCGAGCTACCCGGCGGCCGCGCCGAGAACGAGGTCGAGGTCACCGAGTTCGTCCCGGACCAGGCCTTGACGCTTCAAAGCCGGAGCGGCCCGACGCCGTTCACCTACCGCTACACCCTCTCGCCGCTTGCCGGCGGCGGCACCCGGCTCCACCTCGACGGCGAGATCAGCGGCGCCGGCCTCGGCGGCGTCGCCGGGCTCCTGGCCCCGCTCGCCCCGAGCCTCTTCGCCCGCGGCATGCGCACCAACCTCGCGGCCTTCAAGGCGCTGGTCGAAGCCGCCTGAGACGGCTCCCGCCGCGGCGGCACGCCGTCTCGGGACCCCGAATCGCACGGCGCTCTTCGCGGGGACATCGGTACCGGCTCCGGTCCAAGGCAAACCACTCCGTCGCTCATTCCCGCGCACGCGGGAATCCAGGTTTTCAAGGCCATAACATTGCGGAGCGAAAACTGGATGCCCGCTTGCGCCTCGCGTGCGCGGGCATGAGCGGGGTTCGGGAGGCCTGTCCCCACGCTTCCGGAAAGGAATGCCTGTGCCATTCCTTCGCAGCGTCGAAACCCGGAATCCCTCATTGCCGGCGAAACATCCACCAATCCGTTCCGGCCGCCCCCAGCCCCCCGCGCCCTCGGCTCACAGGTCGAAGTCGGCCTTGATGAGTTTGGAGAGGCCAACGAAACCGATGGAGAAGTCGGCCTTGGCGTCGCCGTTGATGTCGCCATAGACGACGAGCTTGTGCCCGGACTTGACGAAGTCGAGCTCGCCGGCCGTGTGATGGAAGCCCTTCTTGCCGATCCATTTGAAGGAGTTGTCGGCGCCGCCGGCGATCGCGTCGATGCCGGAGAGGTCGATCTTGTCCTGGCCATGCTTGAAGTCGAAGATCATGTCGCGAAGCGAGCCCTTCTTCGGCGATTCGAGCACGTCGTTGAACCTGAAGATATCGTTGCCCGTGCCGCCGAAGAGGTCGTCGGCGCCGAGCCCCCCGACCAGCACGTCGTTGCCCTGGTCGCCGGTCAGCGTGTCGTTGCCGGCGCGGGCGAAGATGGTGTCGTTGCCGCCCTTGCCGCTCATCTTGTCGACGTCGTTCTCGCCGAGCATCTGCTCGCCGGCATTGGTGCCGACGAAATTGGCGGTCGCCGTGCCGTTGATCCGGCAGACGACGAAGGCGGTGTCGGTGCCGCCGTGCCCATCGCTCATCGTGTAGGGGACGTTGAAGGTGACGCTCTCGCCGGGGGCGAGGAACTGATAGTACTTGTTGAAGTCGACCTTGACGCTGGTCCCAGTGAAGGTCGCGGTGCCGGGGATCTGCGCGACGTATTCGGGTGGCAGCACCGTGCCGCCGGCGGCGACCGCGGCGGTCGCGGCGCCCACCCCGATCACCGAGAAGACGTCATGGATGTCGACGTCGTCGTCATTGGCGAGCACGCCGCCATTCGTGAACGAGGCGGTGTTGTCGTTGACGGTGATCGCGTCGTTGAAGGCGGTGGGGAGATCGTTCCGGCCAAGGATATCGACCCAGATGTCGATCTGATCGGTGCCGTTGTCGTTCTTGTCGGTCAGGGTCAGCGTCGTCTTGAGAATCTCGTGCTCGCCGCCGCCGATGCGATTGTAGTAGTCGAACGGAACGTCGAAACTGACCGTCGCAGGCGTGATGGTCGGGTTGGGCGCAAGCGTGATGCCGATGTCGACATCGGCTTCGCTTCCCGGCGTGAGGTGACGATCGAAATTGGCGAAGTTGTCCGTCGTGCCGGCGAGGCTCGCCTCCACGTGAGCCGAAGGGACCGTTGAGAACGTGAAGTTGACGTCGACCTGGAAATGCTTGGGGTCAGGCCCGAGGCCCACCGGCTCGGTGAAATGAAACACGTAGGGGTCGACCGTCGGATTGGTGATATTGATCGCCATGGTTCAGTCCTCCCAGGCTGTCAGCGTCGCCACGTTACGTCGCCACCAAAAATCGACGGTCTTGCTTTCGGGCTGAGCGCCCCGAATGCGGCAGGGCTTCCGGCCGGCCTAGGCGGCGATTCTTGGAATTGGCGGCAAATTGCGGGGCTTGCCGCAGCGCCTGTCGCGCGCTGGCCCGTCTCGATCCTGGTGCTTCCATCGCGCCCCGGACGCCGCCATGGGCGATCCGTCGGGCGTCCCCGATGCGGCAGAACGCGAAACCCACGGGCTTCCCCCAGCCGTTCCGGTTCATCCTAGCGCAGAATCCGGTCGATTGGCAGCGGATTCGCTGTTTCCGGCCCGACCGCCAACCGAGGCAACCCGCTGCTCAGGTCATGATCCAGATCAATGCGGGGGCTGCTCGCCCGACCACTATCCCCCAATGTGGCAGACCGTATCCACCGCGCCCTTTGACCTGGATCTCGAACTGGCGGTCATCGATCGCGACGGTCCGCACGCCCTGGTTTTTCCCTGCCGGCGCGTTCTCGGCGGCTGGATCAAGGCCGAGACCCGCGAGCGGATCGAGGTCCATCCCACCCATTGGCGCGCCTGGGGCGATCCACCCGGGCCGCAGCCCGGCTGAGCCGGCTCAAGGCTTTCCCTAACCAATCTCACGATGTGAAACGGGTCGAGCCGGACGGCGGTTACTGACGCCTCGGCGAAACTCGACGCTACCGCGCCTTCTTCTTTTCTTCAGGCGGACCGGCGAGGCTTCTCAGCTTCGCCTCTTCCTCGGCAAGCAGGCGCTGTAGGACCTCCCGCTTGGCTTCGTCCGTCTCCCTGGCAAGCAGCTTGCGGAAGTGTTCGATGTTCAGCCGGGCTACGCTCTTGTCCATGGCGAGGCTCCGGTCTCGTTTCCTCCTGGTGATTTTGGCCAATCACCATCGCAATTAAACTTTAAGCAGATTTGTACTGCAATCCATGATTGGCCAGGATGGTTACGAAAGACGGTTCCCAATCGCCCTCCCGCCTCTTGATCCGCTGCCCATCGACCGCGATCTGAACTAGGCTCCGCCGTCCAGAGGCTCCGCGCCAGAATCCGATGAAGTTCCTCGACCAGGCCAAAGTCTATATTCGCTCCGGCGACGGCGGCAACGGCGCCGTCTCCTTCCGGCGCGAGAAATTCATCGAGTTCGGCGGGCCGGACGGCGGCAATGGCGGCCGTGGCGGCGACGTCTGGGCGGAATGCGTCGACGGGCTCAACACCCTCATCGACTATCGCTACCAGCAGCATTTCAAGGCTGCCAACGGCGGCGGCGGCATGGGCCGCGACCGTTCCGGCGCGAAAGGCGCCGATGCCGTGCTCCGCCTGCCGGTCGGCACCCAGATCTTCGAGGAGGACAATCAGACGCTGGTCGCCGACCTGACCGCCGTCGGCGAGCGGGCGCTTCTCGCCAAGGGCGGCAATGGCGGCTTCGGCAACGCCTATTTCAAGTCGTCGACCAACCGCGCCCCGCGCCGCGCCAATCCCGGTCTGCCCGGCGAGGAACGGGCGCTCTGGCTCCGCCTCAAGCTGATCGCCGATGCCGGCCTCGTCGGCCTCCCCAATGCCGGCAAGTCGACCTTCCTTGCCGCGGTCTCGGCGGCGCGGCCGAAGATCGCCGACTATCCCTTCACCACCCTCCATCCCGGCCTCGGCGTCGCCAGCGCCGGCGGCCGCGAATTCGTCATCGCCGACATCCCGGGCCTGATCGAAGGCGCCCATGAAGGCGCCGGGCTGGGCGACCGCTTCCTCGGCCATGTCGAGCGCTGCCGGGTCCTCCTCCACCTCGTCGACGGCACCGCCGACGATCCCGCCGGCGCCTACCGCACGGTGCGCGCCGAGCTCGCCGCCTATGGCCACGGCCTCGCCGGGAAACCGGAGATCGTCGCCCTCTCCAAGGCCGACGCGCTGCCGGCGGCGGACCGCGAGGCGAAGATCACGGCGCTTGCCAAGGCCGCCGCCCGCCCCCCGCTCGTCCTCTCCGCGGTCTCCGGCGAGGGGGTTCCGCAGGCGCTCCAGATGCTCGCCCGCGAGATCGCCGCCGCCAGATCCGCCGACCCCAACGCCGTGCCGGCGGAGGCGGACGAGGCGTGGCGGCCGTGAGCGGCGTTACGAACGCGGGACTTGCGCTGCACGCCCGCAACTCATAGGTTGCTAGCAACCTCAAGCCGGATTGCTAGCATGGCGAAACAGAAACAGCTCAATGTCCGAAGTGACGAGGCCTATGAGATTGCTTCCCGCCTTTCCAAACGTACGGGTCGGCCGCGTTCCGATGTCGTCCTCGCCGCTCTGCTGAACTACGCGGAAATCAGGAAGTTGAAAAAGCTGACCCCGAAGGAGCGGGCTTTTGTCGACGAGCTGTTGGCGCTGGCGCGGAGGAGCGCCGAGGTCGCCGACCCTCGGATGACGTCCGATCACTCCAGGCTGTATGACGAGAAAGGGTTGCCGATTTGATCGCAATCGACACGTCTGCGATCGTGGCGATTGCACTTCATGAGCCCGAGGCACGCGCCTTCGGTGAGTTGATCGGAAGCGAGCGCTGCGTCATCGGTTGGCCGACTGTGCTTGAGAGCCACATGGTGCTGTCGAGCGTTCCTCGCGGACAAGGCCTCAAGGTGCTCGACAAGGTGCTCGATGCTCCGCGGCTGACGATCGTAAGATTCGACCGCCGCGGTTTCGAGAGTGCTCGCCTTGCCTTCGAACAGTTCGGCCGCGGGCGACACAACGCAAAGCTTAATTTCGGCGACTGCTTCTCTTACGCCGTCGCCAAGCTCCACGGCGCTGCCCTGCTGTTCAAAGGAAACGATTTCTCCGAGACCGACATCAGGCCGGCCTTGCCGTGACCCCGTCCCTCGATTCGTTCCGCCGGATCGTCGTCAAGATCGGCTCCTCGCTGCTCGTCGACGAGAAGGGGCTGAAGCGCGACTGGCTCGATGCGCTCGTCGCCGACCTCGCGACGCTGGCCGCAGGGCGCCGCGACCTGCTCGTCGTCTCCTCCGGCGCCATCGCCCTCGGCCGCCGCGTCCTCGACCTGCCGAAGGGGCCACTCCGGCTCGAGGAGAGCCAGGCGGCGGCGGCGATCGGCCAGATCGCGCTCGCCCGGGCCTGGTCTGAGACGCTGCAGCGCCACGGCTTCACCGCCGGCCAGATCCTGCTCACCCTCGGCGACACCGAGGAGCGCCGCCGCTATTTGAACGCCCGCTCGACCATCGCCACCCTCCTCAAGCTCGGCGCCATCCCCGTGATCAACGAGAACGACACGGTCGCGACCAGCGAGATCCGTTACGGCGACAACGACCGCCTCGCCGCCCGCGTCGCCACCATGATGGGCGCCGACCTCCTCGTCCTCCTCTCCGACGTCGACGGGCTCTATTCGGCGCCGCCGAAGACGAACCCCGACGCCCGCTTCCTGCCCTTCGTCGAGAAGATCACGCCGGCGATCGAGGCGATGGCGGGCAGCGCCGAATCGGAGTTCTCGCGCGGCGGCATGCAGACCAAGATCGAGGCCGGCAAGATCGCGACCGCCGCCGGAACCGTGATGCTGATCGCCCACGGCCACGAGCTCCGCCCGCTTCGGCGCGTCGCCGAGGGCGCGCGCTGCACCTGGTTCCTCGCCGCGACCAACCCGGTGACGGCGCGCAAGAAATGGATCTCGGGCAGCGTCGAGACCCGCGGGTCGCTGACCGTCGACGACGGCGCGGTCAAGGCGCTGCGGGGCGGCAAGAGCCTGCTTCCCGCCGGCGTGCGCAGCGTCGGGGGCCGCTTCCAGCGCGGCGACACCGTCGCGATTCTCGGCCCGACCGGCGAGGAGATCGGCCGCGGCCTCGTCGCCTATGACGCCGCCGACGCCGAGCGCATCGCCGGACGCAACAGCCGCGAGATCGGGGCGATCCTCGGCTACGCCGGCCGCGCCGAGATGATCCACCGCGACGACATGGTGATGCGGGGGGAGTAGTAAGAGGGTCGGCCGCTTTTGGTGCGGTACCGACATTTGATCGGCACGACACGCCGCCGGAGCGACCCGAGTGACGAGGAATGCGCGTGATCGAGCTCGGGCGGCCGTCGATTCCGCCAAGGCTGGAGCGGACACCTCTGGATCCCGGCGATTTGCAGGCAGGCGAACAAAGGGTCGACGGCGGTGAATTCGAGACTAGAGGCATTCTGTGATGGCGTGTTCGCGATTGCCATCACACTCCTGATTCTGGACATTAAGGTGCCGCCGCTGGAGTCGGTTCATTCGATTGCGGGGGTGTGGCATGATGTCGTTCAGCTTTGGCCATCGTTCTTTGCTCTGACCCTGAGCTTTACGATAATCTTCATTTCCTGGATCGGCCATCACAATCTCCTAAAGATCATCGATAAATCCTCGCCATTCTTTTTGTTTGCAAACGGTTTTTTCATGTTCACAATTATCATCATTCCTTTTCCGACTGCGTTTGTATCTGAATACTTGAACACTCCCTACGCGCAGCCTGCAATTGTATTTTACAGTCTTGCTAGCACCTTCCACAACATAGCGTGGAATATATTGTACCGCTCTTCTTTAAAACCGCGCCCGTTGTTCAAAGCTGAAATAAATCTGGAACAAGTGAGGCGATGGTCGCGAAGTCCCAAAATCGGCTTCCTCATCAATGTAGGGATTACACTGATCGCATGGTTTTTTCCGTATGAAGCATTGGCGATCAGCGTATCCATTTGGGCCTACTGGCTCTACGTTTCGATCTCGATTAAGCCCTCGTAGAAGACAAACGGCCGGTGGAAAGGTGGTCGCTCGGCGGGAGTGACGGGGCGACCGGCTCCGACATCCACCAATGACGGCCTTCGTTCGGCTGATGGTGTCTGATCACCTTCCCCACGGCAGCCCGAGAGAGTTCCGATGACCGACACGCCGCCCGATCGCCTCTCGACCGATCCGAAGAGCCCCTGGTACGACGCCGAGATGCTCGCCCGCGATATCGGCATCCGTTTCAAGGGCGCCGAGAAGACCAATGTCGAGGAATACTGCGTCAGCGAGGGCTGGATCCGCGTCTCGGCCGGAAATGCCCGCGACCGGGCCGGCAATCCGCTGACCATCAAGCTCTCCGGACTGGTCGAACCCTATTTTCGCACGCGCGAGGGCGGCGTGGCGGCGGACAACGCGTAGTCCTTTTCCGCGTCACCGGGCCTTTGCCGTGCGTCCGGCGCCACATCGATAAACGCGGCATTTTGCCGCCGCATCTGCTACACTCCGGCCGGGGAATTGCGAGGGGCGCCGATGTCCGCCACCAACGCCGCGACCGCCATGACCGGCCGCCGGACGCTTCGCGGCGTACGCATCTTCCTGTTCCTTGCCGGCCTCTTCGCCTTCGTTGCCGGCATCCAGACTTTCGTATTCGGGACCGCGACCGCGGAGCATTTCGCCTGGACGATCGACGTCCCGCTGTCGGCGGCCTTCCTCGGGGCCGGTTATTTCGGTGGCGCCATGCTCGAATTCGCCGGCGTCCGCGAGCGGTCCTGGGCCCGTACGAGGATCACGCTGCCGGTGGTCTGGCTGTTCTCGACGCTGGCGCTGATCTTCACGCTGATCGATCTCGGCAGCTTCCACTACACCTCCCCGGTCTGGAACACGGCGGTGGCCGGCTGGGTCTGGATTTTCCTCTACGCCGTGGTCCCGCCGCTGCTCCTCGCCCTCCTGATCTGGCAGGAGCGCCAGCCCGGCGAAGACGAGCCACGGCGGGCGCCGCTGCCGTCCTGGGGCCGGCTGGCGCTCGTCGTTTCCGCGCTCGTGCTGCTTCTCGTCGGCGGGCTCCTCTTTGTCGCGCCGGCGGCCATGGCGCCGCTCTGGCCGTGGGACCTGACGCCGCTCACCTCGCGCGCCGTCGGCACCTGGCTCTTCGCCATCGGCTTCGCTCTCGCCCATGCCGCCTGGGAGAACGACTATGCGCGGATCGCGGCGGGCGCCAAGGCCTATACGGTGTTTGCGGTCTTCGCCCTCCTCGCCGTCGTCCGATTTCCCGGCAACGTCCACTGGGACCGGCCGGGCGCCTGGCTCTATCTGATCTTCCTTGTGTTCGCGCTCCTCCTCGGCGGCTATGGCTGGGCGGCGAGCCGGCGGGCGGCCGGCGCGCCCCCGCAACCGGGGAAACTCACGGCCCCGGCACCACGTCCTCCGGCATCTCCCCGGACACCCGCTTCTCCCGGAAGAAGATGAACAGGCCCGCGGCGATGATGATCGCGGCGCCGGAGAGCGTGAGCGGGCTCGGCATGTCGCCGAAGACGATGTAGCCAAACGCGATCGCCCAGACAATCAACGTGTACTGATAGGGGACGACAACCGAGGCCGGCGCCAACGCCAGCGAGCGGTTGACGCAGACGATTGCCCCGAGCGCGACCACCCCAAGGAGGAGGAGCAGGCCGACGTCGAAGGCTCCGGCGATCGGCACCCAGTGCCACCAGGCGGTGGCGGCGCCGAAGAGAAGCGCCGTCCAGATCTGCCACGCCGCCATGATCGTGTCCGGCGTCCCGCGGAGCGCCCGGGTCACCACCAGGAACAGGGCGTAGATGACGCTGCCGGCAAAGGCGATCAGCGCATGCCAGCCGAAGGCCCCGGCCGAGGGCTGCAATGCCAACAGGACGCCGCCAAATCCGACGAGAACCGCCGTCCACCGGCGCCAGCCGACACGTTCGCCGAGGAAGAGGGCAGCGAGCAGCGTCACGTAGATCGGGCCGGCGAGGTAGTAGGTGATGGCGTCGGCAAGCGGCAGCACCGAGACCGCGCCGTAGAAGCACATCGTCTCCGCGGTCGCGAGAAAGACGCGGAGGCATTCGAGCACCGGACGCGGCATCCGCTTCGCCTCTTTGAAGCCGCTCCGGCCGAGCACCGGCACCAGCACCACAGAGGCGGCGAAGCTCCGGAAGAGCAGGATCTGCGCGACCGTGTAGCTCGCGGCGAGCCATTTCCCCATGGCGTCATTGACGGAAAAGATGAACATGCCGAGGACCATGAGACCGATCCCCAGCGGAATGTTCTCCTTCCGGACGAGCCCAACCGCGCCGCCCTCTTCCGAATTCATGGGGATTTTTCGCCTTGTCCCGCCGGCTCCGCCGTTGATGGCGCGAAGCTGTCCCCAAGTCCAGCGGTCCGGGGGTTGCGCGCTGTTTGCCCCCATGCGAAACAGCCGAACGGGCGCTGGCACCCCGAAGGGCCGACGCGGATGAGCCTGGCCGAAGCACACATCGAACACCGGGAAGATGTCGCCGCCGTCATGGCGGAAGTCGGTCGCGCCGCGCGCCAGGCGGCGCGGCAGCTGGCGCGCGCCACCGCCGCCGAGAAGAACAAGGCGCTCGCCGCGATGGCGGCGGCAATCCGCGACGATGCCGGGACCATCTTTGCCGAAAACGCCCACGACGTTGCCGACGCCAGGCAGGCCGGGCTTGGCGCTGCCCTGGTCGACCGCCTGACCCTGGACTCGAAGCGGATCGAGGCGATGGCCGCCGGCATCGACGAGATTGCCGCGCTCCCCGACCCGGTCGGCGCCGTGATGGCCGCCTGGGACCGGCCCAACGGCCTTCACATCGAGCGGGTGCGGACGCCGCTTGGCGTCGTCGGCATCATCTATGAGAGCCGCCCCAACGTCACTGCCGATGCCGGGGCGCTCTGCGTCAAGGCCGGGAATGCGGCAATCCTGCGCGGCGGCTCCAACTCGTTCCGCTCCTCCGTGGCGATCCATGCCTGCCTGAGGACCGGCTTGAATGCGGCGGGCCTGCCCGAAGAGGCGATCCAGATCGTCCCGACCCGCGACCGCGCCGCCGTCGGGCTGATGCTGGGCGGTCTCCGCGGTTCGATCGACGTGATCGTCCCGCGCGGCGGCAAGAGCCTGGTCGCCCGCGTCCAGGCGGAGGCGCGGGTGCCGGTCTTCGCCCACCTCGAGGGCGTCTGCCACGTCTATGTCGACCGCGCCGCCGACCTCGAAATGGCCAAGGCGATCGTGGTCAACGCCAAGATGCGGCGGACCGGCGTCTGCGGGGCCGCGGAGACGCTGCTGGTCGACGCCAAAATCGCCGGCGAATATCTGAAACCGCTGATCGAGGCGCTGCAGAAGGCCGGCTGCCTGGTCCGCGGCGACGAGGCCGCCCGCGCCGCCGCTCCCGGCGTCACCCCCGCGGTCGAAGCCGACTGGTCGACCGAATATCTCGATGCGATCATCGCGGTGAAGGTGGTCGACGGCGTCAAGGCGGCGGTCGACCATATCGAGCGTTACGGCTCGCACCATACCGACGCCATCGTCACCGCCGACAAGCGGACCGCCCAGCGCTTTCTGTCCGAAGTCGATTCGGCGATCGTGCTGCATAACGCCTCGACCCAGTTCGCCGATGGCGGCGAGTTCGGGATGGGGGCCGAGATCGGTATCGCCACCGGCAAGATGCACGCACGCGGACCGGTCGGCGTCGAGCAGCTGACCAGCTTCAAATACCGCGTCGCCGGCTCCGGCCAGGTGAGGCCGTGAGTATGACTATCCGATGAGGATTGGCATTGTCAGAATATAGCTCAAATCCCATGCCACCGGAACCCGAGCCGCCAAAAAATTTGATAAAGCGGCGAGATGAGCTTAGCCGATCATTAGATGAACGTAAGAAACGGCGAAATTACTTTGGATCGATCGGACTCGGATTCTTCGCCGCAGGAATAGTTTCGTTCTTCATTCTTCCACATAACCTCAGAATAGATGTCATACCTGCGATGATTATCGGAAGTATTGGTGGTATGAGTTTGGCCATATCTCAAAGACCGGAGTTTATTCGTAACGAATTGGCAAGATTAGATGACGAGATCGACTTTGTGAGTATTTCAACTCAATCTTACGAACAGAAAGCGCAGAAACTCTTAAGAATTCAACAAAACGAATTAACCAGATATTATGGATTAATTTTTCAACAAGGAAAGGGAATTTTTTGGACCGGCGTCGTATCTCTTTTCTTAGGTTTTGTGCTAATTGCTGGGGTAGTCATATATATAGGATACGATATGCAAAATCCGAGTGCAGGCAATATAGATTTATACGAAAAACTCGTTGTCGGTGTCGTTGGCGCTGTTGGTGCCATCCTAACCAACTACATCGGTGTGATTTACTTAAAGATGTTTTCCGAAATAGTCCAGTCAGTGAACAAATCTGTAGAAGCCTTGAATGTGAGTAATAGCCTTTATTTCTCAAACGTATTAGCTTCTACAATTCAAGAGACTACGCTTCGGGAAAAGACGTTGGAGAGCTTGGCACTAGGGCAGCGATCCGGACAATCTGGTTAGCACTTGATTCTTCCTCCCGTCCGCCCCGGCATGCGGATCGGCCTGTTCGGCGGCTCGTTCGATCCCCCGCATGAAGGCCATCGCGCCGTCAGCCTCGAGGCGCTGAAGCGGCTCGGCCTCGACCAGGTCTGGTGGCTGGTCTCGCCGCAGAACCCGCTCAAGCCGCATGCCCCCTCCGCCGACCTCGCCCGGCGAATCGCGGCGGCGCGAAAGCTCGCCAATCACCCGCGAATCAAGGTGACCGGCATCGAAGCCGCACTTGGCACCACCTACACCGCCGAAACCCTCCGCAAGCTCGCCGAACGCCTGCCGGGCGTGGCGCTCGTCTGGATGATGGGCGCCGACAATCTCGCCTCGTTTCACCATTGGCGGGACTGGCAGGAGATCGCCGCGAGCGTGCCGATCGCGGTCTTCAACCGCCCCGGCCTGGCCCTCCGGGCCATTTCGGCGCCCGCGGCAAAGCGGCTCGCCCGTGCCCGGCTGCCCGAGCGGGCTGCCGGCAGCATTGCCGCAAGGCCCGCGCCGGCGTGGGTTTTCCTGTCCTCGCCGCATGTTCCCCTGTCCTCGACGGCGCTCCGCGCCGCGCATCGTCCGCCTCGACCGACGCGCGTCTTGAAACCGTCACCACCTACCCCTTATGTTGATAGGGCCGGCGGAAGAGCCGGCGACCACGGGAAGGGATCTGACACTGACCACCGCACTACGGACTGAGGGCGCCCTCAGGCGCGCTCCTCGTTTGGCGGTCGCACGCCGTGACCTTGCAGCTGCGGACGCCCTGAATGTGATCCTGGCGAGCCTTGACGAAGCCAAAGCCGAGGATCCTGTTTCAATCGACATTACCGGCAAGACGACGATCGGAGACCACATGGTGGTGGCTTCCGGCCGCTCGCAGCGCCATGTCTCGGCCATCGCCAACCGGCTCATCGAAGACCTCAAGCAAGCCGGCGGCCAGGGCATTCGCGTCGAAGGCCTGCGCGCCTGCGATTGGGTGCTGGTCGACGCCGGGGACGTCATCGTCCACATCTTCCGGCCGGAAGTCCGCGCCTTCTACAACATCGAGAAGATGTGGCGCGCCGACCATCCGGCAGCGCCGGTTGCCGTGTAGAAGGGCGCCCTTTGCCGCTGCGGCCGCGCCGGCCGCGGTGTCGAACCGCGGCGGATTGCGGCCGTGAAAGTCACGATCCTGGCCATAGGCCGGCAGAAGGCCGGGCCGGAGCGCGACCTTTGCGAGCGTTATCTCGATCGCGCCCGGGCCGCCGGCCGGCAGCTCGGGCTGGCCTTCGAGCTTCGCGAATTTTCGGAAAGCCAGGCGAAAAACCCTGCCCGCCGCAAGGAGGAAGAAGCCGCCGCGCTCGCCGCCGCCCGCGACGCGGGGTCTTTTCTGGTCGCCCTCGACGAGGGCGGCAAGGCCTTGGACAGCCGCGCCTTCGCCCGCGAGATCGCGGAGCGGCGCGACTCGGGCCTCAAGACCCTCGATGTCGCGATCGGCGGCCCCGACGGCCTCGCACCGGCCATCCTCGACAAGGCCGGCCTCCGCCTTGCCTTCGGCAAGATGACCTGGCCGCACCAGCTCGTCCGGGTCATGCTCGCCGAGCAGCTCTACCGGGCGGTCACCATCCTCTCCGGCCATCCCTATCACCGCGACTGAGCCAACTCCGGCCAATCCGGCTCGATCGCCCGGCCTCTTCAGCAATCGCTTCAAGGCAAAGGCTTTTCCCGAGCAGACTTGAAGCGCTTCTCAAGATCACGTGCATCCCTCTCGGCAATGACCGCGATATACGCCTGGGTCGCCTTCGGGCGTCAGGCCACCAAAGAGGGTGGCCTGCCACCCGAAAGCCGAAGGCTAGGGTGGTTGACAGATCATTAATCCTGCCGGCCTAGTCTCGCTGCCGGGCCGGCGGCGGTTATCTTTCCGAGCTTGGGGTGAGCGTGCGCGGATCACGCAGGCGAGGCATTGCGGTTCTGGTGTTTGCGGCCTCGCTCGCCGCCTTGCCGGCGCGCGGCGACGACGACGGCGGGGCCGCGGCCCGTGACGCCAAGCAGGCGGAACTCCAGGCGGTCGAGGGCGACATCGCGGTGAGCCAGGACCGGCTCGCCGAACTGCGCAAGGAGGTCTCCTCTCTCGACAAGGACCGCGCCACGCTGTCCCAGTCGCTGATCGACACCAACCAGCGCGTCCAGGCGCTGGAGACGGCGATCGACAAGACCGAGATCAGGCTGACGGCCCTGACGAGGAACGAGGAGGCCCTGCACGCGTCCCTGACCAGCCAGCGCGCCGTGCTGATCGAGGTGCTGGCGGCGCTGCAACGGATCGGCCATCATCCGCCTCCGGCGATCCTGGTGAGGTCGGAGGACGCGCTCGCCTCGGTGCGGAGCGCCATCCTGCTCGGCGCCGTGGTTCCCGACCTCCGCCGCGCCGCCGACAAGCTCGCCTCCGACCTTCGCCAGCTCGTCTCTCTCAAGGACGAGATCGCCCGCGAGCATGACCGGATGGTCGCCGACGCCACCAGCCTTGCCGAGGAGCGCGCCAGAACGCAGCTTCTGGTCGAGGCACGGCGAAAACAGTATGATGCGTCGCTCACCGCTCTTTCCGACGAAGAGAAGCGTTCGACCGCGCTGGCCGCGCAGGCGGACAACCTCAAGGACCTGATTTCCGGCATGGAGGCCGATATCGCCGCCTCCGCCAAGGCCAAAGCCGAGGCCGAGGCGGCCGCGAAGAAAAACCGCGAGGCCGCCCAGACCACCCGCCGGAAGCCGACTTCGCTCGGCAAGGCCGACCGCCTCGCGCCCGCGGTTTCCTTCGCCGACGCTCAGGGACTTTTGCCGCTGCCGGTGAGCGGCAAACAGGTCCGCAGCTTCGGCGATTCCGACGGACTCGGCGGAAAAAGCCAAGGAATATCAATCGCGACCCGCCCCGGCGGCCAGGTCAGCTCCCCCGCCGATGGCTGGGTGGTCTATGCCGGGCCGTTCCGCAGCTATGGACAACTCTTGATCCTCAATACCGGCGACGGCTATCATGTGCTCTTGGCGGGTATGGACGAGATCGAAGTTCAGCTCGGCCAGTTTGTGCTCGCCGGCGAGCCAGTGGCGACGATGGCCACGCCGAAACTTGCGAGCGCCGACCCGGCGGACATAGTTTCGACCCAGCCAGTGCTCTATATCGAGTTCCGGAAGGACGGGAACTCGATTGACCCGGCCCCCTGGTGGGCCGCTCCCAATGATGAAAAGGTTGGCGGATGATTCGCAAGGCCTCACTACTCCTCGCCGGTGCCGCGCTCGGTGCGCTGGTTGCTGTCTCGCTTACTCAGACCCATTTCCTGTCGGGCAGCGAGGCTAACGCCGCGTCCGCCGACACCTATCGTGAACTCAATCTCTTCGGCGACGTGTTCGAGCGCATCCGCTCGGACTATGTCGAGGTTCCCGACGACAACCAGCTGATCGAGTCGGCGATCAACGGCATGCTGGCCGGCCTCGATCCCCATTCGAGCTACCTCAGCCCCAAGAATTTCAAGGACATGCAGGTCCAGACGAGCGGCAAGTTCGGCGGACTCGGCATCGAGGTGACGATGGAGGAGGGCGTGATCAAGGTCGTCTCCCCGATCGACGACACCCCGGCCGCCCGCGCCGGCCTGCTCGCCGGCGACCTGATCACCGCGATCGACGGCGACGCCATCGAGGGCCTCTCGCTCAACGAGGCGGTCGACAAGATGCGCGGCCCGGTCAATACCCCGATCACCCTGACCATCGCGCGCAACGGCGTCGAGAAGCCGTTCGATGTGAAGCTCGTCCGCGAGCAGATCACCATCCAGTCGGTGCGCTCGCGGCAGGAGGGCGATGTCGGCTATATCCGCATCTCGTCGTTCAACGAGCAGACCTTCGACGGCCTCAAGGCGTCGATCGACAAGCTCGAGGAATCGATCGGCCCCGAGAAGGTCAAGGGCTTCATCATCGACCTGCGCAACAACCCCGGCGGCCTGCTCGACCAGGCGATCGCCGTCTCCGACGCCTTCCTCGACCGCGGCGAGATCGTCTCGACCCGGAGCCGGCATGCCGAGGAGACGCAGCGCTACAACGCGCACTCGGGCGATCTTGCCAACGGCAAGCCGGTGATCATCCTGGTCAATGGCGGCTCGGCCTCGGCCTCGGAGATCGTCGCCGGCGCCCTCCAGGACCAGCGTCGCGCCACCATCATCGGCACCCGCTCCTTCGGCAAGGGTTCGGTGCAGACGATCATCCCGCTCGGCGCCAACGGCGCACTCCGTCTGACCACAGCGCGCTACTACACGCCGTCGGGGCACTCGATCCAGGCCAAGGGCATCGACCCCGACATCGAGGTCGTGCAGGAGCTGCCGCCGGAGCTGGCCGACCAGGCGGCCGCCGAGCCGCATGGCGAGGCGAGTCTCAAAGGCCATCTCCAGGGTGAAGGAGCGACCAACGCCAACGCCCCGCAGAAGGAAGAGTCCGGTTCGCTCGCCTATGTCCCGCCGGACCCGAAGGACGACAAGCAGCTCAACTATGCGCTCGACCTTCTCCGCGGGCTTCAGGTGAACACCGCCTTCCCGCCCGACCCCAATCGCGGCATCCCGAACTGAGGCCGCGGCCCGGCAGCGCATCGCTGCCGACCTGACTTCTGATGAAGCCGGCGGCCGATCCGCCGGCTTCATCATGTTATGACCGCCGCGTTCGCCCCGTCTTGGAGCGAGACAGCAGCGGTTCCCGTCATTCCTCGCGGACCCTCCCATGACCAAGAAGCCGACCGCCACTATCCAGAATCTGCCCTATCGCCCGTGCGTCGGCGTCGCGCTGTTCAACCGCGACGGCCTCGTCTGGATCGGCAAGCGCTCGGACGAGAACGCCGAGGGCGAAGGCGAAGGCCATTGGTGGCAGATGCCGCAGGGCGGCCTCGACGATGGCGAGGACGCCGGGAAGGCGGCGTTCCGCGAGCTCTATGAGGAGACCTCGGTGAGGAGCGCCAGCCTGATCGAGGCGGCCAAGGGCTGGCTCAAATATGATCTCCCGCCCGAGCTTGTCCCTGCCTCCTGGCACGGACGCTATCGCGGCCAGAAGCAGAAATGGTTCGCGTTCCGCTTCGAAGGCGACGAGTCCGAGATCGACGTGCTTCATCCCGGCGGGGGCAAACACAAGCCGGAGTTTTCCGAGTGGCGCTGGGAGAAGCTCGAGCGCCTGCCCGAGCTGATCGTGCCGTTCAAGCGCAAGGTCTACGAGGAGGTCGTCGCCGCCTTCCGACACATCGGAGCGTGACCGGCGTCGAATGCCGCCTTTACGCCGCCCTGGCGAGAGGCGCCTGTCGCTTGGGTTTCGCGGTCGTCGGCCCCTGCCTCTGCCGTTTCAGCCGCGCCTTCAGGAAACCAAGCACGGCCGCCTCCTCCGGCTTGAGCTCGGCGTGGTCGCCGCGAAGCGCCGCGGCGCGCCGGCCGAGATCGGGGATCAGGACTCCGTCGCGATAGCCCGACAGGATCTCCGGGTGCACATAGCACTTCCGGCAAATGGTCGGCGTGTTGCCGAGGCGCCGCGCCACGCTTTCGATCGCCTCGCGGATATTGGCCTTGGCGAGCACGGCGGTGCCGAAGCCGCCCAGTTCCTGCAGCGCCATTGCGGCGCGCACGGTCCCGGCCCAGGTGCGAAAATCCTTCGCCGTGATGTCGCGGCCCGAGACCTCGCGGAGATAGGCATTGACGTCCGCCGAGCCGACACGCCGGCGCTCGCCGTTCTCGTCGATGAACTGGAAGAGATGCTGGCCGGGAATGTCCTGGCAGGATTTGACGATCCTCGCGGCGCGCCGGTCGGAGAGCTTGAGCCGCCAGGTCTTGCCGCTCTTGCCGCTGAATTCGAACCGGAGCGAGCCCCCGTCGATCAGGACGTGGCGGTCGCGGAGCGTGGTCAGCCCGAAGCTTCCGTTCTGCCGCGCATAGTCGGAATTGCCGACGCGGATCAGGGTGTTGTCGAGGAGATGGACGACGGTGGCCACCACCTTCTCGGCCGGCAGGCCGGACAGGGCCATGTCGGTTGCGACCCGCCGGCGAATGAGAGGCAGGACCCGGCCGAATTCGAGGACGTGCTCGTACTTGGTGGCGTCGCGCGCCTTGGCGAAGTCCGGATGATAGCGATACTGCTTGCGACCGCGCGCGTCGCGGCCGGTCGCCTGGAGATGCCCGTCGGCGACCGGCGCGATCCACACGTCGGTCCAGGCCGGCGGGATGGCGAGGCTGCGAATGCGTTTCCGGGTGGCCGGATCGCGGACCACGCGTCCGTTTGCCGCCACATAGGAGAAGCCGCGGCCGCGGACGACGCGCCGAATCCCCGGCTCGTCGTCGCTGAGATAGGTAAGCCCGGCGCGCTTGGCGTCGGCATCCGGCGCGGCTTCGCGACTGTCCGCATTGGCCATGGCTCCCTCCGCGCTGGGCGCGGAAGCCAACGTTCTTCGGCTTGGAGGGTTCCCTGCGGTCTTTCTTGGCCGGTCTACCCGCTCAAGGCCGTCTGCACTTCCTTGAGCTGATGCAGCCTGAGCTCGGCGGCATCGCGGGCGGCGCCGTCCTTGGCGTCGGCGACATCCTCCTCGGCATTCTTGACTTCCTGAGCGAGCTGCGCCGCGTCGATCTCGGCGACCGGCAGCGCCATCTCGGCGAGGACGGTGAGCCCCGCCTGGCTCACGTCGGCGAAACCGCCGCGGACGAAGATGCGGGTCTCGGCGCCGCCTTTGGTGACCTCGATCACGCCGGGACGCAGCGTCGACATCGCCGGCGCGTGGCCCTTGAGCACGGTGAAGTAGCCTTCGCTGCCCGGCACGACCACCTGCTCGACCGGCTCCGACATGAGGAGCCGCTCGGGAGAGACCAGCTCGAACTGGAACGGATCGGCCATCCTAGGCTCCGATTCTCCGCCGGTCGGCAAGGAAACCGGCGCCGAGGCCGATGATTCCGCCGATCACCGCGAAGACCGCCGTGCGGGTTCCGGCGTCGGGCAGGAAGCCGCCCGGCTGGCCGATCGCCACCTGCATCGAGCCGCCCTGGTCCGTCGCCTTCATCGAGCCGCCGCCCTCGCTCCCCGCCACCTGAACATTGACCCCGCCGACGCTGATGTCGACGGCGGGGCGTGGGGCGGTGAACCATCCGATCGCGCCGCCGACGACGATCCCCAGCACCAGCAGTTTGACCTTCGAGCTCATTGTCCGAACTCCCTGGTGGACGCGCCTACGCCGCTTCCGCCGCGAGGCGCTTGGCCTTCTCGACCGCCGCCTCGATGGTGCCGACCATGTAGAAGGCCGGTTCCGGCAGGTGGTCGAATTCGCCGGCGACGAGCCGCTTGAAGCCGCTGATCGTGTCGGCAAGATCGACGAAGACGCCCGGGGCGCCGGTGAACACCTCGGCGACGTGGAAGGGCTGCGACAGGAAGCGTTCGATCTTGCGGGCCCGCGCCACCGTCAGTTTGTCCTCCTCGGAAAGCTCGTCCATGCCGAGGATGGCGATGATGTCCTGGAGTTGCTTGTAGCGCTGCAGGATCTGCTGGAGGCCGCGCGCCACATTGTAGTGCTCCTCGCCGACGACGCGCGGGTCAAGCATGCGCGAGGTCGAGTCGAGTGGGTCGACCGCCGGATAGATGCCCTTCTCGGCGATCGACCGCGACAGCACGGTCGTGGCGTCGAGATGGGCGAAGGAGGTCGCCGGCGCCGGGTCGGTGAGGTCGTCGGCCGGCACGTAGATCGCCTGCACCGAGGTGATCGACCCCTTGGTCGTGGTAGTGATTCGCTCCTGGAGCGCGCCCATGTCGGTGGCGAGCGTCGGCTGATAGCCCACCGCCGACGGGATGCGGCCGAGCAGCGCCGACACCTCGGACCCGGCTTGCGTGAAGCGGAAGATGTTGTCGACGAAGAAGAGCACGTCCTGGCCCTGGTCGCGGAAATATTCAGCGACGGTCAGTCCGGCGAGGCCGACCCGGGCGCGGGCTCCCGGCGGCTCATTCATCTGGCCGAAGACCAGGGCGCATTTCGAGCCCTCGGTCGAGCCGTTGTTCTTGGCCGGGTCCTTGTTGACCCCCGACTCGATCATCTCGTGATAGAGGTCGTTGCCTTCGCGGGTCCGCTCGCCGACGCCGGCGAACACCGAATAGCCGCCATGCGCCTTGGCGATGTTGTTGATCAGCTCCTGAATGATCACGGTCTTGCCCACTCCGGCGCCGCCGAACAGCCCGATCTTGCCGCCGCGGGCGTAAGGGGCGAGGAGGTCGACGACCTTGATGCCGGTGATCAGGATCTGCGCCTCGGTCGACTGGTCGACATAGGCCGGGGCCGGCTGGTGGATGGCGCGGCGCTGCTGCGTCTTCACCGGCCCGGCCTCGTCGACCGGCTCGCCGATCACGTTCATGATGCGGCCGAGCGTCTCCTCGCCGACCGGCACCGCGATCGGCTCGCCGGTGTCGGTGACCTCCTGGTCCCGCACCAGGCCTTCGGTGGTGTCCATCGCCACGGTGCGGACGGTGTTCTCGCCGAGATGCTGGGCGACCTCGAGCACCAGCCGGTTGCCGTGGTTGTCGGTTTCGAGCGCGTTCTGGATCGCCGGCAGGTGATCCTTGAACTGCACGTCGACCACGGCGCCGGTGACCTGCGTGATGCGGCCGAAGACGCCTTTGACATTGGTGGGTTGCGCGGCCTGAGCCATTGGTCCTTCCTTCTTGCGCCCCTATGGGCTGCTAAGCGTCCACCAGATCGAGACGGCGCTCGATTCGGCTGAAGCGTTCATCCAGGCGATCGATTCGCAATGTTTGCGCGGCTACTTGCGTCTGGAGATGGCCGATGTGAGAGGTCAGGTTTCCGATAGCGCTTTCGACGCCTGTCATTCGGGTCTTGACGTCGACAATATCCGTCCGAGTATCGTCGACCACGCGATGAATATAGCGCAGGTGCTCGAGGACAAGATTGTCGGATTCGACGGCCATCATTTTCCTCTCCGATGCGCTACCGAAGCCGTCCCTAACATAGCCATCGCAGACTGCTTCACAACGCCTCCGCCCCGGAAATGATCTCGATCAGCTCCTTGGTGATCTGCGCCTGGCGCGAGCGGTTGTAGTAGAGGGTCAGCCGGTCGATCATGTCGCCGGCATTGCGGCTCGCCGAATCCATCGCCGTCATCTTGGCGCCCATCTCGGAGGCGGCGTTCTCGAGGAGCGCGCGGAAGACCTGTATGGAGAGGTTCCGCGGCAGGAGGTCGGCGAGGATCGATTCCTCGTCCGGCTCGTATTCGTAGGCGGAGCTGCCGCCGGCTTCCTCGGCGCCGCCGCCGATCTCGGCCGGGATGAGTTGCTGCGCCGTCGGGATCTGCGCGATGACCGAGCGGAACTCGGAATAGAAGATGGTGCAGACGTCGAACTGGCCGGAGGCGAAGAGCGCGCGGATCTGATCGCCGATCGCGTCGGCGTCGGTGAAGGCGAGGCGCCTGACGGCGCGGAGGTCGACCACCTCGATGATCTGCCTGGCATAGAGGCGGCGGAGCGCATCGTAGCCCTTCCGCCCGACGCAGAGGATCTTCACCTCCTTGCCCTCGGCCATGAGCCTGACGATGTGATCGCGCGCAAGCCGGGCGATCGACGAGTTGAACGGCCCGCAAAGGCCGCGCTCGGCGGTGCAGACGACGAGCAGGTGGGTCTGGTCGCGCCCGGTGCCGGCGAGCAGCGCCGGCGCGTCGCTGCGCCCATGCAGCGGCGCGGCGAGATTGGCGAGCACCGTGTTCATCCGCGCCGCGTACGGGCGCGCCGCCTCGGCCGCCGCCTGGGCGCGGCGGAGCTTCGACGCAGCCACCATCTGCATCGCCTTGGTGATCTTCTGCGTCGCCTTGACCGAAGCGATGCGGTTCCGGAGCGCCTTGAGCGAGGGCATGGGCTATTGACCCCCTCCCACCCTCCCCCTTGCAGGGGGAGGAGGCGCAAGTGGAGCCCATTGCGCCTGGAATTGAACCGCAGGAACCGCTGCCGCGCCCCTCCCCCTGAAAGGGGGAGGTTGGGAGGGGGTCATCACCACGCAGACGTCGATCACGCGAACACCTTCGCGAACGAATCCGCGGCGGCGCGGAGCTGGTCGCGGATCGGATCGGTCAGCTCCTTCTTCTGACGGATGTCGTCGAGGAGAGCCTTGTGGTCGGAGCGGAGCAGGGCCAGGAAGCCATGCTCGAAGTCGGTCACCTTGGCGACCGGCAGCTTGTCGAGATAGCCGTTGACGCCGGCGAAGATCACCGCCACCTGCTCCTCGACCGGCAGCGGCGAGAACTGCGGCTGCTTGAGAAGTTCGGTGAGCCGGGCGCCGCGATTGAGCAGGCGCTGGGTGGCGGCGTCGAGGTCCGAGCCGAACTGGGCGAAGGCGGCCATCTCGCGATACTGCGCGAGCTCGCCCTTGATGGTGCCGGCGACCTGCTTCATCGCCTTGACCTGCGCCGCCGAGCCGACGCGAGAGACCGAGATGCCGACATTCACCGCCGGCCGGATGCCCTGATAGAAGAGGTCCGTCTCGAGGAAGATCTGCCCGTCGGTGATCGAAATCACGTTGGTCGGGATATAGGCGGAGACGTCGTTCGCCTGCGTTTCGATGATCGGCAGCGCCGTCAGCGAACCCGAGCCGTTGGCGGCGTTCAGCTTCGCGGCGCGTTCGAGGAGCCGCGAGTGCAGGTAGAAGACGTCGCCGGGATAGGCCTCGCGTCCCGGCGGCCGGCGGAGAAGCAGCGACATCTGCCGGTAGGCGACGGCCTGCTTCGAGAGGTCGTCATAGATGATCAGGGCATGCATGCCGTTGTCGCGGAAGAACTCGCCCATCGTGCAGCCGGCGAAGGGCGCGAGATACTGGAGAGGCGCCGGCTCGGAGGCGGTGGCGGCGACGATGATCGAATAGGGCAGCGCCCCGTTTTCCTCGAGGATCTTGACGAGCTGCGCGACGCTCGACCGCTTCTGCCCGATCGCGACATAGACGCAGTAGAGCTTCTGCGATTCGTCGCCGGTGACGTTGACCGACTTCTGATTGAGGATGGTGTCGAGCGCGATCGCGGTCTTGCCGGTCTGGCGGTCGCCGATGATCAACTCGCGCTGGCCGCGGCCGATCGGGATCAGCGCGTCGATCGCCTTGAGCCCGGTCTGCATCGGCTCGTGCACCGAGCGGCGCGGAATGATCCCCGGCGCCTTGACGTCGACCCGGCGGCGTTCGGTGGCGGCGATCGGCCCCTTGCCGTCGATCGGATTGCCCAGACCATCGACGACCCGGCCGAGCAGCGCCTTGCCGACCGGCACCTCGACGATGGCGCCGGTCCGCTTGACGGTGTCGCCTTCCTTGATCCCGCGGTCGGAGCCGAAGATGACGACGCCGACATTGTCGCTCTCGAGGTTGAGCGCCATGCCGCGGATGCCGCCCGGAAACTCGACCATCTCGCCGGCCTGGACGTTGTCGAGGCCGTAGATGCGGGCGATGCCGTCGCCCACCGAGAGCACCGAGCCGACTTCCGAGACCTGCGCCTCGCGGCCGAAATTCTTGATCTGCTCCTTGAGGATCGCGGAGATTTCTGCGGCGCGGATATCCATCAGCCGACCTCTTTCATGGCGAGCTTGAGTGAACTGAGCTTGGTCTTGAGCGAGGTGTCGATCATCCGGCTGCCCACCTTGACGATGAGGCCGCCGATGAGCGTGCGATCGACGCGGGCATCGAGGGTCACGTCCTTGCCGAGGGCGGCCTTGAGCGCATCCTTGAGCGCGGCAACGTGGCTGTCCGACAGCGGCTCGGCGCTCACTACCTCCGCCGTCGCTTCGCCGCGGCGCTCCGCGAGCAGCCGGCGGAAGGCGGCGATGATCTCGGGCGTGGCGAAGAGACGGCGGTTTCGCGCCACGACCTTGAGGAAATTGGCGACGGTTCCGCTCATGCCGGCGCGGTCGAGCACCGCCTCGATGGCGCGGAGCTGCTCCTCGGCCCGGTAGACCGGGCTCCTGATGAAGGCCTGGAGGTCGTCGCTCTGGTCGTGAAGCGTGGCGAAGCGCCCCACGTCGTTTTCGAGTTCGTTCAAGGCCTTGTCGTCTTCGGCAAGCTCGAACAGCGCGGTCGCATAGCGCTCCGCGATCGCCGTTACGGGAGAGGATTTTTCCGCCACCTTTACCCTGTTCTCCGACGCCAAGGGGCCGCCTTCCGGAAAGTCCGGCCCCGCTCCAATCAATGCCTTGACCGGATTGATGTTTCTCGGAACGGCCGGCGCCTCTATGCGGCCGCTCCCGCCCCGAAAGCCGCGGTTCGCTTAGCATAGGGCATGCTGCGGGGCAATATGGCGGGAGGGTACGTTTTTGGGGATGGGCGGGTTGGCGACCCCCCGTTCGACCATGCCGAGCGTCCTTCGGGAGCGGCGAGCATCAGAACTGCCGTGGCGAAACGGTCCGTCAGTTGCGGTCGTGAAATCTGGAGAACCTCGTGAAGTCCAGAATCGCTCTCGAAGCTCATCTGATCATACAGCCGCGACCCGCGCATTATTGTCACGCACGCTGCGCAGAACGAACTGGTCCAAAAGGCGGAAGCGGTGGCCGCCACGGATCACGGCAAACGAAGCCTCGGCCGACCCGGGCACACTGATGCTCTCGGCGCCGGGGCCCGGCGCGACGAAGACGGCTTTCCTCAGGTCCCGGGATGGAGCGCGAGAAAATGTGCGCGTGCGAGGATCGTGTCGATATGCTCGATGTCTTTCCTTTGCGCGAGGCAATGGACGAGACGGGTGCCGGTCCGCGTGAAGCCGAGCTTGTCCTGGACGCGGAGCGAGGCGGCGTTGCCGACGAAGACGCCGGAGCGGACGATGTCGAGGCCGGGCGGGCCGAAAAGATAGGCGAGGAAGGCGAGGCTCGCCTCGGTCGCGTAGCCCTTGCCCCAGTAAGGCCGGGCGAGCCAGTAGCCGAACTCGCGTTCGCGGCGGAGGCCGGTAAGGCCGAGCCCGCCGATGACGCGCCCGCCCTCGTCGATCGACAGCGCGATGTTGCGGCCGGCATTGTCGCGGGTCGCCGCGAGGAAGG
The DNA here is from genome assembly GCA_963792845.1 of uncultured Alphaproteobacteria bacterium. Classification (GTDB taxonomy): domain Bacteria; phylum Pseudomonadota; class Alphaproteobacteria; order Rhizobiales; family Kaistiaceae; genus Bauldia. The sequence goes on from CAWBXW010000001.1 coordinate 47,824, forward strand.
CTTCGGCATCGTCGCGGCGATAGGGGTGGGGGACGCGCGCCAGCCGCGAGGCGACGGCGAAATCGCCGATCCCCTCGACGATATCGTCGAGGTCGGCCTCCGCCACCGGGCGAAGCGTCAGCCGCGGCGTCTTGAGCCTGACCTCAGGCGGCGCTGTCATAGGGCGCATGGCTGGTGTCCCTCGCTCCGTGCGAACCCGCTCCCCATGACTTGAGGCTAGCCCAGTTTCGCCGCTCGAGGACGAACCGTTCGACCGGAACCGCGCCCATCGCCGCGGGCGAGCGGACCATGCCGGTCTCGCGAAACTGGAAGCCGCATTTCTCGATCACCCGCCGCGCGCGGTTGTTGCTGACCCGGTTCGAGCACCAGAGGAGGGCCGCCACGGTCTCGGCGAAGGCCCGGTCGATCACCGCGTGGGTCGACTCGGTGGCGTAGCCCTGGCCCCACCAGGCCTCGCCGACGAAGGTCGCGACCTCGATCGAGCCGGGCCGGTCCGGCATCGGACCATAGCCGGTGAGGCCGATAACCGCGCCGCCGGTCCGCTCGATGAGGGCAAAGGATTCACCATGGCCGTCCTTCCGTCCGGGGGCCGCCGCGAGGTTGCGCGCGATCCCCGGATTGGCGGCAAGCCGCATGATCAGCTCGCGTTCCGCCACGCTCGGGAACCGTAGCAGAAGGCGCGCCGTGAACAGGGCCGCCTCGTCACCGTACCCGCCTTCACCGCCTCCGTCCCACATGGCTTCCTCCGTCGCGGTCAAATGAAAAAGGGGAGATGGTGTCCCATCTCCCCTTTGAACCGCTTCGCGTATCGCCGGGTCGATGAGACGCCGGCGTGGAATGCCGGCTATTCGTTGGCCTCCATGGCCGAAGCCGGGTGGACCGACACATAGGTGCGGCCGCCGGCTTTGGTCTCGAAGAGGACTTTTCCGTCACAGAGTGCGAAGATCGTGTGATCCTTGCCGAGGCCGACGCCGTTGCCGGGTCTCCACTTGGTGCCGCGCTGACGGACGAGGATATTGCCGGCGAGCACCGATTCGCCGCCGTAGCGCTTGACGCCGAGCCGGCGCCCGGCCGAATCGCGGCCGTTTCGCGACGATCCGCCCGCCTTTTTGTGTGCCATCGTCTTTCGTCCTAGCTCTGGTCTTCGGCCGGCGCGGCCTCGCCCGCCGCTTCGGCTTCCTTCGCCGAGGGCTGGGCCCCGTCGGTCAGGATCTCGGTGATCTTGACGACGGTCAGGTGCTGGCGATGGCCGTGAGTGCGCTTGGAGTTCTTGCGGCGGCGCTTCTTGAAGGCGATCACCTTGGCGCCGCGGGTCTGCTCGACGATCTCGCCGGCGACGCTCGCCCCCGCGACCAGTGGGCCGCCGAGGCTCGTGTCCGACTCGCCGCCGACCAGCAGCACCTCGCCGAAGGCGATCGTATCGCCGGCTTCCCCGTCGAGCTTCCCGACGGTGATGACGTCGGCGGGGGATACCCGGTACTGCTTCCCGCCGGTTTTGATCACTGCGTACATGGTCTGTCCAGATGACTGATTCCCGGGCCCTTTCAGGGACCGGGCGGCGCTAGGGCCCGAATTTCATGGAAACAAAGGCGCGACCCGGAGGCCGCGCCGTATCCGGGCCGCACTATAGGAATGGCGCGCCGCCTGTCAAGGAAAACGGACGCCGCCGGAATGGCGCGGGAGTTAAGGCCGGTGAACGCGTCCAGCGCCAACATGGGAAGCCGCCGTTCGCGGACCGAGCCATCGCGGCTCAGCTCCACTCCCTGATGTCGACGAAATGGCCGGCGATCGCCGCCGCCGCCGCCATTGCCGGCGAGACCAGATGGGTGCGGCCCTTGAAGCCCTGCCGGCCCTCGAAATTGCGGTTCGAGGTCGAGGCGCAGCGCTCGCCCGGGCTTCAGCCGGTCGTCGTTCATCGCCAGGCACATCGAGCAGCCCGGCTCGCGCCATTCGAAGCCGGCGGCGAGGAAGATCTTGTCGAGGCCTTCGGCCTCGGCCTGCTCCTTCACCAGCCCCGAGCCCGGAACCACCATGGCGTTGACGCCCTCGCGGACCCGCTTGCCGGCGATCACCTTGGCGGCGGCGCGCAGATCCTCGATGCGGCCGTTGGTGCAGGAGCCGAGGAAGACCCGCTCGACCGCGATGTCGTTGATCCGCGTGCCGGGCTCGAGGCCCATATAGGCGAGCGACCGCTCGACCGCGCGGCGGCGGTCGGGATCGGCGATATCGGCCGGATCCGGCACCTTGCCGTCGATGGTGGTGACGTTCTCGGGGCTGGTGCCCCAGGTGACCAGCGGCGGCAGCTTCGAGGCGTCGAGCCGGACCTCGCGGTCGAAATCGGCGCCCTCGTCGGAGCGCAGCGTCTCCCAGTGGCGCAGCGCCATGTCCCAGTGGTCGCCCTTCGGCGCCTTCGGCCGGCCCTTGATATAGGCGAAGGTGGTCTCGTCCGGCGCGATCAGGCCGGCGCGGGCGCCGCCCTCGATCGACATGTTGCAGACCGTCATCCGGCCTTCCATCGACAGCGCGCGGATCGCCTCGCCGGCATATTCCATGACATGGCCGGTGCCGCCGGCGGTGCCGATCTCGCCGATGATGGCGAGGATGATGTCCTTGGCGGTCACGCCCGGCGGCAGCGTGCCGTCGACGGTGATCCGCATGTTCTTCGCCTTCTTCTGGATCAGCGTCTGGGTGGCGAGCACGTGCTCGACCTCGGAGGTGCCGATGCCATGGGCGAGCGCGCCGAAGGCGCCGTGGGTCGAGGTGTGGCTGTCGCCGCAGACGATCGTCATGCCCGGCAGGGTGAAGCCCTGCTCCGGGCCGATGATGTGGACGATGCCCTGGCGGTGGTCGAGCTCGTTGTAATATTCGACGCCGAAATCCGCGGCGTTCTTGGCCAGCGCCTCGACCTGGATCGCCGACTTCCTGGTTGGCGATGCCCTTGCGTGCGGTCGGTGGTCGGCACGTTGTGGTCGACGACGGCGAGCGTCTTCTGCGGCGCGCGGACCTTGCGGCCGGCCATGCGCAGGCCCTCGAAGGCCTGCGGGCTGGTCACCTCGTGGACGAGGTGGCGGTCGATATAGAGGAGGCAGGTGCCGTCATCGTCCTCGTGGACGACGTGGTCGTCCCAGATCTTGTCGTAGAGGGTCTTCGGGTTCTCATTGGTGATGGTCCCGGCGTTTCGGATGTGCTGGAAGTGCCGGCCCACAACCGAGTAGATTGGTCAGGGCCGGCTCGACTTCGCCGGCGCGCGGCCGGCGTCAGGCGTAGGGCGCCTTCCCGTCGATCGCGATGTGGCGGGCGAGGAAACGCCAAGGGAGCCGCGTCCGGTCGTCGAGCGCGAGCGCCTGCGGAATTCGGGCGTGGGCGGAAAAGCCTTGCATCGGCGACTAGATAGCAATCGCGGCCTTGCGAGACAACCGCGCTCGCGGTTTACGGTTATGCTCATTCCCCGGTTGGCAATCGGTCGGCAAGGGGACGAGAGATGCCACGAAACATTCTTGCCGGCACGGAGGCGCTGTCAGTTCTGCTTGGCGCGGCGCGCGCCATGGCGGTTACGGATACGATTCCCGACGGTTTCGGCTGGCTTCATGACGTCGATCCGACGGTCGAGCAGGACATCCGCTACTCCCATCACGGCAACACCGACATTCCCCCGATCGCCCAGGCGAAAACCGTCTGATGTTCAAGGATCTGATGGAGCGCCACGGTCTTGTCCCCTATCCGGAGGAGTGGTGGCACCACACGCTGAAGGATGAGCCGTTTTCCCGACACCTATTTCGCAGCCGCCTCGACGCTGTCCGACGAGAGCGGCAGCGTCGAGCCCGGAGGCCCCCGGCGGCGGGGGAGGCCGAGACCCCGATATTTGCCCTCATTCCAGTTCGATCACGGTCTCCTGATAGAATTTCTGGAGCCATTTGCCGTCGCTTCGCACCCAGACCTCGCTCGAGAAGACGCGCTGCGGCAGCGGATTTCCCTTGAATGTGCCGCGATAGGAATTCTCCTGGGTCACCAGCGCCGCGTCGCTGCCGAGCATCTTGATCCTCGGTTCCGTCGAATCGTAGGTCTCGATCTTCAGCGCCGGCAGCGAGGCGATCTCCTCGTCGAGCGTTTGCGGACCTTTGTACGAAAAGGCGACGGCGACATGGTCCGGGGTCATCATCGCCTTAAGCGCCGCCGCGTCCTGGCCGGCGAAGGCCGCGTCAAGCATCGACTTCGCGGCTCCGATTGCCGCGATGTCCTGAGCCTCGTCGGCGACCGCAAGCGGGGCCGAGACCGCAAACACGATGATCGCCGCGATTGCGGCCAAGCTCTTGCGCGTCATGTCGGTCTCTCCCGTTGGGTGCGCCTTACGGGCTGGTGGTTACGGAATGGAGCGTCAGGCGCTGCAGCTCCAGCGGCTCGCGTCGCATCGGCTCGAGCTGCTTCAGCACATCGAGGCGGCCCATGGATTTGTGCCACTCGTCGACGCTTCCGCCCTTGCCGAAGAAGGAGATGACGACGACGTCATAGGTGGTCGGATTGACCAGGAAGAAATTCTCGCGGGTCTGGCCCATCTTCGCCTGCGCGGCGGTGAACCCGTCCTCGACCAGCTTCAGTCCTTCCTCGAAATTCTCGGCCTTGAAGTGATGCGAATAGATGACGACCTCGTCGCCGTTTGCGGGAACATAGGCGTCCTCGGCTTTCGCGACTCCGATCCCGGCAAGAAGAAGCGCGGAAAAGGCGAGTGCGGCGAATCTCGGCAGTGTCATGGTCGAATCCTCCTCGGGGTTGGCGCCTGCCGTGACAATTCCGTTGCGGCCCGCGCTGGCCGATCCTAGGCCGATTGCGGTCGAAGGGAATATCCGGCGGATGACATTGTCGCTCGCCGTTAACGTTTTGCCTCACCGCCTCGCGGCGCGCCGCATGATCTCCCTGGCCAGCGCCGCGACTTCGGCCGCGGCGATGCCGCCCGGCGCGGTTTCCTGCGCGGTGCGACCCTCGCCCATGCTCGCCGGAAAGGCGACGCGGTTGCCGAGCTGCGTCTCGGCGACGGCGTGGCCGAGCTGGCCCGCCGCCTCGATCATCTCGCCGGTGAGGAGGGCGCGGGAGAGCGCGCGGCTGATGACGATCAGCGTGCCGGCCGCTTCCTTGGCCGCCATCGCGAGCGTCGGCTCGGTCGCCCAGAGATCGACCGGGGTCGGCTGGATGGGCACGACGACGAGATCGGCCATCTCGATCGCCGGGCGGATTTCGAGGTCGGACTTGGGCGGCGTGTCGACCACCACCACGTCATGGTCGCGGGCGAGCTGCTTCGCCTCGCGCCTCGCGCCCCAGCCGCTCGCGGTGCGGAAGACGAGGCCGGCGTCGTCCTCGCCGAACGCCGCCTCGCGCTGCTCGAACCATTTGCCGAGGCTGCCCTGCGGGTCGACGTCGAGGATGCCGACCGAGCGGCCGCCGAGGGCGAAGGCGACCGCGAGATGGGCGGCGACAGTGGTCTTGCCCGAGCCGCCCTTCTGCTGGGCAAGCGTGATGATCAGGCCGGACATGGGTCTACTCCGCGCGTGGGCATCCGATGCCCATGCATTTTTCTCGCCAGCGCCGCCTGTCAGCCGCCGCAATAGCAGGCGGCGTAGGACGACGGGTCGAGATGGCCGACGGCGCAGGCATAGCCCTTGAGATCGTCGGCGCCGAGCGTGCCTTTGCCGACATTGTAGAGATCGATATAGGCGTCGCGGATCTGCCCGGGCTGGTCCAGTCCCTTCCACAGCGCGGCGACCGATTCGACCGAATAGCCGGGCAGGCCATAGGCCTTGGCGAAACGGTATTCCTCGCGCCAGTCGCCGGCGACGGTGGTCGAGAGCGACGGCAGATTGGCGAGATAGGTGGTGGTGAAATCCGTCGGAACGCCGGTCTTGAGGTCGTAGCTGAACATTTCGAAGCCGGGGTTCTGCCCGAAGATCGGGCTGATCGCCGGCACCACCTTGTCGGTCTCGACCGCCTTGCCGGTTGCGTCGGTGAGGAGCCGGTAATCATCGAAATGGATATGCCCGGAGAGGCTCATGTCGATGATGTCGGCGTATTGCGAGATGAGCCCGAGAAACCGGGTCGACGAATTCGTCCTTCAACAGCGGCACGACCTTGCCCGCGCAGGTGTCGGCCTTGGAATGCTCGGTCGAGTACGGGTCCATCCCCCACGGGATATGGTGGGCAATCCAGACCTTGCCGCCCGCTGCCTTCTGCGCAGCGAGGGTCGCGGCGAGCCAGTCCATCTCGGCCTTCGCCGGGGCGAGCCCGTCGCCGCCGCAGGCGTTCTGGTAGCGCTCCGACCAGAGTATGTCGTTGAGGACGATGATCAGCGTGTCGGCGAGCGTCGGGTGGCGCGCCGCATAGTAGCCGCCGGCGGCGTAGGTCTCGTCGAAGTCGGACGCGACGAGACCGGCGCCGGCGAGACGCCGGACGGTCTCGCGGGTCGCGGCAAGGTAGTCGCCGCCCGGCTCGATCTCGTAGTCGCCGCAGTCGGAATCGTTGTTGCCGAGGACGAGGAAGATCGGCTTGTCGGGGAGCGCCGCGTCGAGCGCGTCGGCGACGAAGATGGTGGTGCGCTGCGCGAAGGCCTGCGCCGCCTGCGAGCCTTCCGCCACGCCGAGCGCCTTGGCGGTGTCCTCGACGAAGCCGTGCGACAGCAAGTCGCCGGCGACGATCGAGAAATCCGCGCCGGCCGTCGCCTTGGCGATCGCATTGAGCGCCGAGGTGAGCAGGACGTGGTTGGTGTCCCTGCCGTATTGCGAGGCCGGGCCGGCCGGAGCCGCGGCGAATACCGCAGTCCAGTCCTCGGCGTCGGTCGCGGCAAGCGTCTTGGCAAGCCCCTGGGGATCGAAGGGATCGAAGTGGATATCGGCGACGAGCGCGAATCGCCCGTTCGGTTCGGCGGCATGCGCGTCAGGTCCGGGAAAGGCGAGACCTGTGACCAGGATCGCTGCGGAAAGCGTCAGCCCCGGATACCAAGCCATGATCGTGCCTCCCTCGTCGCGTAGCCGAGGCTAGCCGGGCCGGGGCGCCAGGCGCAATCCCGGCGGTCGTCTTTCCAATCATGCGCGACTCGGGCGATAAAGGCGGGGCATCCGGAAGGGAAGGACCATGATCACCTGGATCGTCGTCGCGATCATCGTGGTCGCCGTCATCTTCGGCGCCGTTCTCTACAATCGCCTGGTCCGGACCAGACAGATGGCGGCCGAGGGCTGGAGCGGCATCGACGTCCAGCTCAAGCGGCGCGCCGACCTCATTCCCAACCTCGTCGACACCGTCAAGGGCTACGCCGGCCACGAGCGGACGCTGTTCGACGAGGTCGCCAGGCTCCGCGCCGAGGCCGGGCGCATCCGCGAGGACGACGTCGCCGCGCGCGGCGAGGCCGAGGGCAAGCTCTCGGCACCGCCGTCGGCCGGCTCATCGCGCTCGCCGAATCCTATCCCGACCTCAAGGCCAGCGAGAATTTCGGCAAGCTCCAGACCGAGCTCACCACCGTCGAGGACGAGATCCAGATGTCGCGCCGCTACTACAATGGCGCGGTCCGGAACCTCAACGTCCAGATCCAATCCTTCCCGAGCAATATCGTCGCCCAGCTCTTCGGCTTCCGCCTCCGCGACTATTTCGAGATCGAGGACGCCGATCGCGCGACGCCCCAGGTCGATTTCAAGGGCTGACGCCGATGACCATCGTCGACCGGATCAGTACTCGCCATCGCCCTCCTCGCCGGCTTCGCCGCGCCGGCCCTCGCCCGCGAGGAGATCCAGTACTTCGTCTCCAATGTCGCGGTCGCGCCGAACGGCGAGCTCGATGTGACGGAGACGATCACCGTCAAGGCCGAGGACGACCAGATCCGGCACGGCATCTATCGCGATTTCCCGCTCACCTTCCTCGACGACCAGGGCAACAGCCACCGCGTCAGCTTCAACGTCGTCGCGGTCACCAAGAACGGCGTCGCCGAGCCCTACCACACCAATACCAACCAGGACGGCATCCGCATCTATTTCGGCGACGCCGACACGGTTCTGTCGCCCGGCGTCTACACCTACAAGCTCCACTACCGGACCGGCCGCCAGATCCGCTTCTTCCCCGATCACACCGAGCTCTTCTGGAACGTCACCGGCAACGACTGGACCTTCCCGATCCTCAAAGTGAAGTCGCTGATCGCGCTTCCCGACGGCAAGGCGCCGGTGCGCTGGACCGCCTATACCGGCCGCTACGGCGAGCAGGGCACCGATTTCGCCGGCAAGATTCTCCCCGAGCAACGCGCTCGAGGTCGACGACCACCCGCCCGCTCAATCCCGGCGAGGGCCTGTCGGTGGTGATCGAGATTCCCGCCGGGCTGATCGCGCCGCCGAGCGGCATGCAGGGTTTCTGGTACTGGTTTCTCGACAACCGCCGCTTCGCCATCGGCGGTCTCGGCTTCGTCGGCGTGCTCGGCTTCTACCTGGCTCGCCTGGACATGCGGTCGGCCGCGATCCGCCCAAGGGCACCATCATCCCGCTTTTCTATCCGCCGAAGGGCATCTCGCCGGCGCTCGCCGGCTACATCCGGAACTGGGGCTGGCGCGGCGGCGGCTGGCGCGATTTCACCGCCGCGATCCTGTCGCTCGCGGTCAAGGGGCTGCTCGTCTTCAACGATTCGGGCGAAGACATCGTCCTCACCCGCACCAAGAAGGCGGGCCCGGAGCGGAGGCGAGCCGCTGCCGCCGGGCGAGCGGGCGATCTTCGGCTGGGTCGAGCGGAAGAGCGGCGAAGTCGCGATCGACAAGGCGAACGGCGCCAGCCTCGCCTCAACCTTCGCCACCTTCAAGTCGACCATCGAGAACGAGAACCGCAACCGTTTCTTCAAGCGCAATCTCGGCTACTTCACGATGGGGCTCTTGCTCACGGCGCTGGCGATCATCCTGGTCTTCATCTTCGGCGATCTCAGCCAGGGCGAGATCGGCCTGCTCGTCGCCTTCGCCGTCGGCGGCTTCTTCCTCGGCATGTTCATCGTTCCGATCCTTCGCTCGATCTTCGGCGCCCGCGGCGTCAAGTCGGTGGTGACGATCGGCCTCAATCTTGCGATCCTCGGCTTCATCGTCGTCACGTTCTGGTCGCTGGTCTCGTCGGGCCTGTCGGCCTTGCCGTCGGACTTCGGCACCAGCGTCTGGCGGGGCTTTCTCAGCAACAGCTTTCCTTTCTTGCTGGTCGGCGGCTTCACGCTTCTCAACGGGCTTTTCTACTACCTCCTCCGCGCCCCGACCGCCGCCGGCCGTGGGGTGATGGACGAGATCGAGGGCCTCGAACTCTATATCCGCACCGCCGAGACCAACCGGCTCAACCTCGCCGGCGCGCCCGACCTCGATTCGACGCAGTTCGAGCGGCTCCTGCCTTACGCGATCGCCCTTGATGCCGAGGAAGCCCTGGTCGGACGCCTTCCAGTCGGCCTTTGCCCGGGCTCACCCGGACGAGGAGTTCGCCGCCGCCTACCAGCCCACCTGGCATGGCGGCTATGGCTGGAGCGGGCGGAGCTTCGGCAGCTCGATCTCCTCGGCGGTGTCGTCCGCCCAGGGCTCGTTCCAGAGCTCGGTGCCGGCGCCGAAATCGTCCTCCTCCGGCTTCGGCGGGGGCGGCGGAGGCGGCGGATCGGGTGGCGGCGGCGGCGGTGGTGGCGGCGGCGGCTGGTAGGGCGGCGTGCCAGCGCTGGACGTCCTCCCTTGCGCCAGCAGCATGGCGCTGGCGAATCGCCCGGCCCGCTCCCTATCACCGAAGCGGCGCGGACTGGTCTTTCCAGGGAGGCCGACACCTTGACGTCATGCCGGCGAAAGCCGGCATCCATCACCGCCGGGCAATCCGGTGAATCGTCGAGCTTGTCGGGCTGTTTGCGATGGGCCCCGGCTTTCAAGTGTGTGAAGGAGTCCCCTGCGCGGTACGGCCGCATGACCCTACATCGTTGCCATCTCCTCGCCGTCATCCTCCGGCTTGACCGGAGGATCGGTTTGGGTGGAGCAATTTCGCTCGATGATTCAGCGACTTCGATCGATCCTCCGGTCAAGCCGGAGGATGACGGGATTGACTGCTTCCCGGGCGGCGCTGTGCTTTGCCGCTGCCGGTCGCAATTTCTTCACACGCTCTTTCGCCGCGGCGACGAAATTCCGAGTCCTGCTCAAAGCAAGACCGAACTTGGCTTAGACGAGCCTGACCCGGATTGCTGACTTGAAAGTTTCACTCATTACGGCGCGTCGTCGGGCGCGAGATAGGCGCCGATCTTGGTGAACAGATCGACGCTGGCATTGCCGCGATAGTCGCCGTGCTCGTCGAAGCCGGCTTCGGTGAAGGTGACCGCAACCGCGACCGCGATCTTCTTCGACGGCAGATAGCCCTCGGTCGCGGCGTAGCCGGCGTAAAGCGGCGACTGCAGGATCCAGGAACCGTGGAGGAAGACGCCGGGACCGTAGTGACGCGCCATGGTCAGCGCGGCGCAGGTCGGGCAGCCGGTTGCGGGCCTGCCGAATCCGACGAGGCTGGGGCCGACCATCGCCTCGTAGGACTCTGCGACAGCAGCGATCCCGTTCCGACCGCAATCGCCGTCGTCGCCATATCGTAGATGTTGGTGTTCTGGACGGCGCCGGGCGCGGTTGCCCAGGACGGGTTCCAGTAGGTCGATTCCTCGTAGAAGCGGGCCGAGGGGGCGATGCCGAGCGCCTCGCGGCGCTCGGAGCTGAACGCGTGCAGGACCGGCGCCCGAATCTCCGCCGTCGCCGGCGCGTCGGTGTCGCGGAGGCCGAGCGGAACGAAGATCCGTTCCGCCATGACATCGGCCAGCGGCTTGCCGGTGATCTTCTCAATGAGCAGGCCGGCGATGACAAGGCCGGTATGGGAGTAGCCCCAGTTGGAGCCAGGTTCGAACATCAGCGGCTTCGACACGCCGATATTGACCAGTTCCTCAGGCGTCCACTGGCGAAACGGGGCGGCATAGAAATCCGCTTGAAATCCTTTGTCCTGGACATAATCGAAATAACCCGAGGTCATGCTGAGCAGCATGCGCGGGGTGATCTTGTCGGCATGCGGCAGGTCGGGAAGCCACTTCGCGATGGGAGCGTCCAAGTCGACGAGCTTTTCGTCGCTGAGCTCGAAGAGGATGGTGGCGACGTAGGAGAAGGCGACCGCGCCGTTCCGGAAATGCATGTCGGGCGTCGCCGGAACCCCGGTCATCGATTCGCCCAGCGCGTCGGTGACGATGACCTTGCCGTCGATCACGACCCGGACGATCACCGCCTTCAGCCCCATCTCGCCCATCGCCTGCCGGGCGATGGCGACGATGTGCGCCGCCTGGCCTTCCTCGGCCTTCGCCGGCGATACCGCGACGGTCGCGACCGACAGGACGCCCGCCGCGAACGCCGCACGCCAGGTCCTGGTAGCGATCATGGGTACCCCCCGATCATGGTTGACCGAGGATCAGGATAGACCAATCGACCTCTACGGTCGAACCGCGTTCACGCGACCTGCGCGTAGCGCACCGCGGCGCGGGCCCGGGCCTTGGCGGCCTCCTCCTCGCGGTTCTTCGGCGGCGCCGCGGTTTCGAGCGAATCGATCAGCCGCCGGGCGACGCCGGCGACCTCGTCGATCGCCTGGTTGAAGGCGTCCTCGTTGGCCCGCGCCGGCCGGGTGAAGCCGCTGATCTTGCGGACGAACTGGAGCGCCGCCGCGCGGATCTCCTCGTCGGTCGCCGGCGGATCGAAGTTGAACAGGGGGCGGATGTTCCGGCACATGATGTGTTCCTTAAGGGGCGACTGTCGGCAACCGACGGAATTCCAGGCTCGGGTGGACCCTACCCCTTCATATAGGCGGCCGCGGCGTCAAGCATACGCGCGCCGGCGTCGGTCAGGATGGCATGGGCTTGGACGACCGACGCACCGTCGGCATAGTCGCGCCGGTTCCTTACGAGCGCCTCCTCCGCCTCGTCACGCTCCGCCGGGGCGAGCAGGCCCGATTTGAGCAGCGCCTCGACGCAGTACGTCATCCGCGCCAGCACGAAGGTCGCGTGCGCGATTCCGTCGAGAGGCCGGGGATCGTCGCGGAGCGGGGAGACATGGCGCTCGGCCTCGTCATTGAGCACGATCGGCTCGCCCTGCGATTCACCGAAAAGAACGAGGTGCGCGGCCTCGTGCACCAGCCCCTCGGCGATCTCGACCGGGGTCTGGTAGCGGAGGGCGTTGAGCAATACGGCGCCCCAGAGGTGGAAGCTCGACGCGCCGCCGAAGTCACGCGCGCTGTCTTTGGCGGTGCGGACGAGCACCACCTGACGGACAAGGACGTCGAGCTCGGTCGCCAGGCTCGGCGCGGCGTCGCTCAAAAGGCGAAACGCGCTACGGGCCCGTTCGCCGGCGGCGGCAAGTTCTTCGCCGTGAAGCGGCGCAAGAGCGACGCCGATCTCGGGATCGTCGATCGCGATCTCTCCATAGAGTTCCCCGGCTCCCGGGAAGCCGAGCGTCGCATCGTCGATGGTCACGAACTCGATGCCGGTGCCGTTGGCAAGACAATCGATGCGACCAGCTCCCGCCAGGAGCTGCTCAGCCCGTGAGGCGTCCTCGTCGAGGATCGCCTCGATCAGGCCGGAGTGAAGCGCGAAGAACTGAGGTGGGCAGGGGCCATACCGGACCCTTCCCGCGATCCGGCGGAGCGCGGAAACCTCAAGCCCCGCGCTGCCGAGCGCGTCGGAAACCGCGTCGAGGCTGTCGGCAAGACCGGCGCGGATGTCGCGATCAAGCCGGGCTCCCCGCGACCTGTCCGGCAGGAATGCAAACTGGTTTGCGCGGCCCGAAGCCACCGCTCAGCTCTTGGGGCCGGCCACCCCAGTGCGGACCGGGCCGGTCTTGACGAGCCCGACCTTCGACAAAGCGGCGCGCACCGGCCGCCGGCTCGCCGCTGCGGGCTTGCGGTAGCCAAACACTCTCCTTTCCAGGAGCATGCTCCGCGCGAGCCCAATTCCCGGATTGCTCACGATCACTCCTGAGAGTCCGCGCCGGGCCGGTTCAACGCGCCGTCTTTGGCGGAGCCTTTCCGGTCTTGGGTGCCCCCATCTTGGCCTTCACCGCCCGCACCGGCCGGGCGCCTGCCTCGGCCTTGCCGTAGCCCAGAATTGACTTCGTCAGGAGGACGGTCTTGGCGCGCCCCATCTCGACCTGCTTCATCCGAAATCCCCTTCGATACGTGTGCCGTCCCCGGCAATAAGAACACTGCGCCGCGAAGATCATTGCCTCGCCGGCGCCCGCCATTATACAAAACCCGCTCGTCTCGGCCAGAGCCTTTTCCGACCCCAGCACATGATCCTGTTTCTGACCGCCCGCGGTCACGAGTTCGGCGTCAAGACCCTGGTCGAACACGTGTTTCCCGACCTGCCGGAATGCCGGACGATGTGCTACGAGGATTTCTTCCTGGCGGTGGCCGTGCCCGTGGCGACCTACGTTTTTTGCGACATCGACCGGCTCGCAACCTGGGAGACGCGAATCGCCGCCGAGCGATACCGGAAGCTGAAGCAGGCCGGAATGCGCTGCCTCAACGATCCGGCGCGGGTGATGAACCGGTTCGAACTGCTCCGCAAGCTCTTTCGGAAAAAGTTCAACCCGTTCAATGTCTACCAGGCGGCGCTGAGACCGAAGCCGAAGAAGTTTCCCGTTTTCGTTCGTTCGGAGGAACATCGGCGAGTTGGGGACGACCTCATCCCGGATCAGGCGGCGCTCGACCGCAAGCTGAGATCCCTCCGGGCGCAGGGTAATGCGCTCCGCGACCTGATCGTCGTGGAATTCGCCACGGAGCCGATCGCCCCAGGGGTCTGGCGGCGGCTCGGGACTTTCCGGATCGGGGACGGGTTCTCGGTCGATTCTTCGGCCATCGAGAACCGGTGGCGCGTCTCCGACGGCACCAAGGGGCTCGCCACCGACGCGATGATCGCGGCCGAGGCGGACGAGGTGCGCTCGAACCGGCTCGCGGAGGCGGTGCGGCCGGCTTTTGAGACCGCGGGGATCGAATGGGGCCGCGCCGATCATACGACCGTCAACGGCCGCGAGATCGTATTCGAGATCAATACCAATCCGACCATCCATCCCATCGCCGGGCAATCGAAACCGCTTCGCGAGGAGACGCTGATCTTTTCACGGGCTCGGATGGCGGCGCAGCTTCGGGCGATCGACACGGCGGCGAACGGGACGCTCGAGCTGCCGCTTTCACCGTTCCTGAAGGGGCTCGGGATCGTCGAGGCCCGCACCATCTCGCGTCCATGACGAGGAGCCCTCGCTGCGAATCGCAACGGCGGTTGCCCGCGAGCGGCAGAGACGGGATGATCGCAACATGACCGGTTCTCCCGACGAAAGGCTGACGGAGATCGAGCGGCGCGTCGCGGCGCTCGACGAGCCGCACGGCCTGATGCGCTTCATCGACGAGAATGCCGATCTCGGCAAGGCGCCGGTGGAAGCCGGCATCCGCTACCTGCTGGCGCGCGGCATCGTGCTTAACCGCACCGGCCTGCCCGGCTCGGCGCGGATCGAATTGCAGCGGGCGCGCGACATGGCCGAGACGGCGGGCGCCGCCGGGCTCAAGTCGAAGATCTCCCGCGAGATCGCCCGCGTCCATGTCTGGCGCGGCGAGACCACTTCCGGTGCGCTCGAATTGCTGCGCTCGCTGGTCGAGGCCGACGCCACCGGCGACCGCGTCGATATCGCCGCCTCGTTCGCCGAATATGGCCGCCTCAACCTCGAGACCGGCCGCTACGAGGCCGCGTTGCGGGTGTTCGACCGGCTGCTCGATCCAACCAGCGGACTGACGCCGCATCTGAGCCGCCGTGAGCTGTCGCGGATTCCGCTCAATCGGCGCGAGGCGATGGTCGGTCTCGGCGACTACGAAGACTGCCTCGACGGCATCGACGCGACCATCGCGGCGACGCCCGCCGAGTTGCATCGCGACAACTACGTGCTCCGCCTGATCAGGGCGCGGAGCCTCGCCGCGTCCGGACCAGCCGAGGCCGCCGCCGCGGCGCTCGCCGAGGCCCGGCGGTGGATGTCCGACGATCCGCTCTCCTTCGAGGCGACCGAGATGCAGCTCGTCGAGGGCTTTCTCAAACGGAAGAGCGACCCGGAAGGCGCGGTCACCGCGTTCCAGAACGCCCTCGAGCGGTTCATCGACGACGACCTGCCGCGCCACGAATTCGACGCGCGCATCCTGCTCGCCGTGACCCTCGCCGGGCTCGGCCGGCGCGACGACGCCGAGCGCTGCGTCATCGAGGCGCTGCAGCGGGCCGAGGCGCGCCAGTTGCCGGCCATGGCCGACGCAGTGCGGGGCGCCGCGCTCGGCTTCTGGCAGGACGAGATGATCGCCGAGCTCGCGCCCGAGGACCGGATCGGAGCGCGGGCCGGCGAAGCGGCGCGCTTCCTGGTCCTCGCCTCGCTCGGCGGCGGCGGCTTCGGTACCGTCCAGCGCGCCATCGACCTTGCCACCGGCGCCGAGGTGGCGATGAAGAAGCTGAAGCGGCGCGCCGACGCGACGCCCGAGTTGGCGAGCCTCGCGCTCAACACGATCCGTAACGAATTGCAGGCCGCGGCGCGATTTTCGAGCCAGTTCGTCGCCCGCACCCGCTATCTCCATATCTCGGAAGACGGCGAAGTGACGCTCGTCCAGGACTACGTCGACGGGCCGACGCTGCGCGCCGCGCTCGACGAGGGCGGCGTCGACTTCGGCCGCCGGCTTGCTATCGCCGCGACCGTCGCCCGCACCGTCGCCAAGCTCCACGCCGGCGGTATCGCCCACCGCGACCTCAAGCCGGACAACATCATCCTCCGCAACCGCCGCCAGCCGGTGCTGATCGATCTCGGCCTCGCCAAGCTCAGCGGCGTCGTCGACATGGCGCGCGGCCTCGCTACCGGGCGCTATGCTCCGCCCGAGCAGCGCGAGGGGCGGAGCGAGGATCGCTGGCTCGGCCGCGAGGACGTCTATGCGCTCGGCAAGATGCTCGCCGAAATGACCGAGGCCGAACGGCCGGCAACCAGGCCCCGCGCCGGCATCCTCGGCCTCGGCAAGCGCGCCACCGACCCGCTCACCGGGATCATCGATGAGATGACCGTCGAGGACGTATCGCGCCGCGATGCCGACCTCGTCGCCATCGCCAAGTCTCTGGACGAGTTGAGCGCCGCAGCGGAGCGGAAATAAGGGCGGGAGGGTGCGCGTTCCGCGAACCGTGGGGAGGGTGCGCGTCCCGCGCACCGGGCGGCGCGACGCCGCCCCTGCCGGGTCGAGCGAACCGTGGAGGAGGGTGCGCGTCCCGCGCACCGGGCGGCGGGACGCCGCCCCTCCCTCATTCCAGCGCCGCCGCCGGCTGCCCGCCGGACGGCACCGCGCGGTAGACGTAGAGCGTGTACTTCTCCGCCGGATTCTTGGTGAGGCCGAGCACCCGCACCCGGACGGTGCTCGTGCTCTTGAGCTCGGTGTCGACGCTCGCGAACGACGCGGCGCCGCCGTCGGCGACCGGCGTCTCGCCGTTCGGATAGACGATCAGCGAGAGCGGGCTGCCCTCGCTGCCATAGACCAGGAAGGCGTAGCGGCCGTCGCCGTCGACTTCGACCTGATGGTCGACATAGCGCTGGTAGCCGTTGTCCTCGACGCCGCTGCCGGTGAGCGAGCCGTCGACCTCGGTGACCTCGACGACGTCGCCGCCGCCGGACTTGCGCTTGAGGTGGTCCTTGGTCTCCTCGATCACGCCGTCACGAAAATGGTTGAAGCGGTTGGCGACGACCTGCCAGACCTGCTCCTCTTCGCCGAGATTGAAGTCGGACGGCTCGCCGAGAAGCGGCGCGATGAGGTCGATGCGCTGGCCGAAGTTGCGCATCACCGCATTCGAGGCGGTGCCTTCGGCCGTCTCGACGACATGCCCGCCGGAGAGGATCGCGACCACCTCGCCCTTGGCGTCGATGATCGGACTGCCGCTCGCCCCCTTGAAGGTGGGCAGGCTGTGCTGGACGAGATAGGCGTGGCTGGGGTCGGTGCCGAACATGAAGAAATCGGTGACCGAGGTGATGCGGCCGTATTGCACGGTCGGGGTCGGCTTGAGCTGGGCCGAGCCCTGCTCGGCGGTGCCGCCGATCGGGTAGCCGGCATAGGCGAGCGGCATGCCCGAATCGAGCCCGAGCAGGTCGTCTTCCGGCGCCCGCTTCAGGATCGGACCGAGCTTCCCGTCGGGATCGTCGACCGTGAGGATCGCCACGTCGTAGCCGGTGCGGCGTTCATCGTTGCCGAGCGCGGCGTAGCTCGCATTGCTCGCCTTGGTCGCGGTGTCGAACTTCGAGAAGTCGGCGTAGCCGTCATTGACCTTGGCGTCGATCACCTTGAAGTCGCCGTCGCCGCCCGGCTCGCTGCCGGGCTTGCGCACGATCAGGTCGCCGCCATTGCCTTTGAGGAGCGCCGCGACATGGGCGTTGGTGGCGAGCGTGCCGGGCGCGACCGGCCAGGCGGTTCCCTGCAGGATCTCCCGCCCCTGCCGGTCGCGCTGGATGACGGCATAGGCCGCCGCCTTGAGCTCGTTGATGTAGTCGTGGTTGACCATCTCCTTCTGGACGTCGGCGGAGACGGCGGCGATGACGTCGCCCATCGAGGCGAAGCGCTGCTCCGAATGATAGAAATAGCCCGCGACGCCGGCCACCACGACCACGAGCCCGGCGGCGACCACGGCCTGGATGCGGCGCATGCGCTTCAGCGATTCACCGGTCCGCATGGTCGGCGTCTGGGTCTCGGTCGCGTTCGGGTCGAAGGCCACCGCTTCCGCCTTGACGTCCTCACCGTGAAGTCGGGCCGCTCGGTCCGCCGAGCTGGAAGCGCGCCGTTCGGGACGCTCTCGCCGGTGTGGGAGGGCGTGCCGTTCATCGCCGACATAGCGCTCGCCGAAGATCTCGATCCGGTAGTCGCCGGTCGCCTGGCGGAGAAGCTGGAAGTGCCGGCGGCCGACGATCTTGTGCTCGGCGCCGAACACCACGTCGCAGCTGTCCTCGCGGCCGAAGACGATCGCTTCCTTGCCCGATTCGAAGCTGATCGGGCCCGACGCCGCGGCTGCTCCCGGCGGCGCGGTGCCCGGGCCCTTGCGGATGTTGACCCCGGCGCCCGGCTCGATCGTGACCGCGAAATCCATGTATCTCCTCCGCTTGGCGCCCTGTCAGCTTTGTGCCACAATAGCCGACAATGCCGGCCTTGTTGAGGCTTCTTCCCGTCGGAAACCCGACAAAACCGCCCTTTTGCCGCCGCGAAGCCGGGCCATGGTCGCCGGCAGGCACGAATCCGCCGGCGCCCGCCGCGAGGACATATCGGCGCTCGCGCGGACGGCGGCTAACGTCTTGCGAACCCGGCGATTTCGGGTAGGCTGCGCGGAGACCTCCGATCGACCGGGCGACAACTCTATCGGGACGGGCCATGGCCTTCGTGCATGGTTACGAGAATGATGTCTTCATCAGTTACGCCCACGCCGACAACGAGGTCGACGCGCTCGGCGATGCTTGGGTGCAGCAGTTCGCCAAGAGTCTCAGGATCGCGCTGAAGCAGCGCCTCGGCCGCGGCGACGAGATCAACATCTATTTCGATTCCCGCAGCCTTCAGGGCAACCATCCGCTCGAGAGCCATCCTCGACAGCGTCCGCAAGAGCGCGGCCTTCGTCGCGGTCGGTTCGCCGAGCTATGTCAACCGCCAATGGACCCGCGACGAGCTCGCGGCCTTTGTCGCGGCATCGAAGGAGACCGGCCGGCTGTTCGCCGTGGAGCGCCTGCCGCTCGACGCCGGCGACCGCTATCCCGATCCGCTCAACGATTATTTCCGGATCAATTTCTGGCAGCGCGACCAGGGCGAGACGACATCCCGCTGACCCTGACCCCGCGCCTCAACAGCGACGCTCTATTATGTGCGCCTGCAGACGCTCGCCGAGCAGCTCCGCGGCCAGCTTCTGGCCATGGCCAATCGCGCCGCGAAGCCGGCCGCGGTGGAGCCGGCGCCCGCGCCTTACCCGGCCCAGCCCGTCCATGGCCCGCCGTCTCCGTCGCCGCTCGGAGCCGGCCCCGGTGCCCGCGGCCCCGGCCGCGGCGAGCGCCGGGACGATCATCCGTCCGGTGCTGGTCGCGCAGGTGACCGACGGATCTCGATGCGCAGCGCGAGCAACTGGTCAGCTACCTATCCCAGTCAACATGCCGATCTTCCCGACCGACTTGTATCCGCAAGGCGGCGCCGATTTCAAGGCGGCGGTCGCGGAGGACTCGCCAAGGTCAAGCTCTTCGTCCAGCTGATCGGGCCGCTTCCCCGCGCGCCGTCCCCGCGATCTGCCCGAGGGCTATCTCGCGACGCAGGACGAACTCGCGGCGCAGGCCGGCGTCAAATCCTGCAATGGCGGTCGCCCGACCTCGTCCTCGAAAACATCGCCGATCCGGCGCATCGCGCCTTCCTGTTCGGCGAGAAGCGTCGAGGCGGTCGGCTTCGAATCGTTCAAGGCGAAGGTGCGTCACCCTCGCGACGGCGCCGCCGCCGCCGCCACCGTCGCCGAAGCCCGAGATCGAGGGATTCTCGTCGACGCGCCGATCTTCATCAATGCCGATCCCGACGACCAATCGCTCGCCGAGAGCGTCTTCGAGAAGGCGCGGCTGAAGCGTCTGCCGGTCGTGCTCTCCCAGCCCTACGGCACCGCCAAGGAGGTGCGCCAGGATTTCGAGCAGAACTGGAAGGCATGCGGGGCGGTCGTGCTGATCTATGGCAGCGCGCCGCAGATCTGGGTCCGCAACCAGATCATGCTCTACAACAAGCTCAAGCGCGAGCGCGAACAGCCGCTCCGCGAGTTCATCATGCTCAACTGTCCGCCGCGCGAGAAGCCGCCTGTCGGCATCGCGCTTCCCGAGGTCGAGGAGATCGACTGCCGGACCGGCCTTTCCCCCGAAATCCTGGATAGCGTGGTGCTGGACCTGGCGACATGACCGCTGCCTATGGCACGGGGCGCGTCGCCTATCCCGGCCTGAGGGCCTTCGGCCGGGATGAGTTCGACCTGTTCTTCGGCCGCGAGAGCTGCGTCGACGAGATGGTCGACACGCTGGCGCGGACCTGCTTCCTCGCCGTCCTCGGCACCTCGGGAAGCGGCAAGTCCTCGCTGGTCCGCACCGGCCTCCTCAACGCCCTCGAGCTCGGCTTCCTCGCCAAGGCCGGCGCGACCTGGCGGATCGTCGACTTCCGGCCGCGCGGCCATCCCATCCGCTCGCTCGCCGTGGCGCTTCTTCCCTCCAGGGCGTCGAAAAGCCCGAGGAGAGTGAGATCGAGATCCTCTCGGCCTTCCTTCGCCGCGGGCCGCGCTCGCTGATCGAGTGGTGCGAGAGCGGCCACCTGCCGCCGCGCTCGAACCTGATGGTGCTGGTCGACCAGTTCGAGGAGCTGTTCCGCTACGAGGACTATTCCGGCCGCGAGGAGGCCGAAGCCTTCTGCGGCCTCCTCATCGCCGCGGCGAACGAGAACGTGCCGATCTACGTCGCGATCACCATGCGGTCCGAATATCTCGGCGCCTGCACGCTGATCGACGCGCTGCCCGAGGTGATCAATCGCGGCCTCTATCTCACCCCGCGCATGTCGCGCGAGGAGTGCCGGCAGGCGATCGTCGGACCGGCCGAGGTCTGCGGCTTCTCGATCGAGGACCGCCTCGTCAACAAGCTCCTCAACGACCTCACCGATTTTGCCCCATGGGACGCCGGCGGCGGCCACGACCAGTCGCGGCGGCTCGGACGGCGCGCCGACCAGCTGCCGCTGATGCAGCACGTCCTCAATCTGCTCTGGCAGAAGGCACGAAGCCGGAGCGAGGCCAATATCGTCCTCACCCTTGCCGATTACGAGGCGGCCGGCGGCCTCGCCGGCGCGCTCGACCGCCATGCCGACGATATCGCCGCGACGGTTCCCGCCGACGATGCCGATGCGATCGACCCGGTCTTCCGCGGCCTCGTCACCGGCAAGACCGTCGCCGACGCGGTGCGGCGGCCGACCAGCGTCGCCGAACTGATCGAGCTTGCCGACGGCGACCGCAAGTCGGTGCTGGCGGTGCTCGACGCCTTCCGCGAGGCCGGCGTCAACTTCCTGACGCCCGGCGCGCCGGAGAAGCTCGCCGACGACAGCATCATCGACATCTCGCACGAGAGCCTGATCCGGCAGTGGCGGCGGCTGTCGCGCTGCCTCGACGAGGAGGCGCATTCCGCCGACGCCTGGCAGCAGCTCCTGTCGCGGGCGGAGCGCTACAAGGCGGGCGCCGGCGGGCTGCTCACCGGGCTCGACCTGGACAATCTCGCGGCCTGGTGGGGGAAGGCGAGCCCGACCGCGGCGTGGGCCAACCGCTACGGCAACAATTTCGCCGAAGCCGGCAAATTTCTCCGCGACAGCCAGGCGGCGGAAACCGAGCGCAAGCGGCGCGAGGAAGAGGAAGAGCGTCAGCTCATCGCCGCGCAGGAGGCGGCGAGCAGCGGCCGGCGCTTCAAGCGGCTCAGCTTCGCCCTCGCCGCGGCGCTGATCGTCGCCTTCGCCGCGATCGGTGTGGCGGCCTGGCAATGGGCGAAAGCCAACGACGCCGCCGCGGTCGCCGTCGCCGAGCGCGAGGCGGCGGACGCCGCCCGCAAGGCGGCCGAGCAGGCCGCGGCGGCGGAAGCCATCGCCCGGGCCAACGCCGAGGCCGCCGCGGCGCAGGCGGTTGCGGCGCAGCAGGAGGCCGACGCCCAGCGGGCCATCGCCGTCGCCGCCGCCGCCGAAGCCGAGACGGCGCGGGCCGACGCCGAAGCCGCCGAGCGGGCGGCGACGGCGGCGCGCGAGCAGGCCGACCAGATCATCGACACCTCGATCGCCTATTTCGCCAAGTCGCTCGGCGACCAGGTCGCCACCATCCAGGACGACCGCGGCCAGACCGGTCAGCTCGGCTATGCCGGCAGCCTGCTCTCGCGGCTCGCCGCCGATACCCGCGCCCTTGACGCCAGGGGCGGCGTCGACACCAGCTTCATCGACGCGCTTCGCCCGGCTTTCGTCGTGCAGGGGGCGCTATCGACGGCGCACATCCCGCCGCTCGCCACCTCCGACGCCGCCGACGCCACCCGGTGGGCTGACCCGCCCGGCGGCCCCGGCCTGTCGGCGCTCGCCGACTGGGCGGGGAAGTCGGTGCGGGTCGCCGACCGGACCGACCGCATCGTCGCCCGCCACGAGATCCCCGCGCTCTTCTGGGGCGCCGCCGGCGACACGCCGTTCGGGGCCACCATCGGCGGCGACGGCCAGCCCCTCGCCGTACTCGCCGACACCTCGGGTCAGCTCTGGGTCGCCGCCGGCGGCACCGGCGCCTTCGCCGCGGTGAGCGACGGGGCGTTCGGCGTCACCCGGATCGACGACCTCTACTACGTGCCCAAATCCGGGCGCCTCTACGTCGCCTATCAGGGGACTTCGGAAGGCGACGAGGACCGCGGCGCGAAGCCGATGATCGCGGCCATCGCCAAGGATGGCGACGGCTGGCGCGGCGTGAAGGCGCTGACCCTGCCGACCCGGGCGACCGGGGAGAAGTTCGTCGGCGCCGAAGCGGCCGCCCCGGTCTCCTTCGCCGGCGTTTCCGGCGCGGCGATCTACGCGGTGATCGACGGCGTGGTAGAGAAGGGCGATTTCGCCACCGGCGGCTCGTCTCCCATGGACACCTCGGGCTCGGTGATCGACGCCCGGCTGACGGCCGACGGGCGCTACCTGCTTGCCGGCGGTTCGCGAGGCGATGACGGGACCTGCGCCACCCCGTCCGAAAACAAAAGCCGGCCGCGCGGCGGACAGGAATCGTTCCGGAAAGCCCTGGCCGCCGCCAATCCCGACAGCGGCGGTCAGGAGAACGACGCGACCAGCCTCGGACCGGTCGCAATCGCCACCCCCGGCTGCCTCACTCTCGTCGACACCGCCACCGGCGAATTGCTGTGGCGGGGCGAGGCCGGCAGCCCGCGGCTGGATACCGCGCGCGCCGTGACCGGCTCCGACGGGGTCGAGCTGATCGAAGGCCGGAACGGCAACGACCTCGCGGTCCGGAGGATCGCCTATTCCGACGACGGATGGACCGATACGATCGCAGCCTTCGATCCGGCGGACTGGGGGTTGACCGGGTTCAACGATACCTACGCGGCAATGGCTGCCGAGGGCATCGCCTACCCCGCCGACCTCAACTGGGCCGGGGCGGACCAGCGCACCAAAGACGGTCTCGTCCACCCAATTGCGCGGCCCGACGGCGGCGGCCGCGTGATCGCTTGGCGGGTCGGTGGCGACGAGGTGCAGATCGCCCGCGCGGTTCGCGACGAGGGCGCCGATGTCTCCGGTGGGCAGACCTCCGCGGAAACCGGCATGGAGGTGCTCGTCTACCGGCCGGAAGCGGGCGGCTTCGTCAAGGACGACCGGTTCGACACCCGCCGGGTGGCGTGCCTGCCGCCCGGCGGCGATGCCGCCTGCCGCTTCGATGCCGCCGCCTTCAGTCCGAACGGCGACTGGCTTCTCGTCACCTCCAACGGCAGTCACGTCTTCGTCGGGCGCGACGGCATGTCGGGGAGCTGGGAGGCGAATGCGCCGGCCGAGTCGGCGGACGCCAATGTCGCTTCCGTCACGCTTGCCGGGCTCTCCCCGCTCGACGCCGATGGGCGCTCCTTCATCGGGCGCTCGACCGTCGACGGAACGCTCCGGCGGATTTCGCGGCCGACCAGCGCGGTCCAGCCCCAGCCCATCCCGGAGGACCGTTTCCGCCAGTCGCCCCGCAATCCCGAGTCCCAGGCCGGCGACGTGGGCGGCAAGGGCGGTGAAGGCTCGGGCGGCACCGGGGGCGCCGGCGGGAGCGGCGCCACCGTGGTCACCGCGGTCAATCTGCCGGGCCATATCGAATCCGATCTCGCCGGCTTCGCCACCGATCCGGCGCGCTCGACGCTCTATGTCTGGGGGCCGCGCATGGGGCTGATCGCGATCCAGAACGGCGACGGCGACCTGCTTACCGCCGACGTCGAGTTCGACACGCCGATCGCCGACGTGGCGCCGATGACGAACGGCGACGTGGTCGTCGCCACCACCGACGGGCGGCTGATGGTGGTCGGCGCCGAACGCTTCAAGCGGAGCGGCGCCGATGCGGGGGGGACGAGCCCGCCGCCGCCGCCGTCGGTCGCCACCGGCCTCGGCAGCTTCGGGTCGATCGACGTCTGGGCCGGCGATGGCCGCGTCGTGGCCAATGCCGGCAAGGCGATGGTCGACGGCGCCGAGGTCGATGCCGCCGACGTCGCGGAAGCCGGCGCCGGCGTCGACGTGACCCGGCTCCGCTCGCTCGGCTACCGGGTCGACGGCGACGGGCGGCTCGAGCCGACCTTCGTCGTGCCGTGGGATCACATTACAGCCGAGCTGCCCGACGGCGAGGGGCTGTCGGTCGATTCGGGCGGCGAGATCGTCGCCGAGCCGGCGCCGCTGCCCGCCGACAGCAAGCTCCTCGCGCTCGCCATCATGCGGGAGGAGCAGACGACGCAGGAGACGCCGGAATTCGAGATCGGCTTCGACATGCTGCATATGCGCGTGATGGGCAGCGGCGCCGGTGAAGGCGCGGCGGTCGCCGACTGCGGCTGGATTCTCGGCGTCGCCGTCCGCATGACCGGCGAATTGCAGCAGAACATCGGCGAGGACGTGAAGCGCGCCTGCGACGAGCCCGCCTCGACCGCCCCGATCATCAACGCCATCTTCGACGACCGCGCCGACCAGCGCATCGCCGCCTTGCTTCGCGTCGCTCCGACCAGCCCGCTCGGCCTCGCCGTGCTCACCGCGAGCCTCCGCCCGGTCGCGCCGATGGCGGCCGAGGCCCTCACCAAGTTCGACCGGGCCGCGGCGCAGGATCAGTGGGAGGCGACCCTCGCCGGGATCGCCGAGAACGGTCCCGAGCCGCTCCGGCCGCTCGACCCGGCGTCGGCCGGCTTCGACCCGTTCGCGCACTGGATCGTCGCCATGGAGGCGGAGCGGGCCGCGACCGACGCCGCGGCGTTCGCCGAGGCGCTCTACCACTACGCCTATGCCGAGCGGCTGTTCCAGTCGGCGCATGTCCGGCCGCCGCCGCAGATCGTCAAGCGGCGGATCGCGCTCGCCCGCATCCTGTCCGACGACCTGGTCTTCGGCGTCTTCGAACGGCTCGACAAGGCACCGGTCGATCCGGCCGCCGCCGGCCTGCCGGCGGAGACGGTCGAGGTGGCGTCGCTCGACGCGGTGTCGGACTGGCTCAAGCAGGTCGGCGCCGGCGCCCCCAATGCGGCGAAGAGCCTCGGCGTCCTCAACGCGCTGGTCGAGGAGGCCAAGGGCGACGAGCTCGCCGCCACCGATCCCAGGGCCGCCGCCGGCCATTATCGTGTCGCTCTCGCCATCGTGGTTTCGGCCGACGAATCGCTCGCCGAGCACAGCGGCGCCGTCGGGCGGATCGGCAAGGTCGAGGAACTCGGCGAGAAGCTCGCCCGCGTCGACGAACCCTCCGCCTCGGCGGAGGCGGCGGTGGCGGCGCTCGGCATCCTCGACAAGGCGCTGACCGAGCCGGTCAAGCGCGACGTCGATCCGCCGGAGCTGCGCACGGCGATCGTCAAGGCGCTGACCATTCTCGCCGGGGCGGGCGACGCCGGCTACGATCTCTCGACCCTCCGCGGCCTGAAGCTCGGCTTCCTCGATTACGACTGGGAGAGCCGCTACCAGGCGATCAACCAGGTGACGGCAGGCCGCTACTACAGCGAGCTCGAGGCCGCCGAGAAATTCGCGACCACCGCACTCGATCACGCCGGCCCCGAGGATCGCGGCCACTGGCTGGCGCTGCGCGGCAGCCTGCGCTTCTGGCTGAGCACGCTCGAGGGCGAGGATGTCGCCGACGTCGACCCCGGCGTCTTCCGCCAATATCTCGACGGCGCCATCGCCGACTACGCCGAGGCCGGCGGCCCCGACCAGGTCGGCCTGTGGGACGCCACCATCATCGGCGGCGCCTACAGCAAGATGATCGAGATCGCGCCGGCCGGCGCCGATGTCAGCGATTATGTCGAGAAGTCGAATGCCGCCTACAAGAACGCCATGGCGCGCGATGAATTCCTCGACCTCGACGACTATCGCCGCCGGCTGACCTATGACGGCGCCATGCTGTCGCTCGAGCGCGCCATGATCCGGCTCCGCGATGATGCCTTCCTGTCCGGCATCGGCGCCCAGCCTGGCGAGCCCGGCTACGACGAGAAGCACCTCGCCGATCTCGGCTATGCCGCGCTCGACCTCGCCCGGCGTCGCGAGGCGCTGCGCGACGAGGCCGAGGTGAACGGGCTCGTCCAGACCAACACGACCTGGAGCCTCGACACGCTTGGCGATTTCTACTGGGGCGCCACCGTCGCCCAGCTCGGCGGGCTGCTCCGGCTGGAAGACGGCGCCAATGGCAAGCCGACGCAATGCGACGTGCTCGGCGCCCATCCCTTCGACGTGACGCGCCCGGCAAAGGCCGTGGACTACGACGCGCTCGATGCGGATCGGGTGCTCACGGCCTGCGCCGGCGAAACGCCGCGGGACCAGTACTACCAGGCGCGCGCCTACGCCAAGTCGGGCGGCGCATCCAACGAAGAGATCATGCGGCTCCTCCTGCCTTCGGCGAAGGATGGCCTGCCGATCTCCTACAACAACCTCTCGCTGATGGTGAGCGACGCCGGCGGCACCACCGAGGACGCCCAGGATCTGGTTTCGACCTTCTCCTTCCTCAGCCTGATCAAGGCCTATCCGGAGATCGCCCGGCTCCTCAAGGACAACGAGAACACCGCGACCCGCGCCGAGACCTTCGAATGGCTGGCGCGGAAGGCCGCCGCGCTCGACGTGCCGGAGGCCTATCTCGACATCGCCGATCTCACGCCCGACATCCTGACCAAGGCGCTCCAGCTGACGATTGGGCGCAATCTGTTCACATCGGCCGGGCGGACCGCCGAGGCCGGCGCCGTGCAGGCGACGCTCGACGCGCTCAACCTGTCGCGGAGCAACGTCGCGACGCTCGACTCGGAGGTCGACGGGCGGCCGCGCATCGCGGTCCATCTGATCGACGACGCGATCGAGGCGAAGCTGACCAGTCTCCTCTCGGACGCGCGCAGCCAGGCGAGCTTGCAGTGAGGAATGCGGTGGGTCCCGAGGGCGATCCGATCCGCGCGCCGTTTGCCGCCTCACGAATTCTCCACGCCACGCAGAAGCCCGGCACCGCGATCCTTTGGAAGGGTTGCGGCGAGGCGACCGCGGCCGGCGGATAGGCCCGGGACGCCTCCTTCGCCGGATTCTCCGAAGCGCGACGGAAGGCCCCGACCGACTCCCGGACGGCACGGTCGAGGAACAGGCCGCCGCCGTTGGTGCCGCGATTCATCTCGGCCGAGATGAAGCCGGGCTGGCTGCGAAAGCCCGCGCTCGCCCTGGCGACCCCGACGCTACGCACGATCGCGTCCCGCCTCGAGGCGAAAGACGCCGACCGAAGTCTCGAGTACCGTCAGTAGCCGCTCCGCTCCCGCTCGCGCTCGCGCCGGCGGTCGTTGACCGGCTGGTAGGCGAGCCGCGAGTGATATTCGCAATAGGGCAGGCTGTTGAAGTTGCGGTGGCCGCAGAAGTGGAAGCCCTCGGCGCCCGGGATCGCCGATCGGCCACTTGCACATCTGGTCGTTCAAGCGCGAGCAGCGACACGTTGAGGCTGATCGGCACCACCAGGTCCTCGATCGGCACCTGCACCGGCGCGCGGCGCGGCGCCGGGATGGGCATGGACCTTCAGCGCCGTGTTGCCGGAGACATAGGCCGCGCGACGACGGCCGGTGCGGCGACGCGGCGCGCACCTTGCGCGGCCGCGGCGCGCTCGACGCCGGCTTGGCGCGGCCCGACAGGTTGAGCCGGTGCACCTTGCCGATGACGGCGTTGCGGGTGACGCCGCCGAGCTGCGAGGCGATCTGGCTCGCGCTCAGTCCGTCGGCCCAGAGTTTCTTCAGCAACTCGACGCGTTCGTCGGTCCAGCTCATGTCGGGGTCACCCCTTCTTCGAGGCGGCCGGACTCGGAATCCCGCTCCGTGCGCCGCCCGCTCCGCCGGCCGGCGCCCAACGCGTCACAGTGGATACAGAGTTCCGCCGCAGAAATCGCGTGTCGGTCGCACTCGACTGACGGCGAACGCTACATGAGGCACTGACTCGCTGACAAGAGTTCCGGCGCCGGCGCGGCGCATTTCGCGTCGTTTTCCCCAAGTCGTCCCGCCGATCTCCACCGCGAGCGCCGGATGATCGCGCGATTGACAGCGAATCCCGGCGCGGTGCTATAAGGTCGGGTCGCGAGAGTGCTGCCCATCGGGCGGCACTCTTTGATTTTTCGGGAACCGGTTGACGGCGAGGCGGACCATGGACCGCTCTCCTCTCTTTGATACCTTCGCCCGCGCCCCGCTCGCCTTCGAGCGCGGCGAGGGCGTGTGGGTCTACACCACCGACGGCCGCCGCATGCTCGACTTCTCGAGCGGCGTCGCCGTCAACGTGCTCGGCCACGCCCATCCCGCGCTCGTCGCCGCGCTGAAGGCGCAGGCGGAGAAGCTCTGGCACGTCTCCAATCTCTACCGCATTCCCGAGCAGGAGAAGCTCGCCGAGACGCTCTGCCGCGCGACCTTCGCCGACAAGGTGTTCTTCGGCAATTCCGGCGCCGAGGCGGTCGAATGCGCGCTCAAGACCGCGCGGCGCTATCACTTCGTCAGCGGCCATCCCGAGCGCTACCGGATCATCACCTTCGCCGGCGCCTTCCACGGCCGCACGCTCGCCGCGCTCGCCGCCACCGGCAACCCCAAATATCTCGAAGGCTTCGGTCCGCCCGCCGACGGCTTCGACCAGGTGCGACGCTCGGCGACCTCAAGGCGGTCGAAGGCGACGATCGGGCCGGAGACGGCGGCGATCATGATCGAGCCGATCCAGGGCGAGGGCGGCGTCCGCCTCGTCTCCGGCGCAGTTCCTCCGCGATCTCCGCGCGCTCTGCGACGAGCACGGCCTGCTCCTCGATCTTCGACGAGGTGCAGACCGGCATCGGCCGCACCGGCAAGCTCTTCGCCTATGAATGGTCGGGCGTCGCGCCCGACATCATGACCGCGGCCAAGGGCATCGGCGGCGGCTTCCCGCTCGGCGCCTGCCTCGCCACCGCGGAGGCGGCCAAGGGCATGACGCCCGGCACCCACGGCTCGACCTTCGGCGGCAACCCGCTGGCCATGGCGGTCGGCCAGGCCGTGCTCGACGTGATCCTCGCCGACGGCTTCCTCGAGGACGTCGCAGCGCAAGGGCCTCTACCTCAAGCAGCGGCTCGCCTCGGTGGTCGATTCCCATCCCGACCTCGTCGACGAGGTCCGCGGCGAGGGGCTGCTCGATCGGCGTCCGCTGCAAGGTGCCGGTCGGCGAGGTCGACGCCGCGCTGCGCGACCAGGACATGCTCGGCGTCGCCGCCGGCGAGAACGTCATCCGCCTCCTGCCGCCGCTCAACGTCACCGAGGCCGAGCTCGACGAGGGCGTCCGCCGCTTCGATGCGGCGCTCGCCGCGCTCGAGCCGGCCAAGGCGCCGGCGGCTGAGGCCGATGGTCCGGCATTTCCTCGATCTCGCCGATATCGACGGCCGGATCGCTGCGGTCGATCCTCGACGAGAGCCGGCGGCTGAAGGCCGACCGCCGCACGCGCGCGCGCCGAGCGGCCGCTCGCCGGGCGCGATGCTCGCCATGATCTTCGACCGGCCCGTCGACCCGGACCCGGGTGTCCTTCGACGTCGCCATGCGCGAGCTCGGCGGCGAGACCATCATGCTCACCGGCGACGAGATGCAGCGGCGGCGCGGCGAGACGCATCTCCGACACCGCCAAGGTGCTGTCGCGCTATGTCGACGCGATCATGATCCGCACCCTCGACCACGAGCTCGTCACCGAGCTCGCCGCGGCGGCGACCGATCCCGGTGATCAACGGCCTGACCCAGCATTCGCATCCCTGCCAGATCATGGCCGACGTGATGACCTTCGAGGAGCATCGCGGGCCGGATCGACGGCAGGACCGTCGCCTGGCTCGGCGACGCCAACAACGTGCTCACCTCCTGGGTCCATGCCGCCGGCAAGTTCGGCTTCGACGTGCAGGGTCGGCTCGCCGCCCGAGCTCGCGCCGCGCCCGCGAGCTGGTCGACTGGGCCGGCGGCCAACGGCGCCGGCCTCGACCGTCACCAGCGATCCCGAGGCCGCGGTCGCGCGGCGCCGACTGCGTCGTCACCGACACCTGGGTGTCGATGGGCGACGACGAAGGCGAGCGCCGCCAGAATCTCCTCCAGCCCTACCAGGTCAACCAGCGGCTGATGGCGCTGGCCGAGCCCGACGCGATCTTCATGCACTGCCTGCCGGCGCATCGCGGCGAGGAGGTGACCGCCGAGGTGATCGACGGACCGCAGTCGGTGGTCTTCGACGAGGCCGAGAACCGCCTGCATGCGCAGAAGGGCATCCTCGCCTGGGTGTTCGGCTGGAACCCGGCGGCCGTGACGACTGGCCGAGCCGCGCCTCAATCCGCCGCCCGCCGGCGACGACGCGGTCCTGCCCTTCGAGGTCGGCGCCGCTCGACGTGCGCGGCCGCGCCATCCAGATGGGGCCGGCGATCGACGCGATCCTCGCCCGCCACGCCTATCCCGATGCGGTCTCGAAGCTGGTCGGCGAGGCGCTGGTGCTCGCGGTGCTGCTCGGCTCCTCGCTGAAATTCGACGGCAAGTTCATCCTGCAGACCGAGACCGACGGCGCCGGTCGACATGCTGGTCGCCGACTACCGCACCGACCGGCGAGGTCCGCGCCTATGCCCGCTTCGATGCCGCCAGGGTCGCCGCGGCCGAGGCCGACGGCATGGCCGAGCCCGGCGCTGCTCCTCGGCAAGGGCACGCTGGCGATGACCATCGACCAGGGCGCCTACATGAGCCGCTACCAGGGCGTCGTGCCGCTCGAGGGCGAGAGCCTCGAGGAGGTCGCCCACACCTATTTCCGCCAGTCGGAGCAGATCCCGACCCGGGTCCGGCTCGCCGTCGGCGAGATCCATGCCAGCGCGAGAACGGCGCGATGCGGCGCGACCTGGCGCGCCGGCGGCCTGCTCGTCCAGTTCCTGCCCGACGCGCCGGAGCGGATGCGCCAGCCCGACCTGCCGGGCGGCGACGTGCCCGAGGGCGCCGCGGTCGACGATGCCCGACGAGGACGACGCCTGGGTCGAGGCGCAGGCGCTGGTCGGCACCGTCGAGGACCACGAGCTGACCGATCCCGGCGTGCCGGTCGAGCGGCTGCTCTACCGCCTCTTCCACGAGCGCGGCGTCCGCGTCTTCACGCCGGTGGCGATCGCCGACCGGTGCTCCTGCTCGCGCGAGCGGGTCGCCGGCCTGCTCGGCCGCTTCTCCGCCGAGGAGATCGGCGAGAGCATCGAGGACGGCAGGATCACCGTCACCTGCGAGTTCTGCGGCACCCGCTACGATTTCGACCCCGAGGAATTTTCATCCGCCGCCGACATTGGGTGATTGTGCGGAACCGATATCCCGGAGCGGGCGGACCGGGGTTCGCCTGACCGCGGGCTTTGGGCTCAGGCGGCCCTCGGCTGCACTTCGGCCTCGATGTCGGCGCCGACCTGGTCGCGGGCGACTTCCAGGTCATGGCTCGCCTGCATGCCGATCCAGAACTCGGCGCTGGTCCGGAAGTATCGCGCCAGCCGGAGCGCCGTGTCCGGTGTGATCGCGCGCTTGCCATTGACGATCTCGCTCACCCGCATCTGCGGCACGCCGATCGCCTTGGCGAGCGCGTACTGGCTCATCCCGAGAGGCTTGAGGTAGTCCTCGCGCAGGACTTCGCCGGGATGCGCGGGCGGGAAATCGGCCATTTCTTTACAGCTCCTCAATGGTAGTCGACGATCTCGACGTCGAAGGCGTCGCCCATACGCCAGCGGAAGCATAGGCGCCACTGGTCGTTGATCCGGATGCTGTGCTGTCCCTTCCGGTCTCCGGCGAGAGCTTCCAGCCGATTGCCGGGTGGAGACCTGAGGTCGTCGAGGCTTTGAGCATTGTGAATCTGCAACAGCTTCCGGTTCGCGACTTTCACAACGGTGTCCGGGACTCCCTTGATGAACCGTCGATGCCAGGCGGCTTCGGCGGCTCGGTTTCCGAAGGATCTTATCATGATCAACACTAATGCACGGCGTTAGCTATCGCAACGGGATAGCATTCGATTTAGACCGATAGCGAATGATCTAAAATTCCAAGCTCCCCTCGGCGAGCTTCGACAGATTGGCGAGGCTCCACGGAAACAGCTTCGGATAGACCCCCTCCGAGTTTCGCGGATCGGCCATGGCGAAGGCGAAATAGGCGCGATAGAACCGCGCCGGCCGCGAGCGCGGCGTCGCCGTGCCGCTCGATGATGAGGGCGCGGACAAAGGCGATGTCCTCGGCCGTCGCCTCGTCGTTCATCTCGAGAAAGATCGCCGCGCCGACGATGTCGAGCATCGCGTCGCCGGCCACGGTCCAGAAGCTGAAGTCGACCAGCCCGGAGACGCGGAGGTCGTCGCCGATCAGGACATTGCCAGGGAAGTAGTCGCCGTGGACGAGGGCCTTTGGCGGCGACGCCGCGACGCCGCCGAGCCGGTCGAGCGCCTTGGTCCTCAGCGCGTCGAGGTCGCCGCGCATGGCGGCGATGGCCGCCCCGTTCAGCGCGATGAAGCGGTCGAGGCTGAGGCGAAGGTAGTCGCGCCAGGTTCCGGCGGTGATCGGCTGGTCGCCGAGGATCTGGCCATAAGGCCGGTCCGGCATCACGATCGTGCCGATCGCATCGACCGCTTCGGCGTAGCTTCGCAGCATCGCCTCGCGGTCGCGCCCCGCCAGCGTCCGCAACAGGACGAGCATCGAAGTGCCGGGAAGGCGCCGCTCGATGGTGTAGCGGCCCTCGGCTCGATCGCCTCGATCGACGGCGTGGCGAAGGGCAGGCGTCCGTCGATCGTCGCGAGAAACGCCGCCTGCCGCTCCAGCGCCGCGACGTCGCGGCGGCGACGAAGCAGCCGCAGCACGCGCTCGCGTCGAGCGCGTAGACCCGCGACTCGCCGCCCTCGGCGATGAGCGCCGCGGGCCCGAGGCCGAGCTGGCGAGGATGCGCGCCTCGTCTGGGTCAGGACCGCTGCCCATCGACGGCGAGGCTCGAAGCAGCGCTCAGTTGAGCGTCTTCCGGCCGCCGGGGAGGTCGAGCGAGAAGGCCGGGATGGCGATCGAGAAGGTCTCGCCCTTGTCGTTCTGCATCTGGTAGGTGCCGACCATGATGCCGGAGTCGGTCGTGAGCGGGCAGCCGCTGGTATAGGAGAATTTCTCGCCCGGCTTCAGCACCGGCTGCTTGCCGACGACGCCCGGCGCCGCGCACCTCCTCGGTGCGGCCGTTGGCGTCGGTGATCCGCCAGTGGCGCGAGCGGAGCTGGACGACCTCCTCGCCGAGATTGGCGATCTCGATCCGTGTAGGCCCAGAAATAGCGGCCGTCGTCGGGCGAGGACTCCGAATCGACGAAGGTCGGCTCGACCGTCACCTGGATCTCGCGGGTCGTCGCCTGGTACATGCGAATGTCTCCTCCGCCGGATTATGCGAGGCGGACGGCGTCAACACGGGGAGGGTGCGCATCGCGCAACGGGCGGCCGGAGGCCGCCTCCAAGCTACCGCACCGGGCGGCCGGAGGCCGCCCCTCAGCTACCGCGTCGCGCGGTCGAGCGCCGGTTCGAGGTCCTCCCAGAGGTCCTCGACGTCCTCGAGCCCGACCGACAGGCGGAGCAGGCCCTGGGTGATGCCCTGCTCGAGCCGCGCCGCCTCGGTCAGCCGCTGGTGGGTGGTGGTCGTGGGATGGGTGATCAGGCTCTTGGCGTCGCCGAGATTGTTCGAGATGCGGATCACCTTGAGCGCGTTGGCGACCTCGAAGGCGCCCTTCTGGCCGCCCTTGACCTCGAAGGCGATGAGGCTCGAGCCGCCCGTCATCTGGCGCGCGATGATCGCCGCCTGCGGGTGGTCGGCGCGGCCGCAATAGAGCATCCGCGTCGACGTTCGGGTGGCCGGCGATGCGGTCGGCGAGCGTCGCCGCGCTCTGCGGTCTGCCGCTCGACGCGGAGGTGGCAGCGTCTCCAGCCCCTTGAGCAGCACCCAGGCGTTGAACGGGCTCATGCGACGGCCCGGTCTGGCGGAGGAAGGTGTGGAGGTGGTCGGCGATGAATGTCTCGTCGGCGAGGATGACGCCGCCGAGGCAGCGGCCCTGGCCGTCGATATGCTTGGTCGCCGAATAGACGACGACGTCGGCGCCGAGCGTCAGCGGCTTCTGCAGGAGCGGCGTCGCGAAGACATTGTCGACGATCAGCCGCGCCCCGGCCTTGTGGGCGATCTCGGCGACCGCCGCGATGTCGATCATCTCGAGCGTCGGGTTGGTCGGGCTTTCGAGGAAGAGCGCCTTGGTCTCTGGCCGTCACCGCCTTCTTCCACTGGCGCGAGGTCGGTGCCGTCGACCAGCGTCGAGGCGACGCCGTATTTCGGCAGGAGGTCCTCGATGACGTAGCGGCAGGAGCCGAACAGCGCCTTGGCCGCGACGACATGGTCGCCGGCCTTGAGCTGGCGAGAGCAGCGGCGCGGTCGACCGCGGCCATGCCGCTCGCCGTCGCCCGCGCCGCGCCGGCGCCTTCGAGGAGGCGCATCCGCTCCTCGAACATCGCCACCGTCGGGTTGGAGAAGCGCGAATAGATGAAGCCGGGATCGTCGCCCTTGAAGCGGGCCTCGGCCGCCTCGGCGCTGTCGTAGACGAAGCCCTGGGTGAGGAAGATCGCCTCGGACGTTCTCGCCGAACTGCGAGCGCAGGATGCCGCCATGGACCAGCATCGTCGCCGGCCGGAGCCGTCTTGCTTCGCTGTCTTCTTCGCGTTTTGCCATCTTGCACCGCTCCCAACAAAAAACCCGGCCGTGTGGCCGGGTCGGGTGCATACCCCTCCGACCTTTTAGCGATTTGTTTTACGTGGCTGCAAGCCGGCCGGCTCAAATGACCACGGACGTGACCTTTTCATAGGCCGCCTCGGCCTTGGCGTCAATCGCGTCTTCGGCTAAGCCTCGGCGGCCTGAGCGCGAGGGCGCGAGCGGCATGGGCGAGGACAGGCCGGCCGGAATCTTGCCGGCGCACATGATCGCGGCGCTCGCCGAGCCGGCGGCGATCGCCGCGGCGGCGCCGTTCGACGCCGACCAGATCCAGCCGGCGAGCCTCGATCTCCGGCTCGGCCCGGTCGCCTATCGCGTCCGCGCGAGCTTCCTGCCCGGGCCCGAACGCCACCGTCGCCGAGCGGGTCGACGCGCTGAAGCTCCACGAGATCGACCTGACCGCCGGCGCGCTGCTCGAGCCGGGCCGGAGCGGCGGCGTCTACATCGTGCCGCTGATGGAGGAGCTGGCGCTGCCGCCCGACGTCGCCGCCGCGACCAACCCGAAATCCTCGACCGGCCGGCTCGACGTCTTCACCCGCGTCATCACCGACCGCGCCCGCGAGTTCGATACGATCCCGGCCGGCTATGCCGGGCCGCTCTATCTCGAGATCAGCCCGCGCACCTTTCCGATCATCGTCCGCGCCGGCTCGCGCCTGTCGCAGATCCGCTTCCGCACGCGGCAATGCGCGGCTCGACGACGCCGCGCTCGCCGCGCTGCACGCCCGCACGCCGCTGGTCGACGGCGAGCCGCATCTCGCCGGCGGCGCTGATGCTGTCGATCGATCTGTCGGGCCGCGACGGCATCGTCGGCTACCGCGCCAAGCGCCACACCGGCCTGGTCGATGTCGACAGGCGCGGCGCCCTCGACGCGCTCGACTTCTGGGACCCGATCTCGACCCACGGCCGGCGCGAGCTGGTCCTCGATCCCGACCAGTTCTACATCCTCGTCTCGCGCGAGGCGGTGCACTGTGCCGCCCGACTACGCCGCCGAGATGGTGCCCTTCGATCCGCTGGTCGGCGAGTTCCGCGTCCACTATGCCGGCTTCTTCGATCCCGGCTTCGGCCATTCGGAGGCCGGCGGCGCCGGCAGCCGCGCCGTGCTCGAAGTGCGCAGCCACGAAATCCCGTTCATCCTCGAAGCACGGCCAGATCGGTCGGCCGGCTCGTCTACGAGCGGATGCTGGAGCGGCCGCGCTTCCTCTACGGCCAGGGACATCGGCTCGCACTACCAGGCCCAGGGCCTGAAGCTCTCGAAGCATTTCCGGACGCGGTTAGGCGGCCCTGCGGCGGCCGGCGCTGCGGCCTACGCCCAGCCTGCCGGCGAAATCGCGCTCGGGCGAAGCCGCGGTCGAACTTGGCGTAGTCGCAGGTGATCTCCTCGCCCTTGGCGATGTCGGCGCGGGCGATGGTGCAGGTCGTCGATGTCGTCGCAGTTGGGCTCCGGCGAGTGGTTCATGAAGCGGGCGTTGTCGCCGCAACGCATGAAGACCGGCTCGTCGTTCGGCTGGTAGCCGTAGCGCATCAGCCATTGCCGCAGTGATGATGTCGCCCGGCGTCGATGTCGCGGAGGTCGATAGCTGAGATCGAAGCGCGGGTCGTAGGCTTCCAGATCAGCGTGCCGCGCGGGATCGGCTCGGCGGCGAAAAGGCCGATGCCTTCGATCGGGCTCGGTGCGAGATAGGTGCGCACGCGCAGCATCGACAGGTCTCCGCGCGGCGAACGTCGATCCGTTCGCCGCGCGGGCCCGACCGAACCATATCGGCGGCTAACGGCGGCCTGCGAGAACCCCTCGAATTTTAGCGACCCCGCGACTTGTCCCCATGCGCCTTTCCGGCACATGCCCGCGCAAGTCTGATGGCCCCGCCCGCTCGCGGCCGCCGGGCGAAATCCGGAGCTGCCGGCTCATGCTTGCAACCATCATCGAGGGCGCCCTTCGCGGTCGAAATCTGCCCGTTGCGGCCCTGGGCCGGGCACACTATTGTTTCGGCGCACCCACCTGACCTTTGGGTCGCCGGGGCCGGCGCCGAAAGACGCGCCACACGGAACGGAAAATCACTTCAAGCCTTTGAAATCGCGGGTGTAGTTCAGTGGTAGAACGTCAGCTTCCCAAGCTGAATGTCGTCGGTTCGATCCCGATCACCCGCTCCAGTTTTTCCCGGACGTTTCGTGGGCGTTGACAGGCCGTAGTCGGGAGTCGATCCGACGCGAACCACACGGACTCGCCGCTGTTTCTCCTGACGGCGACACCGACTACGAGGGAAGACAATCTTGCGTCGCGAAGGGTGCCCGGCCAATAGCAGGACTGGAGCGGAACGTTGGACGCGCCGGTTGAGTTGAGCGATCCGAACGTGACCGTCGTTCCCGCCCACGGAATGTTTCCGGAGGCGAGGCTGACTTTCCCGATCGACTGGGCCACCAATCCGTTTGCGAATCCGTTATGGTCGCATCATTTCTTGAGCTTGCGGTGGATCTTTGCCGGCGAGCCGCAGAAAACAGCGATCTTCCGCGTACTCAACGACTTTCTTAGCTATCATAGTAATCCATACAACAAGTTCAGTGAGTTCTATTTGGGAAGCCGGGCCGATCACACCGCCGCGATTCGACTGCGCGTTTTCATGTCGATCATTGACGACTACGTTCCCAATGCGCCTTCCTGGTTCTCTAAGGAGCGCTTCTTTGGCGAAGTGATCTTCCTGTTGAGATTGCTGGCTTCGGATGCGCTTTATCGCGAGCGGAGTAATCATGGACTGCAGGTAGATCTTGCGGTCTTGACCTTCCTGGCGAAGCATTCTGAATACCGTGACAAATGCCCACCCGCCCGCGTCTATGAATCCAGGGCACTAAGCCAGCTTGACTGGCTGTTCGCCGCCGACGGCGTGACCAGAGAGCATTCCGTCAGCTACCA
This sequence comes from uncultured Alphaproteobacteria bacterium, assembly GCA_963792845.1. Taxonomy (GTDB): domain Bacteria; phylum Pseudomonadota; class Alphaproteobacteria; order Rhizobiales; family Kaistiaceae; genus Bauldia. The sequence goes on from CAWBXW010000001.1 coordinate 85,735, forward strand.
GGAATATAATCTAGACCTGTGCGTGCAGATTCTTGATGACCTCGCCGAAGGCGGCGGCGCCAAGCGTCTTTGCGACAAGGCTCGATCGGTTCTTGAGACAGCTACGCCATTCTTGGCGTGGTGCTGGAAACCGACCGGGGAGTACGCGGCCCTCGGTGATTCTTTCGATAGGCCCAACAACGCGAGAGTCAACCGGATCGCTGCCCGGACGGGCCGGTATGGTTCCTATCTTCGGGGCCTCTTCAACGGGACGCAGGAGCCTGCCGAGACTGGAATGAAGCTATACGCGAAGAGCGGATTTGGGTTCATCCGGCTACCGCTCGCAGATGATCGGCCGAGCTCCGCCGTGCATTTGGCGTTCACATGCAACTACAATTCGGTCGTCCACAAGCAGAACGACGAAACCTCATTCACGCTTACCGCCTTTGGCCATAGTATCATTGACGATCCGGGCTTCTCGGATGTTTTGACCCATGAGGAAACCTCGTCGCCGTTCATCAGAAGCGAGAACAACCATAGTGTCCTGACACTGAAAGGCCGGCCGTGGCGGACCGGCGGTGTGGGCAAATCGATCATCTTCGCCGGAGTTCGCTCGCAAGATGCCCTGGGATTTGCCGCCGAACACAACAGGATCGAGGGCTGCGCAATCCGGCGCTACGTTTTTTTGTTGCGCGGGCGAACCCTTGTCGTCTTCGACGAAATCGACGCTGGTGAACCGTGCGGATGGACCCAGACATTCATCGCCGCACCCGGCGTTCAGCCGCATATTGAGGATCGCGGCATCGCGCTCGCCGACGAATCCGGTTCCGTGCTCGCCCGACTTCGTTCCCTCGGCGTCGCGCCCGTCGAGCCGTTCTGCCGGCCGACGAAAGTCGTCAAGTCTGGTCGTCTCGTCGAGACGATGGCGATTGGTTTTTCGGGTGAGACCGCTCAGCCTCCGCCCGTGTCAATCGAACTCCACGGCCCTTTGAAGCCGCTGGTGGTGGCGCAAATCGAACGACTCAAGCGCCGGCGTTTCGCGGTTCATTGCATGGACCTCGCGGAGCGAGGGCCGCTTGAGGTCCGGTTCAAGCGAGCGGGCGGAACTGATGAGGCGGGAGGCCCTGAATCATGAACCGGGTTCCCGGGCTTGGGCGACGGAGCGAATTTCACGGACCGACGGGAAGGCGCCATCGGTGCGCACCAGGGCTCTGTCGTAGATAAATCCGCTGACGGTCTTCCGGTTGATTCCGAAAAGATCGATGCGCTCTGAGATCTTCGTCGTGGGCGTTACCGCGCGGAGAGTGTCCTCATCGAGACACTTGTAGAACATGTAGAAGTCGATCGCTCCGCCAATTCCGTCTTCCGCGATGAAGGTCAGGAGCTTCTCGGCGCCCGATCTTGAGATGACGTAGCCATCGCCGCCGGGTGCGCTGAGAAGCCCGCCTCGGGTCCGGTGCTCCGCCTTGTCTCCAAGGTGAATCCGGAGCAGTCGATAGACCTCCTCGACCCGACGGAACTTGCTGCGATCGCCGTCATTGAGCAGCGTTCTGTAGCGGACGCAGCGGCTGTTGACGAAGACAAGGTCGAACGGGCCAAGCGATTCCAGGTCTTCGACCAGGGTCGCAAAGCCGGCCATGACAAGCGCGTCGTCCTCGAGGATCAAGGCCCATTTCAGGCCCGTCGCGACGACCTCTTTCCATGCAAGACGATGGCTGAGAGAGCAGCCGATATTGCCTGGTGTCCCGGCTCCCCGCCGAATTGGCAGATCGGAAGGCGGAACGAATGACGGGCCGTAGCCGTCGACCGCCTCAATCAAACGGGGCCTGAGCGTGCCATCCTGCGCGATCGATCGGAGGATCGAAGCGCGTCGGTCCGCATCGGCCAGCCGGTTTATCACGAATGCATCGAGCACAGCCCGCCACGTCCCCGCAAAGTCTCGGGCGATGGGGATTGCCTTGACAGGCCCGCCCGGCTTGACCTGACATACAGGATGCGGGGAGGTCGGCCAAGCGATCAGCGGGTGCCGCAGGGGTGCCGCACTGGCCGCATCGCGCCGCCCGTCCTAGGTTCCCTTCCGTATGCATCCGCCAAAGGGAGAAACGCCCATGCCCATGCTCAAGGTGATCGAGGTCCTCGCCGAGTTCGACGAAGAGCTGGGACGACGCCGCCCAGGTCGCCGTCACCACGGCCGCCAAGACCGTTCGCAACATCCGCTCGATCAACATCGACAACCTGCAGGCGACGGTCGACGACAGGGGCAAGATCAACAATTACCGGATCAACGCCAAGATTTCCTTCGCGCTGGAATAGGCGGCAGCGTCGCGCCGCGAACGAGGGAACCGCAGCGCCGACGCGCCGGGCACGGCCCCGGCGTGGCTTATCCGGCGATTCCGAGCCGGGCGAGCACCGCCGCGACGATCCCGCTGCAGCGCGCTCCGGCGAAGGGAAAGGCCTCGGTGAGCGCCGCGGCGAGGGCATCTTCGAGCCGGGCGCGAAGCATGCGGCGGGCGCGATGGAGTCGCGTCTTCACCGTTTCCGGCTTGAGGTCGAGGAAGGCCGCGGTCTCCTCGATCGACAGCTCTTCGACGTCGCGAAGCACGAAAACGACCCGGAAGATGTCCGGCAGGGCGTCGACTGCATCCTCGACCAGCCTCCGGATCTCGGCGCGCGCGGCGTCCTTCTCGGGATCGGCCGCGCCGGCGCCGGCCGCCGCATCGGCGCCATCGTCGACAAGGTGCAATTCGACCTGCGGCCGGCGGGAGCGAACCCGGTCGAGCGCCTCGTTGAGGGCAATCCGCGTCAGCCAGGTCGAGAGCTTCGCGGCGCCGCGGAAGCCGGAAAGACTGGCGAAGGCGCGGACATAGCTTTCCTGAACGACGTCCTCCGCCTCCGCGTCGTCGCGGGTGATGCTGCGGGCGACGCGGAAGAGGCGCTGATTGTGCCGGCGCATGATGGTGGCAAACGCCATATGGTCGCCGTTCCTGATGCGGGCGACGAGGTCGGTATCGGAGAGCGATTCGCGGTCGGGCGCGGGAGCGGGAGCCGGCATCGCGACTATCCTTGGGCTGTGGCGCGGCTGATGATCATCCGAGATGTCCTTGCATCGTCCCCGGCGCCGTTTGCGCCCGGTGCACGACGCCGAGCCGCATGATCTCGTCGACCGAAGGAAAGCCCGGCGCTGCGGGTGGCACCGTCTTCGGCGGGCGCCCGTCATCGGCCACGACGATCCGGCCGACCATCCCGGCTGCCTCGTGCGGAATGCAGAAATAGTCATAGACGCCGGGCACCGAGAGGGTCACCGAAAACGTCTCGCCGGGAAGGAGATAGTCCGAGTTCCAGGGCTCCGCCCCCGCCGGTATGCGAAGCGGGTGGCCGCGGTTCGCCGGGTGATAGGCGGTGGTCGTGTGCGAATTGCCGGGATTGTCGTTCCGCCAGGTCACGGTGGTACCCGGCCGGACGAGAAGACCGGCCGGGTCGAACCAGACATTGGCGCCGAACGCGTCGCCGTTCATGGTCACCAATGCGGCCTCCGCCGCGCTGACGCCGCGCAGCATCGGCGCGACGGCGACCGCCGCCCCGCCGATGAGCAGGCTCGTCTCGAGGGGACCGCCGCGCGCATTGTCCTACTGCGCGACGCGCTGCTCGTCGGCTGCCGGCACATGCCACATGACGATATGGGCGTGCGGCTTCTCGACGCCCGGGTGGCCGGCGTTGAAATAGACATCGACATGATCGACCGGCCCGCCGAGCGCGGGAAGGTTGTCGAAGGCGACCTTGTTCTGAAGGTCCTCGATCGGGATCATATAGACGGTCGAGACGATATGGCCGTCATGGTCGTAGGCGAGGAACGGTCCGGCCGGCAGCGTCGCGGGGTCGACATAGAGTTCGCCAAGCCCCGGAACGAAGTCGGGCAGCTTGACCAGCCCGCTCACCTTCTGGAACGGGGCCGGCGGCGGGGCTGTGCCGACGTCGGCGGCAAGCGCCGGCGTGGCGAGCAGCGCCGCGAGGATCGCGGCCGCGGTTCTGATCTTCATCGGGGCATCTCCTTTTCGATCGGGGTATCGACGGCCAACCTTCGGGCCGTCGTGAGGACGGCGATTGGACGGGCGCTTCCGGAAAAGGTTCCCGCGGGCGTAAACAGACGTGGGCCCGCAGGCGCCGGCGCGTTACGGCTGCGGCGGGCTGGCCAAGGGGGCGCCGGCCCGGGCCTTGCCGGCGACCTCGCGGCTGATCGCGTGGATTTCCCGCCGCGCCGGCACCCGCTCGGCGGCGCCGAGCTCGGACCGTGTCAGCGCCCGGAGCGCCTGGACCGTGAAATCGCGGAGCCATTTGTCCGGCTCGGGGGCCGACCGGTATTGCTCGACCAGCCGCGCGATGATCTGACCCCTGCGGTCGGGAACGGTATCCGCACCGGTGCCGCTCATTCGACGACCTGCCGCTTCTTGCCTGCCTGTGGATTGCCGACAAGCTGACAGGAGAGCAGGCCCGGTTTCCAAGTGCCGGCGAAAGATATCCCCGTAATTCACCGGCCGCATCAGAGCTTGTGAGGACAGAGGGTATCTCACCAACGCGCCTGCGCCGGCCGGCTCACAGCGGATCCCCTCGAATGTGGCGGGTTGGCGGGGAAGCGCCGGCCCGCCTGCGGCGGCGGAAACGGTCCTGACGACGTGCCTCAGATCGCCGCCCTGCGCAGGCGGAGCGCGTTGCCGATCACCGAGACCGAGGAGAAGCTCATCGCCGCCGCCGCGATCATCGGCGAAAGCAGCATCCCGAAGACCGGGTAGAGCACGCCCGCGGCGAGCGGGATGCCGAGCGCGTTGTAGACGAAGGCGAAGAACAGGTTCTGCCTGATGTTCCGCATCGTCGCGGTGGCGAGGTTGCGGGCGCGGATGACGCCGCGGAGGTCGCTCGACATCAGCGTCATCCCGGCGCTTTCGACCGCGACGTCGGCGCCGGCGCCCATGGCGATGCCGACATCGGCGGCGGCGAGCGCCGGCGCGTCGTTGACGCCGTCGCCGGCCATGGCGACGCGCGCGCCGCCGCGCTTCGGAGTTCGGCGACGATGCGGCTCTTGTCCTCGGGCAGCACCTCGGCGTGAACGACGTCGACGCCGAGCGCGCGGCCGACCGCCTCGGCGGTGACGCGGTTGTCGCCGGTCGCCATGACCACCTTCAGGCCCAGCGCCTTGAGCCCGGCGACCGCCTCCGCTGGCGGTCGGCCGGATCGGGTCGGCGACGGCGAGGATGCCGGCGGGCTTGCCGTCGACCGCCACGAACATCACCGTCTCGCCCGTTCTCGCGGCGGCGGGTGGCGGCCTCGGCCAGCGCCTTCGCGGCGATGCCGTCGCCGCTTCGAGCAGGCGGAGATTGCCGAGGAGCACCGCTGCGGCCGTCGACCTGTGCCGCGCACGCCCTGGCCGGTCACCGCCTCGAAGCCCTCGGCCTTGTCGAGCCGGAGGCCGCGCTCGCGCGGCCGCGGCGACGATCGCCTCGGCGAGCGGGTGCTCGCTGCCCTGCTCGAGCGCCGCCGCCATGGCGAGGAGTGCGTCCTCGGGAAATCCGCGCACCGTCTCGATGCCGGTGAGCTGCGGCTTGCCTTCGGTCAGCGTGCCGGTCTTGTCGACGACGATGCGTGTCGACCGAGGCCATCCGCTCCAGCGCCTCGGCGTTGCGGATGAGGAGGCCCGCCTGGGCGCCGCGGCCGGTCGCGACCATGATCGAGATCGGCGTGGCGAGGCCGAGCGCGCAGGGGCAGGCGATGATCAGCACGCTGACCGCGGCGACCAGCGCATAGGCGAGCGCCGGCGACGGGCCGAAGACCAGCCAGAAGCACGAAGGCGACGACCGCGACCGCGATCACCGCCGGCACGAAGATCGCCGACACCCGGTCGGCGAGGCCCTGGATCGGCGCGCGCGAGCGCTGCGCCTCGGCGACCATCGCCACGATCCGCGACAGCGTCGTCTCGGCGCCGGTGCGGTCGACCTTCATGTCGAAGCTGCCGGTGGTGTTCTGGGTGCCGCCGGTGACGCGGTCGTCCTCGTGCTTCTCGACCGGGATCGGCTCGCCGGTGACCAGCGCCTCGTCGATGGCGCTGCGCGCCGTCGACGACGACGCCGTCGATCGGCACCTTGTCGCCGGGCCGGACGCGGAGCACGTCGCCGACCGCGACCTCGGCCAGCGGCACCTCCTCGGCGTCGCCGTCGGCGCCGACCCTGCAGCGCGGTCTTCGGCGCGAGGTCGAGGAGGGCGCGGATCGCGCCGCTGGTCTGCGCCCGGGCCCGCAGCTCCAGCACCTGGCCGACCAGCACCAGCGCGGTGATCACCGCCGCCGCCTCGAAATAGACCGCCGACCAGGCCGTGGTGGTCGCGCATCTCGGCCGGGAAGATGTCCGGCGCGAACACCGCGACCAGGCTGTAGAGGAACGCCGCGCCGATGCCGATCGCGATCAGCGTGAACATGTTGAGGTTGCCGGTGCGGAGCGAGCGATAGCCGCGGACGAAGAACGGCCAGCCGCCCCAGAGCACCGCCGGCGCGGCCAGGGCGAGCTGCAGGTATTGCTGGTCGCGCGGCGCGAGGAAGGGCAGGAGGTCGACGCCGAGGAAGTGCCGGGCCATCTCGACCACGAGCAGGACCAGCGCGAGCGGCGCCGGCGACCACAGCCGGCGCGTCATGTCGACCAGCTCGGGATTCGGGCCCTCGTCTGCGGTCGGCGACCATCGGCTCCAGCGCCATGCCGCAGATCGGGCAGGAGCCGGGCCCGTCGCGGACGATCTCCGGATGCATCGGGCAGGTGTATTTGAGCCCGGCCGCGGCCGGCGCCGGCGCTGGTGCGGCTGCCGCATGGTCGTGCGCGTGCGATGTCCTGCTGTGTCGCCGGCCTCGGCCGGCCTCCGCCTTGAGATACTTCCCGGGTCGGCGGCGAACTTGGTGCGGCAGCCGTCGGAGCAGAAATGATAGGTGACGCCGTCATGCTCGTGGGTCGGCTTGCCCTCGACAGGTCGACGCGTCATCCCGCAGACCGGGTCGATCGCGGTTTCCGGCGCGGCGGGGCTTCGGCGGCGCGAAGCGCCGGCGTTTCAGTGGACATGCGAATGGATGCTCCTTCCTATACCCCTATAGGGTATATGGGGCCTCCGATGCAAGCCGGGCAATCGTCGGTAGCCTGACGATGGTAGGATGAGTTGAGCGGCAGCGAAACCCATCATGTCCGCGGCCGAGCCGCCGCCGGGTTTGGCGTTCGCTCGGCCCGTCCTACGCCGTTCGGCTCAGCCTGATCGCCGGAAACGGCGGCTTCGCCTGCACGGCCCTCCGGCCGATATGGGGCGTCTTCTCCCAGTAGTGCGGCCGTGCGACGAGCTGGGCCATGGCGAGGAGGCAGGCCGCGCCCATCAGCAGCCAGTAGATGGGAAGGCCGAAAAGCGCCGGCATTTCGCGGCCGCGACCGCGCAGCGCGAGCGTCCGCCGCGCGAGCAGGGCGACCGCGAGATAGCCGGCAACCAGGTTGAACAGATTGACCCCGACCATGGCGGCGACCAGGAGGTCGCCGCTCTGCCACATCCGTAGCGGATTGGCCGCGATCACGAACGGCGTCGCCAGAAACAGCGGGTGGGCGATCGCCGAGACCAGCATTCCGAGGCCGATCAGGTTGAATGCGATCAGCCGGCGAAGGCCGATCTGGCGCCAGAGGCGAAGCGGGTGCCGCATGTGCACCAGCCAGGTCTGCAGCCAGCCCTTGAACCAGCGCGTCCGCTGCCGGAGCCAGGGCCGAAGCGTCGCCGGCGCCTCCTCGAGCGTCGGCAGCGTGATCGTCGCCGAGCGGTAGCCGAAGCGGGCGAGCCGGATGCCGAGATCGGCATCCTCGGTGACGTTGTACGGGTCCCAGCCGCCGGCGCGCACCAGCGCGCCGAGGCGGAAATGGTTGGAGGTGCCGCCGAGCGGCAGCGGCAGATCGAACGCGGCGAGCGCCGGCAGCAGCCCGTCGAAGAGGGTCGCGTATTCGATCGCGAAGAGCCGGGCGAGGGCGCCCTTGTCGGTATTGTCGATGACGAGCGGCGCCTGCAGGCAGGCGAGCCGCGACGACGACCGGCGGAAGGTCGCGTAGGCTTCCGCGAGTTGGCCCGGGTGCGGGCGGTCTTCGGCGTCGTAGACGGTGACGAAATCGCCGCGGGCGAAGGCGAGCGCATATTGCAGCGCCTTCGGCTTGGTGCGCGGCTCCGCGGCCGGCACGACGATGACCTCGTAGGGCGGTCCGGTGGCGTAGCCGCGACCGCGGCGCGGGTCGGCGCGTCGTCCTCCTCGACGATGAGCTTGATGTCGAGCCGGTCGCGCGGCCAGTTGAGGCGGTCGAGCCCGGCGACGAGCTGCGGCAGCATGTGGGCCTCGTGGCGGAGCGGCACCAGCACGGTATAAACCGGCAATTCCGCCGCCGCGGCATTTGCCTGGCGCGGCCGCGGCAGGTGGCGCGGGACAAGCCCGGCGGCGAGGAAGCGGAGCCCGGCGACGCCGAAGAAGAAGCCCGCGGCGATCAGTCCGGCGATGGTCAGCGTCGCCGCCGGCCGGAGCGCCAGTCCGGCCGCGGCGATTGCAACGAGCGCCAGGCCGCAGCCGATCTGCCTCCACGTCGCGACCCGGCGCGCCGAGAGGCCGGGATCGGTCGCCTCGAGCCGGGCGACCGCATCGGCGAGGAAGCGGCGCGATCCGGCTTCGCGGAGGCCGGCGCGAATCGCCGTCGGCGTGCTCACCAGGATGCGGTGCCGCGCTTTCGGGAATGCCTTGAGCCACCGCGCCACCGCGGGCATGGTGTCTTCGCCCGGCGCGATGTACATCTCACGTCCCGCGACCCGCGACATGGCGACCGTACCTTCGCGGATCGCGGCAATATCGGCGAGCGCATCGCGACCGAGATGGACCACCGGAACGAAGGCAAGCCCGAGACGGCGCGCGCGCTGGCGATACGCCGCCTCCTCGGTTGCGTCCGCCGCGAACGGCGCCGCCGGCCGGTCCAGAGGATCGCGTCGCCCCACCTTCCCCCCATTGTCCCGCCGGCCGCGCCGTCCCCTCCGGCGGGGCCGAGCCCCTCTCGCTCAGCATCAGAGCCGAAAACCACCTTGACGGGAAGAGAAATTGATTCAATCTCGCGCGCCCCGGTAGCAGGCGGCCGGTGGGTGGCCGGGGCCGTGATTGCCGTCCTGCTCACGGGCGCCGCCGGCATCCTGTTGCAACCGCCCGTCGGGGCCGCCGGCGCGTGGGCGCAGGTCGCCGAGCCGACCATTCCCGGCTTTTGGGATCCGAAGCGCCGGGTCGAGCGTCCCGCTGCCGGCGCCGTCCAGACCATCCGCTTCGTCACGACCGACGATTTCCCGCCGTTCAATTTCCTCGACGCCGACGGCCATCTCACCGGTTTCAACGTCGACCTGACGCGGGCGATCTGCGCCGAGCTCGCCATCCGCTGCACCATCCAGGCGCGCGAATGGGACGATCTTCTCAACACGCTCCGCCAGGGCAGCGCCGACGCGATCATCGCGGGAATCGCCATCACCGCGCAGGCGCGCGAGGAGCTCGACTTTTCCGACGTCTATATGCGCTGGCCCGGCCGCTTCGTGGTCCGCCGCGATGCCCCGGCGATCGAGTTCACCCCGGAGGGCCTCAAGGGCAAGACGCTCGCGGTGGTGGCGCGGACGGCGCACGAGGCCTATCTGGCGGCGTTCTTTCCCGAGGTCGGGCGGAAGCTCTATCCGACGCCCGAGGCGGCGCGCCAGGCGCTCAAGTCGGGCGAGGCCGACGCTCATTTCGGCGACGGCATGCAGCTCTCCTTCTGGCTGCAGAGCGCCGCGGCGGCGGATTGCTGCATCTTCGCCGGCGGGCCCTATCTCGAGACGCGCTTCTTCGGCGATGGCCTCGCCATCGCCGTGCCGCGCGGCAAGAGCGACCTCAAGCAGGCGCTCGACGCCGCCCTTGCCGCGATCGAGGAGAACGGCATCTATTCCGAACTCTATCTCCGCTATTTCCCGGTCGGCTTCTTCTGATCGGCCGTCTGTATTACGACGGACGTTTGATCGAACCGGGCTCCGCATCTTGTCGACGGCGAAGGACGCCCCCCGCGATGAACCAGTATCTCTGGCAGCACAAGCTCACCGGCGAGGCCGAGCGCCTGCGGCTGATGTCGGCGATCCTCGACCCGACCAGCATCGATCACCTCGCGCGCCTGCCGCTTGGCGAGGACTGGACCTGCCTCGAGATCGGGGCGGGCAACGGCTCGCTGTCGCAATGGCTGGCGGGACGGCTCGGTCCCGGGGCGAGGGTGATCGCGACCGACATCGCGCCCGAGCTGATGGATGGCATCGCCGCCGGAAATCTCGAGGTGCGCCGGCTCGATGTCGTCGCCGACGGCCTTCCCGACAGCGCCTATGACCTCGTCATGCTCCGCGCCCTTCTCCACCACCTGCCGCAGCGCATGGCGGTGATTGCGGCGATGGCGCGGGCCGTCAAGCCCGGCGGCTGGCTGTTCATCCAGGAGCCCGACTTCTACCCGACCATGATCGTCGAGCCCGACGACCAGGCGCAGCTCTGGCGCGACTTCCTCGCCTTTGCGGCGAAGCACGACATCGATTATTTCGTCGGCCGCAAGGTGGCGCCGCGTCTCCAGGGGCTCGGCATCGGGCAGCTCTTCGCCGAGGGCCACACCATCGTCTATCCGGGCGGCTCGGACTTTGCCGAATGGTGGCGGCTTGGGATCGGCGAAGTCGCCGATCTGATGCTCAAGGAAGGCGCCACCACCCGGGAGCGCCTCGACCATTTCTTCGCGCTCAATCGCGACCCGGCCTACTGGACCATGACGATCGCCTTCACCGCGACCACCGGCCGGCGGCCGCCGGCTTGATCGCCGCCAGGCGTCCGCTTCGGCGGTTCCCGGATTCAGACCGTGCGGTACCGCACCCGCGCGCTGCGCTCGATCGCCGCGACCGACGAGCTTGTCGAGGTCGAGCCGGTCGCGGAGCATCTGCAGGAAGCGGAGTTCCTCCTGCTCGACATGGAGGTCGGCCGCCGCCACCTCGACGGCGAGCGCGTAGGCGGTCTCGTGGAGCCGCGGCGGCAGCGATGCGGCGATGACGTCGAGCACGCGTGTCGAGGCCGTCATCGGCCTGGAGCAGATCGCCGCAGGCCTCGGCCGCGGCGACCAGGCGCTCGCGGTCGAAGTCGGCGAAGACCGGCAGCGTCTGCACGATGTCGCCGATCTTCTTCAGTTCGTGGTCGGTCATGGTCCGGTCGGCGGCCGACAGCGTCACCATCGCGTAGATCAGCGCGTCGTGCTCGCGGGACGGTCTTCATCGTCTTGTTCATGGCGTCGGAGCCTCGGGTTTGTTGCGTGCGCAACCTATGGCCTTGGCCGTCCCGGAGGCAAGCTTCGGTTGCCGCGGCGTTGACGCGGGGCTTGCCGGGCTTTCTAGGGTCCGCGCCGCATTCCCGCAACGGGTGAAGACGAAATGAGCGCGGCGAACCTGCCCGAGATCGAGATCACGCCCGCCCTCCGCGAAGCCGCGGAGCGGTCGAAGGCGTGGCCGTTCGAGGAGGCGCGGAAGATCGTCGCGCGGCTCGAGCAGGCGCGGCGATCCGGCGCGCGGCATCCTGTTCGAGACCGGCTACGGCCCGTCGGGCCTGCCCCATATCGGCACCTTCGGCGAGGTGGCGCGGACGACCATGGTGCGGACCGCCTTCCGCGTCCTCACCGGCGACCGCATCCCGACCCGGCTCCTCTGCTTCTCCGACGACATGGACGGGCTCCGCAAGGTTCCCGACAACGTGCCGAACAAGGAGATGATGCGGCAATATCTCAACCAGCCGCTGACCGCGCGTCCCCGACCCGTTCGGCGAGTACCCGAGCTTCGGCGCCCACAACAATGCCCGGCTCCGCCGCTTCCTCGACCGCTTCGGCTTCGCCTACGAGTTCGCCAGCGCCACCGACTACTACCGCTCCGGCCGCTTCGACGCGACGCTGCTCCAAGATGCTCGCGGCCTATGACGAGGTGATGGCGATCATGCTGCCCTCGCTCGGCGACGAGCGGCGCGAGACCTATTCGCCCTTCCTGCCGGTGAGCCCGACCACCGGCGCGGTGCTCCAGGTCGCGATCCTCGAGCGGAAGCTCGACGCCGGCACCATCGTCTATCGCGATCCCGACTCGCGGCAAGCTCGTCGAGCAGCCGGTCACCGGCGGCCAGCGTCAAGTGCCAGTGGAAGGCCGACTGGGCGCTCCGCTGGGCGGCGCTCGGCGTCGACTACGAGATGTCGGGCAAGGACCTGATCGATTCGGTCAAGCTGTCGAGCCGCATCTGCGCCGACGCTCGGCGGCGATCCGCCGGACGGCTTCAACTACGAGCTCTTCCTCGACGAGAACGGCCAGAAGATCTCGAAGTCGAAGGGCAACGGCCTCACCATCGACGAGTGGCTGGCCTATGCCTCGCCGGAGAGCCTGGCGCTGTTCATGTTCCAGAAGCCGCAGGGCGGCGAAGCGGCTCTATTTCGACGTCATCCCGCGCGCCGTCGACGAGTATTTCTCCTTCCTCGCCGCCTTCCCCGGCCAGCCCGAGGACCAGCGCCTCGGCAACCCGGTCTGGCACATCCATTCCGGCGCGCCGCCGGTCGGTCGACATGCCGATCGCCTTCGCCATGCTCCTCAATCTCGCCGCCGCGTCGAACGCCCACGACAAGAGCGTGCTGTGGGGCTTCATCCTCCGCCACGTGCCGGGGGTGACGCCGGAGACCCACCCGAAGCTCGACGAGCTGGTCGGCTACGCCGTCCGCTACTACGACGATTTCGTCGCGCCGAAGAAGGTCTTCCGCCATCCCGACGACGGTCGAGCGCGAGGCGCTCGTCGCCCTCGACCGGGCGCTCGCCGCGGCTCGAGGCGCGAGGGCGAGACCGACGGCGGCGGCGATCCAGAACGCGATCTACGAGGTCGGCCGCGTCCTTCGAGCGCTTCCAGGACAAGGGCAGGACCGGGCCCGACGGCCGGCCCGGCGTCGCGCTCACCTGGTTCGAGACGCTCTACCAGGTGCTGCTCGGCATGGAGCGGGGCCCGCGCTTCGGCTCGTTCGTGGCGATCTACGGCATCCCCGAGACCCGCGCGCTGATCGCCCGGGCGCTGGCGGGGGAGCTGGTCGCCTGACGTTTGTGATATGAGGTGGTTATCACAACTGCTCGACCAGACGATTGCAAGAAGTCCGCGAGCTTCCCGAAGACGAGCAAAACGCCGCGGCCGGTGCGCTCATGGAGTATCTCAACGGTCTGAGGGATCTGCAGATTCTCGGACGATCAGCTTGCTGAGACCCGACGGCGGCGGGCGGCCCAGGGGCGAAGGTCAGTGACGCTGGACCAGTCCCGAAACGGGTTGCGTCGCGTCTGAAGAGGCTACCTGTCGTCCCGTGCGCGGCGCAGCGCGAAGCGGTGCGCCGCAGACACGGGACCTTGTTCTTTCCCGGCCGAACGAGGTTCCGGGTCGGCAGCGCAACACTTCGTGCTGCGCGGCACCAGGAACGACAGCGTGACCGGTCTTGCCGCAGCCGAAAGAGATGCGTCGCTCAATTCGCCTTGGCCGGACAGGTCCCGTCCGAGGCGCTGCCCTGCCACATGCCGTGGCGGTCGCAGCGGCCCTCGAGCGCCGCCGCCCGGTATGCGTCGGTGGCGTAGTCGTCGGGCGTCGCCCAGCCCTGGCGCGAGCAGCCACGCGCCGAGGTCGGTCTGCCCGACCCGGCACGGCGCGATCACCCGCTCGACGTCGCCGAGCGGCGGGAAATAGCACTCGATCGCCCGGCCGCGGAGGAACATGCGGAGCGAGAACAGCGCCGTCCGGCCGCACGGCCATTCCTCGCCGTCGGCGCGCTGGCAGAGCTGGTCGAGCGGCGGCGGGTCGACGCCCGAGACGCGGATGGTCAGCGTCGCTGGCTTGAGAAGGTCGCGGCGTCGGTGGTCACCGGCAGGAAGAAGCGCCGCCAGCTGTCGCCGGCTCGGGCGGCGGCGGCGGCAGCGCCTCGCGGATGAGCGGCCCGTCGACCTCCGGTCCCGGCGTGATGCCGGGCGGGGTCACGTTGCGGGTGGCGCGCGGCACCACCTCGAGCGCCGGTCTCGTCGGCGCGCGCCGCCGGCGGCCGGCGAGCGCAGGAGCAGACAAGCGACCGACGCCGCGGCGACGAGGGAGGGCGGAGCCCGGCGCCGCCGCCGGCCGGTCACTGGCTCGCCCAGATGATCCGCGCGATCCATTCGATCTCGGCCATCGGGCATCGTGCGGTGCGGATGGTCGGGGTTGAGCGAGGCAAGTTCGACCGCCTTCGGCGTCTTGCTTCTGGAGCACCTTCGCCATCACCTCGCCCTCGCGGGTCTTCACCACCACCCGGTCGCCGCGCCGGCACGGCTCGGCCGGGGAGACGATGATGGTGTCGCCGTCGCGGTAGAGCGGCAGCATCGAATCGCCGGTGACCTTGAGCGCATAGACGCCGTCGCCGCGCGGCGCCGGGGATGTCGACCTCGTCCCAGCCCTGGCCGGCGGGAAAGCCGCCGTCGTCGAAGAAGCCGCCGGCGCCGGCCTGGGCGAGGCCGAGGAGCGGCACCTGCCGGAAGCTCGGCTCCGGCGCGCGGCCGCGGCGCGCCTTGCCGCTCGAGCAGGCCCATGAACTCGGCGACCGACATCCCCGTCGCCTTGAGGATCTTCGACACGCTCTCGGTCGACGGCCAGCGCTCGCGGCCGTCGGCCGCGATGCGCTTCGACGGGTTGAACGTGGTCGGGTCGAGGCCGGCGCGGCGCGCCAGGCCCGACGTGGTGAGATTGTAGCGCTTGGCGACGTCGTCGATCGCCGCCCAGATGCGGTCATGTGACAGCACGAGACCCCTCCGTGCCGTGTGCCCTGTTCGAGTGACAGGAATAAATACCTCTAACGATTTATCCCCGCTTCGCCGTCTTGTCGAGTCCCGATTCTTGGGCTCGTACAACCCTTGATAGCGAGCGCGTTTCCGGCACGAATCGAGACTGAGCCGGACTCCGACTTATCCCCGCGCCGCCGCCTCCGGCCCCGGCCGCGGACGAAACAGGCCGTAGAAGGTCTCGCCGCTTTTCGCGAGGTCGCGCAGCAGCCGGTTCGGCTTGAAGCGCGGGCCGTGCTTCTTGGCGAGCCGGGCCAGGCGGCTGACGAAATTCGCCGGCCCCATGAAGTCGATATAGGAGAGCGTGCCGCCGGTGAAGGGCGGGAAGCCGAAGCCGAGGATCGAGCCGACATCGGCCTCGCGCACGTCGGTCAGCACCTTCTCCTCGAAGCAGCGCGCCGTCTCGAGCGCCATGATCGCGAGGAAGCGCTGCTTCAGTTCGCCGACGTCGATCGCGTCGATGTCGGCTGCCGCCGGCGGATGGAGTCTCGGCGAGCCCGGGCCACAGGCGCTTCTTGCCGGCCGGGCTGTCGGGATAGTCGTAGAAGCCCTTGCCGTTCTTGCGGCCGAGCCGGCCGTGCTGCTCGACCATCGTCTCGATCAGCCGGTAGGGTCGCCTCCGGCACCGCCTCGGGGCCGAGGTCCTTCCGCGTCGCGTCCATGATCCGGAGCGAGAGGTCGATCGCCACCTCGTCGTTGAGGGCGAGCGGCCCGACCGGCATGCCGGCCATCCGCGCCGCGTTCTCGATCATCGCCGCGCGGCACGCCCTCGGTCAGCATCAGGTGGCCCTCGCCGATGTAGGTGGTGACCACGCGCGAGGTGTAGAAGCCGCGCGAAGTCGTTGACGACGATCGGCGTCTTGCGGAGCGCGCGGACGAAGTCGAGGGCGGTGGCAAGCGCCACATCGCCGGTCTTCTTCGCCATGATCACCTCGACCAGCATCATCTTCTCGACCGGCGAGAAGAAGTGGATGCCGATGAAGTCCTTCGGCCGCGGCGACGCCTGCGGCGAGCGAGGTGATCGGCAGCGTCGAGGTGTTGGAGCCGAGGATCGCGTCGGGCCGCATCGCCGCGACGGCGCGGCGCGATCACGTCCTCCTTGACGGCGCGGTCCTCGAACACCGCCTCGATGACGAGGTCGGCGTCGGCGAGCGCGGCGAAGTCGGCGCCGGGCGCGATGCGGGCGAGCGCCGCCGCCTTGTCGGCCTCGCGCGAGCCGTGCCGCGCGCCGACCTCCTTGGCAAGCGAGGCCGTCGACCGTCGCCTTGCCCTTCTCGGCGCTCGCCGCGTCGCGGTCGAGCAGCGCCACCGTCGAGTCCGGCGCGGGCGCTGACCGTGGCGATGCCGGCGCCCATGAAGCCGGCGCCGATGATGCCGATCCTTGCGGAGCGGCCGTCGGCGCCACCTCGGCCGGCCGGCGGGCGAGCTTGTTGAGTTCCTGGAGCGAGACGAACAGCGAGCGGATCATCGCCGCCGCCTCGTCGCTCTGGATGACATGGGCGAAGTAGCGCTGCTCGACCTTGAGCGCCTGGTCGAAGGGGAGCTGCAGCCCCTCGAACACCGCCGAGAGGATGGCGCGGGCGCCGGGATAGTTGTCGTAGGTCTCGCTTGCCGGTAGATGGGCGTTCGCCGCCGGCCAGACGGTGAAGCCCTGCGGGCGAGAACACCTTCGGCGCCGGGCCCTTGAAACCGTCCTCGTCCCACGGCGCGACCTTGCGCGGCGTCTCCTTGAGCCAGCGCTTGGCCGCCGGCGAGGAGGTCGTCCGGCGGGCACCACGGCGTCGAGCAGGCCGAGCGCCTTGGCCCGCGCCGGCGTGAGCTGCTCGCCCTTGAGCAGCATGGTCAGCGCGTCCTGGGTGTTGACGAGGCGCGCCACCCGCTGCGTGCCGCCGGCGCCGGGGAGCAGCCCGACCCGCACCTCCGGCAGCCCGACCCGGACCTTGTCGCCGTCGGCGGCGATCGCGGCCGTGGCAGGCGAGCGCCAGCTCGAAGGCGCCGCCGAGGCAGGTGCCGTTGATCGCCGCCACCACCGGCTTGCCGCAGGTCTCGAGGCGCCGGAACAGGTCGCCGAGCCGGCAACGCTCGGCATAGAGGCGCTGCACCGCTGCCTCGCGATGGCCGGCGGCGACCGCGGCGCGGAAGGCGCCGAGCATCGCGCTCGAGCATGTTGAGGTCGGCGCCGCCGGAGAAGGTCTCCTTGCCCGAGGTGATGATCGCGCCGGTGATCGCGGCGTTCGCCGGCGATCCCGGTCGACGATCGCGCTCGAGCTCGTCGATCGTCGGCGAGGTCGAACACGTTCATCGACCGCCCCGGCATGTCCCAGGTGACGGTGGCGATGCCGTCGCTCGTCGATGTCGAGGCGGAAGTTCTTGTAGGTCATGGCGCGGGACCGCCTTCGGCCTGCGGACGATGGTGCCTTGCCTGAAGCCATTTGGCCTGCAGGCGCGGTAGATGACCCCCTCCCGATCCTTCCCCTTTCAGGGGGAGGGGTCGCTGCGGGGCCGTGAGAGTTGCTGGTTCGATGCCGGTTCCGAGAGACCGGTGCACCCTGCGTCCCCTCCCCCTGAAACGGGGAGGACGGGAGGGGGTCAAACTCCGGTGGCGAATTTGCCCCGTGAGGGAATGTGGCCAGTGGAAGCGACATAATCACACCCGCTCGATGATCGTCGCCGTGCCCATGCCGCTGCCGATGCAGAGCGTGACCAGCGCGGTGCAGAGGTCGCGCCGCTCGAGTTCGTCGAGGACGGTGCCGAGCAGCATCGCGCCGGTGGCGCCGAGCGGATGGCCCATGGCGATCGCCCCGCCATTGACGTTGACCTTGCGCCGGGTCGAGGTCGAAGGCCTGGAGGTAGCGCAGCACCACCGCGGCAAAGGCCTCGTTGACCTCGAACGAGGTCGATGTCGGCGAAGCGACATGCTTCGTCCGCGCCTGAGGAGCAGCTCGGTCACGTCGACCGGTCCGGTCAGCATCAGCGCCGGCTCCGAGCCGATATTGGCGTAGGCCGCGGATCCTCGCCCGCGGCGTCAGCCCGGCCTTCCGCCCGGCGCGCTTCGAGCCGACCAGCACCGCGGCGGCGCCGTCGACGATGCCGGAGGAGTTGCCGGCGGTGTGGACGTGCTCGACCGCCTCGATCTCGGGATGCGCCTGGATCGCGACCGCGTCGAAGCCGCCCATCTCGCCGTAGAAGCGCGAAGGACGGCGTTGAGCGCGCCAGCCCCTGCATCGAGGTGTCGGGCCGCATGTGCTCGTCGCGGGAGAGGAGCGGCACGCCGTTGACGTCGCGGACCGGCGATCACCGAGCGGTCGAAGCGGCCGCTGTCCCAGGCCGCCGCCGCCCGCTTCTGGCTTTCGACCGCATAGCGCGTCGACGTCGGTGCGGCTGAAGCCGTATTTGGTGGCGATCAGGTCGGCCGAGACGCCCTGCGGCATGAAGTAGGAGGGGATGGCGACCGATCGGGTCGACCGGCCACGCCCCGCCCGAGGCGCCGATGCCGACCCGGCTCATCGATTCGACGCCGCCGGCGATGACGAGGTCGTGGTCGCCGCTCTTCACCGCGGCGCGAGGCGAAGTTGACCGCGTCGAGCCCGGAGGCGCAGTAGCGGTTGATCTGCATGCCGGGCACGGTGTGGGGGAAGCCGGCGGCGAACGACCGCGCTCTTGCGCCACGTCGCCGCCCGCCTCGCCGATCGGGTCGACGCAGCCGAGGATGACGTCGCCGACCGCCGCCGCGGTCGAGCGCGGTTCCGCTCGGCGATCGCGTCGAGCGCCTGCGCGGCGAGGTTGACGGTGGTCACCTATGCAGCGCGCCGTCCTTCTTGCCCCGGCCGCGCGGGGTGCGGACATGATCGTAGATGAAGGCGTCGGCCATCGCGCGTTCCCTGGATCCGTCGGGAGTCTCAGGTCGCGGGCGGCGGCAGCGGCGCCGCCGGCATCAATTCGTACGGGTGCTTCCAGCCGGGCAGGGCGCGGATCCGCGTCGGCCAGCGCGGGCAGCGCCGGGTAGTCGGCGGGCTCGATGCCGATCTCGCCGTCGTAGAAGAGGTAGCCGCAGAGCGAGAGGTCGGCGATCGTCGGCCGGTCGCCGATGACGAAGTCGCGGTCGGCGAGCTGCCGGTCGAGCATGTCCCAGGCGGCCCGCGCCCGCTTGTCGAGGAAATCGGTCACCGGGGTCTCGCCGGTCTTGGCGATGATGCGCATGAAGCGGAGCGTCGCCGTGTAGCTGGTGAGCTTGTGGTTGTCGAACAGGATCCACCGCCAGATCTCGCGCCGCTCGGCCGGCGGTTTCCGGCCCGAACTGGCCGGTCGATCTCGGCGAGGTAGTCGAGGATGACGCCCGACTGCGACAGAACCGTGTCGCCGTGGAAGAGCACCGGCGCCTCGCCCATCACGTTGAAGGCGCGATAGGCCTCGCCCCGCGTCTCGCCGTTGAAATAGTCGACCAGCCGATCGGCTCCCAGTCGCGAGCCGGTCAGCTCCAGCATCAGCGCCGCCTTGTAGGAATTCCCGGACTTGTCGAAGCAGGTGAGTTGGTATTCGGCCATTGTCTTCCTCTGGCGACACCTGTGGCAAGGGGTCGGCTCGACCCTCGCGCCTGCGCTCGATCCGATCGACGAGACCCGGGCCGCCCGGTGCGCGGGATGCGCACCCTCCATCGTTTCTAGAACGCCTCCGCCGGAATCGCCATCAGCGTCTCGGCGCCGGCGGTGATGCGCGCAAGGCGAAGCGCCGTCTCCGGCATCGTCCGTTCCATGAAGGCGCGGCCGAAGCAGAGGTCGGCCTTCTCCGCCTCGCTCGCCGCGGCGCCCTTGCCGAGGATCGCCGCCGCGATCCGCCCCCACATGTGGCCGAGCGCGACCAGGCCGAGGAGGTGCATGTAGTCGGTCGCGCCGGCGGCGCCGTTGTCCGGCTTGCCCATGGCGTTGGCCATGAACCACACCGTCGCGCCCTGGAGGTCGTCGAGGCCCTTCTTCAGCGGCTCGACGAACGGCGCCAGCGCCGCGTCGCCGTCGTGCGCGCGCGATGAAATCGCCGACCTCGGCGAAGAAGGCGGTGATGGCGCGGCCGCCGTCGCGCGGCAGCTTGCGGCCGACGAGGTCGAGGCCCTGGATGCCGTTGGCGCCCTCGTAGATCATGGTGATCCGGGCATCGCGGACGAACTGCTCGATGCCGGTCTCGGCGATGTAGCCGGCGCCGCCGAACACCTGCTGCGCCGCGACCGCATTGTCGAAGCCGCGGTCGGTGAGGACGCCCTTGATCACCGGCGTGAGCAGGCCGACCCGGTCCTCCGCCGCCTCGCGCGCCGCCGCATCCGGCGAGCGGAAGGCGATGTCGGCGTCGAGCGCCACCGACAGCGCCAGCGCCCGGGCGGCGATGTTGAAGCCGCGGATCGCGGCGAGCGTGCGCCGGATGTCGGGGTGGACGATGATCGGGTCGGCCGGCGCGTCGGGCTCGGCCGGCGCCGGCCAGCGCCCGCCCCTGCGCGCCGCTCGCGGGCATAGAGCGGCGGCGTTCTGCGCCGCGACCTCGGAGAGGGCGAGGCCCTGGATGCCGACGCCGAGCCGCGCCTCGTTCATCATCGTGAACATGGCGCGGAGCCCCTTGTCGCGCTCGCCGACCAGCCAGCCGGTCGGCGCCGTCGTAGTTCATGACGCAGGTGGCGTTGCCGTGGATGCCCATCTTGTGTCTCGAGCGAGCCGCAGGCGACGGCGTTCCGCGCGCCGGCCGCGCCGTCCGGCGGTCGGGGAGCAGCTTCGGCACGACGAAGAGCGAGATGCCCTTGGTTCCCGCCGGCGCGCCGTCGATCCGGGCGAGGACGAGGTGGACGATGTTCTCGGTGAGGTCGTGCTCGCCGCGAGGAGATGAAGATCTTGGTGCCGGTGATGGCGAAGCTGCCGTCGGCATTCGGGCGTGGCGCGGGTGCGGAGCAGGCCGAGATCGGTGCCGGCCTGCGGCTCGGTCAGGTTCATCGTGCCCGCCCATTCGCCGGACATCAGCTTCGGCAGGTAGGTGCGCTTCTGCTCGTCGCTGCCATGGAGGGTGAGCGCCGCGATCGCGCCCTGCGTCAGGCCCGGATACATGCCGAAGGCCATGTTGGCCGAGGTGACGAACTCGTTCATCGCCGCGGCGAGCACATAGGGCAGGCCCTGCCCGCCATAGGCCGGGTCGCCGGCAAGGCCGATCCAGCCGCCGGCGGCGTAGTCGCGATAGGCGTCGCGGAAGCCGGTCGGCGTCGTCACCGATGCCGTCGTCGTTGCGACGGCAGCCCTCGACGTCGCCGACCCGGTTGAGCGGCGTCGAGCACTTCCTCGGCGAAGCGCGCGCCCTCGCGGAGGATCGCCTCGACCGTCTCCGGCGTCGCCTCGGCGAAGCCGGGCAGGTTGGCGTGGCGGTAGAAGCCGAGGACGTCGTTGAGCAGGAAGAGGACGTTGTCGACCGGCGCCCGGTAGACCGGCATGGCTTCGGCTCTCCTCAGGATCAGGCTGTGTCTTCTCGGGTGCGGCCGTGGCGGAAATGGGTCGGGGAACTTCGGCGGCCGCGCGGCCGGGCGTCAAGCCCGGTTACCGGAGTGTTGCCAAGTCCGGGCCGGCTTAACCGGTTGTTTACCATGTTTGCCGAAGTCTCGCCCTTGCCGGGATCGGCTAGCGATTCCCTCTATTTGCGTGCCTGTGGAGTCCTTCCTGCGCAGCGCTCCCGGCGGCTTGGGGCGCCGCTCTGCGGCGTTGGGGTCACGTCACATGAAATCCGGCACGCCGTGGAGCATCAGGGGGATCGACGACGAGACCCGTGGGGCGGCGGAGGAAGCTGCCCGCCTTGCCGGCATGTCGCTCGGCGAATGGCTCCGCCACACCATCGCCGACCGCGCCGCCGAAGAAGGTGTCCACGCCGAGCCGCCTCCGGCGCGCCAAAACTTCGAGGATGACGAGGCCGGCGATGTCGCGCTGAGCCTGATGCGGTTGGTCGACCGGGTGCGGAGCCTCAACGCGGGGGCGCGTTCGGCGGCGGGCGGCCTCGGCGCGCGCCTCGACCTGATCGAGCGCGAGCTCGCGGGCGCCCGCGATGTCGGGCGGGGAAGCGGGGCAGGCGACGCTTCGCTGCGCCGCGTTGCCGCGATGATCGACCGCCTGTCGCGCGAGCTCGACGATCTCGACGAGACGGCGCGTTCCGCCGTCGAAGGCAGGCGGGAACGAGCCGGATCGCCGCCCGGCACGGCCGACAGCCTGAACCAGGCGATCCGCGACCTCGACGCCCAGATCGCCGCGATGGCTGAGCGCCGCAAGCCCGAGCCCGAGCGCAACACCCCCTACGAGGCCCTTCGCGAAAGGCTCGATGCGTTGCTTGCCCGCGCCCCCGAACCGCCATTGCCGCGGGCATCCTCTTTCGAAACGACCCTGCGCGCCCTCGAGGCGCGGATCGGCGAGGCGCGCGAGCCGCGCCAGACATCGGCGCTGTCGCCGGACGAGGACGAGCGCATCCGCCGCATCCGGAGCCAGCTCGGCGATATCGCGCGGAAGCTCGGCGAGGACCGCTCGCCGAGCCCGGCCGCGCGGCGGCCCGAAACACCGCAGCCGGCCGGCGTCGCCGCCCTTCACGCCGAGATCGCGGCGCTTTCGGCGCGGATCGATGAACTCGCCCGGGGCCGCGGCGATCCGGGGGCCGTCTCGATTGCGCTCGAAGCGACGCTCCTCGACCGGTTCGACAATCTCGCCCGCCGCCTGCCGAGCCAGGCGCGGCTCGACGCGCTTGGCGATGACGTCACCGCGCTCCGCGCCGCACTGGAGCGCGGCGAGCTCGGTCCCTTCGCCCGGCTCGAAGCGCGGATGAACGAGCTCGCCGGCCGGGTTGCATCGGAACTCCACGCCCGCGAAGCGGCGGCGGAGGCATCGGCGGCCGCGATTGCCGCGACCCTCGCCGATCTCCGGGCGGCGGTCGAGGAGCTCGCGCTGGAGCGAAGTGCTGCTGCCGACCCCGGCGCGCTTGCCGCCCTCGCCGCCGATCTCGTCCACCTCCGCGCCGCCGTCGAGGCGCTGGAAGCGGCGCGTCGCGGTGACGCCAAGACCTTTGCCCGGATCGAAGCCCGCCTCGACGAGATCGCCTCCGCCGCGGCGGAAGGCGGCGACGGACTGTCGGCGATCGGCGGCGTCGAGGAGCGGCTCGACCGGATCGCCGCGAGCCTCGACGGCGCGCTGGCGCGCGTCCCCGATCCGGACGTGGTCGAAAGCATCGACCGGCGTCTCGAATTCCTGTCGCGGAAGATCGGAGACAGTCCGGCCCAGGAGGCGCCGTCGGCGGCGCTCGACGAGATCAGGGCCCAGATGGACGCGATCCGCGGCGACCTCGCCCGCCGTGACGCAGCCGCCGCCGGCCCTCCCGAAAGCCGGAGCGGCGATGTTCCGGGGCCGACGCGAGCCGTCGATCCGGGCGAGCTCGCCGAGGCTCGAGACGCGCATCGCCCGGATTGCCGCCGAGTTCGACCGGACGACGCCGCGCGGCGAGACTTGCGCCAGGTCGAGGAAGACCTGACGCGCCTTCAGGCGAGTTTTCCCGGCCGCCGGCGCCCCGTCGGAGAAGGCCGAGGCGGCCCTGCCGGAGACCGCAAGCCGGACGTCGCGAGCGTGCCGGGACCGGCCGCGGAGGGCGATGCCGACACCGAGGCGACGATGCAGTCGCTCGAAGGCAGCCTTGCTTCGATCGTCGACCGCCTCGGCGACAATGGCGCCAAACCCCCGCGCGGGGAGACCGCGTCGCCGGCGCCCTCGAACCGGCGCCGCGGCTGCGGCGCCGGCCCGTCCGGACGACCGCAGCGCGCAACCGCCGCCGGCGACTCCGGTCGTGGCGATCTTCGGACCCGCCGCCCCGGCCGAACCGCCGCCGCCGCACGGGGGCCGGCTGCATCGAGCTACGCCCGGCGTCCGTCCGAGCCGCGCGACGTCAGGCCCGATCTCGCCGCGCTGCGCGAGCTCGCGGCAAGTTCGCCGCAGCCCGAGCGCAAGGCCGGCGACCGCCGCGCCGAATTCATCGCCGCCGCCCGCCGCGCCGCCCAGGCCGAAGCCGATGCCGGGGCCGGTGTGGTTCAGGGAGACCGGGCCGGCTCGCTCTCCACCGATCCGAAGCACAGCCCGTTCGCCCGGATCGGACAGGCGATCCGCAATCGGCGGAAGTCGCTTCTCCTTGCCGCCGCGATCGTGCTCGCCCTCGGCGCGGTCTACCTGCTCAGCCAGCGCAACGGCCGGATCAGCGACCTCGCCGCGGTCGCGCCGGCAGGCGAAATCCCCGCGGTCGACAATCCGCCGGTGGCGGCGCCTCCTGCGCCGGCGGCCGCGGATGCGCCGGGCATGGTCGCTCCGCCTGCCGATGCGCGAACCGCCATGGCCTTGGCCGCCGACGATTCGATGACGACCGGCGGCATCCAGGCGACGGCCGAGCCCACCGGAAACAATGCCTTCGCGCCGCCGCCCGCGGCCGATGACCTCGCCGCGCAGCCCGTCGACTCCCTCGTCGCGCCCGGGCTTCCCGCCGCGCTCCGCGCCGCCGCCGCGGCCGGCGATCCGGCGGCCGCCTTCGAGATCGCCAACCGCTACGCCGAGGGCCGCGGCACCGTCCGCGACCTGGCCCGGCCGCCGAAATGGTACGCGCGCGCCGCGGCGAGCCGGCCTTGCGTCGCCGCAATACCGTCTCGCCAGCCTCTACGAGCGCGGCCAGGGGGTCGACAAGGATGCCGCCCGGGCCGTCGCGCTCTACCGGCGCGCCGCCGAGCAGGGCAATGTCGGCGCCATGCACAACCTCGCGGTGCTGATCAGCAAGGGCGCCGCCGGCGCGGCCGATCCCGCCAAGGCGCTCGAATGGTTCCTCGCCGCCGCCGAACTACGGCGTCAAGGACAGCCAGTACAATCTCGGCGTCGTCTATGCCCGCGGCCTCGGCACCGAGGCTCGACCTCGTCGAAGCCTACAAGTGGTTCGCGATCGCCGCCGCTGGCCGGCGACAAGGACGCGGCGGCGCGCCGCGACGAGGTCGCGGCCATGCTCGACCAGAACCAGCTCGCCGCCGCCCGGGCCGCGGTCACGGCCTGGCGGCCGAAGACGCCGCTCGCCGCCGCCAACGACGTCGCCGGCGCCGGCCGGGGCTGGGAGCGACGACAGCGCCGGCGTGACCGCCGCCGACCAGAAGGCGCTGGTCATGAAGATCCAGACGCTGCTCGCCGAGCAGGGCTACGATCCCGGCCCGCGCCGACGGGGTCGAGGGGCCGAAGACGCGCGAGGCGGTGCGCGCCTTCCAGGCGAGCGATCGGCGTCGCCGGCACCGGGCGTGATCGACCGCTCGCTGGTCGCCGCGCTCGCCGAGCCGCACCGGCTGAGGCTGCGCCGCCGCCGTCGGCGTGCGCGCCGGCTTCGCGTTGACAGCGAAGCGGAATGCGCGCGCTTTATCGATCGGAGTCTCCGCGCGACCGGCCCGCGCGTCCGTCAACCGGATCTCGACTGGCGTCCCGCCGTGCTGATCTACCTCCCCATTGCCGAACTGTCGGTGAACATGTTCATCATCTTCGGCATGGGCGGAGCGGTCGGCTTCCTGTCCGGCCTGTTCGGCGTCGGCGGCGGCTTCCTGCTGACGCCGCTCCTCATCTTCTCCGGCATTCCGCCGGTCGTTTCGGTCGCGACGGTGGCGAGCCAGATCGTCGCCTCCTCGGCCTCGGCGGCGCTCTCCTACTGGCGCCGGCGGATGATCGACCTCAAGCTCGCCGCCGTGCTGATGCTGTCCGGCGTGGTCGGCACGCTGCTCGGCGTCGTCGTCTTCAACGGGCTGCGCTCGCTCGGCCAGCTCGATCTGATCATCGGCATCTCCTACGTCACCTTCCTCGGCACCATCGGCGGCCTGATGCTGAGCGAGTCGGTCCGCGCCATCGCTCAACACGCGGCGCGGCAGGCCGGCGCCGCTCCGCCGGCCCGGCCAGCACAACTGGATCCACGGGCTGCCGCTCAAGATGCGGTTCAAGCGCTCGAAGCTCTATGTCAGCGCCATTCCGGTGGTCGCGCCTCGGCATCGGCATCGGCTTCCTCGGCGCGCTGCTCGGCATCGGCGGCGGCTTCATCCTGGTGCCGGCGCTGATCTACCTCCTGCGCGTGCCGACCAACGTCGTCATCGGCACCTCGCTGATCCAGATCGTCGCCACCATGTCGGTCGCGACCGTGCTCCATGCCGTCACCAACTACTCGGTCGACATCGTGCTCGCCATCATCCTGATGGTCGGCGGCGTCATCGGCGCCCAGTTCGGCGCCCGGGTCGGCCAGAACATGCGCGGCGATCATCTTCGCGCCCTGCTCGGCCTGCTCGTCCTCGCCGTCGCCATCCGCTTCCTCTTCGGCCTGGTGACGCCGCCGGAGGAGCGCTACTCGCTCACCACGCTTGCCGGGAGCCGCGTCATGAGGCGGCTCGTGCGCCGGCGCTCGCGGCGCCTGCTGCCTGCTCGGCGGCGCCGGCGGCCGCCGAGCAGCTCGATCATCGCGCTCTCGACCGACGATATCCGGATCGATTCGGGCTTCACCGGCGACGCCGGTCACCGTCTTCGGCGTCATCGAGCGCGACGCCGCGACGGTGTCGCGGAGCTCCGCCCTACGAGATCGCGGTGCTGGTCAGCGGCCCGACCGAGACGGTGGTGGCGCGGCGCAAGGAGCCGCTCCTCTTCCTCTGGGTCAACCGCGCTTCGGAGACCTTCACCGCGGCGCCGTCCTTCTACGCGCTCAGCTCGACCGGACCGCTCGACGAGATCGCCACGCCGGCGGTCCTCGAGCGCTTCGGCATCGGCTTCGACAACATCCCGCTCCAGGTCGCCGACGCCGGCCGACGGACGGCTCGACCGACCCCGAGTTCCGCGACGCCTTCATCCGGCTCCGCAAGGAGGCCGGCCTCTACTCGGAGTTCGCCGGCGGGGTCGATTTCATCGGCACGTCGGATTCGGTGTTCCGCACCGCCGCCTGGATTCCCGTCCAACGCTCCGGACGGGCGCTACACCGTCGAGGTCTTCCTGTTCTCCGGCGAGGCGCTTCCTCGCCCACCAGCAGGCGACGCTCAACGTCACCAAGGTCGGCTTCGAGCAGTTCATGTTCGAGGCCGTCGCACAACCACGCGCTGCTCTACGGCCTCGCCTGCGTGCTGCTCGCGCTGTTCACCGGCTGGCTCGCCGGGGTCGTCTTCCGCCGCGACTGAAGTCTGGACGTGCCGCGAAAATTGAATTGCCCGCCTGATACGGCAGCCCACGAACCAAAACCCTCGCCGTCATTCCGGCGGAAGCCGGAATCCATCACCGCCCGCGCAATCTGATGGTCCCTTGAGCCCTTGGCGAGGCCTGCGATGGACCCCGACTTTTCGTCGCGTGACGGAGGCAGACATTGTCGAGCTGACACCTGGCCCCGCCGCAAAAACCCGGCCCCGTCTAGTCCGGCCGGAGCGCCCGCCGGCCGACCGGATAGACCCGGTCGTCGCCGAGCATGAAGGCGCGGAAGGTCGCCGGCGCGAACAGCCCGGCGAAGGCGCGGTCGAGCACGTTGAGCCCGCCGGCATAGGCGCCGAAGGCGGGCAGGACCAGGCGATGGCCGTCGCCGGCGAAGCACTTCCGCCGCACCGACTTGCCGCGCCCGGCGACCCGCGCCGAGGGGTGGAGGTGCCCGGCGATCTCGCCGCCGGCGCCCGCCGCGGCTCATGGCGGAACGACGACCGGCCCGGCCGCGAGCTCGGCCATGTGCGTCGCCGTCGAGGCCGTGCGGCCGGCCGGGATCGTGGTTGCCGGCGATCCAGACGAAGTCGCGGCCGCGCTGGAGCGCGCGGAGCGTCGCGCGGTCGCGCGGGTGGAGCCGCGCCGAGCCGCCGTCGTCGTGGAAGCTGTCGCCGAGGGCGACGACCGTCGCCGGGTCGAGCCGCGCCACCAGCCGCGCCGAGCCGGGCCAGCGTCTCGGCGGTGTCGTAGGGCGGCAGCATCTGGCCGCGCCGGGCATAGGACGAGCCCTTCTCGAGATGGAGGTCGGCGACCACCAGCATCCGCCGGTCGGCCCACCACAGCGCCCCTCGGCGAACGCCTCGAGCACCACCCCGGCGACGCCGACGAGGGCGGGCGCGGGGCCGTCTCCGTGCGCCGGCCTTGGTCGAGAGCGCCGACATCGCCGCTCTGTCTCAACGCATGATCGAGGACGCCAACCTCCCCCTTGAGGGGAGGTCGAAATCGCGCAGCGATTTCGGGAGGGGGTATCGGACCGTCGACGTCGCGCCCCCTCCCGAACTGCTTCGCTTCGCTCGCAGCTTTCGACCTCCCCTCAAGGGGGAGGTTGGCGTCGGCGCGATCGCGCCATCGTGCTCATCACAATCGCATCATCGCCCATCGCTTCCCGGACCAGGTCCTCCGCCGCCTCGCGCAGCACCGCCTCGCTCGATTCGCCCGGCGACCGACCTCCCGGCCGATCTGCAGCATCGCCGGCACCGCCAGCGGCGAGATCCGGTCGAGCCGTTTATGCACGATTCGGCCCTTGACGCGCGACAGCATATCGCCGACCCGGGCGACCTCGAGCAGGCCGGTCGCCGCGTCCGCCCAGGTCGCCTGGAGGAGGATATGGTCGGGCTCGTGGCGGCGGAGCACGTCGTAGATGAGGTCGGTCGACACCGTCACCTGCCGGCCGGACTTCTCCCTGCCCGGGTGGCGCTTCTCGATCAGCCCGGAGATCAGCGCCGTGTTCCGGAACATGCGCTTGAGCAGGTAGCTCTCCGCCATCCACGCCTCGAGGTCGTCGCCGAGCATGTCCTCGGCGAAGAGCTCCGCGAGGCTCGGCTCGCCGCGCTGGAAGGCGCGGCCGAGGTCGCCGAGCGCCCAGATCGCGAGCGAATAGTCCGAGGCGACGAAGCCGGCCGGCCGGAGCCGCGCCCGCTCCAGCCGGCGGGTCAGCAGCATGCCGAGGGTCTGGTGGGCGAGCCGCCCCTCGAACGGGTAGGCGACCATGTAGGTCCGGTTGCCGCGCGGGAAGGTCTCGACGAGGAGCTGGTCGCGCTTCGGCAGGAGCGAGCGCCGCTTCTGGATCGCGAGCCACTCCGACACCTGCGGCGGCAGCCGCGACCAGGTCTTCGGGTCGGCGAGCATGCCGCGACGCCGTCGGCGAGGAACGAGGTGATCGGGAACTTGCCGCCGGCATAGATCGGGATCTTCGGCGTGTCGTCGGCGGTGCGGGTCGCGATCACCTCGTTCTCGCGCATCCCCTCGTAGCGGAGGATCAGCCCGGCGAAGAGGAAGGTGTCGCCCGGCGCCAGCGCCTCGATGAAGCTCTCCTCGATCTTGCCGAGCGACGCGCCCGCCGCGCCCGGCGAAGCCCGCGCCGCGCTCCGCGCGACCCGCACGTTGAGGAGCGGCGCCTCGATGATGGTGCCGACATTGAGCCGGTATTGCTGCGCCACCCGCGGGATGGGTGATCCGCCACAGCCCGTCCGCGCCCCGCCTGATCTTGGCGAAGCGCTCGTAGCTCCTCAGCGCATAGCCGCCGGTCGCGACGAAGTCGACGACGCGGTCGAAGGTGGCGCGGTCGAGGTCGCGGTAGGGATAGGCCGAGGTCACCTCGGCGTAGAGCGCGTCGGCGTCGAACGGCGCCGAGCAGGCCATGCCGAGGACGTGCTGGGCGAGCACGTCGAGCGCGCCGGGCTGGATCGGCGGGGTGTCCTGCGCGCCGAGATAGTTGGCGTCGAGCGCCACCCGGCACTCGATCACCTCGAAGCGGTTGGCCGGCACCAGCACCGCCTTCGAGGGCTCGTCGAGCCGGTGGTTGGCGCGGCCGATCCGCTGGGCGAGCCGCGAGGCGCCCTTCGGCGCGCCGATATTGACGACGAGGTCGACGTCGCCCCAGTCGATGCCGAGGTCGAGCGTCGAGGTGCAGACCACGGCGCGGAGCTTTCCCGCCGCCATCGCCGTCTCGACCTTCCGCCGCTGCCCGGCGTCGAGCGAGCCGTGGTGGAGGGCGATCGGCAGGCCGTCGACGTTGATCCGCCACAGCTCCTGGAAGATCAGCTCGGCCTGGCGCGCGGACATTGACGAAGAGCAGCGCCATCCGGTGCGCGCTTGACGATCGCGTAGATGTCGGGGACGGCGTATTGCGACGAATGCCCCGACCACGGGATCCGCTCCTCCGAATCGAGGATGGCTGATGTCGGGCTTCGCCCCGCCCTCGACCACGACGATGTCGGCGCATCGCGCGGCCTCCGCCGCACGGGACGCGACCCCGTCCCCGCCTGTCGGGCCGCGGACCGTCGCGCATGGCGGAGCGGGCGCCGCGCCTCTCGGCGAAGCGGGGTGAGGGGCAGCCTCAGTTGCGCGACGGCCGGCTGCACCCCCCCAGCCGCTCTGGGAAGGGGAGGTGGCCAGGGCGAGCGCCGATGGCTGCGATCCCCGCGTCGCCGGCGAAATCGCGCCATGGCCGCCGTGCTCCTCCCCCTGCACGGGGGAGGCTGAGGCGGTCCGCCCTTGCAAGAGGCGATCGCCGTCTCGCGACCGTGGCGCGCTCCGTCGTCCTGCCCGACCAGCCACGCCCGCAGCGCGTCGGGCTCGGCGACGGTCGCCGACAGCCCGATCGCCTTGAGGCCGCGGCGCCAGCGCCCGCAGCCGCGCCAGGCCGAGCGCGAGCAGGTCGCCGCGCTTGCTGGTCACCAGCGCGTGCAGCTCGTCGAGGATCACCGTGTCGAGGTCGGCGAAGAAGCGCGGCGCGTCGGTGGCCGAGAGGAGCAGCGCCACCTGCTCGGGCGTGGTCAGGAGGATGTCCGGCGGCTTCAGCTTCTGCCGCTGCCGCTTGTGGACGGGCGTGTCGCCGGTGCGCGTCTCGATCGCGACTTGGAGCCCCATCTCGCGGACCGGCGCCTCGAGGTTGCGGGCGATGTCGACGGCGAGCGCCTTGAGCGGCGAGATGTAGAGGGTGTGGATGCCGCGCCCCTCCGGCCGGTTCGACCGCCGGCCGCTCGTGGAGCGACGTCAGCGTCGGCAGGAACCCGGCGAGCGTCTTGCCCGCGCCGGTCGGCGCGATCAGCAGCGTCGAGCGCCCCGCCCGCGCCTTCTCGAGCAGCTCGAGCTGGTGCGGCCGCGGCGTCCAGCCCCGCCCCGCGAACCAGGCGGCGAACGGGCGCGGGGAGGAGGCGAGGTCGGCCTTGGGGCGGCGGGCGATGCGGTTCACGCGCACAGGATTACCAGGGACCCCCGCCGCCCGTCCATGGTTTGTTCCGCGAATCTTCGGTTCTGTCGGGATTCAACCGCCACTGTCCTAATTCGAAGGGGCGGGTGTCCTAGTCGCCGAATCGCCAGTTCCATTGAGCTCTGCTTTGGCACGAAGATAGATCGCCTCCCGATCCGCCGCTCTCGCTCCGGCGGGATCGACCTCCCCTTTTCAAGGGGAGGGATCGACGTGGCCGCGCCTTGCCTCCCCCTGAAAAGCGCTACGAGGTTCGAGCATCTCGACGGCATCGCGGAACGATCCGGAGATCCTTCCTTGTGCACCCTCACAAATTCGAATCACAGCGCAGGACAGGGCTCCCCCTCGCCCCTTGTGGGAGAGGGCGGATTTCCCCGATTTGCCCCCTTCGCGAATCGGACTTGGAAATCCGGGTGAGGGGTGCCCCGCCGGGCGATTCGCATGGGTCGCCTCACGAAGCCGGCCCCGCCGGCGAGCCCGCAACGGGAGCCTCGCGGACGCCGCCCGCATCGGCGATGGCGGAGCGAAGCGCCCGGCGGGGTACCCCTCACCCGGTTTCGCTAAGCTCGCTGCGACGACACGGCCTTCTTCTCCGCCTGCGGAGGTTTGCTCGCCAAGCGAAACCGCCCTCTCCCACAAGGGGCGAGGGGAGCCTCTTTCTGTGCCGTCGACGTGGTGTGGGGCCAGTGACATATGTGAATCTGAAACGGGGAGGTCGGTCGCCGCGGACTTGTCCGGGGCGACCGGGTGGGGGTCTGAAGCCTCAATGCCGCCGTGGACAGCCGGAATTGTGCGGAATGCCGCGAGGACCTAACCTACCCGCCCCTCCCCTCCGCCGCCCGCCGCCGCGCCGCGCTCGCCTTGAGCACGATCGGCAGCGTGAAGGCGATGCCGGCGAAGCGGGCGAACTGGTGCGCCGCGACATAGGCCGAGTCCATGTGGAGGGCGAGCGCCACCGACATCATCGCGTCGAGCCCGCCCGGCGAGAAGGCGACGATCGCCTGGTCGATCGGCACGCCGAGCGTGCTCGCCCCCGCCACCGCGATCATTCCGGCGATGCCGGTGGCGACGAAGAAGCCGCCGATCGAGGCGGCGAGGATGCCGCCGATGAAGCGGAGCCCGGTGCCGACAAAGCGGCTGCCGATCAGCGTGCCGAGGAGCAGGAAGGCGACGATCACCACCGGCATCGGCAGCGTCCCGGCGACGAGGCCGGTGCCGTGGAGAAGCGCGCTCGCCGCGAAGGCGCCGGTGAGGCGCCCCGCCGGCACCTTGAGCCGGCGGAAGGCGAGGCCGACCGCCGCGGCGAAGGCGAGCATGCCGGCGATGTCCCACCAGCCTGCGACATGGACCGGCGGCGGCGCCGGCGGTCCGCCTTCGATCGAGACGAGCAGGCTCGGCAGCACCGCGACGAGCAGGAAGAGGCGGATGCTCTGGCTCGCCGCCACCTTGCGGACGTCGGCGCCGGCCTCCGCCGCGACCGCGAGCACATAGGAGAGGGCGCCGGGCACGGCGGCGAAGAAAGCGCTGTCGCGGTCCCAGCCGGCGACCTTGATCAGGAAGGCGCGGACGGCGAGCGTGCAGGCGAGCACCGAGACGCCGAGGCCGATCAGGCTGAGCGGCCAGGCGGCGGCGCCGCGGATCAGTTCCGGGGTGACGCCGCTGCCGAGCGCCGTGCCGATGAGCAGGAAGGCGATTTCGACCGCGGTGAGCGGCAGCCGCGTGTCGAGGCCGGCAAGCGAGGCCGCCGTCACCGCGATCATCGCGCCCGACAGCCACGAGGCGGGCAGCCCGGCGAGCGTCGCGAGCCCGCCGCCGGTGACCGCGACGGCAAGCGTCGCGGCGACGCTCAGCCGGCGATGACGGGACAGGACGATCGGTTCAATGGCGCGCGACACGGTCGCCGTTTTCGCGCGCTTTCGCCGCCGTGAACACCCCGGTTTTTCCGCGGATCATTCCGGCCCGCGAGGCGAGGCGCTTCAGCACAAGATGTGTCCGGGTCGGCACAAGCTCGCGCACCAGGTTCTGGGAACTGTGATGAGTTTTGATTGGACGTGCGCGGCCGGCATTCCATGCCGCCCCAGGCTCAAAGGCTGCCTCCACACAGCCGCTCATTCCCGCGCAAGCGGGAATCCAGTTTTTCAATGGCATGCGGTGGGGAGGTGAGAACTGGATGCCCGCTTGCGCGGGCATGAGCGGAGGTCGGGGGCTGCGATACTAAATCGTCAGAAAATGCGCCTTCCGATTTCCTCACGGGCTCGCAAGCGGGGATCCAGATTTTCAATGGCATACGTTCGTAATGGGAATGCTCGATGCCCGTTTGCGCGACGCTTGCGCGGACATGAGCGGAGTTTTGGATGCCTGCGCCTGGAACATCGGCGACGAGCACGCGTCTCAATTCCGACACAAGTTGGCAACCGGAGGACAAGCCGGTCCCCGCTTGCGCGGGGACGCGGCCAGGGATCGTGCAAGGCCCTACGCGGGAGAGGAGCGCGACCGCCTTTCGAACCGCGGCCTCAATTTGCCAAGGGCATCGCTTTTGTCACGCCGGCAGGATGTTGACGTTGTGATGGAAGACGTTCTCCGGGTCGTACTGCTTCTTGAGCTTCCGGAGCCGCGCGAGGTTCGGCCCATAGGCCGCCATTGCTGCCGCCCCCGTCTCCTCGTCCGATCCGACATAGTTCATGTAGCGTCGGTCGCCGGCAAAAGGCTGCAACGCTGCGAAGGTTTCGCGCACCCAGCTTGTGGTGGCGTCGCGCTGGGCCGGGTCCACCCATTGACCGTTGATCAGCGCGTTGAAACCAGCGTCGCGCAGCGCATAGGCAGTGGCGTCGACCGGCACCCGGGTCACCGCACCGTGGAAATTTTCGAGAAGGAACGAGCTGGTCGGCACCGGGCACTTCTCGAAGGCCGCGGCGATCGCGTCGATCGCCGCGTCATCGAGGCGCGGAAGGAAAGCCGGCTTCCAGTAGCTGAAGGCGCCGGCAGGGAAGGCGCCGTCGAGCATGCCGTTGAGCGCGGTGTAGGGAATCGGCCCGAGCGCGTCGATGGCGACGGTCCCGAATGTCTTGATCTTCGCCGCCGCGGCCATGCCGTCGGCCTTGGTCCCGGAGTGGCAGGCGGCGATACCGACGACCTTGGTCCCCGATCCGTCCGGTGCATGGGTGAGGGCCGCGACCATCATCAGTTCGTCGGCCGCCGTCGCCGTCATGTCGCGGAAAGCGCGGAGCACCTTCTTGGCTTCCGGGAGGGGAAACGCCACCAGGCCGCCGATCACCATCGGACCGACCTGATGGAGACGGAACTCGAACGATGCCGCCACCCCGAAATTGCCGCCGCCGCCGCGCACCGCCCAGAATAGGTCGGGATGCTCGTCCGTGCTCGCCCGCACGATGGACCCGTCGGCGAGCACGAGGTTGACGGCGATCAGGTTGTCGAGCGCCATGCCGTATTTGGTCATCAGCCAGCCGAGCCCGCCGCCGAGCGTCAGTCCGCCGACCCCGGTCGAGCCGATGACGCCGCCGGTCGTCGCGAGACCATGGAGCTGCGCTTCGCGGTTGAACTCCTTCCACAGCACCCCGCCCTCGACGATCGCGGTGCGATCGGCGGCGTTCACGTGAATGCCTTTCATCAGCGACAGGTCGATCATCATTGCGCCGTCGGCGACCGCGCGGCCGCCGACATTGTGGCCGCCGCCGCGCACCGTGATCTCCAGTCCCTGGGCGCGGGCGAAGAGGATGGCGTCGGCGATGTCGGCCATGCCACGGCAGCGGGCGATCACCGCCGGTCGCCTGTCGATTTCGGCGTTGTGGATCCGGCGCACCTCGTCATAGGCGGCCGCATCCGGCAGGATGACCGGGCCGATGAATGTCTGGGTCAGTTCCACGACTGCTTCCATTTCCGTCGCCTCCGGCTGTTCGTTTCATGCGAGCGTTTGCGCGGACCGCACCGAACCGGGCACGTCGCCGCATCCCCGCGGGCAAACCGCGCAGAAATCACCGCGACCCTACTCCTTTTGCCGATCCCGCCATAGGTCCTCCGATCGGGCAGAGCCACGCAATCGCAACGTCGCAGGGTGAGATCGGCGTCGCGCCGGGATTCCGCGTCCCCCGAAAGGCGTATGCCGGCGGGCGGGATTGCGGCCGTGCGACAAGCGGGGACGGCTAGTAGGCCGCGCTCCGATCGACGACGTTGCGGAGCGGTCTCCCCGCCTCGACGGCGGCGATCTGGTCGAGGATCTGCCGGCTCAATTCGGCGGGGTCGCTCCACGCCGCGCAATGCGGCGTGATCACGACGTTGTCCATGGCCCACAATGGGCTGGATGGATCGAGCGGCTCGCTCGCGAAGACATCGAGGCTGGCGCCAATGAGCACGT
Organism: uncultured Alphaproteobacteria bacterium; assembly: GCA_963792845.1. GTDB lineage: Bacteria > Pseudomonadota > Alphaproteobacteria > Rhizobiales > Kaistiaceae > Bauldia. The sequence goes on from CAWBXW010000001.1 coordinate 121,202, forward strand.
GGTCGCGGACGGCCGCCACCACGTCCGGCTCGACCTGCAGCCCGCCCCGCCCGGCATTGATCAGGACCGGCCCGCCCAGCGGTCCATCGCGGGCCAGACGCTGGAAAAGCTCCATCGACAGGATGCCGCGGGTCTCGTTGGTGAGCGGCAGGAGACAGACGAGGATGTCGGTGCGGGCGAGGAAAAGATCGAGCCCGGCCGCCCCGCTGAAGGTCTCGATGTCGGCCGAGGCGCGCGGCCGCCGGGTCCAGCCGGCGACCAGAAAGCCGAGCCCTTTCAAGGCTGTCGCGGCGTCGCTGCCGAGCACGCCCAAGCCCATCACGCCGACCCGGACATCGGTCGCGGCCGGCTGCGGCAGCTCCTTCCAGATGCGCGCCCGCTGCTGCCGGTCATAGGCCCGCTGCCGACGGTGATGGAGAAGCACCTGCAGCGCCACCCATTCGGTCATCCGCTGCGTCAGATTCCGGCTGACGATCCGCACCACCGGCACATCCGGCAGCCCGGGCAGGAACATGATGTGCTCGACGCCGGCGCCGAGCGAGAAGATCGCCTTGAGGTTGGGGAGCCCGCGGAGCGCCGCGGCCGGCGGGTTCCAGGCCAGCACATAGGCGACGCCGCCGGGATCGGGCAGGTCCGGCCAGATGCGGACCGGCCGCCCCGGCGCGATGGCGCCGACCGCCGCCGCCCACGGCTTGGCATCCCACGGACCCGAGGCGATGAGGATGTGAGGCTTCATAAAGTCAGATCAACTTGTGAATGCAACGCCACCTCGAATCGTGCTATGGTGACTGCCGAGGAGGAAAACCATAGCTAGCCCATGCTTGAATCATTCAACATATATACGATTGTATTAATCCTCGTCCCCGGATACATTGTAAAATCTATTCTTGATCGGTTTGTTGTAACCGAGACGACTGCCGACACCTCATACATAATCCTTTGCATATTATACGGAGCACTAAACTTCGCGATACTATCAATCTTTATACCTTTTTTTGACCACTTGTCGCAACCGATAAGACTCGTCGGATGGGTCATCGGCCTTTTCATCTTACCCGCCCTTGTGGGCTATTTCATAGCACTGTTCGAAAAGCGTAATCTTTGGGCGTGGGTGATAGATATTCTTCCGCTGGGTCCGTTGAGAATTCGTCCAATCCATCCTACGCCGCCAGCTTGGGATTGTCTATTCAGCGACATGTCTAGTAGATGGATATTAGTCAGACTGATCGACGGCACCGTGTTTCGAGGTTTTCTAGGAAACAAATCTTTCATTTCGTCCGACAGAAACGAGAGGGATTTATATATGGACGAAATGAATGTTTTGGGTGCCGATGGAAATACTTGGGAGGATGCCGGAAGGGGTGTCTACATAGGTAAGGACCAGATTTCGTCCATCGAAATCTACGACAAAGGATCAGCATGATGATCGAGAATGAAAAAGAGCCTGAAAGCACTGTACTCATCCCGCAGCCTTTGAGTCCATCAGGGGGCCGGAATCCCCGTGAGGACCAACAGAACAGTTATATTCCTCCACGCTCTACCGAACGCCCACCCAAACCCAGCGGTGGATCGGGAGGATCGAAGGAATAAGACAAGGCGACTCACGCAGGCTTTCGGATCCCAGGGACCGATGCGATCAGGGTCGCGTTGGGGCCGGGCCTGATCGCCACCTCCCGGACCGGCAACAGGCGCTCTACTTTGATCGCGTCAAGGTCGCTCTATAGGCCGTCGCCTGCCGGTCAGCCTCGATATAAATCAGTTCCATCGTATCCGGGTTGACCAGACGGCCGCTGTAGACGCCCTCGTCGCCCTGCTCGGCAAGACGGATTTCGCGACCGTCGAAGCCGATCACGCCGACCATTGTCTCGGCGGCCTTCTGCAAAAGCTGGCCGCCGACATCGCCGGGCGCGCCGCCCGGCGCCAGGGCCCATGCCTTCGTGACCTTAAGGAGCGGCCCTTGCTGCTCGATGACTTGGAGCTCAAGGACGCCTTCGGCGAAGCCGTTCGACCGGATCACGCGGTAGGGGCCGGTCCACTTCCCCAACAGATCAGGCACTGGAAAGCCCGGCGCTTCCTGCGCCAGAGCCGAAACGATGCCCAGGCCGGCCACGACGCCGAAAGCCAGCAGTTCCAGACGCAGTCTCATCCTCTCCTCCCATTCCGCCCACTATTGCGCCACGACGCCTTCCGGCGCCGTCCTGATCTCGAAGGCCGCCGCCATCAGCGCCCGGGTATAGTCGGTCTCCGGCTGCTCGAAGACCCTGCGCCGCCGTCGCCGCGTCTCGACCACCTTGCCGTTCCGCATGACGATGATCTCGTTGGCGAGCGCCTTGACCACCTTGAGGTCGTGGCTGATGAACAGGTAGGCGAGGTCGTGGCGGCGCTGCAGGTCGCGGAGGAGGTCGACGACCTGCGCCTGGACGCTCATGTCGAGCGCCGAGGTCGGCTCGTCGAGCATGACGAAGCGCGGCTCGAGCACCATGGCGCGGGCGACCGCGATGCGCTGGCGCTGGCCGCCGGAGAATTCGTGCGGGTAGCGGTGGCGGGTGGCGGGATCGAGCCCGACCTCCTCCAGCGCCATGACCACCTTGCGGTCGCGCTCGGCCGCCGACAGGCCGGCGCTCGTGGATCTTCGAGCCCCTCCTCGATGATCTCGGAGACCGACATGCGCGGGCTGAGCGAGCCGTAGGGGTCCTGGAAGACGATCTGCATCTCGCTGCGCAGCGGCCGCATCTCCTTGAAGGTGCGGCCCGCGATCGGCGTTGCCGAGGAAGACGACGTGCCCGTTCGACGAGATCAGCCGCATCAGCGCGAGGCCGAGGGTGGTCTTGCCGGAGCCGGATTCGCCGACGATGCCGAGCGGTCTGCCCCTGGCGCACGGTCGACGTCGACGCCGTCGACCGCCTTGACGTGGCCGACGACGCGGCGCAGCAGGCCGCGCTTGATCGGGAACCAGACCTTGAGGTCGTCGCCCGACATGCACCACCGGCGCGCGACGGGTCGGACTTGGGCGGATCGCCCTTCGGCTCGGCGGCGAGCAGGTGCCGGGTATAGGCGTGCTGCGGGATGGGTGAAGACCGTCCTCGGTCGGCCCGGCCTCGACGATCCGGCCCTCGGTCATCACGCAGACCCGCTTCGCCATCCGCCGGACGATGCCGAGGTCGTGGGTGATGAACAGCATCGCCATGCCGGTCTCGGCCTGGAGGTCGCGGAGGAGCTGCAGGATCTGCGCCTGGACCGTCACGTCGAGCGCCGTGGTCGGCTCGTCGGCGATGAAGAGGTCCGGGCTTGTTGGCGAGCGCCATGGCGATCATCACCCGCTGGCGCTGGCCGCCGGAGAGCTGGTGCGGATAGGCGCCGAGGCGGCTCGGCCGCATCGCGGATGCCGACCTGGTCGAGCAGCTCGAGGACGCGGCGTGCGGCCGCGCTGTCGCTCAGCCCCTGGTGGAGCTTGAGCACCTCGCCGACCTGCCGCTCGATGGTGTGGAGCGGGTTGAGCGAGGTCATCGGCTCCTGGAAGACGATGCCGATGTCGTTGCCGCGCACGTGCGCGGAGCTCCGCGCTCGGGCGCCGTCAGCAGGTCCGTGCCCTTGAACAGGATTTCGCCGCTCGGATGCGAGGCGGCGGGATAGGGCAGGAGCTTCATCACCGACAGCGCGGTGACCGACTTGCCCGAGCCGGACTCGCCGACCAGCGCGACGGTCTCGCCCTTGTCGATGTCGAAGCTGACGCCTTCGACGGCGACGGTGACGCTGGCCGCCCTGGCGGAAGGCGACGCCGAGATTGCGCGACGGAGAGGAGGGCGAGCGTCAGTGGCGAATGCACCGATCAATGAGCGAATGCTAGCGAGATCGGGTCGGAGGACCTCGAGCGGCCACTGGCGCGCGCACAATCCAGATCGTTTGCGGACCAAGGCGCATATCGGTCATGCAGACGATGGCGCCGGCAAGCAGTGGCTGCGATTTGAAGCCAATCGCCGTCGAGACATGAATGGCATCGATGCAGCTTCACTGCTGATATCGCGCTCGCAGGACGCCGACGCACCGAAGGATCGACGCGGTCGATCGGCGCGACCGTGACAAGCGGACAGTCGCTCGGCGACGAACCAGCCTTCATAGTGATCTGACAAGGCGTTCATCGCTCCCGCTCGGCAATCGGCATCACCAGATACTTCGGCCAGCGTAAGTTCGCTCGTGACGAAACGGCGTGCATGCGGCCTTGCTCTACGGCCTCAGGAGACTACCGCGCGCAGCATCGCCGTCCAGTTCGTTTCGGACGCCTTCGAATAACGCGAATGATCACGACATTCGCTGTCGAGATAGACTGTCGATCCAGTGGTACTATCAGTCGTCCACATTCAACGGTCTTCCCGTAGCGCCTTCGAGATGATCGAGCGACAGACTCTTCAGTCGTTATTCCAGCCACGTTCGCTGCGAGTGCTCTACCAGGAACCGCACGAGATGGCTCGCCGCATCTCGGGCGGCGTCGGGACCTCGATCTCGACAACTAGACGTGACCGTCCTTCGGCAGCGTCGACTTCCAGTCTGGGGGTCAATTAGGCAGCCGATCTACGGGACAGTGCTTTCTCACGACCCAATTCATCGTTCATCTCCGATCAGCCCTCCTTGCGCGAACGCCTCGAGATCGCGGATGAGAGGAAGGGTACGGGGTCATCGCGCTCACGCCCGTGCTCATTCCTACGCCCCTCCCGCCGCGTCTTCTTTCGCCTCATCCGCCGCGTCGCGCAGTCGCCGCGTTCGATCTCGACGGTCGCATGATCGAGGTCGAAGGTCGGTGCCGAGCCGGCGCTTGATGCTGCGCACCGCCTCGTCGGGATCGGCCCCGGCAACAAGCCGCGCATGGAGCGTCGCCATGCGGCGCTCCTGGGTCAGCGACCAGACGTGGACGTGATGGACGTCCTCGACGGCCGGAATGCTGGCGACCAGATCGGCGGCGATGGCGCGGGTATCGATCTCCGGCGGCGTGCCCTCGAGCAGGATGTGCCCGGCCTCGGAAACCACCCGCCAGGCGCTGCGCAGAATGATCACCGCGACCAGCACCGAGGCGATCGGGTCGATCGGCGTCCAGCCGGTCGCCAGGATGACGAGCGCGGCGACGACCGCCGCGCCCGAGCCGAGCAGGTCGCCGAGGACATGCAGCATCGCCGCCCGGACGTTGAGGTTGTCGGCGGTCGCCGCCGTGAAGGAGGAGGAAGGAGGCGATGTTGGCGACCATGCCGGCGAGGGCGACCGCGAGCATCAAGCCGCCGACGATCGACTCCGGCGAGGTCAGCCGCTGCGACCGCCTCGTAGACGATCCCCGCGGCGATGACGAACAGCGCCAGGCCGTTCGAGAAGGCGACCAGCACCTGAAGCCGGTCGAAGCCATAGGTGCGGCTGCCGATCGGCCGGCGCGTCGGCGAAGACGGAAGGCGAACCACGCCAGCCGAGCGCGAAGACGTCGATGAACATGTGGGCGGCGTCGGCGAGGAGCGCCAGCGAGCCGGAAACGATGCCGCCGACCACCTCGGCGAGCATGAAGACGAAGGTGATCAGCGCGGCGAGCCCGACCCGGCGGCGGTTGCGCGCCGTGGCCCGGTCGTTGCGTGATAATGCGCGTGGCCGTGGCGTCAGCGTGGGCCATGGCGTCAGTTGAACACCTTGCGCGGGTCGAAGGCGTCGCGCACCGCCTCGCCGATGAAGATCAGCAGCGACAGCATGATCGAGATGACGAAGAAGCCGGTGAGGCCGAGCCACGGCGCCTGGATGTTGTCCTTGCCCTGGGCGAGCAATTCGCCGAGCGACGGCGAGCCGGGCGGCAGGCCGAAGCCGAGGAAGTCGAGCGAGGTCAGCGTCGTGATCGAGCCGTTGAGGATGAACGGCAGGAAGGTCAGCGTCGCCACCATGGCGTTGGGCAGGAGGTGGCGGAACATGATCGTCGACGTTGGCGACGCCGAGCGCCCGCGCCGCGTTGATGTATTCGAAATTGCGGCCGCGCAGGAACTCGGCCCGCACCACGCCGACCAGCGACACCCAGGAGAAGAGCAGCAGGATGCCGAGCAGCACGAAGAAGCTCGGCGCGATCACCGAGGAGATGATGAGGAGCAGATAGAGCGCCGGGATCGACGTCCAGATCTCGATGAAGCGCTGGAACGATGAGGTCGATCCAGCCGCCGAAATAGCCCTGCACCGCGCCGGCGAAGACGCCGACGATCGACGAGATGATGGCCAGCGTCAGGCCGAACAGCACCGAGATGCGGAAGCCGTAGATCAGCCGGGCGACGACGTCGCGGCCCTGGTCGTCGGTGCCGAGCCAGTTCCAGTTGCCCGAGCGTGCAGTTCAGGTCGTCGACGCCCTGCGGATAGCGCGAGCAGCGCTCCGTCGAGGCTCATCATCCACCACGGCGGCGCCGGCGCCGGCTCGGCGATCTCGTTGTTGACGGTGCGGTTGGCGTAGCGGATCGGCGGCCACACCATCCAGCCGTTGGACAGGATCTCGTCCTGGATGAAGGGATCGCGATAGTCGGTGGTGGCCAGGAAGCCGCCGAACTTCGATTCCGGATAGTCGTTGAAGACCGGGAAGAGGATCTCGCCCTTGTAGGAGATCACGAGCGGCCGGTCGTTGGCGATGAACTCGGCGCCGAGCGACAGCACGAACAGGACCAGGAAGATCCACAGCGACCAGAAGCCGCGCCGGTTGGCCTTGAAGTTCTTCCAGCGCCGCTGGTTGAGCGGCGACAGCCACGAGCTTCTGCGGCGGCGGCTCGGCCTGCCCCGGCTCGGGATGGATGGTCTCGAGGCTGCGTGCGGTCGAGAACCTGATCCAAGCTCAGACCTCGCGCGTCTCGAAATCGATCCGCGGATCGATCACGGTATAGGTGAGGTCGGAGATGAGGTTCACCACCAGCCCCATCAGCGAGAAGATGTAGAGGGTGGCGAAGACCACCGGATAGTCGCGGTTGATCACCGATTCGAAGCCGAGCAGGCCGAGCCCGTCGAGCGAGAAGATCGTCTCGATGAGGAGCGAGCCGGCGAAGAAGGCCGAGATGAAGGCGCCGGGGAAGCCGGCGATGACGATCAGCATCGCGTTGCGGAAGACGTGGCGGTAGAGCACGGCGTGCTCGGTCAGGCCCTTGGCCCGCGCCGTCATCACATACTGCTTGCGGATCTCGTCGAGGAACGAGTTCTTGGTGAGGAGCGTCGTGGTGGCGAAGGCCGAAAGCGCCATCGCGGTCAGCGGCAGCACCAGATGCCAGAAATAGTCGGCGAGCGCCTGCGGGTCGGTGATCCACTGCCAGAACGGCGTGTTCGACGTAGCTGGTCCGACGATGAGGCCGCGAAGCGGGAACCAGTCGAAGAAGCTGCCGCCGGCGAACAGGATGATGAGCAGGATGGCGAACAGGAAGCCGGGGATCGCGTAGCCGACGATGATGACGCCGCTCGTCCAGACGTCGAAGCGCGAGCCGTCCTTCATCGCCTTGCGGATGCCGAGCGGGATCGAGATCAGGTAGGAGATCAGCGTCATCCACAGGCCGAGCGAGATCGACACCGGCATCTTCTCGAGGATCAGGTCGATGACGCTGATGTCGCGGAAATAGCTCTCGCCGAAATCGAAGCGGAAATAGTTCCACAGCATCAGGCCGAAGCGCTCGAGCGGCGGCTTGTCGAAGCCGAACTGCACCTCGAGCTGGTGGATGAATTCCGGGTCGAGCCCCTGCGCGCCGCGATAGGTCGAAGTGACGGTGTCGCTGCCCGGCTGCTGCTGCTGGCTCGGCGACGCCCTGGAAGTCGCCGCCGCCGCCGGTGATGCGGCCGGTCGCCGAGACGTCGGTGCCCTGCAGCTGGGCGATGATCCGCTCGATCGGGCCGCCGGGCGCGAACTGCACGACCAGGAAGCTGATCGCCATGATCCCGATCATCGTCGGGATGAAGAGAAGCAGGCGGCGCAGGATGTAGGCGCCCATGCGCTCGCTTATCCGGCCATGCCGATTGCGGCCGCCTTGTCGCGATCGAACCACCAGGTCGTCTCGGGCGTGAAGGCGTAGTCGGGCTTGTTCTGCGGTCCAGCCGAACAGGTCCCAGTGCGCGACGTTGTGGTTGGGCCGGAACCAGTTGGCGATCCAGTAGTGCCTGCGCCCGGAGGATGCGGTCGATCGACCGGGTGATGGCGACCAGCTCCTCGCGGCTCTTGACGCCGGCGAGCTTGGCGAGCAGCGCGTCGACGACCGGCTCCTTGATGCCGGCAGTAGTTGTAGGTGCCCGGCGTATCGGCGGCGCCGAGCCGAAGATCTGCTGCAGGCCGTCGAGCGGCGTCGCCTCGAGGCTGCAGCGCCGACACGACGACGTCGAAGTCGTAGTCGTTCTGGCGCGACTGGTATCTGGACCGGATCGACCTGGCGGATCCGACGCGTCGACGCCGATCAGCTTGAGGTTTGCGACGTAGGGCGACAGCACCCGTTCGAACGACGCGAGGCGTCGATCAGGAACTCGACCTCGAGCGGCGCGCCCTCGTCGTCGACGAGCTGGTTGCCGGCCTGGGTCCAGCCGGCGGCGGCGAGCAGATCGGAGGCCTGGCTGAGCAGCTTGCGGTCGCGGCCCGAGCCGTCGGTCTTCGGCGGCACGATAGGCCTCGCCGAAAACCTCCGGCGGCAGGTCGGCGCGATAGCGGCTCGAGCAGAGCGCAGCTCGTCCGGCGTCGGCATGCCGGTCGGCGGCGAAATCCGACTTCTCGAAATAGGAGTTCAGTCGCGCGTATAGGAATCGAAGAAGAGGTTGCGGTTCGACCACTCGAAATCGAAGGCGAGGCCGATCGCCAGCCGCGTCCGCGGATCGCGGAATTTCGGCGCGCCGGGTGTTGAAGAACCAGCCCTGGTAGGACGGGCGGTTCTCGGCCGGGAAACAGCGACTTCTTGACCTTGCCGCCGCTGATGGCGGGGAAGTCGTAGTCCTTCGCCCAGGTGATCGAGGTGAACTCCTCGCGGTAGGTGATCTCGCCCTTCTTGAAGGCCTCGAAGGCGGTCTGGCGCTCGGTGAAGAAGTCGATGCGGATCATGTCGAAATTGGCGAAGCCGGCATTGACCGGCAGGTCCCTGCCCCAATAGTCGGCGACCCGCTCGTATTCGATGTAGCGACCGGCGCTCAGCCTGCCGACCTTGTAGGGGCCGGAGCCGAGCGGCGGCGTCAGCGTCGCGGCAAGGAAATCGTTGGCGGTGTAGAAGGCCTTGGAGAAGATCGGCAGGCCGGCGACGGTCAGGATGGTGTCGCGCGACTGCTTGCCGGAGAGCGTCACGACGACGCGTTGCCGGATCGGCTGCCTCGGCCTTCACCATCTCGCGGATGACCTGCGAGATATTGGGGTGGCCGTTCTTCTTGAGCAGCATCAGCGAGAAGGCGACGTCCTCGGCGGTGAGCGGCGAGCCGTCGTGGAAGCGCGCCTCGGGGCGGAGATGGAAGGTGTAGACGTTGCCGTCGTCGGAGACGTCGACGGTCTCGGCGAGGAGCCCGTAGACGCGCGTCGGGCTCGTCGGTCGCCCGCGTCATCAGCGTGTCGAAGCAGGAGCTCCATGCGCGGCGGCGCGTCGCCCCTGAGCACGAAGCGAGTTCAGCGTGTTGAAGGTCTGGGTGTTCTGGTTGAAGTACCAGTAGGGCGGCTGGAAGTTCATCCGCCCGCCCTTCGGCGCCTCCGGGATTGAGGTAGTCGAACTGGGTGAAGTCCGGCGGGGTATTTGAGGTCGCCGAACACCGAGAGGCCGTGCAGGCCGGTCCTGCCCGCCGCCCACGCCCAGGGCTTCATCGCCGCGTAGAGCGGCGCCGGCGCCGGCGAGCTGCAGCGCGCCGCCGGCGGGTGAGGCCGGCGCGGCCGTGCCGTCACTTGCGCCGCCCCCGCCTTGGCCGCCTTGTCGGCGTCCCACCACCAGATCTGTCGGGAAGCCGATGGCGTATTCAGGCAGCGGGTCGGGATGGCCGAAGCGGTCCCAGCGCGCGACCCGCGCGGCGCGGAGCGTCCAGCCCGGGACCAGGTAGTGGTTCCACAGCAGCACGCGGTCGAGCGCCTTGGTGGCGGCGATCAGCTCGTCGCGGTTGGGCGCGAGCAGGATCGTTGCGGATCGAGCGATCGACCGCCGGGTTGTCGGACGCCGCCATAGTTCCGCGAGCCTTCGCGGTCGGCGGACTCGGAGCCGAAATACTCGATCTGCTCGTTGCCGGGCGACATCGACTGCGCCCAGCCGCTGTACATGATGTCGAAGTCGCGGCTCCGCACCCGGTTCTCGTATTGCGAGGTGTCGACCGAGCGGATCGTCGAGCCTGATGCCGATCTTGGCGAGCTCCTGCTGGTAGCGGAGCGCGATCTTCTCGTAGATCGGCCCGTTCATCAGGAACTCGACGGTCATCTGCTTGCCGCTCGGGGCCGACCAGCCTGTTGCCGTCGAGCTTCCAGCCGGCCTCCTGGAGCAGCTTGAGCGCCTGCGCGGAGGTTGTTTCGCGCCTCTGGTCGCGCGTGGCGTTGACCGGGTTCTTGTAGACCTCGGTGAACACCTCGGGCGGCACCTGTGCCCTGACCTCGTCGAGGAGCTCGAGCTCGCGGCCCTCGGGCAGGCCCTCGGCGGCGAGCGGGATGCCGTCAGAAATAGCTGTCGAGCCGGATGTACTGGCTGTAGAACAGCGACTTGTTGATGTCTTCGTAGGGGAAGGCGAGGTCGAAGGCCTCGCGGCACCTGCGGATCCTTGAACGGGTCGCGGTTGAGATTGAAGATGAAGCCGACCATCAGCCCGGCGGTGCGGTAGGGCTCCTCGAACTTTTCGAGGACGACGCGCTTGTCCTTGACCGCCGGAAAGTCGTAGCCGGTCGCCCAGACCCGGGCCGTCGATTCCTGGCCGCCAGTCGATCTGGTCGGCCTTGAACGCCTCCAGCTCGACCGTGTCGTCGCGGAAATACTCGTAGCGGATCTCGTCGAAATTGTTCGAGCCGACGTTCACCGGCAGGTCCTTGCCCCAGTAGTCGGGCACGCGCTCGTAGAGATGCGTCCGCGCCGGGGATCACCGACTTGATCCGGTAGGGACCGGAGCCGAGCGGCGGCTCCAGCGTGCCGCGGGAGATGTCGCGCTTGTTGCCGTTGGCGTCGGTCCCCTCCCAGTAATGCTTGGGAAGGATGAGGAGCTGGCCGACGATGTGCGGCAGCTCGCGGTTGCCCTTCTCGTCGAAGGTGAAGGTCACCTCGTGGTCGCCGGTCTTCTCGGCCTTGACCACGTGCTGGTAGTAGTACGCCTGGCTGCGGATTGTATTCCTTGAGGACGTCGAAGGAGTAGATCACGTCGTCCGGCGTGATCGGCTCGCCGTCATGCCACTTGCGCCTTCGGACGGAGGCGATAGGTCACCGAGGAATAGTCGGCCGGAAACTTCACGCCGTCGGCGAGCAGGCCGTACTCGGTCGCCACCTCGTCCAGCGAGGCGGTCATCAGCGTGTCGTAGATCAGGCCGAGCCCCAGCGGCACCGAGCCCTCGGTCGGGACGAAGTTGAGCGAATCGAAGGTGCCGGTGTCCGACAAGCGCACCGATGCCGCCCTTCGGGGCGTCGGGATTGACGTAGTCGAAATGCTTGAAGTCGGCCGGGTATTTCGGCGTCGGGCTCGACGAGGCTGGTGGCATAGAGCCAATCGCCGTCCGGTGCTGCCGGCATCCTGAGCGAACGCGCCGCCGACCAGCGCCGTAAGGACGACAATCGCCTGCCAGTATCGCTCGCATCGGCCGCGCATCTCCCGTTTCGGTGTTTGTCTCAGACGCCACTATGGCGCTTCTCCGGCCATATTAAGGGCAGCAGTGCGTTCATTGCACCTCATAGAGCCCACCTTAACGAAATTTCATGCGCCAAAAGCAAAACGCCCCGCAACCTGGCGGGGCGCCGGGCAGAAGGTTCAAAGTGGAAGCCTACTGCGCGGGAGCCGGGGAGGGCTGTGTCGCCGGCGCGGTATTGGAAGCGGGCGGAGCCGCCTGTCCGACGCTCGCGTCTCCCGACGCGGTCCCCCCCTGGCCGCCGGGCGCGGGCACTTCGGTGGCGGTGGGAGGAGAGGGCGTCTGCGCCGGGGGAGCCGCCGCCTCCGCCGGTTTGTCGGTCGACGTTCCGGCCGCGGCCGGTGCCTCGCCGCCGGCGGCCGTCGCTCCGGTAGCTGGAGCCTCGACCGGCGCCGCCGCCGCCGTGGCGGCCGGAAGCGGCACGGGATTATCGGACAGCGTGCGGAGATAGGCGATGACGTCGGCGCGCTCCCCGGGCTTCTTGAGGCCGGCAAACGACATCGCGGTGCCGGGGATGAAACCCTTGGGATTGGTCAGGAACTGGTCGAGATTCTCGAAGGTCCAGGTGAAGCCTTCCTTGCGCTTCGCCTCCATGGCGTCGGAATAGTCGAAGCCTCCATGATGCGCTGCCGGTCCGCCCACCACGCCCCAAAGATTCGGTCCGACCTTTTTCGGCTCGCCCTTCTCGTAGCGTGTGGCAGGCCAGGCACTTCTTGGCGATGTCTTTGGCCGTCCTCGACGCTCGCCGTCTGGAGCCGGACGGCGATCGGAGCGACCTCGGGCTGTCCGCCGCCGCCGGTCGTCGGTGCCGCCGCCGGTCTCGGCGACCGCGATGACGTAGCCGGGTTTCGCGTCGTGGGGCGGGGCGTAGATCAAGCTCGGCGACGATGCCGACCGCCATGACGCCCAGTGCCGTGCCCGAGAATCGCCGCCGGCGATCTTGTTGTATTCGAAGTTCATCTGCCCTGTCTTTCACGACCGCGAAAAATGCGGGAGCGCCCGTATCCGCATCGGCCGCCTGCCCGGTCGGCCGCGAAACTACAGGCTTTCCGCAGCGGCGAGGCAACCCGTATAAGCGCCATCGATTGAGACTTTTTGCCCCAAGCAAACGCCTGGCTGCCCGGGCTGTTCCGCGAGGCGGACTATGGCGGACCCGCAGAGCATCGTCGTCATCCCCGCCCGCATGGCCGCGACCCGCCTTCCGGGCAAGCCCCTCGCCGACATCGACGGCGAGGCGATGATCGTCCATGTCTGGCGGCGGGCGGTCGAGGCCGATATCGGCCGCGTCGCGGTCGCCACCGACGACGAGGGAATCGCCGGCGCCGTCCGCGCCGCGGGCGGCGAGGCGGTGATGACCGGCTCCGGCCACCTCAACGGAACCTCGCGGATCAGCGAGGCGCTTGCGCATCTCGATCCCGACCGGAGCATCGAGGTCGTCGTCAACCTTCAGGGCGACCTGCCGACGGTCGCGCCGGGGACGATCCGGGCGGCGCTCCGCCCGCTTGCCGATCGCGCCGTCGACATCGCCACCATCGCCGCCGAGATCGTGCGCGACGACGAGCGCACCAATCCGAGCGTGGTCAAGGTGGTCGGCACGCCGGGTGGCGACCGCATTCTCCGCGCCCTCTACTTCACCCGCGCCACCGCGCCGTGGGGCGACGGGCCGCTCTACCACCACATCGGCCTCTACGCCTATCGGCGCGCGGCGCTCGACCGCTACATGGGACTGCCGCCGTCGCCGCTCGAGCAGCGCGAAAAGCTGGAACAGCTCCGCGCGCTCGAAGCCGGCATGCGGATCGATGTCGCCATCGTCGATGCGGTGCCGCTCGGCGTCGACACGCCCGAAGACCTGGCGCGGGCGCGCGAGATGCTCGCATCGGGGCCCGAGAAATCGTAGCGGCATCGCGGGCGGACTATTCGCGCCGGTGGTGGCAGGCCCTGGGACAAGCCGCTCGGCTTCGCCCAGTTCCGGCTCGGCGGGAAGGCCGACGCCGAAGAGGATCGGTGAGCGCAACGGACCTTACCTCATGCTGACAAGACGGGGTCGCCCCGCGCCCTCCACTAACCGCGGGTGGCGCCGATTGCAACGCCGGCCACGACGGCAAATTTTTTCGGCCGACGGCTTGGCCGCGCCGGATGCGGCCGCTAACAAGCTCAGGCAAATCGGGGCGACGCCGGCAAGCCGCCGGCCGCCGCCGAAGGTCCGGCCACGGGATGACAAGCGTGACGACGCGTCCGAAGAAGATCGTGTTCCAGGGCGAGCCCGGAGCCAATTCGCACCTCGCCTGCCAGGAGGTGCACCCCGACTACGAGGCGGTGCCCTGCCCGACGTTCGAGGACTGCTTCGCCGCGGTCGAGAAGGGCAGGGCGGAGCTCGCCATGATCCCGATCGAGAATTCGGTCGCCGGCCGGGTCGCCGACATCCATCACCTCCTGCCGACCTCCGGCCTCCACATCGTCGGCGAGCACTTCCTGCCCATCCACTTCCAGCTGATGGCGCCGAAGGGCGCGACGCTGAAGGGAATCAAGTCTGTCCATAGCCACATCCATGCCCTCGGCCAGTGCCGGAAAATCGTCCGCGCCCATGGCTGGAAGGCGATGGTGGAAGGCGACACGGCCGGCGCCGCCCGCGAGGTCGCCGAACGCGGCGACCCGACCCGCGCGGCGCTCGCCCCGCGGCTTGCCGCCGATCTCTACGGGCTCGCCATCCTCAAGGAGGACGTCGAGGACGAGGCCCACAACACCACCCGCTTCATCATCCTGTCCAAGAAGGACGCGCGGGCGCCCTCGGGCAACGGCCCGGTCATCACCACCTTCGTTTTCCGGGTCCGCAACGTCCCCGCCGCGCTCTACAAGGCGCTCGGCGGCTTCGCCACCAACGGCGTCAACATGACCAAGCTCGAATCCTATCAGCTCGGCGGAAAATTCTTCGCGACCCAGTTCTATGCCGATGTCGAAGGCCATCCCGACGACCGCCCGCTGATGCTCGCACTCGAGGAACTCGCCTTCTTCTCGGCCGAAGTCCGCATTCTCGGGGTTTATCCGGCGAGCCGCTTCCGCGAGGGAATGTAGGGCCCCCGCGCCGGGCGCCCGTCCGCCGCTTTCATCCCGGTTTTCCAGAAGATTTACGGTAAATCCGAACAAAATTCGGAAGCCCGCCGCCATGCGGAACCGGTCTCGATCGGGTTCGTTTCGTCGGCATGAGCAGCATCGCTTCCTCGAACCGCAAGGTGGTCCTCGTCGCCGAGGACGACATCTTCACCCGTGAGGATCCGATCGAAGTCCTCGAGCGGAGCGGGTTTGAGGCGCTTCGCGCTTCCCATGCCGATGAGGCTTTGGCGGTGCTTGCCGAAAGTAGCCGGATCGATGCCATGTTCACCGACGTCAACATGCCCCGTGGTTCGATCGACGGACTCCGCCTCGCCCGGCAGGTCAGCGCGGGCTTCTCCGGCATCGCCGTGGTCGTGACCTCGGGCCGGATCGCCCCTGCCGGCGATCCTCCCGAGGGTGTCGGTTTCCCGTCGAAGCCCTACCGTCCGGAGAGCGTGGCGCGCATCCTCGACGCCGCGATCGACGCGGAGCGGCGGCAGCAAGCCTGGCGGAACCGGATTTCGGGCCCGGGGGTCCGCGCGCCGACGTGATACAACCGGTCGTTTCTTCCGACGCTCCCGCGAATTGCCGCGGGCCGTTCGAATTCCTTCTTTTCGATTGACGGAATCGTCACGTTCCTGCCCTATGCCCGGCCTGAGAAGCGTCCGGCGACGCTTGGCCCGGCGATGGGCCTCGGGGAATTTCTCACGCAATCGATACGCGAATTCCGGAAGATCCGGACCACACCAAGTCCACGGAGGATTGAATGGTAAGCTTCGTTGCCAAGCAGGCGGAAAACACGAGCAACCTAAGCGAACTCGGGCTTTTCAGCAGCTTCAAGAACGTCAAGCGCAAGGGGGAAGGGTCGCACTTCGACGCGACCAAGGGCAGCATCGACATGCATGTCTCGGGCAGCGGCATGCTGTTCGTTTTGAAGAAGCCGGTATCCGGCACGGTAAAGAGCATCCAGGTCAAAGACGGCGGGGTCGTCCAGTACACCGTGAGCGACATGCATCTCAAGCTCACCAAGATGCAGAAGTTCTTCAAGGGCAGCTTCGAGCCGAAGCTGTTCGCCGGCAAGGACCACATCACCGGGTCCTCGCAGAACGACAAGCTCGCGGGCTATAAGGGCAACGACACCATCCACGGCGGCTCGGGCGACGACAAGATCGACGGCGGCAAGTCCCCCGACAAGCTTTTCGGCGACGGCCGCAACGACGTCATCCTTGGCGGACAGGGCAATGACGAGCTTCACGGCGGCGCCGGAGTCAATTCGCTGACCGGCGGCCCCGACAAGGACAAGTTCGTCTTCGACGTCCAGCTCAACAGCAAGAACAACTCGCTGATCACCGACTTCACCCGCGGCCAGGACAAGATCCAGCTCGATCACTCGGTCTTTCCCGGCCTCGGCGGCAAGGGCGTCTTGTCGAACTCGCACTTCATCACCGCCGACAAATATACCGGCCAGGATCACGTCGTGATCTATGACAAGTCGGATGGGTCTCTGGCCTATTCCGTCAATGGCGGCAGCATCGACAACGCCTTCGATTTCGGCGGCGTCTCGTCCGGCCTGAACCTGAACCACAACGACTTCCTGGTCATCTAGACCGGAAAGCCACTGGAACGCCGCGGCGCCGGCCAAGTCTCGCGCCGCGACGGTTCCCGAAATCTCGCGCCCGGCGCCGAAACCACCCGACGCCGGCTTTGGCTTGTCGGACCGGCCGCGCGCCCGCGCGCATCGTCCGCGTGGACTTCTTGGCGGCAAAGGCGTAGTGGCATTCGTCGGGCGACTCCGGTCATCCAATCCATTTGGGGGAAGGCACCATGGTCAACTTTACCGCGCAGAAATCCGTCGACATGAGCAACCTGACGGAGCTCGGCCTCTTTTCCAACTTCAGCCAGCTCAAGACACCGTCGATCACGTTCGTCTCCTCATTCAATGCCACCAAGGGCAGCGTGAGCATGCACGTGACCGGCAGCAACATGTTCTGCGTCGACAAGGTGCCGACGTCGGGCACTCTCAACGGAATCAGCGTCTCGGTGAATGGTACGAACACCTACGCCGTCTCCAGCCTGAATTCGCCCTTCAACAAGATTTCAGTCGACCTTCTCCAACAATTTCGAGTCGAGCTTCTTTTCCGGCGCCGATACCGTCAAGGGATCGGGGCAGGGCGACAAGCTGTTCGGCTATGCCGGCGCCGACAACATCGGCGGCGGTGACGCACAGGACAAAATCCAGGGCGGCAAAGGTGCCGACAAACTGAACGGCCAGGGCGGCAACGACAACGTCAACGGCAACGCCGGCAACGACCAGATCGACGGCGGCCCCGGCAAGGACACGCTGACCGGCGGCGGCGGCAAGGATTCGTTCCTCTTCGACAGCACGCTCAACGGCAAGAACATCGACACCATTACCGACTTCGTGAGCGGCACCGATACGATCCAGCTCGACCACTCGGTGTTCTCCGGCATCGGAAGTGTCGGCTCACACCCGAATTTCATCTCCTCGGGCGCTTTCGCCGGCCAGAAGCACATCATCGTCTACGACAAGTCGAGCGGCACCATCGCCTACGACCAGAACGGCGGCCCGCTCAACGATGCGGTCGATTTCGCCAAAGTCAAAGCCGGGCTCAACCTCAGCGCCCACGATTTTCTGATTGTCTAGAGGCTTCGCAGCCTGAAGGGCTGCCGGAGAGAGGGGGACTGCGATGGTCGGGCTGGTTGTCAAGACCGCGATCGATATGAACGATCTCGGCGAGTTGAACCTGTTCGCAAAATTCAAGAAGCTGGACACCCCGCCGATAACGCTTCTCTCCAACTTCGACGCGACCTCCGGCAACGTGAAGATGCACGTGACCGGCACTCAGCTGACCGCGGTGCTCAAGGTGCCGGTCGCCGGCACGGTGGATACGATCACGGTGTCGGTCGGCGGCGACCAGCACTACGCCTTGAGCGCGCTGCAGATGCCGTTCATCAAGATCCAGTCGAACTTCACCGGCAACTTCGAGCCCGACTTCTTCGGCCAGAAGGATACCATCACCGGATCGAACTTCGCCGACAAGCTCAACGGCTTCGACGGTGCCGACAGGATAACCGGCCGAGACGGAAACGATTTGATCAAGGGCGGCGACGGCAGCGACAACCTCGATGGCAGCGCCGGCAACGACACGATTCTCGGCCAGGCCAACAACGACGTCCTCGATGGCGGCGGGGGCGCCGACACGCTCACCGGCGGCGGCGGCAACGACGCCTTCCTGTTTAACAACGGGCTGAACAGCAAGAACGTCGATACCATCACCGACTTCAAGATCGGCGTCGACACCATCCAGCTCGACAACGGCATCTTTACCGGCATCGGCAGCCAGGGCGCCCTCTCCTCGGCGAAGTTCGTTCTCTCCACCGCCTATCACGGCCAGGTCGACGTCGTCGTCTACGACAAGGCGGCGGGGGCGCTGTCCTACGCCCTGACCGGCGGCAGCCTTTCCGACACGATCGCCTTCGCCAAGGTGACCGCCGGCCTGGCGCTCGGCGCCAGCGACTTCCACATCGTCTAGAACGGCGTGCGGCTCCGGATCGCGGCGGCGAGCGTGCCTTCGTCGAGATAGTCGAGTTCGCCGCCGACCGGCACGCCGTGGGCGAGCCGCGACACCTTCGCGCCGAGGCCGTGGAGCTGGTCGGTGATGTAGTGGGCGGTGGTCTGGCCCTCGACGGTGGCGTTGACCGCGAGGATCACCTCGCCCACCCCGCCCTCGCCGACGCGGCGGACCAGCGAGGCGATCCTGAGGTCCTCCGGCCCGACCCCGTCGAGCGGCGACAGCACGCCGCCGAGCACGTGGTAGCGGGCGTTGATCGCCCCCGCCCGCTCCAGCGCCCAGAGATCGGCGACCTCCTCGACGACGACGATGGTCGCGGCATCGCGGCGCGGATCGGCGCAGATCGTGCAGGGATCGCTGGTGTCGATGTTGCCGCAGGTCGAGCAGACGACGATCCGCTCGACCGCCACCTCCATGGCTCTGGCGAGCGGGACGAGCAGCTCCTCCTTCCGGTCGATCAGATGCAGCGCCGCCCGCCTCGCCGAGCGCGGGCCGAGGCCGGGCAGCTTGGCGAGGAGCTGGATCAGCCGCTCGATCTCGGGGCCGGATACGGAACGGGGCATGGCTAGCGGTTGCCTGTCTCAGCGCCCCAGTGGCCGCGGTTTGGACCCCCGGCGCTGACCGGGATATGGCACGGATGCCGATAAAACACGGTCGATCCAACCGCGTCCCTCCCCCTGAAAGGGGGAGGACAGGAGGGGGTCGTATCTTGCCTTGGCGTCGTCCCGCCGCGGCGGTGTCGGCCATTCCGGTCTTGGCTCAGTGAGGGCGAAGTCTGACCCCCTCCCAACCTCCCCCTTTCAGGGGGAGGGGGCCCGGCGGCGATGACCGGGATATGGCACGGATGCCGATAAAACACGGTCGATCCAACCGCGTCCCTCCCCCTGAAAGGGGGAGGACAGGAGGGGGTCAAGGCCGGTCGGGAGCAGATCGGCAATGGTCTACCGGATGAACTGGTCGACGAAGCCGGCGCCGAGACCCAACTCGGCATAGTGCTTCCGGCACATGTCGATCTTGGTGAAGACGTCCTCGTAGGCGAGCGCCTTGCCCCAGGGGTCGACATAGAGCATCAGCCCGTTGACCTGGAAGAGCGTGATCATCTCCTCGACGTCGTCGGGGACGATGAGGGTGTGGGTCTCGCCGGGCGGCTCGTAGACATAGCCGCCCTCGACCGCCACCCAGTCGTGCTCGAGATAGTGCCAGCGCCCCTTGATCACATAGCCGTGGACCGGGTTGGTGTGGCGGTGGCGGGAGAGGACGCCGGCGCGGGTCACCCTGAGGAGATTGACCCAGTAGCCCTGCGCGGCGTTGAGGAGAAGCGGCCGGAAGAAGACGTTCGGCGCCTGCGGCACCCACACCCGCTCGTCGGCGGGGAGCACCGCCGGGATGACGAGGTCGGCCGAGGCCTCCCTCGGCATCGGGTACTGGTAGGGCGTCCGCGGATCGGGATCGGCGGCCTTGGCCGGGGCTGGCATTGTCTCTCCTTCACATCGACGAATAGCCGCCATCGACGGCGAGCACCGCCCCGGTGACGAAGCGCGCCGCCTCGCCCGCCAGGAACAGCGCCGGCCCGACCAGGTCGGCGGGCGTGCCCCACCGGCCCATCGGGGTCCGCTCCAGGATGGCGCGGCTCCGCGCCTCGTCGTCGCGGAGCGGCTGCGTCAGGGGCGTCGCGATCCAGCCGGGAGCGATGGCGTTGACCCTGATGTCGTCCTTCGCCCAGGCGATGGCAAGCGACTTGGTGAGCGTGACGACCCCGCCCTTCGAGGCGGAATAGGCCGGCGACAGCCCGCTCCCGAAGAAGGACAGCATCGAGGCGATATTGATCACCGCCCCGCCGTGATTGGCGAGCCCCGCCCGGCAGGCGGACGAAAGCCGCATCGTGCCGGTCAGGTTGATGTCGAGCACCTCCTCGAAGACCGGCAGCTCGTATTCGCGGGCGCGCCGGATCACCCCGGCGGCATTGACGAGCGCGTCGACGCGGTCGAGGGAGGCGCCGAACCGCGCCACCGCCCCGGCGTCGCGAAGGTCGAGCGCGACATAGCGGAAGCCGGGCGCGAACCAGCCCTGCTCTTCGCGGTCGACGCCGGTGACCTCGTATCCGGCGCCGAGGAACCCTTCGGCGAGCGCGCGGCCGATGCCGCCGGCGGCGCCCGAGATGACGGCAAGCGGCGCGTCAGCCATCGCAGGCGGACGGGGCGGGACGGCGCTGGCCTATCGACCCGGATGCCGGAGCGCCAGCGTCCCATGGGCGAGATTCCAGCGACCCGATGCCCCCGTTTCGCATCACCAGCTAGCCGTTCCCAACGATCGGATCGGTCCACTTGAGCCGGGGAAATCGGGCGAAGTCGCGATCTGTCGTACAGATCGTTGCCCCATGTTCGAGCGCGATTGCCGCGAGCACCGCATCCATGACAAGCGGACCGGTCGTGCCCTCACGCGCCAGCGTCCGGAGGATATCCCGGTGCCGCTCCCCTGGGTCGAGGATCCCCGCCACCGGCTGAGCGAACCCGGCGGAGACCGCCGCTTCCGCCTCGGACTTGGATAGAGGTCGGTCAAACACGCGGCGACTTGTCGAGATCCTCAGGATCAACTGTGCAGCGGTCCTTCGACCTGTTCGATGAGTTCCGGAACATCGTCGAGCATAAGTCCGGGCCTGAGGTTGCCGAGATCGCGCGCCTCGACCTTGGACGGCTCTCGGTGGCTCGCGGTCCGGCGGTTCGCCATCCCGCGACGGAGCGCCTCGATGACGATATCGCGGAAAGGCCGCCCGGCGCGGCGCGATTCCGCCTTGAGGTTGGCGGCCACGTCATCGTCGAGGGTAAGCGTCGTGCGCATGACTTGATGCTATGAACGAGGCATCATGATGTCAACGCGCGCCGATGCGAGGGGACTCTTGGACCCTTCTTGGACCGTATCTTGGACCCGGAGTTGCCATCGGTGCCGGCGAGGCGACAAGATGGGCGCACTGTCCGACGAGAGTTGCCCTAAGTGTCAATAATCGCCAGTACGATTCCGGCCGAACGGTCGCGACGGCTTGCCGTCCTCGATATGCTTCGGGGCGTCGCCATCATCGCGATGATCGTCTACCACTTCTCGTGGGACCTGTCGGCCTATCAGCTCATCGGCGTCGACGTCGTCGCCGATCTCGGCTGGCGCATCTTCGCCCGATCGATCGCGTCGACCTTCCTTGTGCTCGTCGGCGTCAATCTCGTCCTCGCCGCGCGCAACGGGTTTCGCCCAGGGCCTTATTTCCGCCGGCTCGGA
The DNA here is from genome assembly GCA_963792845.1 of uncultured Alphaproteobacteria bacterium. Lineage (GTDB taxonomy): Bacteria > Pseudomonadota > Alphaproteobacteria > Rhizobiales > Kaistiaceae > Bauldia. The sequence goes on from CAWBXW010000001.1 coordinate 142,943, forward strand.
ACGATCGCCGCGGCAGCGCTGCTGGTCTCGCTCGGCACATGGTGGATCGACCCCAACACCTTCGTGTTCTTCGGGATTCTTCACCTGGTCGTCGTGGCGAGCGTTCTCGCGCTGCCTTTTCTGCGTGTCCCGATCTGGCTGACGGCGACCGTGGCGGTGTTGTTTCTTGCCGGGCCTTATTTCCTGACCAACGACATCTTCAATCAGCCGGCCTGGTACTGGCTCGGCCTGTCGACGATGCCGCCCGCCACTGTCGACTATGTACCGATCTTCCCCTGGTTCGGCGTGGTCCTCCTCGGGGTGGCGGCAGGCCGGTTGATCGTCGATCACGAGGCTCTGCCGCTGTGGCGTTGGCATCCTTCCGGATGGTTTGCCAACGCGCTCGGCGTCGTCGGGCGCTGGAGCCTGCTCATCTATCTCATCCACCAGCCGGTCCTGTTCGGGGCGCTCTATCTGGTGGCGCCGCTGATCGGCCCCAGCCAGGCGGCGCTCGACCGGCAACTGGTGACCGAATACGAGGCGACCTGCGCGACCGAAGGCTACGATGCCGCCACCTGTTCGGCCTATGCCCAGTGCATCCTGACCGATCTCCACCAGCACGCGGGCATTCTCGAAGACGCCATCCGCCGCGAGCTAAGCCAGGAGGAGCGGGATCTGTGGGAGGGTTACGTCAACCAGTGCCGCGCCGCGATCCTGCCGCCGCCGATCGTGAACGGCTGAGCCCGAGCACGGCGCACGCAAGGCTAGGCGTCCGGCCGGCTCAGCGGATCGCCTTCTGGCGTCGTCCATGAAGAATTCGGAAGCGGTTGAGTCAGTTGGCTAAATCGGCGTGGTGAAGTGTTGGATTTTGCAGGAAAGCGGGTCGATGGGGCCCGCTTTCTTGCGTTTTGGGATTCCGGTTTTTGGCGATTTGTGATTCAATTCCTCGGCGCCGGGTGGTTCGGATTCGGGGGGGCGGATGGCAAGACCGAGAGACAATCGCCAAAGGGACCTGTTGCGGCCTTCGCTGGATCAGATCATCAACCTGCAACACCCGCTGGTGCGGCTTGCCGACAAGATCGACTGGGAGTTTCTCGATCGCCGCTTCGCCTCGGTGTGCGCGACTGGCCCCGGCCAGCCGGGTCTGCCGACGCGGCTGGTGTCCGGCCTCCTCATCCTCAAGCATGCCGAGAACCTCTCCGACGAGGTGCTGTGCGCGCGCTGGGTGGAGAACCCCTACTACCAATACTTCTGCGGCGAGCTGAGCTTCTGCCACGAGCTGCCCTTCGAGCGCAGCTCGCTGACTCGTTGGCGCCAGCGGCTTGGTGAAGACCAGTTGATTGCTCTGATCCAGGAGAGCTTGTCGGTGGCCCACAAGACCGGCGCCATCGCGACCAGGGACCTCGAGCGGGTGGCGGTGGATACGACGGTGCAGCCGAAAGCGATCGCCCACCCCACCGATGCCCGGCTGGCGCATCGGGCGCTGGTCAAGCTGGTCGCGCTTGCCAGGCGAGAGGGCGTCAGGCTGCGGCAGAGTTATCTCAGGGTCGCCAAGCGCGCCGCCATCATGGTCGGGCGCTACAGCCATGCCCATCAGTACAAGCGCGCCGGCAAGGCGCTGAGGTTCCTGCGCACCCGGCTCGGCCGGGTGATCCGCGACATCCATCGCAAGATCAAGGGCCATCCCGAACTCACGGCGCGCTTCGCCCCACTCCTCGATCTGGCGATCAAGGTCCGCCACCAGGACCATCGCCGGCGCGGCCAGAAGGTCTATTCCCTGCACGCGCCGGAGGTCGAATGCATCGGCAAGGGCAAGGCGCGAGCCCCCTACGAGTTTGGCTGCAAGGTGTCGATCGCAACACCGGTGACGATGCCAAAGGGCGGCCAGTTCGTGCTTCACGCCAAGGCGCTGCACGGCAATCCCTTCGACGGCCACACCCTCGGACCGGTGGTCAAGGATCTGGAGCAGGTGACCGGCGTGGAAACCCGCCGCATCCACGTCGACAAGGGCTACCGCGGTCACAATCACCCGGAGAAGTTCCGGGTCTGGATCTCCGGTCAGGCCCGCCGGGTCACCGCCGTCATCAAACGCGAGATGAAACGCCGCGCCGCCGTCGAGCCGGTGATCGGCCACCTCAAGGCCGAGCACCGCATGGGCCGCAATTACCTCAAGGGTCGCGACGGCGACCGCAGCAACGCCGTCCTCGCCGCCGCCGGCTACAACTTCCACCTGCTCCTGCGATGGTTCGCAGAGCTCTTATGCGCCTTATTCCAACTCGCCGCTCTCCAGCGCCTGCTGGCCATTCTTCACCTAATCCCAGCGTCACTCGCATTCTTCACGGACGAACTCTGGCCTCCGGCGGCGACGATGACGCCGATGATGACGAGGCCGGTCACCACCAGCCGGATGCCGGCGCTAACCCCGAAGGTGTTGAGCATGGTGAGCAGGAGCACCAGGAAGAGCGCCGCGCCCCACAGCCCGGGGACGTTGGCCTTGCCGCCGGCGACCGAGGTGCCGCCGATCACCACCACGGCGATCGAGGCGAGCAGGTACTCGTTGCCGATGTCGACATTGGCGCCGCGGAAATAGCCGGCGAGCAGCGCCCCATTGAGGCCGCCGAGCGCCCCGGAGAGGACATAAGTGACGAGCCGGGTGCGGCCGACCGGGATGCCGGCGAGCCACGCGGCGCGGATATTCTGGCCGATCGCCACCACCGAGCGGCCATAGAGCGTCCGGTGGAGGACGATGCTCGCGCCGATGGTGAACAGCACGGTGATCACCGCGACCAGCGGAATGCCGACGCCGCCGACCGGGATCAGGATATTGGTGAAATCGGCAAAGCCCGGTGGCGGCTTGATCTGGAGGCCGCGCCCGTAGCTGATATCGATCGACTGGATGATGAAGCTCGCCGAGAGCGTCGCGATGATCGGCGGAATCCGGAGCGCCCAGATCAGGAAATAGTTGGCGAGGCCGACCCCGACGCCGCTGCCGATCGCGGCGAGCAGGCCGACGGCGATCATCGCGTCGCTGCCGTCCATCACCTTCATCGCCACGGCGCTGGCAAGACCGATATTGGCCGGCAGCGACAGGTCGACATTGCCCGGCCCGAGCGTGATCACGAACATCTGGCCGACGCCGACGATCACCATGAAGACGGCCAGCGACAGTGCCGCGGTAATCATCCCGCCGGCGCCGTGGCCGCCGGTGAATGCGATCGCCGCAAGCCAAACCAGGACCGCGCCGGCGAACGACCACAGCCAGGGCTTGGCGAAGAGGCGGAGGGCTGCGGCCATTCCCGTCACGCCTCCCGCCGGCTGATCAGCGCCCGCGCCGCGAGCACGATGATCAGGATGGCGCCGTTGGCGCCGACCTGCCAATCGGGCGGAATCTTCATGAAAGTGAGGAGCGGCGAGGCCGCCATGGTGAGAGTGAGCGCGCCGAGCACCGCGCCGATCGGCGACACGCGGCCGCCAACGAACTCGCCGCCACCGAGGATGACGCCGGCGATTGAGAGGAGCGTATAGCCGTTGCCGATATTGGCGTCGGCGGAGGTGGTGATGCCGATCAGCGCCATGCCGGAAAAGACGCCGAACAGCCCGGCAAACGCGAACATGACGACCTTGGTGCGCAGCAGCGACCAGCCGGCCCGGCCGATCGCGGTCGGGTTGCCGCCGGCGCCGCGAAGGATTGCGCCGTAGGAGGTGCGCATCAGGCCGACATGGGCGACCACGGCGATGACTACGGCCGCGATGATCGGAAACGGCACGAAGGGCGGCTTGAGGTTCATCACCGCATAGAGCCAGTCGGGCGCCTTGCCGCCGGGCTTCGGCAGGATCAGGATGGCGAGGCCCTGCCAGACGAAGCTCATGCCGAGGGTGACCACGATCGACGGCAGGTTGCGGAGGTAGATGAGCGCGCCAAGTCCGGCGTAGACGCCGATCGCGCCAATCAGGACGACGACGCCGAGAAGCGGCTCGTCACGGAGCCACGTCGCGGTGACGCAGCCGACGAAGCCGACAAAGGTGCCGATCGACAGGTCGAGATCGTTGACGGTGATGACGAACATCTGGGCGATCGTGGCGAGCACGATCGGGATCGCCAGGTTCAGCATCAGGCTGAAGCCGAAATAACTGATCGCCCGCGGGTTCAGGTAGGCGATGGCTATCACGATCAGGGCCAGCGAGATCGCCGGCAAGGCCGAGCGGATCAGCCGCCGCGGCCGGATCGAGCCGACCAGCGGGAGACTGGCGCCGCCGCTCATCGGGAGCGAGGCCATGCTCAGGCGACTTCCTGGAACGAGGACTGGATGACCTTCTCTTCGCTCAAGTCGCCGCGTCCGAGATCGGCGACGATCCGTCCGTTCCGGAAGACGTAGACGTGATCGCAGTTCTCAAGCTCCTCCATCTCGGTGGTGTACCAGAGGAAGGTTCGGCCCGCGGCGGCTTCGGTGCGGATCAGGCCATAGACCTCGAGCTTGGTGCCGACGTCGACGCCGCGCATCGGGTCGTCCATCAGCACGATGCTGCGCGTCGGAGCCCAAGGCGCGGGCGAACAGCGCCTTCTGCTGGTTGCCGCCGGAAAGCGACAGGATGTTGTTGTGGATGTCCGGCGTGCGGATATCGATCTTGTCGCGCCAGCGGCGGGCGAATTCGTCCTCCTCGGCGGGCGAGATGAAAAAGCCGCGGCGAAGCGCCCGGAGCGAACGGATGCCGATATTCTGGGCGATCGACCAGAGCGGGAAGATCCCGTCCGACTGGCGGTCTCCTGCAATGAGGGCGACCGGCGCCGTCGACCTTGATTCGCGGCGAAGGCCGGCTCGCGGCGGCGAAGACATCGAGGAGGAGTTGGGTCTGGCCGTGACCGGAGAGCCCGGCGAGTCCGATCACCTCGCCCTCGTGCGCCACCAATTCGGTCGTATCGCTCTGGCGCTCAGGACGGGCGCGGACGCGGACCGGCGTGGTCGTCGCGACGCGCCGGCCCGCGCTTCAGTCGCAGACCTTCTCATGCGCCTCGGCGCCGCCCATGGCGGTGACGAGCTTGGCGCGGTCGAACGCCGTCGCGCTGTCGGCGGCAACGACCTTGCCGTCCCGCATCACCACGATCCGGTCGGAGTTTTCAAGCACCTCGCCGAGAAGGTGGGAAATCAGGATGCAGCTTACCCCGCCGGCAACGACCTTGCGCACGAAAGCGAGAAGCTGGCCGGCGGTGTGAACGTCGAGCGAGGAGGTCGGCTCGTCGAGAATGACCAGCCGAAGCGGATCGTCGGTGACCGTGAAGGCGCGCGCCACCTCGATCATCTGGCGTCGTCCGATCGGCGAGGTCGCGGACGATGTCGTTCGCGCCGATGCCATGTCCCGGGAAGATCTCATCGAGTTTGCGAAGGATCAGGTCTCCGGAGCGTCGCCGCCAGCCGGGACCGGCGAGCGAGGCGTGATTGACCCGGGCATTCTCCGCCACGGTCAGGTTCGGGCAAAGCGACAGTTCCTGGAAGACGCAGCGGATGCCCCGGCGGTGGGCCACCGCGACGTCGTAGCGTCCGGTGAGATTCTCGCCGCCGACAACGATGGCGCCGCGGTCGGGCGGGAGCGTGCCGGCAAGCACGTGCATCAAGCGTCGACTTGCCGGCGCCGTTGTGGCCGACAAGACCGACGCATTCGCCCGCGTCCACCCGGAAATCGACGCCGTCAAGCGCGCGGACGGCGCCGAAATGCTTTTCGACGCCGTCCAGCCTGACGATGTTCGCAGCGTGCCTCCGACATCACCAGCGACCGTCGAAGCTCGGCCGATGACGATGACGAGCCCTGCTCCGCGATCACTTCTTCTTGTTCGCGTCGATCGCGGCCTTGAGCTTCGTCCTGAGCGTGTATTCATGGCTGGCGACGCCGCCCTGCTCGATGGTCGGAAGCACCTGCTCGAAATCGTCCTGGGTGAAGGCGAGATAGGGAACGAGCAGGTCGTGCGGGATGTCGGTGCGGCCGTCGAGGATCTGCTGGGCGACCCAGAAGGCAAGGGTGGAGACGCCCGGTGCGATCGAGGCCGACCAGGTGGTGTAGCCGTCCTTCTCCTTCTGCTCCTTCCACCACTGCAACTCGTCCTGGCGGTTGCCCATGATGATGGTCGGGCGCGGCTTGCCGGCGGCGGCGAAGGCCTGGGCGGCGCCGTAGCCGTCGCCGCCCTGGTCGACGATGCCGATGACGTCGGGAAGCGAGGGAAGAACCGTGGCGACCGCCTTCTGCGCGGTAGTCTGGTCCCAGTCGCCCTCGACCGAGCCGACGATCTTGAACTCGGGATGGGCGGCGACGCCCTCCACGATGCCGTCATGAATCGCCTCGTCGATCGACGTGCCGGCAAGGCCGCGGATCTCGAGCAGGTTTCCGCCGTTCGGCTGGAAATTGTGCCATCTGCTCGACTTCCTGCTTGCCCATGTCCTTGAAGTCGACGACCACACGCCAGGCGCAGGGCTCGGTGACGATGCCGTCGAAGGAAACGACCACGATGCCGGCGTCGCAGGCCTGCTTGATGGCGCCGTTCAGAGCGTCCGGCGACGAGGCGTTGATGACGATCGCGTCATAGCCCTGCAGGATCAGGTTCTGAATCTGCGCGGCCTGGGTCGGCACTTCCTTGTCGGCGGTGGTAAAGACATCGGCCGCGGCGACCACGCCGTCGGCGACGGCCTTCTTGGTCACGAGGTCGTAACTCTTGAGCATCGCCTGCCGCCAGGAATTCCCGGCATAGTTGTTGGAAAAGGCGATCTTCTTGCCGCTGGTGTCGGCGAGTGCCGTTCCGGCGAGTGCCGCGACAGCGATAGCCGCCAGTGACACCATTCCTGTGACGCGTTTCATCGAAACTCCCTCCCTGAGTGCTGAAATCCTGGAACTGAAGCTTTTTCAAGCGTTTGCGACTTTCGCGGGCGCCTGGTTGTTCGTGATTTCCCGACGGTTCGTTCTTTCGAGAGCCGCGCCAATCTAGATCGGAACGGTCGCGCGCGACAAGAGAGGGCGCTGACGCTATCAGAGGCAATGTCTTTGCCGGCTTGCAGGAGAGCCGGCCTGGGAGGATGCGGGGAATGCGAGCGATCAGGTGCCTTGAGCCGGGCAAGCTCGAGCGGATCGAAATGGCCCTGCCCGAACCGCGGCCGGGCCTCGTCGCCGTCGACATCCGGGCGATCGGCGTCTGCGGCACCGACTTCCACATCTTCGAGGGGACGCACCCGTTCCTCGATTACCCGCGCGTCATGGGACACGAGCTGTCCGGGGTAGTCGCCGGCGGCGCGGAGAGTCCCGCGCTGAGCCCGGGCACTCCGGTCGTGATCAACCCCTACCTCGCTTGCGGAAACTGCGTCGCTTGCCGTAACGGCAAGCCGAATTGCTGCACCACCCTCAAGGTGCTGGGCGTCCACATCGACGGCGGAATGTGCGAGCGCATCCTGGTTCCGGAGAGCAACCTCTATCCAGCCGGCGATCTCAGCCTCCGCGATGCCGCGATGATCGAATTCCTGGCGATCGGCGCTCACGCGGTTCGTCGCGGCGCGCCGGGGCAAGGCGATCGTGTCCTCATCGTCGGCGGCGGTCCGATCGGCGTCGGCACGGCGCTTTTTCGCCCGGTTCGCCGGCGGTGACATAACCATCACGGACATCTCGGAGCGCCGGCTGGCGTTCCTCCGCGACCGGCTCGGCTTCAGCGAGACCATCCGGGCGGGCGCGGACATTCTCGCTGAGATCGACCGGCGGACCGGTGGCGACCGGTATGACGTCGTCTTCGACGCAACCGGCAATGCCCGGGCGATGGAACGTTCCTTCGAGTTCGTGGCGAGCGGCGGTACTCTTGTCCTCGTCGGCGTGCTCCGCGCCGACATCACCTTTTCGGACCCCGAGTTCCATCGCAAGGAAATGACGCTGAGGGCGACGCGGAACGCGACGCACCAGGATTTCGAGACGGTGATGGCGGCGGTTCGGGCCGGGCAGGTCCCGATGGACACCCTCAACACCCATGCCGACGTGCTCGACGCCCTGCCCTCGGCAATGCCGGCCTGGCTTGCGTCAGGCGACCCGCCGCTCAAGGCGATCGTGACGGTATAGGCCGATGCGGACACCGATCGTCCAGTTCGGGACCAGCCGGTTTCTCCAGGCTCACGCCGATCTCTTCATCTCCGACGCCATGCGCGAGGGGCAGCAAGTCGGGCCGGTGACGGTGGTCCAGACCACCGGCGCATCGGACCGCGCCGGGCGTCTTGCCGCGTTCGACGGGCGGCCGCTGCCGATCGTGGTCCGCGGGCTGGAGGCTGGCAAGCCGGTCGAGCGGACCGAATACACGACCTGCCTCGTCCGCGGCCTCTCGACGGCGAGCGACTGGGACGAGGTCGAACGGATCTTCGTCGAGGAGGCCGAGCAGGCGATCTCCAACACGGGCGATTCGGGCTTCCGGATGCCGCCGGATGAAACCATCGGCGATGCGGCGTCGGGATCGTTTCCGGCAAAGCTGACCCGGCTTCTCGCGGCGCGCTGGCGGAGGTCAGGCCGCCCGCTGACCCTTTTTCCCTGCGAGCTCGTGCCTGACAACGGCGTGGTCTTGCGCAATCTCTGCAAGGGAATCGCAACCCGTTCGGGACTTCCTGAGGAGTTCACGCAATGGCTCACCGGGGAGTGCGTCTTTGCGAACAGCCTGGTCGACCGCATCACCACCGACGCGCTGGAGCCGGCCGGCGCGGTGACCGAGCCCTATGCGCTCTGGGCCATCGAGCGGCAGGACCGGCTGACGGTTCCGCTGACGCATCGCGCCATCCGGGTGGTCGAAGCTCTCAAGCCCGTCGAACGGCTCAAGCTCTTTCTCCTTAATCTGCCGCACACCTGTCTCGCCGAGCGCTGGCTGGCCGACAGGCGGCGTCAGGACGAGACGGTCCGCGAGATTCTCGGAGACCCGACCATCTCCGTCTGGCTCGATGCGATCTACGACGAGGAAATCCTACCGGTTTTCGCGGCGGCCGGCATCGACGAGGCTCCGAGCTACCGGGCCTCGGTGATGGACCGCTTCCGCAATCCCTTCCTTGACCACCGGCTCTCCGACATCATTCTCAATCATCGCGACAAGAAGCACCGCCGGGTTGGCGGATTTCTGAAGCTGGCCGGCGAGGTGGCGCCCGGACTTGCGCTCGACCGGCTGAGACGCATCGCCGATTCGGGCCTCGGCTAGATGGTTCCGCCGAAAAAGCTGCCAATGAGTTCGGCGAAGTCGCCGACGCCGAGCAGTCGGCCGTGCCCGCCATAGGCGCGGTCGATCTCGCTTTGGCGCTTCCCGAGGATCGCGGCGAAGCGATGAACCAGTTCCGGCGAGGCGTCGAGGATCGGAGCAAGCGCCGTCCTGCTGACCTCCACCGCCCGCACCGGTGTCGCAGCGGTCACCGTGGCGCTCCGATGCGCACCAGTCATGAGCGACATCTCGCCGACGAAGTCGCCGGGTCCGAGCCGCGCGATGCGCTTCGCCGCCTTGCCTTTGCCGGTAACCACGTCGACTTGCCCGGCGACGATGATGAACATCGAGGCGCCCAACTCATCCTCCTTGATCAGCTCGGAACCGGGGTCGGCGTCGATGGCGATCGCCCGTCCGGCCAGCTTGTCGATCTCTTCTTCGGTGAGAACCTCGGAGAAAAACGGCGTCGCGGCGATGATGTGGCGCGCCTCGGCGCGGGACGTAGGGGAGCCCATCGCCCTATCCTGCGATGCAGGTGTCGTAGGCGTTATCATAGAGCTTCCGCCAGTCGGCGCTGCTCTCGTCGGCGCCGACCACAGCCCCCGCACCAGCCCCTACCGCGGCTCCGGTTTCGGCGCCCCGTTTGCCGTTGACGAGATCGCCGACGGCCGCGCCTTCGACCGCACCGGCCGCGGCGCCGCCGCCGGCCATGGCGGCGGAATGGCTATGGGCGTTGGCGTAGGCCGTTGCACGCTCCTTGCACAGCGCCTCGCTATTGGCGGCGGCGGCGGCGGCGCCCGCGGAGAGCGCAAATGCGGCGAAGGCCGCAGACAGGACCGATCCCTTCATTCACGGCTCCGAGGTCGACGTCGTGGCCTCTTTCATTCCGTCCAACTTCTTGGCCGGCGGCAGCTCAGCCGGAATAGAACGCGGTCATCCGCGCGGCGATCTCGGCGCGGCCGACGCCGACGCTGATCCAGCGCTTCGCTTCCTTGTTTCGATTGGCGACCTCGGCATGGCGCTGCTCGACTAGCGTGGCGAAGCGTTCGACCAGCTTCGGTGAGGCGGCGAGGATCGGCTGTAGCGCGGCCTTTGCGATTTCGAGCGCCGTGACCGCGCCGTGCGCCGTCACGGTTGCGCTCCGGCGCTCGCCCGTGAAGAGCGACATCTCGCCGACCACGTCGCCGGCTTCGAGCGTCGCCACTTTGCGGTCGCCGCCCGGCGCGTGCACCGACACCGAGACCCGTCCTTCGACCAGCACGAACATCGACGCGCCGAGTTCGCCCTGGCGGACCACGACGTCGCCCTTCCTGAAGTGCGCGACACGGGCGCCGCCGGCAAGCGCGTCAAGCTGCTCCGCGTCCAGGACAACGTTGAAGAAGGCCGTTGAATTGAGGAGTCCCCGAACGTCCATCTGGTCCCCCGGTGTCCCCCGCGACTGTCGATCCTGGGCTGCCGCGCGTCAAGCCGGGTCGGCTGGTCGCCGCCACACCGTGAGCGACACGTTCGCCGCCGGGTCAAGAGCCTCGTATGGACCCGGGATCAGTCCGTTGCCGGCAAGAACCGCCTTCGCCGAATGTCCGCCAAGCACCGAGGAAAACAACGGAACGCCGTCGGGAATGAGGACCCGTTCGGCGCGAGCGAGATGGAATTCGTCGTAACCGACGCCGAGGAAGAAATCGAAGACAGGCCGGCCGCCGGGAACCGCCACGATGCCGCCTCCCGGAGCGGCCGCGGCAAGCGCCGCGCCCAGCCGGACTGACGCGGGATTCCACCACCACGCGTCGGATCGCCGCTCCAGGCCACTGACCGCCGAGGAGAGCACCATCCGTTTCCGCTTTCTCGGATTGGGGTTGGCTTCGTGGCCGCGCCGGCCGAGCACGATCACCGCGGCGCGGTCGAGGGCCGCCTGGAAGCGGTCCCAGTCGGCGCGGTTGCGGAGCGCTGCCGATGTCGAGCCGCCGGCGTCGGCAATCCGGTCGTCGGCCGAGACGATCGCATGGCCATGCACCGCATAGCTGACCTCACCCTCTCTCAGCATTCCCTGAACTTGCCATCAAATTGCCGGCTGGCGCCTGCATAGCTCGAAGCGCGCCTATCGTCACGCTCAGGACCCCCGACCGGCATGCGTTAGCTTCCCCTCACTTTCTGGTAGAACGGCCGGACAGGCGAAGTGCGTCCGCATTCCGCCCTCTGGCCGACGCCCGCTTCGGGCCGCACCAGGGAGAGCGACATGACGGAAGACCGCGAACGGAAGCGACCGGGCGGCGAGGCCCCGCCCGGCTTGGAGCGGGACGATGCCAAGGCCCGCCGCGACTTTGCCCGCGCCATCGCCAAGGCGGAGTTCGGCCGCTTCTATTTCGGCGAGGGCGCCGAGCGGGCTTTGGCCGACGCGCGGCGGAAGAAGCCGCCGAAGCGGACGACGCCAAAGTGACGATCCCACGAGGACGCGCCCGGACGCGCGAAGCGTCAGGTGCGGAGGCTGCCGCCGGTGGCCTTTTCGACCGCGGCCACGATCCTCCGCGCCACTGCGTCGATTTCCTCGTCGGTCAGCGTACGGTCCCTCGGTTGAAGCGTCACTTCGATGCCGAGGGATTTCTTGCCCGGCCCGATCGAGTCGCTTTCGAAGAGGTCGAACACGGTCACGCCGGAGACGAGCGCCTTGTCGGCGCCCTCCGCGGCCCGCACCACCCGCGCCGCCTCGACCGACCGGTCGAGGACGAAGGCGAAGTCGCGCCGGACCGGCTGCAGCCCCGACAGGGCAAGCGGCGGCCGCGTCCTGGTCGGCTTCGCCCGCGGTGTCGGGATCGCATCGAGGATGAGCTCGAATCCGGCGAGGGGGCCATCCGCGTCGAGGAGCTCCAGCGTCTTCGGATGGAACTCGCCGAAGGCGCCGATGACGTTTTTCGGTCCGAGCCGGATAGTGCCTGAACGGCCAGGGTGAAACCACGCCGGGGCCTCGGCGACGACCTGCACCCGGTCCGAAGACAGGCCGAGCCCATCGAGAACCGCGAGCGCATCCGCCTTGGCGTCGAAAACCGTGACGGGTTCCGCCTTCGCCGACCAGTGGCGGCCGCTCCCGGCGACCGCCGCGGTGCCGCGCCGGATGCCGCTTGCCGCCACCATCTGATCCGCCGGCCGGTCGCCGCGATAGACCTGTCCGACTTCGAACAGGGCGAGATCATCGAAGCCGCGGTCGGCGTTGCGCTGCGCGGCGGCGATCAGGCCGGGAAGCAGGCTCGGCCGCATGTCGGACATGTCGGCGGCGATAGGATTGGCGAGCGCGAGCTCCGGCGCGCCGCCGCCGAAGACCTCGGCGGTCGGTTTGGCGATGAACGACCAGGTCACCGCCTCGACCAGTCCGCGGGCGGCAAGCGCACGTTTCGCCTTCCGTGTCCGCTGCTGTATCGGCGTCAGCACAGGTTTCAGCACACCCGGCGATCGCTTGAGCGGCGCCGGCGGGACGCGGTCGACGCCGACGATGCGCACGACCTCCTCGACGAGGTCGGCCTTCATCGTCACGTCCGGACGCCAGCTCGGCACGGTGACGACGATCTCGCCGGTCGTCCGGTGCGGCCGGCAGTCGAAGCCGAGCGCTTCGAGGACGGCGATGACGTCGCTCACCGACGGGTCGATGCCGGCGAGCCGCTTGATCTCCGACACCGGGAAATCGATGACGGTCCTCGGCTCCGGCACCTCGCCCGCGACGAAGATATCGCTCGCCGCGCCGCCGCAAAGGTCGAGCACCATTCGCGTGGCGAGCTCCAGTCCGGGCACCATGAAGGCCGGATCGACGCCGCGCTCGAAACGGTGGCGGGCGTCGGACTGGATGCCGAGCCTCCGCCCGGTCCGGGCAATGTTGAGCGGCTCCCACAGCGCCAATTCGATCAGCACGTCGCTGGTCGCCTCGGTGCAGCCGCTCGCTTCCCCGCCCATGATGCCGGCGATCGATTCGACTCCCGCCTCATCGGCGATGACGCAGATGTCCGGGTCGAGCGCGTAGGTCTTGCCGTCGAGGGCATGTACGCTTTCGCCCTCCTGCGCCCGCCGGACGACGAGGTCCCCCTTGACCTTCGCCGCGTCGAAAACGTGGAGCGGGCGGCAGCGGTCATAGGTGACGAAGTTGGTGATGTCGACCAGCGCATTGATCGGGCGAAGGCCGATCGAGCGAAGCCGCCGCTGCAGCCATTCCGGCGACGGCCCGTTCTTGACGCCGCGCACGAGGCGGAGACCGAAGGCCGGGCAAAGCGAAGGCGTGTCGCCGAAGTCGAGGGTCACCTTCACCGGGCACGGACCGTTCCCCTCGACCGGCTCGACCGGCAACTCGATCAGCCTGCCCTCGCCGGCGGCGGCGAGGTCGCGGGCGATTCCGGCGACGCCAAGCGCGTCGCCGCGATTAGCGGTGACGTTGACGTCGATGACGGCGTCGGTGAGCCCCGCCCATTCGGCGTAGGCTGCGCCGACCGGGGCGTCGGCCGGAAGATCGACGATGCCTTCATGCGCGTCGGAAATGCCGAGCTCGCGCTCCGACAACAGCATTCCATTCAATTCGACGCCGCGGATCACGCCTCTTTCGAGCTGGGCCCCGGTGCCGGGGATGTAGGCGCCGGCGGGCGCAAAGACGCCGAGTATGCCGGCCCGCGCATTGGGCGCGCCGCAGACGACCTGTATAGTCGCCCCGTCGCCCGGATCGACCATACAGACCCGGAGCCGGTCGGCATTCGGGTGCTTCTCGGCGGAAATGACCCGCGCGATTTTGAACGGCGCAAAGTGCCTGGCGGGGTCCTCGACCAATTCGACCTCGAGGCCGATCATGGTGAGGCGATCGGCGATGCCGTCGGCCGTAGCGATGGTGTCGAGATGCTGCTTGAGCCAGGAGATGGTGAATTTCATCGGGCGCTCACGGGACGATGAAGAGGATCGGCAGGGAGATGAGGACGACCGTGGTGAGATAGATCGTGGCGCGGTTGCAGAGGGTGAACAGGGCGCGACGGAGGATCAGTTCGTCGCGGGCCACCTCGGTGAGCGCCTCCGGCGGAAACTCCGAGGGCTCATGGAAGAGCGATATGCAGCGGAGGCAAAGAATCGAGATTACCAGGTAGACCGAGAATCTCGAGGATGATCACGGCTTCCTGGGCATGGTCCTCGGCCACCACTGTGCTGATCACGCCGAGCGCGGCGACCATCATCGAGGTATGGGTAAGCAGCGCCGCGGCCTTGGCGTCGATGCTCTCGAAGTTGCGAAAGACGACGGCAGGCAGGGCGGTCGCGTCGTTGCTGGCGCGGAGCAATTCAACATATTTCTCGACCCGCTCACGCGGCCAGCTGCGGATCACCCAGTTGTACAGGATGCGATCGGCGTGGCGGATCGGGCTCACAGGCGTCCGTTTCCGGGAGACCGCTCGGTGATGGTAGAAGTGTCGAGATGCTCCTTGAGCCCGGCCAGGGGGAACTTCATCGTCTTCTCTTTGCAAAGAGCAGGCAGGTTGCCAGAGTAAGGCGGTCGCTTTCATTCAAAGTTTCGAGCTCCGCAACCGTGTGGCGAGCCCGCTCGATAAGCTCCTGAGCTTCCTTAGGGGAGAACACACCGACCACGGGCGGGAAGTAGTCGGCGCGTTGACGCGCGTCATATAGCTCGACGAACTCAAGACCAACCTTTCGCAAGGTCTTATGTTCCTTAAGAGGGTCCTGCTCGAACGCGTTCTTCATCGGACCGTGGTCTAGCGCTCGATAGGTCCGGACGTACTCGTCCGCGTCGCGTTTGGCTGATGGCAGCAAGCTATCCGCGCACAATTTTGAGATGGCATGGAATACCGCATAGTACGCCGTGCTGACGGCTCTGCGCCTGAACGCTGTGCTTCGCCGCCCTTCCTTCATCAATGTGTCAGCAGCATCCAGGAGGCGCGACACCATTGTCAACGAAGGCATTTAGTCCTCAACGTCTTCTTCGATCTCGTCGTCATCGGGCGACGCCGTGCGTAGCGAAACAAATCGGTCCTCGCCTGCCTCGAGCAATGCAGTGCGAACTTCATCGATCGCGTCAACCAGTTCTTCAGTTGGAACGCGATCTCGGACGTACACGATCATCCGAAGGATGGGATCGCCATCGAAGTCATGCTCATCCGTGACCTCCAATCGGTCGAAGCCAAACCGTTCAAACCGCTTCGCCAGAATCGGAGCTGCGAGGCGATGGGCCTCTGCTTCGGTCAACGTCTCTACCCGTAGGTGCATCACAGTGCGCCTCCTTTGTTGAAGCCGCCGGCAAAGGGAACTAGCCGCTCGACGGCGTATGAACCGAGACTGTGACCCTGTTCCATCGGCCTAACCAGACACCCCCCCGACCAGCGTCGGAATATCCAGCGGGCGGAAGCCATAGTGGTTGAGCCAGCGGATATCGGCGTCGAAGAAGGCGCGGAGATCGGGCATGCCGTATTTGAGCATGGCGATGCGGTCGATCCCCATGCCCCAGGCAAAGCCCTGGTAGCGGTCGGGGTCGAGGCCGCCGGCGCGGATGACGTTGGGATGGACCATGCCGCAGCCGAGAATCTCCAGCCAGTCGTCGCCCTCGCCGAAGCGGATCTCGTTGCCCACCCGCCGGCAACGGATGTCGACCTCCATCGACGGTTCGGTGAACGGAAAGTAGGACGGCCGGAAGCGCATTTGCACCTCTGAGACCTCGAAGAAGGCCTTGCAGAATTCCTCGAGCACCCAGCGCATGGTGCCGACATGGCTGTCCTCGTCGATCACCAGCCCTTCGACCTGGTGGAACATCGGGGTGTGCGTCTGGTCGGAATCCATGCGGTAGGTGCGGCCCGGGATGATGACGCGGATCGGCGGCTTCACCGTCTCCATCGTCCGGATCTGCACGGGCGACGTGTGGGTGCGGAGAAGCATACGCTCGCCGTCGGGGTGCGGGTTGAAGAAGAAGGTGTCGTGCATTTCCCGCGCCGGATGACCGACTGGAAAGTTGAGCGCAGTGAAATTGTAGTAGTCGGTCTCGATGTCCGGTCCCTCGGCGACCCGGAAGCCGAGGTCGGCGAAGATCGCGGTGACCTCGTCGATCACCTGGCTGACCGGATGGATGCGCCCGGTTTCCAGCGGCGATGGGCGGACCGGCAAGGTGACGTCGACGCGTTCGGCTTCGAGCCGGGTCGCAAGCTCGGCCTGCTTCAGCACGGCGCGCCGCGCCGTGATCGTCTCCGCGATGCGGTCCTTGAGGCCATTCAGCGCCGGTCCCATCACCTGGCGCTCTTCCGGCGTCATCCGGCCGAGGCCCTTGAGCAGCTCCGACACGGCGCCCTTCTTGCCAAGGGCGGCGACGCGTTCGGCCTCGAGCGACGGTTCGTCCCCGGCCGCTTCGATGCGGCCGAGGATGTCACGCTCCAGAGCCACGAGATCGGGCTTGACGATGGTGTTCATGCTTAGAGACGTCCGATCCGCCGGTTGAATTGTTCCGCAGGCGCAAGGCCACCCACGACGTCACCCCGGCGAAAGCCGGGGTCCATCGCAAGCCTCACCACCGGCTCAGACAACCGACCACACTGCGCTGCCGGTGATGGATTCCGGCTTTCGCCGGAATGACGGGGAGGGCAGAGAATAGGAAGGAACCGCACAGTCCTCATCCCCCTCAGCTCATGAATCTGAGCGTCTTCGGTTTCAGCGGATTCTGGAAGGGACGGCCCTCTTTCGCCGAATTCACCCATTCGTCCTTGAGGTGCATCCACCACCGGGCCTGGGTATTGGCGTCGTTGACCAGCATCAGCTTGGGCTCGTATTGCAGCCCCTCCTTCTGCATCACCGCTACGTCGCGATCCTGGTTGAGGAAGATGCGCGACATATAGGCGGCGATCGGCCGGAGTGCCTTCACCCAGCCCATCGTGGCGAAGAACATCTGGTGGAACATCGTCTCCTCGTCGGTGATCGGCGTCAGCGCCGTCAGTCCGACGACGCTGTGCCGGTCGCCATGGAGTTCCTCGATGCGTACGCCGGGGAGGTGATAGCTGATGTCGGCGGTGACCTCTTTGCCGAGCACCCGGTAGAAGGTCTGGCTTTTCGGCACGACGTGCTGCGCCATCTTGAAGCCGAGGCCGTTGGGCTCGAAGTCCTTGACCTTCTCCTTGACGGTGCGGGTCTTTGCCCGGAACCAGCGCGAGGTGTGGACATAGGCGACATGCGCCGGGTCCATCAGGCCATAGGTGGTATGGTCGATCGAGCAGGGGAAGATCAGGTCGACATGCATCGCCGGTCCCCGCTCCGCCGGGAACAGCGGCACCGCGATCGGCTCGGCGGTCGGTCCGGCGGGCGTCTCGTCCTTGCGCGCGAAATAGACCCAGACGATGCCGTTCCGCTCGATGCAAGGATAGGAGCCGCAGCGGATCTTGCTCAAATCGATCTTCTGGTCCGCCGTCAGCGACGGCACCTCGACGCAGGTGCCCGTCCGGTCGAAGCGCCAGGCGTGGTAGCAGCACTCGATCGTCTCGCCGTCGAAACGGCCGTGATGCAGCGGCACGCCGCGATGCGGGCAGATATCGCGGAGGGCAAATACCTTGCCGTCGCGACCGCGCCCGACCAGCACGGGATCACCGAGCATCTTGACATGGGCGAGCTTGCCGGGCCCGAGCTTCGCGCCCGGCATCGCCATGTACCAGAATCCGCGGAGCAGCTCCGCCTTCAGGCCTTGCACAATCGTCTATCCCGCGAGCACGCCGTCCGCTGAGCCTATTCGCTCCAGGGCGTCCGGCGGAAGGCCCGTCGCGTCAGGCGAGCGCGCTTTGGGCCTTGGCAACGAGCGCTTGGAAGGCAGCCGGCTCGCGGACGGCGAGATCGGCCAGCACCTTCCGATCGACTTCGACCCCGGCCTTGCCGAGGCCGTCGATAAATCGGCCGTAGGTCAGGCCCTCGGCCCGGGTGGCGGCATTGATCCGCTGGATCCACAAGGCGCGGAAGCTCCGCTTGCGGTTCTTGCGGTCGCGATAGGCATATTGGTTGGCCTTGTCGACCGCCGCCTTGGCGGTGCGGATGGTGTTCTTGCGCCGGCCGTAGAAACCCTTGGCGCGCTTCAGCACCTTCTTGTGCTTGGCGTGGGCGGGGACGCCGCGTTTGACGCGTGACATGAGCTATCTCCTTGACTTCGGGCGGGTTCAGTCGGCGTTCGGGAGCCAGTGGGACTTCACCCGCTCGCCATCGGACTTGAACATCACCCGCGTGCCGCGGAGGTTGCGGATCTGCTTGTTGGTCCGCTTGATCATGCCGTGCCGCTTGCCCTTTTGGGCGTACAGCACCTTTCCCGTCGCGGTCACCTTGAATCGCTTCTTGGCGCCGCTCTTGGTCTTCATCTTGGGCATTTTGCTCTCCATGCGGCCATTCGCGGGAAACCCGCTCGATCCGGCCGATCGTGTTCAGACAGCTTCGGAGCCGCCACGGCATGCCCGTTCAAAGCCGGGCGGCTCGGAAGGCGGCGTTATAGCGATGGCGTCGGCCGGTTACAAGGCCGGATTGCGCTATTGCGACGCCGAAGCCGCCGCAGCGGGGTCACGCGAACCTTACATCGCGCTTGACAGACCGCGGCGATGTTCTCTTTATGTTCCACGCTTAGCGATTCCATAAAATGGCGGGTCGTCCGGTGTTACGCGGAGCGGGTGAGCGGTCGGGAACGGATGAGACCGCGACCATCCTTCACGCCGACCTCGACGCCTTCTACGCCTCGGTCGAGCAGCTGCTCGACCCGTCGTTGCTTGGCAAGCCGATCGCGGTCGGCGGCGGGGTGGTCCTCGCGGCCTCCTACGAGGCGAAAGCCTTTGGGGTCCGCGGCGGCATGCCCGGTCGCCGGGCCCGCGAACTCTGCCCCGGTCTCATCTTCGTCGGTGGCCATTTCAAGGACTACCAGCGGCTGGGCGATGCCGCGATCGCGGTGCTCAATGATTTCACGCCGCTGGTCGAACGCATCTCCATCGACGAAGCCTTTGCCGATGTCGCCGGCTGCATCCACCTCTTCGGCTCGCCGGCCGAGATCGCCAAGGCGATCCGCGCCCGCGTCCGGGCGGAGCTTGGCCTGCCGATCTCGGTCGGCGTGGCGCGCACCAAGCACCTCGCCAAGATCGCGTCCCAGGTCGCCAAGCCCGACGGCCTGGTGGTCGTCGATCCGGAAGCCGAACTGGAATTCCTGCATGACCTCCCGGTCGAGCTGATGTGGGGCGTCGGCCCCGTGACGCGCGACCGGCTTGCCGAGACCGGCATCGTGACAATCGGCCAGCTCGCGCAGACCTCGGTCGGTGCGCTCGAACGGCTGCTCGGCCGTGCCGCGGGGGACAAGCTCGCGGCGCTCGCCTGGAACCGCGATCCCCGCGAAATCAGGACCGATCGGCGGGCACATTCGGCCGGGGCGCAGTCGGCGCTGGGCCGGCGGCCGGCGGAGGAGCTTGTCTTCCGGCCGACGCTCCGCCATCTCGCCGACCGCGTGGCGAGCCGCCTCCGCGCCAAGGACCGGTCCGGCCGGACGGTGACGGTGCGGGTGCGCTTCGCCGACCTTCGCTCGGTCAGCCGCGCGACCACGCTGCCTGCGCCGATCTCGGCGACGGCGATCCTCGCAGAAGTCGCCGAGGATCTCGTGCGCAAGGTGCTCGCCGGCCACCGCGAGGAGCGGACGATCTCGCTGCTTGCGATCTCGGTCTCGCACATCGAGGCGCAATCGCTCGTGCAGCTCGAATTGCCGCTCGGGCTGGCCGACGAGAACCGCCGTCCCGGCGCGCGGCGCGGCATGGCGCGGTGGATCGCCGACCGCGCGGTTGACCGCATCCGCGACCGCTTCGGCTGGGAGGCGGTCGGCTACGGATCGGTGGCCTTGGGCATCGCGCGCTCGGTTCCGGATGGGTTCCGCGAGCTTGCGGAGCGGGAATTGTGAGCGCCGCATCTCTTCCGGCCGCCGGTCTCGGCCTCCCGCCGGCCGATCGGATCGGCTAGCATTGCGGCGATTGTCACAGGCAACGTCGGGGCAGTGCGTCAGCGTGGACTCGACCACCTTCATCGTCGGCTTGCTGAGCGGCGCCGCCGCCGGCGCCCTCTTGACCGGCGTCTTTGACCTCGCCGGCCGCTGGTCGTTCCGCACCCAGGAGCGCAAGGACCTTCGCGTCGGCATCGCCGCCGAGATCCGCGTCGGTCTCCAGAACGTCCATCCCGAATCGCGCATCCACGAGACGCCCGAGCAGAGCCTCCACTTCATCGCCGGCAACTGCTTCCCGTGGGAATTCTTCAAGTCCAACCAGAGCCGGATCGGCCTCCTGCCCGAGCAAGCGGCGAGCGACGTGGTCGAGTACCACTCGCTGCTCTGGCAGTTCTACGAGAAGGCGAAGGTGCTCAACAAATGGCAGCCCGGCGAGGATGACGCCGAACGCGATGAGCTGATCGCCGAAATCCGGACGATCATGGGCCGTATCCGCGAAACCGGCGGACGGGCGCTCGCGGCGCTGAGATGACCAAGCGCCGCGTTACCGCGGCGCCAGCACCATGGTCATCTGGCGGCCCTCGAGCCGCGGCTCCGCTTCGACCTTGGCGATCGGGGCGGTCTCTTCCTTGACCCGGTCGAGGAGCTTCGCGCCGAGTTCCTGGTGGGCCATCTCGCGGCCGCGGAAGCGCAGCGTCACCTTGACCTTGTCGCCCTCCTCGAAAAAGCGGCGAACCGAGCGCATCTTCACCTCGTAGTCATGGATGTCGATGTTCGGCCGCATCTTGATTTCCTTGATCTCGACCGTCTTCTGCTTCTTGCGCGCCTCGGCCGCCTTCTTCTGGGCGTGGTACTTGAAGCGGCCGTAGTCGAGGATCTTGGTGACGGGAGGAACGGAGTTGGGAGCGATTTCAACGAGGTCGAGGCCGGCTTCAGCGGCCAGTTGCAGGGCGCGGTCGGTCGGTATGGTACCGAGATTCGCTCCCTTGTCGTCGATCAGCTGGACCTGGGGGACCCTGATCTCCTCATTGATGCGTGGGCCCTCCTTGGCGGCGGGCGGTGGTGCTCGGTAAGGTCGGCGAATGGCGGCAGTCTCCTCTGGTTGTGACAAAGCATCTCGCTCACGGAGCAGGCCCCGAGCGCGGATGCCCACAGGAATCGGTCAATCCCGGCAGGAAGTCAACCGATTCCAATCCGGCGAAACGCCGGCGAGCCGCTCATGTAGGGCGCGCCTCGCCCAGCCTCAATCCGGACCGCCGCAATGAGTGAGCCCGCCTTGAAGACGATTCGCGTCGGCGAGGGCGATATCGCGCGCGAGGTGGCGGCGCTGGTTCGGCCGGGGGACGAGCCAGGTCTCTTCTGGCTCGGCGGATTTGCTTCCGACATGCGCGGCAGCAAGGCCGAGGCGCTTGACGCCTATGCGGCGCGCACCGGCCGCGCCTTCACCCGCTTCGACTATTCCGGCCACGGGTCATCCGGAGGCGCCTTCGGCGAGGGCACGATCTCGCGCTGGCTCGCGGAGGCGCGCGCCGTCTTCGACCGCTGCACCAGCGGCCGGCAGGTCGTGGTTGGCTCATCGATGGGCGGCTGGCTCGCTTTGCTTCTCACCGAGGCGCACCGCGCCGAAGTCGGCGCCGGGCAAAGCCGCGTGGCAGGGCTGGTGCTCATCGCGCCGGCGGTCGATATGACCAGGGTGCTGATGTTCGACCAGATGACCCGCAAGGAGAAGAAGCAGCTCCGCGACGAGGGCGCCTTGAGGAGCGCGAGCGACTATTCCGACGCGCCCTACCTGATCACGCGGGCGCTGATCGAGGACGGCGAGACGCATCTCTTCGGCGACCGCCTGATCGAGACCGGCTGTCCGGTGCACATCCTGCAGGGGGTTCAGGACACCGACGTGCCCTGGCGGCACGCCGCCGCGCTGGTCTCGCGCCTTGCCAGCGACGACGTCGTCCTGACCCTGGTCAAGGACGGCGACCACCGCCTGTCGCGCCCGGAGGACATCGAGCGGCTTACCGCCGCGATCGACGGGGTGATCGCGGAGACGGATGCCGAACGGGCGCCCTGATGGCGATGACTTTTCTTCTCTGCGTGCTTCGGGGCGCACTTCGCGCGCACCTCAGCATCGCGTTAGAGCGTGACGAGTCTAAGTTCGACGCACTCGGTTACTGGCATGCGCAACCAGGACGTCACGCTTCCGTCGCCCCGGCCCCCGATCGCAGTCGGGGGTAAACTCCAGCCGGGGTCCATCGCGAACCGCACCGCGAGCCTCGGCGATTGGCCAGGTTGGTCCGGCAGTGATGCATTCCGGCTTTCGCCGGAATGACGTCGAGGGGTTAGACTTCATTTCAAGACCCGGCTAGAGGACGCGACTCGACGTCACGTCATCCGAGCGGAGCCTTGAAGGGCCCGCTGGCTCGGCGCAGGCCCCCCGACCGTCGGCCGTGTCAGTAGATGACGACGCTCCGGATCGACTCGCCAGCGTGCATCAGGTCGAAGCCCTTGTTGATGTCGGCGAGCGGCATGGTGTGGGTGATCATCGGATCGATCTCGATCTTCTTGTCCATGTACCAGTCGACGATCTTCGGCACGTCGGTGCGGCCCCGCGCGCCGCCGAAGGCGGTGCCCTTCCACACCCGGCCGGTGACGAGCTGGAACGGCCGGGTCGCGATCTCGGCACCCGACGGGGCGACGCCGATGATCACCGACGTCGCCCCAGCCGCGGTGGCAGGCCTCGAGCGCCTGGCGCATGACCTGAACGTTGCCGGTGCAGTCGAAGGTGTAGTCGGCGCCGCCGATCTGGTCGGCGCCCTTCTTGGTCATGTTGACGAGATAGGGGACGAGGTCCTTGCCGACCTCGTTCGGGTTGACGAAATGGGTCATGCCGAAGCGCTCGCCCCATTCCTTCCTTGTCGGGTTGAGGTCGACGCCGATGATCATGTCGGCAGCGGCGAGCTTCAGGCCCTGGATGACGTTGAGGCCGATGCCGCCGAGGCCGAAGACGATCGCCTTTGCCCCCGGCTCGACCTTGGCGGTGTTGAGGACGGCGCCGATGCCGGTGGTGACGCCGCAGCCGATGTAGCAGACCTTGTCGAAGGGCGCGTCCTCGCGGATCTTGGCGACCGCGATCTCGGGGAGCACGGTGAAATTGGCGAAGGTCGAGCAGCCCATGTAGTGGTGGATCGGCTTGCCGCCCATCGAGAAGCGCGAGGTGCCGTCCGGCATCAGGCCCTGGCCCTGGGTGGCGCGGATAGCGGTGCAGAGATTGGTCTTCCGCGACAGGCAGGACGGGCATTGCCGGCATTCGGGCGTATAGAGCGGGATGACGTGATCCCCGGCTTGACGGTGGTCACGCCCTCGCCGACCTCGACCACGACGCCGGCGCCCTCGTGGCCGAGGATCGGCGGGAAACAGGCCCTCCGGATCGGCTCCGGACAGGGTGAACTCGTCGGTGTGGCAGATGCCGGTTGCCTTCAATTCGACCATCACCTCGAAGGCCTTCGGCCCGTCGAGCTGAACCGTCTCGATCTGAAGCGGCTTGCCGGCCTCGTGGGCCACGGCGGCGCGAACATCCATTCTGGTCTACTCCCTGTCGCGAAATTCGGTTTTGTCCGGATTGGTCCTGCGCCTGAATAGCCGCGGCGCGGCGCCGAGCTACCGGCTCGCCGCGCCGCGTCCGTCAGTGCGTCATGATCATGTCGGTCAGTTCGTTGAGGCTGGTATCGGCCTTGGCGACGTCGGTCACCGCTCCGGCCATGCGCCATCACCACGAAGCGGTCGCAGACCCGGAAGGCGTGGTAGATGTTGTGGGTGACGAAGACGCAGGAGACGCCGGTCTCGGCGAGCTCGCGCATGATCGTCGAGCACCTTCTCGGTCTCGCGCACCGATAGCGCGCTGGTCGGCTCGTCGAGAAGCAGGATGTCGCGCTTGAAATGGACGGCGCGGGCGATCGCCACGGCCTGCGCCTGGCCGCCGGAGAGGTCCTCGACCGGAAGGTCCGGCGAGGTGATGCCGGCGATGCGGACATAGGTGTCGAGGATGTCCATCGTGGTGTCGCGCATCTCGCGCATCTTCATGAAGCCGAGCGGCGCTGGTCGGCTCGCGGCCGGCGAAGATGTTGCGCATGATCGAC
This sequence comes from uncultured Alphaproteobacteria bacterium, assembly GCA_963792845.1. Classification (GTDB taxonomy): domain Bacteria; phylum Pseudomonadota; class Alphaproteobacteria; order Rhizobiales; family Kaistiaceae; genus Bauldia. Next base: position 167,181 of record CAWBXW010000001.1, read on the forward strand.
ATCGAGCCGACCAGCGCGATGTCCTGGTAGATGGTCTGGATGCCGGCGGCTTCCGACTTCCGACGCGAGCTGATGTCGACCGAGGTCGCCGTTGCGGAAGAACTCGCCGGTGTCGGGGCTGACGACGCCCGACAGGATCTTGATCAGCGTCGATTTGCCGGCGCCGTTGTCGCCGAGCAGGCCGACGACTTCGTTTCGCCCGACCTCGAAAGTCGACGTCCATCAGCGCGTTGACGTGGCCATAGGATTTCGAGATGCCGCGCGCCTCGAACAGCGGACGGCGCTGTCGGCCGCGCTCGGCGTCTCCTCCACCTCGACGATGACCACGGCTTCCATGGTCGACGCTCCCTTCCGCGCCGCCGCTCAGTACTTGCGGCGGACCATCTGGTTGACGACGACGCCGACGCACGATCATGATGCCGACGAACATGTCGAGATAGAAGCCCGGCAGGTGGGCCAGGAGAATGACGTCCTGGACAAGCTGAAATACCGCCGCGCCGAGCACGATGCCGATCACCGAGCCGCGCCCGCCGAACAGCGACAGGCCGCCGATCACGCAGATCGCCACCGCGTAGAGCTCGATGGAGAGCTGCGGATTGGTCATCGCGGTCTGCAGCCGCGTGATGCTGAACAGTGCCCGAGATCGCCGCGAAGACCGAGCGACAGCACGAAGGCGAAGAGCTTGGTCCGGAAGACGTTGATGCCGGTGAAGCGCGCCGCATAGGGGTTGCCTCCGGCGGCGAAGAAGTGATTGCCGAGGAAATGGCGGTTGAGGATGAGGTAGGCGACGACGGCGAGCACCGATGAACCAGATGAACTGCGCCGGGATCGGTACCGATATTGCCGACGAGGATCGTCCGGAACATCGCCGGCGGCTTGAAGTTGATCGACCGGTTGACGCCGATGTAGCCGACGATGAACGGCGCGGCGGTCCGGACGATGAACAGCATGCCGAGCGTGGTGATGAAGGACGGGATGCCGAAGCGGAGCGTGATCAGGCCGTTGCGAGGCCGATGCCGGCGGCGATCGCCAGACCGAATGAGGATCGCCACCGGCAGCGGCACTCCCGCGGCGAATAGGCGAAGCCATGGCGAAGGGGATGGCGACGAAGACCGCGCCGACCGAGAGGTCGAACTCGCCGGCGATCATCAGCAGCCCGACCCCGAGCGAGACGATGCCGAAGCTCGGAATGGCGCGCAGCAGAAGCGTCAGGTTGGCCGGGCTGAGTGAAGACGAAGTCTTGCCGGGAACAGCAGCCCGGCGATGATGCAGCCGGCGAGCAGGCCGAAGAACATGATCGCCACCGGCCCGGCCGGGTGGAGGCGGAGCCGCGTCCAGCGGGCTCGCCGGACGATAGCGCTGGCCGCGCGGGTCGTGGCGTCGACGGTCATCGGGCTCACGTCATGCGCTGCCCTCCGGCCGATGAACGTGTTGAGGACGACGGCGACGATGACGATCGCGCCGAGGAAGCCCTTGAACACGGTCTCGGGCGCGTTGATCAGGACCAGCAGGTTGTCGACGATGTCGAGGAGGGCTGCGCCGAGGACCATGCCGAGAATCGCGCCGCGGCCGCCGAAGAGGCTGACGCCGCCAACCACAACGGCGGCGATCGCCTTCAGCTCGAAGCCGCTCGAGGTGGCAAAGGAGGGCTCGATCTCGTTGATGCGCGATCGCCTGGAGCAGGCCGGCGAATCCGGCGGTCATGGCGCAGATGATGAAGGCGATGTATCTTGACGCGGTCGACCGGGACGCCGACCGCGAGCGCGGCATGCCGCGATTGCCGCCGGCGGCGAAGAGATGGTTGCCGAACCGGTGACGGTTGAGCAGCAGCGTAGCCCGATCAGCGCGACGATCGCGAGCCACACCATCTGGGCATAGAGCGGTCCGACGATGTTGCCCGCGAACACCGACTTCACCCAGTCGGGCGGGAAGAAGGCGATGCTGTCGGGCTGGTTGGTCTTCGGGTTGATCGACACGAAGCGGATGACGCCGCGCAGGATGAACATCATGCCGAGCGTCGCGATGAAGGACGGGATGCCGAGCCGCGTCGTGATGCAGTCCGTTGACCGATGCCGACGGCAATGGCGGCGACGAGCCCGGCGAGCAGCGCGAGCGAGCAGGGCCCAGCCAAGGTTGCCGAAGGTGATGGCGACGATGAAAGGAACCAGGGTGAAGGTGCCGGCGACCGAGATGTCGAACTCGCCGGAGATCATCAGCATGCCGACGCCGATCGCGGCGATCGCCGTGATCGGCATCTGCTGGGCAAGGATTGCGAGATTGCCGTCGGTGGCGAAGCGGAGCTGGTCTGGAAACGAGCAGGCTCCAGCCGACGCAGACGAGCGAGCAGCAGCCCAGAACACGAGGACGATGTTGATCGCCTGGTAGTGCTTCAGGCTGTGCCAGACGGGATTTCCCTGCCGCCGGGCGCCGCGTGGCGGCGAGATCCGCGCTCGTTCTGCGTCGCGGTCTTCATACGCCCCGGATCGTTGCCCGTGCGATCGGCCGGACGCGGCGCAGGCCGCGTCCGGCGAGGTCGTGCGGGACTCGAGCTTCGTCGGCGGTAGCGGTAGGTGCCGCCGTACTTCAGCGCCTTGTCGCCGTTCGACTTGTCGATCAGGTTGTTGCCGGTGTTGAAGTCGGCCGGATGCAGGCCATAGCGCACTTCATAGGCGGCGAACATCACCGGCAGGAAGCCCTGCCAGAACGGCTGCTGGTCCATGGTCGCGGTGGTCACGCCGTTCGATGATGTTGTCCATGATCTTCGGGTTGGTGTCGAAGCCGCCATTCGGGATGCCGTGCGCGGCCGGCGTCGGCGGCAGCGTCGCGGCGCCACGGTCGTCGGCGTCGTGCCGAGGCCGATGATGCAGGTGATCGTCGGGATTGGCGAGAAGCGCCTGCGAGATGATGTTGTGCGCCTCGCCGTCGACGGTGCCGGTGCCGATCGACTTCGCTGGTGACGCCCGCCGGCTCGAGCGCCGACTGGACGCCCTGGGCGCGCTCGATGGCGTAGGTCAGCTCGGGGAACTCGACCGGCAGCAGGCAGTGGTCGCCGTCCTTGAGGCCGTGTTCCTTGATCATCCGCGTCGCCGATGATGTTGCCGGAGACGAGGAAGTCCTGGCCGACGAAGGCTTCGCGGGCATTGCCCTTGGCGTGCTCGGGATCGTCGATGTTCTGGGCGATGACGACGAGGCCGGCGTCGCGCGCCTTCTGGATGGCGGCATCGAGCGCGTCCGGAACCGTGATGGTCGGGAGCACGGCGTCCTGCTTGTCGGCAATCGCGGTCTCGATGAGGTTCGCGGCGCGGGCGGCGTCGCCGTCGGCGTTGACATAGGTAAGGTCGACGTGGAACAGGCGGGCCGCTTCCTCGGCGCCGAACTGCATCGGCTGGAAGAAGGTGGCGCCCGAGCAGCAGTGCTGGATGAAGGTCACCTTGACCGGCGGCAGGTCCTCGGCTTGGCTCGGCTGCGGCGCGCCGATCACGAAACAGGGCGGATCGTGGCGAGCGCCGAACCGCGCAGCATCGCGAGATCGCCTGTGTCTTACTTGTTCCGTTCATCGCATTCCTCCCATTGGATGCAGTGATGACCATGCTGGGCCGCCATGAGCACATGTCCGGCGGCGGCTCCGATGAAGGCGGTACGTTCAGACGCCCCTCCCTTAGGCGCGAGCGCCGCACGGCAAGTCCGTCGGCAATCCGATCGCGGACACGAATGGGCTCCGCTGCCGGAGACATCGCCTGACGCCGCGGATTGTAGCGGCGAGGCCCGCGCCTGCCCATTCGCTTGTTGATGGTTTCCTATCAGGAGAGCGCCCGGGCGCCGGACACGCTGCCGCAGGATCGCAAAGCTACGCTCCGCTCGCCGCCCAGCGCGCCTTGACGAGGTCCTTCATCGTCAGCGCCTCGGCCCAGCGGTCGGTGGTGTCGTTGCCGTCCGGGCCGGTGATGGCGTAGGGCTTCGGTCCGAGCTCGCAGGTGAAGGCGCAGGTATCGTCCGGCCCCGCCCGCTTTCGCCAGCTCCGGAAGCCGTATTCCCACCAGTCGAGGAAGGTGTCGAGCCACATCCTGTGGTGCGGGAACGAGATCTCGATCTGTACCTGCTCGCGGCTCGCGACGCGGCCATGGAAGGCCCACGAATTGTCGAGGACGCGGTGAATGTAGGCGTGGTTGACGTCGTCGATCGGCCAGGCGAATTCGCGCCCGACGAGGAAATGCGACATGTCGGCGAGGAGTTTGAGGTCGGGAAAGCAGTCGAGGAGATCGAGCACGAAGAAGAGGTCGGTGGTCATCCGGTCGCGGTGGGTCTCGATATAGACCGGGAAATCGACCTCCTCGGAAAGCCGCCGCCAGCCTTCGAAGAGCGGAATGCAGTCCTGCAGCCGCCGCGGCCGGATGTCGGGCTGGATGTCGAGATGATGCAGGCGAAACTCGGTCGCGTTCTCAAGCGCCGGCTTCAGTTCGTCAACCGTTTGCGGGAAGCACTGGCCCTCGGCGGTTAGCCCATGCTGCCTTCATCAGCTCGGACATGCGCCGGCACTTGTCGCGGTCGCGCCAGTCGCCGCTGATGCCGTCGAAACCCGCTTCGGCGATCATCTTGACGTTTTCCTCGAGGCTCCGCTCGAAGCCGTCGGTATGGCGGCGCTCCATCGCCCAAAGGGCCTGGAAGACGAGAAATTTCTGCATGGCGTGACTCCCTGGTGCTCCCGCGGGCGGCGATGATGGAGAATGAAACGGGGCCGCCTTTTCTCAGGCGGCTTGGGCGCGCATCAGCGTCTTGAGGTCGAGGGAAGGATCGGCGAGCCGGCGCTCGTCGGGGTAGAGGCGGCGCTCGATCATCATCTGCCCGAGACGGACCACCCGGCCGATGGCGCCGTTCGGACCGATGGCGCTCGTCCCGACGATGCGCCCGTCCTCGGCGAGATGAAACAGAACCAGGCTGTCGCCGTCGAGCCGGCGTTCGACGACGCGGTCTCCGCGGTCCGGCAGACCGGCGATCTGGATGGTCAGCTCGTATTGATCGGACCACATCCACGGCGCCGTGCTGTTCGCCTCGCCGGCGCCGAGCATGTTGCGCGCGGCGAGCGGCCCCTGCTCTTCGGCGTTCTTCCAGCTTTCGAGCCTGACACGTCCGCCGAACAGGTCATGCTGAAACGACGCCGCATCACCGGCGGCGAAGATGTTCTCGTCCTCGGTTCGAAGCGTCCGGTCGACGGCGATGCCGTTGTCGATCGCAAGGCCGGCGGCGCGGGCAAGATCGACGCGTGGCGCAACGCCGATCGAAACCAGCGCGACGTCGCAGGCAACCTCGCTGCCGTCATCGAGGACGAGGCCCGAGACCCGGCCCTCGCCGCCGGTGAATCCGACGACTTTTCGCCCCAGCCTGAGGTCGACCCCGGCGGCATCGTGCCGAAGCCGCATCCGCTCCTCGATCGGCGAGGGAACGGTCCGCATCATCAGCCGCGGTCCCGCCTCGACGACCACCACCTCGCAGCCGCGGGCGACCGCGCTCGCCGCCACCTCGAGCCCGATGAAGCCGCCCCCGACGACGGCGATGCGCCGCCCCGGGACGAGCGAGGCCTGGAGCAAAAGCGCGTCGGCGGCGGCGCGCAGGACGTGGATGCCGTCGAGGCCGTTCCCGGGAACCCTCAGCCGATGCGGCTCGGCGCCGGTGGCAAAGAGGAGCTTGTCGTAGGGAACGAGGTCACCGCTGCCGAGAACGACCTCATGCGCCTCACGGCGCACGGCGAGCGCCGGGGTCCCGGTGATTATTCGGATGTCGCGCTGGGCATATGTATCGGCCGAATACAGGCTGCAATCGGCGAGCGTCTTGTCGCCGGTCAAGAGCCCCTTCGAGAGCGGCGGCCGTTCATAGGGCGGATGCGGCTCGGCCCCGATCAGCGCAATCGGTCCCTTCCAGCCGGCCTCGCGCAGCCCATTGGCCGCGCGGCCGCCCGCGTGGCCCGCTCCAAGGATCACCATGCCCGCCGGCCGCGCCATCGACGGTGCCTTCAGGATGGAAGCGCCACGGCCGAAACTCCGTGCACCGCGGCGCGTCGCATGAGGGCCAGCCGGCCTATTCCGCGGCGGGCGCCATCGACGGCGTGAAGGCATGCGCCGTCGGAGGCAGCTGACGCTTGACGTAGAAATTCGGCTCCCAGGTCTGCCTCAGCACCGCGGGGATGATCTCCTTGTAGGCGTCCCAGAACCCGCGATAGGGGGTCGGCGTGTCGGACTTCATCTCGGCGTGCAGCGCCGGGAGATTGTAGTAGGGGACCATCGGGAACATGTGATGTTCGACGTGGTAGTTCATGTTCCAGTAGAGGAACCGCACGATCGGGTTCATGTAGACGGTGCGGCAGTTGAGCCGGTGGTCGAGCACGTCCTCGGCAAGGCCGGCATGCTGCGTCATCCCGGTGGTGAGATAAAGCCAGGCGCCGTAGAAGGAGGGCAGGCCGACATACATGAGCGGCATGATGCTCCAGGTCGCCAGCGACAGCGCGATCACCGCCACGTAGATCGCGACATGGATGCGGGCGGTCATGAACACCGTCCCCCACTCCGATTCCGGAATGAAGGTCTTCTCCTCGGCGCTGAGTCGGCCAGCCGAATGCAGGAAGATCTTATGGAAATAGACCTTCGCCTGCATGATGCCGAAATAGCTCAGCGCGATCTCCCAGAGCTTCGGCGGCCGCGGCACCGCGATCTCCGGATCGCGTCCGACGATGATCGTGTCGGTGTGGTGGCGGGTATGGCTCCAGCGCCAGACCTCCGGCTCGCGAAGCACCATGAAAGACGCGATCTGGTAGATGACGTCGTTCATCCACTTGGTGCGGAAGGCGGTACGGTGGCCGCATTCGTGCCAGCGTGAGTCGGTGGACGATCCGTAGAGCGCACCATAAGCGATGAAGAACGGCACCGCCCACCATGTGCCCCAGGTGAAAAACCCGCCGAGGCCGGTGACGATGAAGGCTCCGATCCAGATGATGGTGTCGCGGATGGCGCGCTCGTCGGAGCGCTGCATCAGCTCCTTCAGGCGCTTTCGCGGGATCGGCGTGTGGTACCACTCCGCCGTCGCCAGACCCATTTCCTCGGCCCGCTTGGTGTCGAGCCCGACAAGGCTATAGTCCCTGCGCGTGATTTCGACGTTCATCGTGATTCCTCCCGGCGGCGCCGGTATCCATCGCCTCGGCGCGCTGGCCCAGAGGCGCGCCGATCGTCAATATAGTGTCAATCGCCGTCCCTGTCCGGAGCAAGTGCCGCCGTGAGGGATTTCCATCAGAAAGTTCAAGGTTTCGGCGGGTTCGCGGGTCGCGGCGGGGCGCCGACTGAACTTGACGCGCCGTCAGGCGCACAGTCATCCTGAGCTTCCGGATTCGACCACCGTGTGGACTCCATCTCACTAACCATCCTGTCGAGGCATCATGACGATTCGTGTTGGACTGATCGGGGCCGGCATCATGGGAGCCGACCATGCGCGGATTCTTGCGACAAGCGTCGCGGGAGCGGAGCTGGTGGCCGTATCCGACCCGGACGAGGGGCGCCGCAAGGCGGTCGCCGAAAGCCGCGGCATCAGCCGAAGCCACGCCCGCGCCGAGGCGGTGATCTCCGACCCCTCGGTCGACGCCGTCCTGGTCGCCTCGCCGGACGAAACCCACCAGGCTCTGGTTCTAGCCTGCCTCGAGGCCGGCAAGCCGGTGCTCTGCGAAAAGCCGCTCGCGACCACCGTCGAAGCCTGCCTTGAGATCGTGCGGCGCGAAACCGGCATCGGCCGGCGCCTTGTCCAGGTCGGCTTCATGCGCCGCTTCGATCCGGGCTACGTCGCCATGAAGCGCGCGCTGTCGGAAGGGCGGCTGGGCGCGCCGCTTATCTTCCATTGCATCCACCGCAACGCCCAGGCGGCGGCCTACACGACATCGGAGGGCCTGATCGCCAACTCCGCGGTGCACGAGATCGACATCGCCCGCTGGCTGCTCGACGACGAGGTCGCGACGTCGCTGGTGGTGACCCCACGGTCGAGCAGTCTCACGAAGATTCGCGATCCACTCGATTCTCATCCTTACGATGAAGCAGGGCACGGTGGTCGACACCGAGGTCTTCGCCAACGCGCAATACGGCTACGACGTGCGCGCCGAGCTGGTTGGGGAAAAGGGCACGGTTTCCCTGATGCCGCCGAGCGAACTCCTGCTCCGCGAGGCCGGCCACGAGGGGATAGCCCATCCCGGCGACTGGCGCGCCCGGTTCGCGGCCGCCTACCGGAATGAGCTGCAGGGCTGGATCGATGCGATCGGGACGGGCGGCGCCGTGGGCGCCAGCGCCTATGACGGCTATGCGGCCACGGCGATCGCGGCCTCCTGTCTCGAGGCGCTCCGCACCGGCAGTCCGATCGATATCCGGCTTGAACCGCGCACGCGGATCTGATTCGGAAAACTGAGCGGGTCGGCACCCGCGGCAGGTTTGCCGCGGCGCTGTTTCTCTTGATCAGGCGCAAGGCGGGCTGTCCAATCGCGTGGCCAAAGCTATGGCCCGTCGCGCTTTCCAGGCGCGGCGCCCAAACCGCCTCGCGAAAATGGATAGGCCAAGCCCGCCGGCTACCCTCGACACCCCCGATTGGAGCCGGGATCCCGACGATCTCCGCTCGGCTCTCGGCGCTGGCCCAAACGGGCTGACTTCGGCTGAGGCCGCGGCGCGGCTTGACCGCTATGGCGACAATGCCGTCGGCGACGGGCGACAAGCATCGGCGCTGAAGCTGCTGGCCTCGCAGTTCCGGAATCCGCTCGTCCTCATACTCGTCGCCGGCGCGGTCTTCTCGCTGCTTGCCGGACAATGGATCGACGCCTGGCTGGTTCTGGCGATCGTGCTGGGAAGCGCACTTCTCGGCTTTTTCCAGGAGTATCGGGCCTCGGAAGCGGTCGCCAAGCTCAGACAGAGTCTCGCGCTCAAGTGCAAGGTGCGCCGGAACGGCAAGATCGAGACCATCGCGGCGAGCACCGTGGTTCCGGGCGACCTGGTCCTCCTCTCGGCCGGCAGCCTGGTTCCCGCGGACGGCGTGGTTCTCGACGCCGAGGACTTCCTGGTGAGCGATTCGGCGTTGACCGGCGAGTCCTTTCCCGTCGAAAAGCGCCCGAGCCCCGTCCCGGTCAATCTTTCGATCCCGCAGCGAAGCAACGCCGTCTATCTCGGCACCTCGGTGCGGAGCGGCCAAGCGACGGTCCTCGTAACGAAGACGGGCGCTTCGACCGCCTATGCGGCAATCGCTGCCAGTCTCACCCGCCGTGAGCCGGAGAGCGAGTTCGCGCGCGGCCTCCGGCAATTCGGCGGCCTGATGTTTCGTGTGATGGTCGTGATGCTTCTCTTCGTCATGACGGTCAATGTCGCGCTCGGGCGCCCGCCGATCGAGTTGCTCCTCTTCGCCGTGGCCCTCGCCGTCGGCCTCACTCCTGAGCTGCTTCCCGCGATCGTCAGCGTCACGCTTGCCGCCGGCGCGCGGTTGATGGCGGCGAGCGGCGTCATCGTGCGACGCCTGCAGGCGATTGAGAATCTCGGCAGCATGGACGTGCTGTGCACGGACAAGACCGGAACCATCACCGAGGGCGTAGTTTCGCTCGCCGCGGCCGTTGACCCCGATGGCACGGACTCGTCCGAGACCCGCCGGCTCGCCTTCCTCAACGCCGCCTTCGAGACGGGCATCGAAAACCCGCTCGACGCGGCCATCGTCGAGGCCGGCGAGGCGGCCGGCCTGAACATCGAGGGGTTTACCAAGCTCGACGAGATTCCCTACGACTTCCTGCGGAAGCGCCTCACCATCGTCGTCGCGCACGAGGGGGAGGAGGAGCGCTGGATCGTCACCAAGGGCGCCTTCACCGACGTCCTCGCGATCTGCACGTCCGTCGTCGCAGGCGCCGCCGCCATGCCGCTCGATCCGGCGATCCGCGAGCGCCTCGACGCCTACTATGCCGGGCAAGGAACCCGAGGGCTTTCGGGTTCTCGCCGTCGCAGTGAAGAAATCTGCGCCGAAGCCTGACTACGACCGCGACGACGAGGCCGGCATGACGTTTGTCGGCTTCCTGCTCTTCCTCGACCCGGTGAAGCCCGAGGCGGAGAAGGCGATCGCCGAACTCGCCAGGCTCGGCATCGCGGTGAAGATCATCACCGGCGACAACCGCTATGTCGCCGCCCATATCGCGAGATCGGTCGGCCTTGACGCGGCCGCCGCGCTCACCGGCGCGGAACTCGCGGAGATGCGCGACGAGTCGCTCTGGTATCATGCCGGGCAGACCGCGGTGTTCGCGGAGGTCGACCCGCAACAGAAGGAACGGATTGTCCGCGCCTTGCAGCGGACCGGGCACGCCGTCGGCTATCTCGGTGACGGCATCAACGATGCCCCGGCGCTTTACGCTGCCGACGTCGGCATCTCGGTGGACAGCGCCGTCGACGTCGCCCGCGAGAGCGCCGATATCGTCATCCTCCGCCCCGATCTCGACGTGCTCCGCCGCGGCGTCGAGCAGGGACGGCGGACGCTTGCCAATACGCTCAAATATATCTCGATCACGATCAGCGCCAATTTCGGCAACATGGTCAGCATGGCGCTGGCGACGCCGCTCCTGCCCTTCCTGCCGCTTACGGCGACGCAGGTTCTGCTCAACAACTTCCTCTCCGACCTGCCGCTCCTGACGATTGCCGGCGACGACGTCGACCCCGAGCGGATCGAGCGCGCCCAGGGCTGGAGCATCGCCGGATTGAGGCGCTTCATGATTGTGTTCGGCCTGGTCAGCTCGGTCTTCGACGCGCTGACTTTCGCGGCGCTGCTTTATGTCTTCCACGCCGATGTCGCGACGTTCCGCACCTCCTGGTTCCTGGTTTCGCTCCTGACCGAACTCGCCGTCGTCCTGGTCCTCCGGACGACGCGGCCGATGTTCAGGAGTTGCGTCGGCCGTCTGGTGCTGTGGACCACGATCGCCGTGACCCTCGTCGCGTTGGTCCTGCCCTTCACGGACGGGCTCGCCGCCATCCTCGATTTGGTCCCGCTGCCTTTCCCGCTTCTCGCCACCTCGGTGCTGATCGTCGTCGGCTATGTCGCGGCGACCGAGGTCGCCAAGACGCTCTACTTCCGCCGGCGCGGCGGACAGGCGTGATATCGCAAAGCGCCGCCGGCGGACCGGGCTACGGAAGCGCCCGAAGGTGGCGGATCGGGCGGCCGGGAGCGATCGCCTGCGCGGCAGCGACGATCGCCTGGGCATCGATGCCGTAGTGGCGATAGAGGTCGGCTATGGTTCCGGTCTGTCCGAAGTGCTCGACGCCGAGGGCGCGGGTGCGGTGGCCGATCACCGAGCCCAGCCAGCCCAGCCCCGCCGGATGGCCGTCCGCCACCGTCACGATGCTGCAATGGGGCGGCACCGCCGCGAGCAGCCGTTCGATGTGGCTCCGCGCCTTGACGAGGCCGCGCTCGCGGGCGCGCGCCGCGGCCGTCCAGCCGGCGTTGAGCCGGTCGGCCGAGGTCACGGCGAGGAGGCCGACGTCACGCCGGTCCTCGGCCATCAGGCCGACCGCTTCGATCGCCTCGGGCGCCACCGCTCCGGTATAGGCGACGACGATCTCGGCGTTCGGCCCGGGCCGCCTGATCCAGTAGGCGCCGTCGAGAACGTCACTCTCGAACGCCTCGCCGGTGTCGCGCGGAATCTGCTCGATCGGCCGGGTCGACAGCCGGAGATAGACCGAACCGCCGGTCTCGTCGCGGAGCCATGTCCGTTCCGAGGCCTCGCCCTCGCCGCTCCGCTGTAGATAGTCGAACGCCCAGCGCATGATGATCGCGAGCTCGTCGATATAGGCCGGCTCAAAGGCGGCGAGGCCGTCCTGGGCGATGCCGATCAGCGGCGTGCCGATCGACTGATGGGCGCCGCCTTCCGGCGCGAGCGTGACGCCGGACGGCGTCGCCACGAGCAGGAAGCGGGCATCCTGGTAGCACGCATAGTTCAACGCATCGAGGCCGCGCTGGATGAAGGGATCGTAGAGGGTCCCGACGGGCAGCAGGCGGCGGCCGAAGAGCGAATGGCTGAGGCCGAGCGCCGAGAGGAGGAGGAAGAGATTCATCTCGGCGATGCCGAGTTCGATATGCTGTCCCTTCGGACCGGCGTCCCATTTCTGGGTCGAGGCGATCCGCTCCTCGCGGAACGTGTCGGCGAGGCTGTCGCGCGCATAGAGCCCGCGGCGGTTGACCCATGGTCCGACATTGGTCGAGACGGTGACGTCGGGCGAGGCGGTGACGATGGCGTCGGCGAGCGAACCGCCGGCGCGGGCGATCTCGTCGAGAATCCGGCCGAAGCCGGCCTGCGTCGAGATGACCCGCACGGCGGGCGCGGCAAGGCGAGCGGGAACCGGGACGGGCTCGGCCTCGAGCCGGCGCAAGCCTTGGCGGTTGAACGGCACGTGAGCGAGGAATTTGGTGAGCGTGCCGGCCGGGATGGCGAGGCCCTCGAAGGGGTCCCATTCATGCCCTTCGCGGACATTCATCCCGCGCCGGAATTCGTCCATCTGCGCCGAGGTCATCAGTCCGGCGTGGTTGTCCTTGTGGCCGGCGAAGGGCAGGCCGAAGCCCTTGATGGTGTAGGCGATGAAGCAGACCGGCCGGTCATGGCCGGCGGCCCCGCGAATGCGTCGAGCAGCGTCGGAAGGTCATGTCCGCCGAGATTGGTCATCAGCCGCGCCAGCTCGGCGTCCGATCGCCGCCCGATCAGCGCGCCGACGCCGCCGTCGTCGCCGATCTCGTCCAAGAGCCGCTTCCGCCATGCCGCGCCGCCCTGAAAGGTCAGCGCCGAATAGAGCTGGTTGGGGCAGTCGTCGATCCAGCGCCGCAGCGCGTCGCCGCCCGGCTCGCCGAACGCGGCCTCGAGCAGCGAGCCGTATTTGAGGATGACGACGTCCCAGCCGAAATTGCGGAACATCGCCTCGAAGCGCGACCACAGCCCTTCGCGGATGACCGCGTCGAGGCTCTGGCGGTTGTAGTCGACGATCCACCAGGTATTGCGGAGGCCGTGCTTCCAGCCTTCGAGGAGCGCCTCGAAGATATTGCCCTCGTCCATCTCGGCATCGCCGACCAGCGCGACCATGCGGCCATCGGGACGATCGTTGAGACCGCCCTTGGCGCGGACATAATCCTGGACGAGCGAGGCGAAGAGGGTCTGCGCCACGCCCAGCCCGACCGATCCGGTGGAGAAGTCGACGTCGTCGGCGTCCTTGGTCCGGGACGGATAGCTCTGGACGCCCTTGTAGCCGCGGAAATTGGCAAGCTTCTCCTGGCTCTGGTTGCCGAGAAGATACTGGATCGCATGGAAGATCGGGCCGGCATGCGGCTTCACCGCGACGCGGTCTTCGGGCTTGAGCATCGCGAAATAGAGCGCCGTCATGATGGTCGCGACCGAGGCCGACGACGCCTGGTGACCGCCGACCTTGAGGCCGTCCGCGTTCTCGCGGAGGTGGTTGGCGTTGTGGATCATCCACGAGGACAGCCACAGCACCTTGCGTTCGAGTTCGAGAGGATCTTCAGCCGGTTCGCCATAGCGCGCTCCGTGGATCCGATGACGATACCCCATGCGCCGGGATGGTTCCCGCCAATGTGAGCGGTAAACTGGGTGAAGATTAGTTGATTCCAGCAAAATTCGGGGCGAAAGGCATGGCTTCTCACAAGATCGACGCGATCGACCGCAAGATATTGACGATTCTTCAGAAGCAAGGCCGGCTCAGCATGGCCGATCTTGCCGAGCACGTCGGGCTTTCGGCTTCGCCTTGCGCGAGGCGGATCGGGCTCCTCGAAGATGCCGGCATCATCGAGCGCTACGTCGCGGTGGTGAACCAGCGTTCGGTCGGCCTGCCGGTCAGCGTCTTTGTGTCGATCAAACTTGCCAGCCAGCGCGAGGAGGCTCTCAACGCCTTCGCGAAGGCGATCGCCCAGTGGCCGGAGGTGCTGGAGTGCTATCTCATGACCGGGCCGCGCGACTATCTGCTTCGTGTCGTGGCCCAGGACCTCAAATCCTACGAGCGCTTCCTCAAGCAGAAGCTGACGCGCCTCGACGGCATCGCCTCGATCGAATCGAGCTTCGCACTCGAACAAGTCAAGTACACCAACGTGCTGCCGCTGCCATAGCCCCTAACGTTTTGCGTCTAGTTTGCGCGGCAGTTCGCGTTTTGGTTGACTGCGATGGTTCGGTGCAGTCCATCCGACGGCACGGGACGCCGCGCAATCTCTCCTTGTCGCGCCGAACGCGGGTGCGGAAAACGACGTATTGACCGGATTTGCGGAGCGAGCCTAGGTTAACCTCTGGGAGGTCTGACCTCTCGATCGCGAAAAGATCGGTGAGCGTGATGCGCCGTCCGCTGTCCCTGCCAAATGCCGTCATGACCGAGATTCAGCACGAATTCGTTCGCCGCGGCCTCAAGGTCGGCGACCGGCTTCCACCTGAACGCGAACTTGCCAAGCAGCTCTCCGTCGGCCGGTCGTCGCTTCGCGAGGCGATGCAGGGGTTGCAGGCCATGGGCCTTGTCGAGGTGCGCCATGGGGTCGGCACATTCTTTGTGAGCGAGCCGGGAAAGTGGCTTCTGTCGCCGCTCAAGTTCTATGACACGCCGCCGCGCCGCTTGTTCGGCGAGCTGATCGAGGCGCGCCTCCTGGTGGAGCCGCGGCTCGCAGCGCTCGCCGCCGAACGCGCCACTCACGAGGATCTCGCCCGGATTCGGGAAGCGGCGACCAAGCGCGCCCAAGCGCGGCGGGGGGAATATGTAGAGCGCGGCCTCGAGTTTCACCTCGGCGTGGCGGAGGCGGCGCATCACAATGTCATCTCGTCGATGCTGAAGGCCGTGTCCAACCTCTATTTTCACGTCCTCGAATCGCTCGACGACGCCGACCAGAACCGCGAGGCCGCGTTCCGAGACCGCCAGCAGGGCGGGCACGACGAGGTGCTTCGCGCCATCGAAGCCCGCGATCCGCAGGCGGCAGCCGATGCCATGCGCGACCACCTTCGCGAGCTTCAGCGGGAATTCCCCGCCATTACCGAGCCGTCACAGACGGTCCATAACCAGAAGGAGACAGCCGAATGAGCGTCATTGTTCAGCGTCGCCAGTTCCTGACGGGTGCGCTTGTCGCCGGAACCGGCCTCACCACCGCCAGCCTCCTGGGCACGTCGGCGCTGGCCGCGCCGAGCGGCGACATGGCCGACACCCACGGAATGAATGTCGGCGTCGTGCTCGAGACCCTTTCCCACCCGCTGATCAAGTACTGGGGCGACGAGTGCGCGCGCCAGGGCGAAGGCTTCGGCATGAATGTCAGCGTTCAGGACGGCGAACGGAACGTCCAGAAGCAGACCAGCCAGATGGAAGCCTTCATCAGCCAGGGCGTCAATTTCATCGTGCTTCAGGCGACCGACGCCGCCGGATTGACGCCGGTGGTGAAGAAGGCCGAGGAGGCTGGCATCCCGGTCATCACCCTCAATCAGGACGTCGCCGCCGTCCACACCGGCTTCGTCGGCATGGGCCATTACACGATGGGCGTGCAGGTCGCCGACGGCATGGCGAAGCAGCTCGGCGGCAAGGGCAAGATCGTCGTCATCGAAGGCGTGCAGGGCACCGGCGCCAACATCCAGCGCATGGCCGGCTTCACCGACCAGCTGAAGAACTATCCCGACATGGTGGTCGTCGCCGACCAGAGCGCCGCCTTCGACCGCAAGAAGGGCCACGACGTCTTCCAGACCATCCTGCAGGGCCAGCCGGAGATCAACGGCGTGTTCGGCGTCAACGACGAGATGGCGATCGGCGCGGCCCAGGCGGCCATGGAGGCCGGCCGGCGCGAGGGGATCAAGTTCTGGGGCGCCGACGGCGAACTCGACATGTTCAAGGGCATCAAGAACGGCCTGGTCGACGGGGTTTCGGCGATCGCCGCGAATGCCGTCCCCGACACCGTGATGAACCTCGGAGCCTGGCTGATGACGGCGGGCGTCAAGGGCAACACCCTGGCCGGTCGCATCGAGCTGCCGCCCTACAACGTCACGATCGACAATATCGACTCGGTGCCGTGGCCGGCGGCGTAGCCTGACGACAGGGACCGATGGTCGACAGCAAGGCGGCCAGCCCGATCGAAGCGGGGGCAGCGGTCGTTCCGCCGTCGCTGACGAAGCGCCTTGAGTCCGCGATCGCGCGTGCGCGGACTCAGGGCCTCGCCATCGTTCTCGTCCTGCTGATTGCGATCTTCGCCTGGAAGGCGCCGGGCTTCGCCACCACCTACAATCTCAGCGACGCCCTCCGCGATCTTTCGATCCTCGGCATTCTGGCGATCGGCGAGACTTTCGTGATGATCGGCGGCGGGATCGACCTCTCGGTCGGTTCCGTCCTGCTGATCGCCGGCATCGTCGTCGACGACCTGATCCGGCTGATGCATCTGAGCCCGTTCGTTGCGGTGCCGATCGCGCTTTTCGTCGGCTGCATCGCCGGCGCGGTCAACGGCTTCCTGATCACGCGGCTCCGCATCTCTGCCTTTATCGTGACACTCGCGACGCTTTACATGATCCGGGGGATCGGCCTCTCGCTCTATCACACGGATGCCAAGAACCTGCTCGGCGCCGTGATCTCGGACGAGACTTTCCTCATTCTCGGGCAGCAGGACATCTACGGCATTCCGCTGTCGTTCCTGATCTTCGCCGTCCTCCTGATCATCGGCACCCTGATCCTCCGCCGGACGCGCTTCGGTCTCTATCTCTACGCGCTCGGCGGCAGCGAACTCGCGGCACGGCTGACCCGCATCCGGGTCTCCCGCATCCAGGTCGCCACTTACGTCATCGCCGGCTTCTGCTCGGCGCTCGCCGGCGTCATCCTCGCCTCTCGCCTCCAGACCGGTGCTCCCGAGGCCGGGCTCGGCGAGGAATTCGACGTGATCGCCGCCGTCATCATCGGCGGCGCCAGCCTTTTCGGCGGGCGCGGAACGCTGATCGGCACGTTCCTCGGCGCAGCGTTCATCACCGTGCTCGCCAAGGGGCAGACGCTGATCGGGGTTCCTTCGAACTACCAGTCCTTCACCCGCGGCGTCATCATCCTGATCGCGGTCGGCCTCGATGTGCTCAGCCAGCGCGGCATCAATGCGACCGCGCCGCATCCGCTGGGCGCGGATCGTCGACCGGGCGCCGCCGTCCGCACCGCTCGAGGTCGCGCCCGCTGCTCAGCGACCGGAGGCGCAGCCGGGGGTTCCCGTGCTCCAGGCGGTCGGGCTCGACAAATCCTTCGTCGAACTGCGCGCCGTCGACAGCGTCGATTTCGACGTGCACGCCGGCGAGGTACACGCGATCGTCGGCGAGAACGGCGCCGGCAAGTCGACGCTGATCAAGATGCTGTCGGGCGTGCTGACGCCCGACAGCGGCGAGATCCTGATCGACGGCAAGGCGGCGGTCCTGCACGACGTCGCCGCCGCCCAGGATCACGGCATTGCGGTGATCTACCAGGAACGGGCGGTCGTTCCGGAGCTGACCGTCGCCCAGAACATCATGCTCGGCCACGAGCCGACCCAGCGGTTCCTTGGACTGATCGATCGCGGCGCGCTCCGCCGCAAGGCGGAGCAGATCTGGGCGCTTCTCGGCAGCCCCGCGGCGGTCGACGCGATCGTCCGCGAGCTCGGCCCCTCGATCCAGCAGGTCGTCGATATCGCTCGCGCGCTCGCCTTCGACGCCCGCGTCGTGATCATGGACGAGCCGACGGCGGCCCTGACCCATCAGGAGACCCAGCGTCTTTTCGAGATCATCCGCGGCCTCAGGAGCCGCGGCACCGCGGTGATCTACATCTCCCACGATCTCGAGGAGATTTTCGAGATCGCCGACCGGGTCACGGTGCTTCGCGACGGCAGGCTGGTACGGACGCTGCCGGTCTCGGAAGTGACGCGGCCGGCGCTGGTCCGGATGATGATCGGGCGCGACATCGACGAGCGCGCCCGCCAGGCCGCGGCCGCCGCCGAAGGCGAGGTCCTTTCGGTCAGCCGGCTTCGGCGCGGAACCGTGCTCGACGGCATCAGCTTCTCGGTCCGCGCCGGCGAGATCGTCGGCATTGCCGGATTGGTGGGTTCGGGCCGGACCGAGCTGCTCCGCGCCATTTTCGGCGCCGACCGCATCGACGACGGCGAAATGACGCTGAACGGCAGGGCCTATTCGCCGCGTTCCCCGATCGACGCGGTCAAGGCGGGGGTCGGGTTCGTTCCGGAGGACCGCAAGCTCGAGGGCCTCGTCCCCAACTTCACGGTCAGCGAGAACCTGTCGCTGCCCAACTACGACCTCGTCTCGACGGGGCGCATCTGGCTCGATTCGGCGCGCGAGGGGCGGCTCGCCGAACGCATGGTCGGACAGCTCCGGATCGACCCGCCGATCCCGCGCTGGCGGACCAACCATCTCTCCGGCGGCAACCAGCAAAAGGTGGTGCTGGCGAAGTGGCTGGTGAAGGAACCGAAGCTGCTCCTCATCGACGAGCCGACCCACGGCGTCGACGTCGGCGCCCGCGAGGAGATCTACCGCGTCATCGATGATCTTGCGAAGTCCGGCACCGCGGTCGTCGTCGTCTCCTCCTACCTGCCGGAGGTGCTCCGGATCAGCGACCGCATCCTGGTGATGCGGGACGGCCGGATGGTGCTCGAGGTCGACAGGGCCAAGGCCAGCGAGGAGGTGCTCCTCGATGCCGCCACCGGCGGTGCGGCATGAGCCAGGCCGCCGAAGCCGTCGCCCGTCTCCGCGGCGCCCGCACCACGCCGGCCGTCCTGCTTTCGCGCTATGGCTTCTACGCGGCGCTCGCCATTCTCGTCATTGCCTTCTCGCTGCTGTCGCCGGCCTTCCTCACCGTCAGCAATTTCATCAACATTCTTCAGCAGACCTCGACAATCGGCATCATGGCGCTCGGCGAGACACTGGTCATCCTCGCCGGCGGCATCGACGTCTCGGTCGGCTCGGTGCTTGGTCTCGGCGGCATGGTCTCGGCGATGGCGATCGCCGACCTCGGCGCGAGCCCGCTCGTCGCGATCGTCCTCGGCACGCTGTCGGGGCTCGTCGTCGGCCTGGTCAACGGCCTGATCATCACGCGCCTGAAGATCGACGCCTTCATCACCACGCTCGCCATGCTGAGCGTGGTCCGCGGCGTCGTCTACATCATCTCCAACCAGTACAACGTCAATATTCCGGACGGGTCGGGCTTCCTCCAGCTCGGCCGCGGCCATCTTTGGCACATCCCGATCTCGGTGATCGTTTTCGCGGCGCTCTTCGCCGTGCTCTGGCTGATGGAGCGGCGGACGACGATCGGCCGCTCGATCCATGCGCTTGGCGGCAACCAGGCGGCGGCGCGCCTCTGCGCTGTGCCGCTGGCCGCGATCCGCACCGCGACCTATGCCATATCAGGGGCCTGCGCCGCGCTCGCCGGCGTCATCATCACTTCGCAGGTGGCGCTGGCCGTGCCCTATCAGGGCACAGGCTACGAGCTCGACGTTATCGCCGCCGTCGTCGTCGGCGGGGTTGCCTTGACCGGAGGAATCGGCAGCGTGCTGGTCGGCGCGCTCGGCTCGATCTTCATCGGCATCCTCCTCAACGGCATGGCGCTCATCAATATCCCGGCAATCTGGCAGATGGTGATCCAGGGCGCCGTGATCATCTCGGCCGTCGCCCTTTACGGGGTGGCGCGAAGCCGCACGGCATGAGGGACGGGGGAAACACATGACCCAGACAAATGGCGCGGCGCCTTCGCTGAAGGCGCTGTTTGAACAGCGAAAGATCGTCACCGCGCCCGGCGCCTATGACGCGCTCTCGGCCCTCCTGATCGAGCAGGCGGGCTTCGAGGCGATCTACCTGACCGGCAACGGACAGGCCGCGTCGATGCTCGGCCTTCCCGATGTCGGTCTGATCACGCTCTCCGAGATGGCCGAGCGCGTCCGCTCGATCCGGGCGGTGACGACGGCGCCGCTGATCGCCGATGCCGATGTCGGCTATGGCAGCCTGATCAACGTGCACCGCGCCATGCGCGAGCTCGAGGCGGCCGGAGCAAGCGCGGTGCAGTTCGAGGACCAGGTCAGTCCCAAGAAATGCGGACACGAGCTTGGCCGGGAGGTCGTCCCGGCCGACGAGATGGTGCAGCGGCTCCGCGCCGCCGTCGCCGGCCGGCGCAACCCGGATACCCTGATCGTTGCGCGGACCGACGCGCGCACCACCCACGGCCTCGACGAGGCGATCCGGCGCGGCCGCGTCTATGCCCAGTCGGGCGCCGACGTGATCTTCGTCGAATCTCCAGAAAGCGAGGCCGAGCTCCGGGCGGTTGCGTCCGGCATTCCGGCGCCGACCCTCGCCAACATGGTCGAGACCGGACGCACCCCCTATCTTTCGGCGGCGCGCCTCGGAGACCTCGGCTTCGCCATCGCGATCTATCCGGGGACTGCCTTTCTGGCGGCGACCCATGCAGTGCGCGCGGCGATGATGGCGTTGAAGCGTGACGGCCGTATCGAGGACATGTCCCAGCTCGCCACCCTCGAGGACTACCACAAGGTGCTGCGTTTCTCGGAATTTGCCGATCTCGAAACGCGGTTGAGCGCGCCGGCGGATGGGGTCAATGCCGCATAGGCCGCTCGCGGGTCTCCGCGTGCTCGACATGGGAACGTTCATCGCGGCGCCGTTCTGCGGCACCATCCTTGCCGAATTCGGCGCCGAGGTCGTGAAGATCGAACTCCCGGGCAAAGGCGACTCGCTTCGCACCCTCGGCGAGGAGCGCGACGGCATTCCCCTGTTCTGGCTCCAGGAATCCCGCAACAAGCACGCCGTCACCTGCAACCTCCGCGAAGCCGAAGGCCAGGAGATCATCCGCGACTTCGTCCGGAACGGTTTCACGATCATCCTCGAGAATTTCCGGCCCGGGACGCTGGAGCGCTGGAACCTCGGCTACGACAATCTCCGCGAGATTGATCCCGGGCTGATCATGGCGCGGATTTCCGGCTACGGTCAGGACGGTCCGGCCAAGGACCGGCCCGGCTTCGGACGCATCGCCCAGGCCTTCGGCGGCCTCACCTATCTCTGCGGCTTTGCGGACCGGGCGCCGGCCAATCCCGGCTCCGCCACCATCGCCGACTATCTGAGCGGGCTTTTCGCGGCGTTCGGCGTGCTCGTCGCCGACCGTCATCGCACCGCGACCGGCCGCGGCCAGATCGTCGACATGGCGCTTTACGAAGGCATCTTCCGCATCCTCGACAGCCTCGCGGTCACCTATTCCGTCAACGGCACCGTCCGCGAGCGGATGGGTACGGCGACGGCGCTTGCCGCGCCCCACAATCACTATCCGACGCGCGACGGAAAATGGGTGGCGATCGCCTGCACCAATGACCGTATCTTTGCCCGGCTTGCGGCCCTGATGGAGAAGGAGGAGCTCCTCCGCGATCCGCGCTTCTCCGGCGAACGCGAGCGGGTGGCGAACCGGGCCGAGATCGACCAGATCGTGGAGACCTGGACCCTCGGCCACGACATGGCGCCGCTCATCGATGTGCTCAACCAGGCCGAGATCCCGTCGAGCCCGATCTACAGCATCGCCGACATCTTCGACGATCCCCAGTTCGCCGCGCGGGGAAGCCTCGCCACCGTCGCCCATGCCATACTCGGCGACGTCCGGATGCCCGCGATCGTGCCGCGTCTCTCAGAGACGCCGGGCGCGGTCGAATGGCTGGGCCGCGACCTCGGGGAAGACACCGACGCCATACTGTCCTCAGCCCTCGGATACACGCCGTCGCGGCTTCACGAACTCCGCGCGCGGGGTATCATCTGACGGGAGCGGGGGGGAACGACCGGAGTAAAACACGAACCGCCGGCCGCTTGGAAGCCGGAACGGAGGCGCTAGATGCTCGATACCCTGATCAGAGGCGGCACGGTGGTCTCGCCCGACGCAAGCGAGGCCTTCGACGTCGGCGTCAAGGACGGACGCATCGTCGCCTTCGCCGCGCCCGGCTCGGTCGAGCTTGAGGCAAACCGCGTCATCGATGCCCGCGGCAAATATGTCATCCCCGGCGGCATCGACGCGCATGTTCATTTCAACATCGGCCTCAGCCCGGCGATGCACGCGCAGTCGGCCACCTTTGGCGGGCGCGCGGCGGCCTTCGGCGGCACCACCACCTTCATCGATTTCGCCCTGCAGCGCGGCGCCGAGAGCCTGACGAGGGCGATCGAGGACAAGCAGAGCCGAGATCAACAAGGACAAGCCCGACGTCGACTACGCGCTTCACGCCATGATCACCGGCGAGACGACCTTCGACGTGCTCGACGAGATTCCGGACGCGATCTCGGGCGGCGTCACGTCCTTCAAGATGTTCACGACGTTCTCGGGCAGCTCGGCCTCCGGCTCGCTGTTCACCCATGACGGCCGCATCTGGGGCGTGATGCAGCAGACGGCCAAGCATGGCGGCATCGCCATGGTCCATTGCGAGGACGACTGCATCATCGATTTCTGCGTGCACAAACTTTACCACGAAGGCCGCCAGCAGGCGCCGCACATCCACGAGGCAAGGCCGAGCATCTGCGAGGAAGCGGCAGTGATGCGCATGCTCCTCCTCGCCAGGCGCACCGATTCGCCCCTCTACATCGTTCATGTCTCGAGCATCGAGGGGGTGGAGGCGATCGCCGAGGCGCAGGGCAAGCGGCTGCCGGTCTACGGCGAGTCGCTTCACAACTACCTCGCCTTCTCGAACGAAGACTATGCCCGTCCGAACGGCATGATCTATCACAACTACCCGGCGCTGAAGTCGCCCAAGGACCGCGCCGCCCTGTGGGAGGCGCTGAAGTCGGGGGTTCTCGATGTCGCGAGCTCCGACGACTTCACCATTCCCTTCGCCAAGAAGATCGCCGGCAAGGAGGTCGACAACGCCTCGGGCGGCCACAACGGCATCGAGACGCGGATGGCCTATCTCTTTTCGGAGGGCGTGAAGAAGGGCCGCCTAGACATCAACCGGTATGTCGACATCTCGGCGACGTCGGTGGCGAAGCTCTTCGGCATCTATCCGAAGAAGGGCATCATCGCCATCGGCAGCGACGCCGACATCGTCGTCATCGACCCCGACCTCAAGCGGACGATCACGCTTGCCGACCTCCATTCCGACTGCGACTACAGCATCTGGGACGGCTGGGAGTTCACCGGCTTTCCGGTGATGACCATGCTCCGCGGCAACGTGTTGATGGAGAACGGCGCCTGGACCGGGCCGTCCGGGATCGGCGAATTCATCGCCGCGCGCTCGCCCTCGGAGCCATGATGAACAATACGCGCACCACGACGGAAGCCGTCGACATCGGCAAGACCCGGCTCGTCTATCATCGCCGCCGGCCGGTCGATGGGGGGCCGGGCAAGCCGGTCATCTTCCTGCATCCCTGGTTCGGCAGCTGGCAGCATTGGCGGCAACCAGCGGAAGCACTGCCGGAGTACGACACCTATTCGGTCGACCTTTACTCGCTCGGGGCCGGCGACAACTGGCGGGACCTCGCCGGGCCGCGCCAGATGGCCGGCGCGATCGGGGCGATGATCGACGCGCTCGGCCTCGACGGCGCTGCCGTCATCGGCAACTCGATGGGCGGTGTGACGGCGCAGGCGCTCGCCATAGACCGCGGCCGTCAGATCGGCAAGCTGATCCTGGTCGGAACCGGCGCCCGCACCGTCGGGGTCAAGCCGGAATGGCGGGAGGCGCTCGACGACTGGATCGCCGGGCCGGCCGACCGCGACTTCACCGTGCGGATGGTCGATGCGCTCCTCGCCCGCCGGCCCGAGGATCCGAAGGAATTCGAGGCGTTCGTCGATGAGGTCTCGAAGGCCAACAAGGCGTTCATGGGAATGGTGCTCAATACCGCCTTCGGGCTCGACCTCCGCCCGGAGCTTCCGAAGATCGCCGCTCCGACGCTGGTCGTCCGCGGCGAGCACGATGCCTCGCGAACCCCGGTTCATGTGGCCGAGCTGATGGCGGGTATTCCGGACTGCTCGGCGATCGAGATCGTCGACGCCGGTCATTCGCCCCAGGTCGACAGCCCCGCGGCGTTCGCCAAGGCGGTGCGGGAATTCCTGGGGTAATGAGACACGATCGAGCGGCGGATGGTGAGCTCGAGATGATGGCATTGGTCGGCGCGGTCGCGTGCTTCGAGGCTCCGTTTCGCGGAGCACCTCAGCACGGCGACGTTGGTGGCCATCTCTCTATGGGGGCCCGTGTGCCCGTATCGGGGGCAACCGCCGTCGTCATCCTGAGGAGCGCGGGCGAAGCCCGAGCCTCGAAGAACGCGCAGCGCCGGGGCAGAGGATCATTCCATTGCGAGGCGTTGCCCAGGGCGATGCCTCGCTCGAATGCAGCGGGCGCGCTCAGATGAAGCCTTCGCCGCTCCTCCGCAGTGTGCTCTTCTGTCCGGCCAACGAGCCGCGGAAGGTGCGGCGGCTATCCGGCTCGGGCGCCGACGCCGTGGTTCTCGACCTCGAGGACGCGGTCGCCGAAAGCCAGAAGATCGCCGCCCGGACCTCGGCGCGGGAGGCGCTGCCGACGCTCAGGGGCGCGCTCCGCACCGTGCGGGTCAACGCCTTCGAGACCGGGCTCACCGCCGGTGATGTCGCGGCGGTGGTCTGCCCCGACCTTGATGCGATCATCCTGCCCAAGGCGGAAACCCGCGAGGATATCCGCCGGCTCGACCGGCTGATTGCCAAGGGCGAGGCGGCGAGCGGCGTTTCCCCCGGCTCGGTCGGGATCATCGCGATCGTCGAGACCGCCGTCGGCATCAGCCGCGCCATGGAGATCGGCGAAGCCAGCCCGCGCCTGATCAGTCTCGCCTTCGGCTCCGCCGACCTCGGCAACGACCTCGGCATCGCCGCCCTTCGCGGCGATTTGAGCGCGGCGCTCGCCTATGGCCGGGCGAAGATCGTCTACGATGCGCGCGCGGCCGGGCTGCCGCCGCCGCTCGATGGGCCGTACCTCAATGTGCGCGACCAGGCGGCGCTTGAGGCGGATTCGAGGGTCTCCCGCGGCCTCGGCCATCGCGGCCGGATCTGTATCCATCCCGACCAGGTGCCGGTGGTGAACCGGGTCTTCGCCCCCGATCCCGACGATGTCGCCTTCGCCCGCAAGGTGGTCGCCGCCTTCGCCGAGGCGGTGCGGGCCGGCTCCGCCTCGATCGCGGTCGACGGCGTCTTTGTCGACTACCCGATCCTCTACAAGGCGGAGCGGATCGTGGCGCTTGCCGACGCCATCGCCGCCAAGGCCGAAGCGACAACGGCGTGACGATCAACCAAGGAAAAGAGCCAATGGCCTACAAGCCTTTCGCGGGAGTCGAGATGCCGGGACCGGTACGGAATTTCGTCGGCCATGGCCGCCACGTGCCCAAGGTTCGCTGGCCCGGCGACGCCCGCGTCGCCGTCAGCGTCGTCCTCAACTACGAGGAGGGCTCGGAATACAGCCATCCGAACGGCGACAACCGCAACGATGGCCTGACCGAGATGATCTATGCGATCGACGCGCAATATCGCGACCTCTGCGCCGAATCGATCTTCGAATATGGCACCCGCGCCGGCGTCTGGCGGCTCGAACGGCTGCTCACCGAATTCAAGCTGCCGATCACCTTCTATGCCTGCGCCGTGGCGCTCGAACGGAACCGCGAAGTCGCGGCATGGCTGAAGGAAGCCGGACACGAGCCGTGCAGCCACGGTTGGCGGTGGGAGGAGGTCTGGCGCCTCTCTCGCGAGGAGGAGGCCGAGCACATCCAGCGCGCCATCGACTCGATCAGCGAGACCTGCGGCGGCCGCCCGGAGGGCTGGTATTGCCGCTACGGCCCGTCGGTCAATACGCGCGAGCTCCTCGTCGAAGAAGGCGGCTTCGTCTACAACTCCGACGCCTACAATGACGATCTGCCCTATTATGTCGAGGTCGGCGGCAAGCGCCACCTCGTCGTCCCCTACTCGATGACCTACAACGACGCCAAGTTCGGAATCCTGCCGAGCTACGGCTCGCCGACCGACTTCGTCGATAACCTCAAGCGCGGCTTCGACCAGCTCTGGGACGAGGGAGAGACCCATCCGCGGATGATGTCGATCGGCCTTCATTCGCGGCTGGTCGGCCAGGCGAGCCGCATCCACGCCTTCCGCGAATTCATCGAGCATGCCGAGAAGAAGGGTAAGGTCTGGTGGGCGCGGCGGATCGATATCGGCAACTGGTGGCACGCCCACCACGCCGAATTCACGGCCTGACCTTCTCCGGATGAAGGCGGGCGGCCCAGCCGCTACCGCAGCATCACACGCATCCGCAGGCCATCCTTCGGCACCAGGAACATGCGCCCGACCGGCTTGGGTTCGCAGTCGGGCGCGAGCTCGAAATGGGCGGCGCGAACGAATGTGGCAAGCATGATGGTCGCCTCGAGCACGGCGAAGCTCGCGCCGATGCAAATGCGCGGACCGGCGCCGAACGGCATGAACTGGAAGCGCGACGGCTTGTCGTGGCCGGCCGCGAAACGTTCCGGGTCGAAGCGGTCGGGGTCGCGCCACAGGCGCCGGTGGCGATGGATCGCGTAGATCGGAATGATGCCGATCGTGCCTTTCGGGAGAAGCACGCCGTCGAGATCGACGTCCTCGCGAATGTCGCGGACGATGATCGGCGCCGTCGGGAAAAGGCGAAGCGATTCGTTGAGCACCTGCTGGACGGTCGCGAGCTCCGCGACATGCGCCGCCGTGACCGGCCCGTCGCCGGCGACGCGCTCCACTTCGCGGCGCATGCGCTCCTCCCATTCCGGGCTCTGCGAGATGAGATAGAGCGTCCAGGTGAGCGCGAAGGCGGTGGTGTCGTAGCCGGCCATCAGGAAGGCGACGAGATTGTCGACGAGATTGTCGTCGGCCATCGCCTGGCCCGACTCGGGGTCGGCGGCGCGCGCCAGCCGCGCCAGCAGGTCGTCGCCGGCGGCGTTCTTCCGCCTTGCCTTGACCATCTCGGCCACCGACCGGCGCAGGCGGTTCTCATGGGCGCGCATAGCCTTGCCGCCCGGCCGCGGCAGCCAATGCGGCAGGCCGAGAAGGATGTAGGTGATCCACCAGTTGACGCCGTCATAATAGCCGGCGTGGCCTTTTTCGATGGCCGCGAGCACCTCGGGCGCCCCACCGACCAGCATGGTGTTGGAAATCACTGCGAAGGCCGTGCGCATCATGTCGGTGTGGATCGGCCGGGGCGCGGCGCCGGCCTCCGCACGCCAGGTCGAGACCATCGCCTCGGCCGCGGTGCTCATCACCGGCCCGTAGGCGAGGAGGTCGTCATGGCGGAAGAGCGGCGCCGCGACCCCCCGCTGCCAGCGCCACTCCTTGCCTTCGGCCGAGATCATGGCGTTGCCGAACACCGGCTTCAGCACGTCGACCTGGAGTCCGCCTTTGGGGAATTCGCTCGCCCGGCTGAGGAGGAGCGTCTTCACCGGCTCCGGCCCGGTGATGAAGGCCATGCGCGGCGGGCCGGGGGCGAGGACGACGGGTTTCTCGTAGGCCGCCTCGGGGATCAGCTCGAGATTGTTGCGGAGGAGTTTTGCGAAATTGGCCGGGAACCGCAGCGGTTTCGCCGCCGGCCTGATACGCGGCGGGCGGAACCCGCTGTCGGCGACCGCGCTCATGCCGGGGATGACCTCGGTTTCGGCGCCGGCGCCGACGGTGACGCATCCGCCGGCGCTTCGACCTTCTCCCGGAGCTTCTTGAGCGGCGTCCGGTCCGCGCTCACCCGGTCGTAGAGTCGCTCATAATCCTCCCACTCGGTGCCGAAGACGCGGTCGAGCAGGCGCGTCCCGAGCCCGTAATTGCCGGTGTAGCGGGAGTGATGGAGCGAGTGGTAGGTCGTGGTGGTGAGCACCTTGCCGAGGGAGCGATTGTAGGTCACCGGGCGGAACTCGAAGTTGGCGTGGCTGAAGGAATTGATGATCAGGTAGCCGATGTACCAGCCGGCGACGCCGTAGAAGTTGAGCGGGAGCAGCCGGTCGATGCCGGCGAGGACGGCGAGGAGACCGAGGTCGAAGACCAGCTTCTCGGTGAACGAGAAGGAGATCGCCGTGAGCCAGCTGTTGAGATGGCTCTTGTGGTGCTCGACATGGATCCAGTGGAACCGGCGGAGGTGGAAGAAGCGGTGCGAGGCATAGTGCCAGATCTCCGCCCAGATCGTCGTCAGGAGCGCGGTGTAGGCGAACGTTCCGATCCCGGTTGCCTGGAAAAAGCCGGCGAGCAGGAAGGCGGCGAGGATCACCGCATGGAGCGGCGCGTGGACCGAGTTGCGAAGCTCCCGCCTGATCTGGTCTTCGCCGATCGGGAGATCGTAGATCGCGCGCTCGGAGATCTTCCATTTGCGGGTGACCGCGAGGTACCAGAAGAGCGCCATCGCGTGGCCGAGCGTGGCGATGACGATGAGGACGATGATCTGAGGAACCGTCATCTCGCCGGATGCACTCCCGGATAGGCGGATTGCCGGCCGTAGCCACGGACGCGATCGGCCAGGCGGAACGCCTGGGCCCTGACATACATCTTCATGTATTCGCGCGCGCCGTTGTCGCGGGCGAGGCGCGCGCCGTGCTTGATGAGATCGAGCCGCATCGGGATGGAGGGCCCGTTCTCGCGGTGGAAGAATTCGGGCCCGGCGGCGCGAAAGCCGAGCGCCCGGTAGTATGGGATGAGCGCCGGGATGCAGTCGATGAAGCATTCCTTGATGTTGCCGCGAAGGCCGAAGCCGACCATCGCGGCGATCAGCTTGATCGCCGCGGCGCTGCCCCGCTTCTGCTTCCTGACGATGAACTTGGTGCAGACCGCGGTGGCCGAAGGGTGATGCGCCGACTGCCGCATGCCGTAGAGGTCCTCGAGGTAGCCGACCGGGCCCTCGCGGCAGAGATTGCTGCGCAGCGTTCCGATCGTCTGACCGGCTTCGATGGCGACGAAGGTGTTGCCGAAGCGGTCGAGATCGTCGGAGATGATCCTGCGGTGGTGGTCGGCATAAGGCGAGTTGCGGCCGAGTTCCTCGCAATAGACCTCGTAGCGGAGCCGTTGCGCGCTTTCGAGCATCTCTTGATTGCGGCAGAGAAGCACGTCGATGCTCTCGGCTTCGGAATAGGAAGCGGCGTGCGGCGCGATGGTCAGGTTGAAGCTGGTGCGTTCGGCGGCGGTGGCCGCGAGGTAGTGGAGAAGTTCCGCCGCGAGCGGCGGCCGCTCCGTCTCGATTCGCGCAAGAGCCGCGTCGTCGATCACCAGCGCCACCGACGGGGATATCGCGACGACGGTGGCAGTCGCCCCGACACCTCGCAGATAGCCGATCTCCCCGATCGGCGCGCGGGCGTCGACCCTGAGCCTGGAGAGCCGCTCGCCGGTTTCGAGATCGACCTCGACTTCCCCATCGGTCAACAGGAACATGTCGCGATAATGCTGTCCCTTCCGGCGAAGCACATCGCCGGGGCGAAACCGGACTTCCCCGCAGAAGGATCGCAATCGCTCGGTTTCGAAGGCCGAAGACGGTCGGGACTCGCGCACTTCCGACATCAACGTTGATCTTGGCAGTCGCCGCAGCCACGGGAGTCTTTCACGAAGTCTCCGCAGTTTCAAATGGAGCGGTGTCAACGGTGACGTAAGGATCTGTGTGTCAGGAGGAGAAGGGGGTACTCCCTGTGGTCTGCCAAGACCCAACAAAGGAGCACCCCCATGCCACAGCAAGCTGCGACGATTGAGAGTCTACCGATGGCGTTCGAGTTCGTGAAGGCGATGCGTGCCGACGGACTGGAGTGGGGCGAAGGCTACCGTGAGCTTGGCCGTCGGACGGTGGCGCGGCTGATCGAGGCCGAGATGGCGGCGGCGGTCGACCGCTATTTCGATCAGCTCGACAGCGAGGAGACCGCCGACCGGCGCAATGGCCACTACAAGCGCCATCTCCTGACCGTGCTCGGCGACATCGAGCTTTGTGTGCCGCGCACCCGCCGCTTCAGCCCGACCGGGGTGATCCGCGCCTATGCCCGCCGCGAGGCCGAGATCGACAACATCATCCTCGCCGGCTTCGTGCTCGGCCTGTCCACCAGGAAGGTCGGCGAGACGCTGCTTGCCCTGCTCGGACGCAAGGTCAGCGCCTCGACCGTCAGCACGGTGGCCAAGTCCCTCGATCAGGCGGTCGCCGCCTTCCACCGGCGGCCGCTCAAGAACCAATATACGGCCCTGATGCTCGACGGCGTCGTGCTCGCCCGCAAGACCGGCGCCGGCGCCATCAGGCGACCGGTTCTGGTCGCCCTCGGCATCCGTCCCGACGGCAAGAAAGAGGTGATCGACTTCCGCCTGGCAGCGAGCGAGAGCGCCGTCGAATGGGAGCGTTTCCTCACCGACCTCTTCAAGCGCGGGCTCACCGGCGAGAGTTGTCTCGACATCATCTGCGTCGACGGCGGTGCCGGCCTGCTGACTGTGCTTCCCGCCGTCTTCCCCGCCATCGCCGTCCAGCGCTGTTGGGCCCACAAGATGAGGAACATCCTCGACAAGGTCAAAAAGGCCGACCGGCCTGCTGCCAAGCGCGCCCTCCACAAGGTGATGAATGCCGGCAATGTCGCCGAGGCCCGCTCCGCCGCCCGCCGCTTCAGGGATCGCTTCGAGGCCGTCTATCCAGCGGCTGTCGCCTGCCTGCGCAACGATCTCGACGAACTGCTCACCTGCTTCCGCTACAAGTCACAGGACAAGCGCCGACAGGTCCGCACCACCAACGCCATCGAACGTCGCTTTCGCGAGGTCAGGCGGCGAACCAGACCGATGGGCACCTTCCAGGACAAGACTTCCATGGACCGCATCCTCTTCGCCGTCTTCACCCACGAAAACAAATCACAGGGCGTCGCTTCCCCCTTCCCGCTGACACACAAAAATTGACGTTACCGGTGTCAACCAGTGTCAATCGGCTGCGCGGGGACGCGCGGGACAGCCATCGGCCGGCCTTGATCCGACGGGTAGCTGGTCGGAACGCGTCGCTCGTGCAAAGGAGTAGACGAAGCATGAGGGTGAAAGAGAATCGTCAATGCCCAAGGAAATCGTCGTCGATCCGGAGGTAACCCGGCGGCGGACGCAAATCACGTTCCCGCCGATCCCGGTCCACGCCTATGCCGAGCCCTTCGCCGGCGAGCGCCGGCGATACGGCGATGACCGTCTCCGCGGCGTGCTCCGTCACATGCTGGTCGTCCGCGAATTCGAGACGATGCTCGGCGAGTTCAAGGCGCGGGGCGCCTATGCCGGGATCAGCTTCGCCTACAAGGGGCCTGCGCATCTCTCGGTCGGCCAGGAGGCGGCGGCGGTGGGCGCGGCGCTGGCGCTGGAGCCGGAGGACCACATCTTCGGCAGCCACAGGAGCCATGGCGAATTCCTCGCCAAGGGGCTTGCCGCAATCGACCGTCTCGATCCCGCCGCGCTTGGCGCGATCATGGAGTCCCACCAGGGCGGCGCCGTGCTTCGCTCGGTCGAGCGCCACATCCGCCCGAACGACGATCGCGCGCGGGCCGAGGCCTTCCTGCTGTTCGGCCTGCTCAGTGAAATCTTCATGCGGGCGACCGGCTTCAACGGCGGCATGGGCGGCAGCATGCATGCGTTCTTTCCGCCGTTCGGCGCCTATCCCAACAACGCCATCGTCGGCGCCTCGGCCGGGATCGCCGCGGGTGCCGCGCTCTCCAAAAAGCTCGGCCGGGACAAGGGAATCGTTGTCTCTTTCACCGGCGACGGCGCGACCGGCTGCGGCCCGGTCTTCGAGGCGATGAACTTCGCTGCCATGGCCCAGTACGACCGGCTGTGGCCGGAGCCGTTCAAGGGCGGCCTGCCGGTCCTCTACTTCTTCGTCAACAATTTCTACGCCATGGGCGGCCAGACCAGCGGCGAGACCATGGCTTGGGACCGGCTGGCGCGGATCGGCGCCGGCATCAGCCCGTCCGGCCTGCACGCCGAGACCGTCGACGGCACCGACCCGCTCGCGGTCGCCGATGCGGTGGCGCGGAAGCGCGCGCTCCTCGAAGCCGGCAAGGGACCCGCTCTCCTCGATGTCGAGACCTACCGGTTCTCGGGGCACTCGACGACCGACGCCAACGTCTACCGCACGCGCGAGGAGATCAAGACATGGAGCGCGCATGACCCGATCGTCGCCTACGCGGCGCGGCTTCGCGGCGAAGACCTGATCGACCAAGCCGACGAAGCGGCGATGCGCGCCGAGGTCGCGGCCCTGGTGCGCCGCGTCACCGCCGCGGCGGTCGATCCCGAAGCGGCGCCTCCGGTCGATATTGTGGCGCGCCCGACGCTGATCGGCGGCCTCGTCTTTTCCAACCGGCAGCGCGATCTCCCGCCGCCCGACCCGGCCTTTGAGGCGGCGGCGGAAACGTCCGCCCAGGTCCGTCAGCTCGGCAAGAAGAGCCGCGCCGGCAGAGCGGCGGACGGAAGCCGCCTCTCGCCGATGCGGGCGATCACGGTCCGCGACGCGCTGTTCGAGGCGATTCTCCACCATCTCCTCCGCGACCAGCGTCTGGTCGTCTACGGCGAAGAATGCCGGGAATGGGGCGGCGCCTTCGGCGTCTATCGCGGCCTCGCCGAAATCTTCCCCTATAACCGCGTCTTCAATGCGCCGATCTCGGAGGCCGCGATCGTGGCGACCGCCGTCGGCTATGCCATCGAGGGCGGCCGCGCGCTGGTCGAATTGATGTATGCCGACTTCATCGGCCGGGCCGGCGACGAGATCTTCAACCAGCTCGCCAAGTGGCAGGCAATGTCGGCGGGCGCGCTTCGCCTGCCGGTCGTGCTCCGCGCCTCGATCGGCAGCAAATACGGCGCCCAGCACTCGCAGGACTGGACCGGACTCGTCGCCCACATCCCGGGGCTCAAGGTCGTCTATCCGGCGACACCCTACGACGCCAAGGGACTGCTCGCCTCGGCGCTCTCGGGCGACGACCCGGTCGTCTTCTTCGAAAGCCAGCGGCTCTACGACACCATCGAGCTTTTTCGGCCGGAAGGCGTTCCGGTGGACTACTACCGGCTTCCGATCGGCGTGCCCGAGGTCAAGCGCGCAGGAAACGACGTCACCATCCTTACGGTCGGGCCTTCGCTCTCCCCCGCCCTCGCCGCGGCCGAGGCGCTTCAGGCGGAGCGCCGCCTCTCCGCCGAGATCGTCGATGCGCGCTCGCTGGTGCCCTTCGACTACGATCCGCTGCTCGCTTCGGTCAGGAAGACCGGTCGCGTCCTTCTCGTCTCGGAGGCGAGCGAGCGCGGCAGTTTTCTGCAGACGCTCGCCGCCAACATCGCCCGCTTCGCCTTCGCCGACCTCAAGGCGCCGCCGCGCGTCCTCGGCTCGCCGAACTGGATCGTGCCGGGCGCCGAGATGGAGCAGACCTACTTTCCCGGCGCCGACGATATCATCGATGCCGTCCGCATCGACCTCTTCGGCGAGACGGGGGTCGACCGCCGCGGCATCCGCGACCGGGACGACCGCGACCTCGCCCGGCGGGGGCTGTAGCGCCCGCCGCCCCGGCGGCCTAGCCCTCGACCGCCGCGACCACCATGATCTCGACGAGGTTGGCCGGACGGGCGAGGAGCGCCTGCACGGTGGCGCGGGCCGGCGTGCTGCCCGGCGACACCCAGGCATCCCACTCCGCGTTCATCTCGTCGAAGCGGCCGATGTCGGCGAGCCAGATATTGGCCGAGAGCAGCCGCGACTTGTCGGTCCCCGCTTCGCTGAGAAGCGTATCGATCTTGGCGAGGATCTGCCGGGTCTGCCCGGCGACGGAGGGAACCGGATCGTCGGCGACCTGGCCCGCGAGATAGACGGTATTGCCGTGAACCACGCCCTGGCTCATCCGCGGCCCGGCACGATGTCGACGAATTGCCATCTCCACTCACCCCGCTCGCGATCCGTTGAGGCGCCGGCCGAAATCCCTGGCGCCGGCGACCAGGAAATTGTTGGCGTGTTCATAAAGGTAGCGGCAGCCGGCGGCGACGAATTCCGCCGCGGTCTCGTCGACGACCAGCGTGCCCGGCACCTTGCCGGCGGCGCGGATGCGGGCTGCGGCCGCCTTGACCTTGGCCTTGACGTCGGGGTGGTGCATTTGCCCGGCGAGCCCCATCGAATGGGACAGGTCGCTCGGCCCGATGAAGAAGACGTCGACGCCCTCGACCGCCAGCAGTTCGGCGAGGTTGTCGATCGCGGTAAGCGACTCGACCATGGCGATGACCACCTTGTCGGCGGCGTCCTTCGGTCGCGCATAGCGCACCGTCTCGACGACCTGCCGGGCGGCGGCAGCGGTATCGATATGCGGCACCATCACCCCACCGGCGCCGGCGTCGAGATAGCGGGTGATCAGGAAGGGCGCGTCGCTTTCGGGCCGGACGATCGACTGGACGCCGACCGCGCGCGCCGCCCGGCACATCTCCTGAACCCGCTCGATCGTCGCCATGCCGTGCTCGCAGTCGATGAAGACGCCGTCGAAGCCGAGGCCGGCGACGAATTCGGTGAGCGAGGGCGAAGGATGGTCGGGGTTGAGCACGACGACCACCTCGTCGCGGCCGAGCTTTTCCTTGAAGGGGTTTGCCATTGCGTCCTTCCGTCAGGCGATCGCAAGCGAGAAGACATGACCGGCGCCGCGCGGCAGCGGCGCATAGCGCCACGATTTGCCGCGATCGGCCGACGCGGAATACGCCGCCGTTCTTGGTCGCACAGGCGATGTGCATCGGGAAGCGCCGGATTGACCGCGATGGCGAAGACCGTGCTCTTCATCGGTCCGGGCAGTTCGACCGGCCGCCATGTCGCGCCGTCGTCGCCGCTGGCGAAGAGCGCACCCCTGTCGCCGTCGAAATCATTGCCGGCGCCGATATAGAGGGTGCCGGCCTTCGCCCGGCGCTTAGCACGATCGCCCGGCAGTAGGAGCCCTTTTCGCGGAGCGCGGGCACGGCCAGCTTCCGCCAATGCGCCCCGTAGTCGCCGCTCTGGAAGGTGCCGACGCGCGTGGTGATGGTGACCCGGCCGGGGTCGGGGCCGGCGACGACGCCGTGAAGGTCGACCGAGTCCTCGACGACGTAGACGCCGTCGATCGCCGCCTGCCAGGACTTGCCGCCGTCGCGGCTCCTGAGCAGCCCGCCGATCTCGAGGCTGAGATAGAGCGTGTCGGGATTGCCGGGTTCGACCGCGATGCCGGTGACGCGCTTCGGCATCTCCGGCCCGCTCGTCGACATCCGGCCACGAGCCGGCCACCGGCAGCTTCTCCCAGGTTTCGCCGTTGTCCGGCGCTCCGGTAGAGCGCCGCAGGGCTCATAGCCGGCGAAGATCGTGACGAGGCTCCGTCGGATGGCGAAACGAGCGACCAGACCGCGAGCTCAGGCTTCGGCGCCGCGAGCCGGCGCCAGCGAATCGCCGCGATCGTCGCTTCGGTAGATGCCGGTCTGCGTCGCAATGGTGAGGCGCTCCGGATTCGACGGATCGGTCGAGAATGGCATGAACCTCGGCCGGAGGGTCGAGCGCGGTCGCGATCCGCTGCCACGGCGCCGCCGTCGCGGCTGCGGTAGAGGCCGGCGCTGACGAAGCGGCCGTCGTCGGTGTCGCCGGCCATGCCGGCATAGACGCGTTACCTCACCGGCCACGCGAGCCTCCTCCGACGCACCGCCGCCTACTCCGACGAATAGTCGATCGCCGGCGCGTCCTTGACCGCGACCGCAAAGGCGAGGCAGCGGATCGAGGCATTGGGGCTGACCGGCTTGAGGCTGTGGACGGCATTCGGCGGGATCTTGACCAGGTCGCCCTGGCGGATCTCGCGCGCTCTCGCCTTCGATGGTCATGATGCCGCGGCCGGAGAGCACGTAGTAGAACTCGAAGGTCGGATGGCTGTGCGGGTGGACCTCGCCGCCGCCCAGCACCTCGAATTCGCTGACCAGTTCGAGATGGCCGCCGAGCGTCTCCTCGCGCATCTCGCGCGGCTTGAACAGCCACCATACCGGGACCGTGCCCTGGTGCTCCGGCGACGCCGGCACCTGCTCGATCGATCGGACGTCCATGTCGCCAGTTCCCTCTTCGTCGGTGGGCGCCGGGGCGGCGAACCGCCCCGGCCTTTGTCGGCGGTGCCGGTTACTTGACGTAGACGCGATCGGCGATGGCGACGAAGTTGTCGACGTTGTCCTGGGTGACCAGCGTGAAGGGAATGAGCAGGTCCTTCGGCAGCTTGACGCCCTTGACCGCAAGGTAGCAGCCCCAGACGCCGCCGCCGCCCTGGCCTTCCGGATCCTGGAAGACGGTCGCGGCGAGCTCGCCGCTCTTGATCGCGGCGAGCGCTTCCGGCAGCCCGTCGACGCCGGCCATCGGAATCTTCAGGCCGAACTGGTTCACCGCCTGCAGCGCGCCGAGGATCATGTCGTCATTGTTGGCGACGATGAAGTCGTAGTTCTTGTCCTTGGTGAGCATGCTCTCGGTGACCGACTGGCCCTTGCCGCGGTCGTAGTCGGCGTACTGCTCGACGAACTCGATCTTGTCGCCGAGGCCGGCGCTGTCGAGGTAGTTCTTCATGCCGTCGTTGCGGGCGATGTCGGTGACCTGGCCGGCGACGCCGCGGAGATAGATGCCGCTGAGCTTGTCCTTGCCGGCGCTCTTGTAGAGCGCCTTCGAGGAACTGGCCGAGCTTGACGCCGGAATCGGTCTGGGCCGAGCCGACGAAGGTGACGTAGTCGCCGCCGCCCGCCTTGCCGTTGAACTGGACGACCGGAACGCCCTTCTTGTTGGCGGCGTCGATCGAGGCAACCGAGGCGTCAAGGCTCGCTGCCTCGAAGGCGAGGCAGTAGATGCCTTTCGACAGCATGCTCTCGACGTTGTTCAGCTCCTTGTTGGTGTCGTTGACCGCGTCGGCCTCGATGCAGTTGACGTCGAGCGCCTTGCAGGCGTTCTGCGCCGCCTTCTGCAGCGCGGCGACATAGGGGAAGGCGAGGTTCTGGTAGGAGATGCCGATGGTCATATTCTCCTGCGCCGCGCGCTTCCCGAAATCGCCATCGCCGCCCCCGCGGCCATGACTGCCAGGACAAAATGCTTCTTCATCTGACGCTTCCCTCTGGTTCCGAACGGAGAGGCTCTCCGTTCCCTGCTTCACCCCGGAGCGGGCTTCAACGCCCCGGCACCCTGCCCGCGCGGCGGCGGTTTCGCAGCACGCCGTCGAGCCACACCGCGACGATGATGATGACGCCGACCGCCATCTGCTGGATCGGCTGCGGCACGTCGAGCATGACGAAGCCGTTGAACAGGACGCCCATGATCAGCGCGCCGACGATGGTGTTGGAGATCTTGCCGCGGCCGCCGAACAGCGAGGCGCCGCCGACCACCGCGGCGGCGATCGCCTGCAGCTCGAAGCCCTGGCCGGAGATCGCCTGCGCCGCCATCAGCCGCGAGGTGAAGATCAGCGCGGCGATGCCGACGCAGAGCCCGCTGATCACGTAGACCGCAAAGGTGATGAGGCCGACATTGATGCCGGCGGCCCGCGCCGCCTCGCGGTTGCCGCCGACGGCATAGACGTAGCGGCCGAACCGGGTGTAGGTGAGCACGACCGAGGCGACGATCGCGACGATGCGCGAGGATCGATCACCGGCACCGGGATGCCGAGGAGCGTTCCCTGGCCGATCGACGCGATAATAGGGCTGCAGGTCATAGATCGGGTTGACCCGGTACCAGACGACGAAGCCGCGGAAGGCGGTGAGCGTGCCGAGCGTGACGATCAGCGGATTGACGCCGGCGCCGGCGATGATGGCGCCGTTGAGCGCCCCGCCGAGCGAGGCCGATCGACGATCGGCACGGCGAAGGCGAGGAAGACGTTGATCGCCGTCGGATCCTGCTGGGCGAACAGGCCCGACATGATGCCGGCGACCGCGAGCAGCGAGCCGACCGACAGGTCGATGCCGGCGGTGATGATGCGTGAAGGTCATCCCGATCGCGATGATGCCGATCACCGAGACCTGGAGGAGGATGAGGAGGGCATTGTCCCAGGTGCGGAATTCGGGGACCCGGACCGAGAAATAGGCGACGAGCAGGATCAGCGCGAGGTAGATGCCGTATTCGCGGAGCGCCGAGGCGCTGAGGCGGAAGCCGCTCGGCGCGGCGTGCCGTCGTCACTCAGCCACATGGCTGCGCTCCCGCCGCCATCGCGACCAGCCGCTCCTCGCTCGCCGCGGCGCGGTCGACCTCGCCGACCAGCTTGCCCTCGCGCATCACCAGGATGCGGTCGCTCATACCGAGGATTTCCGGCAGCTCGGAGGAGATCAGGAGGACGGCGAGATCCTGGTGCGCGAGCCGGTCGATGATGCCGTGCACCTCGGCCTTGGCGACGACGTCGATGCCGCGGGTCGGCTCGTCGAGGATGAGCACCTTCGGCCCCGGCATCAGCGACCGGCCGAGGACGACCTTCTGCTGGTTGCCGCCGGAAAGCGCCGAGACTTCCTGCGCCGCCGACTGGGCGCGAACGAGCAGCGTCCTCAGGAATTCCGATACCTTGGCCTTCTCGGCGCGGCGCTTGACGAAACCTCCGACGACGAGCTGCGGCAGCGCGCTGAGCGACAGGTTCGTCGCCGACCGACAGCATCGGGACGAGGCCGCGGGCGTGGCGGTCCTCGGGAGCCATGGCGATGCCGGCGGCGAGCGCCCTTCCGGCGCGAGCGGATAGCGGCCGGCGTCGCCGTCGACGCGGATCGTTCCGCCGTCCGCCGGAGCGAGGCCGAACAGCGCCTCGGCAAGCTCGGATCGTCCGGCGCCGATGATGCCGTAGAGGCCGACGATCTCGCCCGCGCGGAGCGCGAAGGAAACCGGGCCGAAGGCGCCGCGACGCCTGAGGTCCTCGACCTCGAGCCGCACCGCGCCCGGCGTCCGCGGGCGTGTGGGGGAAGAGCGCGGAGAGGTCGCGCCCGACCATCGCGCGGACGATCCCCGCCTCGGTCCATTCGCCGACCGGCGCGACGCGACCTTCCGCCCGTCGCGGAGCACGGTGACGCGATCGGCGAGCGCGAAAATCTCGTCGAGCTTGTGCGAGATATAGACGATCGACGTGCCTCTGGTCGCGACCAGCCGGCGGACGATCGCGAACAGCTCGCGGACCTCGGTGATGGTGAGCGACGAGGTCGGCTCGTCGAGGATGAGGACGCGCGGCGAGGCGGAGACGCCCTTGACGATCTCGACGAGCTGCCGCTCGCGATGCTCAAGATGGTCGACCTTGGCCGATGCATCGATGGCGATGCCGCATTCAGCGAGGGCCTTCCGCGCCGCGCGCTCGACCGAGCCGCGACTGACGAAACCGGGAAGCAAGACCCGCGGCTCGCGGCCGAGGAAGATGTTCTCGGCGACCGTCAGCTCCGGGAGGAGGCTCAGCTCCTGATGGACAAGGGCAATCCCGGCGATCCGCGCCTCGGCCGGCGAGGTCGATTTCGACCGGCTCGCCGGCCACGCCGATCGTGCCTTCATAGTCAGGAAAGGACCCGGCGAGGATGCGCATCAGGGTGGATTTGCCGGCGCCGTTCTCGCCGACGAGGCCATGCACCTCGCCGGGATTGAGGTCGAGGTCGACGCCGTCGACGGCCCGGGTCGCACCGAAGCTCTTGCCGATGCCGCGCATGGCGACAACCGGCGTCTCGCCGGCGGGTTGTTGGCCCCCGCCGCCCTCGGCCATCGCGAGCGCTGCCGCGTTCATCTCCGGGTCCTGCCGCTCCCCCGACGGTGGCCCGGCGGGCGCTGTTTCGGACATCGCTGCCGCCGGCCTGTCAGACCTTGGCCATCCTACGAGGAAAAGGGCAGATTGTCGACAATTTTCTCAGGCGCCAGAAGGCGCGCGCTTATTCATGCCTTGATTTGTAGGCGATCTTCGTGCTTCACAAGAGATATTGTCAACAATCGTGGCCTGTCTCGATGAACGAGGTCAGCCGGTCCGCCGTCCCCCGGGTCCAGCCGGCCGCAAGGCCGGCGGTCGATGCCGCCCCTGAGCAGATCGCCCGGGCGCTGGAAAAGGACATCATCCTCGGCCGGCTTCGGCCGGGGGAGAAGCTTCGGGAGGAGGACCTCGCGGAGCGCTTCTCGGCCTCCCGCCATCATGTCCGCGAGGGCCTCGCCCGGCTCGAGCGCGTCGGCATCGTCAGCAAGGAA
Source organism: uncultured Alphaproteobacteria bacterium (assembly GCA_963792845.1). GTDB lineage: Bacteria > Pseudomonadota > Alphaproteobacteria > Rhizobiales > Kaistiaceae > Bauldia. Next base: position 207,303 of record CAWBXW010000001.1, read on the forward strand.
CGCAATCGCGGCGTCTCGGTCCGCCGCTTCACGGCGGAGGAGGTTCGCGAGATCTACGAGCTCCGCGAAATCCTGCAGCGCCAGGCAGCACTCCGCATCCGGCTCCCGGCGGCGGCGGGCGACATCGCCAATCTCGGCGCGATCAACGCGGAGTATGAAGCGGCGGTCGAGCGCGGCGATCTGCAGCGCATCCACGCCGCCAACGACCTCTTCCACACCGAGCTGTTCCGGCTTTGCGGCAACGAGCGCCTCCTCCAGCTCGTCAAGAGCTATATGGACTTGACCTATGCCATCCGCGGCGTCGCCTTCGGCGATCCCGAGAACCTCGAGACCTCGCGGCGGCATCACCGCATCATGCTCGACCTGCTCGCCGGCGCCGATTCCTGGGCGCTCGCCCAGATCTGCGTCGATCACATTCAGCCGACCAAGGCGCAGTATCTCGCGATGCTGCGGGAACAGTCGCCGGAAGGCTGAGCCGTCACGGCGTATTGGAACAATCAGCGCGGACAAGGGTTTTCCCGGCATGACGGTTTCCGGTCATGCGAGCGGCCACCCGTTGCGTTCGACGGCCTTCGGTATCCTGCTCTTCGTCGCGATGCTCGCCACCGCCCTGGCCATGGGCGCGGCGCTCGCGCATCTCCTCGAACTCCCCAACAAGGTTGCGCTGCCAAGCGACCAGTATTTCATCGTCCAGCAGTCCTACCGCGGATGGAACCGTCTCGCCTATCTGCTCGTCCTCGAGCTTGCGACGATGGTCGCGGTCGCGGTGATGGCCCGGCATGAGCCGGCGGTGCTCTGGCCGGTAGTCATCGCCATCCTCTGCCTCCTCGCGGCCCAAGCGCTGTTCTGGATCTTCACCTATCCGGCCAATGTCGCGACCGAGAACTGGACGATGATTCCGGCGGATTGGGAGACGCTTCGCCGCCGCTGGGAATATTCCCATGCCGCCGGCGCGATCCTGCAGACCTTCGCGATGGCCGCCCTGATTTTCGCGACTATCGCCCGGGCTCGCGGGTAGTCCCGCCCTGCGGAACCGCCTTCCGCCCGCCTCCCCAATTCGTCTAGGATGACCGTCGACAGACTGCATCCCAAGGAAGGGGAAACGGGCGATGGCCAAGGAAATCTTTGTTGCCTACGGGATCGACGTCGACGCGGTCGCCGGCTGGCTTGGATCGTATGGCGGGCAGGATTCGCCTTGCGACATCACCCGCGGCATGTTCGCCGGCGAAGTCGGCTCGCTCAGGCTGCTCCGCCTGTTCGACAAATGGGGGATCAAGACCACCTGGTTCATCCCCGGCCACTCGATCGAGACCTTCCCCGACCAGATGAAACAAGTCGCCGATGCCGGCCACGAGATCGGCATGCACGGCTACAGCCACGAGAACCCGGTGGCGACGACGCCGGCACAGGAGGAGGCGATCTTCGACAAGTGCATCGAGGTGATCACCAAGCTCGCCGGCAAGCCGCCGCGCGGCTACGTCGCGCCGTGGTGGGAGCTCGGGCCGAACACGGCGGAGCTCCTCCTCAGGAAGGGCATCAAATACGACCACTCGATGATGAACAACGATTTCCACCCCTTCTATGTCCGGGTGGGGGATTCGTGGACCAAGATCGACTATTCAAAGCACCCCTCGACCTGGATGAAGCCGCTGGTTCGCGGCAAGGAGACTGACCTCATCGACATCCCGGCCTCATGGTATCTCGACGACCTGCCGCCGATGATGTTCATGAAGGCGGCGCCGAACAGCCACGGCTTCGTCAATCCGCGGCACCTCGAGGAGATGTGGCGCGACCAGTTCGACTGGGTCTATCGCGAATACGACTACGCGGTGTTCACCCTGACCATCCACCCGGATGTCTCGGGCAAGGCGCAGGTGCTGCTGATGCTCGAGCAAATCCACGACCATATCCGCAACCACCCCGGCGTGACCTTCACCACCTTCGAGACGATCGCCGACGATTTCAGGAAGCGCTATCCGCGGTCTAACCCGGACCGGCCGAAATCGTAGGCGCAGGCGCCGGGACGCGGACAGCCGTATCCCTCCCGCGCCGTCAGGCCGGGCTTTGCAGCGATTTGGTTCCCCCGTTGCCGAGGGGTGGCGGGCGCTCACGAAGTCGCCGATGGGCAGTCACAGAAAGAGGGGCGCTTCGCAAGACGCCCGCCGCGGCGGTTTGGGCAAAGCCGGGCCGGGGAGCGGTCGTAGTGCCGGCGATCGGGTCCCGTGTGCCTCCGGCTGCCCGGATCGCGAGTCCCGGGCCGGCGGACGCCGCACCCCGCTCCATCTCAAGACGCCTCCGGAGACGCCCCTCGTCGAGCGGGTATGGGGAGAATATATTCCTATATGGGCGCGGCGTCAACGAAAAACTTGAGCGCGAAAACATTCGTGTCATGGGCGCCGGAGCGTCGCGGGATGACGGCCGAAGTTCGTGCCGGCCCGCATCTCACGATACTTTGCGCCTACGGATCGCTCGACGCGGAAAACCCCCTGTCCGTTATCCGCGCGAAAGCCGGGGTCCCGCCGGTCCAGAGTGATTCGCGGGTGGTGGTTACTGGATGCCCGCTCCGGCGGGGCATGACGGTTGGCGGTTCCCGGGCCCGGCGCGATATTGGCACCGCTTGGCGCTCTCGCCGGCAGCGGTCACATCTCCTCCCGCCATCCCCGCGGGATGACGGACGGGAGGTCTCCTGCGTAGAGCGACGCGCAGCGCAAAGTGTTGTCAGACGCGGCCGGCACAAACACCAACCGTCATCCCCGCGGAAGCGGGGACCCAGTAACCACCGTCCTCCAGAGGACACCCGCGTCGGTGCGGGGAAGAGCGCAAAGCGAAACGCCGCCGACAAATCGAACATGGCATCGTTTACTGGGTCCCCGCTTTCGCGGGGATGACAGAGGAGATTGTGACCGCTGCCGGTGAAAGCGCCAAGCAGTGTCGATATCGAGTTCGGGCGTGGGAACCGCAAGCCGGACGTTCGCATAGACTCGGGGAATCGGGCACCTCCGTCTCGGGGTCCCGGGTTTCCCCTGGCTCAAAGCTGGGGTCCGCCCGGGATGACGGGGTCTCAGGCCGCCGCGTCCTCGGCATAGGGCTGGTCGGCGGCCTCGGCGCGATCGGGCTCGAGGAGATGCGCCAACTCGGTGCGCCAGGCGGCCACCACCAGATCGCCGGAATCGATCGGGCGCGCGAAGTAGGAAGCCTCGGGTTCGATGACGATGAACTCCTCGCCGCCGATCCGGTTGAGCGTGATCTTGAAGTAGATGCCCTGGTACTCGACCGTCTGCACGGTGCCGCGAACTTCGTTCTCGCCGAGTTCGCCGCTGCCCGCGCCGCGGCGCAGCTCGATCAACTCGCGGCGGACCGCGAGCATGGCATCGCCGCCTTGCGTCACCGGTTTGCCCCGGAGCGGCACCCGGACCCGGGCGCCGTCCGGCCCGTCAAGCAGCGCCGTCTCGCCGTCGCTGCCGCGAACCTTGCCGCGGATGACGTTCTGGCCGCCCATGAAGCGGGCGACATAGGCGCTCTGCGGCCGGTAAGATGGCGTGGGGCGGCGCCGCCTGCTCGATCGACGCCCGGTGTCCATCACCACCACCGTGTCGGCGAGCGCGATCGCCTCGGGCTGGGTGTGGGTAACGTGGACGAAGGTGATGCCGAGCTGGGTCTGGAGCCGCTTCAATTCCCCGCGCATCCGGAGCCGGAGGAATTCGTCGAGTGCCGAGAGCGGCTCGTCGAGGAGGAGGACGCGCGGATTGGTGATCAGCGCCCGGGCGAGGGCGACGCGCTGCTGCTGGCCGCCGGAAAGCTGCGCCGGCATGCGCTCGGCAAAGGCGCCCATATGGACGACGTCGAGCATCTCCTTGACCCGCCGGTAACGGTCCTGCCTGCTGTCGCCGCGCATCTTGAGATTGAAGGCGACGTTGTCGCGGACGGTGAGATGCGGGAAGAGCGCGTAGCTCTGGAACATCATCGCCGTGCCGCGCTTGACCGGCGGCAGGCCGACGACCGGCTCGCCGCCGATATGGATCTCGCCGGAGGTCGGCGTCTCGTGGCCGGCGATCATCCGCAGGATCGTCGTCTTGCCGCAGCCCGACGGCCCGATCATGCAGCAATAGGAGCCGTGCGGGATGGTGAGGTCGATCGACTTCACCGCCTGGGTCGGCCCGAAGGTCTTGGTGAGGTTGACCAGCCGGATCTCGCCGCTCCCCTTCGGGGCGGCGGCCCGGCTCCCGCCGGCGGTCGGAACGGATTGATCCATGGTCAGCTTCTCTTGGAGCGTCGGCGCTGGATGATCGCGATCGAGCCGAGCGCGATCGCGATGGCGACAAACGAGATCACTGTCGTGACGGTGCCGAGGGCGTAGAGGGCCGGCGAGGTGACGTTGGTGGTCATCGTCCAGATCTCGATCGGCAGCGTGTTCTTCGAGCCGACCGTCAGCCAGCTGCGCGGGAACTCGTCGTAGCTGAGGGTGAAGCCGAACAGCGCCACCGCGATCATCCCGGGAAAGACGATCGGGATCACCACGTAGCGGAGCGCCTGCCATTTCGACGCGCCGAGGTCGTAGGCCGCCTCCTCGTAGGACGGACTGAGCCGGCCGAGGACGGCGAACATGATGAGCAGGCCGAAGGGAAGCGTCCACGAGAGATGCGCGCCGAGGCCGGAAGTGTACCAGCGCGCCGGCAGGTCGAGGAACTTCATGGTGACGAGGATGCCGATCGACAGCACCAGCCCGGGCACGATCAGGCTGGCGATCGCCGAATAGAAGATGACGCCGGAGCCGCGAAATCGCCGGCGGAAGGCGAAGCCGGCGGCGACCGAGATGAGGACGGTGAGGACGAGGACGATCAGCGCCAGCGGCAGCGAGCGCGAGAAGGCGCCGCCGACATCGCCGGTCCGCGCCTGGCCGAACAGCGCCGCGAACCAGGTGAGCGAGACGCCGCGGAGCGGGAAGACGAGACCGCCGGTCGGGCCCTGGAAGGAGAGGATGTAGATCACGAACATCGGCGCGTAGAGGAAGATGACGAACGCCGTGAACAGCGTCGCGAGCACGTAGAACGTCCAGGGCCGCTTGCCGTAGGATTTCACCGCCATCCCCGGTTACCTCGCCAGTTCCTTGCGCACGTCGACCAGCCGGAAGATGCCGACGGCGACGAGGAGGACGACGATGAGGAGGATCACCGCGCTCGCCGCGGCGCGCGGGTAGTTGAGGAACTGGAGGTCGTTGAAGATGCCGGATGTCGCCGAGCCGGAGAGGCCGCCGCTCATCACCGCGACCACGAAGAAATCGCCCATCACCAGCGTGACGACGAAAACCGCGCCGAGGGCGATGCCGGTCTTGGAGAGCGGCAGGACGACGTTCCACACCACGCCCCAGCGGCTGGCGCCGCCGTCGACCGCCGCCTCGAGGAGCGAGGGGTCGATCCGCGCCATCGAATTGAAGATCGGCACGATCATGAACAGCGTGATTGAGATGGACGTAAGCGACGATCACGGCGAAATCGGAGAAGAGCAGCCATTCGCAGCGGCTGGTCGGTGATGCCGAGCCCGAGCAGCGCCGAATTGATCAGCCCTTCCTTGCCGAGCACCGGCCGCCACGAGATCATCCGGATGATGTTGGACGTCCAGAACGGCACGGTACAGAGGAGGAAAAGCCCGATCGCCGTCAACAGGTTGCGGATATGGAAGACGAGGAAATACGAGATCCAGAAGCCGAGCACGCCGGTGATGGCGAGCACGATCACGGTGAACTTGATGGTCGAGAGATAGAGCCGCCAGGTGGTCGGGTTGGTGAGAAGATCGACGTAGTTCTGGAGCGTCACCGCCGGAACCAGGCCGACCAGGACCTGGTAGCGGAACAGGCTGACGACGAACACCAGCGCCAAGGGAATGATGGTGAAGAGGATCAGCACCAGGACGAGCGGCGTCACCTGGAGGTAGGGAGTGATCTTTTTCATCTGCCTTGAGCGCGAAGCCAAAAAACCGGGGTGGCGATGGTCTCGCCACCCCCGGCCGGATCAATCCCAGTCGGCGCTCAGGCCGCGTTGAACTCGTTCCACTTGGCGTACTGGTACTCGGCTTCGTCCATCAGGCAGTTCCACACGCCGACCTTGGAGAAGCGCTCGACATAGGAGCCGCCGTCGCGGACCTCGCCGGCCGAGTTGGTCTTCTCGCCGGTCGGGCTGGTGATATCGGCGGTCGCCGGCTTGCCCTCGTAGAAGAAGCCCCACTCGTTGTCGGTGAGGAACTTCTTGGCGTTGTCGGGAATCGAGATGTAGTAGCCCTGCTTGGCGATGAAGCCGCCGACCCAGCCCGAGATGTACCAGTTGAGGTATTCGTAGGCGGCGTCGAGCCGGATGCCGTCGAGATGGCCCATCAGCGCCAGGCCGTTGCCCCAGCCGCGATAGCCCTCCTTGAGCGGCTGGTAGACGCACGGAACGTTCTGCGCCTTGACCGCGGTGACCGCCGGCGACCACATCGACTGGATCACCACCTCGCCGGAAGCCATCAGGTTGACCAACTCGTCGAAGGTGTTCCACAGCGCCCGCCAGTGCCCGGCCTTCTTGAGGTCGATGAGGTGCGAGATGGTCTGGTCGATCTCCTCCTTGGTCAGGTTGCCCCTGTCCTTGTAGGTGACGAGGCCGGCCGAGGAGAGGGCCATGATCGCATCCATGATGCCGATCGCCGGGATGTTCTGGATCGCCGCCTTGCCCTTGAACGCCGGGTCGAGGAGGTCGGCCCAGCTGGTGATGTCGCGGCCGACGAGGTCGGGACGGATGCCCAGCGTGTCGGCATTGTAGACGCCGGGCAGGAACGTCGCCCAGCCGGTCGGCCCGTCGTGGAACGCCGTGGCGTCCTTCAATTCGCGATACATGATCTCGATCGGCGAGTCGCCTTCATGGGTGACCGGCTTGCCGTCGAAAGTGCCCTGCGTATAGAGCGGCGTGATCTTGTCCCACTCCTTGATCTTGGTGATGTCGACGCATTGAGTCTTGCCGAGGGGGACGAAGACCTTGGTCTGCCAGATCTCGCAGTCGGCGATGTCGATCGAGGTCGGGTCGTTGACGATGCGGTTGGTCATGCCGGGGTGGTCGGTCACCGACATCTCGACCTTGAAGCCGAGATCGGCGGTCGCCTGACGGGCGATCTCGATCAGGGTCGAATAGGACTGGCCGGTATGGTTGAGCGTTACGTCCTTGATGTTCTGCGCCCAGATGGTCGGGAAGCCGGTGATCACGCCCGAGCCGGCGGCGAGGCCGGCGGCCGCGGCGCCGCCCTTGAGGACGTTGCGCCGGGTGATCCCGCGCTTGGCGTTTTGCGTCGTTTTGGTCATTGCTGATAGCTCCCATTCGGACCGGTTGCGGTCGGTTCCCTCGAAAAAATCTCGCATGAAGGCCTGTTGCCCACAAGCACCGGCTTTCTATGATCCGCCTTAGATGGATTTGGTTTGGGCCGGGGCTGTCGCGGTTATGTTCTCTCCTCGTGCGCCTAATTTTTCATCATTTCGACCGCTTGTCGACTTGTTGTCGATAGCGGACCCGATATTTGCCGGAGGCCTGCCATGAGCCGCCATATCATCCTCGCCTCCGCCCAGATGGGCCCGATCGCGAAGTCGAAGTCGCGGTCTTCGGCGGTGGCGCGGCTTCTCGCCATGATGCGCGAGGCCAAAGCCAGGGGCAGCGATCTCGTCGTCTTTCCGGAGCTGGCGCTGACCAGCTTCTTCCCGCGCTGGGTGATCGAGGACGAGGCCGAGCTCGAATCGTGGTTCGAGCGGGAGATGCCCGGGCCGGAGACGAGGGTGCTCTTCGACGAAGCGAAGCAGCTCGGCATCGGGTTCTATCTCGGCTATGCCGAGCTCGCCGTCGAGGGTGGCCGGAAGCGCCGCTTCAACACCGCCATCCTGGTCGACGAGAAGGGCGAGATCGTCGGCAAGTACCGCAAGGTCCACCTGCCCGGTCACAACGCCCCGCAGCCCGGCCGGAAGCACCAGCACCTGGAGAAATGGTACTTCGAGCCGGGCAATCTCGGCTTCCCGGTGTGGCGCGCCTTCGATGGCGTCGCCGGCATGTGCATCTGCAACGACCGTCGCTGGCCGGAGACCTATCGCGTCATGGGGCTGCAGGGGGTCGAGATGGTGCTCCTCGGCTACAACACGCCGATCGACCATACCGGCTTCGCCGACATCGACGGGCTCACCTCGTTCCACAATCACCTGTCGATGCAGGCCGGCGCCTACCAGAACTCGACCTTCGTCGTCGGCACCGCGAAATGCGGCAACGAGGAAGGCTCGGAGATGATCGGGGAGAGCGTGATCGTGGCGCCGTCCGGCGAGATTCTGGCGATGGCGGCGACCCGCGAGGACGAGGTGATCACGGCGCGCGCCGACCTCGACATGGGCAAGCGCTACGGCAAGACCATCTTCGATCTCGCCCGCCATCGCGAGCCGGAGAGCTACCGGCTGATCGTCGAACGCAAGGGCGCCATCCCGCCGCCATAGCTCCTCGCCATGGTCAGGCCGCCGAGGCGACGCTGCCCTTGTCTAGAAAGGCCCGGATTTCCTTGGCGTCGTAGCCAAACTCGGCGAGGATTTCCTCGCTGTGCTCGCCGACCAGCGGCGCCGGCCGGTCGATTGCCGCCGGCGTCTCGCTCATCTTCACCGCCGGCGCCACCACCTTCACGTGGCCGCCCTTGGGGTGCTCGTAGGACGCGATCGCCTTCATGTGCTCGACCTGCGGGTCGGCGGCGGCTTCGAGGTGGGTCTTGACCTCGCCGCACCAGATGTCGACGGCGAGCATCGCCTGCATGAGCTCCGCGGTGGTCCACTTTTTGGTCAGCGCCGCGATCTTCTCCCAGATCTCGTCGCGCTTCTCGAAAAGCGTGGTCTTGTCGTCATAGGCGAGCAGCGTATCGTCGCCGAGGACGCCGACCAGCTTCCGGTACGGGCTCATGGCGATGGTCACCCAGCCGTCCGAGGTCGGATAGACGCCGAAGGGGGCTTCCATGCCGGGATGGCCGATCCCGGAATTGGGACGCTTGAAGTCCATGCCGAAATTCATCGCCATCAGCATCTCCTGGCCCTGATGGGCGAGCATGGCGGTGAGGAGATCGACCTTGATCTCCTGGCCCTTGCCTGAGCGTTCGCGCCAGTAGAGCGCGGCGAGGATGGCATAGACCATGTTCATCGCCCCGACCTGGTCGGAGAAGCCGGAGCCGACCGGCACCGGCGGCCCGTCACCGCGGCCGGTCGAGGCGGCGATGCCGGTCAGGCCCTGGATCAGCATGTCTTGGCCGGGGCGCGTCAGATACGGGCCGCTCTCGCCGTAGCCCGAACCGGAGCAATAGATGATGCGCGGGTTGATCGCCTTGAAGTCGGCGTAGCCGTAGCCCATGCGGGCGAGAACGCCGGGCCGGAAGTTCTGGACGACGACGTCGGCTTTCGCCGCGATCCGGTAGAGGATGTCCTTGGCTTCCGGCGCCTTGAGGTCGAGGGCAAGCGAGCGCTTGTTCCTGTTCCAGGCGAGGAAGTTCGGGCTCTCGGTGCCGCCGACCCAGCGGTTGTTGAAGGTCATGGTGCGGAAAAGATCGCCCTGCCCCGGCCGCTCGATCTTGATGACGTTGGCGCCCAGGTCGGCAAGGAGCTGGGTCGCGAACGGCCCCTGAAGGAGATGGCTGAAATCGAGGACGGTGACGTCGGACAGGGCTTTTTCGGTCATGACTGATGCTCGGTGTTCGTTCATGGTCACGCGGCGTCCAACCCACGCATCGGAGCTGCGGGGAATGGCATCGTTTCTCTCATGCCCCCATCGCGGACACAGATGCGTGTCCACGGCTCCGCGCCCATCGGTCACGGAGCCTGGCGATGGCGCCGGCCGCCGGGGCCCCGTCGAGGATGGTCTCGCGGAGGATGGCGGAGCCCTCGGCCTGGAAGGCGATGTAGCCGTTGTGCCGCGGCCGGACCCACGCCTCTTCCACGGTGGCAAGCGTGGCGCGGTAGAAGCCGCCCGATTCGGCGTTGACGCGCGCCGAGCGCCAGGCGGCGCGGGCCGAGGGCTGGCCGTCATGGTCCGGGATGAATCCCGATTGGGTGTCCTCCCGCATCAGCCAGCGGAGATGGTCGAGGAGCGGCGTGTCCGGTTTCGCCCGTCTGGTCACCGCAATCCCGGTGCCGCCGAGCACGCTTCCGTGACGGCCGCCGGCGCGCGCGACCGGCGCGTCGGCGAAGCCGACCCGGCGGCGGCCCGGCGCGGAACGGGCGTAGTTCACATAGCCATAGACGAGGGGCGAGAGCGCAATCGCGTGGCTCGCCGCCATCGCTTCGAGGAGGCGGATGGGATTGAGGGTCGCTGTTCCGGCCGGCGCGGTTAAGGCGATCCGCGTGAGCAGCGCCAGCGCCTCGGCGGCGGTCGCGTCGCTGACGAGATCGTCGCCGCCCGGTTCCTCGCCGAGCGATACGCAGACCGAGAAGAACGTGCAGATTGCGTGCGGGCCGGAAATCGACAGGGCGACCGGCGCCCGCTCCGCGAGCCGGACCACGTCGTCGAACGTCTCCGGCGGATCGCCGGCGAGGTCCGGGCGATAGGCCGTCACCTGGGTCGCGACGTCGAGCGGCAGCGCATAGTGCCGCCCCGCCATTTCGTAGCTCGCCATCGCCGGGCCGACGGTCCGGTCGCGCCAGGCGGCGATCTCGTCGGCGGCAAACAGGTCCTCGAGCGGCACCAGGCAATCGGCGTCGACCGCCTCGCCGATATGGGGGTGGTCGAGGACGAGGAGGTCGAAACGGGCGGCAAGGTCGGCGATCGGATGCGAATTCGAAGCCTTCGAGCGGCTGCTTCGACCAGGCGACGACGGCACGACCCGCCGCTGCCGCTTCTCCGGCGGCAGCGGCGAGCGCCGCGTAACCGCGCGGATGATCCCAGGTGAGCCCCTGGTGGATCATGCCGGCATTGCCTCGGCGACACGCCGCCAGAGCGGCATGCCGGTGGTGTCGGAATCGACCCGGGTAATGTGCCAGCGGCCGAGATTGGCGGTGTAGAGGGCCGCATAGTCGAAGGCGAGGTTGGTCGGATGGGCGAAGAGGTGGGCCGTGGGCTCCTCGATATAAACGTCGACGGTCTCGCCATCCGGCGAGATGCGGAGGATGCGCGACGGCTCGTAGCAGCCGACGAACAGGAAGCCGCGATCGTCGAAGGCGATGCCGTCGGGAAGACCCGGGAGGTCGGCCGCAAACGGGACCGCGGCGCCCGCCGCACCGTCGGGCCGGATCGCGATCCGCGTGATCCGCCGCGCGAAGGTCTCGCAGACGAAGAGCGCGCTCCCGTCGAGGCTGAGCGCCATGCCGTTGGCGAAGACCATCGGCCGCTCGTACCAGAGGTCGCCGGCGCCGCTGGCGAGATCGTAGGCCCAGACGCCCGGACCATGATCAGAGAAATGGTGGCTGTCGGAAACCAGCAGGCGGCCGCGTGCGGCGTCGACCACCGGGAAGTTCGGGATGCGGATTCCGGGGCGGGTGAAGCGCTCCACCCAGCGTGACTTGAGGTCGAGGCGATAGACAGCGGCGTCCTTGAGATCGCAGAAGAAAAGCGCCTCCTTGCCGAGGAAGGCGAGGCCGAGGGTGAAGCCGCCGCCCTGTCCCATGACTTCGGCGTGCGACCCGTCCGGCGCGACGCGCAGGACCTCGCCGTTTTCACTGCCGCACCAGACCCAGCCGTCGGGCCCGATGGCGACGCATTCGGGATGCTGCAGGCGCGGCTCGGTGAAGATTCCGTCGAAGTGGACGCGCGCCCGTGTCTCCGGCAGCACGGTCTTCTCGGCGGTGGCGAAACGATGGGTCATCGTCATGGCCTGGGCCTCGCGGCGCTCGCCGGCGATCCAAACCCGATGTCGTTGCCGGGCTGCGTGCGGCCGCGCCGCACGAAGCGGTGCGCGACGACAGGGTGTTTGTTGCAGGCGAGCGGGCTTATCATCTCGGCGGCCTCAGGCTCCGACGAATTCCGGATCGAAGGGATATTCGACGATGCTGCCGTCGTCACCGGTCACGCGCAGCACACCGTCGCCGGCCTCGACGGCTGCGACCTCGCGCCAGCCGCCGGGCAGGGGAATGCCGCCGACGACATGGCTCAAGGAAACCGAGCCGCCGGGCTTGAGCAGCACCGAGGTCGGAACGCCCGACCGGGACAATTCGTTCGGCTCGATCGACGCCTTGTGGCCGTAAGCCGACCAGGCGCGGCCCTCCTCGATGCCGAGAACGCCGAAATGACGGCTGTTCCACGGCGTGTAGTAGCGGCCGCCATTCGAGAACCAGAGGAAGGTCACCGGATAGTCGGCCGGGTTCTTGAGGCTCAGCATGATGTCGCGCGCGTCCGGACGAAGCGCCGCCGCCCAGCCGAGCGGCGCGCCCTGCTTCTCGACCAGCATCAGGAAGTCCTCGTGACCCTGCGCCAGCGGATAGTCGCGGAGGTCGACGCTCCGCCCGTCGGCCAGGGGCAGCTTGCCGAGGTCGGTGAAGCGCGACGGGTAGGCGAAGAGCGAGCGCCCGCGTTTGGGGTCGGCCTCCTGCGGCAGCGAGGGGATATCGCCATAGGCCTTGGGCGAAAAGGAAAGCCGGCCCTTGCCGGAAAAGTGCGTCATCGCATGGCTTGCCGCCGAGACGGCGCCCTCGCCGCCGTCGAAACTGTGGCGCTGGTAGGCGAAGGGATGGCCGCCGCGGAGCGTGATTTCCTTGGTGACGCGCGCCCCCATCACCGGCTTCTCAAGCCCGAAGCGGGCGGTGGTGCGTTCGCCGCTGGTCTCCTCGCCGAGCAGCGTCCACGGCGAATTCGCCGGCCAGCCATGCGAGGGACTGTCCTCGACGTCGCTGGTCGAGAAGGGCGCGCAGAAGAAGTCGCCGGAGAGGTATTTGAGCGTCGGCGGGACCTCGGGATCGTCGGTGATCGTTTTGTCCTCGACCCAGGGCGCAGTGTGGAGCGGGGTGAGACGCCTGCCGCCGGCCTCGATGACCAGCGAGCGGATATGGCCGACGGCGAGATCGAGGGTGAGGCTGATGCCTTCCGCGGCGATGGTATGGAACCGTTCGGTCATGATCGATCGCCTCCAAGTACTGGATCAATGTAGCCGCGTGCTTCGAGGCTCGCGCTCCGCACTCGCACCTCAGCATGGCGACTCGGGTGATTTCCACGAACGGAGAACGCGGCTCGGCCGGAGTTCACCGGCGTCGCCATCCTGAGGTGCCCGCCGCGGAGCGGCGGGCCTCGAAGGACGCATAGGCGCAATCCCACGGCCATCACTCCCCCCTGACGATCAGGCCGCCGTCGACGCGGACGATCTCGCCGGTGATGAAGGAGGCGCGGTCGGAGGCGAGGAAAGCGATCAGCTCGGCGACCTCCTCGGGCTGGCCGAAACGGCCGATCGGATGCGCCCGGTTCCAGGTGGCGATCAATTCGTCGGGATTGGGATGCTCGCGAAAAACCTTCTCGTTGAGCGGCGTCATGATGGTGCCCGGCGCCACCGCGTTGACGCGGATGCCGTGCGGGGCCAAGTCGATCGCCGCCTGCTGGGTGAGCGCGTTGACGCCGCCCTTGGCCGCGGCATAGGCGGCCCAGCCCTTGAAGCCGGCGAGCGCCTGCACCGAGGAGGTGTTGACGATCGCGCCCTTCTTCTTCTTCCGCATCTCCGGCACGCACACCCGCATGCCGCGCCAGACGCTGGTGAGATTCGTCGTCATCACCCGGTTCCAGGTCGCCTCGTCGATCTCGTCGACCACGCCGCCGATCGCCTGCGCGGCGTTGTTGACCAGGATGTCGATGCCGCCGAAGCGTTTCACCGCCGCCGCCGCCATCTTCTCCATGTCGGCCATCGACGTCACGTCGGTGGGGACGAACACCGCCGTCATCCCGGCATCGACGATCTCGGCGCAGGTCTTCTCGCCGGCGTCGGCGTTGAAATCGGCGATGACGACGCGCGCGCCCGCCTCCGCCATCAGCCGCGCGCAGGCGGCGCCGATCCCCATCGCCGCCCCGGTGATGATCGCCACCCGCCCGTCAAGATCGCCTGCCGCCATGTGTCACTCGCCTTTGAATTCGGGGTCGCGCTTGGCGAGGAAGGCGTCGATGCCCTCCTGGCCGTCCCTTGTACCGTAGAGCCGGAGTAGAACCTCCTGTTCGAGGCTCTGCGCCACCGGCAAGGCGCTGTCGGCGCCCTGCCGGATCAGCCGCTTCATCTCGGCCGCGGCGAGCGGCGCCACCTTGAGGATCGCCCGCGCCCGATCGAGCGCCGCCGTCGTCAGCTCCTCGTCGGCGACCACGGCAGCGGCGAGGCCGAGCTGGAAGGCCCGCTCGCCGGTGATCCGGCGGGCGGCGAGCATGATGTCGGAGGCGGCGTGCTTGCCGACGGCCCGCGTCAGGCGCTGCGTCCCGCCGCCGCCGGGGGAGAGGCCAAGCAGGCCCTCCGGCAGGCCGAGCCGGGCGCTCTGCGCGCAAACGAGGATGTCGCAGCAGAGCGCCAGCTCGAAGCCGCCGCCGAGCGCATAGCCGCGGATCGCGGCAATCGTCGGCTTGGGCAAGGCTTCGAGCTTGTCGAAGACGCGGCGGCTTTCGAACTGGTAATCGGCAAAGGCCCGCGTGCGGTTGCCCTGATACTCGGCGATGTCGGCGCCGGCGACGAAGGCGCGCTCGCCGGCGCCGGTGAGGATGACGACGCGGACGGCGCCGTCCGAGGCAATCGCATCGAGCTCCGCCTCGAGCGCGCGGACGAGAGGCGTCGACAGCGCGTTGAGCTTGTCGGGACGGTTCAATGTGAGGCGGACGATGCCCGGCTCAACATCTTCGCGGAGGAGGACGGAGCCGGTCATTGTGCCCCTCTCGCGCCAATGGTCGCGAGGAACACGACCCCCTCCCATCCTCCCCCTTTCAGGGGGAGGGGGCGTTGGGGCACCGTTGCCGGGACGCTATCGATGCCGATCCAGCTGAAGCGGAGCCACCGGGTACCCCTCCCCCTGAAAGGGGGAGGATGGGAGGGGGTCAACATTCTGATCGCGGGAGGAAACACGACCATCACCCCTTCACCGCCCCCGAAGTCAGGCCGGCGACGAACTGGCGCTGGAGGAGGAAGAAGACCGCGACGACGGGAATCGAGATCAGCACCGAGCTCGCCATCAACTCGCCGTAGCGGATGCCGTACTGGCCGATGAAATCGTTCATGCCGACCGGCAGCGTGCGCATCTCCTTGGTCGAGGTGAAGGACAGCGCGAACAGGAATTCCTGCCAGGTGACGATGAGGACGAAGACGGCGGTGGCGACGATGCCGGGACGGCAGAGCGGCAGGATCACCGAGAAGAAGGTGCGGAACGGCCCGCAGCCGTCGACGGCGGCGGCCTCGTCGAGCTCGACCGGCAATCGCGCCATGAAGCCGCGCAGCATCCAGATCGCCACCGGCAGGGTCACGGTGATGTAGGCGAGGATCAGCGAGGCGTAGGTGTTGAGAAGGTTCGCGTCCTTCATCAGCTTGTAGATCGGGATGATGATGGCGCTCGCCGGAAACATCTGCGCGGCGACGATCAGGCTCATGCAGATCAGGATCAGCCGCGATTGCGACCGGGTGAAGGTGTAGGCGGCGAGGAGCGCAAGGCTGACCGTGATCGCCACCGTCGACAGCGAGACGACGAGGGAGTTCACAAAATAGATGCGGAACTCCGGACGGAAGGCGCTGATGTAATTGTCGAGCGTCGGGTTCTCAGGCCAGAGCCGTGCCGGAATCGCGAAGGGCTCGGTGCCGGGCTTCAGCGATACCGAGACCATCCAGAAGAACGGCAGGAGAATGACCACGGCGAGCACGACCTGGCCGAGGGCGAGGCCGAGGCGGCCGAACGGCGAGGCGCCGCTCATGCCGCAACCCGCCGCCGGCGGCCGGAATTCTGGACGACGAAATAGAGCGTGATCAGCACGGTGAGGACGAGGATCGAGAACACGCCGTAGGTGGCGGCTTCGCCGAAGCGGAACTGGCCGAAGCCGAGCTCGTAGATCTTGGTCGGGAAGATGTGGGTGGCGTTCTGCGGGCCGCCGCGGGTCAAGACCCAGATCATGTCGAAATAGTTGAAGGTGAGGATGGTGGTGAGGACGAGGTTGATGACGATCACTTCCCTTATCGACGGGATGATGACGTGGATCAGGCGGACGAAACGCCCGGCGCCGTCGATGATCGCGGCTTCGATCTGATCCTTGTCGACGTTCTGGAGCGCGGCGAGATAGACCACCGTCGAGAAGGGGAAGCCCTTCCAGATCGCCGCGACGATCGCCGCGCCCATCGCCGTCGAGGAATTGGCGAGCCAGGCGATCCCCTGGTCGGCGACGCCGATCCGGATCAGGAACGAATTGATCAGGCCGAGCTGCGGATCGTACATGAAGCGCCAGAGGATGGCGGCGACCACGCCCGGCAGAATCCAGGGCAGCAGCACCAGCGAGCGCATCAGGCCGCTGGTCGGGAGGCGCTGGTTGAGGAGGAGCGCCACCAGGAATCCGAAGAGGTTCTGGAAGAGGACGACGAAGACCGTCCAGACGCACGAGTTGAGCACGATCCGCCCGAAGTCGCCGCTTTCGAAGATCTGGCGATAGAGGGCGAGGCCGACGAATTTAGGGTTGGGGTTGATGAACGAGGTCGAATAGAAGCTCTCGATGGCCGTGCCGACCATCGGGTAGTACATCAGCACGCCGACCAGAATCATGGCGGGGGCGAGAAACACCCAGGCCAGCCACCGGTTGCGGTTCTGCATCCTATCCGCCAACGCGCCGCCTCCTCTCCCCGTCCGGGAGAGGAGGAGGGGCGGCGTCCCGCCGCCCGGTGCGCGGGACGCGCACCCTCCCTGCCGCCTCGTTCGCCTATTTCAGCGCGTCGATCGCGGTGCAGGCCTTTTCGGCGGCGGCCTTGGGATCCGTGCCGGCGAAGATGTCCTGGGCGAGCGTCACCTCGATGTCGGAGACTTCGAGATAGCGCGGCGACAGCGGCCGCGGCGCGGCGTTGTTGAGCTGCGTCAGGATGCGGTCGGGGCCCTTGCGGTTCGCCTTGAGGAAGGCGTCGGCGGCCTTGACGTTGGCCGGGATCAAATCGACGACCTTGCCGTTGACGTCCTCCTGGGTGAGGAACTGGATGAACTTCCAGGCGGCGTCCTTGTTGGGCGAATTCTTGTACATCACCAGATTCCATCCGCCATAGGTGCCGATCGGCGTCTTGCCCTCGGGCGCGGTGCCGTTGACGAAGTCCCAGTTGATCTTCGACTTCTGCAGCGTCGGCTGCTCGAGCGCCGGCCAGAACTCGACGGCGAGCGAGCCATTGAGGAAGAGCTCGCGCATGCCGCCCGAGTCGGCATTGGCGATGCCCTGCGGCGCGTAGGGCGCGAGCGAGGCGAGGTAGGCGAGCGCGCCGACCGAGGCGTCGCTGGTCAGCCCGCACGAGCCGTCGTCGTTGAGCACCTTGCCGCCGTTGGAGAAGATGAACGAGTCCATCACCACGACCGTGTCCTCGCCCTTATGGGCGAAAAGGCCGATGCCGTACTTGCCGTTGCCGGTGAGCTTCTCGCCGGCCGCCTTGAGGCCCTCGAAGGTGGCGAGGCTCGCCGGGTCGACGCCGGCCGCCTTGAGGAGGTCGTCGTTGTAGAAGCTGAACTGCCAGACATCGACGTTGAACGGGATGCCCCAGAGGTGGCCGTCATAATTGGCCGAGGCCCAGGCGCCGGGGAAGAAGGTGTCGGCGGTGACGCCGGCCGACTTGGCGAGATCGTCGAGCGGTTCGATGGCGCCGGCCTCGGCGAAGGCCGCGACCCAGATCTGGTCGATGGTCGAGACGTCGGGCGCGTTGCCGCCCTGCACGGCGGTGAGAAGCCGCTGCTGGTATTCCGGGTAGGGGATGGTGGTGACCTCGACCTTGATGCCGGGGTTCGCCGCCTCGAAGCTCTTCACCGCCTCCTGCTGGTACTGGCTCAAGCCGGACTCGGTCTGCTGGTTGTCCCAGAACTTGAGCACGATGTCGTCGGCATGGGCCGAGATCGGCAGGGCGAGGCCGAAAACGGTCGTCGCCAGAAGTGCTGTCTTCATCATGGTGCGGGGTCCTCCCATGGTTGTCATGCGGTTGCGGCCGGCCTTGGGCTACCGGGGAGCGGGCCGTCAGGCCGGAGGCTCGGCCGCTCCTCTCTTGCGCTGGTCTCCTCGTCGGCGAGGGTAACCCCGGTGCCGGCGGAGGCGAAGGCGAGCCGGTCCGCGGGCAGCGAACCGGAATCGGTGACAAGCTCGTCGACCCGGTCGGGAGGGACGATCCGGTGGTTGGCGTCCTGGCCGACCAGCGAATGGTCGGCAAGGACGTGCACCTCGCGCGAGGCTTCGGCGAAGCGCCGCGCGGCGAGCGCCATCCGCTCGTCGCTCGCCGAGGGACCGAAGCGGGCCGAGATGCCGTCGACGGCGAGGAACGCCTTGTCGACGCGCAGCGTCTCGAACAGCGCGCCGAGGCTGGGACCGACCAGGCAGCGCGCCTTCAGGTGCGGTTCGCCGCTGGTGAGGATGACCTTGAGGCCGTTTCGTCCGGCGAGCCGCTCCATCACGTCGAGGGAATTGGTCACGACGGTCACGTCGCTGGCTGTCCGCAATTCGTCGGCGAGGTACAGCGACACCTCGCCGTGATTGACGAGGATGGTGTCGCCCGGCGCCACCGCCGCCGCCGCGGCGCGCGCGATGACGCGGCGGATGGCACTGATCTCCCGCGCGATCCCCGCCTGCGGCGCGGCGACGACCAGCTCCATGCCGAGCTCGGCGGCGCGGTGCTCGATCGCCCGCTGCATGTTCCGGTACCAGTCATGGGCCGGGTAATGCGGGACGAAGCCGATGCGGGGACGCCGGCGGCCGTTGCCGGCGCGAGCCGGGCCGGAATCGGGCGCGACAAGCTCCATGAGCTGCTCGGCCGGGGCGAACGACCAGCCGGCTTCGCTCCTTTGGTAGAAGTCGCCGAGATTGTCGCGGGTGACGATGGCGTGCGGCGTCTTCACCTCGGCCGGCATCGCCTCGCCGGCGAGCGCGCGGGACAGGACATCGACGGCGCGCGAGCCGACCAGCTCGGGAAACAGTGCCGAGCACGCCACCAGCTTGCCGCCCCGAAGCAGCGAATCGAAGAGGGCGCTGCCCTCGCCGCCGACCGAGAATCCGCTGACGCCGGCGAGGCCGAGGCGGTCGGAGGCCTCGATCGCCGCCAGGATCGAATGATCGTTGACGCCGAAGAGGACGTTGATGTCGGGATGCGCCTCGAGCGCGTCGAGGCTGGCGCGAAGCGCCGACTTGAAGATGCCGCGGCCGTCGACCCGCCAGTGGCGCACGCGGCCGTCGAAGACGCCCTTGAAGCCGTCGAGGAAGCCATCGCAGCGGGAGCGCGTATTGGGCAGCGATTCGAGCGACACGATCAGGAGCCGGGCTTCGTCGATGCGCCCGTCGAGATGGCGCGCGGCGGCAATGCCGAGATCCTTGCCGGCGGCGAAATTGTCCGAGCCGAGATAGATGCCGCCGGCCTGCGGCGCCGATTCGGCGAGGAAGGGAATGCCGCGCCGCCGCGCCATCAGGCGGAGCGTCTCGGCGCCCTTGCCTTCAAGCGGCGGCAGCACGATCGCGTCGGTGTCGTCTATGGCAAGGCCGAGGTCGTCGGGCTGGGCCGGGGCGGCGGCCGCCGGCGCAGCGCCGTCAAGCCGCGAGACGCCGCCATGGCTCCGCTTCAGCACGCCGCGTCCGGCAAGCCGGGCGACATCGCGGCGGACGGTGACGCTTGAGACACGGCCGAGCCGCAGTGACAGATCGCCGATCGAGGCGACGCCGACCTCATTGAGGATGGCGAGGATCCGGGCTTCCCGCTCAGCTTTGATCATTATTGATCGTATTTGTCAGGAAAGGCTGTGCCGAAAGCTACGCCGATCCATCAATTTGCACAACAGTGATTCGAAGGCGGCGAATACCGATCAATTTCGATCAGTCTGTAGGCAGCCAACCTAGAACCAGAATGATGCGAAGTGGAGTCGTCCTCAACGCTGGTCTTGAATGAAGCCTGATCACTCGACGTCATTCCGGCGAAAGAGTCTGTGAAGAATTGGGACCCAGCCCCTATGACCCGGGGTGCCGACCCGGATACGACAATAGCGTCATCCTCCGGCTTGACCGGAGGATCGGTGGAAGTCCCTAAATCACCAAGCGAAATTGCTCCACCCCAACCGATCCTCCGGTCAAGCCGGAGGATGACGGGGGAGGCGATGGCATCGATGTGGGTCATGCCGTCGTACCCGGCATGGGATTCCTTCACAAACTCGAAAGCCGGAATCCATCTCTGCCGGAGCAATCTGGCTAATCGCCGGGTTTGTGGCGAGGTTTGCGATGGACCCCGGCCCCCGATCAGGTCGGGGCAGGCGAAAGCCGCGGCCCATCGCGAACCGCCCCACCAGCGTGGCGATTGGCCAGTTGGTGCGGCAGTGATGGATTCCGGCTTTCGCCGGAATGACGTCGAGGGGTTATGCTTCTTGCCAGACCGGCTTGAGGACGTGACTCAACTTCGCGTCATCCTGCCTTGGCTCGGCGCGCTTAGAGCGTCGCCACGGTCTTCAGCGCGCCGTCGAGTTCCTTGCCGGCCTCGTCGAGGAGCGCCGCCTCGCGAAGTCGCCGCAGCCAGTCGGCGCCGTCGGTCCGCGCCTCGACAAGCGGGAGGGCGGAGATGACCTTGTCGTATTTGGCGTCGCCGCGGGAGCGGGTGTCGCTGTAGCCCTTGATCAGGCGGCGGCAGCGGACCACCTCGACCGCGAGGTCGTAGTTGGCCGCCGCGGCGCGGCGGATCGCGGCGAGCCAGCCGGCGATGTGCGCCTCCTCGACCGCGTGGCGGAGCAGCGAGCGGCGATAGCGGCGCATGCCGGCGAGCGCATAGAGCGTCAGGAACCATGCAATCGAGTCGGTGCGGACGTGGCGGCCGCGGTTGAAGACGCGGTCGATCGTCCGGACGAGCCTCGGGCGATTTTCGATCGCCCGGCCGAGCCGCGCCGGCAGCGTGCCGCAAATCTCCTCGACGCGCGGGTGCATGAATTCGGTGACGTGGACGACCTGATCGTCGCCGACCTGCGCCTCGTTTCGCACCCGCGCGAGTCGCGAGGACCGCGTCTTGAGGTCGGCAACGCGGATCACGTCGTCATAGGCCATGGCGCGGGCGAGATACTTGGCGGCCTCCTGCGTGAGGAGATAGCCGCGATCGTTGCCGCCGCGGGCGCGGTCGAGCGTGAGCAGCTCCGTCAGGCGGTCGAGATAGAGATGGCCGTAAGCCGCATCCTGGAAATCGACGACGTGGCGGAGGCCGGTGAGGATCATGGTCCGCGTCTCGGCCGGGAACTCGGCGGCGATGCGCGCCGCCGCCCGGTCGTACGCGGCGTGTTCCTTGGCCGAACCGCCCACCGGCCTCGGCTCGGCCTTGGCCGGCTTGTCCGGCTTCGCCGCCGGCGCCGATTCGCCGAGCGCCACCGCCTCGGCGCCGGCCCCAAAGGCGGCGAGGCTGGCCTCGACCCCCTTGCCACCGGCGCGAATCGTCGCCTCGAAGGCCTCGCGCGGAAACGGCAGGACCTCGGCGGCGGCGAGCGCGCCGAACAGGCTCGCCGAGATGACGCTGCCGTTCTTCTCGGCGAGACGCTCCAGGTCGTGGGCGATGAAGCGCTTCGCCTTCTGGCGCGCGATCGCCGCGACCTTCTCGGAACTGGCGATGGCGTCGCCCGGCGCGGTCTTCTCGAGGATGCCGAGGGCCCGGTGCGAGGAGGCGATCAGCGTCGTCCGGTCGGGCGAGACCAGGCCGCGCTGGATGGCGCGGCCAGCTTCCATCAGTTCGGCGGCGATGACGATATCGACGTCGCCCGGCGCCGGCATCATCGACAGGACGGGGGTACGGCCGGCGACCGCCGGGATCATCTCGAGGTAGTAGATGGTGGCGCCGGTCCGCTGGGCGACGCCCGCCACCGAGGTCGCCTGGACGTACCAGCCGTTCGCTTCGGCGAGCCCGATCAGCCAGTCGGTGAGGACGCCGCCGCCCTGCCCGCCGATGGCGAGGATGGCGATGGTGATCGGCCGCTCGCGGGCGATGGCGTTCATATCGGCGCCAGTTTTCGTCCTGTTGGATCAGAGTCGGCGCGTCCCTCGAGGCTCGGGCTCCGCCCTCGCACCTCAGGATGGCGAGGAGGATTGGCTCCCCAAGCGCCGCAAGACGGGCCGCTGATGGAGAACGCCAACGTCGCCATCCTGAGGTGCTCCGCGAAGCGGAGCCTCGAAGGACGCACAACAGCAAATCCAGGACGCCGAGAGACGGCTAACATGGCCAGACTACACGTCCTCAAGCAAGGCTCAACCGCTTCGCCTCCCGCCGCCGCTGCAGGAATCCGGTGACGGCGGAGCGGACCCGCGCGAGGAGGCGATCCCAGCCGGTCGGGTTGGAGATGATGTCGGTGCGGTAGAAGGACGGACAGAGCACCGCCGCGTCGGCGACCTCGCCGCAATTGCCGCAGCCGACGCAGCTCTGGTCGATCGCCGCCACGGGATCGTCGCGGAGCGGATCGTCGAGCCGCTTCACCGACAGCGACGGGCAACCGGAGAGGCGGATGCAGGCGTGATCGCCGGTGCAGATATCCTCATCGACGCCGAAGCGCGGGCGGACCACGCGCCGGCCATCGGCCACCGCCTTTTCGCGGAGCGGGCGCTCGCGGCGCTGGCGGTTGAGCATGCATTCCGACGCGGCGACGATGACCTTCGGCCCTTTCTCCGGCGTGGTCAGCGCCTCCTTCAGCGTGTCGCGCATCTTCTTCACGTCATAAGTCCGGTCGATGGTCCGCACCCACTCGACGCCGACGCCGCGCACGGCCTTCTCGATCGGGTGCTGCGTCGAGCGCGACGCGTCGTTGCCGCGCGACGATGGGATGTGCTGCCCGCCGGTCGCCGCCGAGTAGTAATTGTCGACGACGATGGTGACGCCGTCATGCTTGTTGAAGACGGCGTTGGTGATGCCGGAGGACAGCCCGTTGTGCCAGAAGCCGCCGTCGCCGATCACCGCGATCGGCCGCTTCTTCGCCGCGACATTGAAGGCCGAGTTCGACGCCGGGCCGAGGCCGTAGCCCATGGTGGTGCCGCCGATATTGAAGGGCGGCAGGATCGAGAAGAGGTGGCAGCCGATGTCGCTCGCCACCTGATGCTCGCCGATCTCGTTCTCAACCAGCTTCATCGCCGCGAAGATCGGCCGCTCCGGGCAGCCGGTGCAGAAGCCGGCGGGGCGGATTGGCACTTCCCTGGCGAGTTCCTTGAGCGCCGGATCGTCGGCCGCCGCCGGGACGTTGGGAGCCCGCAGCCGGTCCGACAGCAGGTCGGGCGCATCCTTGCGGAGAAAGGCGCCGACGCCGTCGAGCATGACCTTGGCGGTATATTCACCGGCCATCGGCAACGGGCCCTTGCCGACGAGCTTCGCGCCGATCCCGGCGTTGCGGAGGATCTTCGACAGCGCCTGCTCGAGATAATCGGGCTGGCCCTCCTCGACGACAAGCACCGCGTCCTTGCCGCGGCAGAAGGCAATCACCTCGTCGTCGATCAGCGGATAGGTGACGTTGAGGACGTAGAGCGGCACCTCCGTATTGCCCCAGATGTCGGCGAGGCCGAGCCGCTCCAGCGCCCGGACGACGCCGTTAAACATGCCGCCCTGCATGACGATGCCGACTTTGGCGGGGGCGTCGAAGACCTCGTTGAGCTTGCGCTCCCGGATAAAGCTGATTGCCGCCGGCAGGCGGAAATTGATCTTCTCCTGCTCGTGGAGATAGGAGGCGGGCGGCAGCACGATGCGGTTGGTCTCGCGGGCCGGCTGCTCCAGCGCGTCCTTGACGGTGAAGGCGGGGCGCCTGTTGTCCTTGGCGATGAAGCGGCCGTGGAGGTGGCAGGTGCGGATGCGGATCTCGAGCATCACCGGGGTGTTCGAGGCTTCCGACAGTTCGAAGCCCTCCTCGGTGAGCTTGACGATGGTTTCGAGGTTGGGCCGCGGGTCGAGGAGCCAGATCTGCGACTTCATAGCGAAGGCGTGGCTCCGCTCCTGCATGATCGAGGAACCTTCGCCGTAGTCCTCGCCGACGATGATCATGGCGCCGCCCTTGACCCCGCCGGAGGCGAGGTTGGCGAGCGCGTCGGAGGCGACATTGGTGCCGACCGTGCCCTTCCAGGTGACGGCGCCGCGGATCGGATAATGAACGCTCGCCGCGAGCGTCGCCCCGGCCGCGGCCTCGCTGGCGCTCGCCTCGAAATGGACGCCGAGCTCGCCGAGGATCGACTGCGCGTCGGCGAGCACGTCCATTAGGTGCGAGATCGGCGCGCCCTGGTAGCCGCCGACATAGCCGACGCCGGACTGGAGCAGCGCCTTGGTGACGGCGAGGATGCCCTCGCCGCGAAATTCCTCGCCGGCGCCGATCCGGAGCTGCTCAACCTCCTTGGCGAAGGAACGCTCGGCCATCTCAGCCTCTCAAAAATGCCCGTCCCGATCGGCAGCGCGTCCTTCGAGGCTCGGGCTTTGCCCTCGCACCTCAGGATGGCGAGGTGGGTATCTGCTTCGGCCGGTGAGGCCCAGGAGATCGCCTCGCCATCCTGAGGTGCTCCGCGGAGCGGAGCCTCGAAGGGCGCACCGATCTTTCTTGCGCGGCGTCAGCAACCCTTGTGGTCCCGGCCATCGCCCTTGTCAATTTGGCGCAAGTGCCTGTTCCGGCAAGGCTTGCGCCAGCGATAGCCCGGCCGCGGCATGCCGGTCTAGCCAGGGGCTGGGCCGCCAGCGCCGGTCGCCGGTGAGAGCCAACAGGCCGGCCGCGATCGCGGCCACCCTGCCGGCGCCGACCGCATCGCCGAGCTCCAGCGGGCCGAGCGGGTAGGCGAGCGCGGTCCTGGCCGCGGCGTCGATGTCGGCGGGCGTGCCGATGCCGCGGGCAGCGGCCTCGCAGGCGATGAGCACGATCATGGTTGCGATCCGCTGCGCCGGCAGGCCGGGACCGTCCTTGACGATGACCGCCTCGCGTCCGCCGGCGCCGACCGCCGCGGCGACCCCGGCGACGACCTCGGGCTCGGTCTCGGGCGCGCCGGCGAGGGTGACGAATTCGGTAAAGACGGGATCGATGCCGACGGTGCGGCGCGGATCAAGGCGGTGGCGCCGCGCTTCGGTCGCAACGTCGCCGCCGATCGGCCCGACTAGGGCGACCGCCGCGGGGTCATCGGTGACCAGAGACGGCGGAAACCGGGCGGCGACGCCGGGCAACAGGTCGGCGGGAATCCCGACGAGACGGACGGAAATCGGAGGGGCGGCCTCCGGCCGCCCGGTGCGCGGGACGCGCACCCTCCCGTATTCGTAAAAGCCGCGTCCGGTCTTGCGGCCGAGCAGGCCGGCGGCGACGCGGCGTTCGGCGATCGGCGCGAGCCGGAAGCGCGGCTCCTCGCCGAAGCCTCGCCAGATCTGGCGGGTCACCTCGGCGCTGACGTCGAGGCCGGTGAGGTCGAGAAGCTCGAACGGCCCCATCCGGAAATGCATCGCGCCCTTGGCGATCCGGTCGATCTGCTCCGGCGTCGCGACGCCCTCGTCGAGGATGCGGAGCGCCTCGCCGGTGTAGCCGCGGCCGAGATGGTTGACGAGGAAGCCGGGCGTGTCGCCGACCGGGAAGGCGCGCTGGCCGAGCCGTGCGGCAACCGCCTGAAGCACCGCCACCGTTGCCGCGCGGGTCCCGGGTCCGCGGACGATCTCGACGACGCGCATGCGGGTCGGCGGGTTGAAGAAGTGGAGGCCGGCGAAGCGGCCGGGATCGCGCACTGCCTCGGCGATACGGACGACCGCCAGCGAGCTGGTGTTGGTGGCGAGGATCGCGTCGGGGCGGGCGACCCGGTCGATGGCGCCGAACAGCGCCTGCTTGGCCTCGAGGTCCTCGACGATCGCTTCGATCACGAGGTCGGCGGCAGCGACCTCCGTCAGCGACGCGCGTGTGATCCGGCCGCGAATCGCCGCCGCGTCACCGGCGGAAAGGCGTCCCTTGTCGACGTCGCGCTGCAGCGCGTCGCCGATCGTTTGAACGGCCCGCTCCACCGCGCCGTCCGCGGCATCATGGAGCGAAACGGCGAAGCCGCTCCGGGCCGCGAGTTCGGCGATGCCGCGGCCCATGGCGCCGGCTCCGACCACGCCGATCGCCGCGACATCTGTCATTCGCCGACGAACCGCGGGGGACGCTTGTCGAGGAACGCCGCCAGTCCCTCGCGGTGGTCGGCATCTTCCGCCGCCGCCGCGAGACCCGCGATTAGCGCGCGCCGCATGTCGATGCCGAGCGCATTCCGCCTCGGCGGATCGTCGAGGGTGAACCGCCGCACATGTTCGGCGGGACGATCCTCGTGCAGCCTGTCCTCGCCCGCCATCCCGCGACCACCCGCCGCCTGCTTGCACGCAACCCCGATTGAGATATTTTAATCTTAAACGATTTTCGGAGGAAAGGGCCGAATGGCGGCGGCGAGGCGGGCGGTCGTGACGGGCGGCGGGCGCGGCATCGGCCGCGCGGTCGCGGCGGCGCTGGCCCGGAAGGGCTGCCACGTCACCGTGCTCGGCCGGAGCGAAGCCCCGCTCGCCGATGCGGTCACCAAGGGCGACGCCGCCGCCTACCGCATCGCCGACGTGACCGACGAGACCGCGCTCGCGGCAGCCCTTCGCGGCATTCCCGCCGACATCCTCGTCAGCAATGCCGGCGCCGCCGACAGCGCGCCCTTCGTGAAGTCGGACCTCGCCTTCTTCCGCCGCCTGATGGCGGTCAATTTCGAGAGCGTCGTGGTGGCGACCCGCGCCGTCCTGCCCGGCATGATCGAGCGCGGCTTCGGCCGCGTCATCTCGATCGCCTCGATCGCCGGCCTGAAGGGCTACCCCTACGTCGCCGCCTATGTCGCCTCGAAGCACGCCGTGGTCGGCTTCACCCGCGCGCTCGCCAAGGAGGTGGCGAAGACCGGCGTCACGGTCAATGCGGTCTGCCCGGGCTATGTCGATACCGATCTCGTCACCGCCGGCGCCGCCCGCATCGCGGCCAAGACCGGTCGGCCGGCGGCGGAGATTGTCGCCGAGTTCCACAAGGACAACCCGCAGGGCCGGCTGATCACCGTCGAGGAGGTCGCCGACGCGGTCGTCTGGCTCGCCGGCGACGCGGCGGGCGCCGTCAACGGCCAGGCCATCGCCATCACCGGCGGCGAGGCGTGAGGCCGTGAACGACGCGCGCGCCCGGCCGCGGCTCGACGCCGAAACCAAGGTCACCGAGGCCCCGGTCGATCACAAGGCGGAGCTTCGGCTCTGGCTCCGCCTGCTTACCTGCACGACGCTGATCGAGGCCGAAGTGCGCCGCCGGCTTCGCCAGCAATTCGGCGAGACGCTGCCGCGCTTCGATCTGATGGCGCAGCTCGAGCGGGTCGACACCGGCATGACCCTCGGCGAAGTGTCGCGGCGGATGATGGTGTCGGCGGGCAATGTCACGAGCCTGGTCGAGCGGCTGGTCAAGTCGGGCCTGGTCGAGCGCCGCACCGCACCGAACGACCGCCGCTCGCAGCTCATCCGGCTGAGCGCGCGGGGGCGCGCCCATTTCGGCGAGATGGCGGCGGCGCACGAAGCGTGGGTGGCGGAGCTTCTCGGCGAGCTCCGCGGCAAGGACATCGTCGCCGCCATGGAGAAGCTCGCCAAGGTCAAGGAGTCGGTGAGCCGCGCCATCAGCCGGTCGCCGGAGTTGGGCCGATGAACGCTACGGCAAGCTCGCTTGCGGCCTATACGGCGCGGCATGTCGACCTTTCGCTCGATGGCGCGGTGGCGACCGTCACCCTCAACCGGCCGGAGCGCAAGAACCCGCTCACCTTCGAGTCCTATGCCGAGCTGGTCGGCCTCTTCGGCGTCGCCGCCGGCGATGACGCCGTGAAGGCCATCGTCATCACCGGCGCCGCGGAGAATTTCTCCTCGGGCGGCGACATCTTCGAGATCATCGGCCCGCTGATCGAGCGCGACACCAAGGGGCTGCTCGCCTTCACCACCATGACCGGCAACCTGGTCAAGGCGATGCGTGGCTGTCCGCAGCCGATCGTGGCGGCGATCGACGGCGCCTGCGCCGGCGCCGGCGCGATCCTCGCCATGGCTTCCGACGTGAGGATCGGCACGGCGCGGGCCCAGAATCGCCTTCCTGTTCAACCGGGTCGGGCTCGCCGGCTGCGACATGGGGGCTTGCGCCATGCTGCCCCGCATCGTCGGACAGGGCCGCGCCGCCGAACTCCTTTTCACCGGACGGAGCCTCTCGGGCGAGGAGGCCGAGCGCTGGGGCTTCCTCAACCGCCTCGCCGAGCCGAACGCATTGCAGAAGGCGGCCGCCGCGCTTGCGGCGTCGCTCGCCGCCGGCCCGGCCTTCGCCAATGCGCTGACCAAGCGGATGCTCGAAACCGAATGGGCGATGAGCGTCGGCGACGCCATCGAGGCCGAGGCGGTCGCCCAGGCGCTGTGCATGACCACGCAAGATTTCCGCCGCGCCTTCGAGGCCTTTGCCGACAGGCGGAAGCCGGTCTTCGAAGGCAACTGATGCCCGACCTGAGCTTCCTGTCCTGGCCGTTCTTCGAACCGCGGCATCGCGCCTGGCGCGAGCGCGTCGCCGAATTCGCCAGCGCCGAGGTCCCGCGGCTCGTCGACCATGGCGATCCCGATGGGGCCTGCCGACGGCTCGTCTCGGCGCTTGGCGCGGCGCGGCTCTTGGAGCCGACGGTCGCGGCGGGAGAAGGCGCGCGCCTCGACGTGCGCACGCTCGCGCTTGCCCGCGAGACGCTTGCCTATGCCGACGGCCTCGCCGATTTCGCCTTCGCCATGCAGGGGCTGGGGAGCGGGCCGATCACGCTGTTCGGCACGCCGGAACAGAAGCGGCGCTTCCTGCCGAAGGTGGCGGCCGGAAAGGCGGTAGCAGCCTTTGCCTTGACCGAGCCCGAGGCCGGCTCCGACGTCGCGATGATCGCGATGACCGCGACGCCGGACGGCGATTCCGTGCGCCTCACCGGCGAGAAGACCTACGTCTCCAATGGCGGCATCGCCGACTTCTACCTGGTCTTCGCGCGCACCGGGCGAAGCCCCCGGCGCGCGCGGCCTTTCCGTCTTTGTCGTCGAGGCCGATGCGCCGGGCCTCGGCGTCGCCGAGCGGATCGAGACGATCGCGCCGCATCCCCTCGCCCGGCTCCGCTTCGAGGATTGCCGCGTGCCCCTTGCCAATCGGATCGGCGAGCCCGGCAAAGGCTTCAAGGTCGCCATGGCGACGCTCGACGTTTTCCGCACCACCGTCGGCGCCGCCGCCCTCGGCTTCGCCCGCCGCGCCTTCGACGAAACGGTGGCGCATGTCGGGACGCGGAAGATGCTCGGCGGTGTCCTCGCCGACCTGCAGATGACGAGAGGCGCGGTCGCCGACATGGCCACCGACATCGACGCCGCCGCCCTCCTGGTCTATCGCGCCGCCTGGACCAAGGACGCCGGGGCGGAGCGGGTGACGCGCGAGGCGGCGATGGCGAAGCTGGTGGCGACCGAGGCGGCGCAGCGGGTGATCGACCGGGCGGTGCAGCTCCATGGCGGCCGTGGCGTCACCCGGGGCGTCAAGGTCGAGGCGCTCTATCGCGAGATCCGCGCGCTCCGCATCTACGAGGGCGCGAGCGAAATCCAGAAGCTGATCATCGCGCGCTCGGTGCTGGGGGAGCGTGGCGGGTGAAAATCCCGAAACACCCCCTTCCCCGGCGACGTGGGACGAGAGGCAGCGGCTCTGTCATGACCGAGCCCCCTGGACCACCGCGGTGACCATCCGCTTCGCCCATTGCGATCCGGCGGGCATCGTCTATTTCGCCAGCCATTTCGACATCCTCAACGGCGTCGTCGAGGACTGGTTCATCGCGGCGCTGGGGCTGCCGTATTACGAGATCGTCGGGAAACGCCGAGTCGGCCTCGGCTACGCCCATGCCTCGGCCGATTTCCGGCGTCCGGCGCGGATGGGCGAGCGCCTTACCTATGCGGTCCATGTCGAGCGCGTCGGCGCCAAGTCGCTGACGCTCCGCATCGAGGCGCGGCATGGAAATGGCGAAGTGCTTTCCGCGAAGCTGGTCATCGCCGTGACCGACCTCGCCGAGGGTGGCGCCATCCCTGTCCCCGACGACATCCGCGCCGCCGTCACCGCCTACCGGGAGAAGACCGCGTGAGCGACAGTCGAAGCCGCCCCGCCGACCAACGCGAGAGGCCGAACGGCCTCGCCCACGAGGTCCTGCAGCCCGCCGGCTGGCCGGAGCCGAGCGGCTACGTCAACGGCGTCGCCGCCCGCGGCCGCATGGTGTTTACCGGCGGGCTGATCGGCTGGGATCGGGCCGGCGCCTTCCCCGCAGACCTGCCCGGCCAGCTTCGCCAGACGCTGGAGAACACGCTCGCCGTGCTCCGGCTTGGCGGCGCCGGCCCCGAACACATCGTGCGTATGACCTGGTACCTCCGCGACATGGCGGCCTATCTCGCCGCGCGGCGGGAGCTCGGCCGCATCTATGTCGCGGTGATGGGCCGGAACTACCCGCCGATGGCGGCGGTCGAGGTCTCCCGCCTGGTCGAGCCGAAGGCCATGCTCGAGATCGAGACGACCGCGATGGTGCCGGAGTGACAAGGTTGGGGGCCGGGGGTACGATAATACTTTAGGCTTAAAGCGATTCCGCGGAGAAAACGCGAAAAATGGCGGGAACGCTGAAGACCATCGCCGTCGTCGGCGCCGGCCCCGCCGGGCTCTATTTCTCCATCCTGATGAAGAAGGCGGCGCCCTCGGTCGACATCACCGTCTACGAGCGGAACCGGATCGGCGACACCTTCGGCTTCGGCGTCGTCTTCTCCGACCAGACGCTGGACAATTTCGAGCGCTACGATCCCGAGAGCTACGCCGCCATCACCAACGAGTTCGTCTACTGGGACGACATCCTGATCCGGTTCAAGGGCGCGAGCCAGCGCATCGGCGGCAACGGCTTCTGCGGCTGCGCCCGGCGCACGCTCCTCCTCATCCTCCATGAGCGGGCCGAGGAGCTCGGCGTCAGCTTCGTGCTCGGCCACGAGGTCGACGACATCGCGCCGCTTGCCCGCGACAACGACCTCGTCGTCCTCGCCGACGGCATCAACTCGAAGTTCCGCGACCGCTATCGGGATCACTTCAAACCGACCGTCGATCTCCGGCCGAACAAGTTCGCCTGGATGGGATCGACCGCGCCGCTGGACGCCTTCACCTTCGCCTTCGAGGAGACCGATTGCGGCGTCTTCATCGCCCACGCCTATCAGTACCAGTTCCGCAAGCACCTCTCGACCTGGGTGTTCGAGACCGACGCGGCGACCTTCGAGAAGGCCGGCCTCGGCGCGATGAGCGAGGACCAATCGGCGAGGCTGATGGAGCGCATCTTCGCCCGCCATCTCGACGGCAACCCGGTGCTCGTGAACCGCTCGATCTGGCGGAATTTTCCGATGATCCGCAACGAACGCTGGGTCAAGGACAACATCGTCCTTCTCGGCGACGCCAAGGCGACGGCGCATTTCTCGATCGGGGCGGGCACCAAGCTCGCCATGGAGGATGCGATCGCGCTCTACGACGCCTTCGTCGAGGAGGGCGGCGTCGAGGATTCACTGTCGGTGTTCGAGACCACCCGGCGCGACGAGGTCGAACGGACCCAGCATTCCGCCGACGTGTCGCTGGTCTTCTTCGAGCACATCCGGCGCTTCTGGCACTTCGACCCGGCGCAATTCGCCTTCGGCGTGATGACCCGATCGAAGGCGATCACCTACGACAACCTCCGTCTCCGCGCCCCCGATTTCGTCGCGAGCATCGACCGGGCGTTCGCCGAAGGGGTTCGCCGGCAGGGCTTCGACGTCCCGGTCGAGGCGCCGGTGCCGCCGATGTTCCAGCCCTTCCGGCTTCGCGACATGCACCTCCAGAACCGCGTCGTCGTCTCGCCGATGTGCATGTATTCGGCGAAGGACGGGGTTCCCGGCGACTGGCACCTCGTCCACTACGGGGCGCGCGCGATCGGCGGCGCCGGGCTCCTCTTCACCGAGATGACCGACGTCTCGGCCGAAGCGCGGATCAGTCCCGGCTGCGCCGGCCTGTGGAACGACGAACAGGAGGCGGCGTGGAAGCGCATCGTCGGCTTCGTCCATGAGAATTCGGCGGCGAAGTTCTGCCTGCAGATCGGCCATGCCGGGCGCAAGGCCTCGACCAAACTGATGTGGGAGGGCGACGCGCGGCCGCTTGCCGAGCGCAACTGGCCGATCGTTTCGGCGTCGCCGGTTCCGTATTTTCCCGAATCGCAGATGCCGCGGCCGGTGACCCGCGCCGACATGGACGCAATCGTCGCCGCTTTCGTCGCGACGGCGGAGCGCGCCGATCGCGCCGGCTTCGACATGATCGAGCTCCATTGCGCCCACGGCTACCTGCTGGCGAGCTTCATTTCGCCGCTCACCAACCGCCGGGAGGACGCGTATGGCGGCCGGCTCGACAACCGGCTGCGCTTCCCGCTCGAGGTATTCGCCCGGATGCGCGAGGCGTGGCCGGCGCATAAGCCGATGTCGGTGCGCATCTCGGCGACCGACTGGGCCGAAGGTGGCGTCACCGGCGATGACGCGGTCGCCGTCGCGGCCGCCTTCCACGCGGCCGGCGTCGACCTCGTCGATGTCTCGACCGGCCAGACCGACCCGGCGAGCCGGCCGGTCTTCGGCCGGATGTTCCAGACGCCGTTCTCCGATCAGATCCGCAACGAGGCGCGGCTCGCCACGATGTGCGTCGGCAACATCACAAGCGCCGACCAGGTCAACACCATCCTCGCCGCCGGCCGCGCCGACCTCGTGGCGCTGGCCCGGCCGCATCTCACCGATCCGAACTTCACCCTCCGCGCCGCCGCCTGGTACGGCGTCACCCACGTGGCCTGGCCGCCGCAATACCGCATGGGCCGCGACCAGCTCTTCCGAAACGCCCGGCGCGACCGTGAGGAGCTGGAGGAGCTCAGGCTGAAGGCGAAGCCGAAGACCCGCGCCGGCCTCGCCGCGGCGCGCGCCGACGAGGGCGGCTGGCAGCACTGAGCCCGGCGCCCGAATTGACGGCATCTCGCCGGAGCGGTGCGATCTGCTATCCTTGCCGCGGTCGGAAACGAGGGACGCGCGATGACTGTTCTCTTCGTCCAGATCAAATGCGAGTTGGGCAGGGCCTACGACGTGGCGGATGCCATCGCCGAGGCCGAGATCGCCTCGGAGATCTACTCGACCGCCGGCGACTTCGACCTCTTCGTCAAGTTCTATGTGCCGCCGGAGGACGATCCCGGCCGCTTCATCACCGGCGTGGTGCAGCGGATCGACGGTATCCGCGATACCCGCACCATCGTCACCTTCAAGGCGTTCTAATTTCAAGACCCGGTCAGCGCGGGGACCTGCGCTCCGCGCGGCATGCCTGGGCGGGTCATCGCATCCCTGCGCACCGGAGTGCTCACGCCTTCACGCGCGAACCGGCGGCATCGTAGAGCGGCACGGCGTGGATGACGGCCGGCACACGCGCCGTCGCAACTTCAAGCTCGTAGCGGCCGGCGGCAAGCCAGTCCTCGTCGATGCCGGCAGCGTTCCGCACATAGCCGAGGCCGATGTTCTTCGCGATCGTGTAGCCATAGCCGCCGCTCGTCAGGTAGCCGACCACCGCGCCGTCGCGGAGAATGGTCTCGCGGCCGGCGAGGAGGATGGAGGGGTCGTCGACCGTGAACGTCATCAGCCGCTTCCGAAGCGGCACGTTCGCCGCCTTCTCGGCCGCGCCGCGGCCGAGAAACGGCAATCCCGATTTGAGCTTCACCGCCCAGCCGAGGCCGGCTTCGAAGGGATCGTCATTCGGCGTGATATCGGCGCCCCAGGCCCGGTAGCCCTTCTCCAGACGCAGCGATTCGATGGCGCGGTATCCGGCAAGTCGCAGCCCATGCGGCCGGCCGGCTGCGACAAGGGCATCGAAGACGACACCGGTATCCGCGAGCGGGACATGCAGCTCCCAGCCGAGCTCGCCGACATAGGTGATGCGAAGCGCCCGCACCTCGACGCCGGCGACGCCGATCTCGCGGACATGGCCGAACGGGAAAGCGGCGTTCGACACGTCGGCATCGGTTACGGCGGCGAGCACGTCGCGGGCGCGGGGCCCCATCAGCGACAGCGTGCCGTAGTCTTCGGTGACGTCGGCGAGGGCGGCGTCGAGGCCGGCAGGGATGTTCTGCCTGATCCAGGCGAAGTCGTGGGTGCGGAAGCCGGTGCCGGTGACGATAGTGTAGCGGTCGGGCGCGAGCCGGGCGACGGTCAGGTCGCACTCGATGCCGCCGCGCGAATTGAGCGCCTGGGTATAGACGAGCCGGCCCGGCGGACGGGTCACGTCGTTGGCGGCGATCCACGACAAAGCCCGTTCCGCGTCCCGGCCGGTCATCTCGAATTTCGCGAAGGACGACTGGTCGAAGAGCGCCACGGTCTCGCGCGTGGCCTTGTGCTCCTCGCCGACCGCGTCAAACCAGTTGCCGCGCCCGAAGGAATGGGCATCGCGCGGATCGTCGCCGTCCCGCGCGAACCAGTTGGCGCGCTCCCAGCCGAGCTTGGAGCCGAACACGGCGCGTTCCGCCGCGAGCCGCTCGTAGAGCGGCGAGACGATGCGCGGCCGACCGCTCTCATATTCGGCGAGTGGGAAGGCGATCGCGTAGTGCTTGCCGTAGGCTTCGAGCGTCCGCTCCCGCGTCCAGTCATGGTCGCCGTGAAGCCTGGAGAAGCGGCGGATGTCGACCGCCCAGAGGTCCATCGGCTGCTCGCCTTTTGCGACCCACTCGGCAAGCACCCAGCCGGCGCCGCCGGCCGAGGCGATGCCGAAGGCGTTGAAGCCGGCGCCGACGAAGAAATTCCGGAGCTCCGGGGCTTCGCCGAGGATGAAATTTCCGTCGGGCGTGAACGACTCCGGCCCGTTGATCATCTGCTTGATGCCGGCGTGTTCGAGCCCCGGGATGCGGGCCATCGCCGCGCTGAGATGCTGCTCGAAATGGTCCCAGTCATCGTCGAGGAGCTGAAATTCGAAACGCTTTGGGACGGTGTCCAGCCACGCGACCGGGTCGGGCTCGTAGCCGCCGAAGGCGAGGCCGCCGACCTCCTCCTTGAAATAGGTGCGGCGGTCGGGATCGCGGATCGTTGCCATGCCGGCGGCGATGCCGTCGATCTTTTCGGTGACGACATACTGATGCTTGACGGCCTGCAAGGGCACGCCGACGCCGGCCAGCGCGCCGATCTGCCGCGACCACATGCCGGCGGAGAGCACCAGCTTCTCGCAGCTGATCGTCCCCGCGTCAGTCTCCACGCCGGCGACGCGCCCGTTTTCGATCACGAAATCCGGTGCAGGCGACGCCCTCGACGAGCTTCGCTCCATAGAGGCGCGCGCCTTTGGCGAGCGCCTGGGTAATGTCGGACGGACCGGCCTGGCCGTCCGACGGCATGAAGCTTGCGCCGACCAGGTCGTCGACCGCGAGCAGCGGCCACATCGCCTTGGCTTCGCCCGGCGACAGGAGGTGCATGTCGAGGCCGAAGCTCCGCGCCGTGGTCGCCTGGCGCTTGAACTCGGTCCAGCGATCGCCGGTGCAGGCGAGGCGAAGGCAGCCGGTCTCGCGCCAGCCGGTGGCCAGTCCGGTCTCGGCCTCGAGCCGCTTGTAGAGGTCGACGGAATAGCGGAGCACCTGGGTGATCGAGGCCGAGGAGCGGAGCTGCCCGACCAGGCCGGCGGCATGCCAGGTCGAGCCGCCGGTCAGCTTCCCCTGCTCGATCAGCGCGACGCTCGCCTTGTGGTCGCGGGCGAGGTGGTAGGCGGTGGAGCAGCCGATGATGCCGCCGCCGATGACGACGACGTCGGCATGGGCAGGCAGCATGGTCATGCCGGCGGGTGCTCGCAAGACGCCGGACGCACCGAATGACGCCGATCGTGGGCGGCGCGCTCAGATCGCGCCAATCGGGAAAAATGACTTCTATCCAGAGGACGATCCCTCACCGGAACCCTCGCGGTCGCGGCGACGCCGGCCGCGAACCCCACCCGTCCGAAGGCTTAGGCGGCGCGCCGCGGCCCGGCTGTGACAAGGATCACACACGCGGGGGTTTCGCGTCGCCGCGAGCGCACGAGAAAGAGAGAGGCTCCGTGGTTTCGGTGCGCCGGGCGTCATGATCTGGTAGGAATCGCGCCATGACCGATGTCCGAAGCCGCGGCGCCTGCCCGACCATCGAGAAACCCATGGAAACCGGCGACGGCTGGCTCGCCCGCCTGCCGCACAGCGAGGACCCGCTGACCGCCGCCCAATGCCTTCGAATCGCCGCGGCCGGGCTTCGTTTCGGTAACGGAATTATCGAGGTGACGGCACGCGGCAGCCTCCAGGTGCGCGGCCTCACCCCCGCCACGACCGGCGATTTCGGCAAGGCCCTCGCCGATATCGGCATCGCCGATTCGAGCCCCGCGATCCAGTGCGGCGCGCTGGCCGGGCTCGACCCCGATGAGATCATCGATGTCCGGCCGATCGTGCGCGCGCTTCGCGCCGCCCTCGCCGAAAGCCGGCTCGCGAAACGCCTCGCCGCGAAGCTGTCCGTGGTGGTCGACGGCGGCGGCGTCCTGTCGCTTGACGGGCTCGACGCCGACCTTCGCCTCGTCGCAGAGCCGCGACGGGGCGGCATCGTCGGACTGGCGCTTGGCGGCAGCGCCGAGACGGCCGTGTCGCTTGGCGCGGTGGCGCCGGCGAGCGCCGTCGGCGCCGCGCTGGCGGTCCTCGACATGATCGCGGAGCAGGGGCCGTCGGCGCGCGGCCGCGACCTTCGTCACCACGCCGAATTCGGCGGCATCGGGGCCGGCGGGTGCGGCGTCTCGTCTCTCGTCCGGCGCGGTCGGCACCTACGCGCTTCGCGACGGGCGCTTTGCCGTCGGCATCGGGCTTCCCTTCGGCCAGGTTGAGGCCGACGCGTTCACCGCGCTCGTCATGCAGGCGGCGGATTGCGGCGCGGACGGCTTCGCGCCGGCGCCGGGCCGGGCGCTCCTTGCCGTCGGCCTTGCCGCGGACGCTGTCGCCGGTTTCCAGAATCGCGCCGACCGGCTTGGCTATATCGTCCGGCCGGACGATCCGCGCCGCGCGGTATCCGCCTGCGCCGGCGCGCCGGCCTGCGCCTCGGGGATGATGCCGGCCCGCGCCATCGCCGCCGGGGTGGCGGCCGCGGCGACGCCGATGCTCGACGGATCGGTCTCGATCCATGTCTCGGGCTGCGCCAAGGGTTGCGCCCATCCACGGCCGGCGACGCTGAGTTTCATCGGAAACGGCGACCGGGCGGACGTCGTGGTAGGCGGGCGTGCCGGCGATCCGGCTCGCCGGGCCGTCGCGCCGGCGGCGATCCTCGCTTCGCTTCGCGGCTTGGCCGACGCCGTCGCCGATGCGCGCCGGCCGGGCGAGCGAGCCGGCGATACCATTCTTCGCCTCGGCCCCGAAGCGGTCGCGGCGAGCCGCGAGGCGGTCGATGCCTGAGACGCTCGACTATGTCCGCGACGGCGAGGAAATCTATGCCCGCTCCTTCGCCATCATCCGGCGCGAGGCCGACCTCGTCCGCTTCAGCGCGGAGGAGGCCGATGTCGCGGTGCGGATGATCCACGCCGCCGGGATGGTCGAGTTGGCGCGGGACATCGTCTTTGCCGGCAGCTTCGTCGCCGCGGCGCGGACCGCGCTCGCGGCCGGCGCGCCCATCCTCTGCGACACCGAGATGGTCGCGCACGGCATCACCCGCTCGCGCCTCCCTGCACGGAACGAGGTCGTCTGCACCCTCAACGAGCCGCCCGTGGCGCGGCTCGCGGCGCGTCTCGGCACCACCCGCTCCGCCGCCGCCCTCGACCTCTGGGGGGACAGGCTCGCCGGCGCCGTGGTCGCCATCGGCAATGCGCCGACGGCGCTCTTCCGCCTCCTCGAGCTGCTCGCCGAGCGGTCGCCCAAGCCCGCGGCAGTCATCGGCATCCCGGTCGGCTTCGTCGGCGCCGCCGAATCGAAGGACGCACTCGCCGCCGATTCTCATGGCGTGTCCTTCCTCACCGTCCGCGGCCGGCTCGGCGGCAGCGCCGTTACCGCCGCCGCGGTCAACGCTCTCGCGGCCGGGCCGCGGTCGTGACCGGCCCGGGACGGCTCTTCGGCGTCGGCGTCGGGCCCGGCGACCCCGAGCTCATGACGGTGAAGGCGGTGCGCGCGGTGAGCCGGGCGGACGTCGTTGCCCACTTCGCCAAGGCCGGCCGCCCCGGCAATGCCCGGATGATCGCCGCCGCCCATATCGGGTCGCAGGCGGTGGAGCTTCCGTTCCGCTATCCGGTCACCACCGAGATCGCCACCGACGATCCCGCCTATGCGCAGGCGATCGACGATTTCTTCGACGCCTCGGCCGCGGCGGTCGCGGCGCATCTCGACGCCGGACGAACCGTGGCGGTGCTCTCTGAGGGCGACGCGCTCTTCTACGGCTCGTACATGCATCTCCATGTCCGGCTGAGTTCGCGCTATCCGACCGAGGTCATCCCCGGCGTCACCAGCCTGTCCGGCTGCTGGTCCGCGGCCGGACTGCCGCTGGCCCGCGGCGACGATGTCCTTGCCGTCGTCCCCGGCACGCTCGCCGCCGCCGCGCTCCGCGCCCGCTTCGCCGGGGGCGACGCGGTGGCCGTGATCAAGCTCGGCCGCCACCTTGCCAAGGTCCGCCAGGCCCTCGCCGATGCCGGCCGCCTCGCCGGCGCCGTCTATGTCGAGCGCGGCACGATGGCCGATGCGGTGGTGGCGCCGCTCGCCGACCGGCGGAACGACGACGCGCCCTATTTCGCCGTCGTCCTGGTGCCGGCCCGGGAGGCGTCGCGATGAGCGGCGCGCTCAATGTGATCGGCCTCGGTCCGGGCGACGCCCGCTACCTCACCGCCGAGGCGGCGGCGGCGCTGGCCGACGCCGATGCGCTCTACGGATACGCGCCCTATCTCGAGCGCGTGCCGGTCCGCGCATCGCAGACCCGGCATCCCTCCGACAACCGCTTGGAACTGGCGCGTGCCCGTGACGCGCTCGACCGGGCCGCCTCGGGGGCGCGCGTCGCCCTGGTTTCGGGCGGCGATCCCGGCGTCTTCGCCATGGCCGCCGCCGTCTGCGAGGCAATCGAGAACGGACCGGCGGCTTGGCGCGACGTCGACCTCACCATCGTTCCGGGCATCACCGCCATGCTGGCGGTGGCGGCGAAGGTTGGCGCGCCGCTCGGCCACGATTTCTGCGCGATTTCGCTGTCCGACAACCTCAAGCCGTGGCCGCTGATCGAGCGACGGCTTGCCGCGGCCGCCGACGCCGGCTTCGCGATCGCCCTCTACAATCCCGCCTCGCGGGCGCGGCCCGAACAGCTCGCCACCGCACTCGCCATCCTCGCGCGCGGTCTTCCCGCGACCACGCCCGTCGTCTTCGGCCGCGCCGTCGGCCGGGAGGACGAGCGGGTCTCCGTCGTCGAACTCAGCTTGGCTTCCGCCGAGCCCGCCGACATGGCGACGCTGATCATCGTCGGCTCGGCGGAGACGCGGGTGATATCGAGGCCGGGAAGGCCGCCGCTGGTCTATTCGCCCCGTGCGGCGCCGGGGGCGCGGCGATGATCGATCAGCGCCATCGCCTCGTCGACGCCGGCGAAGGATCGGGCGTCGAGAAGCCGCGGAGGCCGGATCAGGATCACCTCCGCGCCAAGGGCGCGCGCCGCGGCGATTTTGGCGTAGCCGGCGTCGCCGCCGCTGTTGCGGGCGACGACAATGTCGATACGATGCGCTTCGATCAGCGCCCGCTCGTCGTCCTCGCGGAACGGCCCGCGCGCCTCGATATAGACCGCTTCCTCGAGGGATCGGTCGGTGACCGGCTCGATGCTGCGGACAAGATAGAAGTGCCGGGGGGCGCGCGCGAACGCGTCGATCTCCTGGCGCCCCAGGGCGAGGAACACGCGCCGCCGCACTTGTCCGAGCGCCGTCACGGCTTCCCTGACGCTGTCCACCTCGCGCCAGCGATCGCCCTCGACGCGAGCCCAGGGCGGACGGCGGAGCGCAATCAGCCGCACCCCCGCCTTGATCGAGGCGGCGACCGCGTGCCGCGAGATCTGCTCGGCGAAGGGGTGCGTTGCATCGATGAGGAGGTCGATTCCGTTTGCCTCCAGCCAGGCAGCCAGCCCGTCGATGCCGCCGAATCCCCCGATCCGCACCGGCACGGCATGCTCTACGATCTCCCTGACGCGCCCGGCGAGCGATACGGTGACCTCACGATCGCCGCGCGACGCAAGGCGCGCCGCGATCAGCCGGGCTTCCGTCGTGCCGCCGAGAATGAGGATGCGCTTGGCCATGCCTGCTCCTGATCCGATCGCGCGGCAGAGTGCCGCGCCGCGGCGGTGGCTGGCAATCGTCGGCATCGGCGAGGACGGCGTCGACGGGCTCGCGCCCGCCGCCCGCCGGCTGGTGGAGGACGCCGAAATCGTCTTCGGCGGCAAGCGCCATCTCGCGCTTGCCGCGCCGCTGATCCGCGGCGCGGTGCGATCCTGGCCGAGCCCGTTCGACGCCGCGGCCGACGAGGTACTCGCCAAACGCGGCCGGGCGGTCTGCGTGCTCGCTTCCGGCGACCCGTTTCATTTCGGCGTCGGCCCGCTTCTCGCCCGTCACGTCGCGCCCGAAGAGATGGTGACGGCGTCGGCGCCGTCCGCCTTCAGCCTCGCCGCCGCCCGCCTCGGCTGGCCGGTCGCCGAGACTGTGCTCCTCTCCCTCCACGGACGCGGGCTCGATCTCCTCCGGCCGCATCTTCATCCGGGCGCGCGCATCCTCGCGCTCACCTCGGACGGCAGCGCACCCAAGGCGCTGGCGCGCCTCCTCACCGATTTGGGCTTCGGCCTCTCCCGTCTCACCGTCCTCGAAGCGCTGGGCGGACCGCGCGAGCGCCTCCGCCGAACCGTCGCGAGCGGCTTCGACCTCGGCGAAATCGACCCGATCAACACCGTCGCCATCGAAGTCGAGGCGGCGCCGCACGCGCGCATCATCGGTCTCGCCGCCGGCCTTGCCGATGCGCTGTTCGAGCATGACGGCCAGATCACCAAGCGCGAGGTCCGCGCCGTGACACTGTCGTCGCTGTCGCCGCGCCGGGGCGAATTGCTGTGGGATATCGGGGCCGGCGCCGGATCGGTGGCGATCGAATGGATGCTTGCCGACCGCTCGCTCCGCGCGATTGCCGTCGAAGCCGAACCGGCGCGCGCCGCCCGCATCGCCCGGAACGCCGCCGCCTTCGGCGTCCCCGGCCTCGAAATCGTCGAAGGCCGGGCGCCCGATGCGCTCGCCGGCCTCGCTTCGCCTGACGCGGTCTTCGTCGGCTGCGGCGCACGCGACGAAGCGATCCTCGATGCCGCGATCGCCTCGCTCCGGGGCGGCGGGCGCATCGTCGTCAACGCCGTGACGCTGCAAAGCGAAGCGGCGCTGATTGCCCGTCACGCCCGGCTCGGCGGCGGCCTCGTCCGCCTTTCGGTCGAGCGCGCCGAGCCGCTTGGCGGCGAGACCGGTTGGCGCCCGGCGATGCCGGTTACCCAGTGGAGCTGGACTAAGCCGTGACGGTGCATTTCATCGGCGCCGGGCCCGGCGCCGCCGACCTGATCACGCTCCGCGGCCGCGACCTGCTGGCGCGCTGTCCGCTCTGCCTCTATGCCGGGTCGATCGTTTCGCCCGAGCTTCTCGCCCACTGCCCGCCCGACGCCCGCCTCGTCGATACCGCGCCGATGTCGCTCGACGAGATCGAGACGGAATATGTTGCCGCGCATGCCGCCGGCCTTGACGTGGCGCGGCTCCAGTCCGGCGACCTGTCCGTCTTCAGCGCTGTCGCCGAGCAGGTGCGGCGGCTCGAACGCCGCGGCATCCCCTATACGCTCACCCCCGGTGTCCCCGCCTTCGCCGCCGCCGCCGCCGTGCTCGGCCGCGAACTGACGGTGCCGGAGGTGGCGCAAAGCCTCGTCCTGACCCGCATGCCCGGCCGCGCTTCGAAGATGCCGGAGGGCGAGCGCCTCGCCGCCTTCGCCGCGACCGGTGCGACGCTCGTCGTCCACCTCGCCATTTCCGCACTCGACCGCATCGTCGCCGAGACGATCCCGGCGCTCGGCGCCGATTGCCCGGTCGCCGTCGTGGTTCGCGCCACCTGGCCCGACGAGCGGGTGATCGAGGGCACGCTCGGCGACATCGCGGCGCGGCTCGCCGCCGAGCCGGCGGAGCGCACGGCGCTGATCCTCATCGGCCGCGCGCTCGCGGCGACCGGGTTCCGCGACAGCGCCCTCTATGACCCCGACTATCGGCGGCGGTTTCGGGAATGAGCGTGGGCGTGAAGGGCATTCCGAGGAGAAGGGCCTTGCCGGTCGGCCGGGTGCGGAAATACCTCG
Source organism: uncultured Alphaproteobacteria bacterium (assembly GCA_963792845.1). Classification (GTDB taxonomy): domain Bacteria; phylum Pseudomonadota; class Alphaproteobacteria; order Rhizobiales; family Kaistiaceae; genus Bauldia. The sequence continues at coordinate 249,813 of CAWBXW010000001.1, forward strand.
AGCGCGTCGCCGTAAGGCCCGAGCACCCGGAGACCCTCCACTTTACCGGCGACGGCGTCTTCATGATCGCCGGCCGGATCATCGACCGCCGGTCGGAATTCCCCCCGGGAATGCTGCCATGACCGGTTCCGTCCATCGCACCGATGCCCTCGCCGCCTTCTTCGCCACCCTGCCGCGCTTCCGGCCGGGCCACGTCTGGCTCACCGGTGCTGGGCCCGGCGATCCCGGCCTCCTCACCCTCCACGCCGTGGCGGCGCTGGCGGAAGCCGACGTCGTGGTTCGCGACGCGCTGGTCGATCGGCGCGTCCTGGCGCTGGCCCGGCCGGAGGCGCGACTCGAACCCGCCGGGAAGCGCGGCCACCAGCCCTCGCCGGCGCAGGACGAAATCTCGGAGCGGCTGGTCGAGCTCGCCGGGCGCAAGGAGCGCGTGCTTCGCCTCAAGGGCGGCGATCCGCTCGTCTTCGGCCGCGTCGCCGACGAGATGCTGGCGCTCGCCGGGCATGGGATACCGTTCCGGGTCATCCCCGGCGTCACCGCGGGCCTCGCCGGTCTCGCCGCCGCACTGGTCCCGGCGACGATCCGCGGCGTCAACCAGGCGGTGATCCTTGCCACCGGCCACGGCGCCGACGACGAGAGTCGCCTCGACTGGGCGGCGCTCGCCCGGACCGGCCAGCCGCTCGTCCTCTACATGGCGATGCATCATCTCGACTTCGTTGCCGGTGCACTCGTCGAAGGCGGCCTGCCGCCGGCGACGCCGGCCGCCGCGATCGCCTCGGCGACCATGAGCGGAGAGCGGGTTCTCGTCTCCCGGCTCGACCGCATCGCCGAGGATGCGCGGCGGGCCGGCATCGGCGCGCCGGCCGTGGTCGCGATTGGCGAGATCGTCGCCTTCCGCGGCCGGCTCGAAGCGATGCTCGCCGCGCTCGCGGCCGAGGCGCTGCCATGACCGCGCGCGCGCTGATGATCGCCGCGCCCGCGTCCGGCGCCGGCAAGACGGTGCTGACCGCCGGTCTCCTCCGCGCGCTCCGCCGGCGCGGGGTTGCCGTCCGCGCCGCCAAGGCCGGTCCGGATTATATCGACCCGGCTTTCCACCTGGCCGCCTCCGGCCGGGACTGCGTCAATCTCGACAGCTGGGCGATGGCCCCCGCCCTTCTCGACGCGGTCCTGGCCGGGGCGGCGGCCGATGCCGACCTCGTCCTGATCGAGGCGGCGATGGGCCTGTTCGACGGCCTGCCCGGCCCGCCGGGGGCGCGGGGCGCCGCCGCCGACCTAGCGGCGCGCTACCGGCTGCCGGTCGTCCTCGTCGTCGATCCCGCCGGCCAGTCGCAATCGTCGGCGGCGACCGTCCGCGGTTTCGCGGCGCATGACCCGGCGGTGAAGATCGCCGCCGTCATCCTCAACCGCGTCGCCAGCGACCGCCACCGCGCCTATGCCGCCGATGCGATCGCGGCGCTCGGCATCCCGGTGATCGGCGCGCTGGGCCGGAACGAGGCCTTCATGCTTCCCTCGCGCCATCTCGGCCTCGTCCAGGCGGCCGAGCATGGCGACCTCGGCGCCCGGCTGGACCGGCTCGCGGCGGCGACCGAATCTGCGGTCGATGTCGACGCGCTGATCGCCCTCGCCGCCGACATCGGCCGGCTCACGCCCGGCAACAGCCCGGCGCTGCCGCCGCCCGGCATGCGGATCGCGCTGGCTCGCGACGCCGCCTTCTCCTTCATCTATCCCCACGTCCTCGCCGGCTGGCGGAATGCCGGCGCGAGCATCGTCGCCTTCTCGCCGCTCGCCGGCGAGGCGCCGCCTGAGGACTGCGATTGCTGCTGGTTGCCGGGCGGCTATCCCGAACTGCATGCGGCAAGGATCGCCGCCGCGGGAGACTTCCGCGACGGTCTCGCACGATTCGCCGCGACCCGGCCGGTCTATGGCGAATGCGGCGGCTACATGGTGCTCGGCGAGGGCCTCGCCGACGCCGACGGCCGGCGCCATGCGATGACCGGGCTGCTCAGCCATACGACCAGCTTCGCGACCCGCCGGCTGACGCTCGGCTATCGCGAAGCGCGGTTCCTCGCGGACGGTGCCGTCGGGCGGGGCGGGTCGATGGTGCGAGGGCACGAATTCCACTACGCGACGCTGACCGAAGCGGGCTTTGATTCGCCGCTCGTAGAGCTCCGCGACGGCCAGGGCCGGCTTATCGGCCCCGCCGGCGGCCGGCGCGGCAACATCTCCGGGACGTTCTTCCATGCGATCGCGGCGGGGTGATACGGCTCATTCAATGCACGGCAAACTGCCGTACATAGGGCTCAGGAGTTGTGGTCATGGCCAAAGTATCTGCCCGGCGCAAGCCGTATCGGGAGGTCAAGCGCGAGCGCATCGAGCTCCGTGTCGCGGCCTCCGCGAAGAAACTGATCCAAAGGGCTACCGCGATCTCCGGCCTCTCTGCCGGCGACCTCGCTTACGAAGCGGCAAGACGCGTCCTCGATGATCATGAGCGGATGGTACTGACCGGCGCCGATCGCGAAGCCTTCCTGGATGCGTTGATGAATCCGCCGGAGCCGCCCGAGAAACTCATCGCAGCCTTTCGTCGTCATCGGGACCTGATCGGCTGACGATTGAGCCTCCTCATTGAGCCTCTCGGCAAGGAACATGATCGTTCGAGATTCTCTTGCGGCCAAAAAGACCTCGACGACTGGTTTCACCAGCGAGCGAGCCAAGACGATCGCCGCAACATGGCGCGCGTGTTCGTGGCTGTCGATTCGGACCTGGGTGTCGTCGGGTTCTATAGCCTGAGCTCTTACAGGCTGGAACCGATTGATCTGCCAAATGAAATCGCTCGCAAGCTCCCGCGATATCCTGCCATACCCGCTGCCCTGATTGGGCGGCTGGCGCGCGACCTACGCGCAAGAGGCAGGGGACTTGGCGAGCTTCTCATCACGGATGCATTGCATCGCATCCTCAGCGCCGCCAAAACGCTCGCCGTGTTTGCCATCGTCGTTGATGCAAAGGAAGCGCAGGTCGCGGGGTTCTATCAGGGGCTTGGCCTTCATCCCTTTCCCCTCCGACCTGATCGCCTGTTCATGATGGCGTCGGAAGCGGCAAGGGCAATTGAAAAGGCTTAGGATACTTTGTTGGCGCTCGGCGGTTCGTCGATCCCGATTGGGCAACGCCTCGCCTCAAAGGCCTCGACGCGCGCGAGCAGCACATCAAGCCGGTCGCCTTCCGGGTCCCGTCCTATATTGCAGATAGTCCCCTCTGTCCCGAACCTGGATAGACGAGGTCCGTTCGCCCACGATGTGTGCCCGCTACGACAACCTGATCCCGCGCGAAGCCTATCGCGCCATCTTCAAGCCGGCGCGGCTGCCCGCGTCGAACTTCCCGCCGCGCTACAACATCGCGCCGACCGATCCGATTCCGATCATCCGCGTCGATCCGCGCGACGGGGCTCGCGAATTGACCATGGCGCGCTGGGGGCTGATCCCCTTCTGGATGAAGGAGAAGCCCAAGGTGCCGCATATCAACGCCCGGGCCGAGACGGTGCACAAGCTGCCGCTCTTCCGCGAGGCCTTCGCCAAGCGTCGCTGCCTGGTGCCGGCGACCGGCTTCTACGAGTGGCAGCAGCGCGCCGACGGCAAACAGCCCTATCGTTTCGTCCGGAAAGACCTCGAGCCGTTCGCCTTCGCCGGGCTCTGGGAATTCGCCCGCCTCAACGGCGAGGACATCCTGTCGGCGGCGATCATCGTCGGCGAGCCCAATCCGCTGGTGGCGGGCGTCCACGACCGCATGCCGGTAATGCTGATGCCGGACGACTACGACCGCTGGCTCGATCCGGGCGAGAGCATCGAGGCCCTCCGCGCGCTGCTCAGGCCGTATGACGCGGCGCTGATGAAGGCGTATGAGGTGAGCCGCATCGTCAACAGCGTCAAGAACGACGTCGAAGAGTGCATCGAGCCGCGGAAGGCCTGAGGCGGGAGACATGCCGGAATTCGCCACAAACCCGCCCAAATGGCTCCCTTCCCGAAGCCGGGCGGCGGCGGCGGCCCGCGCTCCGGCTTGGGTTGACAGGGGCGAGGCGGTGCCGTCATTTTGCCGCCGAGCCGGACTACAGGGGGCGCCGGCGGGACTTAGGTTCCCATCACGGAGATATAGAATGACAAAGGCAGCATCACTCGGACGCGGTCCGGCGCTGGTCCTCGGGCTGGGCCTGGCGCTGGCTGCGGCCGCGCCGTCGGCCAATGCGGCCACCACCGACCAGTTCATCGTCGGCGGCACGCCGGCCGCCGAAGGTTCCTGGCCATGGCAGGTCCGGCTCTTCGACAGCATGGACCACGAGACCGGCTTCTGCGGCGGCTCGCTGATCTCGAATCAGTGGGTGCTCACCGCCGCCCATTGCGTGCTCGTCGACAATGCGCCGGTGAAGAGCGTCGTCGTCGGCTATGGCAGCATCTATCAGAGCCAGCTCAAGATGGTGCCGAGCGAGAAGATCATCGTCCATCCCAACTACCTGACCGAGGGCAATTCCGACGTCGCGCTGGTCAAGCTTGCCCAGCCGATCCCGGACGCCGAGTGGATTCCGATCGCCGATCCCGCGATGGAGGCCAAGCTCCTCACCGACGGCACGACGCTGACCGTGACCGGCTGGGGCGCGCTCTGGGATTTCGCCGGCTTCGAGGACGCCCTCTACAGCCGCAACAAGGGCCAGAGCGAGGTCGACACCCACAAGCTCCTCTCGGCCAATGCGCTGGTCTCGCCGGAGCAGCTTCACCAGGTCGAGATCGAGCTGATCTCGAACGACGAGTGCGCCGCCGCGTACAAGGCCTTCAGCGACGCCACCAAGGACAATCTCGTCGTCGCGCCGACCGAGATCTGCGCCGGCAGCCCGGCCGGAGCCAAGGACTCCTGCTACGGCGATAGCGGCGGTCCCCTGGTCGTCCCGGCCGACAACGATCGCGGCTACGTCCAGGTCGGCATCGTGAGCTGGGGCAGCCAGTGCGGCAATCCCGTGCTGCCGGGCGTCTACAACAAGCTCTCCGCCTATCACGACTGGGTCGAAGACCAGATCAAGGCCAACTGAGCCGGGGACCGATGCGGGCTGCAGGGAGGGGTGCGCGTCTCGCGCACCGGGCGGCGGACGCCGCCCTCCCGGGCCTCTCGCCGATTCCGGGGTCCGACTTGACGTCATGGCCAGGAAGCCGACCCGCACGATTCCGGTTCACGTGCTCGACGACAGTCGCGTCCACCTCGCGCCGCCGCGCCTCGGCTACCTCGAACAGGGCCGGCTGAAGACGCTTTGCGGCAGGCTCGCGGTGACCGCACTGCCGCTCTTCGCCGCCGCCGAGACGAACCGCTGCCGGATTTGCTTCCGCAAGGTCGATGCCGAGGGCTTCGTCAAGGCGGCGTCATAGGGCATCGATGCTCGGCCGTGGGGCGTGAGGGTCGCCGGAAAGCAAGTCGGCGCTTGCGATTCGGGAAAAAGCGCCGGCTTCCGCATCCGGACCGGAGTCGCCTATCATTCCTCCGATTCAGTCCGGGAGGGCAATGATGAACGCACGGATCGGAATCCGCCTCGCAGCCAACGCCGCATCCCTCTGGGCGGCGCCGTCCTCGCAGCGGTGCTCCTCGGCCGGCCGGCCCTGGCCGAGGACGGCCCGACCGAGGCGCCCTATACCTACCGCGCCGAGGTCGTCGACGTGATCGACGGCGACACCATCGATGTCCATATCGACCTCGGCTTCTATGTCTGGATTCGGTACCAGCGCATCCATCTCTTCGGCATCGACGCGCCCGAGCCGAGCGGTGACACCAAGGCGGCGGGCGATGCCGCCACCGCCTATCTCGACGGACTGATCGGCGGCAAGACGATCATCCTCAAGAGCATCCACGGCGAGGATGGTCCCGACCGCAAGGGCTCCTTCGGCAACTGGCTCGGGATCGTCTGGCTCGACGGCAAGAGCATCAACGACGCGATGGTGTCGTCCGGCCACGCCGTCAGGGTCGCGGCGCCCTGATCAAATCGGCGCATCGTCCATGGCCGGGCGCACCGGGTGGTGGCTGGGGGCCTTCTCCCTTGACCGGACCGCCTTGAGGCGTCACCTGTCTCGGCGATGAGCGCGCCGGCGAAGAATCTCCTCGAATTCACCGTCTCCGAGCTGTCGGCGGCGGTGAAGCGCGCCGTCGAGGACGGCTTCTCCTACGTCCGGGTGCGCGGCGAGATCTCCGGCTATCGCGGGCCGCATTCCTCGGGCCACGCCTATTTCTCGCTCAAGGACGACAAGGCGCGGCTCGAGGCCGTGGTCTGGCGGCTCACTTTCCAGAAGCCTCCGCTTCAAGCCGGACGGAGGGCATGGAGGTGATCGCCACCGGGCGGCTCACCACCTTCCCGGCTCGTCGAAATACCAGATGGTCGATCGACCTGCTCGAGCCGGCGGGCGCCGGCGCGCTGATGGCGCTCCTCGAGGACGCGGCGGAAGAAGCTCGCCGCCGAGGGCCTGTTCGACGCGCGCGCGGAAGCGGCCGCTCCCCTACCTGCCGCGGGTGATCGGCGTCGTCACCTCGCCGACCGGCGCGGTGATCCGCGACATCCTGCACCGGCTGTCCGACCGCTTTCCCGGTCCACGTCGTGGTCTGGCCGGTCAAGGTCCAGGGCGAGACCTCGGCGGCCGAGGTGGCGGCGGCGATCCGCGGCTTCAACGGGCTGCCGTCCGACGGCCGCATCCGGCGGCCGGACGTGATCATCGTCGCCCGCGGCGGCGGCAGCCTCGAGGACTTGTGGGGCTTCAACGACGAGATCGTCGTCCGCGCCACGGCCGAATCGCGGCATCCCGGTGATCGCGGCGGTCGGCCACGAGACCGACGTGACGCTGATCGACCATGCCGCCGACCGCCGCGCGCCGACGCCAACCGCCGCGGCGGAGATGGCGGTGCCGGTCCGGGCCGAGCTGATCGCCGCGATCGAGACGCTGTCGGGCCGCCAGCGCGGCGCCGTGCTCCGGCGCATGGAGTGCGGCGCGGCGCGAACTCACTCGCCGCGGCCGCGCGCTGCCCAAGGCCGACGATCTCCTCGCGCGTCCCGCGGCGGAGCCTCGACGAGCTGGCGAGCCGGCTCAAGGCGGGCGCTCGGCGCCAATGCCGCCAGCACCGGCTCGCCTTCGAGCGGAGCGCCGGACGCCTGTCGCTGGAGCGGCTTGACGCGGTTTCTGCGCCAGCGAGGCGGGCGGCTCGCCGACCTCGCCGAACGCAAGGCCCGCGCGCGACCCTGCTTGCGGTAGAGCGGAAACGTGCCGACCTCTCGCTCCGGGCTCGGCGGCTTCGGATCGAGCCGATCGCCGACCAGATCGACCCGCGAGCACCGCCGGCCTCGACGAGCTCGGCCAGCGCACGCGCGGCGCTGCCTTCGGCGCGGTCGACCGGCCGGAAGGCCGCGAGCTCGGCGTCCCTCGACCAGCTCCTCCGCACCCTCTCCTACCGGAACGTGCTCGCCCGCGGCTTCGCGCTGGTGCGCTCCGGCGACAGCCGGTCCATGGCGCCCAGGTGACCACCGGCGCGCTCCTCGACATCGAGTTCCACGACGGGCATGTCTCGGCCGTCGCGACGTCGGGCGCGGCGCGCCGTTCGCAAGCGACGGAGCGAGCCCGGCCGGACCGGCAGGGGAGCCTGTTGTCGAATGAGGCGGCCTGACCGGTGGACCGGCGCGCCGATCGGCCTGGCACCGGCTGGCTCCGCCGGCATCGCGGCGGAGATTCGCGTCGACCGTCCGCGCCAGCGTCGCCGCGCGGTCCTGTCCTTCGCCCTCGCCACCCTCTTCGCATTGCCGCAGCCCTACTGGTCGGTGATCGCCTCGCTGCTCGTCATCCAGGCGACGCGTCGGCGCCTCGCTTCCAGGCCTCGATCGACTGGGTGATCGGCACCGATCGGCGGCGCGATCTATGGCAGCGATCGTCGGCTGCTGATCCCGCACGGCGACGCCGGTCGAGGCGGCGCTGGCGCTCGCCATCGGGCTCGCGCCGCTGGCGCTTCCTCGCCGCGATCAACGGCCGCTACCGCATCGCGCCGATCACCGCGGTGGTCGCCCTGATCGTGCCGCGTGGCCCCGACGTCGGCGCCGGTACAGCTTCACCCTCGACCGCACCGCCGAGATCGGAATCGGCGCGCTGGTCGCGGTGCTGGTGGCGCTCCTCGTCCTTCCGTCGCGGGCGCATGGCGCTGCTGGCGGAGGCGGCGAGCCGGGTGCTCCGCGCCGTCGCCGACCTCCTCCCGAAACTGGTCGCCACGCGGCGGCCGGGCGAGCGACGTCGAGCCGCTCGCCGCCTTCGCCGACCTCCGGGAGAAGATCGCCGCCCTCGATGCCGCGGCCGAGGAGGCGCGGCGCGAGCGGCAGATCCGGCTCACCGAGGACCCCGACCCGGATCCGCTGGTCTTCTCGGTGATCGCGCGTCCGAAACGACGCCATCATCGATCTTCCGCGCCACCTCGGCGCCGTTGCCGGCCCCGATCGGCGAGCGGCTCGGCCCGCCGATCGGACGGGTCGCCGAAGCGGCGGCGGGATATATCCGCGATCTCGCCGCCGCCTTCGAGATGCGCGGCCTGCCGCCACCGCTCGATGCAGTCGACGCGGCAATCGCCGTCTACTCAGCCGAGGTCGACAAGCGATCCGCGCCGACGGCGCCGCGCGGCCGCTCCCGACCGACGCCGTCGAGCGGCTGTTCTCGCTCGGCTTCGCCTTCGATCAACTCGGGCGGAATCTGGCTGAGCTCGCGGAGCACTGCGCGGCCTTCGCCCGTCCTCTGGTGAAGCGGGCGAAGCCAGCCGGTAGCGCATGACGTGGCGGCGCATGCCGGCCCGGCCGACCTCGGTGAAGCCGGCCGCCTCGAAGACCGGCACGAAGCCCATGAAGCGATAGCTCGGGGCGTCGGGCGGGATCGGATAGGCCTCGACCACCGTCGCGCCGTTCTCCCGCGCGTGCTCGACCGCCGCGGCAATGAGGGCGCGGGTCAATCCCTCGCCGCGGCGTTTCCGGGTGACGAAGAAGCAGACGAGCGACCAGATCGCCTCGCCGGGCTCCGCTTCCGGCCCGCCGAGATTGCGGTAGGTGCCGCGCGGCGCGATCGACACCCAGGCGATCGGCTTTCCCGCGTCATAGGCGAGGAGGCCGACCGGGACGCCGTCCCCGACCCGCGTCCACATCTGGCGCTTGCGGCTCGCCGGGTCGTGGTGCTTCGCCTCGGCGGCGGAGCGCCGCCAGACCATGCACCAGCAATATTTCGGCGCGCCGGGCGAGGTGAAGAACGCCTCGAAGTCGGGGAGCGTCGACTTGTCGACGGGACGGAAGGTGAGGGTCATCGCAGTGCGCCCTTCGAGGTTGTGAGGAAATTACGGCCGCGAGGAGCAGCACGCGGCAATACCCAATACCGTCATCCTCCGGCTTGACCGGAGGACCCATCGCGAACGCTGCTGACATCTTCTTCTACGTCGGCGCCATGGCGCGTCAGGCCTGTGGGCGTCCTCTCCGTCGGCGTGACAAACGGTCCTCCGCTACCCGCGTCTTTGAGCGGAAGGAAAGCCTCGAGAGGAAGGTTTGGAAGGCCGACCTCATCACAAGGGCCAATTCAGGCCGGTATGACCTCAATCCAGCTTTTTGCGCCGGCCATGGGTCCTCCGGTCAAGCCGGAGGATGACCGTGTGGAGATGGCAACGACGCGGGGTCATCCCTTTGGTCCGGGCACTGAATTCCTTCACAGGCTCTCGGGATGGCGAGGTTGCTCCCCCGTGTCGCCCTACTCGACGAACACCGTCACCCGGTCGGAGCGGCCGGTCGAATCGACCACCGAGAGGGTGACGAAGCCGGCGCCGTCGGGCTGCCAGGTCTCGGCGCGGGCGAACGGGCTCTGCGGCCGACCGGCACGCCGTTGGCGAAGAAGGTGAAGGGCGGCGCACCCGTTCCGCACCTTGATCACGAGCGGCGACGGGTCGCCGGCCTTGATGCCGAGATCGACGGTGACGCCCTCGCAGCGGAAAGGCGATCTCCGGGCCGGTGTCGCGGGTGACCACCGTCTCGTCGGGGTGGCGGAAGCGGCGGAGCGGCGGCGGCAGTTCGGCGGTGGTGGCGATCAGCACGCCCGGCGGCGGCGGCCGGCAGCGGGGCACGGCGCGGGCCCGATACGGCTGAACGCCTCGAACAGGATCGGCGCGGCGCTGTTGATGCCGGAGAGGTCCGGGCACCGGCGTGCCGTCCGGCCGGCCGATCCAGACGCCGACCACGTTGCGGCCGTCGAAACCGACCGCCCAGGCGTCGCGATAGCCGTAGGAGGTGCCGGTCTTGTAGGCGACGAGGCCGGGCGAGCCGTTGTCGGGCGGCAGCACGCCGGCGAGGATGTCGGCGACCTGCCACGCCGCCGTCCGGCTCGAGCACCGGCGCGCCCGGCGCCGTCACCGGCACGCGGAGTGACCCCGTCGCGGAGCGCCACCGGCGGTCGCCGCCGCGGGCGATCGCCGCATAGAGCTGGACGAGGTCGCGGAGCGTGATGCCGACGCCGCCGAGGCCGACCGCGAGGCCCGGCGCGGACAGAGCCGGCAGCGCCGGGGCGACGCCGGCGCGCTTCATCCGCGCCACGAGCTGCGCCGGGCCGACCGCGTCGAGGGTGATGATCGCCGGGATGTTGAGCGACTGCTGGCCAGCGCCTCGCGCATCGTCACGGTGCCGCGGAAATGCCCGTCGAAATTCTGCGGGGCATAGCCGCCGAAGGCGGTCGGGCGGTCCTCGATCAGGCTCGAGGGGTGGCCCAGTCCCACCTCGAAGGCGAGGCCGTAGATCAGCGGCTTCAGCGTCGAGCCGGGCGAGCGGACGCGCGAGTGGTCATGTCGACATGGCCGGCGCGCTCGTCCTCGAGCAGGCCGGGCGAGCCGACCGAGGCGAGGATCGCGCCGCTCATGTGGTCGGCGACGACGATCGCCATCGACAGCTTCGGCCCGAGGCCGGCGGCGCGGTCATGGGCGAGCGCTTCGAGCGAGGCCTGGAGGTCGCGGTCGATGGTAAGCCGGATCGCGCTCTCGTCGGGCCGCGTCTCGACCGCGCGCTCGGTGAGGTGGGCGGCGAGCATCGGGAAGTCGCGTCGCGCCGTCGGCACGCGCTCCTCTTCGCCGCCGCGGCCTCCTCCTTGCCGAGCACGCCTGTCGCCGACCAGCCGGTCGAGGACGCGGTCGCGCGCGGCCCGGGCGGCGTCGGGGTCGCGGTCGGGGCGGCGCGCCTCGGGCGACTGCGGCAGCGCGACCAGGAGCGCCGACTCGGCGACCGTCAGCCGCGTCGGCTCCTTGCCGAAATAGGCGAGGCTCGCGGCGCGCACCCCCTCGACGTTGCCGCCGAAGGGGGCGAGCATCAGGTAGAGGGTGAGGATCTCGTCCTTGCTGAAAGCGCTGCCTCGAGCTTCTCGCGCCATCAGGATCTGGCGGAGCTTGGCGTTCGCAGTCGCGGGTCGGCCCGCCCTCGATCAGGCGCGCGACCTGCATGGTCAGCGTCGAGCCGCCGGAGACGATGCGGCCGCCGGCAAGCACGAACTGGCCGGCGGCGCGGAGCAGCGCGCGCCAGTCGACCCCGCCATGCTCCGTCGAAACGCTGATCCTCGTAGCCGATCAGGCAACTCGAGGTAGCGCTGGTCGACCTCGGCCTTGGTCACCGGCAGGCGCCAGCGGCCGTCGGCGATGGTGAAGGGGCGGAGCAGCCGGCCGTCGCGGTCGAGCACGACCGTCGAGGTGGCGAACGTCGGCGGGCGCGATCGGCGCGGGCAGCCCGGCTTCGACGTCGCGGACATGGGCGAGACCGGCGATCGCCGCGCTGCCGAGGACGAGGATGACCGCGGCGACGATGAGGCCGAGGCGGTCGAGACGGGTCATACGGGAATGTCGCTCATGAGGCTACGGCAGATGCTTTTCGCGTTGGCCAGTCGCCGCGCCGTTCGAGGCTCGGGCTTCGCCCTCGCACCTCAGGAAGGCGGCGTTGGGGTACTCCACGGAGGTGGCGAGGGCGGTGAAGCACACCGCCCTGGCCATCCTTGTAAGTTGCGAATCGCCGCTCCGGTTATGATGAGAGGTGCGGTGTCGGAAGGGGTCCCGCACCATCCTTGGGCCGGGAAGCCCGAACCTCAGCATGGGAACCCTTCCGACGTTCCATCGAACCCGAACAGTCGCCTGGGCCGCAAGCGAAGCCCGATTAGGCAAGGAGGGGTGACGATGGATGGTATTGTTGTTGGGATCGACGTCTCCAGGGACCGGCTGGATGTCCATGTCCTGCCGAGTGGGCAGGCGTTTGCGGTGACGCGCGATGCGGCCGGTCTGGATGAACTGGCTGGTCGCCTGCTGCCGCTTGGACCGCGAGCGATCGCGGTGGAGGCGACCGGCGGCTTCGAGACGGTGGTGGCGGCGAGCCTGGCGGCGGCCGGTCTGCCGGTTGTGGTGGTCAACCCGGCCCAAGTCCGTTACTTCGCCATGGCGGTCGGCAAGCGCGCCAAGACCGATCCGATCGATGCCCGGCTGATCGCCCAGTTCGTCGCGGCCACCAATCCCGAGATCCGCCCGTTGCCCGACGCCGAAACCCAGGCGCTGGCTGACCTTGTCACCCGGCGCCGGCAGATCATCCAGATGATCGTCGCCGAGAAGCAGCGCGAGAAGCGGGCTGCGAAGCGGACCAGGAAGAGCATCGTGCGTCTGCTCAAGGCACTCGAGAAAGAGCTCTCCAGTCTCGACCAGGACATCGACGAGGCGGTTCGCGGCTCGCCGGTCTGGAGAGAGAAGGAAGAGCTGCTGTCGACGGTACCCGGCGTCGGCACGGTGATCTCCCGCACCATCCTCGCCGAACTGCCCGAGATCGGAACCCTCGATCGCCGCCGGATCGCGGCACTGGTCGGCCTGGCGCCGTTCACCCGGCAGTCGGGTCAGTGGCGCGGCCAGAGCTTCATCGGCGGCGGCCGCGCCGCGGTGCGCTCCGTCATCTTCATGGGCGCATTGGCCGCGACCCGACACAACCCGCAGCTCAGGGACTTCCATCATCGCCTCATCGCCGCCGGCAAACCGAAAATGGTCGCCTTGATCGCGGTTGCCCGAAAGCTCCTCACCATACTCAACGCCATCCTCAGAGACCGAAGACCATGGCAAACCGCTTGACTTCGAACACAGTCGCTGAGGTGCTCCGCGAAGCGGAGCCTCGAAGGACGCACGACGCCCATCCAGGTCACCGGACGCTTACCGCGTCGGGCCGACGACCTCGACCGTGCCGGTCGCCGTGCGGGCGTTGAAGTAGGGCCGGTACATGTCCTCGACCGTCGCCGCCGGCTGGGCGAAGACGCCCGGCGAGACCGCCCGCATCGAGTAGGCGACGCTGTACTGGAGCGGATCGCCGATCCTCGCGGTCGAGCGCCGCGACGAAACGGTCGACGCGCGCCTCGGTGTGCGTCGACGTTCCGCTCGACATCGAGCCAGCCGAAGTTGGTCACGTCGCCGCTCGCCGAGATGTTCGGGTTCTCGATCTCGTAGCCGGCGGGGATCGGGTCGACGATCAGGATGTGGCCGGGGCGGTCGCCAGTCGGCGGTGACGGTGTCAGCATCACGACGATCGCGCTCGTTCTGGCCGACCGCGGCGATGTCGGTCGGCTCGCCGTCGACGGTGTAGTAGGAGCGCTCGATGGTGAAGCCGTTGCCGCCGGCCGGCTCCGGCACGACCGTGACGCCGGTGGTGGCGATGACCGCGTCGAGGGTGTCGGTGCGCGAGGTTCTTGATCGACGACCGGCGCGGCCTCGAGCGTCGCCTGGCTGTACTCCTTGAACAGCGGACCGGCGACCGCAGCGCCTTCGATCTCGAAGCTGGTCCGCTCGCGCGTCCTTGATCAGGGCGGCGGCGGCGAGCAGCATCCAGGCGTTCTCCTGGGTGCTGGTGTAGCCGCCGGTTCGTCCTCGCGGGCGACTGTCCTCGGCGAGCGCCCGGAGGTCGACGCCGCCGACATCGCTTTCCGCGGCGAGCGTCAGCACCGCGGCGGTGTCGCGGAGCTGGCTGCCATAGTCGCCGACCCAGTAGTCGGGGTTGCGGCCGACCTTGAGGTCGGCAAGCGCCGCCTCGAAGGCGCGCGGCGCCCGCGGGCGGTCGCCATAGAGGGCGAGCGCCGCGCCGACCTGGGCCTTCGCCAGCGCCGTGCCGAAATTGCCGATCTTGGTCTCGGCATAGTAGCGGAGGTCGCCGAGCGAGGCGCGGCCGGCGCGGGCGAGCACGTAGAGGGCATAGGCGATGTCCTCGCCGCCATGGGTGAAGTCGTCGGCATAGGAGAGGCGGTTGGAGAGGTTGTCGAGGGCGATGGTCCGCGCCAGCTCCGGCACGTCGTAGCCCTTCTCCGCGGCGCGGGTCAGGAAGTCGGTGACGTAGGCGTCGAGCCAGAGGTCGCCGCTCGCCGTACGGGCCCCCACAGGCCGAACGAGCCGGAAGACGGACTGGTTGGCGAGCACGCCCTGGATCGCCTTCTGCACCCGCTCGCCGATATCCTCGCTCGGTGGCGGCGCCGATCGCGACCGCGCACGTCGTTGAGATAGACGAGCGGCAGCGCGCGGCTGGTGAGCTGCTCGGCGCAGCCATAGGGATAGCGGTCGAGCGCGGCGAGGATGCCGGCGACGTCGAGCCGGCTCGCGCCGCCGATCGAGACGCCGACCGAGGCCGGTGCCGGGCACGAACTCGGCGAGCGGCGCGGCGTCGACGGTCAGCGTCGCCCCGCCGGCCAGCGCCACGATGTTGCGCCGCGTCACCGGCTGGCCGGGCGGCCGGATGCCGAGGGCGAGCTCGCGTCGGCCAGGCCTCGCCGTCCGGCGTGGTGAGGGTGACGGTGATCGAAGTAGTCGCCGACCGTCTTCGCCAGCAGATCGGGATGTTGAAGCTCTGCCGCTCCTTTTCGGCGAGCGTCACGGTGCGCTCGAAGGTCCGCTGCGGCGATGCCGATGCCGTCGCCGGCCTCGATCGTTCAGGCCGTAGTCGCCGGCCTTGCCGGAGACGTTGTTGATCTCGACGAGCAGGCGCGAGCTGTCGCCGGTGATGCAGGAACTGCGGGATGCTGGCGCGTGACCACCACCGGATCGCGGACCAGCACGTCCTTCGACGGCATGGCCGACGCCGTCGCGCGACCAGGCCATCGCCATCACCCGGACGGTGCCGTTGAACTGCGGGCATGTCGAAGGAGACCGTCGCCTTGCCGTCGGGCCCGACCTCGACGATGCCGGAATAGAAGGCGACCAGCTTCTCGGTCGGCGGCGGCGCCGCGAGCCGGACGCCGCCGCCGTCGCCGCCGGAGCGGATCTCGCCCGGAACGCCCTGCATCCGGTCGATCAGGAGGCCGTAGAGGTCGCGGATGTCGATGCCGAGCTTGCGCTGGCCGAAATACCAGTCGTCCGGCGCCGGCGGCTTGAAGTTGGTGAGGTTGAGGATGCCGACATCGACCGCGGCGACGGTGACGAAGGCCTGCGTGCCCGGCGCGAGATTGTCGATGGCGACCGGAATCGTCATCGCCTGGCGCGGGCGCATCTCGTCGGCGACGCCGAGCGAGACGTCGAGGTCGTGGTCGCCCGGGTCGACCTTGGCCCAGGTCAGGCCGAGGGCGCGGGACGGCATGCGCTTCGCCGGGACGTCCATCGGCCGGTAGAGCGTCGCGGTGACATAGGCGCCGGGCCCCCACTGGTCGGTGACCTCGAGGTCGACGCTGGTGCCGTCCTCCGGCACCTCCACCGCCTTCATCGCGATCAGCCGGTCGTCGACGACGGTGATCAGCGCGATGCCGGCGAAGCGCGGATCGAGGCGGAGCTTGGCGGTGTCGCCGACGTGATAGGCCGGCTTGTCGAGCGCGACGTGCCAGCACGTCGGGGGTCTCCGACGAGGTCGCCGAGGAGACGTACCAGCCGGCATAGAACTCGTAGCTCGACGCCGCCGGCTCGTCGCCGTCGCGCTCGACGGTGAGGCGGTAGCGGCCCCAGTCGACATTGCGCCGAGACCGTGACCGGCCGTCGGCCGTGGCGTCGATCGTCGCCGGTGGCGACGCGCTCGGCGCTGGTGACGATCTCGTAGTTCCAGTTTCCGTCGGAGCGGTACCACTGGTAGTCGGAGATGAGCCGCTCGAGCCGCCAGGTCAGGCCCTGGCGCGGCAATGCGCTCGCCGTCGGGCGCGACCAGGATCACGTCGAAACTGGCGCTCGCGCCTTCCTCGACCTCGTCGTCGCCGAACTGCGGCTTGATGCCGATCATCGGCGCCTTCGGGCGTCACCGGCAGCGTCAGCGTGCGCTCGACGGCGCGGCCGTTGGTGTCGGCGATGCGGACGATGATCTGCGCCTCGAGCGGGCGGGTGGTGACCGGCAGCTCGCGGCAGGCCGACCTCGAGCGTCGCCTTGCCGTCCTCGTCGGTGGTCGGCGCCGAGGTCGATCGGCTCGCGCACCGGCTCGACCTGCTCGTCGGCGAGGCCGAAGTGATAGCCGGCGAAGCCGGCGAGCGTTTCGGCCGGGCGGATGTCGATGTCGCCGTCGATCGAGAGGCCGGGCGCGGTGGCGCCGTAGAGATAGCGGGCGGTCGAGGTCGATCGATCGCCGGCGTGGCCGGTGCCGATCGACTTGGCCGTCGGTCTTGAGGTCGAAGGCGAGCCGCTCCGGCTGGAAGTCCTCGACCAGGACCGAGGTCTCGGCGATCGAACTGCCCTTGGGGTCGGCATAGAGCCGCACCTGCCACGAGCCGCGCATGGCGTCGGCTTCGAGCGGCGACGTCGGCCGAGTAGCCGCCGAGGCCGCCGTCGGACAGCGTCTCGCGGAGGAACTCGACGCCGTCGGGGCGCTCGACCACCAGCGTCAGCGGCAGGTCGGTGACGGCGACCGCGCGCGCGTCGCGGACGAGCGCGGTGAGGTTGACGGTCTCGCCCGGCCGGTAGATGCCGCGCTCGGGCGTGACGAAGACGTCGAGCGGGCCCGGCGACGGACGGCCGTCGACGCCGCGGTCGGAGAGGTCGAAGGCGGAGCGGGTGAGGTCGATGAAGGCATAGTCGCCGTCGGCGAGCGGTTGCGTCGATCATCTGCGGCGCCGCGCCGCCGGTGCCGCGGGCGAGGCCCGGGTCGAAGCGGACATAGCCGTTCTGCGTCGGTGGTGGCCTCGCCGAGCACGTCGTTGTTGACGGCGACCAGGCGGAGCTTGGCGCCGGCGACCGGCTCCGCGGTCGACAGCGAGCGGACGATGGCGTGGATGCCGTCGCTGCCGGAAAGCGCGGTCAGGCCGAGGTCGGAGACGACGAACCACTGGGTGGCGAGCTGGCCCCACTCGTCCGGATCGAGCTCGGCCTTGGCGGTGATGACGTAGACGCCCGGCTTCATGTCGGGGACCGCGTCGCTGATCGGCACCGCGGTGGTGATGGTCTTGTTGAGCTCGCGACTGAGATGAGGATCTCGCCTTCCCAGACCTTCTCGCCGCTCTCGTCGCCGATCGTTGCTCGGCGCTCCATGCGGCGAGCGTGCTGCAGGAACTGGTTGTTGCGGATCGGCGTAGGCGACGCCGCGGTCGCCGATCCGGTAGATCGCGGCGAGCGCCTTGTCGGTGTTGACCGAGACGATCGGGATCGAGGCGCCGGGGCCGGCGGGCAGGACGTAGGCGTTGCCGGCGAAGCCGACCCATGGGGCGCGGTCGCGGACATAGACGTCGAGCTCGGCCGGGCTGGGCGAGCACCTCGCCGTCGGCGGCCGGCAGCCCGCCGCGGACGCGGACGTCGTAGCGGCCGCCATGCTCGACGCCGTCGATGCAGATCTGGCGGCTGCTCGGGCTCGATCGCGAGGCCCTCGCCGCCCTAGACGGTGACGAAGTCGGCTGAGCCGCGGGTCGGAGACCGGCAGGTCGTCGGAGAAGACGATGCAGATGCGCGGATCGGCGACGTCGGCGTCGACGGTGTGGGAGACGATGCGGAAGCCGTGCTCGGCGATGACCTGGTCGTAGTCGGTCCGCACGAGGCGTCGTCGACCAGCGCGAGGCTGGCGCGATAGGAGCGATAGGAGAGCTTCCATTCCTCGCGGCGCTGCGAAGCCGTCGCCCATCATCGCCAGCGCCTTGGCCTGGTTGTCGGACGTCGTCGGAGCGGACGAAGCCGTTGATGCTCGCCGCGGTGATGTCGCGATAGGCCTGCCTGGCGCTCGGACCAGTCGTCGGGATTGCGGGCGAGGCTGGCGATGGCGAAGTCGAGCCAGAGGCCGGGATTGTCGTCGGCGACGGCCAGGCGTCTGGCCGAAAAGCGCGGCCGCCTCGTCGTAGTTGCCGGCGTTGTAGGCCTGCGGTGCCCTGGTCGCGGAGCGCCTGGTAGGCGCCGTCGGCCGGCGGCGAGAAGCGACGCTTGATCGAACCGGCGAGCTCGCGGGCCTCGTCGACATAGCGGCCGGGGACGAAGTCGAGCTGCGGCGAGGCGGGTCGCCTCGAGGCTCGGGGTCAGCTCGGCGGTCTGCACGAGCGCGGCCGGCGGTGGCGCCCGGCGTGGCGGTGAGCGTGCCGAAGTCGGTCTTGAGGAAGCACCAGCGCGCCTTGGTGTTGTAGGTGAAGGCGCGGCACTGGTCGCCGTCCGATGCAGGCCGCCTTGCAGGCGTCGAGGTCGACGTTCTTGACGGTCTGGTAGTCGAAGCCGGGATAGTCGGCGTCCGGGCGTGACGATCACGCGGTGCTTCCGCCGCTGCCGGATCGCCGGCAAGGGCGGCCGACGCCAAGCAGAATCGCGAGACCAGAAGACGAGCCGCGTGGACGACGTTGCGCATGGACTTCCTCCGCCTGGCGCCCGCCCTCGAGGGCCTGAATGGCGCGACACTCTAGTCGGGGCCGTGTCGGCGGTAAAGGCAGGCATGCATGCAATGCGTGTTGCCTAATAATTTCGGCACTCGCGACCGCCTCGCTGCGCTGTCCTGCACAAGCAGAGGCATAATCGCCTGAATATTGTGCGCCGCAGCGAAGCGGCGGCCGGCCCGGCGGCACTTCACGCTCCGCCGATCGCTCAATCCGGCAATGGCGTTAACCGGCGAAGCTCGGCTGGCCCGCTTCTTGCGAAACTCGGTCTCTGCGCTGCGGGGCACAGTGTTTCACGCCCGCGGCAACGGACAGGAGACAGGGTTACATGCTGATGGACAGGGGATTGATACGGGGGGTCGCGCGTCGCGGCCGGCATTGCCATCGGCGGCGCCGCTCGCCGGCCTGGCGCCGGCGCTTGCGGCCGACGACACGATCAAGGTCGGCATCCTTCATTCGCTCTCGGGGACGATGGCGATCTCCGAGACGACGCTCAAAGACGTCATGCTGATGCTCATCGAGGAGCAGAACAAGAAGGGCGGGCTGCTCGGCAAGCAGCTCGAGGCGGTGGTCGTCGACCCGGCGTCCGACTGGCCGCTCTTCGCCGAGAAGGCGCGCGAGCTGATCAGCCAGGACAAGGTCGCCGCGGTGTTCGGCTGCTGGACCTCGGTGTCGCGGAAGTCCGTGCTGCCGGTGTTCGAGGAGCTCGACGGCATCCTCTTCTACCCGGTGCAGTACGAGGGTGAGGAGAGCCAGCGCAACATCTTCTACACCGGCGCCGCGCCGAACCAGCAGGCGATCCCGGCCGTCGACTACCTGATGAACGAAGAAGGCGTCGAGCGCTGGGTGCTCGCCGGCACCGACTACGTCTATCCGCGCACCACCAACAAGATCCTCGAGGCCTACCTGCAAGCCGAAGGGCGTCGCGCGACGGAAGACATCATGATCAACTACACGCCGTTCGGACATTCCGACTGGCAGACGATCGTCTCCGACATCAAGGCCTTCGGCTCGGCCGGCAAGAAGACGGCGGTGGTCTCGACCATCAACGGCGACGCCAACGTGCCGTTCTACAAGGAGCTCGGCCAACCAGGGCATCAAGGCCGAGGACATCCCGGTCGTCGCCTTCTCGGTCGGCGAGGAGGAACTCGCCGGCGTCGACACCGGCCCGCTCGTCGGCCATCTCGCCGCGTGGAACTACTTCGAGAGCGTCGACACGCCGGAGAACGCCGAGTTCATCGAGACCTGGAAGGCCTTCATCGGCGACGACAAGCGCGTCACCAACGACCCGATGGAAGCCGCCTATATCGGCTTCAACATGTGGGTGAAGGCGGTCGAGAAGGCCGGCACCACCGATCCCGACGCGGTGATCGACGCGATGATCGGCGTCTCGGTGCCGAACCTCACCGGCGGCTTCGCGACGATGATGCCGAACCACCACATCACCAAGCCGGTGCTGATCGGCGAGATCCAGGACGACGGCCAGTTCGAGGTGGTCTGGGAGACGCCCGGCCTCGTCGTCGGCGACGAGTGGTCGGACTTCCTGCCCGAACTCCAAGGACCTGATCTCCGACTGGCGGGCGCCGCTGTCCTGCGGAAACTTCAACGTCGCCACCGGCAAGTGCGGCGGCAAGGGCTCGCTAGACCTCCCGCGATGCCTCAAGGGGAGGCCGGTGGCTCCGGCCTCCCCGTTTTTTCCGCTCGCAATACGATGGTCCTCCGCGAGCGTCCAGCTTCGATGCCGTTGACGGGCGCACAGATCCAGCCGAGGCCAGCCGGCTCCATGGGACTATCTTCCGTAGCGTCGTCTGCCCGTGCGTCCTCCTTCTGGTGCGCCGCCGCTCGGCGGGACCGCGGGCGGCTTCGCCGGCCCACGCCCAGGACGGCACCTCCGCGACCTCATCAACGCCCTCGGCAAGGGCGGCTACGCCGACACCGAGAAGCAGGTGAACGCGATCGCCGCGACCGGCGACAGCGCCGCGGTGCCCGGCGCTCGAGGCGCTCGCCGCCGGCAATCTCTATGTCCGCAAGGCGGACGGCGTGGTCTTCATCACCGAGAAGGCGGGCAGCAAGTTCACAGCCTGATCGACCCGCTCACCGCCGAGGCCGTCGGCGAGGCGGTCGCCGGGGCGATCGACAAGATCAAGGTCAACAACAAGCTCCGCCGCGTGATCCGCGCCGCGATCGGCGGGCTGACGCTGATGAGCCCCGATCGCCGCGACGCGGCGCAGCCGCCGCCGAGGCGATCTTCCAGAGCCGCGACCCGGCGGTCGATCGAGCTGATCGACGCGGCGCTCGAGCAGGAGACCGACCCGGCGATCGCCAAGCTGATGCGCGAGGCCCGCGCCGCGGCAGTGCTCAATTCCGACGCCTCCGACGAGGACAAGATCGCCGCGATCGAGGTGCTCAAGCAGCGCGGCGGCCGCGATTCGCTGCCCTGCTCACGCCGCTCGCGGGAACCGGCGAGGGCCCGGTCGGCGAGGCCGCGCAGGCGGCGATCACCACCATCGAGGGCAACCTCGCGCTGTGGGATGCGGCCGCAGAACGTCTGGTACGGGCTGTCGCTCGGCTCGGTGCTGCTCCTCGCCGCGATCGGCCTCGCCATCACCTTCGGCGTGATGGGCGTGATCAACATGGCGCATGGCGAGATGGTGATGCTCGGCGCCTACACCACCTTCGTCGTGCAGCAGGTGATCCGCGCCCGCGCGCCGTGAGCTGTTCGACGCCTCGCTGTTCTTCGCCATTCCCGCTCGCCTTCCTCGTCTCCGGCGCGGTCGGCGTCGCCATCGAGCGCGGCATCATCCGCTTCCTCTACGGCCGTCCGCTCGAGACGCTGCTCGCCACCTGGGGCATCTCGCTGATCCTGCAGCAGGCGGTGCGCACCATCTTCGGGCCGACCAACCAGGCGGTCGGCACGCCGTCCTGGATGTCGGGCGTCGTTCGAGCTCGGCGGCCTCACCATCACCACCAACCGGCTCGCCATCATCGTCTTCTCGCTCGCCGTGTTCTTCGCTCCTAATCCTCGTCCTCAAGCGGACACGCTTCGGCCTGCAGATGCGGGCGGTGACGCAGAACCGGCCGATGGCGAGCGCCATGGGCATCCGCACCCCCTATGTCGACGCCCTCACCTTCGGGCTCGGCTCGGGCATCGCCGGCATGGCCGGCGTGGCGCTGTCGCAGATCGACAATGTCAGCCCCAATCTCGGCCAGGGCTACATCATCGACTCGTTCATGGTGGTGGTGTTCGGCGGCGTCGGAAACCTGTGGGGGACGCTGGTCGGCGCCTTCACCCTCGGCATCGCCAACAAGTTCCTCGAGCCCTATGCCGGGGCGGTGGTCGGCAAGATCCTGGTGCTGGTCTTCATCATCCTCTTCATCCAGAAGCGCCCGCGCGGCCTGTTCGCGCTCAAGGGCCGGGCGGTCGAGGCGTGATCGGCGGCTTCCTCCGGAGCGGCATGGACCGGACCGCCGTGCTGGTGACGGTGATCCTCGTCGCGGTCGCGATCATCGTGCCGGTGCTGTCGCTGGCGACGGCGGACACCAGCCCGGTCCACGTTCCGGTCTACGCCGTCTCGCTGGTCGGCAAATACCTGACCTATGCGCTGCTGGCGCTGTCGGTCGGCCTGATCTGGGGCTATTGCGGCATCCTGTCGCTCGGCCACGGCGCCTTCTTCGCCCTCGGCGGCTACGCCATGGGCATGTACCTGATGCGGCAGATCGGAACCCGCGGCGTCTACGGCAATCCGGTGCTGCCGGACTTCATGGTCTTCCTCAACTGGAAGGAGCTTCCTCTCGCCTGGTACGGGTTCGAGTACTTCCCCTATGCGCTGCTGATGGTGGTGCTTGTGCCGGGCGTGCTCGCCTTTGTCTTCGGCTGGTTCGCCTTCAGGAGCCGCGTCACCGGCGTCTATCTCTCGATCATCACCCAGGCGATGACCTTCGCCCTGATGCTTGCCTTCTTCCGCAACAATTTCGGCTTCGGCGGCAACAACGGGCTCACCGATTTCAAGGACATCCTCGGCTTCAACATCCAGGCGCCGGCAACCCGCGCCGGTCTCTTCGCCGCCTCGGCGCTGGCGCTGGCGATCGCCTATGTCCTCTGCCGCGGCATCATAGCCTCGCGTTTCGGCAAGGTGCTGGTCGCAATCCGCGACGCCGAGAGCCGGACGCGCTTTCTCGGCTACCGGGTCGAGCACTACAAGCTCCTCGTCTGGACGCTTTCGGCCTGCATGGCCGGCATTGCCGGGGCGCTCTACGTGCCGCAGGTCGGCATCATCAATCCCGGCGAGTTCGCGCCGGCCAATTCGATCGAAGTGGTGATCTGGGTGGCGGTCGGCGGGCGCGGCCTGCTGGTCGGTCCGATCGTCGGCGCGGTTCTCGTCAATTTCGCCAAGACCTGGTTCACCACCGGCGCGCTCGCCCCCTACTGGCTCTATGCGCTCGGCGGCCTCTTCATCGCCGTTACCCTGTTCCTGCCCAAGGGCATCATGGGGACGATCGCCGACGGCTGGTCGGCGCTGGCGCAGCGGCGACGTTCGGCGGAAGCCGAGCAGGGCATCTCGCCGGACAGTGTCGACGGACCGCCCGGCGGGAAACTCGAAACCGAGGCGGCGAAGTAGCCATGTCGGAGAAGGCCAAGGACACCCTCCTCTATCTCGACGGCGTTACCGTTTCCTTCGACGGCTTCAAGGCGCTCAACGAATTGTCGCTGATCGTCGAAGCCGGCGAGATGCGCGCCATCATCGGCCCGAACGGCGCCGGCAAGACCACGATGATGGACGTCGTCACCGGCAAGACGCGGCCGGATTCCGGCGAGATCTATTTCAACGGCAGCGTCGACCTGACGCGCCTCGACGAGGCGGCGATCGCCGAGCTCGGCATCGGGCGGAAGTTCCAGAAGCCGACCGTGTTCGATCACCACACCGTCGAGGACAATCTCCTCCTGGCGCTCGCCGGCCGGCGCGATACGCGCGCCGCCCTCTTCCGCCCGGAGACCGCGGCGGCGCGGCAGCGGATCGACGAACTGCTGGCGCTGATCCGCCTGTCGGGTCAGCGCCGGCTCCGCGCCGCCGCGCTCAGCCACGGCCAGAAGCAGTGGCTCGAGATCGGCATGCTGCTCGCCCAGGAGCCGAAGCTGCTCCTCGTCGACGAACCGGCCGCCGGGATGACCGACGCCGAGACCGAGGCGACCGCGCATCTTCTCCGCGATATCGCCAGGGAGAAGTCGGTGATCGTCGTCGAGCACGACATGACCTTCGTCCGCGCGCTCGACGTCAAGGTGACGGTGCTCAACGAAGGCTCGGTCCTGTCCGAGGGCACGATCGACCACGTCTCCGCCGATCCGCGCGTCATCGAGGTCTATCTCGGGCGATGAGGATGACGGGAGCCAAACCGCCGCTTTCATCGCGGATGCTGCCATCCGCGATGAGTCCCGCCTGCCGCATTCCCGCGCTCTGCCTCTCCGCACCGGCGAGAGGAAACGTCGTGTTGCCGCCTCACCTCGTATCGCCCGTGCTTATCGGTTCGAGGCTGCAATCTTCGTTTCCTCTCCCCGCTGCGGAGGACCGACGCGAGGCGACGAAGGGAGAGGAGCAGGCGGCATGAACGACCTGCCCTTGACCGCACCGGAGGCCGCGGCGACGCCCGCCGCGCCGATGCTGGTCGTCGATCGCGTCGACCTCTATTACGGCGCCGCCCAGGCGCTCCGCGGCGTGTCCTTGTCGGCGCGAGCCGGCGAGGTGATGGCGCTGATGGGGCGGAACGGCGTCGGCAAGACCAGCCTTCTCCGCGCCATCGTCGGCGAGCAGGGAATCGCAAGCGGCGCGATCAGCCTCGACGGCATCGTCCTCGGCCGGATGGCGCCGCACGAACGCGCCCGCCTCGGCATCGGCTACGTGCCGCAGGGCCGCGACATCTTTCCGCTGCTCACGGTCAAGGAAAACCTCGAGACCGGCTATGCGCCGCTCAAGCGCGACGACCGGACGATTCCGGCCGACGTCTTCGACCTTTTCCCGGTTCTGCAATCGATGCTCAGGCGCCGCGGCGGCGACCTCTCGGGCGGCCAACAGCAGCAGCTCGCCATCGCCCGGGCGCTGGTCACCCGGCCGCGGCTTCTCGTCCTCGACGAGCCGACCGAAGGCATCCAGCCCTCGATCATCAAGGACATCGGCCGGGCGATCAAATGGCTCCGCCAGAAAGGCGACATCGCCATCCTCCTCGTCGAGCAGTATTTCGACTTCGTCCATGAGCTCGCCGACCGCTTCGCGGTGATGGACCGCGGCCAGATCGTACTCTCCGGCACCCGCGCCGACATGGACCCGGACAAGGTCCGGCGGCATCTGACGGTGTAGGCGCCCCCTTAGCCGGTGACAGCAAGGCACAGCGGGGACGCGCCGAGTCCGGCGAACACGATCCGAATGCCGAGGCCGACGGGCGAGCCCAGCGGTCACGCCCTCGCATATTGCTTCGGTGTTTGTTGCCGGGTGTCCCTCGGCCGGTGCTCGCTCGCTGGACGCGGCGGGTGGGATCGCCAGAGCGGCCCCACCCACCATGCGCATCAAACGTCCAGCTTGAGGCCGTTCTCCGTCCAGTCCTGCTTGCCGCCGGCGTACACGGCAACGTCCGTATATCCATGATTCGCGAGCCATTGCGCCGCCTGATGCGAGTTCCGGCAGGTCTTGCTGGCGCAGTAGACGACGATGGATTTGCCCCTGTCGGGGGCAAGTTCCGGCGCCAGCCTGGCCAATTCCTCCGGCGGCAGGGCCTGCGCGCCGGGAAGGTGACCTGAGGCAAAGTAGCCGCGGCCTAGCGCTTCCAGGATCACCGGCGGGTCGACGCTGAGGATTGCTTCCGCGAGCGCAGAGCGAGTGATTTCCTTCGGCATTGATGGATCTCCTTCTTGGATTATCGTTGCAATTGCAAAGATATTTGGCTGGCACTTCATTGCAAATGCAATTATTTGTGATCGGATGAGCAGCCACCTGGACCGCAGACCCGACGCGTGGAGCGCCTTGCTCGGCGCGCACGCCCTGGCGATCCGTGCCATCGAGGCACGCTTCAAAGCCGCCAACCTGCCGCCACTCGGCTGGTACGACGTGCTGCTCGAACTGGAGAAAGCGGGCGGGCGACTTCGGGCCGGCGAGCTAGGCGATCGCGTTGTGGTCGAGCCCTACAACATCACGCGCCTGCTTGACCGCCTGACGGCCGAAGGGCTCGTCGAGCGCCAAAAGGATGCGAGCGACAGGCGCGTAGTCATCGTCGGCATCACCGACGAGGGGGTCGCGCTTCGGCGGAAGATCTGGCCGGACTATCGACGGGCTATCGCCGACATTCTTGCGCCGCTGTCCGACGGCGAGGTGCTGAGTTTGGTCCGCATCATGAGAAAGACGATCGCTGGCCTTCGTGATGGGAAGGTCGCCCGGGATTGATCGCTGACACGACCCGCGATTGCCCAGGCCTTTTCGGGGTTGAGCGGGCTTCAGTGGCATACGGAGGCGTAAGGCCTGCGAGGCCACCCTGTCGTAGGCCGCGACCATCGCCTTTGCCCGCGATCCGACCTCCGCCGGCGTGAAGGCCGCCTTGAAGATCGGCCACGGGAACGGCCGGACCGAGTATCTTGTAGCGATTATTTCAAACGAATCAGTAACCTACTGCATAACGCAATCGGCCAGATCGTCGGCCGGCTACTCGAGGAAGCCCTGACGCGCGGAAGCTTCGATAGAGGAGAGGCTCCTCGCATCACGGGTCTGCCGGAACGAACCGCTCGCCGGGTTCTCGCCGACGTTCTGGAGGCCGGCTTGCTTGCATCGCCGACTCCAAAAGGCACGCTGACGCTCCGCTTTCCATCAGACGCGCTCGACGTGCTTTTCCCCCGACTATTCCCTCACGCCTGAACCATCACGCGATCCGCGCCGCCTTCCACGCCGCGACCATCGCCTTCGCCCGTGTCCCGACCTCGGCCGGCATGAGGCCCGGCTTGTAGAGGCTCGAGCCGATGCCGAAGCCGGCGATGCCCGCCTTGAGCCACATCCCGATATTGCCCGCGTCGACGCCGCCCACCGCGAGCAGCGGCGTGCCGGGCGGCAGGATCGCGGCGATCGCCTTGACGCCGGCCGGGCCGAGGACGTCGGCGGGGAAGAACTTCAGCGCGTCGGCGCCGGCGGCCAGCGCCCCGAGCGCCTCGGTCGCGGTGAAGACGCCGGGATAGGAATCGAGCCCGGCGGCCTTGGTCGCGCGGATCACCGCGTCGTCGCGGTTGGGCGAGACGATGAGACGGCCGCCGGCCGCTGCGACCGCCTTGACCGCGTCGGCCGTGAGCACGGTGCCGGCGCCGACCCGGGCGCGGTCTCCCGCCCGCTTGACCATCGCCGCGATGCTCCGCAGCGGGTCCGGCGAATTGAGCGGCACCTCGATCAGGCCGATACCGGCCTCGATCAGCGCGTCGAGGGTCGCTTCGGCCTCGTCCGGCCTGATGCCGCGAAGGATGGCGATGAGCGGCGGATGGGGGGCAAACAGGCGGTCGGTCATGTCTTGGTCTCGCTTCCGAGAAGGCCGGCCTCGCGGGCGAAGCGCGCCAGTCCGGCAACCACCAGGCCGCCGCCGTCGAGGCCCTCGGCCTGATACCCGGCGATGTCGAGGGCGCGCGAATAGGCGCGGGCGAGCGACCGCGTGCCGACGACGCGCAGCGCCATCCCCGAAGCGAGGCGGCCGGCCTCGCGCGCCGCGGCGATCTCGCCGCCGATCACCAGACCGGACAGATAGGCGAGGTTGTCCTCGAGCGCGACATTGTCGAGAAGCTGACGGGCGCGGACCGAGAAGATCGCGGCGAGGAACGGCAGCCCCTCGCGGACGGTCCGGCGCACGCCGGTCTCGAATCCGGGTAGCGTCGAAAGCTCGCGCTCCCCTTCCTTCACCGAATGGCGGAGGAAGGATTTGTGGGCGAGAAGGTCGAACATCTCGCCGGTCAGGTAGGTCTGAAAATCGATGATCGCGCCACCGGCGACCGTCGCCCATTTCGAGTGGGTGCCGGGCAGGATGACGACGCCGTCGAAACCCGGCCCGCGCTCGAGGAGGCCGACGATCTGGGTCTCCTCGCCGCGGATCACGTCGCCGTCGCGGGCGGCGCTCCGGACCATCACGCCGGGAACGATGGCGACCGCGCGGCCATCGATCGCGGCGAAACGGAGCATGCCGCGGGCAAGCCCCTCCGGCGATGCCGGACAGGCGACATAGGCCGCCTCGCGCCAGCCCTGGCGGCTGCCGACCATGCCGGCCATCACCGCCGGCAGACGCGGCCATCGGCCGACGAGGCGGTCGAAAACGGCCTCGTGCCCGCCGGCCGGGACCGACGCGATGCCGTCGTGGCTCGCGACCTCGCCGAGGACCCGACCATCGCCGTCGAGGAGCATCGCCCGGAGGTTGGTCGTGCCCCAATCGACCGCGATGAGGACGGCGTCGCCCGCGGCGGTCACGGCCGCACCGGAGGCCGGCCGCCCGGGATCGCGGGCGCACCGCTCGCCGTCTGGCGGCCCGGGCTCAATTGTCGTCGGCGGTCTCGTCGGCGACCGCCCTCAGCTCCATGACCCGCGCGCGGACCAGATCGGTCATGGTTTCGTTGACGGTGACGAGCATGAGCGTGCCGCGCTCGGGGACGACCAGGGTCGCCAGGAAGTCGGACTCGGCGTCGCGGAATGCGGTCCAGTTGCGCTGCGCCGATTTGAGGAGCGCGGCGGATTGCGGGTCGAGCGAATGCATCAGCCCGTCATAGACGTCGTTCAAGGCGGCATCCCAGTCCTGGTAGGCAGCGCCAAAGCACTCGACCATGCCCCGTGTCGACTGGCCTTGCGGGTCGTCGAGGCATTGGCCCAGCGCGGCATCGATCGGGTCCTCGTCGTCCTGCGCTACGGCGGCGGCAGGAACGAGGAGGAGGAAGAGGCAAAAGGAAACGAGCACGAAGCGCATGTCTCTGCCGGCAACGCGTGACGGGAGGCTGAAGTCTACCCTGCCGGAGCCGGTCCGGTCGAGGCGCGGATGACGAGATCGACCGGCCACAGTTCGTGGATCGACGCGGCCGGGCGACCCTTGAGCAGCTCGATCGCAAGCTCGGCGATGCGGGTGCCCGCCATGCGGATCGACGAGCGCGTCGTCGACATGGTCGGCACCATGCGGTCGGGATTGAGGAAGGGGAAGACGTCGTCGTGGGCGATCATCGAGATGTCGCGGCCGAGCTCGAGGCCGGCGGCACGGATGGCGCGGAAGGCTCCGAGCGCCATCATCATGCTCGATACGACCAGCGCCGTCGGCCGCGGACGCTCGGCGAGGAACCGCTCGGCGCAACGGAAGCCGTTCTCGTCGGTCATCAGGCCGGTGGCGATGAACTTCGGATCGGCGATGATGCCGCGGCTCGCCAGCGCGTCCTTGTAGCCGCGCTCGCGGTGCGAGGCGTAGGTGAACCGGGTGTCGCCGTTGATCAGCGCGATCCGCGCGTGGCCGAGGTCGAGGAGATGCTTGGTGGCATGGCGAAAGGCGCCTTCATTGTCGATGTCGAGCCAGGCGTGCGGCGACTGGCTGTTGGTGCGCCCGTGGAGGACGAAGGGCATGCCGAGCTCGGTGAGAAGCTCGACGCGGCCGTCCTCGACCGGCGGGCTCGACAGGATGACGCGCGTCGACCCGCGTGCCCGACGCCATCCGCCGATAGTTGGCGATCTCGTCCTTGTCGAGCGGGGCTGAGCACGATATCGATCTCGTCGTCGGCAAGCCGCTCGCCGAGGCCGCAGAGGAACTCGACATAGTGCGGATCGAGAAACAGGCTGCGATTGGTGTGGAGGACGGCGCCGATGGTGCCGGCGCGGCCGGTCGCCAGGCGGCGGGCGCTGACGTTCGGCCGATAGTTGAAACGCTGCGCCGCTTCGCGAACCCGCTCCCGCGGTCGTCTCGCTGACTTCCGGATAGCCGTTCAGTGCGCGGCTGACGGTGGTCTGCGAGAGACCCAGCCGCTCGGCGAGGTCCTTCAGCTTCATCACGTCGCAATGTCCTCCCGGCCCCATTCAAAGCGCTTTCAATTCGGGAATGCAAGTGGGCAATGCGGACCGGCGATCAAAAGTTTCGCTTTGCGAGCGGTATTCGTAGGGGCGCCGGTGCAAGCTCAGCGGCTTCGATTTACTCATTCCGTTGCAAATGGTTATGCCGGTCGGCACTGCCGTTCAAAGGAATTCGAGCGGCGCAACTGCGTCGCATCCGCCCAAGCCGTGACTTGACAGGAGCCGGCTTCGCCCGCATGATATGGTCAAAGCGCTTTGGAATTCTTTGACCATCGATCCGGGCAAAGTCACGAAGCGCTTTGAGGGAGGAAGTGACGGCGCACCGGCCCGCCAGTGGCGAAAGCCCTGATGCGGCGTCCGACCTCCCACAATTTCTTGAGGCTCAATGGGAGGTTCGCACGATGAAGCTTCGCTACACCCTTCTCGCCTTCGCTGCCGGCTTCGCCCTGATGACCGGGCAGGCGGCGGCGGTGGATCTTGCCATCGTCTCGGGCGCCGTCGGTAACGACCTGCAGACGCTGCGCCACCAGCTCGACGAGTTCGAGAAGGCGACCGGCAACAAGGTCAGTGTCGTCTCGATGCCGTCGTCGACCACCGACCAGTTCGGCCAGTACAGGCTCTGGCTCGCCGCGCAGAACCCCGACATCGACGTCTATCGCACCGACGTGATCTGGGCGCCGCAGCTCGCCAGCCAGTTCGTCGACCTGACCGACGCCACCAAGGACGTGATCGGCGAACTTCTTCCCGTCGATCATCGAGTCGCAGACCGTCAACGGCAAGCTCGTCGCGCTGCCGCTATTTCACCGACGCCCCGGCGCTCTACTACCGCAAGGACCTGCTCGACAAGTACGGCGCCAGCGTCGCCCAAGACCTGGCAGGAGATGGCCGACACCGCCAAGATGATCATGGACAAGGAGCGCGCGGCCGGCAACAAGGACATGTGGGGCTTCGTCTTCCAGGGCAACGCCTATGAGGGCCTGACCTGCGACGCCCTGGAATGGGTCAAGTCGAACGGCGGCGGCCAGATCGTCGAGCCGGACGGCATCGATCTCGATCAACAATCCGAAGGCGGCCGAGGCCATCGAGATGGCCAAGGGCTGGGTCGGCACGATCTCGCCGCCAGGCGTTCTCGCCTACAAGGAAGAGGAGGCCCGCGGCGTCTGGCAGACCGGCAACGCCGTCTTCATGCGCAACTGGCCCTACGCCTATTCGCTCGGCAACAGCGCCGACTCGCCGATCAAGGGCAAGTTCGACGTGACCACGCTGCCGATCGGCCCCGGTCGGGACGACCGCTCGGCGGCGACCCTCGGCGGCTGGAACCTCGCCGTGTCGAAGTACTCGAAGCACCCGGACGAGGCGATCGATCTGGTCAAGTTCCTGGCTTCGCCCGAGCAGCAGAAGTATCGCGCGCTCGAGGCCACGCGACCTGCCGACGCTGACGGCCGCTCTATGACGATGCCGACATCAAGGCGCAGCAGCCGATCATCCCGCGCTGGAAGGAGGTCTTCCTCAACGCGGTGCCGCGTCCGTCGGCGCCGACCCAGGCCAAGTACAACGAGGTGTCCAGCGACTTCTGGACCGCCGTCCACGCAGACCCTGTCGGGCGACGGCTCCGCCGCCGACAACCTCGCAGGCCCTCGAGGCCAAGCTGACCGCGCCTCAAGGGCGCCGCGCTGGTAGCCGTACCGAAATTCGGCCGGCGGCCTGTACGCCGCCGGCCGGTTTCTTCCGAGATCTCGCGGGTTGCGTGCCGACGGCTCGGCGACGCAATCTGAGCCTCGCGACGCGCGACAACAAGTGCGGCGAGCCCGGGGCGGATGACGCGCAATCTCAGCTATCCCGGCAGCGGGTGCGGTCTGCCTGGCTGTTCTTGACGCCGATGCTGGTGGTGCTCGCGGCCGTCGCCGGCTGGCCGCTGCTCAGACGATCTATTTCGGCTTCACCGACGCCTCGCTGATCGACCTCGCCGGCGCCATTGGATCGGCTTCCGCAACTACCTCGAATATGTCGATTACGGCGACGGCACCGGCGAGTATTTCGGCCTGCTGGTCGACCCGACCTGGTGGAATGCGGTCTGCAACACCCTCTGCTTCACCGTGATCTCGGTGGCCTTCGAGACGGTGCTCGGCATGGTCGTGGCGCTGGTGCTCAACGCCGAGTTCCGCGGCCGCGGCATCGTGCGCGCCGCGATCCTCATCCCCTGGGCGATCCCGACGATCGTCTCGGCCAAGATGTGGGCGTGGATGCTCAACGACCAGTTCGGCATCCTCAACGACATCTGCATGCAGCTTGGCCTGATCTCGCAACCGATCGCCTGGACCGCCCAGGCCGATACCGCGATGATTGCGGTGCTGATCGTCGATATCTGGAAGACGACGCCGTTCATGGCGCTCCTCATCCTCGCCGGCCTGCAGATGGTGCCGAACGACATCTACGAGGCGGCGAAGATCGACGGCGTCAATCCGATCAAGGTGTTCTGGCGGGTGACGCTGCCGCTGGTTCGGCCGGCGCTGATGGTGGCGGTGATCTTCCGCGGGCTCGACGCGCTCCGCGTCTTCGACCTCATCTACGTGCTGACGCCGAACAATGCGCAGACCACCTCGATGTCGGTCTTCGCGCGGCAAAATCTCTTCGAGTTCGACAAGTTCGCCTACGGCTCCGCCGCCTCGACGCTGCTCTTCCTGATCATCGCCCTGATCACGATCCTCTATATCTGGGTCGGCCGGGTCAGCTTCGAGGGAGGACGCTGATGCCATGAAGCTCGTCAAGAACCGCGCTCTTCTACCTGCTGGTTCTGGTGATCTGTCGTCATCGCGGTCTTTCCGTTCTATTACGCGATCCTGACCATCGTTCAAATCGGGAACGTCGCTGTTCCGGGTCGACTATTGGCCGACCGCGATCTCGCTCGCCAACTATGTCTCGGTCGCTGACCACCGGCAACGTTCCCGCGCAACTTCGTCAACTCGGTGATCGTCTCGAGCGCGGTCGTGGCGATATCGCTGTTCCTCGCGGTCACCGCCGCCTACGCCCTGTCGCGGGTCCGGTTCCGCGGCCGCGGGCTGCTTCTCCTCACCATCCTGTCGGTCTCGATGTTTCCGCAGATCGCGGTGCTCGCCGGCCTGTTCGAGATGATCCGCGGCGTTCGGCCTCTACAATTCGCTGTTCTCGCTGATCTTCTCGTACATGATCTTCACCCTGCCGTTCACGGTCTGGGTGCTGACCACCTTCATGCGCGACCTGCCGATCGAGATCGAGGAGGCGGCGATCGTCGACGGCGCCAACGCCGTGGGCCATCATGACCAAGGTGTTCCTGCCGCTGATGTGGCCGGCGCTGGTCACCACCGGGCTGCTGGCCTTCATCGCCGCCTGGAACGAATTCCTGTTCGCGCTGACCTTCATCTCCAACGACGAGCAGCGCACCGTGCCGGTGGCGATCGCGCTGATCTCCGGCGCCTCGGAGTTCGAGGTGCCGTGGGGCAACATCATGGCCGCGTCGGTGATCGTCACCATGCCGCTGGTGGTGCTGGTGCTGATTTTCCAGCGCAAGATCATCTCCGGCCTCACCGCCGGCGGCGTCAAGGGCTGAGGGCCGCGAAGAGTCGGGATGGCCTGAGGGAGAAAAGAATGGCCGAACTTTCCTTACGCGACATTCGCAAGTCGTTCGGCGCGGTCGACGTCATCAAGGGCGTCGACCTCGAGATCAAGTCGGGCGAGTTCATCGTCTTCGTCGGCCCGTCGGGCTGCGGCAAGTCGACCCTGCTGCGGCTGATCGCCGGGCTTGAGGACATCACCTCGGGCACGCTCAAGATCGACGGCGACGTGGTCAACGACCTGCCGCCGTCGCAGCGCGGCATCGCCATGGTCTTCCAGTCCTACGCGCTCTATCCGCACATGAAGGTCTACGACAACATGGCCTTCGGCATGCAGCATCGGCGGCGGCGGCAAGGCCGAGATCGACAAGCGCGTGCGCGCCGCGGCCGAGATTCTCCAGATCACCGCCCTATCTCGACCGGCTGCCGAAGCAGCTCTCCGGCGGGCAGCGCCAGCGCGTCGCCATCGGCCGCGCCATCGTCCGCGACCCGCGCGTCTTCCTGTTCGACGAGCCGCTGTCGAACCTCGATGCGGCGCTCCGCGTCGCCACCCGCATCGAGATCACCAAGCTCCACGAGAGCATGCCCGACACGACGATGATCTACGTCACCCATGACCAGGTCGAGGCGATGACGCTCGCCGACAAGATCGTCGTCCTCAACTTCGGCATCATCGAGCAGGTCGGCTCGCCGATGGAGCTCTATCTCCGTCCCGACAATCTCTTCGTCGCTCGTTTCATCGGCTCGCCGTCGATGAACACCGTGCCCTGCATGATTGAGCAGGGCGGGGCGCGGCCGACGGTCAAGCCGGAGACGGCCCGTTCGGTCGCGGTCGAAATGGAGATTCCGGAGAGCGCCAAAGGAAGCAAGGGTACCTTCGGTGTGCGGCCGGAAGATCTCTCGCTCACCACCGGCGACGATGCGATCTTCAAGGGAACCGTGGACATCGTCGAAAATCTCGGCGAGGTCACCCTGCTCTACGTCAATTGCGGGGACGCGGAGGAGCCGATCGTCGTCAAGCTCGACGGCATCGCGCCGATCAAGAAGGGCGAGACCGTCGGCCTCACCGCTCCGCCGAGCCTCCTCCACGTCTTCGACGAGAACGGCAAGGCCTACCGGCGGATAAAGTAGTCCGCGGTTTGGCGGCGGCGATCGGGCGGGGCGCCGCGATCGTGGCAAAGCCCGTGGTGATTGTCGGCGCCGGCCGCCACGGCCTTAGCGTCGGAGAGGTCTTCACGGCCGACGGCCGGTTTGCCGTCGCCGGCCATCTCGACGATACCAAGCCGCCCGGCACGCAGGTCGAGCGCCACCCCGTCCTCGGTCCCTTCGCCCGGATGGAGGACGCCGAGTTCGTCGCCGCCCACGCCTTCATCGTCGCTCTCGGCGACAACGCGATCCGGCAGGACCTGTCGCGCCGGCTCGCCGGCCGCGGCGCCGAATTCGTCAACGCCATCCACCCGATGGCGATCGTCTCCAGTTCCGCCTCGCTCGGGCGCGGCGTCTTCGTCAACATGTTCACGAGAGTCGGAGCCGAAGCCCGGCTTGGCGACTGGGTGCTGATCGAGGGGCTGACCTGGGTCGGGATCGACGTGGAGTTCGGCGAGGCCGCCCGTTGCGGACCGGGCTGCGTCATTGCCGGACCCGCTTTCGTGGGCGCGCGCAGTTTCCTCGGCGCCGGCGCCGTCGTCTCGAACAATATCCGGGTCGGCGCCGACTGCATCGTCGGCGCCAATGCCGCCGTGGTGCGGGACCTGCCCGACGGGGTCACCGCCTACGGCCTGCCGGCGCGGCCGGCCGTCTAATTCACCCCGGCCGGCCGTGTTTCCTCGCTGCCGCTCCAGGGACAGGGCCTCCCGTCGCGGAAGCCCGGCTCGCCGCCGTCGCAATCTTCGCAGCGCATCGAGGTGATGACGAAGAAGCGACGGTCGAGTGTCGCATGCCGGTTGGGCCGCGAGCCATGGAGCGTGAAGGCCGACCAGATGACGACGTCGCCGGGGTCGAGCACGAGGTCGACCTCGTCTTCCCGCGACAGCCCAAGGGCGTCGAGGTCGGCTGGTTCGGGCGTTCTGAGAAGCACGCTCCCATCGCCGAGAAGTGGAAGATCGCCGAGCCGATGGCTTCCCGCGACCACGCTCATGCCACCATTCGCCGGGCCGTGCGGATCGAGCGCGATGCCCAACTGGACGTAGGACGTGGCGAGGTTTCTGAATCTCTCCCGCGGCCGGCGGAATACAGCGTCCTGGTGCCAGGCGATCGCGGTCTCCGGTTCGTTTGGCGGCTTGAAGAAAAGTGAAGTGAGAAGGGTGTTGATGTCGCGGCCGAGAAGCGGCGCGAGAATGGCGAAGACGGCGGGGTCAAGCCGGAACGCATCAAGCAGCGGACTGATCCGGTGACCGTTTTGCAGCCCGCGAAGCACCGGCGCCGACCGTTCCCGGGACACCACCAGCCAGCGGACGTCGCCATCGTCGCCGGCCGTGGTGCGCTTCACACCCATCCGGCGCAGCCTCTCGCTCTCGTGGAGGATTTCCTCAATGCGCGGGAGAGCGAAGACCGACCTCAGGATTGCGAAACCCAACTCGTGAAACGCGCGAAAAGCCCGGCCCAACGCGCCGGAGCGTGGTTCCTCCTCGCCACTTTCATGCGGCATCACCGGATTCTTGCTCTCGTCATGGTCTCCGGGGGAATCATTTTCTCAGGTCGTGGCCGAGATTGGAACCGGCGTCGTCGCCGCGGAGCGGCCAAGTCCCTAAGTCTTGCGCCTAGGCAGACCGCCGCCGGCCCTGGTTCGCCCGGGATGCGGCCGGGGAGAGATCGATGCCCCAAGGACAGCGCAAGCTCGGTGTCTTCCCGGCCTTCCACAAGGTGGATGGACGCAAGGTGGTGGTGGTCGGCGGCGGACCGGAGGCGGCCGCGAAGATCAGGCTCCTTGCCGAGACCAAGGCGGAGATCGTGGTCTACGCCGCCGTCCTCGACAAGGCGACCGGGGCCGACCTCATCGCCGCCCACGGCGACTGGCGCGGCACCTTTCCGAGTGCGGCGGACCTCAGCGGCGCGGCTCTCGTCTTCGCAGCCACCGGCTCGGAGGCGGATGACCGCGCCGTCCGCACACTGGCGCACGACGCCGGCGTGCCGGTCAATGTCGTCGACCGGCCGGAACTCTGCGATTTCTACACGCCGGCGATCGTCAACCGCGCGCCGCTTGCGGTCGCCGTCGGCAGCGAGGGCGTCGCCCCGGTCCTGTCGCGCCACGTCCGGGCGCGGATCGAGGCGCTGCTTGCGCCGGCTTTCGGCGACCTGGCCGGGCTTGCCGAGCGGCTTCGTGACCGCGTCGCGCGGCGGCTTCATGGTAGTGCGGACCGGCGGCGCTTCTGGGCGCGCTTCTTTTCCGGTAGTGTCGCCGCGAAGGCCTTCGCCGGCGACATGGCGGAGGCCGAGGGCGAGGCGATCCGGATGCTGGAGATAGGGCCGAACTTTACGGGTCACGTCTCGCTGGTCGGCGCCGGGCCGGGAGCCGAGGACCTGCTGACGCTCCGCGCCCAGCGCGCGCTCCAGGAGGCCGATGTCATCGTCTATGACCGCCTGGTGCCCGAGGCGATCGTCGCCCAGGGCCGGCGCGATGCCCGTCGCATTCATGTCGGCAAGGCGCCGGGCAAGCACTCCTACAGCCAGGAGGCGATCAACGCGCTTCTCGTCGCCGAGGCGAAGAAGGGCAACCGGGTGGTGCGGCTCAAGTCGGGCGACCCGCTGATCTTCGGCCGCGCCGGCGAGGAGATGGCGGCGCTTCGCGCGGCGAATGTCTCCTTCGACGTGGTGCCCGGCATCACCGCCGCCTTCGCCGCGGCGGCCGAGACCGAAATTCCGCTGACGCTCCGCGACGCCGCCTCGGCGCTGGTCTTTGCGACGGGCCAGGACGCCGACGGAGATACCCTGCCCGGCTGGGCCGGCGTCGCGCTCCACGGCGCCACCGTCGCGGTCTATATGGGCCACGCCGTGGCGGCAAAAGTCGCGGCCCGGCTGATCGAGGCGGGGCTTGCGGCATCAACTCCGGTGGCCGTGGTCGAGAACGCCTCGCGCGGCGACCGCCGCGCCTACCGGGGCCGGCTCGACGAGCTCGCAGCGATCGCGGCCCGGCCGGACCTCACCGGCCCGGTGCTCTTCATCATCGGCGAGGTGGTCGCCGCCGGAGCGGTCGCCGCCGAGCCGGTGGGGCTCGCCGAGCTCGCGGCGGCATAGACCGCGCCAGGGAGAACCGCAATGTTCAAGGCCGCCAAGGCCGGTCCGCAGAAGGCGATCACCGCCAACCGTCTCGATGACGGCCGCGTCGTCTTCCTCGACGAGGCCGGCGGCTGGACGCCGGACGTAAGTCGGGCGCGGCTTCTATTGGACGGTCCGGAGCTCGACGCCGCCACCGCCTATGCCCAGAGCCAGCACGACGCCCGCATTGTCATCGAGCCCTACGCCATCGACATGACGATCGCCGACGGACGGCCGGTCCCGGTCCGGATGCGCGAACGCATCCGCGCCGAGGGACCGACCGTCGCCTACGGCGCGTCCGAGTATTCCAGCCTCAACCCGCCGCGCGTTGCCGAGGCGGCGGAGTAGTGTCATGTACCGTTATGACGAATTCGACCGCGAGTTTGTGAACGAGCGGGTCGCCCAGTTTCGCGGCCAGGTCGAGCGGCGCGTCTCCGGCGAATTGACCGAGGAACAGTTCAAGCCGCTCCGGCTGATGAACGGCGTCTATCTGCAGCTTCACGCCTACATGCTGCGGATCGCCATCCCCTACGGGACGCTCAACCCGGCGCAGCTCCGGATGCTCGCCTTCATCGCCCGCAAATATGACCGCGGCTACGGCCATTTCACGACGCGGCAGAACCTCCAGTTCCACTGGCCGGCGCTCAAGGACATCCCCGACATCCTCGAGCATCTCGCCTCGGTCGAGATGCACGCGATCCAGACATCCGGCAACTGCATCCGCAACGTCACCGCCGACCATTTCGCCGGCGCCGCCCGCGACGAGGTCGCCGACCCGCGGCCCTATGCCGAGATCCTCCGGCAGTGGTCGTCGCTGCACCCGGAGTTCATCTTCCTGCCGCGGAAGTTCAAGATCGCCGTCACCGGTTCCGCGCGCGACCGCGCCGCGATCCAGGTCCACGACATCGGCCTGCATCTCAAGCGCGACGGGAGCGGACGGCTGGGGTTTGCCGTCTATGTCGGCGGCGGCCTCGGGCGGACGCCTTTCATCGGCCACAAGATCCGCGATTTCCTGCCCGAGGCGGACCTGCTCTCCTACTGCGAAGCCATCCTCCGGGTTTACAACCAGTTCGGCCGCCGCGACAACAAGTTCAAGGCGCGGATCAAGATCCTCGTCCACGAGACCGGCGCCGAGGAGATCGCCCGCCAGGTCGAGGAGGAGTGGGAGCGCGTCCGGCATTCCGCGCTGGCCCTTCCCGAGGCGGAGATCCGTCGCATCCAGGCCTATTTCGCCCTGCCGGCGGCGCTCGAGCCGCGGCCGGCGGAGAGTGTTGTCCTCAACCGGGCGCGGGCGGCCGACCCCGCGCTTGCCGCCTGGGTCGAGCAGAACACCGTGCCGCACCGGTTGAGCGGCCACGCCATCGTCACCATCTCGCTGAAGCCGATCGGCGGCACGCCGGGCGATGCCACCGCCGACCAGCTCGAGCTCGTCGCCGACATCGCCGAGCGCCACAGTTTCGGCGAGGCGCGGGTGAGCCACGAGCAGAACCTGATCCTGCCGCATGTCGCGCTCGACGACCTGCCGGCGATCTACGAGGCCTTCCGCGACAACGGCCTCGCGACGCCGAATGCCGGCCTGGTCACCGACATCATCGCCTGCCCCGGCCTCGACTACTGCGCGCTGGCCAATGCCCGCTCGATCCCCGTCGCCCAGCGCATCTCCGAGCGCTTCGCCGGACACGACCGGCAGCGCGAGGTCGGCGAGCTCAAGATCAAGATTTCCGGCTGCATCAATGCCTGCGGCCATCACCATGTCGGCCATATCGGCATCCTCGGCGTCGAGAAGAAGGGCGAGGAATTCTACCAGCTCACCCTCGGCGGCTCGGGCGACGAGCAGGCCTCGGTCGGCGAGATTATCGGACCCGGCTTCTCCAGCGAGGAAGTGGTCGACGCGGTCGAGACCGTGGTCGACACCTATCTCAAGGTGCGCCAGGGTCCGGAGGAGAATTTCCTCGCCGCCTATCGCCGGCTCGGCCAGGCGCCGTTCAAGGAAGCGCTCTATGGTGCCGCTTGACGCGCTCGCGCTTTCGGCGCGCCCCGATTCCGGCGTCGTGTCGGAAGCGGCGGCGCTGAACGCCCGCTATGGCGCGCTGGGTGCGCGCGAGGCGGTGGCGCTCGCCGTCGAGGAGCTCTTCCCCGAGCGCATCGCCCTGGTGTCGAGCTTCGGCGCCGATTCGGCGGTGCTCCTTCACCTCGTCTCGGAAATCGACCCCGGCTTGCCGGTCGTCTTCCTCGACACCGGCCGGCTCTTTGCCGAGACCCTCGAATATCGCACCCGCCTCACCGCGCTCCTCGGCCTGACCGACGTCCGCACCGTCGCGCCCGACCCCGAGCGGCTCGCCGGCAATGATCCGCACCGGGCGCTGTGGATGACCAATCCCGACCTCTGCTGCCAGATCCGCAAGACCGAGCCGCTCAAGCGGGCGCTCCGCGGCTTCGATGCCTGGATCACCGGCCGGAAACGGTTCCAGAACGCGCAGCGCGCCGGGCTGCCGCTGTTCGAGCCGGACGGCGAGCGCATAAAGGTCAACCCGCTCGCCGGCTGGTCGATCGTCGAGCTCAAGGCCTACGCCGAGACCCACGGCCTGCCGGAACACCCGCTCGTCGCCAAGGGCTACCCGTCGATCGGCTGCGTCCCCTGCACCTCGCGCGTTACCGTCGGCGAGGACCTCCGCGCCGGCCGCTGGCGCGGGCTCGACAAGACCGAATGCGGCATCCACGTGCCGCTCGAGACCGACGGCAGCGGGATTTGAAGCTCCGCGCCCCCACGTTTCCGTCCCGCTTGTCCCGCCGCCCGTGATCGCCTACTCCCACTGTCATCCCCGCGAAAGCGGGACCCAGTAGACAGTACCGAGATTCGGTTCGGACTCAGCATCGTTTACCGGGTGCCCGCTTCCGCGGGCATGACAGTCGAGGCTGATGTCGAGAGCAGAGCCCGCATGCCGCTTTGGAAAGACGGAAACTTCGTCGAGGATGCGTGGACGATCGTCGCCGACGATGCGCCGGTTCCGGAGGCGGGCGCGGTCTTCGTCAGCCTCAAGCGCTGGCGCGAGCAGCGTGCCGGCCTCCTCGTCCGCGAGGCGCCGCTCGGCCTGGTGCTGGCGCCCGGCAGCGTCTGGACCGACATCGCCGCCGACCTGCCGCGCTTCGCCGCGATCGCCGTCGACATCCCGAAATACGCCGACGGCCGCGCCTTCTCGATGGCCCGGCTGCTGCGCGACCGCGACGGCTACACGGGCGAGATCCGGGCGATCGGCGTCTACATCATCGACCAGGTGCCGCTGATGCGCCGCGTCGGCATCGACGCCTTTGAGACCAGCGATCCGGTCCTGATCAAGGCCTTCGAAAAGGGCGAATGGCCGGAGGTGCCGCACTACCTCCAGCCGGCGATCGGCGACGTGCCTGCGCCCGGCGAGACGCGGCCCTGGGCGCGTCGGCGGAAGCCGGTATGAAGGCCGGCTAGCGCAAATCGTCTCGCTCGTCTTCGAGTGAAAGGCTCCTCACCAGCGAACTCGAAGACCACTTCGGTGAGCATGTCGCTCTCCCCGGATATTCGGAAGGATGGCAAGCAACCTCGTCTTGCCGGTTTGGCGGACGAGGTACCTCCCTTTGACCGGCCCACGGGCGCCGATGAGCTTCCTTTCTAGGTTCGGCTACTTCGGTCACTTGCATGCGCGATCAGACTCCACACTTCCCGTCACCCCGGCAAAAGCCGGGGTCCATCGCAAGCCGCGCCACAAGCCAAGCGATTGACCAGATTGCGCCGGCAGTGATGGATTCCGGCTTTCGAGCCTGTGAGGAATTCCGATGCACAGTGACTCGCACCGTTGCCAGTCTGCTCACCCGTCATCCTCCGGCTTGACCGGAGGACCCATCGCTCGCGCAAAAGGCTGGATTGAGGTCATCCAATCCAGGATTGGCCCTGGTAATGAGT
The DNA here is from genome assembly GCA_963792845.1 of uncultured Alphaproteobacteria bacterium. GTDB lineage: Bacteria > Pseudomonadota > Alphaproteobacteria > Rhizobiales > Kaistiaceae > Bauldia. Next base: position 291,428 of record CAWBXW010000001.1, read on the forward strand.
CGGCCGTCCTAACGTTCCCCGCGAGGCTTTCCTTCCGCTCAAAGACACGAAGCGGAGGATCGTTTGTCACGCCGAACGAGAGGGCGCCATGGGCCTGACTCGCCATGGCGCAGACGTAGAAGGAGATGTCCAGCGCGGTTCGCGATGGGTCCTCCGGTCAAGCCGGACGATTCAACTTCACGTCATTCTTGACGGGCCGTCCCAAATTGTCATGACCCCAAGACTGAGGCTCGCCGAGCAGCGCGAAACGGCGGCATAGTCGGGGACTATCCGCGTTCAAGTTGGCGGCCAGTCGTCAGAACGCGAGGTTGCCGCTGATGAAAAGCGTTTGCGCGGTGAAGTCGTCGACCTTCCCCTTGGCGTGGATCGGGACGCCGAGAAAGGCGCTCGACGCGCTCTTCTGGTCGGCCGTGTCGACCCAGAGATAGCTGTAGCGCGCGCCGATGCCGAAATGCGGGCTGAGCGCGAGATTGATCCCGGCGATGGCCTTGAGCGCCAGGTCGGTCTCGCTCTTCGAGTCCCCGATCGGCAGGTTGCCGCCGAGGATGCTGACCAACTCGACGTCGCCGTTGAAATAGGCGGCGCCGACGCCGCCCCCGAAATACGGCGTGAGGATGCCGACGCCCGTCGGCGCCACGAGCAGGTTGGCGAAGCCGGTCCAGGCTTCGATGTTGCCGTCGATCCCGATGCTCCCGGACAGGCTGCCGTGACCGGGCGAGCTCAGTCCGAATTTGAGCCGGTCCATGTCGATATTAGCGTGGCCGATCTCGGCTTCGACGGCGATATGGCGGCTGATGCCATAGCCGATGAGGCCGCCGACCGACTGCCCGGTGTCGAAGGTGACGCCGGCGGTGGCCTTGAGCTGCTCCTTGCCGATCTTGACGTCGACGGACGTGTCGAACTGGTTGGCCCAGATCGCGCCGCCGGCGACCCCGAAATAGAAGCGCGGCAGCTTGCCGTCGGCGAAGGCGGGATTCTGGTCGAAGGGGCGCGGGTCCTGCGCCAGCGCCGGCGCCGCGATCGACGCGGCGAGCATCGCCAGCAGAAACCCGAACGATCGTGCCGTCATGGCGTTGCCCCTCCACCACTCGCACGATCCTAACAGGTGGCGACCGGCCCATCGACGCAGGCAACGCTCCGCAGGGATTTCGCCGGCGACTGTGGCTTTCCTACAGCACCTCGCCGTCCGGCGAGATTTGCTACTCGGACCAGGCGCAAAACACTCAGCCACCGTTGAATCGGACCGGCCGATGATCGCGGCGAGCGTGGCGCAGCCGAGATCACGTCCGTGAACCGCGCGACTGACGTGACCTACAGCACCCCCGCCCCCAGTTCGGCCGGCTGGGCGTTGGCGCGGAAGAGGCGGAAGAGGTCGCGGCCCATGCCGTATTCGTTCGAGGCGAGGTCGGCGGTGACGGCCTCGCGGCGGGCGAATTCCTCGTGGTCGACCAGCACCTGGAGGCGGCCGCGCGGCGCGTCGAGGCGGATCACATCGCCGTCCTGGAGCTTGGCGATGGCGCCGCCGTCGGCTGCTTCCGGCGTGACATGGATCGCCGCCGGCACCTTGCCGCTCGCCCCCGACATGCGGCCGTCGGTCAGAAGCGCGACCTTGTAGCCGCGGTCCTGGAGGACTCCCAAGGTCGGGGTCAGCTTGTGGAGTTCCGGCATGCCGTTCGCCTTCGGCCCCTGGAAGCGGACGACCGCGACAAAGTCGCGCTCGAGCTGGCCGGCGCGGAAGGCGTCGCGGAGCTCCTCCTGCGAGTGGAAGATCAGGGCCGGCGCCTCCACCACCTGATGCTCCGGCTTCACCGCCGACACCTTGATCACGGCTCGGCCGAGATTGCCGTCGAGGAGTTTTAGGCCGCCCTCGGGCGAGAAGGGGCGCGCCGCCGGCCGGAGCACCGCCTCGTCGCGGCTTGCATCCGGGCTGTCGGTCCACGCAATGCCGCCGTCCGCGGCGAGCCTCGGCTCCTTAAGATACCCGGCGAGGCCGCTCCCCCAGACCGTCTTCACGTCCTCGTGGAGATAGCCGGCGCCGGCGAGCTCGCGGATCAGGAACTGCATGCCGCCGGCGGCATGGAACTGGTTCACGTCGGCGCTGCCGTTGGGATAGACGCGGGCGAGGAGCGGCACCACCTCCGAGAGGTCGGCGAAATCGTCCCAGGTGAGCCGGATGCCGGCCGCCTTGGCGATGGCGACGAGGTGGAGCGTGTGGTTGGTCGAGCCGCCGGTGGCGTGAAGCCCGACGACGCCGTTGACGATCGCCCGCTCGTCGACGATCGCTCCGGCCGGCGTGTATTCGTTGCCGAGCGCGGTGATGGCGAGGGCCCGCGCCGTCGCGGCGCGGGTCAGCGCATCGCGAAGCGGCGTGTTCGGGTTGACGAAGGTCGCGCCGGGTATGTGCAGGCCCATGATCTCCATCAGCATCTGGTTGGAATTGGCGGTGCCGTAGAAGGTGCAGGTGCCGGGGGCGTGGTAGGAGCCGGCCTCGACGTCGAGCAGCTGCTGCGAACCGATCTTGCCTTCGGCGTAAAGCTGGCGCGCCTTGGAGCGCTCGGTATTGGAGACGCCCGACGGCATCGGCCCGGCCGGGATGAACACCGCCGGGAGATGGCCGAAGCTCAGCGAGGCGATGAGCAGCCCCGGAACGATCTTGTCGCAGATGCCGAGGAAGACGGCGGCGTCGAACATGTCGTGCGACAGGCCGATCGCCGCGGCCATGGCGATCGCGTCGCGCGAGAACAGCGACAGCTCCATTCCCGCCTGGCCCTGGGTGACGCCGTCGCACATCGCCGGCACGCCGCCCGCGACCTGCGCGGTGCCGCCGGCGGTCCGCGCGGCGTCCTTGATGATGTCCGGAAACCGGCCATAAGGCTGGTGCGCCGACAGCATGTCGTTATAGGCGGTGACGATGCCGAGATTGGGCGCCGTCTCGCCGCGGAGCGCCGCCTTGTCCTGGCCGCAGGCGGCAAAGCCATGTGCGAGATTGGAGCAGGAAAGGCGGGTCCGGTTCGGCTTGCGGTCCCCCGCCGCGGCGATCCGCTCGAGGTAACGGTTGCGTCCGGTCTCGCTCCGCCTCCGGATGCGCTCCGTCACCTCGCCAATGCGGGCGTCAAGGGTCATTTGAGCCTCCAATCCTGGTGCGGCTGAATACGCCGGTCATACACAAAACGGGCCAAGGCAGCGCGGGCCTCCAAACTCGGCCTCGACGGCAAGTCCACACTGGCCAAGCGCGCCTTCAAGGCTCGGGCTTTGCCCTCGCACTACAAGGATGGCGAGGTCGGTGCTCGTCAATAACGGCCAAACCGGACGTGCTCAAACCACATTGCCATCCTGAGGAGCTCCGCGAAGCGGAGCCTCGAAGGACGCACCAAACGATGACAGGCCCTCAGCGCACGCCCTATCGCGGGGTGCAGGTCAAAGCCTGGCCGCCGAGCCGGCTCCAGCGCACATCCTCGTCGCGGATGACAAGCCGCGCGTCGCCGGCGACATAGCGGCCGCGACGCCCATCCGGCGTCCAGCGCATCGATAGCGGCGGCGCGCCCGGCTCGACCAGAACCGCCGCCTGCTGGCCGCCGTAATAGGTCACGGTTATTCCCGAGCCGTTCTCGCAGAAGTAATTGGCCGTAATGCCCTTGCCGCGCGGCAGCTCGACCATGACCGGGGGCGGCGCCACCGGCTGGCTGAGGCAAGCGGCGAGGAGCTGGCGCGCCGGCGCGGCGCTCCCCTTGAGCGAGAGGCTCGCCGTCCAGGCGCCGGCGGCGATGCCGAGATTGGCTTCGTGGATGAGAGCGGTCCACAGCGGATCGCCGGCCGATATCACCAGTTCCGGGTGCGACGCGCCGGAATCTTCATCGACCTCCGAGCCGACGCCCGGATAGGTCTTGGTGAAGGCGCCGGCGAAGAAGGTGACCGGGATCGCCGCCTTCGGTGCGAGTCCGGGGAGGCTTGCGCTGTAAAGGGTGATGGTGACGCGGTCGCCGCCGCGATTGCAGGTGGCGACGAAGTCGCTCGCGTCCGACTGCGGAACGCCATGAGCCAGCGTCGCGGCGATCTCGCCGACGGCGAAGGTCCACACCATGCCCTCGGCGGGCGGCGCCGGCAGGACGGGCATCGCAGTCACTTGCGGCGGCGGCTCGGCCGGTGGCGGCGTCTGCGGCTCGGGCTGGGGCGCAGCCGATGCCGCGGGCAGCGGCGGCGGCTCGGCCGGGGCGGTCGCCTCGCCGGAGAGGGAGACGGCGACCTTCCAGTCGTTCAGGCAGAGATTGACCTTGCGGTCGATCCGGCGGCCATCGGAAAGGACGAGGCCGAGATTGCGCTCGCAGACGATGCCCTGCTCGTTGCCTTCGATCTCGAACTGGACGGTGCCATAGGCCTGGCGGGTGATAGTCACCAGCTTGCCATCGAGAGAGAGCCCGGCGATCGTGACATTGGGGTCGTCGCCGGACACCGTGACGGTCTGGGTGAAGGTCGCGCCGGGCGCGGTCGGCTGGGTGGTACGGGCCGGTTCGTTTGCGGCCGGCTCCGGCTCGGCTGGAACGGCCGGGACATCGGCAACATCCGGAGGCGTTTCGGCGGGAGGCGCCGGCGAGGCATCGGCCGCCGGCGGCGCTTCGGCCGGCGGCTCCGCGGCCGTCTCGGCGGGCGCGGGCGAAGGCGCGGCCTTGACCTCGACGGTCACGTCCCAGTTGAGGACGCAGAGATCGGCCGCGAGGTTCAGCTTCTCGCCGGTCGAGGTCACGAAATCGAGCCGGTTGGCGCAACCGACCGGCGTGCTCGGCTCGTCGATCCGGAAAAGCGTGGTGCCATCGCCATGGCCGACCACGGCAAGCTCCTTGCCGTTGCGGAACGCCTGGTCGATGGTGACCCCCGGTTCACTCGACTTGACCGTGAAGATCCGGCTGTCGGCGGCGGCAGGTGCGGCCAACAACAAGGCGGCCGCGACGCCCGCCAAGGCGGCAATCACCCCATCAAAGCTGCGCATAGTGGCTCTTCCAGTGCAATCGCCCCGACCTCGCTAGCGACAGCGCTGTCATGCCAACCGGGCAGACATATGGCAAGCTCGGCCGGTACGCTGACCCGGGGCATTGCCGCGGGGTCGGGCTCATGCCCGGTAGCCGGCGAGGACGCTTTTGGCTCCGAAAGCCGTGAAGAAAAAGCCGAGCAGCGGCCGCGAGAACATCGCCCGCATGGCAAGCCGCCGCAGCCAGCGCCGCGAATGCTCGGACGGGACGAAGCTCCGCGAGAATTTGGCGGCGGATTTCTGTCGCTTTTCGACCGCCGGCTTGAGCAGGGCCTGGTAGGCGGCGAAGGCTGCGGCGTGATCATCCGGCCGCCGCGACAGCTCGGCCGCGAGCACATAGGCTCCGCCCATCGCCATGTGCGAGCCTTGGCCCGCGAGCAGCGTCAGGCAGCCACACGCGTCGCCGACGAGGGCAACGCGGCCCTTGCTCCAGCCCGGCATTACGATCTGCGTGACCGAGTCGAAATAAACCGGCTCGCTCGCAAGAACGTCCTCGAGAACGTCCCCGACGATCCAGCCGCTCCCGGCGAATTTCCGGCGGAGCAGCGGAATGCGGTCATCGTGCGGAACATGACCGAGATCGTCGCTCCGGAAGGTGAAGGTCGCGTCCATGCGGCCGCCGCCAAGCGGATAAAGGCCGGCGACGCAGTCGGTCGATTCGTGGAGCTTGAAGGCGTTGCCGAGCCCGTGATCCCGACCCGAGTGGAAGGCGGCGACGTAGTAGCCCAGGAACCGCGCGTAGGCCGCCTCGGGGCCGAAAACCAGGCTCCGCAGGTTCGAATGGAATCCGTCGGCGCCGAAGACGAGATCGAAGCGGTCTTCACTGCCGTCGTCCAAGGTGACCGCAACACCGGCATCCCCGTCTTCGAGAGACGTGACGGTCGTGCCGAAGCGCACATCGAGCCCTGCCGCCCGAGCGCGATCATGGAGGATACGCTCGAGGTCGGATCGCCGCAGGTAGACGTATTTGCCGTGGAGGACCTTGCGGACGGTCTCGATCTCGACGGCCAGCCAGGGCGTACCGGCCTCATCGACATATTGCATGCGTTCGATCGGGTAGTGGACGGCGCGGAGCGCGTCGACAAGCCCCATCCTCTCGGCGACGTCCCAGCCGGTGCCGAAGAAATCCATCATGTAGCCTTCGCTGCGGACGGCCGGCTCGCGCTCGACGATGACCGGAGCCCATCCCGCCTCTTTCAGGCGAATGGCCAGCGTCAAACCGGCAATTCCCGCTCCGGAGATAAGCGCGCGACGCTCGTCCATGGCCGGTTCTCCCTGCTGCGCCGGTCGACCGGGCGGCAACACCGGAGGATCGGCGGTCGAAGCCTCGCGGTCGAGGCCGAAGGACGCCCGGCTTCGCCCGCAATCGGGTTACGCCCGGGGCACATAGCACATTGCCGGCGCGGTCCATCGACGCTGCCGGGCGGCGCGCCAATCGACCGCAGCCCGTGCCCCGGTCTCGCGTCGCTGACGAAAATGAAGGCAGGCCCGAAAACCCCTGCCAAAACGGTGCGAGCCGGTGTAGACCGCATCCCGCCGAGGGTTGAAGGAAAGCCGAATACATGTCGAGCCGCATCATCGCCGTCGATCCGTTTGATCTCATCGTCTTCGGTGGCGCCGGCGACCTCGCCTACCGCAAGCTTCTCCCCGCCCTTTATCATCGCCATCGCGACGGGCAAATTCCGAAAGAAGCGCGGATCATCGGGGTGTCGCGGCGCGAATTCAGCGACGCCGAATATCGTGAGGCGACGCGGCAGGCGCTTGCCGAGCACATCGACGCCGCGGAACTGGAAGAAGACACGGTGGACAGCTTTCTCGCCCGGCTCCACTTCGTGCCGGTCGACGCCATGTCCGAGCAGGGCTGGAGCGATCTTGCCGATCTTCTCGAGGACGGCAGGGACCGCATCCGCGCCTTCTATCTCGCGGTCGACCCCAGCCTCTTCGGCGCGATCTCGGCACGGATCGGCGAGGAGCTGCTGGTGACGCCGAAGACGCGCGTCATCATCGAGAAGCCGATCGGCCACGACCTGCAGTCGGCGCGCGAGGTCAACGACGCCGTCGGCCAGGTATTCGAGGAGCGGCAGATCTATCGGATCGACCACTATCTCGGAAAGGAGACGGTGCAGAACCTGATGGCGCTCCGCTTCGCCAACGCGCTGTTCGAGCCGCTGTGGAACGCCGAGCATATCGACCACGTGCAGATCACCGTGGCCGAGACGCTCGGCGTCGAGGGACGCGCCGCCTATTACGATCACGCCGGCGCGCTCCGCGACATCGTCCAGAACCACATCATCCAGCTCCTCTGCCTGGTGGCGATGGAGCCGCCGGCGCATATGGACGCCGACTCGGTCCGCGACGAGAAGCTCAAGGTGATCCGCGCGCTGCTGCCGATCGATGCCGAGCAATGCCGGGACCGCATACGGTTCGCGGCCAGTACCGCGCCGGCAATATCGGCGGCTCTTCGGTGCCGTCCTATCTCAGCGAGGTCGACAACAAGGACAAGCACGACCGAGACCTTCGTCGCGATCAAGGCCGAGATCGGCAACTGGCGCTGGGCCGGCGTGCCGTTCTACCTCCGCACCGGCAAGCGGCTCGCCGCGCGCGTCTCGGAGATCGTCATCGCCTTCCGGCGCATCCCGCACTCGATCTTCGACAGCGGCGCCGGCGACGATCCACCGCAACCTGCTCGTCATCCGCCTCCAGCCCGACGAGGGCGTCAAGCTCTGGCTGATGATCAAGGATCCCGGGCCCGGGCGGCATGCGGCTCGTCTACGTGCCGCTCGACATGAGCTTCGCCCAGGCCTTCAAGGTGCGGAGCCCGGACGCCTATGAGCGGCTGATCCTCGACGTGATCCGCGGCAACCAGACCCTGTTCATGCGCCGCGACGAGGTCGAGGCGGCGTGGGCGTGGATCGACCCGATTCTCGAGGCGTGGTCGGCAGCGCCTCCGAGCCGCCGAAGCCCTATGCCGCCGGCACCTGGGGGCCGTCGGCCTCGTTCTCGCTGCTCGGCGACCGCACCTGGCACGACCTGGTCGAATAGGCCGGCTCAGACGAGGCCGAAGGTCTGGGCGAGGATGTAGAGCGCGCCCGCCAGGCAAAGCCCGCCAAGGCCGGCGGCGACGGCGCGGCCGAACGGCGCCACCTTTTCGGCGAGCACGAACAGCGCCAGCCCGCCGATCCAGAAGATGTTCATGATGCCGCCGACGAAGAGAAGCGCCATCAGGAACCAGCAGCAGCCGACGCAGTAGAGGCCGTGCTCCAGGCCCATGCGGAGCGCCCCGGAAAATCCCGGTCGCCAGTGGCCGAGAAGGAAGGCGAAGGGCGAGCGGCAGTGAGCGAGGCAGGCATATTTGAGCGGCGTGAGCTGGTAGATTCCGGCGGCGGCGAGGAGCGCTGCGGAGAGGTACGGGTCGAGGCTCCACATCAGCATGCCGTGAACCAGCCCGGCCCGCTCGAGCAGGAACTGGAGGCCGGTCGCCGCGAGCGAGAAGGCGAGCCAGGCGAGGCAGTAGCCGGCGGCGAGCCAGGCGGTTCCGACCGCCGGCTTCCCCTCGCCGCGGGTGCGCCGGTGGACCTGCTCGAAGAGGAGGATCATCGGCGCGGCGCTCGGCAGCATCATCGCCACCATCATCACCCACCACATGAGGAGCATGGTGAGCCAGTAGCCGGCGTTCCAGGCGCCGGCCATCTGGGGCCGGTTCATCGGCGGCGGGAAGCGCCAGGTCGACATGGCGCTGACGCTCATGCCGGTGCCGGCGCCGGCAAGCACAAACGCCCACGCCGCGAGGCAGACGAGGAAGAGACCGGCAATCACGATCGCCCGCTGACGACGCGCGACCGTCTCGAGCATGGTTGGTGCCGACGCTTGCTGTGACGCCTCAGTCATATCGCTGCATCAAGGGTCGTTTCTGCACGACCGGCGGCCGCTCCGACCCGGCCGCACGTCGCATCGGACAAAAATAGGCCGGCGGGGACCCCGCCGGCAACCGACCCGATCCGGCTACGCCGCCCAGGCGAACGGCGCGAAATGTCCGTTCCGCAGGCCGCTGGCATCGTCCCAATCGATGCCGAAGGCGCTGAAATGGCTCCGGGTCGCATTGGCCAGCGCGATCCGCGGCGATACCGGGTGAATGGTGTTGTCGAGATAGACCGCGTCGCCCTCCTTGACCGGGCTCGGGACACCCTTGAGCGCCTGGTCGATCAGTTCACCCGCCTTGACGCTCCGGTTGAGGCCGTCGACCTCAAAGCTGATCGGTCGCTTCTCGACGCCGGCGACCTCGCCGACCAGAGGGCCGAGCGCGGCCATCGGCCCACCGGCGGCGCCGGTGGCAATCTGACCGATGGCGCCGGTCTGGGCGTCGCTCGCCTTGTCGTCAACGATCAGGCCGACCTTGATGTTGCCTTCGCCCATCGGGCCCGGGGAATGCATCAGGACGATGAATGATAGTCCGTCCAGGCTGATCCCGTCCATCTCGCCTTTGTCGATATGCATGGCAACCGCGACCTTGCAGTCCCCTTCGGTGGGCCGCGCCGCCAAGTTTGTCCCGATACAGGGACAGACGAAGGTGCAGTTGCAGGTCTCCATGTATTGGCCTTCGATACGCCAGCCGGCAATGTCAGCCTCCCTGGTTTTACTCGACGGTTGGAGAGATGTGATTTTACGCCAATCGCCCGCTTCCGGCTACTGAAATGTCGGGCAATGACGAGAGCTCGGGGCGACCCGCCGGCTTGCCTATGCTCGGTGATCTCGCCTGAGTAGCCATCACCTCGCTTCTCCCGAGGTGCGAATGCGATCACCCTGTCGATTGCAGCGAAGGCAAGTCCGGCTGCCGTCTTGACGATCGCGCCAACCGTCCGGGACCTGCTATTCTTGGGGGGCAACCGCAGCGGGACTTGGGAATCCCGCACGGTTCGGCGAATTTTTATCTTGATTGGCAGCGGCCAGCCGCCTTTGGGATAGAATTCGTGGGTTTCGCCGCCGAACTCCGGCGGCCGATGAATGATCAGGTGAAATCGTGGCCAGGAAGACCAGGACCGGAAAAGCTCTTGTTGTGAAGGCGCCGGAGCGGGCGCGCGGCGTCGCCTCGGTCGATGATGCGCGCGCCTGGCTGTCGGCGCGCGGCATCGAGGACATCGAGTGCGTCGTGCCGGACCAGGCCGGGGTCGCCCGCGGCAAGATGATGCCGGTGCAGAAGTTCCTCGACGGGCCGGTGATGTCGATGCCCGGCTCGATCTTCACCCAGACCATCGCCGGCGACTGGCCCGAGGACGACGAGCAGTTCCAGTACGACCGCGCCGACCGCGACATGCATGCTCGAGCCGGATTTCTCGACGCTGGCCGTCGTGCCGTGGGAGGAGGACCCGACGGCGCAGGTCATCCACGACGCCTATCATGCCGACGGGCGGCCGGTGGAGATCGCGCCGCGCCAGGTGCTTCGCCGCATGCTCGAGCTCTACGAGAACCGCGGCTGGGTGCCGGTGGTGGCGCCCGAGATCGAGTTCTACCTCGTCCAGCCCAACAAGGACCCGGACTATCCGCTGCAGCCGCCGGCCGGGCGCTCGGGCCGGCCGGAATCGGCCCGCCAGTCCTACTCGATCGCCGCGGTCAACGAGTTCGACGACCTGTTCGACGACATCTACCATTTCTCCGAGGCGCAGGACCTCGAGATCGACACGCTGATCCACGAGGAAGGCGCGGCGCAGATGGAGATCAACCTCCGCCACGGCCATCCGCTGGTGCTCGCCGACCAGGTCTTCCAGTTCAAGCGCACCATCCGCGAGGCGGCGCTCCGCCACGACATGTATGCGACCTTCATGGCCAAGCCGATGTCGAGCGAGCCGGGCTCGGCGATGCACATCCACCAGTCGGTCAACGACATCGCGACCGGCACGCAACATCTTCTCCGACGAGAACGGCGACCCGACGCCGGAGTTCTTCGCCTTCATCGGCGGCTCGCAGAAATACCTGCCGGCGGTGATCTGCATGCTGGCGCCCTACGTCAACTCGTACCGGCGGCTGGTGCGCTCGGCCTCGGCGCCGGTCAACACGATGTGGGGCTACGACAACCGCACCGTCGGCCTGCGCGTGCCGACCTCCTCGCCCGCCGCCCGGCGGGTCGAGAACCGCATCCCCTCGTCGGACGCCAATCCCTATCTCGCCATCGCCGCCTCGCTCGCCTGCGGCTATCTCGGCATGGTCGAGGGGCTGACCTGCACCGACCCGGTCAATGACCGGCGCCAACGACGACGAGATCGTGCTGCCGCGCGGGCTCCTCGAGGCGGTGGCGCTGTTCGAGGATTGCGACGAGCTGGTCGAAATCTTCGGCAAGGGCTTCGTCTCGACCTACCGGGCGATCAAGCAGGCTGAGTTCGAGACCTTCATGCAGGTGATCTCCCATGGGAGCGGGAGTATCTCTTGCTCAATGTTTGAGGGGCGGCGATACGCTGGGCCGTTATCGGCGAAAATGCTGGAGACAACTATGGGGACCCATGTGCCGGACCTCTTTGGCTGTGTCGCGATAAAGGGACAATGTCGGAGAGGTCGAAGAGAATATCCGCGATGCGATTCGGTTTCATATCGACAGGCTCAGGAGGATCGCTTGCCGGTGCCTGAACCCCACCGCGCCGGGTACTTGGAAGACTAGCGAGAGAAGAGGGAGCTATGGATCGCGCGCAAGTCATCGCCAAGCTGAAGGCCGTTGAGCCCGATCTGCGCGCGCACAGCGTGGCCGCGCTCTACCTCTTCGGTTCCTACGCGCGCGATGAAGCCGGGCCGGACTCGGACGTCGATGTCTTTGTCGAAAAAGCGCCCGGCAGACGGTTCGGCCTCCACCAGTTGATGGGGAGCTACCGTGTGCTCCAGGATGCCCTGCCCGGCACCGAGGTCGGCTTCGGGACGCGGCAGGGGCTGTCGAAATATGTTCGGGAAGAAGTGGAACGGGAGGCGATCCGCATCTTTTGATGCCCGCCAGCAAGAACCCGCTCGATCGGCTGCACCACATTCGTGACGAGATTCTGGATATCTCCACGGTATTGCGAACGGTGGACCGCGATCGATATCTCAGCGACTATCTGCTTCGGCGCGCCGGGGAACGAGCCCTGCTCATCATTTCGGAGGCAGCGAAGTCCCTGCCGAGCGAGCTCCTGCGTCGCTATCCGGAAATCAACTGGTCAGAGATTATCGGTCTCGGGAACGTCCTCCGCCACCAGTACCACATGGTGGATGATGCCACGATCTGGGAAATTCTGAGCGGGATATCCCTGCATTGGCCCCGGTCATTGACCGTATGATGCAAGACCTCGGCACTTGAAGGATGTGGCCGTATCCCAAACGATAGGATATCGATGCCCGAGAAGATCGACACCATCTCAGCGCCGAAAGTCGAGGGCTCGTCCTACCCGGCGCCCTATGACGAGCCCTCCGCAAGCGGCACCGCACCAGGCTCGGCGACGCGGCCAGCGCGACTGGCGACGACGTGACTTACCCGGACATCGATCTCCGTGTCATCGCCGGGGAGCCCGGCTTCGCCCACGCCGACGGTACGCCCTATCCACAGCCGCCGCGAAGGGCGTGAGCCGGCCCGCTCCGCGGCAACGGACCGGACTGCGGGACCCTTCTCCGTGCGCCGTCATTCCTTGCTAGACTCGCCCGCGCCATGAACCTGCCGCACGCGCCCTCGCTCTACGCCGCTTCGGCCGATCCCGCGCCTGCCTTCCCGCGGCTCCGCGAGGACGTGCGGGCCGACGTCGCGATCATCGGCGGCGGCTATACCGGGCTGTCGGCGGCGCTCCATCTCGCCGAGGCGGGGGTCAGCGCGGTGGTGATCGAGGCGAACAGCGTCGGCTGGGGCGCCTCGGGGCGGAACGGCGGCCAGCTCCATACCGGCCAGCGCCGCGACCAGGACTGGCTCGAAGCAAAGCTCGGCCGCGACGAGGCGAAGGCGCTGTGGCGGCTCGCCGAGGAGGCCAAGGCGCTGACCCTCGGCCTGATCGCCCGCCACCGCATCGACTGCGACTGGCGCGCCGGGCTGATCGAGACCGTGCACAAGGCGCGGCTGGTCGCCGACGAGCGCGCCTATGTCGACATGCTCGGCGACGATTACGGCTACGCTCCGGTGGAATGGCTCGACCGCGAACGGTCGCGGCGGCGACCGGCACCCGCCACTATTACGGCGGCCGGATCGACCGCGGCGCCGGCCATCTCGACCCGCTCAAGCTGGCGCAAGGCATCGCCCGCGCCGCGGCGCGGGCCGGGGCCCGCATCTACGAGGGCACGCGCGCGGTCGGCTCACCGGCGAGGCGGCCGCCGGCTTCGTCTCGAATGCCACGCCGCGATGGAGGCGAGGGTGGCGATGTCGCCGCGGCGCGGGCGCGCCAGGGACGGCCAGCGAGGCGCGGCCGCGAGGAGCGGCGGCGCCCCGTCACGTCGCGGCGAAGGTCTCCGCCGACATCGTCATCCTCGCCGGCAACGGCTACCTCCACGGCATCGACGCCGAGACCGAGGCGCGGGTCATGCCGATCGACAACTACATTCTCGCCACCGAGCCGATCGGCGCCGGCAAGCCGGGCGGCATCATCCCCGGCGGCGAGGCGGTCTCCGACACCCGCTTCGTCGTCTATTATTTCCGCCCGACCTGGGACGGCCGGCTGATCTTCGGCGGCGGCGAGACCTATTCGCTGCGCCCGCCGCGGGATCTCGCCGACTTCGTCCGCCGGCACATGCTCAGCGTCTATCCGGAGCTCGCCGGGACCCGGATCGAGCATGCCTGGGGCGGGACGCTGGCGATCACCCTGAAGCGGCTTGCCCTTCATCCGCCGCGTCCGTCCGGGCGTCTATGCCGCGGCTGGCTATTCGGGGCAGGGGGTGGCGATTGCCGCCTTTCGCCGGCAAGGTCATCGCCGACGCGATCCGCGGCGATCCGGCCCGCCTCGACCGCTTCGCGGCGCTTCCGGTGCCACCTTCCCCGGCGGCCGGATGCTCCGCTACCCGGCGCTGGTCGCCGGCATGAGCTGGTACGCGCTCCGCGACCGGCTTTAGCCGGAGAACCGCCCCTCCTGGCGAAGCCTGACGAAGCCTTCCACAACCATCGGCATGCTGGATTGTGCCGAGCCCGGCCGGGCGCCGCCGGCTGTCGCCAGCGACCCATCTCACTCAATCGACTGATTGACAAAGTAAGTCAGACGTGTGAATGAGACTGCACAAGAACCAAGCCGACGGCAGAAAGCCAGATGACCGCACGCGAACCGATTGATAGCGAGGCGCGCTTCCCGCTCGAAGAAGGGCGCAATGGCACCCGAGTCCGGGCCGACCACGAACCAGCGCCGCTACCGCCGCGCCCGCCACGACCGCGGCGCGGAGACGCGCCAGCGGCTGATCGAGGCGGCGCTCGACGTCTTCGGCCGCCAGGGCTTCGAGGGCGCCAGCACGCGCGAGATCGCCAAGGAGGCGAACGCCAACCTCGCGGCGATCGTCTACCACTTCGGCAGCAAGGAGGCGCTCCACGTCGCCGTCGCCGAGTACATGGTCGGGCGGGTGTCGGAGCTGGTCGGGCCGCGCGCTGGCCGCGGCCGCGCGCCCGGAGGCGCGGCGACGCCGGAGGCGGCGCGGCGGCGCTCGCTGACCTGCTCGAGACCTATGCCGATATCATCCTCGGCGAAGCCGAGGCGGAGCGCTGGGCGCGGTTCATCGTCCGCGAGCAGATGCAGCCGACCGCCGGCCTTCGAGGTGATCTACCGATGATGGGCGGTGCCCACGCGCATCGCCACCCGGCTGGTCGCGGCCGATCCTCGGCCGCGAGCCCGAGCGAGGACGACGGTGCGGCTCCGCGTCTTCACCCTGATGGGCCAGATCCTGGTGTTCCGCGTCGCCCATGCGCTGGTGCTCCGCCGCATGGGCTGGAGGGCGATCGGCGAGCCGCGAGCGCGACCGCGATCAAGCGGCATCGTGCGGCCGAGGCCGACGCCATCCTCGACCACGCGGTGCTGCCATGAGCCGCCTCCTGGCGGATCGGCGCGGCGCAGTCGCTGGCTCGCCGTCGCCCTTACCCTCGCCGCCTGCTCCGGCGGCGGCAACGGCCCGTGCAGGGCTATGTCGAGGGCACCTATGTCTACGTCTCGGCCGACGCCGCCGGGCGGATCGTCGAGCGGCCGGTCACCGCCGGCGCCAAGGTCGCCGAGGGCGACGTCCTCGCCCGCCTCGACGATGTCCGACGAGCACGAGGCGGTGGCCGGCGCCGAGGCGCGGCTCGCCCAGGCCGAGGCGCAGCTCGCCAATCTCCGCTCGGGCAAGCGGCCCGGTCGAGATCAGCGTCATCGAGGCGCAGCTCAGCCGAGGCGCGCGCCAACTTCGATCTCGCCGAGCAGGACTACCAGCGCCAGCTCGTCCTGCGCGAGAAGGGCGTCGTCTCCCAGGCGGCGGTCGACAACGCCAAGGCGCGGCGCGACGCGGCGGAGGCGAGCGTGCGCGGCGATCGAGCACCAGCTCGAGGTCGCCAAGCTGCCGGCGCGCCCGGAGGAGATCGAGGCGGCCGAGCGGAACGTCGCTGCCGAGGAGGCGGCGCTCGCCCAGGCGAAGATCGCGCTCGAGCGCCGCACGCTGACGGCGCCGGCCCGGGCACTGGTCGAGGAGACCTTCTTCGAGCCCGGCGAGTATGCGCCGGCCGGGCGCGGCGATCGTCTCGCTGCTGCCCGACGCCAACCGCAAGATCCGCTTCTTCGTGCCCGAGCCGCGGCTTGCCGGCGTGTCGCATCGGCAGCAGGGTCGCGATCGGCTGCGACGGCTGCCCGGCCGGGGCTCGAGGGCGAGGTCGACGTTCGTGTCGAGCGCGGCCGAGTTCACCCCGCCGGTGATCTACTCGAAGGACGTCCGCGACAAGCTGGTCTTCCGGGTCGAGGCGAGGCCGCTCGGCGCGCGCGGCGCTGCTCAAGGTCGGCCAGCCGGTCGACGTGACCCTCGCCGGCAGGGGAGCAGGGTCGTGAACGGCGAGCCGGTCATCGACGTCGAGGGGCTGACCAAGAGCTTCAACGGCAAGGTCGTGGTCGACCATGTCGACCTCAACGTCAGGCGCGGCGAGATCGTCGGCTTCCTCGGCCCGAACGGCTCGGGCAAGACCACGACGATCCGCATGATCTGCGGCCTGCTCAAGCCCGGATTCCGGGCACCGGCGAGGTGCTCGGCTACGACATCCTCACCCAGTCCGACCTGATCAAGCTCGAGGTCGGCTACATGACCCAGCGCTTCTCGTTCTACGAGGACCTGACGATCCGCGAGAACCTCGACTTCGTCGCGCGGCTCTACGACGCTCGAGCCGCGCCGCGACTATGTCGACCGGACGCTCGAGCGGCTCGGCCTCGACCAACCGCCAGGACCAGCTCGCCGGCTCGCTGTCGGGCGGCTGGAAGCAGCGCCTGGCGCTCGCCGCCTGCGTCATGCACGAGCCGCAGCTCCTCCTCCTCGACGAGCCGACCGCCGGCGTCGATCCCAAGGCGCGGCGCGAGTTCTGGGACGAGATCCACGAGCTCGCCGCCGAGGGCCTCACCGTCCTCGTCTCGACCCACTACATGGACGAGGCCGAGCGCTGCCACCGCATCGTCTACATCGCCTACGGCAAGGTGATCGCCCGCGGCACGGTGCCGGAGGTGATCGCCGGCTCCGGCCTCCACACCATCGTCGTCCGCGGCGGCGACACCGCGGCGATCGCCCGCCGGCTCAAGGATCGCGACGGCATCGACCAGGTCGCGCCCTTCGGCAACGACCTCCACGTCGTCGGCACTCGATCCGGAGCGGCTCGAGCGGAGCGTCGAGCGACGCCATCGCCGGCACCGGCGCCGTCGCCGCGCCCGACGCGACCAGCCTCGAGGACGTCTTCATCCGCCTGATGTCGCAGTCGACCGACAATTTCGGCAAGGCGCGGGGGCGGGACGATGATTGCGCCGGCATGCCCGGTCCGCTGGTGACCCCCTCGCATCCTCCGCCTTGCGGGGGACCGCGGGATGCGGCGGGACCGATGGCGTATCAACACCGACGCAACCTGTGCGAGGTCGAACCAATCTGCGTCCCCTCCTCCTGAAGGGGGACGCTGGGAGGCGGTCGCGGCTCTCGAGGTCGCACCAGCGACGATCGTCCAGCACCGTTTCACCGGGTTCGGAGTGACCGCCGCCACCGCGCCGATGCCGCGTCCGCCCGCGCCGCGCCGTCAAGGCACGCTCCTTCTCGTGGTCGCCGCGTCGTCGCGGTGATGGCGAAGGAGTTCATCCAGATGCGGCGCGACCGGCTGACCTTCGCCATGATCATCGGCGTGCCGATCATCCAGCTCGTCCTCTTCGGCTACGCCATCAACACCGACCCGAAGCAGCTGCCGACCGCGGTGATCGTCGCCGACTACGGGCCGATCGAGCGCTCGATCGTCGCCGCGATGGAGACCTCCGGCTATTTCGACATCGACGGCATCGCCGAGACCGAGGCCGCGGCGCCGCGAGAGCCTCGCCCGCGGCGACGTCTCCTACATCGTCACCATCCCCGCCGGCTTCCAGCGGTCGCTGGTCCGCGGCGAGCGGCCGCAGCTCCTCGTCGAGGCCGACGCCACCGATCCCGCGGCAACCGCCAACGCCCTCGGCGCGCTCAACGAGATCGTCCGCACGCGCGCTCGCAACGCGAGACGACCGGACCGCTCGCCGGCCTGGCGCCGGGCACGCTGCCGGTCGATGTCGATCGTCCACCGCCGCTACAATCCCGAGGGGATCACCTCCTACAACATCGTCCCCGGCCTGCTCGGCGTCATCCTGACCATGACGACGATCCTGATGACCTCGCTGGCGCTGACCCGCGAGGTCGAGCGCGGCACCATCGAGAATCTCCTGGCCATGCCGGCCCGGCCCTACGAGATCATGGCCGGCAAGATCATGCCCTATATCGGCTTCGGCTTCGTCCAGGTGGCGGTCATCCTGGTCGCCGGGCAGCTTCTCTTCCACGTGCCGATGATCGGCTCGCTGCTGCTTCTGCTCGCCGTCACGCTCCTCTTCATCGCCGCCAACGTGACGCTCGGCTACACCATCTCGACGGTGGCGCGGAGCCAGATGCAGGCGATGCAGATGACGTTCTTCATCTTCCTGCCCTCGATCCTCCTGTCGGGCTTCATGTTTCCCTTCCGCGGCATGCCGGGCTGGGCGCAGGCGATCGGCGAGGTCGATCCCGCTCACCCATTTCCTGCGCGTCGTGCGCGGCATCATGCTGAAGGGCGCGAGCTTCGCCGAGATCTGGCCGAACGTCTGGCCGCTCGCGGTGTTCTGGGCGTCGCTCGGCGCGATCGCGCTGCTGCGCTACCGGCGGACGCTGGACTAGCGGTGAGCTCGGCCTATGCCGCGGCTCGCTTGGGTTCGACAGCAAAGGGGCTGAGCCCGAGCCAGGCCTGCATGCTGGCTGCGATCTCCCGATCCCCCGTGAAGTTGAACTTTTGGGATTCCTTTGCCACGGTGGTCAGCCCCATCCAGATCGATGTCATCGTCTGCAGGTCGGTCGAGACGTAAAGATCGACGTCGAAGCCCGGATCGGACCAGCACAGATCGACCTCGCCGTCCGGTTCCACGACCAGCCACCAGAAGCGTTTCGACAGAGGCAGCTCGCAGTACAGGAACTGTATCACCGTGCGCCTCCTCGGCAGCGGCGAGGGGTTCAGATTGCGCCGCATGTCCCACATCAGAAGGGACGGATCGAGGTTCTTGAGCGACTGTCGGGCTTCGACCCATTTCTGGCCCCAAAAGCCCATCGCCTCGACAACCAGGCGGAGGTCCCTGCCGGACTCCGTCAGGCTATACTCGAAAATGCCCTTCTCCGACCGCAGCGCCCGGCGTTCGATGATGCCGGCCGCTTCAAGCTCCCTGAGCCTTTGAGCCAGGAGCGTCGGGGACATCTTCGGAACGCCGCGGCGCAGGTCGTTGAAGCGCGTCGTACCCGCAACAAGCTCGCGAAGCAGCACCATCGTCCATCGCGTGCAGAGGAGTTCAGCGGCCATGGCCAGCGGGCAGAATTGCTTGTATCCGGGTTGGGTCATCTCAAGCGCCTTTGAGCGGGTTGCGGGCCGGACGCTAGGGCCAAAGCTCCAACCCCGCCAGTACAGAATCTGTACCGGCTGAGTACAGTTCGAAGACTAGATGGGATCGGGGGTTTCCTGCGAGGCAGGGAACGCACGGAACAGGCCGTGCCTGCAATCTTTCAGGAGACGAGAAAATGACTGCCTATGTGATCGCCGACATCAAGGTGACCAACGATGGCTGGGTGGCAGAGTATGCCGCTTCGGTGCATCAGTTCGTGCACAAGCACGGCGGAAAATATCTGTCGCGCAGCGGCAACGTGAAGACGTTGGAGGGAGAGCCTCTCGATACCAGCCTCATCGCGATCATGGCGTTTCCGTCGACCACGGCCGCCGAGGCCTTCGTCAACGATCCCGACTATGCGCCGCTTGTCGAAGTCCGGAAGGCGGGCAGCGAAAGCCGCTTCCAATTGATCGACGACACCGACCTGGCCGGGACCATCCCCTACCTGCGCAAGGGCTGAACCATGCGGTCCGCCGCCAAAGCCGGATTCGTCCGACTTTGGCGGGAGGGCCGGCGCCGCCGGCATTTTCGCGGATCGAGATTCACGAACTGCCGGGCGCCGGTACCGAGGCGGGCGCGCCGCGCCCCCGGCACGCCCGCCTTCTCGAAGGGCCGGTCGATCAGCCCTTCGGCATCTGCGGCGGGACGATGACGACGTAGGGGGTCTTGGGTTCCTCGCCGGGCGGCACGGGGTCCGGCATCGGATCGCCCGGGGCGCCGAGCGACTTGATGTACTGGTAGAGCGAACGGATGTCGCTCTCGTCCATGGCATGGACGTTGTAGTAGGGCATCGGCGGCAGCGCCTTGAAGGTCTTGGCGAACTGGACGAACTCGTCCTCGGACTTGGTCGAGACGGTAATCCTGAGGTTCTTGGCGTAGCTCGTCCCCCACGGTCCCTGCCAGCCGACCGGGATGCCGATCAGCGCCTTCGCCGGGTCGATCTCGCCGTTCGATTCGTTATAGCCGGGCGTGTGGCAATCATTGCAGCCGCCGATGATCGACATCTGCTTGCCGCGTTCCACCGACACGTCGCCCGCCTGCGCCGCCAGCGGTGCGAGGCCGATGCCGAGGCCGATCGCCAATATCTTCCACCCCATGTTTCCCTCCTGCCTCCGTTGTCCCAAATCCGCGCGACGCCCGCGCCGGGCGGCTAGGAATAGCACGACGGCGGCAAAGGGAAAGGCCGGATCGCCGGTTCAGTGGCTGGCGCCGGCGATGGCCGGAGCCGGGGCGTCGCCGGTGAAGGGCCGGGTCAGGCCGAGGGCCTCGCGGCGGGTCCAGCGTATCGTCATCAGGATCGAAACGGCGGCGAGTCCGGCGGCGAGTCCGATCCAGATTCCGGCGCCGGCAAGATCGGTGCGGAAGCCGAGAAGGATCCCGACCGGCAGGCCGACTCCCCAGTAGCCGATCGCCGCGTAGATCATCGGCACGCGCGTGTCGCCGAGGCCGCGGAGCATCCCGGCGGTCGCCGCCTGGCCGGCATCGAAGAACTGGAACAGACCGCCGAAGACCAGGAAGGAGACCGCGAGGCCGATCGCTGCCTGATTGGCCGGCGCATTGAGGTCGAGGAAGACCCCGACCAGCGGCCGGCCGGCGGCGATGAAGATCACCATCGTCAAGCAGGCATAGCCGAGGGCAAGGATGAAAGCCGCCCAGCCGGCGCGGGCGATGCCGCCGAGGTCGCGGGCGCCATAGGCGAGGCCGACCCGTACCGTCGCCGCCATGCCGAAGCCGAGCGGCACCATGAAGACGAGCGAGGCAAGCTGGATGGCGATGGCGTGCGCGGCGAGGGAATCGGCGCTGATCAGGCCCATCAGGAACGCCGCGGCGTTGAAGATCGTCACCTCGAAGCCGAGGGCGAAGGCGATCGGCAGCCCGATCCGCCAGACGTCGCGGAAGCGTCCCCAGTCCGGCCGCCAGAACCGGCCGAAGAGGAAATAGCGGCGGAACCGCCGGTGCAGCGAGATGATCAGGGCGAGCCCGGCGAACATGAAGATATTTGTCGCCGTGGTGCCGATCCCGGCGCCCTCGAGGCCGAGCGGCGGCACGCCGAGCCCGCCGAACATCAGCCAGTAGACCACGGCCGCGTTGAACGGGATGGCGAGGCCGCCGACCCAAAGCGCCGACAGCGGCCGCTCCAATGCCGAGACGAAGTTGCGCAGCACGATGAAGCAGAGGAAGGGCAGCACCCCCCATTCCAGGGTGCCGAGATAGCGCGCCGCTTCCTTCGCCAGATCCGGGGTCTGCCCGAGCCGGAGCATGATCCATTCGCCGTGCCAGAGGATCAGCCACACCGGAATCGCGATCGCGCCCGCCGCCCACATCCCCTGCCTGACGCTTCGCCGCACGTCGCGCACCGAATGGCGTTTCCGCCCGAGCTCGATTGCGATCAGCGGCGAGGTGGCGGTGACCAGGCCGATGCCGAAGATGACGAAGGCGAAGTTGAGGTTGGTGGCGAGCGCACCGGCGGCGAGGGCGTCCGGACCGAGCCAGCCCATCATGATCACGTCGCTGGTGCCGAGCGCCAGCGTCGAGACGTTGATCAGGACGAGCGGCCAGGCGAGCGATAGCGTGGCGCGGACCTCCGCGCCCCACGCGCTTCGCGAGGCGTGCCTGTCTTCGGCAATGTCGATCATGGCGGAGCTTCTATAGCGCCGGGCTTGCCGACGCTACGGCAATCGGCGCGCCCGGTCCGTTCGCCCCTCTTGCCGGGCCGTTCCGCCGAAGGAGCAAACACGGCGAGGCCGGTCGGCCGATCCCGGACCTAGCGCGCCTCGCCGATCAGGTCGCGCCGCGCCCGGTCCACCTCCTCGGCGTAGCGCCGCAAGGCGTGGGCCTCGGTGAGCAGCCCGATAACCTTCCGCGTCTCGCGATCCTCGACCACCGCCAGGGCCTCGCTTTCGCTGTCGTCGAAGACAGCCATGGCTTCCTTGACGTTCATTGCCGGCGTCAGCAGGCTCGACCGATAGTGCACGATGTCGCCAACGCTGGTGTTGGCCGCCGCTTCGTCAAGCTCGTGTATGTGAGCCTCGGGCACCAGGACGATGCCGGCATAGCGGTCGGCGCCGTCGACGACCACGACCCGCTGGGTCGATCCCAAGGGAAAGTCGCGCCGGAACGCGGTGAGCTTGGTGTCGGCGCGAACCGTGCGAACGTCGCGCCGCATGAGCCGCCCCACGGTGAGCGCCCTTATCCAGCCGACGTCGTGAGCGCTTCGAATGGTCTCCCCGCGAAGATGCATGCGCCAGGTCGCGAACGAATAGCCGAAGAACTCGCGCACCGTCGCGGCGGCGACTACCGCGGCGCCGAGGACGGCGAGGGTGAGGGGAAAATCGCGGGTTGTTTCCAGGGCGAGAAAAGCCATGGTCAGGGGGCCGCCGACAATCGCCACCGCCATCGCGCTCATTCCGACCACTGCTGCGATCAGCGGGTCCGGCGCGGCATTGGGAAGGACAATAGCCATCAAGTCCGCATAGACGTTTCCGACGAGGGCCCCGAGAAAAAGCGAGGCGAAGAACAGCCCACCGCGAAAGCCGGAGCCCAGCGAGACCGCCGACGCAATCGATTTGAGCGCCACCAGGCTGACGAGCCCGCCGAGCGCCACGCTGGTCGAGGCGAGCGACACCGACAGCGCGCCATGCCCCGCCGAGAGAACATGCGGATTGAGATATGCCAGGCAGCTCAGAATGACGCCGCCGATCACCGGGTGCAGGAAGACCGGCAGCCGAGTCCTCCGAAAGGCCGCCTCGACCAGGGTGACGCCGCGCATGATCAGGATGGCGATGGCGGCGCTGACCAGCGCCAGCGGCAGCAGGCTGAGCAGGTCGACCTGGCGAAGTTCGCCGATTGCCGACACGTCGATGGTGTAGTTGCCGTCCCCTATCGCCTGCGCCACCAGAACCGCAACGATCGAGGCGGTGACCACCGGCGCCAGGGTTGCGACCGTGTACGTGCCGATAATCAGCTCGAACCCGTAAAAGGCTCCGGTCAGCGGCGCGTCGAATGCGGCGCCGATCGCCGCCGCGGCGCCGCAGCCGACGAGCACGCGCAAATCTCCCCGGCGGAGCCGGAAGTCGAGCCCGAGGCGCGACGCAAGGCCGGAGACGATTTGGGTGTAGCCGGCCTCGAGGCCGACCGAAGCGCCAAAGCCGTTCGAGACGATCGTCTGCAATGTGACGATGAGGCTGTCCCGAAACGACATCTGCCCGCCTTGGAGGGCATTGGCCTCGATCGGATCGACGATCCGCCGTGGATGCCAGCGGCGGACGGCATAGTTGACGAGGCCCATGAGAATCCCGCCGGCAATCGGGACCAGAAGCACCGGCCCCAGCGGCAGCGAGGGCACCGAAGACAGCGGCGTGCCGGCGCTGAGGCCGAAGAGCTGTTCATGGAGCCGATGGATAACGTGGCCGATGACCGTCACGAGGCCGCCGCCGGCCGCCCCGACGACGGCCGCCAAGACCACCATCGAGAGTTCGCTGCCGCGCACCAGAGCGCGCAGGCGGTCCGGCACGATAAGCTGAATAGGGTGGATTGCTTCGCGCGAGACCGCGAGCCCGGTCACTCTCCGGAGCAAGGATGTCATGGTAATTGGCCTGGCCGAGAGGCGTGGGCGAGGCCAGGCGTCGAGCGGCCGCTCGTTTCCGGGTTACGGGACTTCCGCCGACGCCTTTCCAGCGTCTTGACAGATATTTACCGGCCGCGAAAGGCACAAGGGCGCCCGATCATGTTGTCCCGCTCGCCGCCGGCGGTGATCAGTTGATCGCTTCGGTCGTCGCCTCGGGTGCGTCGGATCGCGACGAGGTTCTTCTGGGGCGCCTCAAGCCGAAGATGCGCCGCCCATCGCCGGAGGCCGGGCTCAGATCACCAGGAAATGGTCGGCGTCGAGATCGAAGCCCTTGCCGATCTTGGCGAACTTGACCGGGTCGGGCGTCGCGGAGCCGTGCTCGGCATAGAGCAGCCAGCCCTTGTGATAGAGGATGTGCTGGTCCGCCGTCTTGGCGTGGCCGCCGACGTGGAAATACTTGTCCTTGAGCGTGCCCTTCGGGCCGATGCCGGAAAAGGCGTGCCGGCTGAGCGCGAAAGCGTCGTCCTCCAGCACGAAGTCGACGATCTTGTCGACCGCGCCGCGGTCGGAGAAAACGAAGAAATCGAAGCCGTCGCCGCCGCTCAGCTTGTTGTGCCCCTGGCCGCCGGAGAGGAAGTCGTCGCCGTTGCCGCCGGCGATCCTGTCGTCGCCCTTGCCGCCGCGCACGGTGTCGTCGCCGTCGTCGCCGGACAGGATATCGGAACCCCCGCCTCCCTTGACGGCGTCGTTGTCCGGACCGCCGAAAATCTTGTCGCCGGCCCGGCCGCCGCGCAAGGCGTCGTTGCCGTCGCCGCCGCTGATGAAGTCGCGGCCGCCGCCGCCCTTGATCGAATCCTTGCCGGCGCCGCCGGAAAGCGCGTCGCCGCCCTTGCCGCCGGAAATTCCGTCATCGCCGTCGCCGCCGTCGATGGCGTCCTTGCCGGCGCCGCCCTTCAGCGTGTCGTTGCCGTCCTCGCCGCCGATCGCGTCGCCGCCGGCCCCGCCGTTAGCGAAGTCGTTGCCGATGCCCGCGGCGATGGCATCGTGGCCGCTATCGCCGTAGAGGAAGTCGTCGCCGTCGCCGCCGTCGAGCCCGTCATTGCCGTCGCCGCCATAAATCCGGTCGCCGCCGCCCAGCCCGGCAAGCGCGTCGTTGCCGCCGAGCCCGCGGATCAGGTCGGCGAGGTCGGTGGGCAAAGGCTGTCCCGAAACGGTGTGGGTGGCGTCGACGAGGTCATTGCCTTTGGTGCCGATGATGGTGGCCATCGCTGCATCTCCGTTTTCGCGCCGGCGCGGCCGGTGCGTCCGGCTGCGTCAGGCCCTCGCCGCACCCGGCGTCCTCATGCCAAGCCGTATCCCCGATCCGGATCGGCCGGAAGTTCGGGGGCCGCGTCACATGCGGGCGGGGTTAATCGCGGGCTAAGGGATTCGCGCGGTTTGACGCGGGAGTTGCCGAATGCCGCCGGCCGAGACTCCACATGCGCGGCAGGCTCGCCTAGTTTTCGGCGATCGGCAAAGGGGAGTCGCGGCGTGTCCGGCAATCGTGCAGCGGAGAAGCGGGAGGGGAGTCCCGTCCGTCTTGTCCGCTTCCTCGCGCTCGGCGTGCCGATGCTTTCGCGGATCGTCGCCGTCGCCCTGATCGCCGGCGCGATCGCCGTGGCCTTCTTCGCGGTCGGCGAATATGACGACAATGCGCGCGCCAATCTCGCCTTGCTTTTCTCGCTCCTTGCCCTGGTCTCGCTCGCCCTCGGCTTCGTCGTGCCCTGGCTCGTGCGCCGGCTGCTGCCGCCGCGGTAATCGGCGCGCTTGCCAGGCGGCGCACCCGGGATCATGCTGGCCGGCTGGCGCATCGAAGCCGGCGCCATCGGTTGTGGCGGACGGGATTTGATCCTAACCTTGAGACCACGGCGGGCGACCAAACCCTATTGGAGCATCGAAATTCCATGAATCGGATCAGCGGCGTAATCCTCGCGGCCGTGGCCGCTCTCGTTGCCGGCGGCGCGGCGGCCGAGGACAAGGTGGTCAACGTCTATAACTGGTCGGACTATATCGACGAGGACGTCCTCAAGCAGTTCACCGACGAGACCGGCATCAAGGTCGTCTACGACGTCTACGACAACAACGATATCGTCGAGACCAAGCTCCTCGCCGGCGGTTCCGGCTACGACATCGTGGTGCCGACCGATTCGAACGTGGCGCGCCAGATCACCGCCGGCACCCTGATGAAGCTCGACAAGTCGAAGCTGCCCAATCTCGTCCATATGTGGCCGTTCATCATGGACAAGCTCCAGACCTATGATCCGGGGAACCAATATGCCGTCGACTATATGTGGGGCACGACCGGGCTCGGCATCAATGTCGACAAGATCAAAGAGCGCCTCGGCGACGACGCCCCGCTCGACAGCTGGCAGCTTCTTTTCGACCCCAAATACGCCGCCAAGCTTGCCGATTGCGGCATCCACATCATCGATACGCCGGAAGACGTGATCCAGTCGGCGCTGCGCTATCTCGGCCTCGACCCGGTCTCGAAGGACCCGGCCGACATCGAGAAGGCCGGGGAGCTGCTCAAGTCGATCAGGCCCTATATCCAGAAGTTCGAGTCCTCCGAATACATCAACGACCTCGCCAACGGCGACATCTGCCTCGCGCTCGGCTACTCGGGCGACATCCTCCAGGCCCGCGACCGGGCGGCGGAGGCCAATAACGGCGTCGATGTCGAATACGTCATCCCCAAGGAAGGCGCCCTGATGTGGTTCGACAGCTTCGTCATTCCCGCCGATGCGCCGCATCCCGACGCCGCCCTCGCCTTCATCAACTTCATGATGCGCCCGGAGATCGCGGCGGCCAACTCGAACTACGTCTTCTACGCCAACGGCAACCTCGATTCGCAGCCGCTGCTCGGGGAGGACGTGATCGGCGACGAGGCGATCTATCCCGACCAGCCGACGCTCGACCAATCTATTCACCAGCACCCCCTACGACCCGCAAGACGCAGCGCCTGCTGACGCGGCTGTGGACCGATCTCAAGGCCGGCAGCTGAGCCGCGACGGACCGGCGGCCGTGGCATCCGCCCCTCGAGGTCGGCGGCGCGCGCCGCCTGGCGCGCGCCCGGGACACAGGTTCTAGCCATGGCGGCGCTCGCGGTCGGCCCGGTCCGGCGAAAATTCGCGCCGTGGAACGACCCGGCCGCGAAGCCCTTCATCGAGTTCCGCCACGTCACCAAGCGCTTCGGCGACTTCACCGCCGTCGACGACCTGTCGCTGACGATCTACGAGCGGGAGTTCTTCGCGCTTCTCGGCCCGTCCGGCTGCGGCAAGACCACGCTGATGCGGATGGTCGCCGGCTTCGAGGAGCCGACCGAGCGGCGAGGTCTTGCTCGACGGGCAGAATCTTGCCGGCGTGCCGCCCTACCGGCGGCCGACCAACATGATGTTCCAGTCCTACGCGCTCTTCCCGCACATGAATGTCGAGGCCAACATCGCCTTCGGCCTGAAGCAGGACCGCATGCCGAAGCCGGAGATCGAGGCGCGCGTCGCCGAGATGCTCAGGCTGGTCAAGCTCACCCCCTTCGCCAAGCGCAAGCCGCACCAGCTCTCCGGCGGCCAGCGGCAGCGGGTGGCGCTCGCCCGCTCGCTTGCCAAGAAGCCGAAGGTGCTCCTCCTCGACGAGCCGCTCGCCGCGCTCGACAAGAAGCTCCGCGAGGAGACCCAGTTCGAGCTGATCGAGCTCCAGCAGACCCTCGGCCTCACCTTCCTGATCGTCACCCACGACCAGGAGGAGGCGATGACCGTCGCCGACCGGATCGCGGTGATGAACCACGGCCGCATCATCCAGGTGGCGACGCCGGCGGAGATCTACGAGCAGCCCAATTCGCGCTACGTCGCCGACTTCATCGGCGACATCAACCTGCTCGAGGGCAGCATCCAGTCGACCTTCGACCGCATCGTCAAGATGGAATGCGCCGGCACCGGCGCGGTCGTCGAGGTCGACCAGGAGATGGAGGCCCAGAAGGGCGAGCCGGCCTGGTTCGCGATCCGCCCGGAGAAGGTCGCGATCTCGCTCGACCCGGCCGGCGAAACGGCGCGGTCAACGCCGTCGAGGGCGAGGTCTGGGACATCGGCTATCTCGGCGACGTCTCGATCTACCACGTGCGGCTGCCGACCGGCGCCACGGTCAAGTCGACCGTCACCAACCGCACCCGCCTGGTCGAGCGGCCGATCACCTGGGACGACAAGGTCTGGCTCTCCTGGTCGCGCGACGGCGGCGTCGTGCTGACCAAGTAGTACCCCTCATCCCGCCAAGCCGTCGCGTCGGGTGAACTTCAACCCTAAAGGGCCCGAACACACAACCGTCCGATCCTGCCCGCGAAAGCGGATTGAGCGACATGCCCGTAGACAATTGAAAAGGCCGGGTTCCCGCCGGCCGTGGGAATGAGCAGCCGGGGTGACATCACGGAAATTCAACCGATAGGTTGACAATCAGCGTGCGTCGTTATATTCAACCACATGGTTGAATTACAGACACCCCAACTCAACTCCGTCTTCCACGCCCTCGGCGATGCGACGCGCCGGCGGATGCTGCAGCGCTCGCCGACGGCGAGCGGACGGTGGGCCAGCTTGCCGAGCCGTTCGCGATCTCGCTCGCGGCGGCCTCGAAGCACATCAAGGCGCTGGAGAATGCCGGGCTGATCCGCCGCGAGGTGCGCGGCCGCACCCATC
This sequence comes from uncultured Alphaproteobacteria bacterium, assembly GCA_963792845.1. Lineage (GTDB taxonomy): Bacteria > Pseudomonadota > Alphaproteobacteria > Rhizobiales > Kaistiaceae > Bauldia. The sequence goes on from CAWBXW010000001.1 coordinate 319,829, forward strand.
TCTGCCGCCTCGACCCGGGACCGCTCGCAAGCGCCCATGAATGGCTCGGCCTTCTACGAACGCTTCTGGACCGGCGCGCCTCGACATCCTCGACCGGCTCCTGCGCGAGGAGGACGCGCGCAATCCGACCGTCCCGAACCAAACCCCTACCCCCGAAACGGAGACGACCAATGAACGACACACGCAATCCCCGACGCCTATGGCGTGCTGACCGAGCCCGCCACGCTGACGATCCAGCGCCTCCTGCCCGGCCCGATCGAGCGCGTCTGGGCCTATCTCACCGAGAGCGACCTGCGCCGCCAGTGGCTCGCCGCGGGCGAGATGGAGATGAAGGTCGGCGCGCCCTTCGAGCTCGTCTGGCGCAACGACGAGCTGACCGACCCGCCCGGCGAGCGGCCGACCGGCTTCGCCGAGGAGCACCGGATGCAGGGCCGGATCACCGAGCTCGATCCGCCGCGCAAGCTCGCCTTCACCTGGGGCAGCACCGGCGGCGTCTCGTTCGAGCTGGAGCCGCAGGGCGAGAAGGTGCTGTTGACCGTGATCCATCGCCGCCTGCCCGACCGCGGCACCCTGCTCAGCGTCAGCGCCGGCTGGCACGCGCATCTCGACATGCTGGTCGCCCGCGATCGACGCGGCAACCGACCGAGCCGTTCTGGGACGGCTTCAGCCGTCTCAGGCAGGAATACGACCGGCGGATCCCGAGCTGACCGAGTCGGCCTCGAAGGAAGGAGATAATAGACGATGACTGCGCACCGGACTCGGAACACGCGAAGAGTGGCAGGCAGCGCGGATCGAGCTGCTCAAGGCCGAGAAGGAGCTGACGCGCCGCAGCGACGAGTTGGCGCAGCGGCGGCAGGCGCTGCCGTGGGTTCGGATCGACAAGGAATATCGCTTCGACACCGACGAGGGGAACGCGTCGCTGGCGGATCTCTTCAGAGGGCGGTCGCAGCTCATCATCTACCACTTCATGTTCGGGCCCGACTACAAGGCGGGGTGCCCGTCCTGCTCGGCGATCGCCGACGGGTTCAACGGGTTCGCCGTGCATCTGGCGAACCACGACGTCACGCTCTCGGCGGTGTCGCGCGCTCCGCTGGCCAAGCTCCAGGCCTACAAGCAGCGCATGGGATGGACGTTTCCCTGGGCGTCTTCGTTCGGCAGCGACTTCAACTTCGACTTCAACGTCTCGAACACCGAAGAGCAACAGGCGAAAGGCGACGTCGAATACAACTACCGGCGCGAGCCGGCAGAGACCGTCGAGCGCGGGAGTCGCCGCCGTCGCGGCGATGAGCGGAACCGATGTGGCGACGTATATGCTTGAGAGGCCGGGCATGAGCGCGTTCGTCATCGAGGACGGTGTCGTCTACCACACCTATTCGGCCTATGCGCGCGGGCTGGACGCGCTCTGGGGCATGTACCAGTGGCTCGATCGCGCCCCCAAGGGACGAAATGAATCCGGCCTCTGGTTCCGCCGCCACGACGAGTATGCCGAGGTGTGAACGGCTTCTCCCGGAGGTCTCGCGGCCCTCTCGAAAAATTTCCTTTGGCGGCATGGGCGGACGTGTCGCCTTCGGCATTCTCGGCGACCGGTTCGGGGCCAAGCGCGTTCTGGTCCTGGGCCTCTTGGTTCAGTCCTTCGGGCAGCGGCAACTAGACTTGCTCCCGTCCTTAGCCCGGTAGAACGCCGACGATCCGCGTTCGCGTGCCCGCACGCGGCGGCGCGTCCCGGTTTGTTGTCCGAGGCCGGGCGGCTCGCTACCATTCGTCGTCTCAGGAAGCGCGCGAGCGCCGGGATCGAACGGTTTGGGGAGTGGCGATCATGCCCGCCGGCAAGGACATCCAGGTTTGCATCAACCCGCATTTCGACGCCGTCTCGTTATGGATCGGCTCCTATGGCGGCGCTGATTCCTCAAGCGACATTTCGCGCGGCGTGCTTGCGGCAAAACGCGGCGTGCCGCGGCTCCTCGAGCTGTTTCGCCGCTACGGGGTACGGACGACCTGGCACATCACCGGTCATTCGATGGAGAGCTTTCCGCGGGCCACCGACATGATCGTCGAGTCGGGCAGCGAGATCGGCATCCACGGCTATCTCCACGAAAATCCCCAGGCGATGAGCCGCCAGCAGGAGGCCGACGTGCTCGACAAGAGCATCGAGCTCGCCACCTCGCTGACCGGCGCGAAGCCGACCTGCTATGCGGCGCCGTGGTGCGAGTTCAGCGACAACACGATCGACCTGCTGCTTTCGCGAGGGCTCACCTGCGACACCAGCATGCTGGAGGAGGATTTCAGTCCCTACTATCTGCGCAAGGGGGATAGCTGGACGAAGATCGACTACACGAAGCCGGCGACCGACTGGATGAAGCCGTGGAAGGCCGGAGAGGAGGTCGACATCGTCGAGATTTCACCGAGCTGGCACCTGTCCGACGCGTCTGCGACGATCTTCGTCAAGACGCTGCCCAACAGCCAGGGATGGCTCACCGGGCAGGAGATCGGACAAATCTGGCTCGACCATTTCGACTGGGTCTACCGAAACCTCGACCAGGCGGTCTATCCGATCTGCGTTCATCCCGATGCCTGCGTTCGTCCGCATGTCCTGATGGCGCTCGAGCGGCTGATCGTTCACGTCCTCCGGCATTCCGGCGTGCGCTTCGCGACGCACGGCGAAGCCGCGGCCGATTTCCGGAAGCGCGTGCCGTTCGGCAGCCCGGCCGACCCCAACCGCACGAGCGGGATTTGACCGGCAAGGCGCGGGACGGCCGCGCGGACCGATCAACGGCCGCCGCCGGCCGGCCCTTGCCGGGGCGGTGAGGCCCTGAGTCATGGCAGACAGGCCCGACATCGCCTTCAAGCCGGCCGTCGCCCTCGCCGAGGATATCCGGACCGGGAAAATCGGCTCGCTCGAAGCCCTGGAGCACTTCTGGAAGCGGATCGAGCGCTTCAATCCGGGCCTCAACGCGGTCGTTGCCGAAGACATGGAAGGGGCCCGGGTCCGCGCCAGGCAGGCGGACGCAGCGCTCGCGCGCGGCGAGTTCCTGGGGGCCGTTTCACGGCGTGCCGATGACCATCAAGGATTCCTATGATGTCGTCGGCCTGCCCTCGACCTGGGGGCTCGATTCGCACAAGGACAATTATCCGTCCGAGAACGCGGTTGCCGTCGACCGGCTGCTCGCGGCGGGGCTGATCATTTTCGCCAAGACCAATGTGCCGCCGCTGCTCGCCGACTGGCAGACCTTCAACCCGCTCTACGGCACCACCAACAATCCGTGGGACCCGGCGCGGTCGCCGGGCGGGTCTTCCGGCGGCTCGGCGGCCGCGCTCGCCGCCGGCCTGACGCCGCTCGAGGCCGGCAGCGACATCGGCGCCTCGATCCGAAGCCCGGCGCACTATTGCGGCGTCTATGGCCACAAGCCGACGCAGGGAATCGTGCCGACGCGCGGCCAGGCAGGCCCGGGCCGGGTTGCGCCGGTCGATTTCTTCGTCTCGGGTCCGATGGCGCGGAGCGCCGCCGACCTCGCGGCGGCCTTGCCGATCATGGCCGGACCCGATGTCCTCGACGCGCCGGGCTGGAACCTGATGCTGCCCAAGCCGGCGAAGCGCCGTCTTTCCGAGTTTCGCGTGGCGGTGATGACCAGCAACCGCAACTGCGACGTCGACCGCGAGGTTCAGGATCTGCTCCAGGCGCTCGCCGATTTCCTGGCGCGACAGGGCGCGAGCGTCAGCGACCGCGCCCTTCCCGATATCGACATGGACGCCGCGCACGCCACCTACATTCGGCTGCTGCGTTCGGCGACCGCGCGGCGGCATTCTCCCGAGGTTTTCGCGCGGCAGCTCGAAGCCGCACGCACTCTGCCGGGCGGAGACGACAGCTACTTTGCCCGCATGGTCAGAGCCAATACGATCTCACACCGCGATTGGCTCGATGCCGACGAAGATCGGGAGCGGTTCCGCTACAAGTGGGCGGAATTCTTCAGGGACTATGATCTCCTGCTCTGCCCGGCAGCGGCGACCGCGGCATTTCCGCATGACCAGGGCGCCGAACTCTATCAGCGCAGTATCACCATCAACGGCCAGTCGATTCCGTTCACCGATCAGTTCTTCTGGGCCGGCATCTCAACTCTTGCCAACCTCCCCGCGACCGTGGGGCCGATCGGCCTGACGCCGCGCGGCCTGCCGGTCGGCGTCCAGATTGTCGGGCCCGCCTTTGGCGACCTCGCCTGTATCGGCTTTGCCGGGCTGATCGAAAAGGACTACTTCGCGTTCACGCCGCCCCCCGGCTACGGCGACTGAAGCCACTGCCGGCCGGCTGCCGCGGCTTCAGGCGGACTTCGCGGGCCTGAGGAGCGGCGCCGCCGGACGGCGTTCGGGCCGGTCGCCCTGGCCGGAGGCGGTCTTCCGCGGCTCCGGGGGATTCGGGAAGTCTATGCCGAGGGCGCGGGCCTTCTCGGCAATCCGCGCATAGCGGGCCCGCAGCGCCTCGATTTCCTCCGGCAACAGAGTCTCGATGTCGATCAGGGCGTCATCGGCGCCGCGCGTGGCGCGGATCAATTCATCGAGCTTCATCTGGAGGGCGGCGGTATCGCGGTTCTGCGAAGCCTGGATGAGAAAGACCATCAGGAACGTCACGATGGTCGTCCCGGTGTTGATCACCAGCATCCAGTTGTCGGAATAGCCCGTCGCCGGGCCGAAGCCCGCCCAGACGAGCACGGAGAGGACGGCCAGCCCGAAGGCGATGCTGCTTCCGGTCCAGAGGGCGATCTTCGCCGAGCAAATCGAAAAGATCCGGTCCATCGCGACGGTCACACTACCAGGATTGCGCGCTCTCGCGGCGCCGCTATCAACACTCTCGTCCGAGAGAAAGTTCCCACCACCGGCCATGGCGGCAGGGGCGGAAACCCGCCCGCCTTGGGCAACTCGACTGTGAACGGGGCTGTGGGCGAAACCGCCGGATGGCGGTGCGTCAGGCCATCGCGGCGACGGCCCGCCTGGCCATGACCTTGACGAGGTTGGCGCGGTAGGCGGCGGAACCGTGGATGTCGGAGAGCATGTCCTCGGGGTCGATGGTCACCGCCTCGATCGCTTCCGGGGTCCACGATGCGGTCAGCGCCCGTTCGATCCCGGCGGAGCGGAAGACGCCGTTGCCGCCCGCTCCGGTGACCGCCACCCGGATCGCGCCGTCCTTGAGCTTCGCCACAAAAACCCCGGCCATCGCGTAGCGCGAGGCCGGATTGCGAAACTTGGCGTAGCTCGCCTTGGCGGGCACGGGAAAGACGACGGCGGTGATGATCTCGCCGGGATCGAGCCCGGTCGAGAACAGGCCCTGGAAGAAATCCTCGGCAAGGATCTCGCGCTTGTCGGTGCGGATGGTTGCGTTCAGTCCGAGCACCGCGGCGGGGTAGTCGGCCGCGGGGTCGTTGTTGGCGAGCGAGCCGCCGATCGTGCCGCGATGGCGGACCGCCGGGTCGCCGATCATCGCGGCGAGGTCGGCGAGGGCGGGAATCGCCTTCCGCACCCCGTCGGAGGCGGCAACCGCGGCATGGGTGGCGGCGCCGCTCACGGTGACCGCATCGGCGCTGACCGAGATTCCCTTGAGCTCGGCGATGCCGGCGACATCGATCACATCCGTCGGCGCCGCGAGCCGCTGCTTCATGGTCGGGATCAGCGTCTGGCCGCCGGCGAGATAGCGCGGATCGGAGGCATCGGCGAAAATCCTCGCCGCCTCGGAGAGGCTCGACGGACGATGGTAGCGGGTCTCATACATGGCGCGGCCTCGTCCTCAACCGGCCATCGCGGCGGCGCCCGCCTTGATGGATTTGACGATGTTCTGGTAACCGGTGCAGCGACAGAGATTGCCTTCGAGCTCGTGCCGGATCGCCGCCTCGTCGAGGTCATGGCCGAGCCGCCGCACCATGTCGAGCGCGGTCATGATCATGCCCGGCGTGCAGAAGCCGCACTGCAGCCCGTGATTCTCATGGAAGGCGCGCTGCATAGGATGGAGCTCTTCGCCGTTTGCGACCCCCTCGATGGTCAGGATCTCGGCGCCATTCGCCTGGGCGGCGAACATCGTGCAGGACTTCACGGCGATGCCGTCGACATGCACGACGCAGGCGCCGCACTGCGAGGTGTCGCAGCCGACATGGGTGCCGGTCAGGTGTAACGTCTCACGCAACAGCTCGACGAGAAGCGTCCGGTCCTCGACTTCCACCGAGGCCTCCTTGCCATTGATTTTCACGCGCACCGCAATCATTCCCGACACCCGTCTTTCAGCGGAATATAAGTATAAGGGCCATGATCACCACGATGGCGAGCAGGCCCCAGACATAGGGACCGCCGAGCACGCCGCGGCCGGCTGCGACTTCGAGCCTTTCCTCGACCGCCTCGGCAGTGACCTCCGGATCGTTGATCACGTCGGCTTCGACCGCCGTCTCGCCGTCGTCGGCGGCCGCAAGCGGCGGCCCGGCGACATTGGCGGCGAAGGCAGTGAAGAACTGGTCGGCCATCTGCTTGGCGGTGGCGTCGATCAGCCGGCCGCCGATCTGCGCGAGCTTGCCGCCGACCTGGGCGTTGACCTTGTAGCTGAGCATCGTGCCGTCGCCGTCCGGGGCGAGCTTGACGTCGGCCCCGCCCTTGGCGAATCCGGCGACGCCGCCCTTGCCTTCGCCGGCAATGGTATAGCCCTTGGGCGGGTCGATATTGGAAAGCGTGACATGACCGTTGAAGGTCGCCTTGACCGGTCCGACCTTGGCCTGGACGACCGCGGTCATCTCGGTGTCGGACACCTTCTCCAGCGACTGGCAGCCGGGAATCGATGCCTTGAGAATGGCAGGGTCGTTCAAGGCGGCCCACACCTTCTCCCGGCTCGCCGGAATCCTGTTCTGCCCTGACATTTCCATGGATGGCGGCCCCGAGCGGTCGGTGTCCGACCTGTCGCAGTCTTCTCAACCGATTTCGCGGGAAACGTCCGCTGCCCGATCCCGAAAAATGCAGGCGGCGGCCGGTCCGGATTGTCGCCGGTATGCTTGCACAAGCGCCGCGCGGACGGCAAGGGTTGGATTTGCCGGCCCGCACCCCCTAGATACGCATCCAAGACGCGGGGATGGCGGCAATCTCAATGGTGGCTGGTACGATCCGGCAATCGGAGGCTCCTCGGCGTGCCGCGGCCTCGGGGCTCGTGACCCGAACACCGGTCATGCTCGAGACCGCTGGGTGGAGCGACTACGCCCTCCTCGATTCCGGACACGGACGGAAACTCGAGCGCTACGGCCGATACGCGATCGTCAGGCCGGAGGAGCAGGCGCTGTGGACCCCGCGCCGGCCGGCCGCCGAATGGGACGCCGCCGACGCCACCTTCGTCGGCATCGGCGAGGATGAGGCGGACGGACGCTGGCGCTATCGGAAGCCGCTCGGCGAAACCTGGCCGATGGCCTATGACGGCATCCGCTTCCTCGGCCGCTTCACCTCGTTCCGCCATGTCGGCGTCTTTCCCGAGCAGGCGGTGCACTGGGACTGGATCGAGGCGAAGCTCCGCCATGCCGGCCGCGCGAAGGTCCTGAACCTCTTCGGCTACACCGGCATCGCTTCGCTGATCGCCGCCCGCGCCGGCGCCGAGGTCGTGCATATCGACGCCTCGAAGAAGGCGATCGGCTGGGCCCGGGAGAACCAGGCGACCGCCGGGATCAACGACCTTCCGATCCGCTGGATCTGCGAGGATGCGCCGAAATTCGTCGAGCGCGAGGAACGGCGCGGCAACCGCTATCACGGCATCATCCTCGATCCGCCGAAATTCGGGCGCGGCCCGAAGGGCGAGGTCTGGGATATCTTCACCGATCTTCCCGGCCTGCTTCGCGCGACGGTGCGGCTCCTCTCGGAGCGGCCGCTCTTTCTCATCCTCACCGCCTATTCGATCCGGGCCTCGTTCCTGTCGATCCATGAGCTCGCGGCGGAGTGTCTCGCCGATCGCGGCGGCCACCTCGAATCGGGGGAACTGGTGATCCGGGAGGAGGGCGGCGGCCGCGGCCTGTCGACCTCGCTTTTTTCGCGCTGGTCTCCCCATGGATGACCGGGGCGGGCCGGCGGCGCCGGGCAAGGTGGTGCACATCACCAGCCTCGCCAATCCGATCGTCAAGGAGATCCGCGGACTGGCGCTTGCCAAGAACCGCAAGGCGAGCCGGCTGTTCGTCGCCGAGGGGCTGAAGCTTGTCGCCGACGCCGTCGACGCCGGCTGGACCATCCGGCAATTCGTCCATTCGGCGCGCGTCGCCAACGAGCGGCTGGTCGAGCGACTCGCCACCACCACGCGGGCTCGCGGCGGCGACGTCGTCTCGGTGAACGAGGCGGTGCTCGGCAAGATCGCCCGGCGCGAAAATCCTCAATCGGTTCTGGGCGTCTTCGAGCAGCGGCTGACCCCGTTCGACACGATCCGCCCGGAGCCTGACGCGGTCTATGTCGCGCTCGAAGCGGTGCGCGACCCGGGCAATCTCGGCACCATCATCCGGACCGCCGACGCGGTGGGTGCTGCCGGCGTCATCCTCGTCGGCGATACGGTCGATCCGTTCTCGGTCGAGGCAGTCCGCGCGACGATGGGATCGATCTTCCACGTGCCGCTCAGCCGCGCGAGCAACGGCGATTTCACGATCCTCCGGGCGCGCTGGCCCGGACTGGTGGTCGGGACCCATCTCGACTCCGCCACCGACTACCGCGCCATCGACTACCGGCGGCCGGTGCTTCTGGCGATGGGCGGCGAGCAGGCCGGACTGACGCCGGATCTCGCCGCGGCCTGCGAGGCGCTCGCGAAGATCCCGATGGCGGGCAAGGCCGATTTGCTCAACCTCGCGGTCGCAACCGGCGTGATGCTCTTCGAGATCATGCGGAACGAGCTCGCGATCGATGGCTGAGCACCACAAGCCCGACGGCCCGCTATCGCCACTCGGCCTCGGCATCATTGCCGTCACGATCGCGGCCGACCAGCTGGCGAAGCAGATCGCGGAAGCCAGGCTTCCACCCGGCGAAGGCATCGAGGTTCTGCCGATCCTCGCCCTTTATCGCGTGCACAATCCCGGCGTCGCCTTCAGCTTCCTTGCCGGCTTCGGCGGGCTGCCCCTGATCGCGCTCACGCTCGCCATCACCATCGTCGTCCTCGTCCTGTGGCACCGCGCCGAGGAGGGCGGCCGGGCGGCGACCGTCGGCTACGCCCTCATCATCGGCGGGGCGCTCGGCAACCTTATCGACCGGATCGCGCATGGACACGTGGTCGACTTCCTCCTCCTCCATGTCGGGGGCTGGACGCTGTTCGTGTTCAACCTCGCGGACGCCGCCTTGACCTTCGGGCCGGCGGTGCTCCTCATCGTCTATCTGTGGCCGCGCCGCAGCGCGAGCGCGGCCGAAAAGGAGGGAACCGACCGATGAAGCAGACCATGACCGGGCCGTTTTCTGCCGCGCTTGCCGGCCTTGCGCTCTTTGCGGCGACGCCGGGGGCGCACGCCGACGACGCGCTCCTCCGCGAAGTTACCGGCTTCACCGAATCGCTGCTTGCGGTCGAAGCCGATGTTCCGGGATTCGTCGTGGGCGCGGTTCGCGACGGTGAGACCGTGGTGCTCGGCGCCGGCCGCGCCTCCGACACCGACAGCGCCGCCCCGGACGGGGACACGCTGATTCCGATCGGCTCGATCAGCAAAGTCTTCACCGGGGCGACCTTCGCGAGCCTCGTCGCCGACGGCGTCGTCGGCTTCGCCGATCCGCTTGCGCAACACCTCGGCGTCCCGGTCGAGGTGCCAACGCTCGACGGCAACGCCATCCGCCTCATCGACCTTGCCACCCATGCTTCCGGGCTGCCGCGCGAGTACCGGGCGCCCGACGACTTCAGCGGCGACATCCAGGCCAAGACCGAGGGGGAGCTGCTCGCGGCGCTTGAAAAGAAGACGCTGCTCTTCCCGCCCGGCAGCGGCATCCTCTACTCCAACTTCGCCTATGACCTCCTGGCGATCGCGCTTTCCAACACCGCAGGCAAGCCATACGCGGCGCTCCTCAAGGAGCGGGTGCTCGATCCTGCCGGCATGACCAGCACCGGCTTCAATCTCCACGGCGCCGACATGAGCCGGGCGCTCCAGGGCCACCTGCCGGACGGCAGCGCCGTGCCCGAGACCGTCACCACCCCGATGGTCGAGGGTTCGGGCAGCCTGATCTCGACCGCCAACGATATGCTCAAATGGCTGGGCTGGCACCTCGACCGATTCTCGGCAAAGGGCGCCGAACTCCGCCTGCTTGACCACGCCGTCTACCTCCAGCCCGACGGACTGAAGCCGATTTCCGGCGTCGAGGAGTTCGGCCCGATCAGCGCGATCGGCCTCGGCTGGATCGTGCTTGCACCGGAGGCCAACCGGCCGCTGATCCTCGAGAAGACCGGCGGTTTCCGGGGCGTGCTGAGCTATGTCGCCTTCGCGCCGAACCGCGGTGTCGGCGTCTTCGTCGCGATCAACAAGTACGATTTTGCCGCCTTCGATAAGGTCGTGCAGGCGGCGAACGGCCTGATCGCCGAGCTGTCGCCGCGATAGCCGGGTCCCCGCTCAGCTCCGCCGGCGCGGGCCGAACAGGTGTTCCTCGATATCGCCGACCGGATGGGCGACGAGGTCCTTGTCGACCTCGGCGACGACGGCGCCCTTCAACCGGGCGGTGTAGGCCTTGCGCATCATGCCGAGGGCCCGCGGCGGCGCGACGATGACGAGGGCCTTGACGGCGCCCTCCTCCACCGCCCGGTCGAGGCGGGCGGCAAGCTTGTGAAGGAATGCCTCCTCCTCGCGGTCGTGCCAGTCGGTCTGCTCGACGGCGCTCCGCGCCGTGCCGACGCTCGGCTGGACCTTTCCCGGCCGGTCGGTCCCGAGGGCGCTGGTCGGGGCGTCCTCGTGCGCCTCTGCGTCGCGCGTCCTGAGGTCGGGATATTCGGCGTCGCCGATGTTCTCGAGGAGCACGACCTTGCGGCCGTCGCAGACCACGACCCAGGCGCTGCGCCCCAGTTTCAAGTCCATTGCCTCACCCATGCCAAAAGACCGCGCCGCCCGAAGGTGGCCGACGCGGGCCTCTTCCAAGCACGGGCCGGGGCCGGCGCGCAAGGCCGCCGGCCGAATTCATCCCTGTGCGCCGGAGGTGCCCGGCATCCTCGGCGCCGATCGGTGATCACTGCCGGTTAACCCTTGGCTGGCCCAATGCCGGTCCGCGGCGTCCTGATTCGCGGTCAGCGTCTGTTTGGGGGGCGAATGGCAGACATCATTGTCTTCCGGCCGAGGGTCGACCCGGCGGAAGAAGAGGAGGAAATCGACCTCCTGACCGCAGTCGACGCGGCGATCCGCGATCTCCGCGAAATCTCCGCACGCTGGGAGGAGGAAGCCTCGCGCAAGCAAGCCGCCGAGTGTCTCTCGATGCTCGAACGCGCCTTCCGCGCCTCGACCTGAACGGTCCCCCTTTGCCCGGCCTCCGGGCGTCGATTTGAGAAACCGTTTTCCTAAGAACCGCCACGGACGACAAACCGCTTACTCAATTCGCAATTATTGCAAATAGCGTGCTCTACGCTCGCCCGGATGCCTTCGCGCCCGTTCTCCTTGGCGCCAACTCGCGGAGGAGCCGCGACCTCGGTTTCCGAAAATTGCGGAAAATGAATGGGCATAGAGGCCCTAAGCACCGTCCGCGAAGCGAACTCGTGGCCGGTAAGGATGCCGCACCATTCCCCCGCGATTCCCCGCCGCACGGGCATAATTTCGTGAATTTGCACCTTGTCAGATGCCGCCTTTCATGGCGTAATGGACTAGGAAAAGCTTTTCCGAAATTCGGCCGAAATCGGCCGTATTTGGGGGAAATCCCGCCGCGGGCGCCAGAAATCCGCGCGGGCCGTCGGTTCCGCGCGGGATCGAAAGGAGCAAGCAAGCGCCAACCACTGAGAATCGTCACGAACGGGAGGAAAAGATGAGACTTTCCAAGGTATTGACTGCTGCGGCGGCAGGACTCGCGACGTCGCTCTACCTGGCCGCCTCGCTGCCGGCCAGGCGCCGAAGACCTGGTGATGTGGGAGCGCAGCGGCGGCAACAAGGGCATGGTCGACACGCTCGTCGAGATGTGGAACGCCAAGAATCCCGACCGGAAGATCAACCTGACCTACATCCCGCACGCCGAAATGGTGGCGAAGCTCGCCCAGGCCATCGCCTCCGGCGAAGTGCCCGACCTGATGGGCATGGACCTCATCTACGCGCCGCAGTTCGAGAAGGCCGGGCAGCTCGTCGACATTACCGACAAGATCAAGGACTGGCCCGAGCTGAAGACCGCGAGCCCCGGCCACATGACGGTGGCGACCTGGGACGGCCGCCTCTACGGCGTGCCGCTCTACGCCGACGTCTCGGCGCTCTTCTACAACAAGGATCTCTTCGAGAAGGCCGGGCTCGACCCGAACAAGCCGCCGACGAGCCTCGCCGAACTGCGCGACTATGCCGACAAGATCACCGCGCTCGGCGGCGACATCAAGGGCTACTACCTGCCCGGCTCCTGCGCCGGCTGCAACATCTTCACCGTCGGTCCGCTGATGTGGGCCTCCGGCGCCAAGATCGAGGCCGCCGGCGCCGGCGACGAGCCGCTCGTCGGCGACGGCGTCAAGCAGGTGCTCGCAGTGGGCTCGCGACCATGATCAAGGCCGGCGACGTCCATGAGAGCGCCCGCGCCGAGAACGGCGAGACGTTCCACCTGCAGTTCGGCTCCGGCAAGGTCGGCATGATGGGCACCGGCAACTTCAACATCACGCTGGCCCGCGACCAGAACCCGACCATGAAGTTCGGCATCAGCGCTGCTGCCCGGCATCGAGCCCGGCTCGGCCGCCTCCTTCATCGGCGGCGACCTCGTCGTCGTCCCGAAGGGCTCGAAGCGGGTCGACGACGCGGTCGACTTCATGAAGTTCATCCTCTCGGACGAGGTGCAGGTCGAGGGCTATGCCAAGCTCCTCAACCTGACCACCCGCTCGGACATGGCCGACAACCAGTACTTCAAGGCCGAGCCGCTGGTGCAGGACGTGGCGAAGGCGCTGGCGGTCGGGCAGACGCCCTACACGCTGACCTTCTTCGAGCAGATCAACTCGCCGCAGGGGCCGTGGCTGCAGATGCTGCAGCGCGCCTACTACACCGACGACGATCTCGACCAGATCATCGCCGACGCCAAGGAGCAGATGAAGGCGATCGCCGCGCCAGTAGCGCGGCGGCCATCGAGCACGCGAGCTCGCGGCGCCTCCGCGGAATGCGCCGCGACCGTTTCGAAGCCGGTCGACGAGCGCCACTGGCGGATCCGGCCGGCGAAACGCGATGGCAGCGCGGGGACCAGGCATGTACGCGACGCGACACGGCAAGCTCATCGGGCTGCTCTATCTCGCGCCCGGCGCTCGCTCTTCGTCGCTCGTCTTCACCGCCTATCCGTTCGTCCAGATGGTCTGGATGTCGTTCCACAACTGGTCGATCATCGAGCCGCCGAAATGGGTCGGCGTCGCCAACTTCGTGAAGGCCTGGAACGACCGCCAGTTCTGGACCTCGCTCGGCTTCACCCTCAAATACACGCTCTACATCACCCCGATCCTGATGATCGGCGGCTACCTGATCGCGCTGCTGGTCGCCGAACAACACGCCGCTCCGCACGCTCACCCGCGCCGTCGTCTTCGTGCCGGTGGTGATCGGCCTCGGCGGTGTCGAGCCTGCTCTGGTACTGGCTGTTCAGCTACGACTTCGGGCTGGTCAACCGGCATGCTGCTCGACCTCGGCATCGTCGAGAAGCCGATCGTCTGGTTCGGCGAGGACGCCGACCGCGCGCTGTGGGCGGTGATCGTCTCGATCGTCTGGAAGGTGATCGGCTTCGGCATGCTGCTCTTCGTCGCCGCCATCCAGGCGATCCCCGCGCGAAATCGACGAGGCGGCGATGGTCGACGGCGCCGGCTACTGGCAGCGCGTGCGCCGGATCACCCTGCCGCTGACCGTGCGCACCATCCTGCTCGTCACGCTGTTCAGCGTCATCGGCTCGCTGCTCGCCTTCGACCAGTTCTTCCTGATGACCGCCGGGCAGCCCTTCAACAAGACCGCCACGTCGGTCTTCTGGGTCTACCTCAATTCGTTCCCCTACCTGAAGCTCGGCTACGGCGCGGCGCTGTCGCTGATCCTCGCCGTCATCGTGCTCGCCTGCACCGTGGTCCAGATGGTGCTGACCCGGCGGACCCACGCGTGAGCGCCGACTGAGGCAGATGCCCGCTGACCGCGCCGAATACACCTTCCGGCGGACCGGATCTCGGCGAGCGCGCGGTCGCGCGTCGCGCGCGTCTGGCACGGCCGAAGCAAGTACCTGCTCGGCGCGATCTGCGTCGCGATCTGCGCGGTGCATGCTGGCGCCGCTGGTGGTCTCGGTGCTGGCGCTCGCTCAAGTCGACGCATCGAGGCGGCGGCGATGCCGCCGACCTATTTCCCGCACGCCTTCAGCCTCGACAGCTACGCAGCGGCTCTGGGACTACCAGGACGGGCTGCCGACCTATCTCTTCAACAGCGGCGGCGACCGCGCTTCCTGACGATCGCTCTTCTGCCTCGGCGCTGACCATTCCCGCCGGCTATGCGCTGGCGCGCTTCCCGGTCCCGGGCAAGGAGTTCTTCTTCGTCTTCCTGCTCCTCGCCCTGATCATCCCCTACCAGGCGCTGCTCACGCCGATCTTCTTCATGTTCGCGACGCTGAGGCTGACCAACACGCTGGTCGGCCTCGCGATCGTCCACACCGCGATCCAGATCCCGTTCAGCGTCTACATCATGCGCAACAGCTTCGAGGCGGTGCCGCGCGAACTCGAGGAAGCGGCGGTGATCGACGGCTGCTCCAGCTGGCAGGTGCTGATGCGCATCTACATGCCGGCGATCCGGCCGGCGATCGTCACGGTCGCGCTGTTCGCCTTCATCACCTCGTGGAACGAATTCCTCGGCGCGCTGGTCATCATGAACCGCGGCATCGACCTTCACGCTGCCGCTCGTCCTCGCCAACGCCCGCCAGGAGACCAGCATCGGCGGCACCGACTGGGGGATGCTGCAGGCCGGAATCACCATCTCGATCATCCCCTGCGTGCTCTTCTACCTGCTCCTCCAGAAATACTACGTCTCCGGCTTCCTGAGCGGAGCCGTGAAATGAGGGCGCAACGGCGATGGCTGACGCAGCCGGCAACGGCGACCGTCGCCGACCGGCAGCGCGGCGCCACGGCCGGCCGCATGGCGGCCGGCCGACCATCCGCGACGTCGCGCGCCTGGCCGAGGTCAGCGTCGGCACCGTGTCGAAGGCGCTCAACAACAACGGCAGCCTCCGCCAGGAGACGCGCGAGCGGGTGATCGCGGCGGCGCGCGAACTCGGCTTCCGCCCGAACGACCTCGCCCAGAGCCTGCATCGCGGCCAGACCTTCACGGTCGGCCTGATCTCCACCGACTCGTTCGGCCGCTTCACCATCCCGATCATGGAGGGGCTGGAGGAGTGCCTCACCGACAGCCGCATCGCGGTCTTCATGTGCAACGCCACCGACGATCCCGAGCGCGAGGCGCAGCACGTCGAATCGCTGCTCGCCAAGCGCGTCGACGGCATCGTCGTCACCGCCCGGCGCGCCGACCGGCGCGCGCAGCTCGAGGTGCCGGCGCCCGGCCTGCCGGTGCTCTACGTCTTCTCGCAGACCGACGATGCCTGACGGCCTGCTGCCTGATCCCCGACGACGAGGGCGGCGCGGTGCTCGCCGTCGATCATCTCGCCCGGCTCGGCCGGAAGCGGATCGCCCACGTCACCGGCCCGGAGCGCTTCGAGGCGGTGCGGCTCCGCCGCGACGGCTACCGCAAGACGCTGGCGCCGGCACGGCCTCGACGAACCCGAGGGCTTCTACCTTCCCGGCGTCTGGTCGGAGGGCTGGGGCCGCGAGGCGGTCGCCCAGCTCTTCCGCGGCCGACGCCCGCCGCCCGACGCGATCTTCTGCGGCAACGACCAGATCGCCCGCGGCGTCGCCGATGCGCTGCGCGAACGCGGCATCGTCGTTCCCGACGCGGTGTCGATCGTCGGCTTCGACAACTGGGAGATCATCGCCGAAGCGACGCGACCGCCGCTGACCACGGTCGACATGAACCTCAGCGAGCTCGGCCGCGAGGCCGGCCGGCACCTGATGCGGCTGATCGCCGGCGAGCGCGCTCCACGGCGTCCACCGCCTGCCCTGCAGCGCTCGTCGTCCGCGATTCCTGCGGAGCGCGGCCCGGGCGGGTGCATGGCGCTGATCCGGGCGGTGCGAAGTCGAAACGAAAGGTCGAGAGACGATGACGCAGACTGACGCCGGTCAATTTCACCAACGTGACCATGGACGGCGCGCTTCTGGCGCGAGCGCCTCGACACGGTGCTGACCGCGACCATCCCGAGCCAGCATGTGCGCCTGGTCGAGTACGGCATCCTCGACTCGCTCAAGCTGCCGAAGCCGGCGCCGCCGCTCCGCATCCCGGTCGGCAGCCACGGCATGTCGACCCAGGTCTTCTGGGATTCCGACGTCGGCAAGTGGATCGAGGCGGCGAGCTATGCGCTCGCCCACCGCCGCGACGCCGACATCGAGGCGCAGATCGACGCGATCGTCGACGACCTCGAGAAGGCGCAGGCGCCGGACGGCTATCTGAACTGCTGGTATCTCGGCCGGGAGCCGGACAAGCGCTGGACCAATCTCCGCGACCGGCACGAACTCTATTGCGCCGGCCACATGCTCGAAGGCGCCATCGCCTACTACCAGGCGACCGGACGGCGGAAGCTCCTCGACATCATGCTCCGCTATGTCGACCACATCGCCGCGGTGCTCGGCCCCGGGCCGGGCCAGAAGCACGGCTATTGCGGCCACCAGGAGATCGAACTGGCGCTGGTCAAGCTCTACCGCCTGCTCGGCGACAAGAAGCACCTCGACCTCGCCGTCTATTTCATCGACGAGCGCGGCCGGCAGCCGCCGCACTATTTCGACGTCGAGGCGCTGGCGCGCGGCGACGATCCGAAGAAGTACTGGTTCAAGACCTACGAATACAGCCAGTCGCACAAGCCGGTGCGCGAGCAGGACAAGGCGGTCGGCCATGCCGTCCGGGCGATGTACATGTACTCCGCCATGGCCGACCTCGCCGCCGACCTCGGCGACGCGGCGCTGAAGCGGGCCTGCGAGGTCCTGTGGAAGGACGTCACCTCGAAGCGGATGTACGTGACCGCCGGCCTGGGGCCGTCGGCCTCGAACGAGGGCTTCACCGAGGACTACGATCTCGAGAACGACACCGCCTATGCCGAGACCTGCGCCTCGGTGGCGCTGATCTTCTGGGCGCAGCGCATGCTCAATCTCGACTGCGACGGCAAATATGCCGACGTGATGGAGCTGGCGCTGTTCAACGGCGCGCTCTCCGGCCTGTCCCGCGACGGCACCCATTATTTCTACGAGAACCGGCTCGAATCGAACGGCGCCGACACGCGCTGGGAATGGCATCCCTGCCCGTGCTGCACGATGAACGTGTCGCGCCTCGTCGCCTCGGTCGGCGGCTATTTCTATTCGACCGGCGACGACACGATCGCCGTCCACCTCTATGGCGGCAACACCGCCCGCCTCGAGCTCGGCGGCCGGCGCGTGACCATCCGGCAGGTCGCCGACTATCCGTGGTCGGGCAAGATCAGGATCGCGGTCGAGCCGGAGGCGCCGGCCGCCTTCGCCCTGAAGCTCCGCATTCCCGGCTGGGCGCGGCGGCGAGACGCATGCGGCTCAACGGCGAGCCGGTCGACACCGCAAGGCGATCGCTCGGCTATGTCGAAATCCGGCGCGAGTGGAAGGCCGGCGACGTGGTCGAACTCGACCTGCCGATGCCGGTCGAGCGCATCTATGCCCACCCGGACGTGCGCGCCGATGTCGGCCGGGTCGCGATCAGGCGCGGGCCGCTGGTCTATTGCGCCGAGCAGGCCGACAACGGCAACCTGCCGGTGAAGCGGCTGCGCCTGCCGCGCGACCGCCGGCCTCGAACGCGGTCGAGCGAGGCGACCTTTTCGACGGCATCGTCACGGTCATCGCCGACGCCGAGGTCGCGGAGACCGACGATTGGGACGGCAATCTCTATCGCTCAGGCTCCGCCGAAGCTGGGGACTGCCAAATTGACCGCGATCCCCTACTATCTCTGGTGCAAT
Organism: uncultured Alphaproteobacteria bacterium; assembly: GCA_963792845.1. Lineage (GTDB taxonomy): Bacteria > Pseudomonadota > Alphaproteobacteria > Rhizobiales > Kaistiaceae > Bauldia. The sequence continues at coordinate 338,015 of CAWBXW010000001.1, forward strand.
CGCGGGCCGGGCCAAATGCTGGTATGGATTCCGGAAAACTAGAGTGACCGGCGCCGTCGGTTGATGGAAGCCGGGAACAAGGGAGAAGCGGCAGTGGAAGTCGAACTGCGGGGCGTCAAGAAGAACTACGGCACCGTCGAAGCCATCAAGGACCTCGACCTCAGCGTCGAGCGCAGCGAGTTCTGCGCCCTGCTCGGCCCCTCCGGCTGCGGGAAATCGACGCTGCTCCGGATGATCGCCGGCCTCGAGGTCGTCACCAGGGGCACCATCTATATCGGCGGGGTCGATGTCACCAACGTCCCGCCGGCCAAGCGGCGGATCGCCATGGTGTTCCAGTCCTATGCGCTCTACCCGCACATGACGGTCCGCCAGAACATCTCGTTCTCGCTCCGCGTCGCCAAGGCGCCCAGGGACCTGATCGAGCGGCGGACGCTCGAAGTCGCGCGCATGCTCCAGCTCGAGATGCTGCTCGACCGCAAGCCGGCGCAGCTCTCCGGCGGCCAGCGCCAGCGCGTCGCGATCGGTCGCGCGCTGGTCCGCGAGCCCGAGGTCTTCCTCTTCGACGAGCCGCTCTCCAACCTCGACGCCATGCTCCGCGTCCAGATGCGGGTCGAGATCGCCAAGCTCCACAAGGACCTCAAAGCGACGATGATCTACGTCACCCACGACCAGGTCGAGGCGATGACGCTGGCCGACAAGATCGTCGTCCTCGATCACGGCGTGATTTCGCAGATCGGCGCGCCGATGGACCTCTACTTGCAGCCGGAGAACAAGTTCGTCGCGTCCTTCATCGGCTCCCCGACGATGAACTTCGTCCCGGCCGAGCTTCGCGGCGCCGAGGGCGACGCGGCCGCCCTCGACCTCAAGGGCGGCGGCAAGGTGACGGTGAAGACCAGGAAGCCCGCCCAGAAGAACGGCAGCTTGGAGCTCGGCATCCGGCCCGAGCATGTCGGGATCAGCACCGCCGGCGCAGCCAATGCCAGCCTGCCGGGCACGATCCAGATCATCGAGCATCTCGGCAACGCCACGATCATGTATGTCGATACGCCGGCCGGGCAGATCGTCGTGCAGGACGACGGCGACGTCAAAGCCAAGGCCGGCGAGAATGTCGGAGTGATCTTCGACCCGGCGCGCTGCCACGTCTTCGCCTCGAACGGCCACGTGCTCTGAGGCGGCCGGCCGGCGCCGGCAGCCCGGTCAGGCTCGCCGCCGCGTCAGCTGGTGGGCGGAGACGTCGAAAGCCGTGATCGGCTTCGGTTCGCTGAAGGCGAAGCCCTGGACCTCATCGCAGCCCTCGCGGCGGAGCAGCGCGATCTGCTCCTCGGTCTCGACGCCCTCGGCGACGACGCAAAGGTCGAGCGCGCGCGCCAGGCGAAGCATGGCGCAGAGGACCGCGTCGGCGCGGTCGACCCGTCCGACGTCCTTGATCAGGCTGCGGTCGATCTTGACCTTGTCGAACGGCAGCGCGTTGAGGATCTGCAGCGACGAATAGCCGGCGCCAAAGTCGTCGAGGACAAGGCCGATGCCGAGATCGCGAAGCCGGCGCGAGACGTCGGCGGCGTCGTCGATGTCCTTGATCACCGCCGCCTCGGTGATTTCGAGGTCGATGCGGGCCGGATCGATTCCGGTCTCGCGGAGGATCGTGTCGACCAGCCGCGGCAGGGCCGGGTCGGCGAATTGACGGGGAGAAATGTTGGCGGCGAGCCGCAGCTGCGCCGGCCAGCCGGCCGCCTCGAGACAGGCCTGCCGGAGCGCCCATTCCCCCAGGGCGCGGACGAGGCCGGTGCGCTCGGCCGCGGCCATGAACTGGAGCGGCGCGATCTCGCCGCGGATCGGATGGCGCCAGCGGAGCAGCGCCTCGAAGCCGACGACGTGGAGATCGGCCATTGCCAGGATCGGCTGGTAGCAAATCGCAAAGTGCCGCCAGCCCTCGGCGAGGCGGAGTTCCTCGTCGAGGAAACGGCTGGCGATCTGCACCGCCTCCATGCCCGGCTCGAACAGGCACCAGCGATTGCGGCCCTGGCGCTTGGCGCTGTAGAGCGCGAGGTCGGCCTGGCGGAGGAGTATGGCGCCGGTGACCGCGGGTCCGAGGGTGCAGGCGACGCCGACCGAGGCGGTCACATCGACCTGACGCCCACCGATCGCCATCGGGCGCGACAGGCGGTCGATGACGATGTCGGCGAGAATAGCCGCCGACGACGGCTGCTCGCCGCGGGAGATGATCGCGAATTCGTCGCCGCCGAGCCGGGCAACCACGTCGTCGGGCGCCGCGAGCGCGGAAAGCAGCCTCGCCATTTCAATCAGAAGCTCGTCGCCGACCGCATGCCCGTTGAGGTCGTTAACATCCTTGAACCCGTCGAGGTCGATGAGAAGGAGTGAGGTCTCGACGCCGTCCGATCGCGAGGTCACGATCGCCTGCTGCAATTGGCGTTGGAAAAGTGCCCGGTTGGCGAGGCCGGTCAGGTGGTCATGCTCGGCATGGTGGCGGACTAGCGCCTCGGCACGGCGGAACTCCGTCACGTCGGCAATGCACGCGACGATGACCCGACTGCCGTCGGCGAGGTCGAGCGGCGCCTTGCGGGTGACGATGGTGCGGAGCTCGCCGGCGCCGTTGGTGATGAGCTCTTCGTTCTCGTTGGGTTCGCCCAATTCGAGCACCCTGAGGTCCATGGCGCGGAACACCGCGGCCTGCTGCGCCGGGACGAAATCCTTGTCCGAGCGGCCGATCAGCTCCTCGAAACCGTGCCCCATCAATTCGCACATCGCCTTGTTGACAATGACGAATCGGCTTTTCGCGTCCTTTATGAAAATCGGATTCGGCACGGCATCGAGAAGACCGCGAAGGGCTCCGATATCGCCCAACAGCGTCCCCGCGGGCGTAGCTTTTGACATGGGTTATTGTTCCATGGGCGTGACGCGGCGGACACTAGCCGATTCCGGTCAAGCATCGTTTAGAGTCGGAGCGCAAATTGCCGGCTAGCGTTAACGATTGCGAAAGCAAGGTCAGTCCCGGAGCCGGGCGAGCAGGGAATTCCTTGCCCGCCGAAGGCGGGGACGGGACGGCAGAACCATCGACGCAGCGCGCGGGTTGGCTCGGCGCCGCCGATCCGCTAAGGTCCCCGCCACATTTTCCGCGCAATCCTGGCGACAAGGCTCGCGGATTCCCGCCGATTGGCGTGGGGTTGCGCCGCCCGCCGAATACGGAGCTCACCATGCCAACGATCGCCCTGGTCGACGACGATCGCAACATTCTCGCTTCGGTATCCATCGCCCTCGAATCGGAGGGCTACCGGGTTCAGACCTACACCGACGGCGCCTCGGCCCTCGACGGCTTCCAGACCGGCATGCCCGACCTCGCCATCCTCGACATCAAGATGCCGCGGATGGACGGCATGGAGCTGCTCAGGCGGCTCCGCCAGAAGACCGATCTGCCGGTCATCTTCCTCACCTCGAAGGACGACGAGATCGACGAACTGTTCGGCCTCAAGATGGGGGCCGACGACTTCATCAAGAAGCCCTTCTCCCAGCGGCTCCTGGTCGAGCGCGTCAAGGCGGTGCTCCGCCGCTTCCAGCCGCGCGACGCGAGCCAGCCCAAGCAGACCGAGGCGGCCAAGGTGCTCGACCGCGGCGCCCTGTCGATGGACCAGGAGCGCCATACCTGTACCTGGAACGGCCAGCCGGTGACGCTGACGGTGACCGAGTTCCTGATCCTCTACGCGCTCGCCCACCGGCCCGGCGTGGTGAAGAGCCGGAATGCGCTAATGGACGCGGCCTATGACGACCAGGTCTATGTCGACGACCGCACGATCGACAGCCACATCAAGCGGCTCCGCAAGAAGTTCAAGGTCGTCGATCCCGAATTCGACATGATCGAAACTCTCTATGGCGTAGGGTATCGCTTCAAGGAGGTCTGAGCGCCGGGGCGGCGGCCAAGACACCCGAATGACGGCCACGATCGAGGATCAGACTGTTCGGGGCGCGGCAGCGACGGTGCCGCGCGTCCGACGCTTGCGGCGCCTCCCCGCCATCGTCCAGGGCTTCGTCGGCTTTCATGTCTTTTCGAGCCTGACCCGGCGGATCGTCGTCCTCAACCTTGCCGCTCTGGTCGTCCTCGTCTCCGGCATCCTCTATCTCAATCAGTTCCGCGCCGGGCTGACCGATGCCCGGGTCGGGAGCCTGCTCGTCCAGGGCGAGATCATCGCCGGGGCGATCGCCGCGTCCTCGACGATGGATCCCAACGCCAAGGCGATCGATCCCGACAATCTCCTCGACCTCTATTCGGGCCAGAGCCCCGCCGCCGCCGCCAACCCGCTCGACGCCTACGAATTCGCGATCAATCCCGAGCGGGCGACGCCGATCCTGCGTCGGCTGATCACGCCGACCGGCACGCGGGCGCGGGTCTATGACCGCGACGGCTCGCTGATGATCGATTCGCGCCATCTCTACTCGCGGGGACAGATCCTCGGCTTCGAGCTGCCGCCCCCGCCCATCCATGAAGAGACGCCGTCGCTCCTCGACCGTGTCTGGCAGACCATCAACCTCTGGCTCCAGCGGAGCGACCTGCCGCTCTATGAAGAGCTCGGCAGCGCCAACGGCAAGGGCTATTCCGAAGTCGGCAGCGCGCTCGACGGGTCGCCGAAAAGCCTGGTCCGCGTTACCGACCGCGGCGAGCTGATCGTCTCGGTAGGCGTGCCGATCCAGCGCGCCGGCACCGTCTACGGCGCGCTGATGCTTTCGACCGAGGCCGGCGACATCGATGCGATCGTCCACGCCGAGCGGCTGGCGATCGTGCGCGTCTTCGTGGTCGCCGCCGCGGTCACGGTGCTCCTGTCGATCCTGCTCGCCGGCACCATCGCGGCGCCGCTCCGCCGCCTCGCCGACGCCGCCGACCAGGTCCGGCATGGAATGAAATCGCGGCCGGAGATTCCCGACTATAGCCATCGCGGCGACGAGATCGGGCATCTGAGCCAGGCGTTCCGGGATATGACCACGGCCCTCTATAACCGCATCGAGGCGATCGAGAGCTTCGCCGCCGATGTCGCGCATGAGCTGAAGAACCCGCTCACCTCGCTCAGGAGCGCCGTCGAGACCCTGCCGCTCGCCCGCACCGACGAGGCGAAGGCGCGGCTCGCCGCGATCATCCAGCACGACGTTCGCCGCCTTGATCGCCTGATCAGCGATATCTCCAACGCCTCCCGGCTCGATGCCGAGCTTGCCCGCCAGGATGCGAAGCCGGTCGATCTCCGCCAGGTGCTCGAGACGGTGGTCGCCATGGTGCGCGACACGACGCCTGCCGACGGGCCGAAGTTCCAGCTCGACATTGCCGCCGCCGCCCCCGAGGCCTATTTCGTCACCGGCCACGACATCCGGCTCGGCCAGGTCTTCAACAACCTCATCGACAATGCCCGCTCCTTCTGCCGCAAGGACGGGATCGTACGCGTCCGGATGAAGCCGGTGCGGAACGGCGTCGAGATCAGGGTCGAGGACGAGGGGCCGGGGATTCGCGCCGACCAGTTCGAGCGCATCTTCGAGCGCTTCTATACCGACCGGCCCGACCAGGAATCCTTCGGGCAGAATTCCGGCCTCGGTCTCTCGATCAGCAAGCAGATCGTCGAGGCGCATCGCGGCACGATCGTCGCCGAGAATCGCACCCGGACGAGCCCGGAAACGGACGGAGCGGCGGAAGTCCTCGGCGCGCGGTTCATCGTCAGGCTGGCCGCCGAATGAGATTGCCGGAAACGGTGCATGCCTCGGCCGTGCTGATCGGTACCGACGGGGTGCTCATCCGCGGCAAGCCGGGGAGCGGCAAGTCGTCCCTGGTCCTCGCCATCCTCTATGGGACAAAGCCGGCCTGGCTGATCGCCGATGACCGGGTGCAGCTTTCCGACCGCACTGGACGCCTCCTCGCGTCGGCGCCCGAGGCGCTCGCCGGGAAGCTCGAGATCCGCGGGCAGGGGATCGTTACGCGCGACCATGTGTCGCCCGCGGCGGTCGGGCTCGTGGTCGACCTTCTGCCGCTCGCCGATTGCCCGCGTCTGCCCGAGGAGGCGGAGATGCGCGTCACGATCCTCGGTATCACCTTGCCGCGGCTGATGCTGCCGGTCGGCTCGGCCGACGGCCCGATCCGCGTCTACGCGGCGCTCGATCGCGTGGGCATTGCGGCACCGGCTTAGGCAAAGCCGAGGTTTTCCGTCGTTTTGTTTCCTCTTGCGTTGCGGAATTGATCCGGCAAGATAGCGCGCTCACCGGTTCCGGATGGGGCAGCTTCGATCCGCGCCGGCAAGATTGAAGTTCCGAGGGAACGAGTCGGAGAAGCCAGGTCGCGATGATCGGACTTGTTCTCGTGACCCACGGCAAGCTTGCCGTGGAGTTTCGCGCCGCGCTCGAGCATGTCGTCGGCCCGCAGACCCAGATCGAAACGGTATCGATCGGTCCGGACGACGATGTCGAGCGGCGACGGCAGGACATCCTCGAGGCGGTCGGCCGCGTCAACACCGGGTCGGGCGTGATCCTGCTCACCGACATGTTCGGCGGCACCCCGTCCAACCTTGCGATCTCGGTGATGGAAGAGAACAAGGTCGAGGTCATCGCCGGCGCCAATCTGCCGATGCTGATCAAGCTCGCATCCGTGCGCGGCGAGAAGCCGCTCGCCGAGGCCATTGCGGACGCCCAGGAGGCGGGACGGAAATACATCAACGTCGCGAGCCAGGTGCTCAACGGAAAATGACGGCCGGCGCGGCTGACGGCCTCCTCCATCGCGACCTCGTCATCGCCAACAAGCGCGGCCTCCACGCCCGCGCTGCGGCGCGCTTCGTGCAATGCGCCGAGCGTTACGACGCCGAGATCACCGTCACCAAGGATGCGACCACCGTCGGCGGCACCTCGATCATGGGGCTGATGATGCTCGCCGCCGGGCCGGGCGCGGTGATCCGCATCAGCGCCGCAGGGCCCGACGCCGCGCCGGCGCTCGCCGCGCTCGCCGCGCTGGTCGAGGCGATGTTCGGAGAGGAGGGGTAGCTGGCGCTGGCTCATGCAAGAAGGAGCGCAGTCGCTTCGCTAATCGCGAAGTGTTGCTGGTCTGACACTCCCAAATGACCAAAACTCGCCAACCGGCCGTGCGCAGAGCTCTCACCGTGGCATCGTCCCTCGTACGGTTTCGCTCGATCTTCTCGACCCAATACCCGCGGTTGGTTTTTGGAACGCGCGCGCCCCGAACGCACTTATGCCCATGCCAGAAGCACCCGTGGACGAAGATCACCTTTCGGCGTGCTGCGAAGACAAGGTCCGGTTTGCCAGGAAGATTTTTTGAGTGAAGGCGATAGCGATATCCCAGCGAATATACGAGTTGACGAACGAGCAGTTCCGGCCCCGTGTCACGCGACTTCACCGCACGCATGATCTCGCTACGGCTGGCCAGGATCACTCGCCCTTGTCATCAGTCCCAACGATCTCTGGCCCGCTTTGCCCAAGGAAATGATCATGGTACCGCTCAAGGCGCTCAAAGTGCGCCCGAAGCGAACGTCGAAGTTGCCCAGAGTCCTTCACGGTCAGAACATGATCGACGAGACGCCCATAGTGTTCAATCTGGCGCGACAGTCGCAGTTCGGGCTCTCGCCGGGCGGCGATATCCTTATCGCTCATCACCTGCACGATCTGTCCCGGTTCAGGAACGACCTCCACAGCCAAATTTGGCGCGGGAATCGTTCCGTTCACTAAAGTCGACTGGTTGTCGAAGGCATGAAACAGAGTAGCTTCTAAGGCTGAGATTTCCGCTGGCGCATTGACCGGCCACGCTCTCACCCAAGCCACTTCCCACACATCCATCTGTCGGTTGGCGATTATATCTGACCGGGCCGAAGTCAGGTGCCGACGAACGCGGCTCCTGATTCCGTCAACCGACTGCCCAACGTAAATGGCCACGTCGTCGAGGTCGCAAAGTGCATATACGCCTATCTCGTCGGTTAGTTCTCGGATGGCCCTTCGGCGAAAGGCAATGCTCATGCCGCTGCGCGCTCGACCGGCTCAGCATGGATGATTGGTTCCAACAGATTTTCGGCGAGGAATTGAACAACAGGCACGGCCACCCCATCTCCCGCAAGGTGGTACGCGTCGTTGTAGTTGGTTGGAAGGACATAAGTCTTCGGCAATCCCATCAGCCGGGCAGCCTCGCGCGGCGCTAGCAAACGGGAACGGATGTGGTGTCCCTCGACAATGACAATCGTCTGACGACTGGAGCCGCCCACAGGTGTTCGAAGACAACCGGCCACATCATCGAACCGAATCTCTGCGCGCTGGACTTTGCCGCCGTGGCCATCGGGGCGGGTGCGCTTGTACACGCTTCCAACCAACCTGCGGCCAAACCGCTGAGCCTTAGCGAGTTTCGCCTTGTTCAGCGGACTCATCATCCCCAACAGTCGTTCGGTTTCGGCTGCCGAATGCCAATTCACTCCTTCCGGTTCATCATCTACAATTTCAGAGAAGCTCTCCTTTCGCTTGGAGGGCGTAGGAAGTCGCCACCATACCCAGCGCCTGCTCGCCATCCCTGAAAGCTGATTGTGAGCTTTCACCAGCGCGGGCGGGTGCCAAAGCTCCGCCGGCGCATGATTTTGAAGGGCAGAAATCACTTCGTCGGCAGCTTCCGCAACCCCAACTATAAACAGTCTTGCGCGTGACTGCGGGAGGAAATGCTTCGCGTCAATTACCACGGCCCCGAAGCGATACCCGCCGTCCGCAAGCGCCTGTCCAATCGAGGCGAAGTCTCGGCCACCGTGAGAGTTCAGAGTCCCGCAAACATTCTCCAAGACGATTGTATGCGGTGATCGTCCCTCCTTTTGAAGGTTGGTCATCAGGTCCCAGAAAGCCCAGAACGTCCCTGATCGAGAGCCCCGAAGTCCTGCCCCCAGCCCGGCGAGCGAGAGGTCCTGACATGGGAATGAAGCCCAGGCCAAATCGGCTCGGCCGGGAAGGTCGTTGGATGTGAGCGATGCAATATCGCAGACCTTCAAATGGTCGGAGCCCCAATGCTTGGAGTAGCTGACTGCCTTCTTGGCGTCCAAGTCATTGGCGAACAGGCACTCCCACTGCGCGCCCAACCCCGCCCTAGCCATCCCGGCTCCAGCAAAGAACTCATAAAAGGTAAGCATCCGATGAGGCCTCGCCCGAATCACCATGTCTGGCGCGTCTGATTGTATAGAAACGAGTTTGGAAATCTCGCAGTCGATCTCCGGCACGTCAGACTGAATGGATTTGGGTGCCGGCGGTTTTGGCCGAACCTGTTCTAGCAGCCTTTCCCACCGTTCAGCCTGCTCTTCGGGCGGAGAAAGGTCACTCAGGAGAGTGTAGAGCACGCGATCTGCCATGATCAAAACCGGCGCGGGGAACGAACAATGAACAATATCAGCCTGCGGAGCGTTCAGCAACCGCCGGCTGCAGCTTACTTGCAGCCTACTGTAGCCCTCTTTCCAGCCCGCGGCGTTATGACTGCTCCGACAACACAAACACGGACCTCACACTGCCCACGGACGCAGATCGCATAAAGAAATCTTTATATCCTTATTGCCATTTCCGGCTCAGCGGCTATAACCGGCGGCGGTTGGAGTACATCTTCCCAAGCCCGGCAATGGAGCGGAAAATGGCGAAATTCAGCGACTATGTCGTCAAGGACATCGGCCTCGCCGACTGGGGCCGGAAGGAGATCGCCATCGCCGAGACCGAGATGCCCGGTCTGATGGCGACCCGCGAGGAGTACGGTCCGGGCCAGCCGCTGCGCGGCGCCCGCATCGCCGGCTCGCTCCACATGACCATCCAGACCGCGGTGCTGATCGAGACGTTGAAGGCGCTCGGCGCCGAGGTGCGCTGGGCCTCCTGCAACATCTACTCGACCCAGGACCACGCCGCCGCGGCGATCGCCGCCTCGGGGACCCCGGTCTTCGCCTACAAGGGCGAGAGCCTCGCCGACTACTGGGACTACAGCCACCGCATCTTCGACTGGCAGGACGGCGGCGCGCCCAACATGATCCTCGACGACGGCGGCGACGCGACGCTGCTGCTCCATCTCGGCATGCAGGCGGAGACCAATCCTTCGCTGATCGCGCATCCGACCAACGAGGAGGAGGAGGCGCTTTTCGCCGCGATCAAGGCGAAACTCAAGGACAAGCCGGGATGGTACACCGGCAAGGCCAAGCAGATCCGCGGCGTCACCGAGGAGACCACAACCGGCGTCAAGCGGCTCTACCAGATGGCCAAGGAGGGGCGGCTCCTCTTCCCGGCGATCAACGTCAACGACTCGGTGACCAAGTCGAAGTTCGACAACCTCTATGGTTGCCGGGAGTTGCTGTCCGACGGCATCCGCCGCGGCACCGATGTGATGATGGCCGGCAAGACCGCGATGGTCGCGGGCTTCGGCGACGTCGGCAAAGGCTCGGCGGCGAGCCTCAGGAACTCGGGCTGCCGGGTCATGGTCGCCGAGATCGACCCGATCTGCGCGCTGCAGGCGGCGATGGAAGGCTACGAGGTGACGACCATGGAGGACGCGGCGCCCCGCGCCGACATCTTCGTCACCGCCACCGGCAATGTCGACGTCATCACCATCGACCACATGCGGGAGATGAAGCATCGCGCCATCGTCTGCAACATCGGCCATTTCGATTCCGAGATCCAGGTCGCGGCGCTCCGCAACTACCGCTGGCACAACGTCAAGCCGCAGGTCGACGAGATCGAGTTCCCCGACGGCAAGCGCATCATCCTTCTCTCCGAGGGCCGGCTGGTCAATCTCGGCAACGCCATGGGCCATCCGAGCTTCGTGATGTCGGCGAGCTTCACCAACCAGACGCTCGCCCAGATCGAGCTCTTCACCAATCCCGGCAAATACGAGAAGCAGGTCTACGTTCTGCCGAAGACGCTCGACGAGAAGGTGGCGCGGCTCCACCTCCAGAAGATCGGCGTCAGGCTCACCGAGCTCAGCGAAAAGCAGTCGACCTATATCGGCGTGCCGCCGACCGGCCCGTTCAAGCCGGAACAGTACCGGTACTGACCGTTCCTTTGGCCGCGGCGCGGTTGTCGGCAGGGACCAGGACCGGGTCGCCTAGCCTTGCCCGGTGCTTTGCCCCGGCGCCGGGAAGATCAACCGCTCCTCGACCAGCGCATCGAGCTTGTCGATGCAGCCGTTCCAGCCATGGAGGTGCATGTCTCGCACCGGGACGGTCGAGAATTGCTCATGGGTCAGCGCGAGTTCGGTACCGTCGGGGTGCGGCCGAAAGAGCACGCGAACCAGCGTCGGTTCGCCGGGAATGATGCTGACGTTCCAGGTATAGACCAGCTCTTCCGGCGCGCGGACCAGTTCGAATCGGCCTGTGATCCAGGTAATCGAGCCGTCGAGCTCGCGATTGGCGAGCCGGTAGGCGCCGCCGTCGCGGAGGTCGATCTCGGCCTCGGGACAGGTCACCGGGCCGGGTCCCCACCATTTCATGAGGAGGGCCGGCTGTGTCCAGGCCGCGAAGACCTTCTCGCGCGGCGCCCGGATGATCCGGACGAGGCTGAGAGCGGTCGGTTGCACCGGGTCAACCTTTGTCGTCTTCGACGAAAGCCGCGAGGCGATCGATCTTGCCTGTCCAGAAACGCCGATAGCTGCTGATCCACCTCTCCGCATTGGCCATGGGAGCCGCTTCGAGCCGGCAAGACCGGATATGGCCGCTACCCTCGCGTCGGATCAAGCCGGCCCGCTCGAGAACAAACAGATGCTTCGAGACCGCGTTGACCGACATGCCGTGCGGCTCGGCCAGTTCGTTGACCCGAGCCGGGCCGTCGGCGAGATGCGCAAGAAGCGCCCGCCGCGTCCTATTCGCAAGGGCGTGGAATACACCGTCAAGACGGTCCTCGTTGGATGTTTCAATCATTTTCTCAACCGAATGGTTGACATCGCGACGCTCGACCGGTTAATCAGACATCAACCAACTGGTTGACATTCCTAGGGGCCGAAGCCGGCTCTGTCAAACGGGGGAACGAGAATGACCATTCATCAGGAAATCACCATCCAGGCGAGCCCCATGACGGTCTATGGCGTGCTCACCGGATCGGAGGAATTCGCGAAGATGACCGGCGGGCGGACGGCAAGCATTTCCCGGGAGGCCGGCGGCGCCATCAGCATGTTCGGGGGCGATATCCGCGGGCGGAACATCGAACTCGTCCCCGGCAAAAGGGTCGTCCAGGCATGGCGGTCGCAGGCTTGGCCCGAGGGCGTCTATTCCATCGTTCGCTTCGAGCTCACCGCCGACGGCGCCGGCACGAAGCTGATCTTCGATCAGGCCGGCCATCCTGCGGAGGCGACCAGGATGCTGGAGGGCGGCTGGCACCAGATGTACTGGCAGCCGATGAACGCGCTCTTCGGCGGCCGATAAGAGCCGTCGCCGGCCGAGCTATCGGCCGACGAACTTGCGGAAGAGAAAGCCGTGCTTGCCGCCGGCCTCGACCTCGCACCAGATATCGCACTGGACGATCCGCACCGACACGCCTTCGGCGAGGATGGCGACCACCGGCGCGGCGTTGTCCGGTTTGGCGCGAAGATTGACGGAGCTGTTCACCCTGCCGGTCCCCGGCGGCTGCTGGGCTTCCGGCGTGGGACCGGCCGGATCGGCCCGGCCGAGGAACGAGCGCGCGACCGGATCATCAGGAGGCGGGTCGGGCGTGGCATAGGCAAGGGCGGAACGGCCCGGTTGCGCCAGATCGGCGGTCACCGGAGACGGCGAGGGCCGTGGCGATGGCCGTAACGGCGGGGCCGCAGCGACTGAAGGCAAAGCCGGCCGCTCCACCACCGCAGTCTCGGGCGCAGCAATGGCCGGCGCCGGCTCGGGTGCAGCCGCCGCCACAGCCTCGTCGGCAAGCGGCGTCGCGTCGGCTGGCGGCGGCGCCTCCGCAATGATCGCGGGCGCGGGAGGCGGTGCGATTGCCGCGGGGTGATTTGGGGGAACGAGAGGGCTGCGGGTGGTCAGCGGCGGATCGGCGAGGAGAGTTGCCAAGGCCTGGCCGACGCCCGACTTTGACGGTGCCGCGGAACCGGGTTCCGGCTGCGCCTGCCGTTCCGGTAGCGCGCGCTTCAATGCGGCGGGGACGGTTGACCCGGCCTTGGCGACGTGGGGTTGCTTCGCCGCCGATTCCGCGGTGATCACCCGCACCGGCACGGACGCCGAAGCGAGGTGGAACAGTGCGATACCGCCGAGGCCGGCCCCGAGACCGAGCAGGATCGCGATCGCGAAGGCGCTGACGTCGAGGCGGCGCCTCTTCGGCGCCTCATATGGCGTCCGGCGGCCCCAATCCTTGAACAGCGCCCTCGGCAACGTGAAAGGTTCGGACTCGGCATGCGGTGGCGAAATCACCGGCCCCTCGCCCGGCCGGCGAAGATCGAAATAGGTCCGCTGCCTTATCGGATCGGGGGCAAAGGCCGAACGGCGGGGACTGTTTTTTCGGCTCGGCGCCGACGGCGCGAGCGACACCTCCAGCGTCGTCAGCTTGTCGATCAGGGCATCCGCAAGTGCGCCGGAGGTTGACTGTGGCGCGACCGTGGACGCGTCGGAATTCACCTGCGGCGGCTCGGTCTTGGCAGGAGGCGGAGGCTCCGCGCTGGGTGGCGAAGTGGCCGCTTCCGTCGCCGGCGCGGTTGCTTCTGCCTTGTCGGAGGAGCCGCCCATTTTCTCCGCCTTCATCGCCTCGCGCTCTTGCAGCCTGAGAAAGGCGGCCTCACCCGGCGACATGCGCTGCGAGAAACGAGACGATCGGCCCTTGTCGCGAGGAGCCATGGCTTTCACCCCGGAACAGCCACAGCCCCACCGTCACCACCCACTCCCGAGCTTGCCGCACGAATGCGGCAACTCCTTGCCGAGAATGCGGCGTCAATCGGCGAGAGAGCCGGGCGGGTTCCGGCCGACCTCGTCGACCCGGACGGCACGGCCGAGCTCGGCCGAGAGCTGCGCGGCAAGCGTGAACTTCAGGATCTCGCGCCCCTCCTCGCCGGTAAGCCGTGGCGTGGCGCCCGACCTCAGCGCGTCGATCCAGTGGCGGGTCGCGTGGATGAAGCTCGCCTCCCAGCCGAGCTCGGCGTCGGGAAAGCTGAAGTCCTCAGCGGTTCCGCCGGCATAGAGCGTCAGCGCCGGGCCTTCGATGATCCGCCCATGACCGCGGTTGACGACGATCACCCCGCTGGTGCCGGTGATCTCGAGCCGGTCATCCTGCGGATACTGGATGGTGACGATCTCAAGGTCGGGGGAATAGGCGAGCTCGAGATGACCGTAACGGTTGCCGGGGAACTTCCACGAGATGATCCCCGGCGCGTCGATGATGCCGCCGTCACGCCGCGGCGTCTCGCCGATCCAGGCATGGACTTCCTCGGCCTGGCCCATGAAATGCCAGCCGAGCGCGAATTTGTGGTGGCCATCGTCGAAGGCGAGCGGCCCGCCGCCATTGGTGGCGCGGTCCTGCCGCCAGGCATCGGCAAAGGCCGGCACCTGCCAGGCGGTGCGGCTCTTTCCCGGGTTGCTCTTCACCCGGATCGAGACGATCTCGCCGATCGCGCCGTCGTCGACCAGCGCCTTCGCTTTCATGATCGGCGGATAGAAGATGAAATTCTCGAAGACGCGGAACACCCCGGCCGCCGATTTCGACCGCTCGATCAGCCGGTCGGCGTCGGCGAGCGTGGTGGTCATCACCTTCTGGAGCGACACATGCTTGCCGGCGTCCATCGCGGCAAGCGCGGCGTCGCGATGGAGATGATGCGGAAGCAGGATGTCGACAGCGTTGACACTGCCGTCGTCGAGGAGGGCGCGATAGTCGGTATAGATACGCGCTTCGGGGAAGCCCCACGCCCGCGCCCGGGTCTCGGCGAGGTCGCGATTGACGTCGGCGATGGCGACGATGGCGGCGTCGGGATTGGCCTGGTATTCCAGCGCATGGAGGTCGGAGATGCGGCCGGCGCCGATGAAGCCGGCGCGGACCTGGTCGAGGGTTTTGGCCATGGCTCAGACGGCCTCTGTCGCGCCGGATAGGTCGAGCGAAATCAAGCCGCTCCTTCGATCGTCGAGGCGGCCGCGATCTTGCGCGAGCGATTGTGATACTTGCATTCCCTCCCCCCATTTCTTTTCGCGACGGCGCCTCTCCGGGGCCGCGCGAGCGACCTCCATAGTGGTCCGATTGAACGTCGCGCGTCTACTCCGGGGGAATTGTCGGGCGCGGAAGCCCTACTTTGCGGATGCAGCAGCAACCAGTGACGATCGGCGGATCGTGCCGCGTTGCACGCCGCGCCGGCTTGGGCCGCCGCAAATCCATTTGCATTGACGGCTGGCCGCGTGGACAATGCGAAGGCCGCATGACAGAGCACACGCACCTCCTGAAACTCGACGGGATCGCCAAGAATTTCGGCGCGATCGAGGCCCTGCGCGGGGTGAGTTTCACCGTCGACCGCGGCGAGGTGGTCGCGCTCCTCGGCGATAACGGCGCCGGCAAGTCGACACTGGTCAAGATCATCGCGGGTGGCCTCGAGCCGACCTCGGGCCGGGTTATGTTCGAGGGCCGCGACCATGTCTTTGCGACGCCGGCCGAAGCCAAGGCGGCGGGGATCGAGACGGTCTATCAGGACCTCTCGCTCTGCACCAATGTCGACGTCGTCGCCAACTTCTTCATGGGCCGCGAGCTCACCCGGACGATCCTCGGCATTCCCGTCCTTCGCCAGCGCGAGATGGAAGCCGAAACGGCTCGCGCGCTTGCCGCCGGCGGCACCCACATCCCCTCGCTCCGCGTCAATGTCGAGCACCTGTCGGGCGGCCAGCGCCAGGCGATCGAATTGAACCGCTTCGTCCACTGGGGCGGCAAGCTCGTCCTCCTCGACGAGCCCTTCGCCGCGCTCGGCGTCGAGCAGACCCGCCGCGGGCTTGAAATGGTCGAGCGCGTGCGAGCCCGCGGCATCGGCGTCATGATCATCACCCATGTCATGGCGCAGGCCTTCGCGGTCGCCGACCGCATCGTCGTTTTACGCCATGGACTTGTCGCCGGTAACGTCAGAACCGAAGAGACCAGCCCCGACGAAATCGTCCGCATGATCACCGGCGGCATCGGACGCGTCGCCAAGGGGCGGGCACATCAACCGGAAACGGGAGCAGGGACATGAGGATATCGATGCGTATGGTGAAGGGCGCGGTCGCTGCGATCGCCCTTTCGGCGCTGGCGCTCGGCGCCGCCGCAGCCCAGGAGATGAAGGGCAAGATCTACTATCTGGTGCCGACACTGCTCGACGAGTTCCAGACCGGCTCGGTCGACGCCATCACCAAGTTCATGAACGAAGTCGGCTACGAGGTCGTCTCGCTCGACGGCCAGAACCAGTCGAATACCCAGCTCAACCAGATCGACGACGTCATCAACCTCAAGCCGGCCGCCGTCATCCTCGCCGCCGTCGACTTCGACGCCGCCAAGACCGGCATCGAGAAGATGCGCGCCGCCGGCATCCCGGTGATGATCTTCGACCGCCAGATCACCTCGACTCCCTCCGATCTCACCTCGGTCGCCGGCACCGTCGAGATCGGCTATGTCGCGGCCAAGGAGATCACCCGGCTCCTCACCGAGAAATACGGCTCAGCCAAGGGCAAGGTGCTCCAGATCCTCGGTGACCCGGGCGACCCCTATACCCTCGACATCCAGAAGGGCTTCGAGGAGAAGATGAAGGCCAATCCGGACGTCACCATCATCAGCCAGGCGGCGATGCAGTGGGAGGCTTCCAACGCCGGCAGCATCGCGCAGGACCAGCTCCTCACCAATCCCGACATCGACCTGATCTTCGTGCATGCCGCCCACCTCGCCGTGGCCGTGGCGGCGGTCCTCGAAGCGCAAGGCAAGAAGCCGGGCGACATCATGCTGGTCTCCTCGAACGGCGCCCCGGTCGGCCTCGATCTCATCCGCAAGGGTTGGGAGCAGGTCGAAGTCGAGCAGCCGATGTTCGCGCAAGCCGCGGCGCTCGCCATGTTCGCCGACAAGGTCGTGAACAAAGAGGAGATCAAGCCCGGCACCTATGACGTGACCGGCCTTCCCTCGGTGCTCACCATCGAAGCCTGGGGGCCGAACATCAAGATTCCCGGCGCCGCGATCACCAAGGACAACGTCGACGATCCGCGCTTCTGGGGCAACGGCAAGCCGCCGTCCGACCCGATCAAGCCGGTGGAGTAGCGATAGCGGTCCCGACGCGGGACCAACGTCCCGCGTCTCCGCAGATCCGATGCTCGCGTCCTCCTTTCAGCCGCTCGTTCCCGCGCAAGCGGGAACCCAGGTCTTCAAGGCCACTGCCCTTGACAGGCTGGGTCCCCACTTGCGCGGGGACGAGCGGTGTAGGGTTTCTCGGCGCGCCTGTTCGACGGGCGCGCCGCTCGTCCGTGACAGGGAACAGAATTGGCGATGACCGAGACCGTCGACGCCGGACCCCCACCCGCCGAAACCTCGCGCCGCCGCTCCGCGATCGGGTTCGTCCTCGACAATCTCGTCTGGCTCATCCTGATCGTGGTGATCGCCGCCTTCTCGGCGACGATCCCGAATTTCCTGCAGATCGGCATCCTCCTCAACATCCTCGAGCAATCGACCTTCGTCGGCATCATCGCCGTCGGCCTGTCGCTGACCCTGATCGCCGGGCACATGGATCTCTCGATCGAATCGGTGATGGCGCTGGCCGCGATGGTGGTTTCGCTCACCTTCGGCACCGGCGGCGCTGGCGGCGGCCTCACCCTCGACCCCGCCTGGCTGAGCTTCCCGGTGTCGCTGGCGATGGCGCTTGCCGTCGGCGTTGCCATCGGCGCGGTCAACGGCGTGCTCGTCGTCCGCCTCGGCATCAACGCCTTCATCGTCACGCTCGCCACCTTCATCATCGGCCGCGGCATGGTGGTGGCGCTGTCGGGCGGCCGCTCGGTCTACGGCCTTCCTGACGCGATGCGGGTCATGGCGATCGCACGTCCGCTCGGCATCCCGCTCCTCGCCTGGATGCTGATCCTCACCTATCTCGTCTTCACCTTCATTTTGGCGAAGACGCCGTTCGGCAGGCACATCTTCCTGATCGGCGGCAACGCGACCGCCGCCTTCCGCGCCGGCATCAAGGTCGGCGGCGTGGTGATGGCGACCTTCATCCTGTCCGGCGCGCTTGCCGGGTTTGCCGGCTGGCTGCTTGCCTCGCGCACCGCAGGGGCCACTGCCAATCTCGGCATCGGCATGTTGTTTCAGGCCTTCGCGGCGGTGGTGATCGGCGGCGTCAGCCTGAAGGGCGGGCAAGGCCGGCTTGCCGGCGTCTTTGCCGGCGTCCTCCTCCTCTCCTCGATCCAGACCGCGATCAACGTCATGGGAATGCCGCCGCACTACACGCAGATGATCCAGGGCGGCCTGGTGCTCGCCGCGGTCCTCCTCGACACGCTGAAGACCACCGTCCGCCGGCGCTATCTCTGAACGGCGAGCCTCGCGATCGTTCCGGCCTCTTCTCCAGCCGGCCTTGGTTTATTTCCTTGGCTGCTCACGATAGACCGCCGCAACCTTGGCGATGACTTCGTCATGGAGGACAGGCGACTTGTCGATGTTCAGGTGGTCGATGTCTTTCCGATCGCTCAGGTCGATGTTGACCAGCCTCCCGGAAAAGGAGGCCGACGGCGCGATGCTCTTTCCCCACTCGTCCGGCTTATAGTAGTTGACCACCTCCGCCACGCCTTTGACGACATGATGGCCGGGGTGGACTCCGTCGAAGGCAATGACCAGGCGCACCGGCACGCCGTTTTCGGCGAGGAAATTTCCCATATCGATGGCCGCATCGGCGCCGAGCGAATGGCCGATGATGATTACCGGGGTGATGCTCTTGTCGGTCCGGTAGTTGCTCGCCAGGAGGACGGCGAACTCGCGCCAGTGCGTGAAATTGGTGACGCGGGCGGGATAGCCCCTGGCCTTCAGCTGTCGCGCAAGCGTGTCCATGCCGAGGGAGAAGACATTGACCAGTCCCCTCAGGAGAAAAATGCGGCCATGGTCGGCTTGAACCGCCGACGACGGCTGTCTCGGCCTCGGTACCGGCGTCGGAACGTCTTCGGCCAGCGCCTGACCGAGAGCAATGCCGAGAGCCGCGAGGCACAAAAGGGCGGATGCGCGCAAGATCCAACCCCGACTGGCATGGTCCGTATCGGGAGTTTGGCGGATACCGGCCGTGACCACAAGATTTTGCGTCCGGTCAAAGCCTCCGGGTGATTTTTCCCGCCTCGGAGGAGTCGCAACAAGTAGTCACCTTGCACCGAAGAACTGCTACGCTTAGGCCAAGTCATCAAACCCGGACAGAGCGAGATTCAATGGCGACCGATCTTGACGAACTCGTCACCCACGACTCGACCGAACAATGCGTCGTCTGCCACGCGCAGGACATTGTGGCGCAAATCGTCGTGCCGGCGGTCAGCGCTTGGGAGACGGCGGCCGGACTACCCCGCTTTGCCATTGCCCTTCACGCCGCCGCCGGGCTGCTCGCCGGAATGCTCGCCGACGGGATTTCACGCGACGCTCTCGACAAGACGGTTTCCGATCTCCTCGACGACATGGAGCGGCAGCTCGCCGAAGACCGCGCGATGGGCGGCCCGCCCCAGGGAACGGCGTAGGATCGGTCGAATTACCAGGCCGCCTCGCCCGCCGCCGGGTCGACCAGCCCGTGCAGGCGGTGCGCCGCGGCCTGGGCGAAGCGGACCAGCATCGCCTTCCGCGTCGCCGCCGCCAGCCGATGTTCCGGCGCGTCGCGCAGGAGCTCCGCGCCATAGGCGTCGGCAAGGATCAGTCCGGCATCTTCGGGGAAGATCGCTAGCGGCACCGCCACGTGGGTGGCGAAGAACAGGCGGTCGCAGGAATAGCGGTATTCGGGCCATTTGCGGTCGACCCGGAAATCCTCGACCGACGACTTGATCTCGACGATCCAAAGGTCGCCCGCGGGACCGAGGCCGACGACGTCGGCCCGCCGGCCGGTGGCAAGCGGCAGCTCGGTGACGATGGCGAAGCCGCGGGCGCGGAGCAGCCGGCCGACGCCGCGCTGGACGGCGGCGGCGTGTTCCGATTGCCGCCCGTCGACGGGCGGGGCGATGGCTTCAAGGCCCGAGAACATTCCTAGAACGTGGCACGAGTTCGGCCGATGTTGGAAGGGCCGAATCGCAGTCCGCCCGGTCCGCTCACTCTTTCGGCAGCACACCCCGACGCCGCCCGAGCCGCCAGCGATCGTGCAGCCACAGCCATTGTTCCGGATAGTCCCGGATCCACTGCTCGACCATGCCGTGGACGACGACATTGGCGCCGTCCGCATCGACCCTCCCGCGCGCATCGCGGGGCAGGTCGAGCGGCGGCGTCATCACCACCCGGAAGCGGCCGTCGGGAAGGCGGATCGAGCGGGCGCCATGGACCGGGCAGTCGAACAAGCGGGCCATCACCCCGACGATCGGATTGCTGAGCGACGGCCGGCCGAAGAACGGGACTACCTGGCCGTCGGCGATGCGCTGGTCGATGAGCACGCCGATGTGCTTGCCCTTCTTGAGTGCGCCTGCCACCTCCCGGGCGGCGCCTTGACCGGAGACCACGAGCTGGTCGAAGAAGTGGCTTCGCCGCCTCTCGATCTCGGCCGCGATATGCGGATTGGTCGGCGGCCGGTAGAGCGCGGTCACCGGCAGGCCGAGCTTGGCGCCGAGCACCGCGGTCAGCTCCCAGTTGCCGTGATGGGCGCCGAACAGGATCGCCGGCCTTGCCGCTGTCGCGGAGCGCGACGACGTGCTCCATGCCGACGACCTCGACCGGTCCCTCACGCGGCCGATCCGGGTCGAAGCCGTCGACCAGGTCCTGGAGGAAGGCGTATTCGATCGCCTGCCGGCCGAGATTGTCCCAGACCCCGGCGAGGATCGCGGCGCGCTCCTCCGCGCTCTTCTCGGGATAGGCGGCGGCGAGGTTGTCCGCGCGAGCCGGTTCTCGCGCGTCCGCCGGCCGAACGTCCGGGCGACCGAGCCTGCCGTCCGCGAGGCGCGGTCACGGCCGACGGCGCGCGACCAGGCGAAGACGAAGCGCATCAGGCCGGCGACGCGGCGCTCGGCGAAATCCGACCGCACGAACCGGCCGAGCACGGATTCGCGCCGACGGCGGCGCTGCTCCTTGCGCCGCGCCGTCCGCCTCCCGCCGCTTCAGGCGCTCGATCGAGGCCTGCGTGACCTTGCGCTTCCTGCCGCGCCGCCGCTTTCGCTTTGCCGACGGCGGATCGGAACGGGCTCCTTGCTTTGCCTTCCTGTCCGGCTTCGGGGCCTTCTCCTTCGCCGCGCCGCTCACAGCGTCACGATGATCTTGCCGAAGACGTTGCGGGATTCCATCCGGGCGAGGGCAGCGTCGATGTCCGTCGAGGCCGATCGCCGAATCGATCACCGGCGCAGTCAGCCCCTGGCCCATCTTGCCGAGCGCATCGCCTGAGGTTGCGGATCGAGCAGCCGAAGCTGCCGATCAGCCGGAGCTGCTGCTGGTAGAGCTGGAAGAGGTTGATCTCGCAATTGATGCCGGTGGTCGATCCGCAGGTGACCAGCGTCCCGCCGCGCTTGAGGCAGAACATGCTCTGGGCGAAGGTGTCCGGCCCGACATGCTCGAAGACGACGTCGACGCCGCGCTTCTGCGTGAGCTTGCGGACGACGCCCTCGAACCGCTCCTCGCGATAGTTGATGACGTGGTCGGCGCCGAGCGCCTTCGCCTTCTCGATCTTGTCGTCGCTGCCGACGGTGGTGATCACCGTCGCGCCGACCGCCTTGGCGAGCTGGATCGCGGCCGTGCCGATGCCGCTGCCGCCGGCCTGGACGAGGATGGTCTGCCCGGCCGTCAGCCTGGCGTTGTCGAACAGCATGTGCTCCGGCGTGCCGAAGGTGACCGGGGCGCAGGCCGCCGCCTCGAGCGAGACGCCGGCGGCGCCGGGATGGCAAAGCGGGCCTTGAGATTGATCGCGCTCGCGGGCGAGGCCGTCGATGTGGAAGCCGCGGATGCCGCCGACATTCTCGCAGAGGTTGTCGCGGCCGGCGCGGCAGTTGTCGCAGGTGCCGCAGGTCTCGGCGCCGAAGATCGCCACCAGGTCGCCGACCGGCGGCTCGCCGACGCCCTCGCCGACCGCCGCGATGGTGCCGGCCGCCTCGACGCCGACCACGATCGGCAGCTTGCGCTTGGCGAAGGCCATGCCGCGCCAGCCCCAGACGTCGATGTGGTTGAGCGCGACCGCGCCGATCCGGACCTGCACCTCGCCGGGGCCGGGCGGCGGCGGATCGGGAAGGTCGACGACCGCCAGCTTGCGGCTGTCGAGAAGCTGAAGCGCACGCATCAGTCGCTCTACTCGACAATGCTGCCGCGTGAGGCACCTGCAACGTTGACCCCCTCCCCCAACCTCCCCCTTATCAGGGGGAGGGGGCGTGGGTTGAGCCGACTGGGCTCTACCGACGCGGCCCGAAAGGCGGGCCTGCCCCACAGCGTCCCCTCCCCCTGAAAGGGGGAGGATGGACGGGGTCAAATCCGCGGCGCGCGGCACGAATGGAGAGATGGACATCTGTTCTCGGAGAACCCCCGCGTCCCCGTGAAACATCTGCAACGCTCCTCTCCTTGTCAGGGGGAGGTTGGGAGGGGGTCAGATTCACCTGCATCACCGCAGAAGAAGACGAGTCGATCAGGCCGGCTCGGCCGAGATGATCAGGCAGGCGTTCTGGCCGCCGAAGCCGAAGGAGTTGGACAGGACCACGCCGACCTTCTGCCTCGCGCGCCGTGTTGGGCACGACGTCGAGATTGATGGTCGGGTCGGGCACCTTGTAGTTGATCGTCGGCGGGATGACGCCGCTCTGCATGGTCTGGATCGAGAAGACCGCCTCGAGCGCGCCGGACGAGGTCAGCGTGTGGCCGATCATCGACTTGTTGGAGCTGATCGGCACGCCGCGCAGGCGCTCGCCGAACACCGCCTCGAGCGAGAAGCACTCCATCTTGTCGTTCTCCGGCGTGCCGGTGCCGTGGGCGTTGATGTAGTCGATCTCGTCGGGGTGCATGCCGGCGTCGTCGAAGGTCTGGCGGAGCGCGCCGATCACCGCCGAGCCGTCCGGCTTGGACCGGGTGCGGTGGAAATCGTCGTTCTTGTCGGCGGCGCCGCGGATGACGGCGAGGACCTCGGCGCCGCGCGCCACCGCCGCATCGTAGTCCTCGAGCACCAGCGCCGCCGCGCCCTCGGCGATGACGAAGCCGTCGCGGTTCTTCGAGAACGGCTTCGCCGCCTCCTCGGGTACGGCATTGGCGGAGGACAGCGCCGAGAGCAGCGAGAAGCGGACCACCTCCTCCGCCGTCACCGAGCAGTCGGTGCCGACGCAGAGCGCCGCCTCGGTCTCGCCGCGGCGGATCGCCTCGACGCCGAGCTGGATGGCGGTGGCGCCGGAGGCGCAGGCGGTGGTCAGCGAGATCGGCGCGCCCTTGGTGCCGAAGCGGTCGGCGAGCTTCTCGGAGACGTAGCCGTACATCACCCGCTCGAACTGCGAGCGGTCGTTGAGCGCTCTCGGCGACGCGCGCACATCCGGTCATAGGCGTCGGCGATCTGCCGGGTCGCCGGCGTCATAGAGCCGGCGCCGCGCCGGCCAGCCGAGTTCGACCGGCGGAATCGCGGTGAACAGCGGCCCCGGGAAAGTCGCCCGGCGCGCCGATCCTCGCCATGCGGATCGCCTCGTCGGTGGCGAGTTCGCCGATGGCGAGCTTGAGGTCGCCCGTGTGTCGTCGTCGATGAAGTCGATGGTGCCGGCGATGGTGGTGCGCAGATGCGTCGGTCGGGAACCGGGTGATCCGCTTGATGCCGGAGCGGCCGGCGACCAGCGCCGCCCAGTTGTCGTCGAGGCCGACGCCGAGCGAGGAGACCACGCCCATGCCGGTGACCGCCACGACCGGGCGGCCGCGGGAATCCTTGACGCTTCGAAGCCATCGAACCCTCCGTGCCCAGTCTCGACCGGCAGGACCAGACCCATGCCCTCGCCCCGCCAGGACCCCCAGGAATTGACGACGATCGCCTCCGGCGCCGTCGTCGCCGGCCGGCTCGAAGCCGGTCTCGTCGGCCGGCCGGTAGAAGCCCTTCCGCGACAGCGCCAGCGCGGCAAGCGCCGACCATCGACGGGAAGCGTCGCCTCGACGCAGGCGCCGAGCATGTTGGGCGTCGCCCGCACCGTATCGATCTCGCCCTCGGCCTATCAATCCGGCGAGCCAGTCGCGCTCCTCGCGGGTCGGCTGGCGAATGCCGGTGGCGCCGGTGAGGACGGCGAGCCGCCGGTCGCCGGCCTCCTTGCGGAGCGTGGCGAACTGGCGCGGCGGCGACCGCGGCCGCCTGGCCGGGCTCGCGCCGGCTGCGGCCGGAAAGCACCGTGCCGAGCCGCGCATAGGGCTTGCGGCCGCGCGCCTCGGCATGCTCCCGCGCCTCCAGCACGAGGAAGGCGCCGACCGAGCCGAGGATCGCGCCGCCGCCCTTTTCGGGCCGCGCCCAGACCGAGATCGGCGTCGCCGTGCCACGCCCAGCCGGCGCCGGCCAGGACCAGCAGCACGTCCTTGCGCTCGGCGAGCACCGCGCCGCCGACGAGGAAGATGTCGCCCTGGTCGGCGGCGATGCGCCGCGCCGCGATCTCGACCGCGCTGACGCTCGCCAGTTCCTCGCCCATGAAGGTGCGCGACGAGCCGGTGACCTTGTGGACGATGGCGATGTTGCCGGCGACGAGGTTGGGGAGCTGGGCCAGGAAGAGCGTCGGGCGGAGGTCGTTCGACAGCCGCTCGTTGATGAATTCCTGCGGCGCCGGCGCGCTGGCCGACGCCTTCGAGGATGGTCTGGTCGACCAGCAGGTCGCGCTCGCCGCCGGCCGCGGCGACCACCATGTTGGTATTGGCGAGAATGTCGGCATTGCCGGCTGATGCCGGCATCGTCGAGGGCGAGGCCGGCGGTGTAGGTGCCGACCCGCTGCCAGTTCTCCATCTGGCGGCGGTCGCCGCCCTTCGGGATCTGCTTCTCGAAGTCGAGCGGCACCATCGGATGGATGGGATAGGGCGCGAAGCTGGTCGCGATCGACGACCGGGCGCGGCGGATCGGCCACCGCCATTGCCTGCCAATGCGCGTCGAGTGCCCTCGCCGAGCGACGAGGTCAGGCCGATGCCGGTGATCCAGACCTCGCGCGCCATCTGGCTCCCGTTCAGGCGGTCAGCCCGAGGGCGACGCCGTGCTGCCGGGCCCGCTCCATGACCAGCTTGGGCAGTTCCGGGCTCGGGAAGTCCATGACCATCATGGTCAGCTCGGCGTCGGCGATCAGCTCGCCGTCCGACCCTGATCTCGTTCTGGGTGATGCAGAAGCCCGAACCGTCATGGACGAGGTCGCAGGTCGCGCTGCATCACCATGCCGGGCGTCGACGAAGCGGCGGATCTTGACCTTCTTGGCGCCGGCGAAGAACGGCAGCCGGCCGAAATTGTTCATGCCGAGCAGCAGGTAGCCGGAGGTGTGGTTCATCATTTCGAGCAGCAGCACGCCCGGCATCACCGGATAGCCGGGGAAATGCCCCTCGAAGACCGGTGCTCTCCTCGGGCACGCGTCGAACGTGGTCTCGACGTGACCGCTCTTGACGTCGAAGACGTCGACCCAGTCGATGATGTCGAAATATTCGAGGCGCATCGTGCAGGTCGGTCAGGCGCTCTTGGCCGCGACGAGTTCGTCGATGCGGGCGCAGAGGTTCTTCAGGACGAAATAGTCCTCGACCTTGGCGCGGCCCTCGTTGACCTCCTCGGTCCACGATTCGAGCGGGATCTTGATGCCGAACTTCTTGTCGAGGGCGAAGACGATATCGAGGAAATCGAGGCTGTCGATGCCGAGATCGTCGATCGCATGCGATTCCGGCGTGATCTGATCGAGCGGAATCTCGCTGGTATCGGAAATGACCTTGGCAACCACATCGAATGTCGAGGACATGTGACTCTGGCGATCCCTTGCTGATCAGGCCATGTAACCCCCAAGCCCGCCAAATCCAAGCGAAAAAAGGCCAATCCCCGGCAGTCACGAAAGGCGCGGATTGCGGCGCTGACCGATTCCCGGACATGGGGGCGGATGGAAACGGCGGACTTTGAGCCGGTCGCCGGCTTTTTGCAATGCACTCGGCGGCAGCTCGCTCAGTTCCGCGATGGCCATATAGACCTTGAGGGACTATGTCCACCGCCTGTCTCTTGGGCTCTCTTGGACCCGATGCGATGGAAGGATCGATCTCTGCCTCGTCGCCGGGGATCGGCGGCGGCGCGTTTAGCGTAGTCCGCCGAGCTTGAGCCCAATTTCGGGATCCGGCGTCAAAGCCGACGTCTCGAGCCATCCGGGCCGGGCACCGCTGATCAAACTATAGGCATCAGCGCCGGAAATCGGCAGCTCCTCACACCGGATATCGCCTGAGGAAGCTTATTTTCTTGGCACGAAACATGCTCCTGTCTGGTCCAGGATTGGCATCGGACGGGGGTTCGCGCCATGGACGAGACTGTGCCGAAACTGGTCATGATCACCGAGGAGGCGGCGAAGGGGCTCGAGTCGCTGCCGTTCCTGAAGACCTTCGCGGCCGAGGGCTTCTTCTTCACCGCCGCGGTGCTGATGCTCCTCATCCATGTCGGCTTCCTCGCCTACGAGGGCGGGGTGTCGCGCTCGAAAAACCTGCTCGCCACGATGCTGAAAAACCTCATGACCATCGCCACGGTCGGGCTGTCGTTCTTCTTCTTCGGCTGGTGGGTCTATAATGGCTTCCCGCTCTGGCCCGTCACCGGCCCCTTGCTTGGGCCCTGGACCGACCTGGATGCGCTGAGCGAGAGCGGCGAAGGCGGCCTTCCCGCTTGTCCAGGCGGCGTATCCGTGGAGCGACGCGATGTCGCCGACGAAGGGCGACGAGCTGACCGGCGTCTTCTGGATGGTGTTCGCGCTCTTCGCGATGACGACCTCGTCGATTGTCTCCGGCGCCTGCATCGAACGCATCAAGCTCGGCGCCTACTACATTCTGTCGATCCTGCTCGGCAGCTTCCTCTGGGTCGTGGCGGCGGCCTGGGCATGGAACTATTTCGGCTGGTTGACGTCGCAATGGGGCTTCCACGACTTCGGCTGCGCCGTCGTGGTCCATGCATCTCGGGGTCCTTCACGCTCGGCGTCCTGCATCAATCTCGGACCGCGCATCGGC
The DNA here is from genome assembly GCA_963792845.1 of uncultured Alphaproteobacteria bacterium. GTDB lineage: Bacteria > Pseudomonadota > Alphaproteobacteria > Rhizobiales > Kaistiaceae > Bauldia. Next base: position 365,237 of record CAWBXW010000001.1, read on the forward strand.
AAGTACGATGCCAACGGCAAGCCCGAAGCCCATCCTTCCCCACAACATCAGCATGACCATGGTCGGTCTCATGCTGATCTTCGTCGGCTTCTATTTCTTCCTGGCCTGCTGCCTCGTCTATCTCCCGGGCTATACGGGCATCGTCAACATTTACGGCTCGCCCTCGACGCTTGCCATGGTCGCGGTGAATACGACGCTCGCGTTGTGCGGCGGACTCATGGGCGCCTACGTATCGTCGAAGGCAGATCCGTTCTTCACGATCTCCGGCGGCCTCACCGGCATCATCGCGGTCGCCGCCGGCATGGACCTCTATCATCCGGCGCTGATCATCATCATCGCCTTCGTCGGCGCCTGGATCATGCCCAAGGTCGCGCTGTTCATCGAACACCGCGGGGTCGACGACGCAGTCGGCGCCGTCGCCGTCCACGGGGTCACGGGAACCATAAGCGGCATCCTCCCGGGGATTTTTGCGGCCGGCTATATCGCGCAGGACGGACAGCCGCCGATCAATCTTTTCGGTCAGGTCGGCGGCGTCGCGATCACCGCCATCTTCCTCGGTTTCATTCCGGGCTATGGGGTGAGCTGGATCCTGAAGAAGCTCAAGCTCCTCCGGGTGCCGTCCGAGGTCGAGATCCAGGGCCTCGATATTCCGGAATTGGGCGTTCGCGCCTACCCCGAGGCCATCGTGCTCGACGCGGCCGAATAGCGGAGGTTACTGCCATGGGATCGCCATTTGCGACCGCCGAGGACTATCTCAGCGCCACCGGCCCGCTCCACAGCTTCGCGGGGCATCCGACAACCGCGACCATATTCCTCGTCATCAGCTTGGCGCTGACCTGCTACTTTCTCTACAAGGCCTTCACGCTTCACCACTGACGCCCTGTTCGGTGGCCTCCGCATCCGCGCTTCTGCAATGGCAGCGGAGGCCTCGCCGCCGCCCGGCGGGGGTCAGATGCTCTGAGCGACAGGTTCATCCCCGGCCCCGCGTCGGCAATGACGACGCTTCCATCCGGTCGGCGAGCGGCCGGGATCGCCCCCGGGACCGCGTCGATCGGGCCTTCGCGTCATCCTGACCGCTACGCGACGAGAAAATGTCCTTCGTCGAGGTCGAGATTCTTGTCGAGCTTGGCGATCACGATCGCCGCGTCATCGCCCTTGCCGTCGTCGTCATAGAGGAGGCGGCCGGTGGGGGCGTGATAGAGAATGTGATCGTCGGCGTCCTTGGCTTTGGCTCCGATACGGAACTCGCCGTCGTCGAGCGTCGGCCCGATCGCGAGGAAGGCGTCGGCGTCGAGTTCGATCATGTCCTTGCCGGTATGGAAGTCGAGGACATGGAGATGTCCCGGCTTGCCGCCCCCCTTGTCGAGGAAGGCGGCGGCGCCGCCAGGCCGTCCGTGGCCGGCCGGCATCGTGACCACGATGACGTCGGCGCCGGCGCCGGTCTTGATCAGGTCCTTGCCGGGACCGGCGTCGATACGGTCGTCGCCCTTGCCGCCGCGGATGTGATCGTCGCCCTTGCCGCCGATGATGAAGTCGTTGCCACGGAGACCGGAGACGCGATCATCGCCGCCGTGGGCGTAGATCAGGTCGGCGGAGTCGGTGGGAAGCGGCTGGCCCGGCACGGTGTGGGTGGCATTGATCGTGTCGGCCCGATTGGTGCCGACGATGACCGTTCCGGCCCCAAGAACGATCTGTGTCCCGCCTGATCCATCGCTCTCGACCACGAAGCCGATGCCGTCGGAATCCGAGACCTTGAGGCTGGCAACCTGATTCCCGCTATGGACCGACAGAAGACCGGTCCCGATATCGTAGGTCACGTCGGCCTGGGCTTCGACGAAAGGCATGTCGACGAAATCGATGACGTCGCCCTGCCCAAATCCGACGATGAGATTGCCGAACGCATTCGCCACCAGCGCAGCGCCGGCAATCGACAGGGTCTGGCTACCATCGCCGAAGAGGACAAAGCCGGATCCCGCGGCATTGGCAACGGCGAGGTGGAGCGTGCCGCCGTTCAGTTCGGTCCCGCCGCTGAAGGTATTGCTGGCCGCAAGCAGCAGCGTGCCGGCGCCTTCCTTGGTAAGGCGCCAGGTCCCGGCGTTGACGCCGGTGCCACCCGAGCCATTCTGGTCGGCGATGACGTCGGAAATGATCTGGAGCTGTCCGGCCGATGGCTGGAACGTGATCGCGCTGCCATTGCCTTCAAGGAATATTCCCGACCCGAAGGCGCTGCCGCTGTTCGCGCCCGACCCGCCCGCGACGGAGTTGCCGCCGATCGCGAGTGTGCCGGACACCGCCAGGCTGCCGCCGGACATCACAAAGATCGCGCCGCCCATCCCCGCGCCGCCGCCGCCATTGGTGCCGATCGACCCGCCGGCATCGCCCCCCCCGAAACCGCCGGCGCCAGGAGAAAGGCTCCCGCCTCCTCCGCCGCCGAAGCCACCGGCGGCGCCGGCGTTAGCACCGTCCCCCAGGCCACCGCCACCGCCGCCGCCGAAGCCACCGGTGCCGGCCCCAAACCCCGCCGAGCCCCCACCACCGCCGCCAAATCCGCCACCGCCACCCGAGCCAGTCGGGCCGCTGGTTCCGGCCTGGCCGCCGGAGCCGCCGCCGCCGCCGCCGTCGTTGCCGTGGTCGGGACTGCCTGAGCCACCGCCGCCGCCATCGGCGCCGCCGCTAATTCCGTAGCTGCCGCCGCCGGGAAGCCCGCCGATTAAGGCTCCGGGAGCACCATTGGAACCAGCACCGCCGTTGACGCCGGTGCCACCATCGGCGCCGACGCCGAAACCGCCGCCACCGCCGCCCGCGATGTCGGACTCGGCACCGTTGCCGCCATCGCCGCCCATGCCACCGCCACCGCCGCCGCCGGCGCCACCGGTGCCGGCCGCGCCGTCGCCGCCGGTCGCGCGATTGTCGATGATGGTGAGATTGGCGATGGTCAGCGCCGCGCCATTGGCGACGAAGATGGCGCCGCCGAGACCCGCGCCGCCGCCACCGCCGCCGACTCCGGAACCGCCGTCGCCGCCCGATGCCAAGGCATTGACAATGGTCAGGTTCTGGATGGTCGCGTTGAAAAACGACGTGCCGTTCCCGACGAAGAATGCGCGATAGGCGTCGCTACCGTCGATCGTGATGTTCCGGTTGCCGCCGTCGATCACCGTATCGAGGCCGACGATCGGCGGGAGTTCGCTCTCCAGCTTAATCGTAGCACCGGCGATGTCGAAAGTGATCACGGTGCCGGGATTGGCGTTCGCACGAACGATCGCGGCGCGAAGCGTCCCTTCGCCGCTATCGGCGCTTGAGGTGACGGCTACCATTCAGGCTCCTCCGAGGAATCAATCACGGCTTCAAGCGGCGCGACCGTGCGGCCCATTGGTCTAATTCCGACATTTGCTCGACGCACTCCGCTACGGGTGGGTGGCAAATGTCGGAATCATGAAGGCCACCAGCGGACCTGCCCGAGTTCTAGTGGAGCAAACTTGACGCTTGATCCCGCGTTAGACAGATTGGGGCGTATTCTGGGTATCAAGGTTCAAGTTCGCTCCACTAGAACGGCAGCTTCATCCCCGGCGGCAGGTTCATGCCGCCGGTCACCGCGCGCATCTTGTCGGCCACGACCGCCTCGGCCTTGGCGCGGGCATCGTTGCAGGCCGCGACGACCAGGTCCTCGAGGATCTCGACCTCCTCGGGCTTGACCAGCGACGGGTCGATGCGGATCGACTTCAGTTCGCCCTTGCCGCTGGCGGTGACCGTAACCAGGCCGCCGCCGCGAGCTGCCTTCGACCGATGCCGCGGCGATCTCGGTTTGCGCCTGCTCCATCTTCTCCTGGAGCTGCTTCGCCTGCTTCATCATTCCCATGAGATCGCCGATCGCCATGTCCTAGTCGTCCTCCTCGATCATCTCGCCCTCCGCCGGCAGCGGCATCTCGTGCAAGGCCGGCGCCGGCGTCTCGGCCTCGTTGCCGCGCACCCGCACGTCGACGATCTCGGCGCCGGGGAAGCGCGCTAGCACCGCCGCGACCACCGGATCCGAGCGAGCGTCGTCGACGAGCCGCGCCCGCGCCGCCTGTCTGGTTTCAGCAATCGTCGGCGTCGCCGCTTCGCGCGCCACCGCGATCATCCAGCGCCGGCCGGTCCATTCCTCGAGCTTCCGCGACAGCTCCCCTGCCAGTCCCTGATGGGCTTCGGCGCTGAGCCCGACCTCGATCCGTCCATCCTCGAAGCGGATGACGCGGACGAAATGCTCGAGCGCGTGCTTGAGCTTCAGTTCGCGTTTCGACGCCGCGAGCGCCACCAGGTCCTCGAAGGAGGCGAGGCGAAGTGCCGGCTCGGCCGCTGCCGCCGCCGCGGTCGGCCGCGGCCTCGCTCCCGCCGCCGTAACGGCGCCGCCGCCCACGGCAAGCCGGCTCCGTCCGTCGCCGCTAGGCGCGGGCGATGCCATCGCCGGGCCGGCATCCCGCGTCGGCGCCGCGTCCCTCAAGGCGCGGAGCGCCTCGTCGGGCGTCGGCAATTCGGCGGCGTGGGCGATGCGGACGAGCACCATGTCGGCGGCGGCGAGCGGACGGGTCGCCTCCTTCGCCTCCTCGATGCCCTTGAGCAGCATCTGCCAAGTCCGCGCCAGCCCGCGGATCGACAGCTTCGCGGCGAACTCGGCGCCGCGCGTCTTTTCCTCCTCGGTCAGCGCGTCGTCGTCGAGCGCCGCGGGGGCGAGCTTGAGGCGGGTCACGACATGGGTGAAGGCGGCGAGGTCCTCGAGCACCACCGCCGGGTCGGCCCCGACGTCGTAGAGCTGCTTCAGCCGTTCCAGCGCCGGCGCCACCTCGCCGCGCCATCAGGTCGGCGAATAGGTCGATGACCAGCGCCGCGGTCGGCCAGGCCGAGCATGGCGCGCACCGCCTCCGCCTCGACCGCGCCGGTCGAATGGGCAATCGCCTGGTCGAGGAGCGACAGCGGCGTCGCGGGCCGAACCCTCGGCGGCGCGGGCGAGCATGGCAAGCGCCGGATCGTCGGCGGCGATGCCTTCCTTGGCCGCGATGCCCCGCATCAGTTCAACCAGCCGCGACGCCTCGATGCGGCGGAGATCGAAACGCTGGCAGCGGGACAGGATGGTGACCGGAACCTTGCGGATCTCGGTGGTGGCGAAGACGAACTTGACATGCTCGGGAGGCTCTTCCAGCGTCTTGAGCAGCCCGTTGAAGGCCGCCTTCGACAGCATGTGCACCTCGTCGATGATGTAGACCTTGTAGCGGGCGACGGCCGGCTTGTAGCGCGAGGCCTCGATGATCTCGCGGATATCGTCGATCCCGGTATGGGAGGCGGCGTCCATCTCGATCACGTCGATATGGCGGCCTTCCATGATCGCGGCGCAGTGCTCGCCGATCTCCTCCATGTCGATGGTCGGGCGGTCGATCTTGCCGGGGACGGCGTAGTTGAGGGCGCGGGCGAGGATGCGGGCGGTGGTGGTCTTGCCGACGCCGCGGACGCCGGTGAGCATATAGGCCTGGGCGATCCGGCCGGTGCGGAAGGCATTGGTCAGCGTCCGCACCATCGGCTCCTGGCCGATCAGGTCGGCGAAACTCTGCGGCCGGTATTTCCGCGCCAGCACGCGGTAGGCGCCAGCGGCTGCGAGCGTCTCCTTTGTGCTGCCGTCCATCGCCATCCTGTCGGGTCCAAGCCGGGTGCGAGGGCCGGAGGAAACGCGGACCCGCTGGCGCGCCGGCCCTTGCCTGATGAACAGGAAGCCGGACGGACGACCCGCGCCGAACTCGTTAGGGCTGCTTCCTTCCGGACCTGACCCGGTTGGCGAGGGGCGCGTCCGCCGCCGGCTTCCCAAGGGCACCATATCATACCGGGTCGCCGCGATGGCAAGGGCGGCCGCCGAGCTGCCCGACACCCTTTGCGCCGTGCCGCGCCGGCTGCTAGCCAAAAGGGCGATGCGTGATTTCGTCCTCGATCCGCGGCTCGCGGCCGACACGCCTGCCGGTTGCCGGATCTCGCCCTTTGCGACCTCCGCCTGATCGACGATGCGCGCTTTCCCTGGCTGATCCTGGTGCCGCGCCGGGCGGATACGGTCGAAATCATCGACCTTGCCGATCAGCGATCGCGCCGCCCTCTTCGACGAGATCAGCCGTCACGGCAGGGGTCGTGCGGTCGCTCACCCGCTGCGACAAGCTCAACATTGCCGTCCTCGGCAACCAGGTGCGCCAGCTTCATGTCCACGTCATTGCCCGCCGCGTCGGGGATCCGGCGTGGCCGCGCCCGGTCTGGGGCGTCGGACGAGGCAGTTGCCTATGCGCCCGAGGCGCGCGATAGACTGGTGGCGCGAAATCCGCGAAGCCCTTCCTCACAGCTAGTCAGCGGGACCATGGCGAGCATTCTTCGACGGCATGCCCTCCGCGGAGCCGAGCAGCCTTCACGGCTTTTCCGGCAATCGCATCGAGCGCCGCAGCGAGAAGCGCGACGACAGTGCGGTCGCCGCCGCCTTCGCCGATCCGGAGGCGCGCCTCTATCTGTTCCAAGGCGACAAGGCGGTGCTCCGGACACAGAGCCGGCGCCGATCCGACTCTTCACCCTCGCCGAGGCCGAGGCGCTTTCGCGGCCGACCGCGCCGCGCACCATGCTCCTCGGCTGGACCGAGGCGGGCCCGCGGCTCGCGGCGACGATTCCCGACGTCGGCGGCGGTCGACGAGGCCGCGATCCGGCTCATCGACCTCCGCTCGCTCGCCATCGAAGGGATCGTATCCGCGCGACCATCTCGGCGCCATGGCGCAGGCGCGGAGCCTCTGCCAACTGGCACCTCCGCCACGGCTATTGCAGCGTCTGCGGGGTCGGCGAGCGTCATGAAGATCCGGCGGCTATCGGCGCGACTGCCCGTCCTGCGGCGCCGAGCATTTCCCGCGCACCGACCCGGTGGTGATCATGCTCGCGATCGACGGCGACCGCTGCCCTGCTCGGCCGGCAGGCCCGTTTCGCGCCGGGCATGTATTCCTGCCTCGCCGGCTTCGTCGAGCCGGGCGAGACGATCGAGGACGCGGTCCGCCGCGAGACGCAGGAGGAGTCCGGGATCAGGATCGGCCGGGTCCGCTATCATTCGAGCCAGCCCTGGCCGTTCCCGTCGTCGCTGATGATCGGCTGCCACGCCGAGGCGCTCACCACCGACATCGATCCGCGACGAGGTGGAGCTCGAGGATGCCGCTGGTTTCGACCGCGACGAGGTCCGGTCAGATGATCGCCGGGACGCACCCGGAGGGCTCGAAGACGCCGCCGACCATCGCCATCGCCGACCACATCATCCGGGCCTGGGCGGACAAGCGGGCATGAGGGTTCAGAATGATCTTGCCATGATACGACCTGGTGGGCCTCACTTGCCTGGTTCATAGCCAAGTGCTCCTCGCCGCTTGTCCTGGTGGCGGCTGCCACGCTGGCCGAAGCGTCCGGGTCAAGTCGAGCAGCGTCGAGGTCTACGAGGGCATGTGCGAGGCGTCCGGCGCGGTGGCGCTGCCGGAGGGCAGCTTCGGCGACCGTTTCCTGATGATCGACAACGAGGACAACATCCTCCGCATCTATGCGGTCGGCGATCCGGCGGCGCGCCGGTCGAGACCGACGTCGGCCCGACCTCGGTCTGTCGGGCAAAGACCGCGACGATATCGACCTCGAGGCGGCGACCTGGCTCGACGGCCAGGCCGTGCTGGTCGGCATCACTCGGCCGGAAGAGGGACGGCGATGGCGGCGGCCCGCCGCACTGGCTGTTCCTGTCGGTCGCTGTGGACGGCGACGTCACCAGATCAGCGCGCCGGCCGGGGGACGTCGGACGCTGCTCGCCGGCGCTGGCGGCGCTCGACACAGACCTCGCCGCCGCGATCGGCGACCTCGACACGAGGATCCCGCGCTCTCGCCGAAGAAGGACGGCATCAACCTCGAGGGCATGTCGGTCGCCGCCGACGGCGCCTCGCTGTTTCTCGGCTTTCAGGAACCCGGTGCCGAGCGGCCATCGATGCTGGTCAAGCTCCTCAACCCCAAGGCCGTGCTGTTCGAGGACGCCGACCCGCTGTTCGAGCCGCCGATCCGGCTCGACCTCGGCGGGCTGCGGCATCACGGAGCATGGAATACTCGCCCGCGGCCGGCGCCTATTTCATCGTCGCCGGGCCGGTCGACGGCGGCGCCGGCTTCGACATCTATCGCTGGGTCGAAGGGGGGAGCCGGTCGCCGGTACCGGGCGCCGCGCGAGGCGCTTGCCTCCCTCGCCGACTTCGCCCCGGAGGGCTGATCATCGACCAGACGGGAAAACGCCTCCAGCTCTTCAGCGACAACACAGGCCTGCGAGACCAACACGTTCCGAGAGCGCGGTGCTGACGCTCGAATAGGCGCGGCTCAGGCCGGCGACCTCCTCGTCGAGCAGCACGACGCTCTCCTGCTCGTTCGGGTCGGTGCGGGCGATGAGCGCCCTGCGCCGTGCGCGTCGGTCGGATTGAACGGCTGGTGCGGGACGCCGGCGGGGATGTAGATGAAGTCGCCGGCCTTGACGTGGTCGAGATGCTCGAGCTTCGCGCCGTGGCGGAACGAGGCTTCGCCTTCGAGCATGTAGATCGCGGTCTCGTGGGCCTCGTGATAGTGCGGCTTCGCCTCGGCGCCGGGCGGCATGACCAGGAGGTGCATGCAGATCGCCTTCGAACTCGCCGACTCGGCCGAGACGCCGGCGAAATAATCGAGCCCCTGCTTGCCGTGATAGCCGAACCGCCGCCGCGGATCACCTTGCACTCGGCCATTGCCGCGTCCTCCTCCTTCGGCACTGTCGGCTCGGCGGGGCATGTCGGCGCCGCGCTCCCGATTGGCGCGGCGATTCACGCCAGCCCGCCGGCGGACGCGCTATTTCGGCCCAGGGCGTCAAGCTGCTCGAGGCTCATCGGCGTCGTTGTAGATGCCGGCGCCGACCTGCTAGGGGTGGCCGTCGACCGTGAGCATGTAGCTGACCTTGCGGAACGCGTCCTCGGTATAGATGAGCTGGCCGTCGGCGCCTTGACCGGCTTCGGCCAGACATATTCGGCCCAGCTGCCGCCGGGCGTCTCGGCGGCCGCGCACAGCTCGGCGCCGTAGGCCTTGCCCTTGGCGTCCTTGAGCCCGGAAATCTTCAGGCCGCGGCTCGCCGCGATGGCGTGGGCGACGATCACGTCGGCCGCGCAGTCATAGACGAAGACGTAGGTGCCCTTCCAGACGATAGGGGGAGCTTCGGCCTGCTCGAACGCGGGGAGGCCGGCCTTGCCTTCCTTGGCGAGATGGGCGGCGGCATCACGGACCTTGGCGATGACCTCCTCCGGCGTGACCGCGTCATCGGCGAAGCGCCGCGCCCGGCCCGATGGCGGCGATCACGCGCGCCGGCGGCCAGGAGTTTCTTCAACATCGATCCCAGTCTCCACTCCCTTTCTCCCGAGATTGTACCTGGCGGCGCCGGGCTTCATCGTCAGTTCGCATCCGCACTCCGCGCCGGCTATGAGCGCTGGCCGGCGTCTACTCCGCCTCGTCCTCGTAGCCGACCATGTGGAGCGGCCTCGCGGCGATGCCCTGCAGCTCGCACCAGCGGACCAGCGCCTCCTCGCGGCCGTGGGTGACCCACACCTCGCGCGGGCCGAGCTCGGCGATGGTGGCGGTCAGCTCGTCCCAGTCGGCATGGTCGGAGAGGATCAGCGGCAGCTCGACATTGGCCTGCTTCGCCCGCTGGCGGATGCGCATCCAGCCCGAGGCGTAGCACGGCACCGGATCGGGGAAGCGCCGCGCCCAGCGCTCGGCGATCTCGGACGGCGGGCAGAGGATGACCGCGCCGGCGAAGTCGCCCTTCTTGCCGGTCGCGACCGTCGCCGGGGCGAGCGGGCCGAGGGCGACGCCCTCGGATTCGTAGAGCCGGCAGAGCCGGTCCATCGAGCCGTGGAGGTAGATGGTGCGGTCGTAACCCTGGTCGCGGAGCATGCGGATGACCCGCTGCGCCTTGCCGAGCGAATAGGCGCCGACGAGATGGGCGCGCTCGGGAAACTGGGCGAGCGAGGCGATGAGCTTGCCGATCTCGGCCTCGGCCGGGGGATGGCGGAACACCGGCAGGCCGAAGGTCGCCTCGGTGATGAAGATGTCGCAGGGCACCGGCGACGAAGGGCAGGCAGGTCGGGTCGGCGCGGCGCTTGTAGTCGCCGGAGGCGACGATGCGGATGCCCGCCCGATTCGACCACGATCTGCGCCGAGCCGAGCACATGGCCGGCGGGCTGGAAGGTGACGGTGGCGTCGCCGATCCGCATCGTCTCGCCGAGGGTGGCCGCCTGCTGTCGTCGCCGGCGAAGTCTTCGCCATAGCGGGCGGCCATGATGCGGAGCGTCTCGCGCGTCGCGAGCACCGCGCCGTGGCCGGAGCGGGCATGGTCGGAATGGCCGTGGGTGATCAGCGCCCGCTCGACCGGCCGGGTCGGGTCGATGTGGAAGCCGCCGGCCTTCGACCAGAGGCCGGCGGGGGTCGGAGCAGAGGAGGTCTTCGGCGACGCATCAGGCGGAAGATAGGAGCTCCCGCGACCCAAGACAAAACGTCGCCATGCTGAGGTGCGCGCGAAGCGCGCCTCGAAGCACGCAGGATGGCCGCGGAGCGGGCCTGAAACGGCGTCTTCAGCCGCCGGCGGGCGGGAACACGGCGAGCCGGGCATTGCCCGCCGCCGCGGCGGCGGGACGCGCCAGCTCGGCTTCGTCGCCGCCGAAGAGCGGCAGGCCGATGCGAGTCCACACCGAGGTGAGCGCGCCGGCGAGTTGCCCGATCAGCGCCTCGTCATGGAACGGCGTCGGCGTGATGCGGAGCCGCTCCGCGCCGCGCGGCACGGTCGGGTAGTTGATCGGCTGGATGTAGATGCCGTGCTCCTCGAGGAGGAGGTCGCTCGCCTTCTTGCAGAGGTCGGGATTGCCGACGAGGATCGGGATGATGTGGGTGTCGGACTTCATCACCGGCAGGCCGGCACGGTGGAGCCTCGCCTTGGTGGTGGCGACCGCATGCTGCTGCGCGGCGCGCTCGGCCGACGACGCCTTGAGGTGGCGGATCGAGGTCACCGCCGCGGCGGCGATCGCCGGCGGCAGCGCGGTCGTGAAGATGAAGCCGGGGGCGTAGGAGCGGATCGTGTCGACGATCACCCGGCTCGCCGCGACGTAGCCGCCGAGCGTCCCGAACGCCTTGGCGAGGGTTCCCTCGATCACGTCGATCCGGCCCATGACCGCGTCGCGTTCGGCGATCCCCCCGCCGCGCGGACCGTACATGCCGACGGCATGGACCTCGTCGAGATAGGTCATGGCGCCGTATTTGTCGGCAAGGTCGGCGATCGCCGCGATCGGGGCGACATCGCCGTCCATCGAATAGACCGATTCGAAGGCGATCAGCTTCGGCCGCACCCGGCTCTGCGCCTTGAGCAGGCTTTCGAGGTGCTCGAGGTCGTTGTGGCGGAAGATGAGCTTCTGGGCGCCCGAGCGCCGCACCCCCTCGATCATCGAGGCATGGTTGAGCTCGTCCGAGAGAATCACGCAGTCGGGCAGCATCTTGGCGATCGTCGAGATCGCCGCCTCGTTGGAGACGAAGCCCGAGGTGAAGACCAGCGCCGCCTCCTTGCCGTGGAGGTCGGCGAGTTCGCCCTCGAGCTGGACCAGCGGATGGTTGGTGCCGGAGATGTTGCGGGTGCCGCCGGCGCCGACGCCCATTTTCGTCGCCGCTTCGATCATCGCCGCGACCACGGCCTGGTTCTGCCCCATGCCGAGATAGTCGTTGGAGCACCAGACGACGATTTCGCGTTCCTCCGCCCCGGAACGCCACATGGCGTAGGGGAAGCGGCCGGCGATCCGCTCGAGGTCGGCAAATACGCGGTAGCGCCTTTCGGCGTGGAGGGCGGCGATCGCCTCGGCGAAGATCGACTGGTAGTCCATTGAGCGGCCTGCTGTTTAGAATTCCACAAAATTAGGCTGTGAACGCCCACAAGTCCACCGACACTTTGCCGCGCCGGAGGTCAAAGGAAGTTGATCCTGGTCAAAATCCGGCAAGTAGATACCGGTTCGGGATGGAAAAAGGTTTCAGCGCCGCCGGGGTCTCCCGGCAGCCTTCGCCTCAGGCGACGACGAAGTCGCTGGTGTGGAGATCCAGATTCTTGCCGAGGAGGGCGATGGCGCTGGCGGGGTCGCCGCCCTTCCCGTCATGGTCGATGAGGACGCGGCCCGACTTGGCATCGTAGAGGACGTGATCGTTGCCGTCGTGGGCCTTCGCGCCGAGGTGGAACTCGCCCCGGCCGAGCTTCGCCCCGACCAGGTCCGACAGGCCGCCGATCTCGATCCTGTCCTCGCCGGGGGTAAAGTCGGCGATGATGCCGTGGCCGAGGACGCCGCCCTTGGCGTTTCCGTGGCCGGCGACACCGGACTTGAAGACGAAGACGTCGGCGCCGTCGCCGCCCTCGAGGATGTTCTTGCCGCGGCCGCCGTCGAGCCGGTCGTCGCCGTCGCCGCCGGCGAGCCGGTCGCGGCCGCGGCCGCCGATCAGCCAGTCGTCGCCGCCGAGCCCGGAGATGATGTCGGCGCCGCCGCGGCCTTTGATCAGGTCGGCCTCGGCGGTCGGACCGGGTCCGTTCAGGCTTCCGTCGAACAGATCGCCTCCCGTCGAGCCGCTGATCGTGGCGCCGCCACCGAGCCTGATCGCGGTGCCGCCATGTCCGTCGTCAGCCGCGACGAAGCTGATCCCGGCAGGCTTGTCCAGGGTCAGCTTCACCGTCTCGGCGCCGATGGCGATCGAAAGGACCTTGGTGCCGGCGTTGTAGTCGGCCCTGCGCCCGCCGGGGGTGCCGAAGGCGAAGTCGAGACTGTCGCCCGCCCCGAACGAGACGATGACATTGCCGAGGGTGAATCCGAATAGGGCTTTGTTTCCGATTGCAAGGATCTGGCTGCCGTCACCGAACGTGATCGCGCCCGTCCCTGCGGCGTCCTTCGCGGCGAGAGAAAGCGTCCCCTGTGCGAGCTTGGTGCCGCCGGAATAAGCATTGGCGCTGCTCAGCGACAGCGTTCCGCCGCCGAGCTTGGCGAGTCCGCCATCGCCTTCGATCGCCTTACCCCCGCCGATGGCCTGCCCGCCGATGTCGAGCGTCTTGCCGGCTGAGACGCTGATCGCGGCGGACGCGCCGGCGTCGAGGAACATGATCGCGCCGTGGGCCTCGCCATCCGTGGCGCCGCCTCCCTCGCCGGCCGGGCCCGGCTTTGTCTCGAATGTCCCCGAAAACGTCGTGTCGCCAAGGATCAGCGTTCCGCCCTTGCGGACGAAGATCGCGCCGCCAAGTCCCGCACCTCCACCACCGTTGCTGTCGTGACCGCCCCCACCGTCGCCGGCATAGGCGCCGCCTCGTCCAGGCTGGGCCAAGAGGCTGCCCCCGCCACCCCCGCCGAAGCCGCCGTCTCCGCCATGGGCTCGGTAAGAGCCGCCGCCGCCGCCGCCACCAAATCCTCCGTTCCCCCCGTCGTAGCCGCCACTGAACGAGGCGACTCCCGCGCCGCCGCCTCCACCAAAATCGTGACCGTTCTTGCCGGGCTCCCGCGGGCCACCGCCGTCACCGCCGCCGTCTCGACCCTGTCCGGAATCTTTCGCGCTGACACCATCGAGCTCGTAACCGCCCCCACCGCCCCCATTGGTGTCGTTTAAGACTCTGCCGCCTTTACCACCCAGGCCACCCCCGCCGCCGCCTCCACTATTGGAGTCTGCGTAGTAGAAGATGTGCCCGCCCGCGCCGCCCGCGGCCTTGCTATCGGTGATGACGACATCGGTCAGGGTGACCACCGCATCGCTGTAAACGAAGACGGCGCCGCCGGCCCCCAATCCCCCTCCGCCGAGCGCGGAACCAACTTGCCCTTCGCGTCCGCCCGAGCCGCCGTGAGCAAGGGCATCGTGGATTTCGATATCGCGGATGGTGACAACGCCGCTCTCGACGAAGAATCCCCGCTGCCCTTGGGCCTCCAGCGTGTAACCGTGGCCGTCGATGACGGCATCTGCGGTAATTCTCGGCAGGGTGCGGGTCAGGCCAATATCGCCGGCGAGCTCGATCGGCTGGTCGCCGCCGGCATTCACATAGGCGATCGCGGCGCGGAGATTTTTTCGTTCGAGACGGTGACCACAACCCCTCCCCGGCGCCGGTGCGGTGGAGGCTCGACGGTCGCAGGGTCAGTCGAGCCCGATCTTGCCAAGCGAGGGACTGCGGCCGCCACCAACCGCGCCGTCTCGGCCATGTAGCATCACGCCTACGACGCGGATCATTAATTCTTGGTAGGAACCGGCGGGGTTGCCATGCCGTTTCCGGTTGCAGGGTCGGCGCCCGCCCATGGCAGGCGCCATTTGCCTGCCGTGCTTGATCAGCGATTCATCATCCGCGAAGAAGAGACCCCGTGACCGGCCCCGGTCATCCGGCAGGGCGCCGACGGCGGAGACCCGTGCGCCTAGCCCGTATAGGAAACGCCGCGGTACCGCATGCCGACCTGCACGGCGCCGACGATGATCCGCGACAGGATCTCCATGTCGACCGGCATGCGCGGCCGCCAGACGTCGAGGAGGAGGGCGATGCGCGGCTCGTCGGCGTTGTTCATCACTTCGTGCGGGAAGGTATCGTCCCAGAGCAGGCCCTCACCGTCGGCGATCCGGTATTCGCGATCGTCGATCATCATGATCGTCGCCGGCCGGCCATCCGCCTGCATCGGAATCTTGAGACCGAGATGGAAGCGCATGACGCCGCGGAAGGGCCCCTGGTGCCGCGGTATGTGCTTCCGCGGCGCCAGGAACGAGACCGTCGCCGACTTGACCTCCGGGCATTCGTCGAGGAGCCGCTTCAGGCCGGGCATGCGGTCGCAGTTTTCCGGCACCTCGACGCCATAGGCCTTGAGGATCAGCATCCGCCAGTCCTTGCCGTCATTGGCGGAGATTTCGGCCTGCTCCGGCATGATGTCGTGAAACCGCGGCATCGATTCGAGCTTGGCGGCGACCGCCTCGTCGCGGATCTTCTCCCAGGCCGCCAGGAAGCGACTTGAATTCGGAAAATCGACCGCGGCTTCGAGCACCGACGGGGCATCGATCCGTTTCTCGTAGATGCGGCGGACCATGGTGGAAGCGCGGCTGTAGAATTTTGTCATCGCGGCGTGCATCTCCCGCAGGCGGTCTCGTTTCCGACTCGGACGAACCGCCGGCGCCGGCCGATCATAGCCAATCCGACCGGCGCTGCCGATGGCCCTTCGTGACGCGGGATTGAGTTGCGCCGGGGCGAGGTGCCGTCCTACCATCGTCCGCGGGCGGCATCAGGGAGGCAGAGATGAGAAACGGCGGAAAGGCAGCGGTGCTGGCCGCCGCGGCCATGATGCTGGCGACCGCGACCAACGGCGCGCTCGCCGCGCGTTGCGGCAATACCGGCGCCGGATTCCCGGCTTGGCTCCAGGATTTCAAGCGCCAGGCGGTTGCCGCCGGCATGTCGCAGAAAACCGTCAACGCCGCGCTCAACGGCGTCACCTACGACGCGGGTGTCATCAAGCTCGACCGTAACCAGAAGCACTTCAGCCAGAGTTTCGAGACCTTCTACGCCTCGCGCGGCGCCCCGCTGCAGGGGCAGGTTCGCAGCCGCTACCAGCAGAATGCGCCGCTTCTCAAAAAGATCGAGGCCCGCTTCGGCGTCCAGGGCGAGGTGATCGTCGCGATCTGGGGGCTAGAGACCGGGTTCGGCGCGAACATCGGCAACAAGCCGTCGATCCGCTCGCTCGCCACGCTAGCCTATGACTGCCGGCGTTCGGCGTTCTTCACCAACGAGCTGATGGCGGCGCTCAGTATCGTCCAGCGCGGCGACATGTCCCCCGCGCAAATGGTCGGGGCCTGGGCGGGCGAACTCGGCCAGACCCAGTTCCTGCCCTCCTCCTACGTCAAGTTCGCCGTCGACTACGACGGCAACGGCCACCGCGACCTGATCCACAGCCGCGCCGATGCCCTTGCTTCCACCGCCAATTACCTGCGGTCCTACGGCTGGAAGGCCGGCCAGTCCTACCAGCCGGGATCGGCGAACTTCGCGGTGCTGGCGCAGTGGAACAAGGCGGCGGTCTACCAGAAGACGATCGCGGTGCTCGCCCAGAAGAGCGCCGGCAACTGACCGCTGGGCGGGCTCGGACCATGGCGACCTTCCTCGTCTGCCACGGCGCCTGGTCGGGCGGCTGGTCGTGGGGCCGGCTCCGGGCGCCGCTTCGCGCCGCCGGCCACGAACTGCTGACGCCGACCTATACCGGCCTCGGCGAGCGCTCGCATCTCGCCAATCCCACCATCGACCTCGAAACCCATGTCCGCGACGTCCTCAACGTCCTCGAATATGAGGATCTGCGCGACATTGCCCTGATCGGCCACAGCTATGGCGGCATGGTCGCGACCGTCGTGGCCGACCGCGCCACCGACCGTCTGTCGCGGCTGGTCTATATCGACGGCTTCGTGCCGACGGACGGCGCCTGCCTGTTCGACTACCACCCGCCGCAGGTCAGGACCCGGATGCGCGAACTGGCCAAGGCCGAGGGCGACGGTTGGCGCATCCCGCCGGGTCCGCTCGCGCCGGATGTCACCTCGGAGGATGCGGTCTGGATCGAGCCGCGCCGCGTCCCGCATCCGCTCATGACCTTCGAGGAGCATGTCACGCTGGCGGGAAACGCCTCCGAACTGCCGCACGCCTACATCTATTGCCTGAAGAAAGGCCCCGAGGATGCCTTCGCGGCCGTCTCGGCGGGGATCAAGACGTCCCCCGACTGGCGCTACGAGGAGATCGATTCGGGCCACGTCCCCAACATCACCGCGCCGCGGGCGTTGGCCGGCATGCTCGACCGGATCGTCGCCGGCGGGGGCTGACATGGAGGCCCGCAAGGTCACCATCGCCGTCGGCAAGGATCAGTCGGTGTCCGGCCTGTTCGGTCGCCCGCGCGACGCCCGCGCCTGCCTGGTGCTCGCGCACGGCGCCGGCGCCGGCATGACCCATCCCTTCCTGGCGGCGGTCGCGACCGGCCTGGCCGAGCGCGGAGTGGCGACGCTCCGCTATAATTTCCCCTACATGGAACGGAAGAGCGGACGGCCGGATACGCCGGCGGTGGCGACCGCGGCGGTGAGGGCCGCCGTCATGGAGGCGAAGGGGCTTGCCCCGAAGCTGCCGCTCTTTGCCGGCGGCAAATCGTTCGGCGGCCGCATGACCTCGACGGCGCAGGCGGCCGATCCGCTTCCCGGGGTCCGCGGCCTGGCCTTTTTCGGCTTCCCGCTCCATCCCCCCGGCAAGCGTTCCGACGAGCGCGCGGCGCATCTTTCGGCGGTCAAGGTTCCGACGCTTTTCCTGCAGGGCACCAACGACGCCTTCGCCGAGATGGATCTGTTGAGGCCGCTCGTCGAGCGGCTCAGCCATCTCGCGACGCTGACCCTGTTCGAGGATGCCGACCATTCCTTCCACGTGCCCGTCCGTTCCGGCAAGCGCGACGCCGATATCCGCCGCGAGCTGATCGACGCGACCGCCACCTGGATGATGGCGCAGCTCTGATCGCCGCGCGGCCGCGATCGTCCGCAAAGGGCGAGCCGCAAGTTCGGCTTGCGCTTCCGGCCTATCGGAATCATTCTTCGGTAGATGCGATGGGGGAGTCGTGGACCAGGCGGAGGTTCCTCGATCAGGCGGCGGCGACCGGCTCGCGGTTAATCGCCGCGAGCTTCTGGCGGTTGCCGGTGCCCTCCTGGGCGCGCTTGGCTTGCCCGGGACGGGGCTCGCCGGGGCGCCTGCGGCGGCGCCCGGCTTCATCCCCATCCCCGCCGATGCCTTCCATGACCTCTCGGTCGCGCTGACCGGCTATTCGCCCCGTGATCCTTCGCTGGTCGCGGCGTTCCGGGATGCGTTTTCGGCCGAGCTGAACCAGCTCCAGCAGCTTTACGACATCGTCAGCGCCACGCCGGCCGGCGGCTGGACGCAGGCGGTCGCCGGCGCCGGCCTGTCCGATCTGGCCGAGCAGCTCGTGCTCGCCTGGTACACCGGCATCGTCGGGGAGGGCGAGGAGCAGCGGGTGCTCACCTATCTCGACGCGCTGGTCTGGTACGCGGTCGGTTATACCAAGCCGCCGTCGACCTGCGACACCGATTTCGGCGCCTGGGCGCTCCGCCCGCCGGGCGACTTCTGACGATGGGCGCCGAGTTCAACGCCGACGTCGTCTTCATCGGCTCGGGCGTCGCCGCCGCCGTCGCCGGCGCCCGGCTCGCCGCCGCCGGCGTCAAGGTCCTGTTCCTCGAGGCCGGGCCGCGGGTCGATCGCGGCGCCGCCGTCGACATTTTCCAGCACTCGCTGTCCAAGGCGCAGAACTCCCCCTATCCCGACAAGCCCTACGCGCCGCAGCCCGACGAATCGAATTTCGGCGCCTATTATGTCCAGGCCGGGCCGAACGAATTCCGCGGCCAGCAGGTGCGCGTGGTCGGCGGCACCACCTGGCACTGGGCCGGACTCGCCATGCGCTACCGGCCGAACGATTTTCGCCTGAAGAGCACGTTCGGCGTCGGCGTCGACTGGCCGTTTGGCTACGACGACCTCGCCCCTTGGTACGAAGTCGCCGAGAGCGAGCTCGGCGTTGCCGGCGACGACGCCTATGACTGGGGCGCGCCCCGGAAATCCGGCTATCCGATGCCGAAGATTCCGATGAGCTATGCCGATCTTGTGGTGGGCGCCGCGGCGAAGCAGGCCGGCTACACCGTCGGGCCGTTCCCGCACGCCCGGAACTCGGTCTGGCGCGACGGCCGGCCGCAATGCTGCGGCAACGCCGTGTGCGTGCCGATCTGCCCGATCCAGGCGAAGTATGACGGCACCGCCAGCCTCGCCAAGGCGGAGCGGGCCGGCGCCCATGTCGAGCCGCAGGCGATCGTCACCAGGATCGTCGTCGGCGGCGACCGCAAGGTGCAATCGGTGAATTTTCTCCGCCCGAACCGGCGGCAGGGGACGGCGACCGGAAAGATATTCGTGGTCGCCTGCCACGCCATCGAGACGCCGAAGCTGCTCCTCCTCTCGGCCGGCGACGGCGTCCCCGACGGCGTCGCCAATTCGAGCGGCCAGGTCGGGCGCAATCTTCTCAGCCAGACCGATGTCGGCATCCAGGGCCTGACCGCCGAGCCGTGCTTCCCCTATCGCGGGCCGGTGACCACCGGCGGCGTCATCGAGCTCCGCGACGGCCCGTTCCGCGGCGAGCATTGCTCGCTCGGCATGTCGCCGACCAACCAGGGCTGGTCGCTCGCCACCGGTCCGATCGAGCTCGCCGCCCAGCTCATCAGACAGGGCCTCCGCGGCGACGCGCTCAAGCAGGCGATCCGCCGCAATATTTCGCGGCAGATGATCGTCGGCACCGCCGGCGAGATGCTGCCCGACGACTACAACCGGGTCGGGCTCGCGCTCGACCAGCCCGACGAGCTCGGCATCCCGCGGCCGAAGATCTGGTTCCACTACCAGGATTACACGATGAAGGGGCTGGAGGTCGCCCGCGGGGTCCAGAACGCGATCTTCGCCAATCTCGGCGCGACCGAGATATCGCAGCTCGGACCGATCGCCGACAGCGCCATCATGGGCGGCACGACGCGGATGGGCGCCGATCCCAAGACCTCGGTGGTCGATCCCGACCTCCGCTCGCACGATCACCCCAACCTCTTCATCGTCGGCTCCCAGGTCTACCCTTCGATCACCTGCAACACCCCGACGCTGACCGTCGCCGCCCTCTCCGCCCGCCTCGGGGCGCACCTGCTGACGGAATTGGGGAAGGGGTGATGATGCGGGCGCGTCCTTACTGCGTCTATATGCTTGCGAGCCGGCTCGGAGGGACGCTTTACATCGGCGTGACAAACGACCTGATCGAGCGCGTCGACAAACACAAACGTGGGGAGGCCGACGGTTTCACGAAACGGTATAGCGTGAATTGCCTCGTCTACTTCGAGGAGTTCGGCGACATCCGCGACGCTATCGTTCGTGAAAAGCAGCTCAAGAAATGGAATTGGGCATGGAAGATTTCAGCTCTTCGAGGAGCGCAATCCCAACTGGGATGACCTTTATCCCGCCATGGTGGGAGTTGTCCCGTGACCGCTTCAGGAAACACAAACTGTCATCCCCGCGAAAGCGGGGACCCAGTACGTACCGCCGCCGGGCCCTTGCACGCGGCGGGTCGAGGAGCAGGCCGCGAAAGACGGGAGCCACCCCGTTTTTGTCCAGGCGGGCTTACGCCCCGCCGGCATCGTCTACTGGGTCCCTGCTTTCCCGGGGATGACAGGCAGCGCAGGATCAAGCAGCTCATCGAAACCCGACATCCGTGGCGCCCTTTGGTCCGGGGATTTGTCCGGTGACGCGGCGCGAAAACACCACCGACCGTCATCCCCGCGGAAGCGGGGACCCAGTAACCACTGCCGCCGGGCGATCCCACGCGGCCGGTCCAAAGGCAGGCCGCGAAACACGGTGGCGACCCGGTTTTTCCAGGCACGGGCTTACGCCCCGCCGACATCGTCTACTGGGTCCCCGCTTTCGCGGGGATGACAGTTGGGGTTTTGCGGCGGCGGCAACTGCGACCCTCCTAGGCGCCTCCACCGCCCATGCCGCCGGCCCCGAAAACTGGCAGGTCGGCTTCTCGGCGCCCGGTTCCGAGATCGAGAGCCTGATCATCCGGCTCCACGACCACATCATCGCGATCGGCGCGGTGATCGTCCTGATCGTCCTCGCCATCCTCCTCTTCGTCGCGTGGCGCTACCGCGCGTCGCGCCATCCCGAGGCCTCGCGGGTCGCGCGCGCTCCGCTCCTCGAGTTCGGCTGGACCGTGCTGCCGATCATCATCCTCGGCGTGATCGCCGTCCCCTCGCTCGCCGTGCTCCGCTTCGAGGCCGACATCCCGCAAGCCGGACCTGACCGTCAAGGTGACCGGCTTCCAGTGGTTCTGGCGCTACGAATATCCCGACTATGACGGCGTCGCCTTCGATTCGATCATGCTGCCCGCCGAGGAGCTGCAGCCCGGGCAGCCGCGCCTCCTCGAGGTCGACAGCCGCGTCGTCGTGCCGACCGGCGAGGTCATCCAGTTCCTCGTCACCTCGGGCGACGTCATCCACTCGTTCTTCCTGCCCAGCCTCGGCGTCCAGATCTACGCCATCCCCGGGCGGCTCAACCAGACCTGGGTCAAGGTCGACAAGCCCGGCGTCTATTACGGCCAGTGCAATCAGATCTGCGGCCTCAATCACAGCTTCATGCCGATCGCGATCGACGCCCGTTCGCCCGCCGACTTCGAGGCCTGGCTCGCTTCGGTCAAAGCGGGCAAGACCGATGGGGCGAGGCTCGACGGGCCGGGCCTGTCCGTCGCAAGCCGCGAGGAGGACGCGCGATGACCGACACGACGAGCCTCGCCGCGCCGCCCCGCCGCCGGTTCCGCGGACCGGTCTACTGGCTCTTGACGACCCGCCACGAGGACATCGGCACGCTCTACCTGACGCTGTCGATCGTCGCCGGCATCGTCGGCGGCGCGCTCTCCGGCTTGATGCGGCTCGAGCTCGCCCAGCCGGGCATGGAGTTCGTCGAGAACGGCCAGGAGTGGAACACGGTGGTCACCGCCCACGGCCTGGTGATGATCTTCTTCATGGTCATGCCGGCGCTGATCGGCGGCTTCGGCAACTGGTTCGTGCCGACCATGATCGGCGCCCGCGAGATGGCCTTCCCGCGGCTCAACAACATCGCCTTCTGGATCCTGCCCTTCTCCTTCGCCCTGCTCGTCGCCTCGATGTTCGTCGGCGAAGGGGCGGGCACCGGCTGGTCCCTCTACCCGCCGCTATCGGCGGCCGCGGCGCAGCCGGGGCCGGCGGTCGACATGGCGATTCTCGCGCTGCACATGGCCGGCATCTCGTCGGTGCTGTCGGCGATCAACTTCATCACCACCATCTTCAATCTCCGCGCCCCCGGCATGACGCTCCACAAGATGCCGCTCTATGTCTGGTCGATCCTGATCACCTCGTTCCTCCTGGTGATGGCGATCCCGGTGCTCGCCGGCGCGCTCGCCATGCTCCTCTCCGACCGCAACTTCGGCTCGGCCTTCTTCGAGCCGTCGGGCGGCGGCGATCCGGTGCTCTTCCTGCACCTCTTCTGGTTCTTCGGGCACCCCGAGGTCTACATCATGGTGCTGCCCGCCTTCGGCGTGATCAGCCAGGTGGTCTCGACCTTCGCCAGGAAGCCGATCTTCGGCTATCTCGGCATGGTCTATGCGATGGTGTCGATCGGCTTCATCGGCTTCGTGGTCTGGGCCCATCACATGTTCAATGTCGGGCTGGCGCTGAACGAGCGCGCCTATTTCACCATCGCCTCGATGGTCATCGCCGTTCCCACCGGCATCAAGATCTTCTCCTGGCTCGCCACCATGTGGGGCGGCTCGCTGCGTTTCAGCGTGCCGATGCTGTGGGCGTGCGGCTTCATCTTCCTGTTCTCGATCGGCGGCATCACCGGCGTCGCGCTCGCCAATGCCGGCGTCGATGTCGCCCTCCACAACACCTACTACGTCGTCGCCCACTTCCATTATGTGCTCAGCCTCGGCGCGACCTTCGCGGTCTTCGCCGGCTTCACCTACTGGTTCCCGCTCTTCACCGGGCGCGAATTTCCGGTGGTCGCCGGCAAGGTGCACTTCTGGGGCACCTTCATCGGCGTCAATCTCGTCTTCTTCCCGCAGCATTTCCTCGGCATGGCCGGCATGCCGCGCCGGGTTGCCGATTATCCCGACGGTTTTGCCGGCTGGAACCTGGTGTCCTCGATCGGCGCGGCGATCGCGCTTGCCGCGACCCTGGTTTTCCTCGTCACCCTGATCGGCGCACTGACGCGGAGGCGGCTGCCGGCTCGGAATCCGTGGGGCCCGGGCGCGACCACCCTCGAATGGAGCCTCGCCTTGCCGGAACCGGCGCCGGCGCCAGCGGTCGCCGCGGCGGTGGCGGCATGACGATGAGCGCCGACGACCAGGCCGCGGTCGCAAGCGAAGCCGCCCCGGCCGGCATCGGTCCGACCGGCTGGGCGCCGTTCGTCTCCTTCTCGATCTTCCTGACCGTGCTCGGCGGCCTCGCCTATCTACACCCCGGCATATTGGGGGACAGGGTGCGGCCGACGCTCGAAGCGATCGGCCCGGCGGCGCTCCTTATCGGCGTCCTTCCCTTCCTTTTCGCCCTCTTCCGCTGGGGCCGCTCCAACCTCCGCTTCGACGCCACCTA
This sequence comes from uncultured Alphaproteobacteria bacterium, assembly GCA_963792845.1. Lineage (GTDB taxonomy): Bacteria > Pseudomonadota > Alphaproteobacteria > Rhizobiales > Kaistiaceae > Bauldia. The sequence continues at coordinate 388,490 of CAWBXW010000001.1, forward strand.
CCGGGACTTCGCCGCCGCCAAGGTGCCGGAGCAGCGGACGGCGATGATCCTCTTCCTGGTCTCGGAGGCGTTCTTCTTCTTCGGGTTCTTTTGGGCGTTCATCCGTTTCGGCGTTAATCCGCAATTCGCCGGCAGCGCCACCTGGCCGCCGCTCGGCATCGCCGCGGAGGATCCGTGGGGGATGCCGCTCTTCGTCACCATCATCCTGGTGACCTCGGGCGTCTTCGCCGCGGCGGGCCACAACATGTTCCTCACCGGCCGCCGCACCGACGCCGTGACCCTGATCGGCATCGCGGTTGCCTTCGGCGCGATCTTCCTCGCCCTCCAGGTCCGCGAGTTCCTCACCGCGCCGTTCGGCTACGGATCGGGCTCCTATGCCTCGGTCTTCTTCCTCGCCGTCGGCTTCCACGGCGTCCATGTCTTCATCGGCGCGACGCTCCTCCTCATTTCGGCGATCCGCCTCACCGGCAACAGCTTCCGGCCGCGCCACCATTTCGGCCTCGAAGCGTCGGTCTGGTACTGGCACTTCGTCGACGTGGTCTGGCTGATGCTTTTCCTGGTCTTCTACTGGTGGCCGGCCGCCCACGTCTCGGTCGAGCGCACGCTGGGGCTGTAACGCGCCGCCCGGGCAGCCCTCTTCCCGTCATCCCCGCGAAAGCGGGGACCCAGTAAACGATAACCTTGGGCGGTCAGCGCGACGTGCTCAGCGGATTTCGCGCCGCCCCCTATCCGGTGCCTCCACCGTTTACTAGGTCCCCGCTTTCGCGGGGATGACAGGTCGCAGATGTGGCCGCATCGCGACTCACCCCAGCGCGTTCTTCCGAAACGCCCCGCGCGCCATGATCGCCGGCATGTGCGCCCCGTCATGGGCGAGGAGCGCGATGTCGGCGTAAGGATCGCCGTCGACGACGATGAGGTCGGCGTGGGCTCCGGGGGCGATGGTGCCGATCTTCCCCTCCATCCGGCAGAGCTTCGCCCCGACGGTCGTCGCCGAGGCGATGATCTCGGCCGGCGGCAGGACGCGGGCGAGAATTTCGAACTCGCTCGAATGGTGGCGCATCAGCCCGCCGAGCAGGTCGCTGCCGAAGGCCATCGGCAGGCCCGCCTCGCGCATGATCGAAAGCAATTCCATCCCGCCCTGCCGCACCGTCTCGATCTTCGCCGCCGATTTCGGGCGACAGGCCGAGCGCCCCGCCCTCGAGCGCCAGCGCCTCGTAGGCGACCAGCGTCGGCACGGCGATGCACCCGGCTTCCGCCGCGCGCTTGGCGGTCTCGGGGCGGATCAGGTTGCAATGTTCGAGCGAATGGACGCCGCAATCGACCGCCCGCGCGATGGCGCGGTCGGTATAGAGATGGGCGGCGACATGGAGGCCGGCATTGTCGGCCTCCTCGACCGCCGCCTTGACCTCGTCGAGCGAGAAGCCGAGCGCGTCGATCGGGTCGTTGGGCGAGGCGACGCCGCCATTCGCCATGATCTTGATGAAGCGCGCCCCGGCCTTGATCTCCTCGCGCGCCGCGCGGCGGATCGCGTCGACCCCGTCGACCAGCCGCGACATCGAACCGGCGCGCTGGCTGAAATCGCCGGCACGATCGTCGGCGCGGCGGCGGAAGTCGCCGTGGCCGCCGGTCGGCGACAGCGCCTTGCCGCAGATGACGAGCCGCGGCCCGGCGATCAGCCCCTCCTCGACCGCCAGCACCAGGCCGAGATCGGCGCCGCCGAGATCGCGGACGGTGGTGAAGCCGCGGCCGAGCATCGCCTCCATGATCTTCGCGGCGCGAAGTGCGGCGAGCGACGACGGCAGCATGGCATTGGCGGCGATATCGACCAGCCCGGCATTGACGTGGACGTGGCAGTCGATCAGCCCCGGCATCAGCGTCTTGCCGCCGAGGTCGACCGTCTCGGCATTGCTGCGGATCGGCCTGTCCGAGACTTCCCGGATCGTCCCGTCCTCGACGAGCACGTGAAGCCCGTCGATCAGCCCCGCCCGCTCGGGGTCGAGCACGCGGCCGCCGGTGAAGAGATATGAGGTCATGGATTGGTCCAGTCCGCTGGAAAGAGTCTCGCCCCGGCTCTTCGAGCCTGAAGCGTGATGCCTCGAAGATCGCATCGTGAAGTCAATGCCTGCCGGATGCCACCTTCCGTGACGTCATTCCGGCGAAAGCCGAATCCACCGCTGCCCGCGCAATCTGATGAACATCGGATTGTCTGAACCGGTTTGCGATGGCCCCGAGTTTCGTCGGGGTGAGGGACATGCGGTCCCGGACTGATGGCGTCCCTACCGCGGGTAGCCCGCCACCCGCTGCAGCATCCACGCCACCGGATCGTCGACCCAGGCATGGGTGACGAGGTCGTCGTGGACGAGGTCGGGATCGGTGGCGAGGAAAGCGACCTCGCCGGGAGCGAATTCGCGCGGCGCCCGCGTTGCGAAGTCGATGTGGCGCGCGGCGAGGAGGTCCTGCAGCGTCTGGTTGTTCGGCGCCGACGATTTGGTATAGGCGCTGAAGAAGAACGCCTCCTTCCGCTCGCGGGCGATCCAGTCGGCGAACTTGTCTTCCTCGGCGTAGATCGCGTCGAGGAGGAGCACGCCGCGCACGCGATTGTCGACGTTGCCGACGCCGAGCGCGAACGCCGCGGGGTTGTAGCCGCCGCTATAGGCGAGGAGCACGACCGGCAGGCGCGCGAAGTCTGAACGCGTCGCGGTGTTGCCGTAGACCTTGGCCATCTTGCCGGCCGCCTCGTCGAGGTAGCGGGCGAAGAAGCCCGGCGTCCAGAAATTGCCCGAGCTCGAATCGATGGCGTTGACCGCGAATTGCGGCGCGAGCAGCACCGCGTTCAGTCCCGAGGCGGCGACCTGCTCGGGTACGCGCTGCCGGGCGACCACGTCGCGGGCGAGCGTCGCGGTGTTGCCGTGGAAGAAGACGACGATCACCGCCGGTTTCCGAATGTCGAAGCCCGCCGGGAAATAGATCAGCGAGCGGCGGTCGGAATAGGTCTCCGATTCCCAGTAGACCGTGCCGCCGCGCGGCGAGGTGTGGCCGCGCCGCGATCCTTCGACGACGTCGAGGAACGCGATGTCCTTCTCCGGGATGATCCCCCGATAGGGGAAGGGCGAATTGGCGAATCCGACGATCGTGCTCTTCGCCTCGGCGAGCGGCGGCGGTTTGCCGGCGGGGCCGGCCGCTTCACTGATGCCACCCATCGCCAGCACCATGGCTCCTCCGAATAGGCCCGCGGCAATGAAACCCGGAACACGAATCCGAGGGCGCTTATGGATTTGACCCCCTGCCAACCTCCCCCTTTCAGGGCTACGAGGTTGATCGGCGGCACAGGAAAAGGCTCCCCCTCGCCCCTTGTGGGAGAGGGCGGTTTCGCTTGGCGAGCAAACCTCCGCAGGCGCCGAAGATGGCGGTGTCCTTGCGGCGAGCTTAGCGAAACCGGGTGAGGGGTACCCCGCCGGGCGCTTCGCTCCGCCATCGCCGATGCGGGCGGCGCCCGCGAGGCTCCCGTTGCGGGCTCGCCGGCGCGGCCGGCTTCGTGAGGCGACCCATGCGAATTGCCCGCCGGGGCACCCCTCACCCGGATTTCCAAGTCCGATTTGCGAAGGGCAAATCGGGGAAATCCGCCCTCTCCCACAAGGGGCGAGGGGGAGCCCTGTCCTGCGCTGTGATTCGAATTTGTGAGGGTGCACAAGCAACGCACCTCGGGTCGTGCCGCAGCGACAACAAGATGTGTGAATGTCGTAGCTTTCAGGGGGAGGGGGACCGTCGGTGCGCCCGCTTCGAAGCCTCAGCCGCTCAACCGCAGTAACCGGCGTCCCCTCCCCCTGAAAGGGGGAGGCCGGGAGGGGGTCGCAGCGCGGCTCGCCGGTCGATGCCTCCGGCGCAAGCAACAAGGTGCGCGGCCGGAACACCCCGCCCCTCATGCCGGCACCAGCGATGGCGCGGCGCGCCGGGGCAGGAGCACCGCCATCAGCCCGAGGATCGCCAGAAGATAGGCCAAGGCGCTCACGTCGAGGACGGCGGCAAGGCCGAACGACGTGGCGACGATCGGCACCAGCGCCGCGCCGACCACCGAGAAGCAGCCGTTGATCCCCCAGGCCCAGATGAACATGCGCTCCTTGCCGAGCCGCGCCAGCCAGGTCATGCCGATCGCCATCGGAAAGCCCATCAGGAAGCCGGCGGCGCGATCAGCGACGAAACAGATCAGCAGCCGCCAGCCATAGGCCATCGCGCCGATCCAGTCGAGAAGCGGATCGAGGAGAATGCCGTAGCCGAACAGGAGCACCGCGATGGCGAGGAAGATCGCCGGCATCGCCGCCCGGGCGCGGTCGACGATCCGCTCCGACGTCAGGCTGCCGAGGCCGGAGAAGACCAGCATGCCGGCGATCAGCACCGAGGCCGAGACCGTCGGATTGGCGAGCGCCAGCGTGAAGCGGCCGATCAGGCCGACCTCGACCATGATGTAGCCGAGGCCGAGGCAGGCGAAATAGAGGATGGTGCCGAGCTTGCCGGGATTGCCGCTGAACGCGGCCCGCCAGCCGAAGATCACCGGGCATCAGCGACCAGCGAGCAGCGCGAGCAGGCAGGCGATGCCGAAGGTCGCCCAGAGCAGCAGATAGCCCCACTCGTCCTGGAACAGCTCCAGCCGGTCGAGGGTCTTGGGAAGGTCCCGGCGTCTTCACATAGCCGGCGAAATACGGCCGGTCGTTGGTCAGCGGCCGCGTGTCGAAGACATAGTTGCTCGGCGACCTCGCCCAGCCGCCGTGCGATCAGCGCGTGCCAGACGAGCCGGCCGAGCGTCGTCGCCGGCATCGGGGCTGTCGCCGCCTTGGTCGGCGGCAGCATCGTCGCCGCCGGATCGATCGGGCGCGCCGGCCACCGGTTCGCCGTCGCGCCGGCGTCGCTGGTCGGGACCTGCGGCGGCGGCGCCGTTGCCGAAGATCGAGTCGCGATAGTCGTCGAGCACGCGTCTCGGCCTCGGCCGCGTCGTAGGCGAATGCCCGGCGAATAGATCTCGTCGAACGACAGTCGCCTGGGTGTAGTCGCGGAGCTTCGCGATCTCCTCCGGCGTGAAGCCGCCGCGCTTGTAGAGGACGGTGGTGGTCGAGAGGTAGCTCGAGGCGACAAAGAGCGCGTTCGCCGCGCTCGCCGGGTCGAAGGCGCGCGCCGCCGCGGCGATGGTGGCGTAGAGCTTGAGGATCGATTTCGGCGGCTCCTCCTTGTTCCACAGCGTGACCGACAGGATGCCGCCGTCGGCGAGCGCGCGCATGTAGCTGAGCATCGCCTCGCGCGTATAGGCGTACTTCTCGACGATGGCGAAGCCGCCGGGGTTGGACAGGCCGACCGAGTTGGCGAGGCTCAGGTCGATGACGTCGTAGCGATTGTCGGTGTGGGCGAGATAGAGCCGCCCGTCGTAGCCGATGACGTGCACCCTGGGATCGTCGAGGATGTCGCCGGTGACGTCGCGGAGGCGCCGGGTCGCGGAAGGCGGCCAGCACCGCCGGGTTGCTCTCGGCCACGGTGACCTGCGCGCGACCCGGCGTGCAGCGCCGCCATGGTCGAGATGCCGCCGCCGAACTGGACGACGAAGGTCGTCGGGGTCGGCCTTGAGCGACATAGGGGTAGTACATCGGCAGGTAGCGGAAGTAGGCCGCGCTCGTCGTCGCCGGCAGCTCGCGCATGATGCCCTCCGGCCCTCGCCGTCGATATACATGCCGACATAGGCGTTGGCCGGGAGGTCGGGCAGGTTGAAGGCGGCGTTGTCGGAGAGCCCCGGCGCGAAGTGCATGTAGGAGCTCGGATAGATCTGCAGGTCGCCGAAGGGCGAGACGCTCCGGTAGATGCGCTTGGCGTCGGGGAAGTTGCGGGCGTAGGCGACGCCCTTGTACGGCGAGACCGCGATCGCCGGCATGCCGGTGAGGCCGGGCAGGTCAGATAGCCGGCGAAGGTCAGGAGCGGCGAGCGCCGCGACCAGCGCCGACGGCCGTCTCGCGCCTTCCGGCCGGCGAACCAGACCAGGCCGCCGAGCGCCCAGAGGATCAGCGGAACGAGCGATGATCGTCTCGGGCGGGAACACATAGAGGGCGCGCGAGCACGACGAGCCCGGCGAGCCCCGAGCCGGTCAGGTCGGCGAAATAGACGCGCGCGAACGCTTCGCGGCTCTTCAGGAAGACGATGCCGAGGAAGAAGGCCGCGGCGAGGAACGGCAGTCAGATAGAGCAGGAAGTTGGCGAGGAGCCGCCACTTCTGTGCCGGGTCGGAGACGATGAAGATCGGGTTGAACGGGATCGCCTGGGCGATCAGCGTCGCGCCGACGGTCAGCGGCCCGAACGAGGACGAGGGCGGTCCCGCCGCGCCCCGCCAATGCCGCTCGAACCAGGTCCCGCCAGGCAGAGGATGACGCTCGGCGAGCCCGAAGCCGAGCATGGCGAGGCTCACCACCAGCGAGCCGAAATGCGCCCAGCTGCCGACCGCGAAGACCCGCATCAGCCCGATCTGGAGCGCGATCACCGCGCCCGCGACCAGGCCGACCGCGAGATAGAGCGGCACGTTTGCCCGCGCCCCCACGAAAGGCGCGTCGCCGGTGGGTGATGCAGCAAGCGTCATGAGTACGCGCGCTCGCGGGCGGAGGAAACGAGCGCGGAGGAGGCCCTAACCCCACCTCCGCTCGTTCCCGCGCAAGCGGGGACCCAGTTTCTGAAGTCCGCGCCGCGCAAGGCTGGGCGCCCACGCGAGAGTCTGTGGAGAAATCGGAACGCGCGTGTCGCTGGCGTTTTAGAGACAAATATCCCGAACTCCGCTCATGCCCGCGCAAGCGACGCGCAAGCGGGCATCCAGTTTCTCCCCTCACCACCGCATGCCATTGAAAAACTGGATTCCCGCTTGCGCGGGAATGAGCGGGCGAAGGGTTCTGTTCTCACTGACAAATCGATTTCCCTCCTCTGGTTCGCGAATTCAGCATCTTGGCCATTTTTCTGCACAAACGTTTGCGCAGGAATGAGCGATATCGGGATAGCGTCGCCTCGATCAACCCAATCGCGCTCTCATCCGCACACCCACAGCGCTACTGGTCGTGCGTGCCGACGATCTGCGTCGCCCTCGAGCTTGGTGAACGGGACGAAGGGAACCACCGAGCCGCGATAGATGTCGGAGCGGGCCACCCGGTCGCCGCCGAGGATGTTCTTCTTCTTCATCGACCTTGAGCACGTGCTGGGCGCCCGGCGGGCCGATCGGGATCACCATGATGCCGCCGGTCTTCGAGCTGCCGCAGCAGCGGCGGCGGGATATGGTCGATGCCGCAGGTGACGATGATCTTGTCGAACGGCGCCACCTCCTCCCAGCCGTAATAGCCGTCGGCGTTCTTGCTGGTGATCGCCTAAAACTCGGTGTAGCCGCGCTTGATCAGCCCGTCGTAGACGCCGCGGGTGCGCTCGGCGAGCGGCTTGATGATCTCGATCGACCAGACCTTGTCGGTGAGATTGGAGAGATAGGCCGACTGATAGCCCGAGCCGGTGCCGATCTCGAGCACCTTGTCGCCGTAGGCTCACCTCGATCGAGCTGGTCATGCGGCCGACCAGGTTCGGCCCGGAGATGGTGACGCCGAAGCCGATGTCGAGGAAGGCGCGGTCATAGGCGCGCGGCAGGTTCTGCTTGAGGCAGAATTCCTCGCGCGGCGTCATCAGGAAGGCGCGCTTGTCGCGGTCGGTGAAGAGGTCGTGATGCTCGAGGAGCTGCTGATAGCGGTCGAAGCGCATGCCGAGATAGACCGGATCCTCGCCGCGGTTCTCCACCATCCAGGCGATGAAGGCGTCGCGGGAATCGGCCGGCGGCATGGCCTTCCAATTATAGGCGGTCGGCACGTCGGCGGCCGCCGGCCGGGCCAGGCAGGCCGAACCAAGCGCGGCGGCGGCGCCGAGGGTGAATTCGCGTCGGTTCACGGGTCTGTCCGGTTCGTTTCGCTCGGTCGGGATAACAATAGGAGAAACGCAACGAAATTGGGGCCGGATGCCGGCGGGTCAATCCTTGGGCGCGAGCCGGGCGTGATCGAAGAAGCCCTTCCGCCAGCGGGTGATCCTGATCTCGGCGAAGAGCCCGGCCTTGGTGAAGGGGTCATCGGCGATGAAGGCTTCCGCCGCGGCGCGATCCTCGACGTCAACGATATAGGCGCTGCCCCAGGCGGTCTTGCCGTCGTCGGACAGCTTGGCGCCCGCGGCGATCAGGATGGGCAGGCTCGCCTCAAGGAAAGCCAGGTGCTCGGGGCGTCTTTCATGGCGGAGCGCGTGGCCGTCCTCGCGGTCGGTTGCGTCGATCAGGTAGGGCATCGGCAAAAATCCTCGGGTAGCGACGCCGGCGCGGCGATGCCGCCGGGACTAGCGCGAATCCGTCGCTACGCACAATGCCCCCGGCGAAGTCCATCACAACGCGGACGGGCGCTGCTACAGTTTGATCGCGGCCGCTCAAGCAGACCAAATCGCAGTATAATGCGATCATGCGCAGGATGGTCGTTTTGGTGATTGCACTCGCAATGGTCGTAGGCGGGGGCTATTTTTTGGTCCTGCAAGCGACGGTATCAACCATACTATACGGAAAGCTGATCTTCGGCGCGGCGGTGTTGGTAGTTGTCGGCCTCTATCTACTATGGGACGATTTTGTAGCGCCGTTCTTCCGCAAGGCGCGCGGTCAGCCACGCGGACGATCATGAAATCGGCCATGGCCGCCTCTATCCTGATCGCGGCGCTGACTGCAATTCTCGCCCGCGCTGGCGAACCGGAAGCCGCGGCGCTTGCGGCCTATTGCAGCGCCCAGCCCGACATGAAGCCGGGCATGTGCGACTGCCTTCTCCGCCGGTTCGGCCAGTTGACCGACGCCCAGCAGGCCCACCTCGCCGCCGTCCTGAAGATGGACTCGGCGGCCTGGCGGCGCTTCGCCCCTCGCTCAGCAAGGCCGAGGCGGACCAGGCCGATGCGTTTGTCGCCCGCGAGACCCTGCTCTGCCGGCCGAGCGGCTAGGCGTGACGAGTGCGGGTTCGGCTCACTTCGGCTACTCGCGTGCGCGACCAGCACCCAACGCTTTCCGTCACCCCGGCGAAAGCCGGGGTCCATCGCGAACCGGGCCACAAGCCCGGCTGTTGGCCAGATTGGTCCAGGTCCAGCAGTGATGGATTCCGGCTGGAGTTTTCCCCGCCTGCGATGGGGGCCGGAATGAGGTGGAGGTGTTGGACTTCGTTTCGGGACCGGCTTCGACGGCGTGATTCGACTCTACGTCGTCGCCCGGCCTAGACCGCGACCGCCGCCCGGACGCTGTCGTCGGCGAGCAGTTCCTCGAAATAGGTGATGGTCGCGACCAGGCCAAGCTTCAGATCGACCCGCGGCGACCACCCCAGAATCCGCTCGGCGCGGCCGATGTCGGGGCGGCGCTGCTTCGGATCGTCGGCGGGAAGCGGCCGGTGCGCGATGCGGGATTTGCTGCCGGTCAGGTCGAGGATGGTTGCGGCCAGTTCGCGCATCGAACATTCCACCGGATTGCCGAGGTTGATCGGGCCGGTGACCTCGGCGGGCGTCTGCATCAGCCGAACCAGGCCGTCGATCAGATCGTCGACATAGCAGAAGGAGCGGGTCTGGCCGCCGTCGCCGTAGATGGTGAGGTCGCGTCCGAGCAGCGCCTGGATGATGAAGTTCGACACCACCCGGCCGTCATTGGGATGCATGCGCGGACCGTAGGTGTTGAAGATGCGCGCCACCTTGATCTCGACCTTGTGCATGCGCCAATAGTCGAAGAACAGCGTCTCGGCGGCGCGCTTGCCCTCGTCGTAGCAGGCGCGGCTGCCGATCGGATTGACCCGGCCCCAATAGTCCTCGGTCTGCGGGTGGACGTCGGGATCGCCGTAGACCTCGGACGTCGACGCCTGGAGGATCTTCACGCCGAGGCGCTTGGCGAGGCCGAGCATGTTGATGGCGCCGTGCACGCTGGTCTTGATCGTCTGCACCGGGTTCGTCTGGTAGTGCACCGGCGAGGCCGGGCAGGCGAGATTGTAGATGCCGTCGACCTCGACGAATAACGGGAAAGTCACGTCATGGCGGACCAGCTCGAACGGCTTGCTGTCCATGAGGTGATAGATGTTCCTTTTGGTTCCCGTGAAGAAATTGTCGATGCAGAGGACCTCGTGGCCGGCGTCGATCAGCTTGTCGCACAAATGCGAGCCGAGAAAACCGGCGCCGCCGGTGACGGCGATACGGGATTCGATGTGCATGCCGCGGTCTCCTGCCTGCTCGGCCCCTGCAACCTCCTCGGCAAGGTGCCGCATCCCGGTTCCCAAAGCGATAACGCGGCCGAAGCCGGCCGATTGTCACGCTTCCGGGCCGTCCGCCGGTCGCGGATGCGTCCCACGCCGGTCTTCGATTCCCTCCCTGACCCTACCCTTTTCAAGGGGAGGAAACGCGGCGTGACCGTCGCTGCAATCGTCCCGATGGCGTCGCAAACGCGTCCCTCCCCTTGAAAAGGGGAGGCCAGGAGGGGATCAGCAGCGTTCCCAACCGGCCGCCGCCCGTCATCTCGCGAAAGCGGAACCCGGCAAACGAAATCCCGCCAGGCGTGGCGCCGGCTTCACCGTTTGTCTTGCCCCGTCACGGATCGCCGGGCCGGCCCCGCAAAATCACTCCGCCGCGGCCGGCAGGCCGACCTCCGGCAGGTTGGGCAGGGCTGCCAGCGCGCGTTTCATCACTGCGTCGATCTCCGCCTTCTCGCCCGCGTCGAGGGCGAGGCGCGGCGGCCGGCAGCGCGCGCCGCCGCGGCCGGCGAGGCTCTCGGCATACTTGATCGCCTGCACCAGGTCCGGCCGCGAATCGAGGTGAAGGAGCGGCATGAACCAGTCGTAGAGCGCCAGCGCCTCGGCGCTGCGCCCGTCGCGGGCGAGGCGGAAAAGCGTCTCCGATTCGCGCGGGAAGACGTTGGAGAGGCCGGACACCCAGCCGGTCGCGCCGAGCACCAGCGAATTCGAGCACCACGTCATCGAGGCCGCAGAAGGCGATGAAGCGGTCGCCGGTGAGATTGCGGATGTCGACGAAGCGGCGGGTATCGCCGGAGGCTTCCTTGTAGGCGACGACGGTATCGACGTCGGCAAGCGCCGCGATGATCGCCGGGGTCACGTCGGTGCGGTAGGCCGGCGGGTTGTTGTAGAGCATGATCGGCAGGTCGGTCGCCCCGGCGATCGTCCGGAAATGCTCGATGGTCTCCCGCGCCTTCCCCGAATAGACCATCGGCGGCAGCACCATCAGCCCGTCGGCGCCGAGGCGCGCCGCCTCGCGCGCGAGCCCCGCGCCGAAGGCGGCGGTGTATTCGGCGACGCCGACCAGAACCGGAATCCGGCCGCCGGCGCCTTTCCCGGCCGCCACCCCGGCCTCGATCACCGCGCTCTTCTCGGTCGGGCTGAGCGTCGTGCCTTCTCCCACCGTCCCGCAGACGATCAGTCCCGAGACGCCGTCCCGGATCAGCCCGCCGAGAAGCGCCGCCGTGGCCTCGACGTCGAGGGAATCGTCCCCCTTGAACTGGGTCGTGGCGGCGGGAAATACCCCGCTCCAATCAGGTAGCGCTTGCCCCATATCGGTTCTCGTCTGTATCTCGCGCCGCACGAAACCGTCGCGGCAGCCTTCCCGCCCATATGGGCCGCGCCGCCGCGCCAAAGTCAACGATTTTGTCGACAGGCTGTATCCAGACGCTCCTTCGGTGTTCCGCCGAGCCTGGGGCCGCAAGGAAAAAAATCTTATCCCCGCTGCCGGATCCCGCCTTATGATTGTCGCGTCCTGCCCACGAGGGGTCGTCGTCCGGAGGCGAAACATTCGGCGGGGCGGGATGCGGCGCTTCACGGCGGATTCGCAGTCCGTCGTGGGGAGGCCCGGGTGAGGACCGCCGTCACTACGGACGGCCGCCTTCAAGGCTAAACCCGGAGGGAAACCTCCGGCGATGAGCGCCGAACCCGGGAGCCAAAAGCCGCCGCGGCGGGCGCTTCCGAAGCGCCCCATTATCGGACTACCCGGACTGGCGCGACGCGAGCGCCCGCCAACCCCCTCGTCTTAAGATGAGGGAAAGACCGTAGGATGGGTTGAGGCGAAGCCGAAACCCATCGTCGGCAACGATCAACCCGGCCCGCACACGGGCGCGGGAAAGAGGATGCGTGCCTTATGAAAACCCCTCGACGTCATACCGGCGAAAGCCGGTATCCATCGCTGGCCTCGCGATTTGCTTCCCTCGAATCATCAGATGGCGCCGTCTGCGATGGACCGCGACTTTCGTCGGGGCGACGATGAGATTTCCTCGCGGCGACCACCACCCCACGGTGTCGCCCCCGCCGGAACCACATCGCACCAGGGGCTTGCCGGCGAACCCGCGACCTGACCGGAGTGAAACGGACATGAGCAGCGCATCCCGGCCTCCATGATCCAGCTCGACGATGCCGATCTCGCGCTGCTCCGCGGCGATCACGGCGCCGGCCGCGGCCTTCGCCATGGAGCTGCTCGTCGCCTATGGCGAGGCGCTCGGCGCGCCGCGCTTCATCGACGTGGTCGGCGCCCATGTCGACGGCTGCCTCTACCACGGCAAGGCCGAGCCTCGATTTCGTCCGGCGGCTGGCCGAACTCGGCGGCCGGGTCCGCGTGCCGACGACGCTCAATGTCGGCACGATGGACCTCATCCACCCGGAGCTCTATCGCGGCGACCCGGCGGTCGGCGCGCCGGGCGGCGAGCTGATGGAGCTGCACCAGGCCCTCGGCTGCCTCCCGACCTTCACCTGCGCGCCCTACCAGACCATGTTCCGTCCGGCGCTTCGGGCGAGCAGGTCGCCTGGGGCGAGTCGAATGCCATCGTCTTCGCCAACTCCGTGATCGGCGCCCGCACCGCCCGCTATGGCGACTTCACCGACCTCGCCGCCGCGATCACCGGCCGCGTCCCCTATGCCGGCCTCCACGTCCCGAAGAACCGGCGCGGCGAGATTCTGTTCGTCCTCCCCGGCGATGCCGCCGGAACGCTGGGGCGAGGACGCGCTCGCGGTCGCCACCGGCTATCATCGTCGGCGAGCGCGCCGGCGCCGCCGTGCCGGTGATCGCCGGCCTGCCGCGGGCGATGACCGAGGACGCGCTCAAGGCGCTCGGCGCGACCGCGGCCTCGACCGGATCGACCGGCCTGTTCCATGCCGTCGGCATCACGCCCGAGGCGCCGGACATCGCCACCGCTTTCGGCGGACGGCGCGCCCGGCGAGACGATCTTCGTCGGCCATGACGACATCGGCACCGCGCTGTCGCGCGCTGTCGACGGTGGCCGACGGCGCGCCGATCGCCGCCGTCGCGCTCGGCACGCCGCACTTCTCGCTCGCCGAATTCGCCCGGCTGATGCCGCTCCTCGACGGTTTCGCTGCCGGCGTCCGGCGTCGACCTCTACGTCAACACCGCCCGCGACACCTATGCCGAGCTCGACGCGCGCGGCTGGCGGCGGCGGCTCGAGGCGGCCGGCTTCACGCTCGTCGTCGACACCTGCACCTACGTCACCGCGTGATGCGCGATTTCGCCGGCCCGGTGATGACCAATTCCGGCAAGTGGGCGCACTACGCGCCCGGCAACCTCGGCGTCGAGGTCGCCTTCGGCACGCTCGCCGAATGCATCGCCTCGGCGGCGGCCGGCCGCGTCACGCGGATTGCCCGATGAGCCTGCCCGGGACCTTCCTGGTCGCGGGCGCGGCCGTGGCCCGGTCCTTGCCACCGCGCCGCTGTCCTTCTGGGGCGGCTACGATCCCGACGCCGGCCGCGTCATCGACCGCTCCCATCCGGCGCTCGGCGCGCGCGCTCGCCGGCGCCATCCTCGTCATGCCTCCGGGCGCGGCTCGTCCTCGTCGAGCACGGTGCTGGCCGAGGCGATCCGCCTCGGCACCGCGCCGGCCGCGATCGTCCTCGTCCGAGCCCGACCCGATCCTCGTCATCGGCGCGCTGGTCGCGCGCGCGGCTCTACGGGCGGATTTGCCCGATCCTCGTCCTCGCCCCGCCCGACCACGCCCGGCTGATGAGAAGCGCATGGCGGCGCCGAGATCGCCGCCGATCGCGCCGATGCCCGGTCGCGCCATCCTTCGGCTTCAGTCGGTCGCGGCCGCGGCGGGCGTCGCGGTAGCGGTGGGCGATGGCGGGCTGGAGGAGGTTGCGTCCACATCGCCCGCTGCGCCTCCGCGAGGCGCTCGAAGGCCGCCCGGTCGGGCAATTGCGGGACGCAGACCACTTCGCCGAGCCCGAGCCCGACGAGCGAGGCGGTGACGATATCGGCCGGCTCGAGGACCGGCGCGCCGGGCGGGCGGCCGCCGAGCCGGTCGTGGAACTCGGTCCGCACGAGGCCGGGACAGAGAGCCTGGACGGCGACGCCGGTGCCCTTCCAGCTCCTGGGCAAGGATCTGCGTGAAGGTGACGATAAATGCCTTGGTCCCGGCATAGACCGCGCGCTTCGGGCGCGCCAGGCGCACCGTGCCGGAGAACGCCAGCGCCGAGGCGACGCCGACCACAGCGCCGCGGCCGCGCTCGACCATGCCCGGCAGCGCCGCCCGGGTCAGCCTGATCAGGGCCTTGAGGTGAAGGTCGATCTGGCGGTCGGCGAGGTCGGGATCGAGCTCGAGGAAAGGTCCGTAGCCGCCGAAGCCGGCATTGTTGACGAGCAGCGCCAGGTCGCCATCGCCGGCAATGCGTTCCTCGATGTCGCGGAGCGCCGCGGCGTCGGTGAGGTCGGCGGCGATGACCGTCACGTCGGCTCCGGCGGAGGCGCGAAGGCGCGCCGCAAGCTCCTCGAGCCGGTCGGCGCGCCGCGCCACGATCGTCAGGTCGTAGCCGTCGGCGGCGAGGCGGTCGGCAAAGGCGAGGCCGATGCCCGAGGATGCTCCCGTCACGACGGCTCGCGGGCGACTGGTCATGGTTCAGCTCCTGTCGGTTGGCGTGATGCTGGGGGGACGGATTCGTCGAGAACGGCAAGGGCCGCCGCTCCTTGGCGGCCACGGACCGCGACGGCCGCGGCGTCCTCGTGCCGATCAATCGATCTCCTCGAAGCGCCCGCCCTCGGCGAGCGCCTTGAAATGGTCCGGGAGTTGCAGCCCTGCCTTGACGCGGGCGTCGGCCGCGGCCTCGGCGGCGCGGACCGCGGCGAGGTTGGCGATCGTCTCGCCGAGGCGCGCCGCCGGCACGACGACGACCCCATCCTCGTCGCCGACGACGATATCGCCGGCCGCTACGGCGACGCCGCCGACCACCACCGGCAGGCCGACGGTGCCGGGTCCGCTCCGCGCCGGCGAATTCGGGCGTCACGCCCGCGGCGAAGCAGGGCAGCCCCACCGCGCGAATTCCGGCAAGGTCGCGGACGAAACCGTCGGTGACGAAGGCGGCGACGCCGCGGTTCCTCATCATGCCGAGGGCGAGATCGCCGGTGACGGCGGTCTGCCTGAAGCCGTCGGTGGCGCAGACGATGACATCGCCGGGCTCGGCGATGCTGAGCGCGCCGAACATGGCGAGATTGTCGGCGGGGCCGGCGGCACAGGTGACGGCGACGCCGCAGAACGGTTTCGGCGCTCCGACCGGCTTGATCCGCCCGTCCATGGCGCCGCGCCCGCCGAGGGCGTCGGCGACGAAGCCGGTCGGCAGGCCGGCGAAGGCCGCGACTTCCGCCGGTCCCGGGCGGGAAAACCGGCGTCTGATCTTGAGAAGCGGTGAATCCTTGAGCATGGCGACACTCCTTGACGGCCGTTCTCCAACACGCATACCACCCTCGGGGCAGCGAGCAGGAGCGCGATCGTGAACGACAGACGGGTAGCCCTGGTGACCGGAGGCCGGCGCGGCATCGGTCGCGGCATCGCGCTGGCTCTGGCGAAGGCCGGATTCGACATCGTGATCGCCGATGTGGTGGCGGGCGCCGACGCGGACGAGACGCTCCGGCTGATCGGCGAGGCGGGCGGGAGCAGCGAATTCGCCGCCGCCGACATTGCCGACATTTCCGCCCATGCCGGGATCGTCGAGCGCGCCTACCGGCGCTTCGGCCGGCTCGATTGCCTGGTCAACAATGCCGGCGTCATGTGCGTTCGCGGCGACATGCTGGAGACCACGCCGGAAGATTTCGATCGCGTCCTCGGCGTCAATCTCCGCGGCACCTTCTTCCTCACCCAGGCGGCGGCGAAACGGATGATCGCCGAGGACCCGGCGCGGCCGGGCCGGACCATCGTCACCATCACCTCCGCCAATTCGGTGATGGTCTCGCCGGAGAAGACGCCCTACTGCATTTCCAAGTCGGCGCTGTCGATGGTGGTGCAGCTCTTCGGCGTCCGCCTCGCCGACCACGGCATCTCGGCCTTCGAGATCAGGCCGGGCTTCATCCGCACCGAGATGTCGGCGCCGGTGCGCGAGCGGTTCACGGCGATGATCGAGGCAGGCGCCACCCCGATCCGCCGCTGGGGCGAGGCCGAGGATGTCGGCCGCACCGTGGCGAGCCTCGCCATCGGCGCGCTCCCCTACAGCGTCGGCCAGCCGATCAATGTCGACGGCGGGCTGCTGGTCTTCCGCCTGTAGGGGGGCCGATGAAACGGATCGAGATCATCGGCACGCCGCTCGATCATGTGCGGAGCCCGGGCATCCTCAATCCGATGTTCCGGACCGCCGGCGACGAACTGGAGGTGGTCAAGACCGAGATCGGCCCGGACGCGCTCGCTGGTCATGTCGCGCGCCTCCGCGGCGACGACGCGGTCGCCGGGCTGATCGTCACCACGCCGCTCAAGCAGGCGATCGTCAGCCACCTCGACCGGCGGACCGGCCTCGTGGCGTTCCTCGGCGCCGCCAACGCCGTGCGTTGCGGCGGCCGGACCTGGCTCGGCGCCAATTTCGACGGCTGCGGCTTCCTTGCCGCGCTTCGCGGGATCGCGACGGACATCGCCGACAAGCGCGTCCTGTTGGTCGGCTGCGGCGGAGCCGGGATCGGCGATCGCCGCGAGCCTGGCCGCCGATCAAAGACCGGTCCTCCGGCTCTTCGACGCCGACGAAGCGAAGGCGAAAGCCCTCGCCGAAGGCCTCCGCCGCTTCGTGCCGGGATCGGACGTCGAGGTGATCGCGGCGCCGGCCGGCCGCTTCGGCCTCGTTGTCAACGCCTCGCCCGCCGGCATGCATCGTGGCGACCCGTCGCCGATCCCGGAGGAGACAGTCGCTGCGGCGGCGATCGTCGCCGACATCGTCACGGCGGCCGGCACCGAGCTCAAACGAATGGCCGCGGCCCACGGCAGGCCGGTCGTCACGGGCGACGCGATGGTCCTCGGCCAGGCGGCCCTGCTCCGCCGCTTCTTCGTGTCCGATGCCGCCTCGGAGCAGGAGGTGCTGGATGCATCGCTGGCCTGATAGCGAACCGGCCTCGTTGCGTGCTTCGAGGCTCCGCTTCGCGGAGCGCCTCAGCATGGCGGCGTTGGCGGTTCGTCGACGCGGCGATCCCGGCTGCACCGGTGGAGGCGCCACCCCACATCGCCATTCTGAGAACCTGTGAGGGAATCGGATTTCAATCGGCCCACCCCCGGCGAAGCGCGCCGGCAACCTCGACACCGATCGGGGCGATCGAGACTGGGCACGCTCCCCACCCCGCTCGTTCCCGCGCAAGCGGGAACCCAGCTCTCATGGAACCGGCAATGCCTCGAGAAACCGGATTCCCGCGTGCGCGGGAATGAGCGGTTGAGATGATCGTGTCGGATTTTGAAGCGCGCTTACGGCTGGGCGCGAGGCAGCATCGAACCTTTGCGCCGCCGCGGGCCAATTTCCCCACATCGCCATTCTGAGGTGCGAGGGCGAAGCCCGGGCCTCGACGCCGATGGCGTGCTGGTTGCCACTGCCGTTGGGCCGGCATTTTTGCGCCGGGAGCTCCGCAGCGTCACAAGACACCTGCCTCAGCCGTCAAGCCCGCCGATGAAGTCGGCGTGGCGCGCCGGGATGCCGGCGGCGTCGGCGTCGCCGTCATGGACGATAGCGCGATAGCGCATGGTGACCGCTTCGCCCTGGTTGACGCGGCGGCCCTGTTTCCGGAACGGACCGACCGTGACCACGCCCCAATCGGTGACGAACCAGGAGATGTCGGCGTGGTCGCGCGGATCGGGAAAGACGGCGACGCCGGCGCGGTTGCCGCCGCCGACGTGACCGGAATAGTCGACCCATCGCGCCGCGCTGCCGGTGATCGCGGCCCCGCCCGACCGGCCGGCGTCGTCGATGACGCTGCCGCCGGACGCCGCCGCGATCAATTCGGCAACGCGCACGTTGAAATAGGAGTGGCGGGTCGGGCCGATGACAAAATCCCAGTCTCCGGCGGCGAGCCGCGACTCGACGTCGACGACATAGGCGTCGGGCTCGGCGGCGATGCGAAGCGTCCGGGTTTCGGTCGCGGCGACGCGCCCCTCCGGCGCGGCCCACTCGATCGGGCCCCGCCATGCGAGCGACTGGCGGACGAGGATGGCGTTGTCGCCCGCCGGTTCGGAGGACGTGTCGAGAACGATGATCCTGCCCGGCGCGCGGCCCTGGAAGGTCTCGTCGACGTAGAAATTATAGGTGTATTCCTCGGACCGATTGTCGGCCGCCGGCATCTGGCAGTGGATGTGGTCGGCGGCGATCCAGAACGAATTGTGATGGGGATGGTCGGCGGGCGACTCGGTGGTGACGGCGAAACCCCTCGGGGTGTAGAGCGGGAAGACATAGGCGCGCTGGCGGCCCTGGGTAAGGCTCAGCACCGGCCGGCCGTCGAGGCGGAGCGTTCGCCGTTCGGTGCGCGCCCAGGCGCCGCGGGGCAGGGCGATGGCGTCCTCGCCAAGCGTGAAGCGTCCGAGATTGGTTGGCACGGGTGTCTTCCCCGATCTGTCTTCTGCCGGTGCCGACACCTGGAGGGTTCGGCAGGCTGCCGTCAAGACGCGGCGAGGATGGAACCGGCGTCTTCGCTTCGCCGCCTCGTCGCGTTCAAAGGTCATGCCCCGGAACGATTTTCGGGCCGGATTGTTGATCTTCGCGCGTGCGATCGAAAGGAGCCTCAAGATGGCGAAGGAATCGTTGCGTCAGCGAAAGACCGCCGGGCGGGTCATGCACGAGTTCAAGCATGGCGAATTGAAAAGCGGTCCGGGCGGCAAAGGCGGCAAGGTCAAGAGCCGCCGCCAGGCGATCGCGATTGCCCTCAACGAGGCGGGCGCCTCGAAATACGAGAGCAAGAGCGCGAACAAGCGCAGCCTCGCAAGGAGCGAACGCAAGGAAGCCCGCGGCAAGACCGCCCAGCAGGGGCGCGAGGGCAAGGCGCATGTCGGCGCGCGCGGACGGCGCGAGAGCACGCCGGCGATGGGTGGCGAGAACGCGACCAAGCGGACCGCGGCCGGGCGCAAGGCGGCGCAAACCAAGGCGCGTCGAAAGAGCACCAAGAAGAGCGCCAAGAAATAAGGCGGCACGCGGCCCCGCCGCGGCGACGCGCCCTGACAGGGCAGATGATGGACCTGCATCGCCGGCCCGGCGCGCCACCGGACCGGCTGATCACGCTCCGGGCGTCTTCCCGGGGCGGACCCGCGACGGCACGGCGCGCGGCGTCTCATTCCGGACGACGCTGATCTCGCCGTCGGCCTCCATCCGCGCCATCTTGACCTTGCCGATATCATCGATGCCCTGCTTCCGAAGCTCGGCATGCAATTCCTCGGTCGTGATGAACTCCTGGCGCATCCGCCGGCGCATCATCTTGCCGTCCTTCACGATGACCACCGGCGCATGCTCGAAGAAGATCCCTGAGAAGAGGGAACCGATAAATCAGCCAGTCGATGAGGAAGTCGAGCAGGACGATCGTCGCGACGAGAACGATCCCTTCGGTAATCGATTGATATTGCTTGGAGAAGGCATTCTGTGCGGCGTCGGCTATGACGACGATGACAAGGATGTCGGCGATCCCGAGGGACCCGGCCTGCCGCCTCATCAGGAGCCGCAGGATCAAGAACAGCGCGAGATACATCAAGACGCCCCGCACGATCATCTCGGCGATCGAATGGGTCGGAATGAAGAGCGCGGCCCAGTCGACGTGAAAGATCCGGTCCATCGCTGCGTCCTCCCCCGCCGGTCAAAAGGCATCGCCCTTCGGCAAGAAGCATGCGGACGTTGAAGACCGGACGGACTTGGATTGTTCCGAACCGCTCTTTCAAGAATATGCCGTCAAGGCGGAATCACGCCTCCCGCGGAGGGTCGTGCTCGTCACCGCTCCGATCGGGAAGGGGGGCGCGATGGCCCGCCGATCACGGCAGGCCGCCGGTCGGATCGCGGGCCGGATTGGGCGCGAAGGCGAGACCGAGATCGGCAACGACGGATCGATCGCCGGAGCCCCTTGCGCGGCTCCGCGTGTCGACCAGCGTCAACAGCGACAGGCAGACTGCCGACCCCGTGGCGGCCGGAAGCTTGTCTCCGGCGGATAAGGCGGGCGTGCTGACGATCATGGCGCGAGCTCGTATTCGCGACCGAGTTCCTCGCAGATCCGCCACAGCTCGCGCTGACAGAGTTCCACGGAGGAAATTCCCGGGTTGAGGATGGTGGGGGCCCAAAAGGCGCCGGTGATCGGGTGGGCCTCGCGACAAGGCGCGATGTTCACCTCGATCGCGGATTGGCAGTGCGGCCGCTTCTTGAGCTCGTCGAGCACCAGAGCCGCCAAGGCTTCGGCCTGCAGGACATTCTTCCTGGTCATGATGCGCATCTCTCGGTCTTGAGACTGAGCCCCGGCGGATTCGCCGGAGGCGGCGATGCCCCAGCCTGCCTCTCGCACATCGAAGCGGTGCCCCGCGTCCCCCGATCGGTGGAGCCGGAGGCCCGGACCGCGCCTAGCTGAGGAGCGGGCTCGAGAATCCCGCGACCAGCTTGACGAGATCGGTCTGTCGGCGCGTCCCGGTCTTGCGGAACAGCCGATGCAGGTGGGTCTTCACCGTGCTGTCGGCGACGCCGAGCGCCTCGGCGACCTCAGGTCCGCCGCCGACATCGACGATGGCGAGGAGAACCCGGAGCTCGGTCGGCGTCAGGTTGAAGTGGCGCGCAATACTCTCCGGCAATGACGGGACGTCGATCCCGGCCTTGTGCACGAACAGCGCCGCGACCGGAGCGCTGCCGAAGCCGGCGCGGCGCGACGCCGCCGATGTCAACGGGAGAACATGGACGATATGACGCTCGCGGTCTTCCGCGACCGGCGGCACGGCGATGCTGCCGGTCCCCGCCGAAAGCCGGCCGTTGCCGGCGGCAATGAGGGCGCTCCTCAGCGCCTTTTCGATCGAGCCGTCGCGGGCAAGCAGCCGGCCGTGTGAGGCGACCAGGAAGTCGTCGGTCGCGAGCAGGCGCCGGCCGGCGGCGTTGGCGTGAATGATTCGCCGGCTTTCGTCGACGAGCAGCATGCCGGCGCTGAGGCCGTCGAAAACGTCGGAAAATGTCGCGGCCTCCGCCTGACTTGCCGCAACCACCCTGCCGATCGTCACCGCACGGCGAATGTGGGGACTGATCCGCCGCATGCGGTCCCTGGCCTCGTCGTCGACCACGCCGTCATCCTCGTGCCGGAACACGCCGAACAGCGCGGCGCCGGTGGTCGACTTGTCGAGGACGCAGCTGACGAAATCGACCAGTCCCTGCGGCCGCGCCCATTCCCGGTAGAAGCGCGTCTCGAGAAACTCCTCATAGGGAATGAAATCGGCGGTCGCCACCGGCTCCTCGATCTCGGCGAGCAGATGGCCCGTCGTCGCCGGATCGAGCTTCACGTATTTGTCGAAGTAGAGCTGGGTGTAGTGCGGATCGATTCCGTAGCTATAGGCCACGGACCCGGTCTTGCTTGCCGCGTCCTTCGAAAACAGCGAGGCGGCGACGCCGCCCACGAATTGCGCGGCGAGCGCCAGCGTATCGTCCCAGTGTGACGGATCGAGGATGGCGTCATAGGCGCCGCTGATGACGTCGGGCAGCATGTCGTTGCTATTCTCCATCGGGAATGACTCGCAGGCTTCGATGAACGACGGGGGAACTCCGCCGTGCAGCTGGCGGAGCCGAAACGAATGCAGGCCCGGCCTCTCGGCCGGTCAGCCACTGCATATCGAGGCGGGGGTTTGATCCGACGGGCCGCGCGCCCGTCGCGCGGCCTTAGCTCGGCGGGCGCGGAAAATTCAGGAAAACCCGATGCCGGCGCAGGCACGAAGCGGCCGGCGCCGCGGACGCATTTTCAGTGGTGAGCGAAACAGGCATCGAATATTCCCGCCCTTTTTTGCCGGTGGTCGCACGCATCGGCCTCTGACCGTGCGACTGCCGATTTGAGGGGTGAGAACACCGTCCGATGACGGACTATTCGCCGGCTTGCGATCACGATCTTGTGCACGCGGCGGCTGCGAATAAAAGGAGTCGCGGCGTGTAGCGGCGGACCTCGCGGCGACGCTCAGGCCGGGGCGCCGGCGGCGACCAGATGGCCATCGCCGACGTCGGTCATGGCCAGCCGCTCCGGTGGCGCGCCGATCGGCCGGATCGGACTCGGCACCTCGCCCTCGGCGACCGCGAAGGCGCCGCGGCGCCGGGTCGGGTCGGGGACCAGCACCGCGTCGAGGAGGCGCCGGGTGTAGCGGTGGCGGGGGTCCTCGAAGACCTGCGCCCGCGTGCCCATCTCGACGATCTGGCCGAGATACATCACCGCGACGCGGTGGCTGACCTGCTCGACCACCGCCATGTCGTGGGAGATGAAGAGATAGGAAAGGCCGAGTTCGACCTGCAGCTCCCTGAGGAGGGCGAGGACGCGGGCCTGCACCGAGACGTCGAGCGCGGAGACGCTTTCGTCGGCGACGATGACCTTCGGCGACAGCGACAGCGCGCGGGCGATGCAGATGCGCTGGCGCTGGCCGCCGGAAAACTCGTGCGGGTGGCGCTCGCATCTGGTCGCGGCGACAGGCCGACGCGGGTGAACAGCGCAGGCGACCCGGTCGCGGAGTTCGCTGCCCCCGGCGAGGCCGTGCACGACCAGCGGCTCGGCGACCAGTTCGCCGACGCGTCATCCGCGGATCGAGCGAGGCATAGGGATCCTGGAAGATCATCTGGATCGATCGCGCGCACCGGCTTCATCGCGCGGCGGCTCGAGCCCGGCGGTCGGCGTTCCGTCGATGGCGATGCCGCCCCGCCAGCGCACGAGGTTGAGGAGCGCCCTGCCGGTCGTCGATTTGCCGCAGCCCGAATTCGCCGACCAGCGCCAGCGTTTCGCCGCGGCCGACGTCGAAGGAGATGCCCTCGACCGCATGGACGCGCTGGACCGGCCGCGCGGAGGATGCCGCCGAGGATGTCGAAGCCGACGGTGAGGTCGTCGACCTCGACCACCGTCTCCGGCCTGCGGCCCAGGCTTCGTGCCGGAACCGGCCGTTGCCGCCGAGCCGAGCCGCGGCACCGCGGCGAGCAGCATGCGCGTATAGTCCTCGCGCGGCGCGTGGAAGATCGTCGTCGACCGGCCCGGCCTCGACCATCGCGGCCGCTCGTTCATGACGATCACCCGGTCGGCCATCTCGGCGACCACGCCCATGTCGTGGGTGATGAGGATGACGGCGGTGCCGGCCTCGCTTCTGCAGGTTGCGGATCAGCTCGAGGATCTGGGCCTGCACGGTCACGTCGAGCGCGGTCGTCGGCTCGTCGGCGATCAGCACCTTGGGGCTCCCCGCGATCGCCATCGCGATCATCACCCGCTGGCGCATGCCGCCCGACAGTTCGTGCGGATACTGGCGGAGCCGCCGCTCCGGCTCGCCGATCCGGACCGCGGCGAGCGCCTCGAAGGCGAGCGTCGCGCTTCGCCGCGGCCGGCGGCGCGGTGGGCGCGGATCGCCTCGGTGAGCTGGTGGCCGATCGACAGCACCGGGTTGAGCGAGGTCATCGGCTCCTGGAAGATCATCGCGATGTCGGCGCCGCGGACGCTGCGCATCTCGCGCTCGGGGAGCGCGACGAGGTCGCGGCCGTCGAGGCGGACCGAGCCGCCGGCGATCCGCGCCATCGGCTCGGGCAGGAGGCGCATGATCGACAGCGCCGTCATCGATTTGCCTGAGCCCGGATTCGCCGGCGATGCAGAGCGTCTCGCCGGCCGCGAGATCGAAGGAGAGGCGGTCGACGACGATGCGCGCGCCCTCCTCGCGTCGCCACCTCGACGGTCAGGTCGCGGACCGAGAGGACGGCGTCGGATGGGACGGAGGCGGCGTGCGTCCCGTCGCCCGGTGCGCGAGACGCAGACCATCCGGGTCCATTACTCCAGCACCAGCCGCGGGAAATAGAACGACACGACCCAGTTCGGCATGTCGACGATCTCGCTGATCCGGAGGTCGCCGCCGACCGAGCAGAGCATGTAGGCCTCGACCGGCTTCATGCCGTGGCGCGCCGAGAGGAGATCGATCATGCGGGCGACCGCCTCGCGCGCGCCGGCCATCAGGTCGGGACCGATGCCGGTGGTCACCTCGTAGCCCTTGGCGTCGAGGTGGCGGGTGACCGGCCCGGCCGTGGTGAAGCGCGGGGTTGCAGGTCCGCCCGCTTGACGAGGTCGAACTCGAGCACGACGCTCATCGGGCTTTCGATCGCCGTGCCGCAGACCTCGCCGTCGCCCTGGGCGGCGTGGGTATCGCCGACCGAGAAGAGGGCGCCGGCGACCTCGACCGGCAGGTAGAGCACGGTGCCGGCAGAGAGGTCGCGGATATCCATGTTGCCGCCGACCTGCCGCGGCGGCACGACCGAATGGAGGCCGGGCTCCGCCGGCGCGAGCGCCGATGGTGCCGGTGAACGGCTTGAGCGGCACCTTGCCCATCGGCGAGAAGGCCGCCGGCCCCATCCCGACCTTGTCGTAGCTCCAGATGTGCAGCGCCGGGTCGGTGAACTGGTCGGCAAGCAGCCCGAAGCCGGGGATGTTGGCGGTCCAACCCCAGCCCGAGGGCGGCGAAGTCGTGGATCGTCACCTTGAGCGCGTCGCCCGGCTCGGCGCCGTCGATGAAGATCGGGCCGGTGACCGGGTTGACCCGGCCGAAGTCGATGCCCGGCACGTCGGCGACCGTGCTCTTCGCCGAAAGCTGGCCGCCGGAGGCGTCCGGGCACTCGAACTCGATGATCGTCCCCGGCGCGATGGTCGCGACGGGCGGGATCGAATGATCCCACCCGAAGTGATGATGCGCCTCGTGGATGGTGCTGGACGCGGCTTACTGGCATCTGTCGCAACACGGCGTCGTAGTTGACCGGGATGTGCACCGGATCGACGTAGAGCGAGTCGTCGCCGGCCATCCGCTTGGAGCGCATGGTGAAGCGCTGCTCGTTGAAGATCGGCGCCCACGGCGCATCCTCCATGATCTTGATGAAGATCGCTCCACATGCTTCTCGCGCTCGCGCCGCCTTGGCCGGGTCGGTCATCGCGTCGGCCTCGTCGGCCATCTGCTCGAGGTCCTCGTTGCAGTACCACGACCAGTTCCAGCCGCCCTGGACGGCGCCGCCGCAGCCGAGGATCGGCCCGTAGAAGTTGGACGGATCGGGGAAGTCGGCGATCCAGGCCATGCCGCCCGACCAGATCATCGGCGCGGTCTTCCGGTGCCGCCGGCGGCGATGACGTTGGCCTGGGCGAGCGACTTGATCGTCCGCCTTGATGCCGATCGCCGCGAGGTCCTGCTGGATCGCCTGGGCGATGCGCGGGTTGGGGTCGGTGTTGTAGACGTAGAGCTCGGTCTCGAAGCCGTCGGCGAAGCCGGCATCGGCGAGCAGCGCCTTCGCCTTGTCGGGGTCGAAGGCGTAGCCTTTGTAGGTCCTTGACGTAGCCCGGCATCGACGGCGGCAGCGGCTGGTTGGCCGGCACCGCGCGGCTGTTGATGATGCGGACGATGCGGTCCTTGTTGATCGCCATGTTGACCGCCTGGCGGACGCGGACGTCGTCGAACGGCTTGGTGTTGACGTTCATGGTGACGTAGCCGGTGTGGAGCTGGCGGCGCGTGCACGACGAGCTTCGACCTGGTCGGATCGTCCATGACCTCGAGGAACTGCGCCGGCGGGATGCCGTCGCCGGGGACGTCGACCTCGCCGTTCTCGAGGCGGAGCAGCGCGACCATCGGCTCCTGGCCGAACTCGAAGGTGATCTTGTCGAGGTTCGGCGTCGCCGGGACGTAGAAGTCCTTGTTCCGCTCGAAGACCAGCCGCTGGCCGAGCGTCCATTCGGTCATCTTGAAGGCGCCGCTGCCGACCGGATGGTGGCCGAAATCGGCGCCCTATTTCTCGACCTCCTCCTTCGGCACGACATGGGCGAAGTTGAGCGCCATGACGTGCATGAAGGTGGCGTCGGGCTTGGAGAGCTCGAACTGGACCGTATAAGGATCGACAACGGTGACCCCGGAGAGGGTTTCGGTATTGCCGGCCTGAATATCGTCGAAGCCCTTGATCGACTCGAAGAAGCCGGCGCCGGGGCTCTGGGTCTCCGGGTTGGGCACCCGCTCGAAGGAGTATTTGACGTCGTCGGCGGTCAGCTCGCGGCCATTGGCGAACTTGACGCCGTGCCGGAGCTTGAAGGTGAAGGTCATGCCGTCGGCCGAGATCTCGTAGGTCTCGGCGAGATCGGGAACGAGGTCGGTGGTGCCCGGCTTGTAGTCCATCAGCCGGCTGAACAGGCTCTTGATCATCGACCAGTTCTGCCAGTCGTAGCCGATCGCCGGATCGAGCGTCGAAACGTCGTCCTTGTAGGTGACGACGATGTCGCCGCCCTGCTTGATGTCGGCGGCGAATGCACCCGGTGCGGCAAGTGCGATGGCGAGAAGGCGGCACCGGCCAGCAAAATCTTTCTCATGGCGAAGCTCCCTCTGCGATGATGGTCCGGTAGGTCCTTGCAATTTCGATGCCTCGATGCCTCTTCCGCCGCCGCTTCAACTCAATTTGATCCGCGGGTCGATCAGCGGCGCGATCAGGTCGGCGAGGAGATTGCCGATGATGATGGCGCAAGCCGAGACCAGCGTCACGCCCATGATGATCGGGATGTCGACGCGCTGGATCGCCTGCCAGGTGAGCTGGCCGATGCCCGGCCAGCCGAAAACGCTTTCGACCACCACGATACCAGCTCATGAAGTAGCCGATGTCGATGCCGATCATGGCGACGATCGGCAGGATCGCGTTGGGCAGCGCGTGGCCGAAGATCACGATCCCCGGGTTGAGCCCCTTGGCTTTGGCCGTCCGCATGATAGTCCTGGCGGAGCACGTCGATCATGCTGGAGCGCATCATCCGCGAATACCAGCCGGCGCCGAGGATGCCGAGGGTGAGCGAAGGCAGCACGAGATTGGCGAAGCTGCCATAGCCGCCGATCGGAAACCAGCCGAGGTTCACGGCGAAGACGTAGAGAAGGAGGATGCCGACGACGAACTGGGGCGCCGACACCGCGACGAAGGACAGCACCATCAGCGACCTGGTCGATCCGCCGGTTGCGCCAGACCGCGGCGACGAGCCCCATGGTCAGGCCGATGGCGAGCTCGCAGAAGATCGCGCCGACCATGAGCAGAAGCGTCGCCGGCAGCCGGCTCATGATCAGCGTCGCCACCTCGGTCTTCTGCAGGTAGGAGCGGCCGAGGTCGCCGTGGAGCAGGGCGTTTAGATAGCGGAGATAGCGCTCGAAAAACGGCAGGTCGAGGCCGAGCTGCTCGCGGATATTGGCGATCATCTCGGGCGTCGCCGTGCGGCCGCCGATCTGCCGCGCCGGATCGGCCGGGATGACGTAGAGCAGGAAGAAGGTGACGACGCTGACGCCGAGCAGGATGAGCAGCCACTGGAGAAGTCGCCGGACGACATAGGCGGACATCAGTAGCGGCCCTTCTGCGTCGGATCGAGGATGTCGCGAAGCGCGTCGCCGACGAGGTTGAAGCCGAGGGCGAGCATCAGGATCGCCGCGCCGGGGATGAACACCAGCCACGGCGCCGTGGTGAAATAGGTCTGGTTCTCGTAGATGATGTTGCCCCAGCTCGGCGTCGGCGGCTGCACGCCGATGCCGAGGAAGGAGAGGGTGGCTTCGAGGAGCACCGTGGTGGCGATGCCGAGCGTTCCCCAGACCAGCATCGTCGGCACCAGATGGGGCAGGATGTGGCGGAAGAGGATGCGCCCGCCGCCGGCGCCGATCGACCACTCGGCCTCGACGAATTCGCGCTCGGCGAGCGACCGCGTCTCGGTGTAGACGACGCGGGCGATCTGCGTCCAGTTGACCATGGCGATGACCAGCGCCACGATCCACAGGCTCGGATGGAAGATCGCCGCGAGCACGATGGCGAGGAGGAGCGCCGGAAACGCCATCATCAGGTCGGTGAAGCGCATCAAGACGCTGCCCGCCCATCCACCGAAGAAGCCGCCGGTCAGGCCGATGAGCGTGCCGAGCGCGACCGCGATGCCGTTGGCCGCGACGCCGATGATCAGGGAAGTCCGCGCGCCGTAGAGGAGCCGCGACAGGAGGTCGCGGCCGAGAAGGTCGGTGCCGAGAAGGTAGGTCGGGTTCGGCGGCAGCGGCGCGCCCTTCGATCGTCAGCCCGTCGAAGAACTGCTCGTCGGGCGGATAGGGCGCGAGCAGCGGCGCAAACACCGCGGCGATGACGATCGCGAGAATCACCAGCAGGCCGAACAGCGCCAGCGGGCGTCGCGCCAGGCGCGACACCACGGCCCCGAGCCGCGCCCCCGGGCGCGTGGCCATCGCTGCGCCTTCGGGCGCTGTGGCAAGCGTCATGTCAATTCCGGCCGGGGGCCGCCGGGGGGAACGGCTGGCGGCCCAACGTCTCTCAGCCGGCGAAGCCTATGCGGTCCGCCCCGTCTGTCAAGGACGTGTCGATGCGGGGGCGGCTG
This sequence comes from uncultured Alphaproteobacteria bacterium, assembly GCA_963792845.1. Classification (GTDB taxonomy): domain Bacteria; phylum Pseudomonadota; class Alphaproteobacteria; order Rhizobiales; family Kaistiaceae; genus Bauldia. The sequence goes on from CAWBXW010000001.1 coordinate 417,337, forward strand.
CCGGCCGTCAGGCAAATCCTGGAAAGAAATCGACTTTGATCCGGGACCGGCGGACGCCCATGACAAGCAGCATCTTGCGGAGCGATCTCACCATCCCTTGCGGGCCGGAGATGTAGAACGTGCGTTCGGCGAAATCCGGGACCGCCTGGCGCACCAGCCGCGCGTCGATGATGCCGGGGTACTGGCCGCGGCGGCCGCCGCGCGCCACGACATAAATCGTCCTGATGCCGAGCTCCTCGTGCGCCGCATCGAGCACGTCGCGATAGGCGATGTCGTCCTCGGTCTCGTTTCCGTAAAGCACGGTGATCGGCCTCGGCTCCTGCCGGTCGAGGAGGTGCTGCAACATGCTGCGGAAGGGGGTGATGCCGATGCCCCCGGCTAGGAAGGCGAGCTTCGCCTCGCGGTCGGCAGGGAGCGTGAAGCTTCCGGCGAGCTGCGCGGCATGGATGGTGTCGCCGGGCGCCATATTGGCGAGCGAGCGCTTGAAGGCGCTCGACCCCCGATAGAACTTGACCCCGAGGCGGACCTTCGCCTCGCTCGGCGCCGAAGCCAGCGTGAAGTAGCGCCGGTTGCCGCGGCTGTCGGGCCGGTCGACGTCCATCGTCCATTCGAGATATTGCCCGGCCTGGAAGGCGAAGCGCCGCGGCGCCCGGAAGACGAAGTCGTAGGTGTCGGCGGCCGTCCGCTCGATCCTCTCGAGGGTCAGCAGCAGGCGTCCCCTCGGTCCGACCGCGAAGGCGAAGAGATTGCCGGCAAGGAGCGCGAGTTCGGGCGTGAAATAGAACGTGCCGATGTGGATGTTGGGCGCAAACAGAAACCCGACCAGAGCGGCGAACGCGAGCCGCGGCCAGCGCATCGTCGGCGCGGTGAGCGGCTCGGTCAGCATCACGAAGCCAAAGAAGAAGAGCGGCGACGATTTGAGGGTCTCGGAAAGCGCCATGCCGTAGTCGGCGGGCGCCGTGGTGGCGAGCACGGTCGCGAGGTTGACCAGGATGAAGGTCGCCACAAGGTCGAAGCGCCGGAGCTTCCGGATAAGAAGAGCGCCGCCGATAAGCACCACCGGCAGAAGCGGCAGGTTCCCGCCGACCCACCAGGTCGCCGGGTGATCGATGAGCAGCGCCGAGAGCGCCACTCCGAATGCGGCGGGGTTGAAAACGTGCTTGCCGCCGGCGGCGAGGATGTATTTCGAGGCCATCGCCCACACCGCGGCGAAGACGAGGGCGCCGATCGCCGGTGCATCCAGCGTACCGATCGGCTCCACGATCAGCGCCAGGATGAGGGCGGTGATGTAGATCGATTCGACATTGGCGGGCACCCCGAAGACCAGGGCGAAGACGCGATTGGTGATCCATGCCGCCGCCAGGATGAGGGCGGTCGAAGCGAGGATGGCGAGCGGCGAATAGGGGATGATCCCGAAGAAGCCGAGAACCGCCGCCGCCACAAGCAGCGCGACAAGATAGTAGAGCGTCAGCCGGTACATGGTGATCCGGTCGAGCAAGAGATCGATCAGCCTGATCATGGCGCGCAGAAGGCTCCGAAGCCGGTGGTCGCGGTGCCGCGGCCGCGGTTGTCGACGACATAGCCTTCGAGGCCGGGCGTCTCCTCGATGAAGTAGATCCCGTCCTTGCCCATGGCGAAAGCGGCGGTGGCGAAGCGGTCGGCGTCGAGCACGTCTTTGCCGATCACCGTCAGGCTGACGATGTCGCCGATCGGCCGGTCGGGCCGGTGCGGGTCGTAGATGTGCTGGCCGCGCACATAGGTGCCGGACGTGGCGATGCCCTTGCCGCGCGGCTGGACGACCTTGATGATTTCGCTGGCGTTGAAGGGGTTGCGGATACCGACGCTCCACTCGGCGCCGGAGCCGTTCCGCCCGGACGATTGGATATCGCCGCCGGCCTCGACGAAGAAATCGCGCGCGCCGGCCGCGGCGATGATCGCCGCCGCCTTCCCGATCGCCCAGCCCTTGACCACGCCCGACGGGTCGAGCGAGCCGTCGGCCCTGCGGATATCGAAGTAGCCGCCGGTTTCGCGCCGTGTCTGATCGGCAAGGGCGAGCACCGCCCGCATGTCGTCGCTGCATGCGGATTCCGGAAGCCGCCCGGCGTTGATGTCGGCGATCTCGCTGTCGCTCCGATACGTGCTGAAGCGGCGGTCGACGGCGTCGAACCAGGCGAACACCGTGGCGATTGTCCGTGGGTCCTCGCTGCCGACCACGTCGACGGTGATCGGCATCCCCATCACGATCCGGGTCTCGCGCATCGCTGGATCAGGCGCCGGCCTGGCGAAGCGCCCCGTCGAGAGAGCGGATGAAGGCTTTGCTGGTCAGCGTCGCGCCCGAGACGATGTCGACGCGGGCGCTCTGCGCCTGGATCGCCTCGTCGCGAAGGATCGGCAGCGCCTGCCGGTTGATGAAGACGGAGGTTCGCCGGTCCGACGGATAGCGGAGGATCTTGATCGCGGTGAGTTGACCGCCCTGGACGACCGCCTGGACCTGGACCAGCCCGTAATAGGCATCGACGGCGGGGCCGGTATAGACGCTGTCGGCGGGCGCCGCCGCGACCGGCGCCAGTTTCATCGCGACCGGCGTCACCGGCACTTGCGGCGTCGGCGCGCTGTGGCTTGGCCGGATTCGGGGGAGCGGGATGTTCCGGGCCTCCAACCCGGCGGGCGGCGTCACCGGCGTCACCGGCGGCTCGGGGGCGACCAGGACAGGATCCGGCGCCGGCGGGTCCTTCGGCGGCAATGGCGGCGGCTCGGCGGCGACGGTCGATGGTGCAGGCGGCAAGGTATGCGGCAGGGGGTCCTGTCTGCGTGCGATCGGCGGCACGGGGGCCGGAGCGGGGAGGCTTTGGCTCGGCGCGATGCTGCCGGTCGCCATGCCGTCCGCCTGCGGCGCCGCCGGCTCGAGCAGATCGCCGGTCGCCGGCCCGGACCACTGGCTCCAGACATAGGCCCCCGACGCAGCGACCACGAAGAGGGACAGAGCAACCTTTTTCATTCGACACGAACTCGCTTCCACCGAGGCCGCATGAATCGGCCGCGGGGTCGAGTATCGTTGCAACAAGCTGACAGCACGCTGTCAGCGCCGGTTACAAATTCTTCATGTTTTGGGCGAGGCGTCACGCACCTCACGCGCCGTGGGTTCTGCTTGCGACCGAGATGCCGGAACGTGCAGGCGCGGCTATCCCGGCGATGCCGCAGCCGTCACCCGACCATCCGGCGGTGCGCTATCGCCGACCGCGGCATCGGCGAGCGCCTCGGCGATCGCCGCCACCGCCTCCGCCGCGCCGGTGTCGCCGATGGCGACGATGCTGGTCGCGGGTTCCGTGGTCCAGCGTTCGAGCCGCACCGGACTGTGGAAGAGGCGCTGGACGCCATGGATCGACCAGCGGCCGCGGGTCGCCGGCGGTGCGGATCACGCCCTTGAGCCGAAGCAGCGAGGCGCCGTGCCGCGCGATGATCGCGCCGAGACGCGGCGACAGCACCGCCCAGTCCACGGCCCGAATCTCTTCGACCAGCCACGTGCCGATCGCGGCGTCGTTGTCGGGACCGCCGCTGAAGCGGACCTGGCCGCGCGGCCGGCGAAGCAGCGGCTGGGCGCGGTGGCTGCCGAGGTCGAGCCAGCGCTCGAGGTCGGCGCGACCAGTTGCCCCGTCGTAGAGCGAGGCGCCGAACAATTCGCTCGGCGTCGATCGCGCCGAAGCTCGCCTCGCGGATCGCGGCGCCCGGATTGAGGGCGTCCAGCCGGTCGGCGCAGCGCGTTGATCGTCCTCGGCCTCGGCAAGATCGGCCTTGGTGATCACCCGGCGATCGGCGACCGCGGCCTGGCGCAAGGTGACCTCCCTGGTCGTCGAGATTGCGAAGGCCGTTGACCGCGTCGACCGTGGCGACCATCGCGTCGAGACGGGTGGCATTGCTGATGCGTGGATCGCCGATCAGGCGGTGGAGGAGCGGCACCGGATCGGCGAGGCCGGTGGTCTCGACGACGATACGGCGCGGCCGATCCCCGTCCCGCCGGGTCAACGCCCACAGCGTCTGGACGAGATCGTCGCCCGCGGTACAGCAGAGGCAGCCATTGGCGAGAAGCACCACGTCATCCGGGTGCGAGCGCCTCGGCGAAGACCGCATCGTCGATGCCGACCTCGCCGAACTCGTTGACGACGACCGCGGTGCCGGCCATCTCCGGCTGCCTGAGCAGCGCCGCGATCAGCGTCGTCTTGCCGCTGCCGAGGAAGCCGGTGACGATCGACACCGGGATGCGGTCGTTCGGCATGGCCTCCATCGGAGCCGCCATCGCTTCTAGAACTCCGACTTCGCTTCCTCGGTATAGGGCCGGACGATCCACGAGCCGTCGGTCGGCACGCCGGCGCGGGCGAACAGGCCGTCGCGGGCCGCGTCGACCTTCTTGCGGAACGCCGGCAAGTCGACGTCGACGAGCTTGCCGTTCGCGCTTCTTGACCTTGCCGGCGACGAGGATCGTGTCGACGTTGCCGACATGGGAGAATTCGACCACCGCGCCGACCGGGTTGTTGACCGGGATCAGGTTGAGGCGCGTCGGTGTTGATCAGCACGATGTCGGCCTCCTTGCCCGGCGTCAGCGTGCCGGTCTTGTGGTCGAGGCCGCAGGCCCGCGCGCCCTGCAGCGTCGCGAATTCGAGCACGTCGCGGCTGGTCAGCGGCAGCGGATCGACGATCCGCTTCTCCTCCAGCGCCACCTTGTTGACCATCAGCCGGGTGCCCGAGATGAGGTGGCGCATCGCGTTGAACATGTCGCAGGGCACCGTGGTGACGACGTCGATCGAGATGCTGGGCCGGACGCCGGCGTCGAGCAGCTTGAGCGCCGGCGGCAGGCCGTGGCCCATCTGCATCTCCAGCTCCGGCGCGATCGAGGCGGTGCCGCCGGTCTCGCCGATGATCTGGAATTCGCGTCGTTGATCGTGTTGCAGTGGACATAGGTGACGTCCGGCCCGAGCATCTTGCGCTCGTGCATCTGCTCGACCGGCTTCGACATGCCCCACAGGCCGTCGCCGACATGGACGGTGATGCGGATGCCGAGCTCGCGCGCCACCTTGAAGTCCTCCTCGGTGATGTCGAGGGTGGCGAACTGCGGTCCGCGCGAGGCGACCGCCATGGTGATCAGCCCGTCGTCGGACGAGAAGCTGCTCCTTCCGCACGCGGCGGAGATCGGCGTAGTTGGTCGGCAGGTCGCTCGGCGGGAACCATTCGGCGTTGGAGTTGCCGTAGCCGAAGACGGCGCGGAGGCCGGCGTCGCGGAGGCCCTGGATCACCGCGTCGGCATGGGCCGGCGAGTTGTTGTTGTGCGACCAGTCGTAGAGCGTGGTGACGCCGCTATCGAGCGAATCGAGCGCGCCGAGGAGGTTGCCGACGTAGTTGTCCTCCGGCGTGTAGAGCCCGCCCATGACGACGCGGACGCCGGTGAAATACTGCGCCAGCGTCCAGTCCGGCCCGGTGTTGCGCAGGAGCGCCTCCCAGGTGTGGCGGTGGGTGTCGATGAAGCCGGGGATGGCGATCTTGTTGGTGCCGTCGATGATCTCGGCGTCGTCGGCGTTGATCGAGGGCGCGATCTCCGCGATCTTGGTGCCGTCGATCAGGATGTCGCCGCGGTAGAGGTCGCCGATCTTCGGATCGACCGAGATGATCGTCGCGTTGCGTGATCAGTGTCCGGGCCATTCTGGTTCCTCCCAATCTTCCTGTAGCAGAGCGTGAAAACCGCTGGTCAATGCCCGTAGGCGGCGGCCGGGCCGCGGGCGCGGGAATACATCGCCGTCGCGAGCAGGATGAGCAGCCCCGGCAGCCAGTATTGCCAGGCCGTGCCGAGGCCGAGGAAGCCGGTGGTCGTGGTGATCTCCTGGATGAGCACGACGCCGGCCAGCGCGCCGAGGAACGAACCGCGGCCGCCGAAGATGCTGGCGCCGCCGAGGACGACGGCCGAGATGCTCTGCAGCGTGTAGTTCTGGCCGACGCTCGGGTCGCCGATGCCGATCTGCGCCGAGAGCAGGATGCCGCCGATCGCGGTGAAGAGCGAGCAGAGCACATAGGCGAGGATGACGCTCCGGTTGACGTGGGCGCCGAGCCGGTGGGCGGCGACCTCGTTCGAACCGATCGCCCGGATCTCCATGCCGAAGCGCGAGCGGCGGAGCGCGATCTCGCAGAGGATCACGACCGACGACCACGATCAGGAAGGCGATCGGGAAGGCGCCGAGCTTGGCCTTGATCGTGCTCGATCGACCCCGGAGCGGAAATAGCCGTCGGGCACCGAACGGAAGCGCCAGCGAGACGCCCTGAAGGGCGATGAACATGGCGAGCGTCGTCACCACCGGCGGAAAGGCCGACGATCCGGATCAGGATGCCGTTGACGAGGCCGGCAAGCGCCGCCGCGCCGATCGCCAGCGCAAATCCGAGCGATGAGGTCGCCGGTCGTCTGCCCGTCGCCGACGAAGAAGGAGAGGATCACCACGACCAGCCCGGTGAGCGGACCGACCGACAGGTCGATGCCGCCGGTCATCAGCACGATGAGCTGGCCGATGCTGACGAAGGCGAGCGCGCTCGCCAGGAACAGCGTGCCGTTGATGCTGACCGCTCGCTGAGGAATTTCGGCGTTGACGCCGGCGGTGTAGATGCCGAGGGCGATGATCAGCGCCGACGAGGATGAGGATCGGCGCATAGTCGCCGGAGAGGAAGCGGCGGAGACCGCCGCGCCGCGACTTGACCGCCGCGGCCGCCGTCCGGCGCGCGGTGGCGGCGCCGATCGCGGCGCCGGTGATGTTCTCCTCGGTGATCTCGTCGCCGGTCAGCGAGCGCGACGACGCTGCCGCGCGAGAAGACCAGGACGCGGTCGCAGAGGCCCTGGAGCTCGACCGCGTCGGACGAGAGGACCACGACGCCGGCGCCCCTGTTGGCGACGTCGCGGAGGATCCGGTAGAGCTCGATCCGCGCGCCGGCATCGACGCCGCGGGTCGGCTCGTCGGCGAGCAGCACCGCCGGTTCGCGTGGCCATCGAGCGGGCGAACAGCACCTTCTGCTGGTTGCCGCCGGAGAGATGCGAGATGCCGTCCTCGGGCGAGCGCGCCTTGATCGACGAGCGTCTTGATCTGGTCGATCGACGAGCGCGCGTCTCCCTGCTGCGCGAGACGAAACCGAAGCGCGACAGGACGTCGAGCACGAGCGCGACGAGGTTCTCGCGGATCGACAGCGACAGAAACAGGCCCTCCGAATGGCGGTCGCCGGGCAGGTAGACGATGCCGCCGTCCTGGGCGCGCGACCGGATCGGACAGGACGCGACGCGCTTGCCGCGCGACGGTCATCTCGCCCGACGCCGGCTCGAGGCCGGCCAGCGCGCGCAGGAATTCGCGCTGCCCGTTGCCCTCGACGCCGGCAAGGCCGACGATCTCGCCGGGCCGTACGGCGCGAGATCGACGCCCTGCAGGATGTGATTGGCGATCTTGCGGGCGACGAGGATCGGGCGCGGCGCCCTCGGCGCGTCGCCCTTGGCCGGGAAGGCGCGATCGATCGACCGGCCGATGATCAGCGCGAGGATCTCCTGCTCGGAGATGCCGGCGGCCGCGAAGGTGCCGCGGAAGCGGCCGTCGCGCAGGATGCTGATCCGGTCGGCGACGCGGCGCACCTCGGGCAGGCGATGCGAGATATAGACGACCGCCGTGCCGCGCGCCTTGATGCTTGGCGATCTGGGCGAAGAGCTGCTCGGTCTCGATCGCGGTCAGCGCCTCGGTCGGCTCGTCGAGCACCAGCACCTTCGGCTGCAGGGCCAGCGCCTTGGCGATCTCGACGAGCTGGCGCTCGGCGACGCTGAGCTCGCCGACCCGGGTGCGCCGGTCGAAGTGGGCGCCGACCGCGGCGAGCTGCTCGGCGATCCATTCGTCGTTGGCCGGCGCCGGCGCGCCGCGCGCGGCGGCACGCAGTAGAGGAGGTTCTCGGCGACGGTCAGGTCGTCGAGAACCGAGGTGTGCTGGTAGACGACGGCAATGCCGAGCGACTGCGCTCGCAGCCGGCGACGCCTCGGTCGAGCGGCTGCGCCGCCGATCTCGACGGTGCCCGAATTCGGGCGCCGTCGCGCCGGCGGCGACCGCCATCAGGGTGGACTTGCCCGCGCCATTCTCGCCGAGCAGCGCATGGACTTCGCCCTCGACGACCTCGAGCGAGACGCCGTCGAGGGCGACCACGCCCGGAAACGTCTTGACGACATCCGACAGGCGGAGAACGACGCGGGCAGTCATCGTCTGGCGCGGCCTACTCGGTCTTGCCGTAGGTTTCGAGCTGCTCGGGCGTCAGCACGACCGAGATGAAGGCATCCGGCGGCTGGGCCGGATCGCATTTCGGCGTCGAGGCCGGCGAGCGTGTCCTCGTAGACCGGCAGCTTGTAGACGGTCGGCTCGTTGTTCTCGATGCCTTCCGCGGCGGCGATCGCCTTGCGCGCGGCGACCCGGCCCATCCAGGTCCGGGCCGACAGCGTGCCGTATTCGAGCTTCGGATTGGTCGGCTTCAGCTTGGCGAATTCGCAGCCGAACTCGTTGCCCTCGAGCGTGGCGATCGGCACCAGCGGCTTGTCGGCGGCCTCGTAGGCGCGCAGCACGCCGAGACCGGTGAAGCCGTCGCTGTCGTTGATGATGCCGTCGATCTGCGGCGTACTTGGAGAGCAGCGCGGTCAGCGTCTTCTGGAGCAGCGCCGCGTCCCAGTTGGTGACCGGCCAGTCGTCATAGCCGGTCAGCATGGTGATGTCCGGATACTTCTCGAGCGCCGTCTTGATGCCGGCGAGCGAGTTGGCGCTGACCGGGTTGCCGGGAGGGCCGCCGAGGAAGATGATGTTGCCCTTGCCGCCGAGCGCCTTGGCCATCCATTCGGCCCACACGGCGCCGGCATCGACCTGGTCCCAGTCGACATAGGCGACATAGTCCTCGCCGGGCTTGCCGCCGGGATCGGCCGCCCAGGCCACGACCTTGACGCCGGCGTCGGTCGCCGCCTTGATCGAGGGCAGCTGCGCCTTGCCGAAGTCGGGAATGATCACCAGCGCGTCGATGCCTTCGGCGACGAGGCCGTTGACGTCGGCGATCGACTTCTGCAGGTCGCCCTGGCCGATGCGCACGACCTGCTTCACGTTCGGGCACTTGGCGGCTTCCGAGCGCACCGCGGCCATCGACGACTTCGACCAGCCGTTGACGCCGAAGCCGTCATGGATGCCGAGCGTGATCGGCTTGGTGCCGCAGAACGACGTGTCGTCGGTGACGCCCGACGCGGCGATGATTTCCTCCGCCGTCATGTCGGCGGCGACAGACGGGCGCCAGCCCCGGCCCCGGCCGTCGTCGATCGCCACGGCGATCGGCCATGGCGCCGTCGCGCCAGAACGGAAGAAGTCGGTCATCTGTCATGTTCATTCCTCCCACAGTGGGCCCGTTGAGGGCCCGACAGGACGGCGAGCGCTTGATGCAGACAAGGTTCCGTCGCCGACCTTGACATCCGATGTTTCGCTCGGATCACCGCGCGCGATCTCCCGCCTTCGGTGACAGCGCGCGACATCGCGTGCGATGCCGATGCCGGCGAAGAGCTGCCGCCACGGGACGAGGCGCAGCGCCATGCCGAGGGCGATGATCACCGCCTGGATGATGAACTGCGCCGAGGTGCGCGCGCCCATGCCGATCGTCACCTGCTGGAGCTGGGTCAGGAAGATCGCGCCGACCGCGGTCGCGGCGACGCTGCCGGCGCCGCCGAGCAGCGACGTGCCGCCGAGCACGACGACGGTGATCGTCGGCAGCAGATAGGTGTTGCCGACGAGCAGGCTCGGGATGCCGAGATAGCCGGCGAGCAGGATGCCGGCGACGGCGTAGATCGCGCCGGCGAAGACGTAGGTGGCGATCTGGTAGAGTCACGACCCGCATGCCGGCGGCGCGCGCCGCGCGCTGGTTGGCGCCGATCGCGACGAAGCGCCGGCCGTATTTGGTCGCGCGGATGCCGATCTCGACGAGGACGATGGCGACCAGCGCGACGAAGGCGAGATAGGGGATGCCGTAGACCCGGCCGACGGCGAAATCGCCGAGGAGCGACGGCACCTCGTGGGTCGAGGTGCCCTTGGTGATGTAGAGCACCACGCCATAGAGGAGCGCGTTGACGGCGAGCGTCGCGACCAGCGGCGTGACCCGAAAGCGGGTGATGGCGATGCCGCAGATCAGGCCGGAGATCATGCCGGAGCCGATCGCGACCAGCGCCCACTGGAAGCAGGAGGCCGTTGTCGCCGGCCGGGAATTTGGTGACGAAGACCGCGGCGAGCGAAATCACGCCGGGCACGCGTGAGGTCGAGGCCGCCCTGCTGGATGACCAGCGTCTGGCCGATCGCCGCGATCGCCAGGATCGAGGCGAAGGAGAGGACGGTGAGCATCGGAGCTCGCCGAAACGCTGCCCGGCGCGAGCAGCGGACTGACGACGAACAGCAGGATCAGTGGCCGGCCAGATGACCAGGAATTGCGGCTGGAGGCGCCGCCATGCGTTGAGGACCGACATTTGCTTGGCGGCTTGCCCGACGTTTCCGTGCGTTTTCTGGTTAATCGATTTAGATGCCCGACCTCGTGGCGTTTCAAGCAGAAATTTTGTTCAGTCTCTCTTTCATTGTGAAAGGATTTCCCGTTTCGGGCTGCTCGCGGCTTCCTGCGGCGGGTCTCGGGTGATCAGGGTACCCCGATTTCCCGCGGAAGCAAGGAATGGCGATCGATCGTTCGGTATGAGGGAGCGTTGATCCACTCGGCCCTCTGGCCTCAAACCCAGGCCATGACGTTCAGCCAGAAGGCGACGCTGGCCACCGCGAAGATCGTCGAGACGGTGATCGTGTTCGAGGCGAGGCCCTCGCCGGTGTGGAATCGGCCGGCGACAAGGAACGGGGTCAGGCCGGTCGGACAGGCCGCGGCAATCACGGCGACTTTGGTCGGGATTGCGGGAAGTTCGACAAGCCGCGCGATGACCAGCACCAGCGGCAGGCATGACGGCGAGCTTCAGCACCGTCAGCATGATCCCGGGCCCGACATGGCCGCGGATGCCGTATCGCCGGAGGCTCATGCCCATGGCAAAAAGCGCGAGCGTGCTTGCTACGTCGGCGAGACGGTTGATCAGGTCCGCCGCGAGCCCCGTGAACGGAATGCCGGCGAGACGCCAGATCACGCCGGCGGCCATGCCGACGATGATCGGGTTGGTGACGATGTTTCGCAACACCGAGGCGATGGTGGCGACCGGCTTCGGCGCTCGCCGAGGCAATGCCGTCCTGGTGCTCGGCGTGGACCATGAGCAGCGTGACCGCCGTCATCATGTCGGGAACTGGACGGCGATGATCAGCGCCATCGGTACCGAGCCGTCATGCGCCGAAGGCGGCGAGGGTGAGCGGGATGCCGATCAGCGTCGTGTTGCCGTAGCCGGCGGCGAGGCCGGCGACCAGCCCGGACGCGCGCGTCGCGGCCGAAGAGCCGGCGGGTCAGGATCGTGCCCGCCGTCCAGCACAGCACGAAGGCCGCGAAGAACGCCAGCCACAGCCGCCAGGCGGAGAGGCCGGAAAGATCGGCGGTCGCGACGATGCTGAAGATAAGCAGCGGAATCGCGACGACGAAGACGAATTCCGACAGCGCGCTTCCGGCCGGATGGCTGAGCAGCCTGGTCCAGGCCGCGAGATAGCCGATGCCGATCAGCCCGAAGACCGGCAGGACGATCGCGAGGATCTGCTCCATGAGCATTCCGGGGGGCCTATGAGTGCGAAGCGGTCGGGCCGGCGACCCGGCGTTTTCGACGGACGGCGGCTGCGCCGGCCGCTCGCGTCAGCCGAGCTTCGATCCGTTGGTGGTGAGGTAGACCGAATAGAGCGACGTCGTGCCGCAGATGAAGAGCCGGTTGCGCTTGACGCCGCCGAAGGTGACGTTGGCGACGATCTCCGGGATCAGGATCTTGCCGATCAGCGTGCCGTCGGGGTCGTAGCAGTGGACGCCCTCGCCGGTGCTGGTCCAGATGCGGCCCTTCCAGTCGACGCGGAAGCCGTCGAACAGTCCGGCGGTCGATTCGGCGAAGATCTCGCCGCCCTTCACGCTCTTGCCGTTCGCGGCGACGGTGAAGCGGCGGATGTGGCGCGGGCCGTCCGGCTTCATGCGTCGCGCCGGTGTCGGCGACGTAGAGGTATTTCTCGTCGGGCGAGAAGGCGATGCCGTTCGGCCGCACCATGTTGTTGATGACCGGCGGTCGACCGCGCCGCTCTTCGGATCGATGCGGTAGACGTGGCAGCCGTCGATCTCCTGCTTCGCCGGTCGCCCTCGTAGTCGGCGTCGATGCCGTAGGCGGGATCGGTGAACCAGATCGAATTGTCCGACTTGACCACGACGTCGTTCGGCGAGTTGAAGCGCTTGCCCTCCCACTTGTCCGCGAGGACGGAGATCGAGCCGTCATACTCGGTCCGGGTGACGCGGCGGGTCAGGTGCTCGCAGGTGACGAGGCGGCCCTGATTGTCGACGGTGTTGCCGTTCGAATTGTTGGAGTGCTCGCGGAAGACCGAGACCTGATCGCCCGGGTCGGTGAGGCGCATCATGCGGTTGTTGGGAATGTCGGACCAGATGAGATAGCGCCCGGCCGCGAACCAGGCCGGCCCCTCGCGCCCAGCGCGCCCCGGTCCACAGCCGCTCGACCCGCACGTGCCCCGCGAAACAGGCGTTGAATCGCGGATCGAGCGTGACGATGCCGGTCCCTCGACTTCGCCGTACCACATGGTTTCCCCCCTCTTCCTGGAGTGTCCTCGCCGCCGACTTTGATAGCACGCTCGTCCGGCGTTGCCAGCCTGTCGCCGCTGCGTGCCCGCGGATCGACGACGGCGTGGCGGAGGCGCTGATCGCATCCCCGACCCGGTCCTCGCCGTAAGCCCAGATACCGGAACCGGGGGCACGCGAAAACGCCCGCCTCCGGGTCGGAGGCGGGCGCTTCGTCGGCAATCGAAGTCTGTCGAGACGCCTGCCCTCAGATCACCATGAGGTCACCGTGGGTAAAGTTCGAGACGTCGTCGAGGATCGCGACGACATGCGCATGGTGCTTGCCGGAGCCGTCGTCATCGTAGCGGACCGTGCCGGTGTCCTTGTCGAAGATGATATGTTCCTTGGCCTTGGTGGCATGCGTGCCGAAACCGAAAGCCTTCTTGCTGAGTTCGCCGGACTTGAGCTTGCTGAAGACGGCGTCGTCGAGCTCGAGCACGTCCTGGCCGTGGGTAAAGTCGGCCACATGGGCGACGCCGTGGCCGAAGCCGGTCTTGAACACGAACGTGTCGGCGCCTTCGTTGCCCTGGAGGTTGTCGTTGCCGCCGCCGCCAAAGATGATGTCGTTCTGTGTCGAGCCGGAAATGTCGTCATGCGCTTGAGTGCCGGTGATGGTGACCCGGTCGGTCCCGTTCGACCAGGATTTGAAGACGAGGTCGGAGAGGTCGATTCGGTCGGGCCCCCATGGCTCTGCAGGACAAAGGCGAGGGTGTTGGCGTGACCGTCGCCGACGATCGATGGGCGACCCAGGATCGAGGACGATCCCCTCGATTCCCGCGCTCTCCGATGGATGAAGTTCTGGCTGAAGGTCGCCGTCGCCGTGCCGGCGAACACGAGCTGATCGACGCCAAAAACGAGACACCGGTGAAGTTGTTGTCGGCAAGCACCTGGACCTTGTCGAAGCCGCTATCGTTTCGGAAGCCGTCGGCGAAGACCTCTTCGCCTCTCACCGCTTCGTGGAGGCCGTAGACAAAGGTATCGTTGCCCTCGTCGCCTTCCAGAAAATCGGCGCCGCCGCCGCCGCGGATCGTATCGTTTCCGGCGTTTGTTTCGATGAAGTCGGTGACCCGGGTGCCGACGATATTGTCGTTGAGGGCCACGCCCGCGTTGGTCTCGATACTGATTCCGTTCCGGTTCTCGTTCCAGTGGGTGAAGGTCCAGCCGGAGAGGTTGAGGCTGACCGGCGTGGTGTCGGTCGGATCGAAATCCCTGGAAATTTCAATACTGTCCTCTGAATGCGGTGAGGCGGTCGTCGAGCCGTCGACTGCGAGGTGGAGCGAGACATGACCGTTTCCGATCTGGTTCGGAAGAAGGTCGATCTCCATATCCGCCGCGACGACGCTCGGCGCCGCCGGCGGCTTGGTGTCGACAAAGCGGAGTGCGTCGATATTGGTGATCGAGTCGAACGAGGCGCGCGGGTCGTCGTCGGAACTGCCGCGAATCTTCGAGCGTGTTGGTTTGTCCGGCGCCGCCAGTGCCGTCGAGATTGGCGCCGGCCACGACGAAGTGGTTATCGTCGCCGACGCGAATGACGTCGTTGCCGTTTCCGCCGACCAGGGTTGCGTCAAATCTGGCGGTGAGGACGTCGTTGCCGTTGTTGCCGAACAGGACATTGTTGCCGAAGCCGAAAGCGGTCAGGTGATCGGCAACCCCGTCGCCGTTGACCACGTTGGAGTTGCCGAGGATCCGGTCGAGCGCGTCCTCGACGCCGCCGAACGCGCTCTTCAGCGTGTTGAAGAAGTTCGCCAGGCTTGCATCGCCGAATCCGTTGGCGCCGGCAGTGACATTGATGATGTGGGTGGTGCCGTTGGGCGCGAGCACGGTGACGCTGCCGATCGTCCCTGCGGTCGGGGTCGTCCCGCTATAGGTGAAGTTGGCCGCGGTCGACGCGATCTGGAACTTGAAGCCGTCGAAGGCGCCGCCGGAGTTGTTGGTGATTTCGAAAATGGTCGCCGTGTGCTGCGAAATCGTGCCGGTCGGGATGAGCACGTCCTCCAGCCCCGGGTTGAAGGTAGTTCCGGTCACCAGCGTGTTGTTGACGAAATCGATCGTAGCCATCTCGGGAATCCTGTGTCTGGGCGCGCGCGGCGCTCGCCGCGTCAGCACCGGTTGCTTCGTTCAGGGATTCATTTGGACCGGGAGGCATGACCTTGGCGTCCACCGATCGGGCGATGGCCTCACCCGAATCGCAAGCATCGCGAAGCCCGGCGAAACGGCGGGATGTCGGCAACCGGCGGTTTCTCGGGCCGGCGTCTGCATGCCGCTGGACTTGAAGGCTTCGATCGGAGGATAAAGGCGGCGGTTCGTTTGCCGCGTTCAAGGCCATGGACTTGTCAAGTCCCCGACTCCCCGACGCCACCGAGATCCTCGAAAGCATGGACGAGGCGTTCTACGCGCTCGATCGCGACTGGCGCTTCATCTATGTCAACCGGGGCGCCGAACGCTTCTGGAACACGCGTCGAGAGGAACTGGTCGGCCGGAACATCCTTGAAGCATTTCCGGCCTTTCCGGGCTCGGAGCCGCATATTGCCCACCAGCGCGCCATGGCATCCGGCGAGCGGCTTCGCGTCGAGACGGTGTCGACGGTCACCAATCGCCCGGTGGAATTGCACCTTCAGCCGGCGCCCTGGGGGCTGGCCGTCTATTTTCGCGACATATCCGATCGCTTGCGGATGGAAAGCGAGCTTCGCGACCGCGAAGCGATCCTCAGCCTCGCCGAGCGGACCGCGGGAATCGGCATCTGGGACGTCGATCTCCAGACGAACCGCCTGCGCGGCACCGCACAGTTTTTCCGCATCCTCGGACTGCCGCCGACGAACGAGTGGATTTCGCTCGACGTGACACGGTCGATCCGCCACCCCGAGGATCGCGACCGGGTGATCGACGGATTTACGAAAGCCGTCAGCGCCGGCGAAGACGATTACGAATCCGAATATCGGATCGTGCGCCCCGATGGCGAAGTGCGTTGGATCTTCGGCCGCGGCAGGGTCATACGGGACGGGAACGGCCGCCCGCTCCGCTATGCCGGGGTCGACATCGACGTGACCCAATGGAAGGGCGGCGAGGAAGCCGCCCAGCGCCTGGGGGCGATCGTCGCGTGGTCGGACGCCGCGATCGTCAGCAAGGACCTCAACGGGATCGTGCAGACCTGGAACAACGGCGCCAAGCGGTTGTTCGGATATCAGCCCGAAGAGATCATCGGCCGGCCGATCACCGTTATCATCCCGGAAGATCGCCAGGACGAGGAAATCCGGATCCTCGATCGTGTCCGCCACGGCGAGGCGGTCGAGCA
>CAWBXW010000002.1:0-433930 GCA_963792845.1 uncultured Alphaproteobacteria bacterium
GTATCAAGAGAAAAATCTTCCAAGACGGCGGGGGCGCTTGCTGTTAGCAACCGCCCGGAGCGCGTCAGGGAGCATCAGTCGAAACGTGTACGAGAAGGGCATCATCATCGTCGGCGGCGGCCATGGCGGCTCGCAGGTCGCGGCCTCGCTCCGCGGCGAGGGCTATGACGGCCCGCTGACGCTCGTCACCGCCGAGGCCGGACATCCCCTATCAGCGCCCGCCCCTCTCCAAGGCGTTCCTCAAGGACCCGGCCCACGATCTCCTGCCGCTCCGGCCGGAATCCTTCTACGACAAGAACGCCATCGTCTGGTCCGCTCCACCGAGGCGACGGCGATCGACCGTCGCGAAGGCGCCCTCCGCCTCGCCGACGGGACCGCCCTCCCCTTCGACCGCCTGGCGCTTGCCACCGGCGCCCGCGCCGCGCCTGCCGCCGATCGACGGGATCGGCCTCGATGGCGTGCTCGTGCTCCGCGAAGCCGCCCACGCCCGCACCCTCCGCCACCGGCTCGAGCGGCAAACGATGTCGTGGTGGTCGGCGGCGGCTTCATCGGCCTCGAAGTGGCGGCGACGGCGCGGCTCCTCGGCAAGACCGTCACCGTGCTCGAAGCCGCCGACCGCCTGATGGGCCGGGTCGTCGCGCCGGAAATCTCGCGCCATTTCCTCGACCTTCATCGTGGCTGGGGCACCGATATCCGCCTCGGCACGCCGATCGGCCGCATCCTCGGCGAGGACGGCCGCGTCGTCGCCGTCGACACCGCCGCGGGCGACCGGATCGCCGCCGATCTCGTCCTGATCGGCATCGGCGTCATCGCCAATGTCGAGCTCGCCGAGGCGGCCGGCATCGCCGTCGACAACGGCATCGCCGTCGATGCGGCGATGGCGACCAGCGCGCCCGAGATCGTCGCGGTCGGCGATTGCGTCGTCGTTCCACCACTGGCATCTCGGCCGCCGGGTCCGGCTCGAATCGGTGCAGAACGCCGTCGACCAGGCGAAGACCGCGGCGAAGACGCTGCTCGGCCGGCCCGAGCCGTTCCGAGAGGTGCCGTGGTTCTGGTCCGACCAGGGCGAGGTCAAGCTGCAGATGGTCGGCCTGCCGTTCAACGCCACCCGGAGCGTGCTCCGCGGTAGGCCCGGCGAGGACCGCTTCTCGGTCTTCCATTTCGCCGGCGACGCGCTGGTGGCGATCAATTCGGTCAACCGGGCCGCCGACCATATGGTCGGGCGGCGCCTGCTTGCGGCGGGGATATCGCCGTCGCCGGAAATCTGCCGCGACGAAGCCGTCGACCTCAAGTCGCTGATCGCCAAGCTGCCGGCTTGAGGCCGGGCGATGGGTCCTCCGGTCAAGCCGGAGGATGACGGTCGTGTCAGTGGAATGCTGCGGGTCACGTGTCCAGAAGCCTGTCGCGAACTTCCGGCGAGGATCAGCGGCGTTTGGGAACCCCGCGCCGTCATCCTCCGGCTTGACCGGAGGACCTATCGCGAGTGCCGGGGCCGCAGATGGTTGCCCGGCACCCATTCATCCGGGGAACAAGATATCGAACACGCAAAGCTTGCCCCCTGCCTGACGCCTTGATATCGCAACCCCGGCGGCCGCGATCCGAGCGGCGAAGAGTTTCCCAATGACGCCACCGACCACCTGGCACGACCCGCGGCCGACCGCGCTCCTCGTCCTCGCCGACGGCACCATCGTCGAGGGGATGGGGATCGGCGCCGAGGGCGAGGCGGTCGGCGAGATCTGCTTCAACACCGCGATGACCGGCTACCAGGAGATCCTCACCGATCCCTCCTATGCCGGGCAGATCATCACCTTCACCTTCCCGCATATCGGCAATGTCGGGGTCAATGACGAGGACATCGAGACCGTCAACATGGCGGCGGCGTCCGGGGTCCGGGGCTGCGTCCTCAAGACCGACATCAGCGAGCCGTCGAACTACCGCGCCACCCGCGGCCTCGACGCCTGGCTCAGGGCGCGCGGCATCATCGGCATCGCCGGCATCGACACCCGCGCCCTCACCGCGCTGGTCCGCGAGAGGGGTTCGCCCAATGCCGTCATCGTTCATCGCCATGGCGGCGAGTTCGACCGCGCCGCGCTGCTTTCCTCGGCGCGCGCCTGGCCGGGGCTGGTCGGCATGGACCTCGCGAGGGAAGTCACCACCGGGCAGAGCTACGGCTGGGACCAGACGTCGTGGCAATGGGGCAAGGGCTACGGCCGGCTCGAGGCGCCGCAGCGCCATGTCGTCGCGCTCGACTACGGCATCAAGCGCAACATCCTCCGGCTCCTCGCCGACCATGGCTGCCGTCTCACCGTGCTTCCGGCGACGGCCACCGCCGAGGAGGTCCTCGCCCACCGGCCGGACGGCGTCTTCCTGTCGAACGGACCCGGCGATCCCGCCGCGACCGGCGAATACGCCGTGCCGACCATCCGCGGCGTCATCGAATCCGGCACGCCGACCTTCGGCATCTGCCTCGGCCACCAGATGCTCGGCCTCGCCCTCGGCGGCAAGACGCTCAAGATGCATCAAGGCCACCACGGCGCCAACCATCCGGTCAAGGACCTGACCACCGGCAAGGTCGAGATCACCTCGATGAACCACGGCTTCGCGGTCGACACGAAGACCTTGCCGGAGGCAGTTGAGGAGACTCACGTTTCCTTGTTCGACGGCTCGAACTGCGGGCTTCGCGTGCGCGGCCGGCCGATCTTTTCCGTGCAGTACCACCCGGAGGCCTCGCCGGGCCCGCGCGACTCGCGCTATCTGTTCCGCCGCTTCGTGGAGATGATGGACGGGCGCGGCGACTAGGGCGTGATGAGTTCAGGTCCGACTCACTTCGGTTACTGGCGTGCGCAACCAGGACGCCACGCATTCGTCGCCCCGGCCCCCATTGCAGTCGGCGGTAAACGTCAGCCGGGGCCCATCCACGAACCGCACCACGAGCCTGGCGATTGGCCAAGCCGGCGACCGGCTTTTGAGTGTCGCGTCCGGTCAGTTGCCTCCACTGATCTTCGCCAGCCGGGCAATCAGCTCCGACAGTTCGGTGTTGCGGATCTGGTCGATCTTGGCGTGAAGCGCGGCGATCTCGATTTCCGCCTTGAGGTTGACCTCGTAGTCGTGCGCGGCGACCAGCCGGTCGCGGGCGGCGGTGCGGTTCTGCGACATCAGGATGATCGGCGCCTGGATCGAGGCGAGCATCGACAGGATCAGGTTGAGGAGGATGTAAGGATAGGGGTCGAAGGCGCCGGCGACGAGAAGCAGCGAATTGAGCCCGATCCACAGAAGCACCGCGGCGCAGAAGGCGATGATGAACCCCCACGAGCCGCCAACCTCGGTCACCCGGTCGGCGAGGCGCTGGCCGACGGTCGCGGTCCGCTCGTATTCGAGATTGACGTTGCGGGATACCGCGAGCCGTTTTGCCGCCCGCTCGATCACGTCCTTCTCGCGCCTGGTCAGCGCACCGTCCTCGATGTCGAGAATCTGCCGCGCCAGGTCGGCGATCGTCCGCGTATCCATCGGCGTTCCTCCGTACGGCGAGCCTGTCCGCGCAAGCCCTGGTTAATCGCTGGTCCGCTTGACATCAAGACATCAGCAACTTTATGTCCTGATGCATGAGAACGACCCTGACGCTTGACGATGATGTGGCGGTGCAGATCGAGCGCTTGCGGCGCGAGAAGGACGCGACGCTGAAGGACGTGATCAATGACGCCCTCAGGCGCGGCCTTCGCGAGATGGCCCGGAAACCGAAGCCGCGTAAGCGGTTCCGGACAAGGGTGCTCAATGGCCCCAAGCCTCTCCTTCCGTCATTCGACAATGTCGCGGAGGTGATTGCCTTCGGCGAGGGCGACGACTTCAAGTGATCCTGGTCGATGTCAACATCCTGATCTACGCGAGCATCCCGAGATTCCAACAGCACACGGCGGCGCGCGACTGGCTGGACGCGCGCCTCAGCGGGCTCGAGCCAGTCGGTTTGCCTTGGCCGAGCCTTCTCGGCTTCTTGAGGATCGCTACCAATCCACGGCTGTTCGCACCTGCGGTGCCGATGACGACCGCTCGGCAAAACGTATCTAACTGGCTGGGCTGCGACGCGGTCTGGATACCGGAGCCGACCGGCAACCACCTCGCCGTCCTCGACCGCTTGCTCGCGCTGCCCGGCATCTATGCCGACCTCGTCCCCGATGCGCACCTCGCGGCGCTCGCCATCGAGCACGGCCTGACGCTTTGCTCGACCGACCGGGATTTTGCCCGCTTTCCCGGACTGCGCTGGCTCGACCCGCTCGCCTGAGCGACGCGGGTCGGCCTTTCCCTCACCCGCCCCCGAACGTGTCGCAGGCGTCGAGGCTGCCCTGCTGGTAGCCGCGCTTGAACCACTGGCTCCGCTGAGCCGAGGTGCCGTGTGTGAAGCTGTCGGGAACGACGTAGCCCTGGCTCTTCTTCTGCAGCGTGTCGTCGCCGATCTGCGAGGCGGCGTTGAGCGCCTCGTCGATGTCGCCGACCTCGAGGAGGTTGCGGGACTCGGCGTCGTGCGCCCAGACCCCGGCGAGGCAGTCGGCCTGCAGCTCGAGCTTGACCGAGAGCGCGTTGGCCTGCGTCTCGCTCGCCTTCCTCCGCTCCTCGTCGACCTTGGGCAGGATGCCGAGGAGGTTCTGGACGTGGTGGCCGACCTCGTGGGCGATGACATAGGCCTCGGCGAAATCGCCGGGGGCCCCGAAGCGGGTCTGCAACTCGTCGAAGAAACTCAGGTCGAGATAGACCTTCTGGTCGTTCGGGCAATAGAACGGCCCGACCGCCGCGCTGGTGAAGCCGCAGGCCGAGTTCACCTGGCCGTCGAAGAGGACCAGGGTCGGGTCGCGGTAGGTCCGGCCGGCTTGTTTGAAGATCGTCGTCCAGCTGTCCTCGGTATCGGCGAGCACGGTGGCGACGAACTGGCCCTGCTCGTCGCTCGGCGCGCCGACCTGGCCGGGGGGCTGGTTGACCACGCCCGATCCGCCGCCGTTCAAAAGGTCGAGCGGGTTGACCCCGAGGAGCCACATGATCCCGATGATGACCAGAATGCCGACGATGCCGATGCCACCGCCGCGGCCGCCGACCGGAATGCCCATGCGCGGGCCTCCGAAACCACCGCCAAAGCCACCCCCGAATCCACCGCCAAAGCCGCCGCCCTGACCGCGGCGGTCCTCGATGTTGCTGCTCTGTCTCTGCCCGCGCCAACGCATCGCCGCACCTTCGTCGCTTCGACCGCCGTCAGTCGGCGGCTCCACAACAAGATAGGGGATGTCGCCCGGTTCCGGGAGGGCGTTACGATTGCCGCATACTGGCATGGCCGGAGCCGGCGACCGGGCCTATCTGTCGGCGTAGCTGCAAGCGCAGCCGTGCGGACCTGTCGGACTCGCCCTACCCCTCGCAAATTCGTGAGTCACGACTGGTGAGTCAGCGGCGGGCCCAGCCTGCACTCCCTTCGCGAAAGCCCCGGCCAGCGCAGTATCGCGGATTTCCGATTGCGAGTGCTTCCGCTGCTCTGAACACCCGGACGGTGCGCCGCCGAGGGTTGGCACGCGCAGGGGATATTACGGGCCGCCGCGCTGCCCTCTTTTCGGACTTGCCGGGACTACCTTGCCGCGCGGATGAAGCTCAGTCTTGCCACCGAGGCTCGATCGGCGATGCCAAAAGCTCTCTGCTTCGCCATGCACACCGCATATTGTTTGTCGATATAGCTACGCACCTTCGACTCCAGTCCCCAACAAGTCGGTGCTGTGAGCCTTTTCGCCGCCGGAAGGAAAGATGCGCCGCAAGATAGGAAGATCGCCCGCCTATGAAGTTCGTGCCATCGGGCCTTGGCGAGAAACTGCTGCCACATGCCGACGGTTGCGCTACTCATCTTCGCGCCGTCGACAGCCTTGGGTAGGGTGATTACGAAATGCCAAGTGAAGTTGATATCACTCACGGCGCACGCACCGCCCGACGACCTTGTCGTTATCGTCAGCTTATGCTGATGAGTGATATTTGCCAGCGCTGGTCCATCGTCGGGATCGTTGATCGGATGGCTGGTCATGTACTGCCACAACGCCCGGGGCGTCGCTCCATAGACGAGATGATCCTTGTATACGGTCGTGTAGCTGACGCCCGCTTCAGCCTGACCACCCAGCGCGAACGCGGTTAGCACGGCCAGGGTAACCGACGGCCAGCCCGCCCACCAGCCATACTTGCGGTGCATGTTCTCCCCCCACGTTGGTGTCGGATTCTCCCGCTTACCCGCCCCGAGAACAGCGCCGCACCAGCACCCGGCGCCCGACGGACCGACACAGCAGTTATTGGCCCACATCCACCGGATGAGCGGCTTCGTCGAAAATGAGATTGCCGCTACGGGCGGGCCTTGGCAAGGCCCGACCCTGGTCACCTCGTGGCCACTGGGGCTGCCCTTCAACAAAGCCGACGACGCCAGCGCCTTCGGCGCCGGAGCCAATCCCGGCCGTTCAGTCGCCCGTCTTGCCCGGAGGCGGCGCGGCGTCCTTGCCGGGCTCGGCGTCGCGGACGATCTCGACCTTCACCATCCCCGCGAGGCCAGCGAGCGCGCCGAGCATCGCGAGCCACGGCGCGGCGAGCGTTACCGCGCCGCCGGCGAGCGCCCCGACGGTGAGCGGAGTTTTGAGGATCAGCTCGCCGCCCGCGGTCTTGATGCGGAGCTGGCGGACATTTCCCTCGGCGAAGAGCTTCTTGACCTGATCCACTATCTGGCTGCCGGCAAGGTCGATCTCCTCGGTGAAGGTCCGCTTGCCCGATTGGCCTTGCTCGTCACTCATCGCATCCTCCGTTTCGCTAGCGCCGCCACATCCGGAGCGATGAGGATAGCGACGCGTCGACGTCGATCAATACGGCAGGAGCGCGACACCGACCGCGATCAGGTCGCCGTCCGCCCATCCCTCGACGGCGGCGTCTCCGCTGCCTCGGCTTTGTGCCCCGCTTGACCATGCCGGCGGGTTCGGACCGGGAGAGCATCGCAACGCGATGACGTTCCTCTCCGTTCAACCCGGGCCGGCCTTCGCTGTCGGAACCAGCCCTGCGATCTGCGGAGACCACGCGACAACCCGGTTCCGTCCATCCCGCTTCGCCGCCGACAAGGCAGCGCTTGCGGTTCTCAGGACGTCCTCGAAGGACGTTTCCGGCTCACCGGCGAAGGCGACCCCGGCGCTGACCTTGCGGCGAAGCATTTCCTTCCCGACCGGGATACTCTCGGCGGCGAACGCGGATCTGACGGCCTCGGCAAGATCCCTCGCCGCTTCGAGCGACGAATTCGGCAGGACAAAGGCGAACTCGTCGTCGGCGAGGCGTGCGGCGACGCCGCTGTCTCCGCCTGCGCGTGCGAGCGTCGAGACGAAACGGCGCACGACCTCGTCGCCCGCTGCGCCACCGCGGGTCTCATTGATCTCCTTGAAATCGTCGAGTCCGAAGACGATCAGCGCCGAGCGTGCGAGGAGAGCAGGCCGTTCGTAGATCTCGACAAGCGCCTTGCGATTGAGAAGTCCGGTGAGCGGGTCCCTGCGCCCTTGCTCGGTCCGTCTTTGAATCCGCCAGTGGTTGAGGACGATCACGATCGCCGCCATGCCGACCATGGTCAGGACGGTTACCGCGCGGCCAAGCGTCTCCGACCAGTTCCGCGGCGCTTGCGTAAGCACTGCCTCGCCCTGAAGCACAAGCACCGCGGACGACATCGCAAGCATCAGCCCCGTGATCAGATTGAGGAGCGCCATGGCGGCGAGCGTCTTCGGCGCCTCGGCGCGGGCTCGCCAATATTCGACCGCTGTCGCGGCCAAGAACAGCGCGCCGATCCCTTCGGCGAACATGATGGAAATTCCATTGTCGCCGGCGAGCATCGGGTTCGCCACCACGAGCAGCGCGACCAGAACAAGCGGCGCGAGCACGAGGAACGGCAGGCGGCCAGTGCGGAACTGAACCGCTGCCCCAAGCCCGAGGCCTGTGCCGGCCACCATCGCACCGAAGGCGAAGAAGCCGCCCCACGGGGACACACTCATCCCGTAGGCGGCGAAACCGAAGGCGCTGCAAAGCACCACGGCCGTGCCGGCCACCCAGGTCAGGAGAAACGGCTCGGCCCGCGTCGAAATCCACGTCACGGCCAGGATCACGACGATGGAAAGCGCGACGAAACCGATTGCGAGGAGAAGGCTGTAATCGCTTATCAGCATCGAGGCTCTCGCCGGCGCACGGCCGACCGGGTCAGTTCACCCTATCCGACTCCGATTACCCCGGACCTAACGCGGCACGCAAGCGCGCTTGGCAAGTCGCCTGCGGGGTTCGAACGCCGGTCCGAGCCTATGCGTCAGCCTCGATGTCCGCCGCCTCGGCCCGCGCCCGCCTGACCATCTCGGCGCGCTCCGGCTCGGACAGAGCTGCCGTGATCACCGTGTCGAGAAGTCCAGGGAACCGCGCGTCGAGATCGGCCCGGCGAAGCGAGATGAGCCGCGATGTTCCGGACACGCGTGTCCAGGTGACCCCGGCCTCGCGGAGCTTGGCGAGGTGATAAGTGAGGTTCGACTTCGACCCGAAGGCGGTGAAGGCGCCGCAGCGGGCTTCGACGCTTTCACCGTGAAGGGAGGCGAGAAAGCCGACGATGGCGAGCCGGGTCGGATCGCTCAGCGCCTCCAGCACCTGGGCCAGCTCGATCCGGTCGGCATCGGGGTGCGGATAGCGATGCATAGTTTCCACCATAGTCGACCGGCCTTGGTAATTCAATTTTTCAAGGATGATTGAACTTTTCGGGTGGCCACGCCCTGCCGCGGACTCTATTTCCGGGCCAGGGCGCCGGCCGAGATAAAAGCGCCCCTCACCCGTTCGGAGGACGTCAAGGACGCTGGCCGCGCTTAGTTGATGGCCCGAAGGACCAATGTTCAACCGGACTTGAACATTGACCGACCCGCTCCCTAAGTCAAATAGTTCAATGAGAATTGAACTATCCTTGGAGTACCGCCCCCATGTTGTCTCGTCTCGTCTGGCTGTCGCTCGCGGCCTTCGCGATCGGCACCGAAGGTTTCATGATCAGCGGCCTTCTCCCCGACATCGCGGCCGACCTCAAGGTCGATGTCGCAAGTTGCGGGCAGCTGGTCACGATCTTCTCAATCACCTACGCGCTCGGCGCTCCGGTCTTCGCGACCGTCTTCGGCAATATGCGGCGGAAGCCGCTCCTCGTCGGCGCGCTGACCGGCTTCGCGGTCGCGAACCTCCTCGCTGCCGCCTCGCAATCCTTCCTCGAGCTGGCCGGCGCCCGCGTGCTCCTCGCGGTGACCGCGGCGACCTTCATGCCGGCTGCCTATGCCGTGGCGGTGGCGGTGGCGCCGCCGGAGAAGCGCGCCCGGGCGATCTCGATCGTCGCCGGGGGACTGACCGTGGCGGTCGCCCTCGGCGCGCCGATCGGCTCGGAGATCGGCGCCTGGGGCGATTGGCGCATGACCTTTGCGCTGGTCGCGGTATTGGCCTTCCTCGCGGTCGCCGGGCTTATGTTCGGGCTTCCGCGCGAGCTGCCGCTGTCGAGGATCCCGCTCGCCGAGCGCCTCTCCGTGCTGAGGCGTCCGGAGATTCTGGCGACGCTCGCCACCATGACCGCCGCCCTTGCCGGTTGCTTCACGGTCTTCGTCTATCTGGCGCCGCTCATCGGCAGCGCGACCGGAGCCGGCGCGGGCATCGTCACCATCGCGATGCTGGCAAGCGGCGTCGGCGGCGCCTTCGGCAACGCTATCGGCGGACGCCTGGCCGACCGGTTCGGGTCGGTCCGGGTGATGCGGATCATCCTCGTCCTCCTGACCTTGGTGTTCCTCGCGATCACGCCGTCGGCGGCGCTGCTCCCCCCTGCCCTGGCGGCGCCGGCGCTGGTCGCCGCGTTCGCGCTATGGGGGGCAATCGGCTGGGCCTTCCTGCCGGCCGAGGCGAGCCGCATCGTGCAGCTCGCGCCGGAAGCGGCGATCGTCTCGCTGTCGCTCAATTCGTCGGCCGTCTATGTCGGCGTGGCGCTCGGCGCCGGCCTTGGCGGACTCGTCGTCGCCTTCGCGACGCCGGCCGATCTCGGCATCGCCGCCGCGGCCTGCTGCCTGGTCGCGCTCGCGATGCTGGCGCTGTCGCTCCGCCTCGCCGAGCGCCGGCATCGCTCCGGCGGGGCGCTCTTCCCCGCGCCGGCGGAGTGAAGCCAAGCGTCGCCGCTCGGGTTCAGAGGAGCAGCACTTCGTCGGTCAGGTCGGCGACGCCGATATGCTCGATGATCAGCGTGTTCGCACCGCCGAAGTCGATGGCGACGCCCTTGCCGATATCCGCGGCAAGCGCCTGCACGGCCGCCGCATTGGCGAAGTTGAAGGAAGAGAGGTCGATCTTGTCGTGCTTGGGCTTGAAGTCGTTGATCTTGTCCTCGCCGTAGTTCGGCCGGTAGACGAAGATGTCGTCGCCTTTGTCGCCGAAGAGATCGTCACGGCCGGTGCCGCCGTCGATGACATCGTCGCCCTTGCCGCCGGAGAGAAGGTCGCGGCCGTCGCCGCCGAAGAGATCGTCGCCGCCCTTGTTGCCCTCGATCATGTCGTTGCCGCCGAGGCCGAAGAAATGATTGTCCTTGCCGTCGCCGATCAGATCGTCGCCCTTGTTTGACCCGGTGACCGCCTCGATCTGTTTGAGCGTGTCGCCCTTCGCATCGCCCTTGTCCCCTTTGCCCGTCTCGAGGTTGACATGGACGGAATGCTTGCTCGCCGAGTAGTCGGCCCGGTCGAACCCGAACCCTCCCTGCAGCTTGTCACCGCCCTTGCCGCCGAACAGCACGTCGTCGTCTGAGCCGCCGTAGAGCCTGTCGTCGCCTTTTCCACCGATAAGAATATCGTTGCCGTCCCCGCCGTCGAGATCGTCCTTGCCCTTGCCGCCGTCCAAGGTGTCATTGCCGTCACCACCGTCGAGGATGTCCCTGGAGCCATCGTCGAGGAACCAGGCGCCGTTGAGAAAGTCGTCGCCGCCATAGCCCCAGATGACATCCTTGCCGTCGTTGCCGCTGATCACGTTGGGGCCGTCGTTGCCTAGCAAAACATCGACGAATTTCGAGCCGACGATGTTCTCGATGCCGAAATACGTGTCGCCCTTGGCCCAGCCGGCAAGGCCTTTGCCATCCTTGAGGCTGATGCCGACCCCTTCGGTGGCGTCGAAGCCGTTGGCCCAGACCGAATCGATGCCGTAGCCGCCGTCGATGTAGTCCTTGCCGTCGCTGATAATGATCTGGTCGTTATCGGCGCCGGCATAGATGATGTCGTCGAAAGGGGTGCCGTAGATAACATCGGGTCCGGGAGTGCCGCCTATAGACATCGTTGGTTCCTCCGTGTTGCCACAGATGATCCACGACCCGCCGCGTGCCGCGTCTCGATGTTCGCCGCATAACACGTTTGGTCCTGGATCGAAACCCCGAATTGCAGCGAAGCCCCGCTACGGCGTTCTACGGCCTTACGGGTTGCGACGGTCCGCTCCAGCATTTGTGTGGCCGCGCCAGCGACTGCCGCGGCGCGCCGCGCGCGGCTCGAGTGGCGTCCAGGGCAACCCAGCCGAGAAGGAACTCGAATCCCTCGTCGGCAGTTAACCGGCAGGCGACCCCCGCTTAGAGGGAAGATGAATCATGCATGCCACCTGGAAACCTCATGAGAAGCATGGCGACTTGACCGAGCGCAGCGATCTGCCGGACAGCGTCTTTGCGTTTCCCAAGGAGCGCAAGGAGCCCATGACCGACGCAAGCCATGTGCGGAACGCCATCGCCCGCTTCGACCAGACGATCGGCGTTAGCGACGAGGATCGCGAACTGGCATTTGCCAACATCAAGAAGGCAGCCGAGCACTACGGCGTCGATCTCTCGGAGACGAACTGGAAGGAACTCGGGCGCCGGCCGAGCACCGGCCGCACCAAGGAAGACCGCGAGGCGTCGGCGCGGAAGGCGGCGGAAACGCGGAAGGAGCACGCCCGCGAACACCATCACTAGAACGGCCGGGTTCTCGCCGGCGTCGGGCCCCCGCGGGCCAGCCCGGAGCGTGGGGCCCGGCCCGCTGAAGGTGTGATGAGCCCGCGCGGTTCGACGCTTGGCCAAACCCTGCAAGCGGACGGGCGCGGGGCCATCAGCGCACGGCGAGATAAATGCCGACGGCAAAAGCGATGCCGAGGCCGAGAACCAGAACCCAGGCGAAGCCGACCCGGAGGATCCTGATCACTCTCGGGACGAGGGTCAGTCCCCAGAAGAACAGGCCGACGAGCAGCAGGCCGACCGCCAGAAGCGCCCAGGGATTTATCCCTTTCAGGAGCGGGGTGAGGAATGCGAGCCATCCGAGGAGACACGCGAACACGAAGGCGAGGAAAGTCCTGAACGACCGGTCCTGACGTTCCGGCGTCAGCCGGGCCGCCCGCCCGCGGCGCCGGCGCTGCGGACGCGACGCGCGCAGCGGCCCCGGCTCCGGCCCCTGCGCTGGCGCCGGCTCCGCGTCGGGCACCCACACGATCCCGGTCCCGGCGCAGGTCTGGCACGGCTCCCAGACCTGGCCGCCCGTCGGCCGCCCGGTCTCGTCATACTCGAGCTCGTAGGCACCGCCCCTTCCCGAACATGTCCCGCACGTCGCCTCTGCCATGACCGCGCGGAGCTCCCCCGAGGTTCGCCGCGCCGCTCGCCGCGGCTGCCGGCAGCGAAGGCTATGACCTGTGCGAGCCGCGCACAACCGGCCACCGACTCGGTGGTGCTTCAGTGGGACACTGCCCGACCAACCCTCCCCCTCCTCGCCTCTTCCTATATAAGCTCGGCCTGTATGAGCGTGTCGGCAAGCGATAGCACGCTCCGGTCTGGGCTCGCACCGCGAGGACCAGTGCACAGAGTTCGCCCTGGCGAATTGATCTGCCCAAGGTTCCTCGGCTCGCCACTTCCCACGGGCTGGTCATCTATTTCCGTAGCCTCAATCGCGTGCCGCCAGCGCGGCGACTTTTTTGCGGTAATACGCGTAGCCGTTGTATTAGTATGTCATTGCTTACCTCTTCGTTCGGGCAGCAGCGATGAACACGATTGATCGCCTGTGGTCGCTTCTGGAACAGAACGTCGGGCACGCAGTCGCCCTCGTCATCGTTTCCATCCTTGGAATCATCGCTTGGGTGCTCCTCCGCCAAGCGATCCGCCTTGGGCAGCGGGTCTTATGTTTCGCGCGTAGCCGACAGCGGACCTTGAAGGCTGTCGGACGGGATGTGACTAGAGATGGCGCACGCGAGGGGACCGGTGTCTGGCTGACCCAGCCAATTCACCAGCCGGATGAATACGGACTGCGACTTCGGGGCTTCAAAGTACTCGCGATCGCCAATCTGAAGGGCGGTGTCGGCAAGACAACGCTAACCGCCAATCTCGGGGCCTACTTCGCGAGGGACCGAGGTCTCCGAGTCCTTCTGATTGATCTCGATTTTCAGGGATCGCTATCGTCGATGGCGTTTCCAGCGGGCGACTGGGTCCCGCATCCCGGACTGGATTCGATCGCAACCCGGTTGATCAGCAACGACCTCTCCCCCAACCTGATCCCGGCGCTGGCTCAGAAAGTGGATCTCGGGGCAAACGCCAATCCAACAGGGCGTTTAGAGGTTATCACGGCCTATTATGACTTGGCGCAGGCCGACAATCGTATCCTCGTGGAGTGGCTGCTCAAGTGCAGGCCGCTCATGGCAAAGTCCCTTCGTCAGGCCGCCGCCGATTTGATGCTTGGCCGACACTTCCGAACGGAGGACGTGCGCTACACTCTCGCGGAAGCTATCCACTCGAAGGCGGTCACGGATTCGTTCGACCTCGTCATCATCGATTGCCCGCCGCGCCTGACCACTTCGGAGGTTCAAGCCTTTTGCGCGAGCACCCATCTGCTGATTCCGACGATCATGGATCGGGCTTCGGCGGAGGCAGTCTCGTCATTGTGCCGCCAAGTCGATATCCTCAAGCAAGCGAATGTTTGCCCGCATCTTCGTTTCATCGGCGTCGTCGGAACGATGTGGAGGCCTGGGAGAGTTGCAAATGAACCGGCAAAGAGACTTATCGCTGATGCGCTCGCACCGATTGCCGGCCATCCAGACCTCCTTGAAGAGCCCACATTTGTTCCGCATTCAGCGCAGCTCGTGAATGATGCGGACGAGGGGATCGCCTATATCGTCATGCCTGAGGGAGGCCGACAGCATGTGCGTGAAGCCATACAGGCCCTGGCACTGGAGATAGCCGCGCGAATGGGCCTGGCCAATCTTCCCCGTTATAGGTAGAGGGAACAACTGCGATGAAATCCAAGGATTTCGCAGAAGTCCTGCGGCGGTTCGCTGATGTCTACTCGGCTGGGCCAGAGTTCGGCGGACAGGACATCCGGCATCTTGCGGAGGTTTTTGAGCGCACGTCGGCTGCGACGGTCTCCACCGCGCTCAAACGGCTGCAGTCGGCCTCGACCGGACCGAGCGCAACCACGCGGACGATCCGACAAGAATTGGAATCGTTGCAAAGATTGCTTGAGTTCGTTGGCAAACCCGCAGTTGTTAAAGACCTCGCGGATGTCGTGCGGTTCTTGTCGGATCACCCGATTATCGACGTGGCAAGCATCAGGGAGCCTGGAAAGGCCGGATCACCATCTCGCAGGCCACGCTCCGTCAGCGCTCCCACGTTGCTTCGCCAAGACATTGTCGACGGCTATGTGCAACAGCTCGAAGAGGTGCTAGGCGATGAGTTTCGTTTCGCACGCGTCTTTTCAATCCTTGAATCGGACAGTGAATTGCGTCCACCCGAAGTCCGGGAAATTGCGAAGAAATTTGCTGGTGCTTCGGGCCGATCCCGACCTGAGTCGATGAGGAAGATCTGGAACCGGCATCAAAACATCTTGTCCATAGCGGCCAGGGCGAGAGCGACCGCAGGTCGATCAGCCGCCTAACTTCCTTGAGCGGCGGTGCCAAAGGCAAACTCCGACGAGACACTGCCCGACCAACCTTCCCCCTCCACAGGTTTTCCCCTATAAGCCCGGCCTGATCTGAAACCTTACCGGAATCGCCCCGGGCGGACGCGCCGCGCCGGGGCTTTTGACGCCATGCCCAAGCGCACCGACATCAATTCGATCCTCGTCATCGGCGCCGGCCCGATCGTCATCGGCCAGGCCTGCGAGTTCGATTATTCGGGCACGCAAGCCGTCAAGGCGCTGAAGGAAGAGGGCTACCGCGTCGTCCTCATCAATTCCAATCCGGCGACGATCATGACCGACCCGGAGCTCGCCGACGCCACCTATGTCGAGCCGATCACGCCCGAGGTCGTCGCCAAGATCATCGCCCGCGAGCGGCAAGAGCGCCCCGACGACAAGCTGGTGCTTCTTCCCACCATGGGCGGCCAGACCGCGCTCAACACCGCGCTGTCGCTCCGCAAGATGGGAGTCCTCGACAGCTTCGCCATCGAGATGATCGGGGCCACGGCGGAGGCCATCGACAAGGCCGAGGACCGCGAACTGTTCCGCGAGGCGATGCGGAAGATCGGGCTCGAGACGCCGCGCTCCGAGCTTGCCCATTCCCTCGTCGACGCCTTGAAGGCGCTCGACGTGATCGGCCTCCCCGCCATCATCCGCCCGTCCTTCACCCTCGGCGGCACCGGCGGCGGCATCGCCTATAACCGCGAGGAGTTCCTGGAGATCGTCGAGCGCGGCCTCGACGCTTCGCCGACCGCCGAGGTGCTGATCGAGGAGTCGGTGCTCGGCTGGAAGGAATTCGAGATGGAGGTGGTCCGCGACCGGGCGGACAACTGCATCATCGTCTGCTCGATCGAGAACATCGATCCGATGGGCGTCCACACCGGCGACTCGATCACCGTCGCCCCTGCCCTGACGCTGACCGACAAGGAATTCCAGATCATGCGCGACGCCTCGATCGCGGTTCTGCGCGAGATCGGCGTCGACACCGGCGGCTCCAACGTCCAGTTCGCGGTCAACCCGGCCGACGGCCGGCTGGTGATCATCGAGATGAACCCGCGCGTCTCGCGCTCCTCGGCGCTGGCCTCGAAGGCGACCGGCTTTCCGATCGCCAAGGTCGCCGCCAAGCTCGCCGTCGGCTACACCCTCGACGAGCTCGACAACGACATCACCGGCGGCGCCATGCCGGCGTCCTTCGAGCCGACCATCGACTACGTCGTCACCAAGATCCCGCGCTTCGCCTTCGAAAAATTCCCCGGCGCCGAGCCGACGCTCACCACCTCGATGAAATCGGTCGGCGAGGTGATGGCGATCGGCCGGACCTTCGCCGAGTCGCTCCAGAAGGCGCTCCGCGGGCTCGAGACGGGCCTGACCGGGCTCAACGAGATCGTCATCCCGGGCCTCGGCGAGGGCGACGACAAGAACGCCGTTCGCGCCGCCCTCGGCCGGCCGACGCCGGACCGGCTGCTCACCTGCGCCCAGGCGATCCGCCTCGGCGTCACGGTCGCCGAAATCGCCAGCGCCTCCCGCATAGACCCCTGGTTTCTCAGGCAATTGCAGGGGATCGTTAAATCTGAATCGAAACTTAAGGAAGGCGGCCTGCCGGCCACCGCCGGGCCGCTCCGCCGGCTCAAGGCACAGGGTTTCTCCGATGCGCGCCTGGCGCAGTTGAGCGGAACCGAAGAGGCGGATGTCGCGGCGCTGCGGCGCGCGCTTGGCGTCCATCCCGTCTACAAGCGGATCGACACCTGCGCCGCCGAATTCGCCTCCCCCACCGCCTATTTCTACTCGACCTACGAGATGCCCTTTGCCGGCGTGGCTGCCGACGAAGCGGCGCCGACCGCGGCGCGGAAGGTGATCATCCTCGGCGGCGGTCCGAACCGGATCGGCCAGGGCATCGAGTTCGACTATTGCTGCTGCCACGCCTGCTTCGCGCTGTCGGAAGCGGGCTTCGAGACGATCATGGTCAACTGCAATCCCGAGACCGTCTCGACCGACTACGACACCTCCGACCGGCTCTATTTCGAGCCGCTCACCGCCGAGGACGTGATCGAGATCGTCAGGGTCGAGCAGGCACGGGGAACGCTCCACGGCGTCATCGTCCAGCTCGGCGGCCAGACGCCGTTGAAGCTCGCCGCCGCCCTTGAGGAGGCGGAGGTGCCGATCCTCGGCACGGCGCCGGACATGATCGACCTTGCCGAGGACCGCGACCGCTTCCAGAAGCTGATCCACAAGCTCGGCCTCAAGCAGCCGAGGAACGGCATCGCCTATTCGGTCGAGCAGGCGCGGCTCGTCGTCGGCGAGCTTGGCTATCCGGTCGTGGTCCGGCCGTCCTATGTGCTCGGCGGCCGCGCCATGCAGATCGTCCGCGAGGAGGCGCAGCTCGGCGACTACCTGCTCGGCACGCTCCCGGAGCTGGTGCCGAGCGAGGTCAAGGCGCGCTATCCGAACGACAAGACCGGGCAGATCAACACGCTTCTCGGCAGGAACCCCCTCCTCTTCGACCGCTATCTCTCCGACGCGATCGAGGTCGACGTCGACGCCCTCGCCGACGGCAAGGACGTGTTCGTCTGCGGCATCATGGAGCACATCGAGGAGGCCGGCATCCATTCCGGCGATTCCGCCTGCTCGCTGCCGCCGCATTCCCTCTCCGCCGCCGCCCTCGCCGACCTCGAGCGCCAGACCGGCGCCCTCGCCCTCGCCCTCGAAGTCAAGGGCCTGATGAACGTCCAGTACGCCATCAAGGACGGCGACATCTATGTGCTCGAGGTCAATCCCCGCGCCTCGCGGACCGTGCCGTTCGTCGCCAAGACAGTCGGCGTAGCCTTCGCCAGGATCGGCGCCCTGGTCATGGGCGGCGCCCCGCTCGCCGGGTTCAGCCTGACGCGGAGCGGCATCGCCCATGTCGCGGTCAAGGAGGCGGTCTTCCCCTTCGCCCGTTTCCCCAACGTCGACACGCTGCTCGGCCCCGAGATGCGCTCGACCGGGGAAGCGATGGGCCTCGACACCGACTTTGCCATCGCCTTCGCCAAGAGCCAGCTCGGCGCCGGCGGCCTGGTGCCGACCGGCGGCACCGTCTTCGTCTCGGTCCGCGACAGCGACAAGCCGCAGATCCTCGACGCCATGCGGCGCCTGGAACGCCTCGGCTTCAGGATCGTGGCGACCAGCGGCACCCAGCGCTTCCTCGCCGCGGAGGGCGTCGCCTGCGCCAAGATCAACAAGGTGCTGGAAGGCCGGCCGCATATCGTCGACGCGATCAAGAATGGCGAGATCCAGCTCGTCATCAACACCACCGAGGGGGCCCAGGCGCTGTCCGACAGCCGGTCGCTCCGGCGGGCCGCCCTCCTCCACCGGGTGCCCTACTACACCACCATTGCCGGCGCGGTAGCGGCCTCACTCGGTATCGAGGCCTACCGGCGGGGCGAACTCGCGGTGCGGCCGCTCCAGTCCTATTTCGGCAAGGCCGCGTAAGCGGGACCGCGGGCGCGGCCGAAGCGGCGGTTTGCCGGCCTGAGAGAGCGAACGCCGTCGTGTGTCGCTCAGGCGTGTTTCTTGAGGAGGTCGCCGATCGTGTGGCCGGAGCTTAGCGCGGTGAGTAATGGGGTAAGGAACGCGGCGAGGATTGCCTGTCTGATGGCCGGCGGCACGAACGGAAGCGGCACCGCCGCGGCCAGTATCCCGGGAAGGTCGTGACGGATCGCGTCGACGATCTCCGCGGGGAGGGCTTTGCCGCTCGTGAACGCCACCTGCAAGATCTCCTTGGGGATGAACCTGAAGGTATGCTTGTCGAGCGACCGCACGATCTTGACGAAGATCGCCTTCTCCTGGTTCTCGTTGAAGAACGGCAGGTCGATCACCGCGTTCAAACGGTTTGCCAGCTTTGCCTGGATGTCCTGCGATAGAAAAAATGTCTTCTGCCCGTCGCTCTCGACACCTTCAAAGATAGTCCCGAGCACGCCGCCGAGCGGATTTGATTTCTTCGGCATGTCTTCCTCCCCGTCCTGGCGAAAAATTCCACAGATTGCCCGCGCTTGGCAGCTTATACGATCCGACCGAAGAAAAGCACCCGCCACCGCCGCCTGACCGGCGGATGGCGACGTGGACCGGCAGGGTGGCTCGGCTTCGCCCTTCGCGATCCCGGCTCACCGGCAAGGCGCGAATTTCCCGGGTACTGCGAAAAACCCTGACGATGACGCTTGAAGGAAGCGCCGACTTCGCCGATGCTTGGCGGCACGGCGAAGCGCGGTTTCTCTTCCGGAACGTCGGGAAACCGTCTTCGCCGTCAGCCGGCGCCATTGAGGCGGGGCCTTTCCCGCCACCTTGAAGTCCGGTCGCCGAAGCCATATCTCGCTACGGCCTGTCCCCGGCCGTTCTGTCATCGGCGCGGAATTCCACCGAGAATTCCGGGCCTGTGATAGTATCGGCCGGGGATTCGGCCGAATTATGCAAGTGAGGGTTGAACAGTGATTGACAAGATTCCGATGACCGCTGCCGGCCATGCGGCGCTGGAATCGGAGCTGAAGCGGCGCACCTCCGAGGAGCGCCCGCGGATCATCGAGCAGATTGCCGAAGCGCGCGGCCATGGCGACCTTTCCGAGAACGCGGAGTACCACGCCGCCAAGGAAGCCCATGGGCTGAACGAGGGCCGCATCGCCGAGCTCGAGGACCAGCTGTCGCGCGCCGAGATCATCGACGTCTCGAAGCTCACCGGCTCGAAAACCATCAAGTTCGGCGCCATCGTCACGCTCGTCGACGAGGACACCGAGGAGAAGAAGAAGTACCAGATCGTCGGCGACGTCGAAGCCGACGTGAAGGACGGCAAGATCTCGATCTCCTCGCCGATCGCCCGCGCCTTAATCGGCAAGGGCAAGGGCGACACCGTCGAGGTCACAGCCCCCGGCGGCGCCCGCTCCTACGAGGTTCTCGACGTCAAGTACCGCTAACTCGGGATAGCGTCCCGGCAAAATCGCCGGCCTCAATTCCCGCGCGACGGGGCTGCGTCCCCTCCTGACCTCCCCTTTCAGGGGAGGACGTCGATTGACACGATCTCGGGACCGACGTCGCCCAGGCAGACCTGCCGGCGGCTGCGACCCGCGTCCCTCCCCCTGACAGGGGGAGGGCAGGATGGGATCACTATCCCCCGCCTAGCGGTTCCGGCTCATGGCAATGCCGCCGACCGTGAGACGGCGGGCGACCTCGCCCTCCTTCTCTTCCGGCGTGTCCGCCGTCATGTCCTTGTCGTCCGGATCGAGACTGTCGATGTCGGCAAGCGGGTCGACCGGCTTGCCGTCGGCCCGCTCCTTGAGGCCTTTCGCGGCGAGGCGCCGCTTCTCGAGGATTTCCTCGCCCTTCTCGCGATCATTCTTCATGGCTGCGCTCCGATTGCTGGGACGAGAGGCAAACGGGCGGCGGCTCGCCCGGGTTCCCGGCGTTCCGGAACGCCGCCTCAAACCCTCACCGGCACGGCCGGCTCGAATTTGAGCCGACGGATGACCAGCGCGGTGCGGACGCTGTCGACCCCCGGCGTCCTGGTCAATTCGTCGATGATGAAGCTCTGGAAAGCGCGCAGATCCGGCGCGACGCATTTCAGGATGAAATCGATCTCGCCGGAGAGCAGGTAGCACTCGCGCACCACGTCCCAGCCGACGACCCGCGCCTGGAAGGCGGCGAGATCGGCCTCGCTCTGGCTGGCGAGACCGACCATGGCGAAGGCGGTCACGTCGAAGTCGAGGGCCTTCTCGTCGATGAGCGCCCGATAGCCCTCGATGATGCCGGCCTCCTCGAGGGCGCGGACACGGCGGAGGCAGGGCGGCGCCGAGATGCCGACCCGGCGCGCCAATTCGACATTGGTCATGCGCCCGTCGGCCTGAAGCTCCCTCAGGATCTTCCAGTCGATCGCGTCGAGTTCGGCCTTCATCTGCGCCGGACGGTCCCCCGCCTCGCTCTGTTGGAACGGCATCCCGCGCCAATTCTCGCATGATTCGCGCCACAGGAACCGGCGATCGGCGAGGCCGGGCGAGGCCGGCGGCGGAGCTTGCCGGCCGCGGCGGGCTCGGGTTGAGCGTGGTCCAAGCGGCGCCGAAAGCCCGGCACGGTTCGGCCCGCTCCTCCCGGAGCCGCGGCGTCGGCGCGCCTCAGGGCGGCCGGCGCGCGCCGCTCGCCGCCGACCCATGCGGTTTTCCCATGGCAGACCCGCCGCCGGCGTCCTTGCCGGAGCCGGGGCGAAGGCGGACATAACGGGCACGACATCAACACGACATCGATTGGACTCGACTTCCATGTTTCAAACCGTGCTTCATCGCCTTCGCCGCGCCGGCGTCTCGCGCCGTCTCTTCGCCGAGGCCCGCTACATCTCCGATCCCTATTCGCATCCCGAGCTCCGGGCGATGAGCCAGCGCGAGCTCGCCGACCTGCCGCGAGCCCGCGGGCCGCGCCGGAGCTAGTACCCCGCTATCCTGGAAGGGGTAAGTCACGGCCTCCACGCGAAGTCCCTCCGGGACGGGTTCCTGGTGCGGGGAGGGTGCGCGTCCCGCGCACCGGGCGGCGGGACGCCGCCCCTCCGATGGACCCCGGCGGGAGTCGTACCCCCGGCTGCGATGGGGGGCCGGGGTGACGGAAAGCGTGGAGTCCTTGTCGCAACCCACAAGGAACCGAAGTGAGCCGAACCTCGGCTCATCACGACCTTGGGCCCTGGGGAGCGCCGGTCAACAGCCGCGCGATCCCCCCTCCGCAGCGTCGCGGGGATCGCTGCCTTGCCGGGCGATCGCCCACATGGGGGCGAGCATCGCTCCGCGACGTCGGTTTCCGCGCCGGGCGCGCGCCCCGCGCCTGTTCCGCCGGCGCCGCCGAATTATAGGCATAGGTGTCCCAGGTGGGCGCGTAGCTCGAACTCGGCCTCCCTGCCCCAAACCGTCCAGCCCGGCCGCTCGCCGCGGGCGAAGAGTTCGAGATAGGGCCCCGGCGAGCACTTCTCGATGATCGCATATTGCTCGTCGGGCTTCCGGCTGTGTTCGCGCTTTCAAGAACCGGCGCGAAGTCGGATCCTCGCTCATCCATCCGCGAGAATCGGCAGGCCATGCGAGACCGGACGAAACGAGCGACGATCATCACCCCGCGCGCCACGGCCCGACGCGCATCACGCAGGGCGAACGGCGACGGCCACGCCAGAAAGCCCGACGTGCCAAAGGACCAACCGACCGCCGAGCTTCGCCATCAGGACGCCTTCGAGTTCCTCAAAGAGTTGGTGCCAGGCTCGGTCGACCTGATCGTCTCGTCACCGCCTTACTTCGTGGGCAAGGAGTACGACAGGTCGGCAAGCATCGATGACTTCGTCGCCGATCATAAGCGCCTCGCGCCTTTGCTCGTCCGCGCGCTCAAGGATGGCGGAAGCCTGTCCTCGTCTCCATTTTCACCGCGGACAGTCTATCGGCCAGGGCGGACCAATTCCTTCGAGGCGGCCCGGGCACGCTCATCGTCAGCGATTTCGCCGCCGCCGAGTTCACAGCGGTGGTCGCGCGTAAGGTCCGGACGCGCCACCTTGATCGAGATGAGGGCGAGGCAGTTCTCGCCGACTTTGATCTGTGGACTGGCGATGTCGCGCAGATGGCGGAGACCACCGCCGCGGATGTCGCAACAGCCACCGCCTATCTGCGACGCCTTGACCTTACCCTTCGTGCGCCGGACGCCATCAACATGGCATTGGCACAGAGACTGGGCGTTACGCTGGCGAGCTTCGATGAAGCAATGATGCGGAATGCCAAAATCATCGGAGCGGCGACCGCCTCGGTTTGAAGGTCGGGACGCAACGCGCCTCAGTAGCCGAGGAGCGGCGGAATGAAGCAGTAGATGAAGGCCGGGCTCGATGGCGTCTCCGCGCTGTTGCAGACATAGGCCTCGCCATCCAAAGACCGGGGCGTCTGCAGGACGCTCTCGGGAGGGACCGGCGTCCATTTCTCGCTGACGACCGCGTACCAGTGATTGCGGCGCCACTCCGCCTCCGTTGCGTGACAGTCGGAGACGTCGCAACACGAAATGCCGCTACCGTTCTGCTTCAGTGACGCGAACCAGTCGCCCCGATCGCCGGCCAAGGCAGGGCTGACGCCGACCAGGAGGAAAATGAGAAGGCGCCTCATCGGCCGGAAATCCTCCTAAAATATCCTGCGGCATGCAGCGGCCCGCAGGAACTCTCGAAGAGATTGAGGAAGAAGCGCGCTCCCGTATCGAATCCGGGCCAAAATAATCCTGAAAATTTCCAAAGCCGCTATAGTTTGGGCATGTCTCGCCAGCGCTTAATCTTCGGGCCATTCCTTTTCGATCCTGACGATGGAACGCTGCTTCGCGACGGCGAACCGGTCGCGGTCGGCCAGAGAGGAAGTCGGCTGCTCGGGGCCCTCCTGAAACGGCCACGCGACGTGCTGTCCAAGGCCGAGCTCTTGGACGCGGCATGGCCTGGAACCGCGGTCGAGGAGGCCAACCTTTCGGTGCAGATCGCGACGCTGCGGAAGCTTCTCGGCACCCGGACGGAGGGCGAGTGGATCTCGACCATTCCCCGCGTCGGCTACCGGTTCGTCGGAGAGGTCGAGGCGGTGGAATTCGCCGGCGGCACGCTGCCCGATGCTTCCGCTCCGGCTGCGCGACGCGATCCCTCGATCGCGGTTCTCCCTTTTGTGAATCTCGGCAACGATCCTGCGCAGCAGTATTTCGCGGATGGCCTGACGGAAGACATCATCACCGGTCTCTCACGTCGTCGTTGGCTCTTCGTCTCGGCCCGCAACTCGTCGTTCACCTACCGGGGGCGGGCGGTCGGCGCAAAGCAGGTCGGGCTTGAACTGGGGGTCGGCCATGTCCTCGAGGGCAGCGTCCGGCAATCCGGCCGCCAGGTGCGGATCAGTGTCCGATTGATCGACGCTTCGACCGGCGCGCCGACTTGGGCAGAGCGATACGACAGCGACCTCGTCGATTTCTTCGCCCTTCAGGATCAGATCACCGAAAACGTTGTCTCCGCCATCGAGCCATACCTGTTCGCGTCAGAAGGCTTCCGCTCCCGACGCAGGACGACGGCGAGCCTCGAGGCATGGGGTTTCGTCATGCGGGCCATGCC
The DNA here is from genome assembly GCA_963792845.1 of uncultured Alphaproteobacteria bacterium. Classification (GTDB taxonomy): domain Bacteria; phylum Pseudomonadota; class Alphaproteobacteria; order Rhizobiales; family Kaistiaceae; genus Bauldia. The sequence continues at coordinate 24,046 of CAWBXW010000002.1, forward strand.
ATTTATCTGGACATGGGCCGTCGACGACAACGAGGCGGCCATCGCCTACCTGAAGCAGGCGACAAGGATCGATCCGGGCTACGCACGCGCCAACGCATTGCTCGGCTGGGTCTATGCCCAGCGCCTCAATATCGGCTGGGCTCCCATCGATGCGACACGGGAACTGGCGCTGAGCCTCGCGCGTCTTGCCGTCGAGCAGGATGCCGACGACGCCTGGGCGCATCTCGCCCTCGGCTACATTCATTCCATGTCCCGCCGCTTCGGGCCTGCGGTCGAAGAATTGACCGCATCGCTTGACCTGAATCCGAGCTTTGCATTCGGGCATGCGATGCTGGGCCTCGCCTACGGCTATGGCGGCGACTCCGGGCAGGGACTGAAGCACGCATCGCTTGCCCTGCGGCTGAGCCCCTGCGACCCCCAACAGGCTCCCTATTTGTCGACCGTGGGTCTGTCCCACTTCATGGCCCGGCGGTTCGCCGAAGCAGCCGACTACCAGCGCCGCTGCGTCCGGCTTCGCCCGCATTTCGGATCGGGTTGGCGCACGCTGGCGGCAGCCGCGTCTCTTTGTGGAGATCGCGATGGTGCTGTCTCGGCGCTGGCGGAAGCCCGGCGATTACAGCCAGAGCTTTCGATCGACTGGGTCGAGAGATACCATCCTATCGTGCGCGACGCTGATCGCGCTGTCTACATCGAGGGACTTCGCGCCGCAGGGCTCGAGTAGCGCCCTCGCGCGTCTTACGTCCCCCGGCTGAGCAGGTCGTCGATCGCGGCGAAGCTGCCGGCGTGGCGGTGCTGGATCTCGTCGTGCTTCAGCTCGGATCTTCCTGGTCGGCCGGATGTCGAAGCCGACCTTGGAGGCGACGTAGTCGCGCGAGTCGCGGACGAGATTGCGAAGCGCGTCGATGTCGTGGCCGATCAGCCTGCCCTGCCATTTGCGCAGGCCGCCGGCGACGAAGACCATGTCGATGTTGTGGCTTTCGGTGGCGAGCACGATCGTGCCGATGGCGTTGTTGACCGGCATGTTGTTGAGGTCCTCGGCGCGGATCGCGATGAGGTCGGCATATTTGCCGGGGGTCAGCGTGCCGATCTTGTCGGCGAGGCCGGCCGCACTCGGCGGCGCGCAGCGTCGCGAACTCGAGGACGTCGCGGTGGTCGATCAGCGCCGGCATGTCGCCAGGCCGCGGTATTTCCGCATCTTGGCCATCATGCGCTGGGTGGTTAGCGTCGTCCGCATCTGGGTGAACATGTCGCCGGCGAGGCAGACCTCGACGTCGCCGCTGAGGACAGGGGCGGATGCCGTGATCGAGCGCCTCCTGGATCACCGGTACGCCGTCGCCGAGGCCGAGCTGCCTCCTCCGAGGTGGTGGCGAGCGTGATCCTGGTGCCGGCGTCGGCGATGTGGCGCCAGCCCTCCTCGGGCATGGCGTTGCAATGGATCAGGGTGACGTCGGCGCCGAGATGGCCGTCGCGGCCGAGCTCGACGATCTCGTCGCAGCGCTGGCCCATCACCCCGTCCATGGTGATGCCGAAGCCGTGCTTGCGGGCGAAGGCGAAGAGGTCCGGCGCCGGCATGACGCGGCGCATGTCGATGATCATGCGCACCGAGGTCAGCGAGTCCGGGTCCGAGCAATATTGCGTCGCGAAGCCGGATCAGGTCCTCCGGCAGGTGCTCCTCCCACACGCCGGTGGAGCACGGCGCGCCGGCATGGACGGCGCGGATGCCGGAGTCGACGTAGGACTTGAACACCGCGTCGGCATGGGCGCGAGCTCCGCGTATTGTGCGAGCAGTCGGTGATGGTGGTGACGCCGGCGTCGAGCAGCGTCAGCATGGTCAGGAAATTGCCGACATACATGTCGTGCGGCCGGTACTCGACCGCGAAGTCGCCGTGCAGGGTATTGACGTATTCGGTCAGGTCGGCGTCGGGAATGACGCGGCGGAACTGGTTCTGCCAGCAATGGCGGTGGCCGTCGACGATGCCGGGCATGACGATCATGCCGCCCATCTCGATGACGATGGTCTGGCCGTTGCCGGCGGCGGCCGACAGGTCGGCGCCGACCGCCTCGATCTTCTTGCCGCGGATCAGGACGTCGCCTTCGTCGAAGTCGCCGATCTCGGGATCGACGGTGATGACGGTCGCGCCCTTGAGCAGGATGCGGGCGTCGGGCCCGGCGGCGTCGAGCCGCTCCTTGATCGCCGCCCATTCCGCCGGGCTCTGCTCGTAATAGGCGCGGGTCACTCCTCCGGACATTCTTGCGCTCCTGTCGTCTCTCGCCGGCGCCAACCTGTCACGGTCGAGCCCGGCGATATGTGCGTTCCTCGCGCAGTATCGCGCCGCCGCCGAACCATGGCTAGACTTTCCCGCCCGGCCGGCGGCAAGCGCTTGCAAGCCAGCGCCGAGCGGGCGCAGACTGACGGCACCCTCGCCCATCGTCCGCTGGAGTCCGGTCCATGCAGAAAACCGCAGTCATCCTCGCGTTCGCGGCGGCGGTATCGCTGGCGCCGCTTGCTGCCTCCGCCGAGACCTTGCCGCTGCCGGAGGGCCTCATCGCACTCGACAGCCATGACGGCGAGGCGCTCCTTTTCGGATCGGAAGAGCACGAGGACTATTTCCCGCTCAGCATCAACTTCACCACCCAGGTCAATCCCGCCTTCTGCGGCCCGGCATCGATGGCGATGGTGCTGAACGCCCTCGACGTGCCGCGGCCGGCCTCGGACCTTACGCTCGGCCTCGGCATGTTCGACCAGGAGAACGTCTTCACGCCGGCGACCGAGGCGGTCAAACCGGAGGCGGCCGTTCTCCGCGGCGGCCTGACCCTCGACGAGCTCGGCGGCATGCTCGCCGCCCACGATCTCAAGGTGGAGGTGCAGCACGCCGCCGATTCGAGCCTCGACGAATTCCGCAAGACCGCTGTCGCGGCGCTCGGCGAAGGCGATCACTTCATTCTCGTCAACTATCTTCGCAAGGCGATCGGCCAGGAATCCGGCGGTCACATCTCGCCGCTCGCCGCCTATGACGCCGACACCGACCGATTCCTGATCCTCGACGTGTCGCGCTACAAGTATCCGCCGGTCTGGGTCGAGGCGGCGGCGCTTTTCGCGGCGATGAACACTCCCGACTCCGACGCCGGCAACCGGACGCGGGGCTATGTGGTGGTCAGCCGGTGAGGACGCCCGAGCATCGCCGGAATGCCACGTCTGCCGCTCTGCCTTTTGGTCGCCGCCGTCGCGCTCGCGGCGCCTGCGTTCGCTGCCGAAGACGCCAGCGAGATCGTGCTCGATTTTGTTCCGCCGCCGGTGGCTGAGGCGACATGGTGCGCCGCGGACGGCCCGGAATTCGCCACCCGCAGGGTGTTCGCCGGCCATGTGATCTTCGCGGTCGAGTGTCCCGGCAACAATCAGAACTTCGTCGAGGCGCTGGTCGCGGCCGATGATGAGAACGGCGCCAATGCGCGGGCCATCGTCTTCCCGACGCCCTACCCGCCCGATCCCGACAGCCCCAACAACTCCCTGTCCAATATCCGCTGGCTGGACGGCGGGGAGGTCGCCGAGCTGTTCGTCAGCGATCCGGACCTCCCCGGCGCCTGCCGTCATGAAGCCCGCTGGCGGCTCGCCGGCGGTCGGCCCGACGCGACGCTCCGGTTCTGGCGGGAGACGGACGACTGCGACGGCGCCGCCGGCTGGACGGTGATCGTCGGGACCGAGTAGCACAAACAATCCGGCGGCATTCCCAAGTTCCGCGGCCGGCGCTAGAATTCCCAATCGAGTCGCGTCCCGGCGACGTTAACAGGAGGACGTCATGGCAAAAGGTTCGATGCGTCCGTCGAAGGAGAAGCGGAAACCCAAGGCGGAGAAGAACAAGAAGCCGAAGGCTGTAGCTTCCCCCCCGCCGATGGGCAGCCAGGGCAAGGCCAACGCCGGCAAGAAGTAGCGCTGCTGTTTCGCGCGTCGCGTTCGGCCTCGCTCAATCGGGCGCGGCGCCGAAGTGCACGGCGAGCCAAACCGTGGGCTCGTCGGCGGCCGTCCATGTCACGCGGTGCCGCGTACGCGCCGGGAGATGGACGAAGTCGCCCGGCTTGAGGTGGCGCTCGTCCTCGCCGGCGATGGCGAGTCCGGCTGCTCCGGCGAGGAGGAGAACCCATTCGTCCTCCGGCTGGTCGTACCAGAAGCCCGGCGGCGAGGCCTGCCCGGTCGAGACTATCCTTTCGATGCGGAGCCCTGGCCGGCTCAGCAACGCATCGATCTCTTCCGCTTCGGCGCGGCGCGGGATGCCCGCGAAGATGTTATCCATGCTGTCGCTCCTCGCGGTCGCCCCGGTCGTGGCTCGACCTACTATCAACCCACTACCGGCACCCCCTTGACTCGATCCCGCGGCGAAAAAGGCTCATCCTCCGCCGGCACGGTCGGCGTGATCGCTGTGGGCAGGGCGCGGGACCGGAGGGGGAGCAACCGATGCCCTTCTACCTCTTTCAGATGGCCTACGCGCCTTCCGCCACCAAGGCCCTGGTCGAGCATCCCCAGAACCGCGAGGATGCCGGAAAGGCGGTGATTAAGTCGCTCGGCGGCAAGCTCCATTCCTTTTTCTTCGCCTTCGGCGAATACGACGTCATCGCCATCGCCGAATTCCCCGACAATATCACCGCGGGCGCGGTCTCGCTCGCCACGGCTTCCACCGGCGCGTTCTCGAAGTTCCACACGACGCCGCTCCTCACCACCGCCGACAGCATCAAGGTCATGAAGAAGGCGCAAAAAGCCGGCTACCACCCGCCGCAATAAAGGCGTAGCCCGACGCTGGGAGCGAGGAATGCTGTGAAGCCGCCGCCGGTGGTGGGTCGGCGTCACGCTCTACGGCTTCGCTTCCTCCTCGTAGACGAGGAAGCGGATGATCCGCCACTTGCCGTCGGCTTCCTTGCGGAAGACGTCGATCCCGGGCTCGACCGAAGTGACGTTGAGCGGCGTAATGAACAGCGTCCAGGTCAGCCGGACGACGCCCAGGTTTCCTTCGACGATGACCTCGTCGACGTCGAGGTCGTAGTGATAGGTCCGCGCCGCATCATTGAGCGACTTGGTGAGGATGTCGCACCGTGTCGCGTAGTCGGCATTGCCCTGACCGCGGACCGTCGAGATCAGCTCCTTCGAGAAGAGGTCGCAAACCGCCCCGGCCCGGCGCGCATTGAAGTCCTCGGTCCATTGTTCGAGCCGGGCGCGGATGTCGGCCGCGTCGTCGGCGCGCGCCGCACCGCTCCAGACGGCAACCGCCGCCGCCAGCCCGGCGATCGCATAGCGCATGCGTCTCCTATCAGGCATGGGCGCGGTGGTGGTGCATCAGCGAGCTGAGCCGCTCGCGATCGACCTTGCCGCCGATGAAGAACACGACGACGAGGAGGCCGGCAACGGCCAGCGCGGCGTCGACCTTGAAGGCGATGCCGATGCCGTCGGTCAGCGATGCTGCCGTCACCACCAGCGCCGTGTTGAGGCCAAGGCCGATCGAGCCGCCGGCGATTTGCGCCATGTAGATGATGGCGCCGGCGAGGCTCGACTTCGATTTGTCGATGGCCGTGATCCCCGCGGTAGTGACCGATGAATAGAACAGCCCGACACCGATGCCGAGGACGACCATGCCGGCGATCAGGCCGTCATAGGGGGTGTCGGCGGCTATCATTGGAAAGCATGAAGATGCCGACCGCAAGGCATGCGGCGCCGGCTCCGACGATCAGCTTCGGGCCGAGCCGGCCGTAGAGCGGTCCGGCGATGAACGAGGTGGCCGCGAAAACCCCCATCATCGGCAGGAGGCCCGCCCCGGCGCCGACCGCGCTGAAGTCGAGCTGCTTCAGCATGAATTGCGGCAGGTAGAGGAGGGCGGAAAAGAAGATCGCCGACATCAGCAGCGTCGCAAGGCAGGCCGCGGCGAATTGGCGGTTGGCGATGACGTAGCCGGGGACCAGCGCGTTCGGGCCGGCGCGCCGCTCGACCAGCGCGAAGACAATCATCGCCGCAATGCCGAGCGCAAAAAGGCCGATGATGTACGGATCGGTCCAGCCGGCGTCGGTGCCGTCATCGAGGGCGAGGAGCAGAGCGAGGACGCCGACCGACAGGCTGACGATACCCGCATAGTCGATGCGCTGGCCGGCATGGTCGGGCTGGTCCTTGCCGACCACGCGGAAGGTAACCAGCATAGCGAAAGCCGCGATCGGCAGGTTGAGGAAGAAGATCCAGCGCCAGCCGATCGAATCGGTGAGGCCGCCGCCGATCAGCGGACCGATCGCGTTGCCGAAACCCGCCGCGCCGAGGATGACGCCGCCGGCCAGTCCGGCACGCGCCGCGGGGAGGAGCGCGTAGGTCATGCCGAGGATCGCCGGCCACATCATCGCGCCGCCGACGCCCATCAGGAAACGCGCCGCGAGGAGCACGGCAATATCCGGGGCAAAGCCGCCGATCACGGAAAAGACGGCGAAGATGGCGGCTCCGATCATGAACACCGTGCGGCGTCCGAACATGTCGGCGAGCCGGCCGCCGGTCACGATCAGCACGCCGAACACCATGGCGTAGCCGTTGATCACCCATTGCGCGGTTGTGAGGTCGACCGAGAATTCGCGTTCGATCGCGGGAATCGCCACCGACAGCGCCGTGAAGTCGTTGGCGATGACGAGCACCGCGACGCTCATGGCGATGAGGCCGAGCACGGCGCCCCGGGTAAGATTTTCCTGCCCCGTTGCACCTCCCGCCGTATCCGTCATCCTCACGCCACTCCCCGGTTCGTCTTGGGCCCCACTCTGGCACAGCCGCCGATGCGAGGCGACCCTTCGCGATGCGAAGGCGTTCAGGCTTGTTTCTCCGGAGCACGAACCGCCGGCCTCAAGGGAGAGCTTCCCGCCTGAACTCGCGAGGGGATCGAACCTGGGTGCGGAAACCTGAAGCCGATCCGGGACCGTCGATGATCAGTCGTGCGAGACGTAGGGTGGCCGTGCGATCGTCGGCGACAAGGGATCCGCCACCGGCGCGGCCGGCTGCTCCCCGTCGAAGGAGCAGTCCTCCGCCGGGCTCGGGAAGAGAAGCAACAGTCCGTCATCGCCGCCTTTGGCCAGATCCGGGCTGAAGCCTTTCGATCCCTCCACCTGCAGCCGGTCGTCGATCGTCATCTTGAGGCCGTCGCCATAGTCGGAGAGCTTGAAGCTGCCGCCGTCGCCTTCGACGGAGCACGCCGCGCCGGTCCTGGTGGCCGTGCAGCCCGCCTCGCTGGTGAACGGATCGCTCGAGGTGCGAAGCTTGAAGCCGAACAAAACCTCGAACGACTTCGGCGGGTGAAGCTTGTCGGTATCGCTGTGGATGACGAACATCCGCTGCACCCGCTGTTTGGGGTTGGCGACGAGATGCTCGGCGTCATAAGTCCGCGCATAGCAGGGCGCCGCGCCGTTCTGCTCGGCGAAGTATCTCTGGAAGAAGGAATCGGCGGCAAGCCCCGCCGTCGGGACGGCGAGGATCATCGCTGCGGAAATCGCTATCCTGCGCATGCCGGCACTATGCCACGGTCGGCGAAGGGGAGGAAGGATGCCGGGATGGCGTTGGCCTTTTCGCCGCGTCGCGGCGTCGCATCCGTCGCCCGGTTCCGGTCGGCCCGTTGCCAGGGAAAGATAACCCCATGCCGCAATCCTTCGCCACCGTCACCATCCTCGTTCGCGACTATGACGAGGCAATCCGATGGTTCACCGCGGTGCTCGGTTTCGTGCTCGTCGAAGATACGCCGGTCGCGCCGGGCAAACGCTGGGTCCGGGTAGCCCCGCCCGGTGGCGGGAAGCCGTCGCTGCTCCTGGCCCGCGCCGCGACCCCGGAACAGACGGCGACAGTCGGCAGGCAGGCCGGGGGACGCGTCTTTCTCTTGCTCGAGACCGACGATTTCGCCCGGGATCACGACGCGATGCGTGCCCGTGGCGTCGTGTTTGCCGAGGCGCCGCGCCGCGAGCCTTACGGCACCGTCGCGGTCTTCGCTGATCTCTACGGCAACCGCTGGGACCTGATCGAACCCACGCCGCTCTCCGGAGACTAAAAAAGGGCCCGCGCCAAGCGAGCCCGAGTTGGGAGAATGGGGAGGAAAACCGCCAGTCCCGTCTTTCGCGTCACACTCGCCGGGGGAGTGCCGGCGTCACGCGTCGGACGTTCTCCTGTGTAGACGAAGCGGCGTTCGGTTGCACTTCAGGGGTTGTGCGTAGGACCCGTTGTGTTGGCTCCCGCACACCCAATTCCTGAGGGAAACGCAGGGAAACCAAGCCCCGGATTCCGGGGCGAGCCATGCATATTCCTCGGAGCGGGTCCCCTTGCCTTGCGGAAAAGGGAGTTGAGTCCCTAGATTCCGGACTGCGAGTCATCGTATGGCTGCGCAAGTCCGTTGCGCGCCGGAGCGCGGGGGTACGACCAGCTATGCACGCCAAGGTTATCATCGTCGGATCGGGCCCGGCCGGTTACACGGCTGCGATCTATGCCGCCCGCGCCCTGCTCGAGCCGCTCCTCATTACCGGCACCGCGCCCGGCGGCCAGCTCACCACCACCACCGATGTCGAGAACTATCCCGGCTTTGCCAAAGTGATCCAGGGGCCTTGGCTCATGGAGCAGATGCGGGAGCAGGCCGAGCATGTCGGGACGGCGTTTGTCGTCGACCACATCGCCTCCGTCGACCTGTCGCGCCGGCCGTTCCGCCTCCACGGCGACGCCGGTACGACCTATACCTGCGACGTGCTGATCGTGGCGACCGGCGCCCAGGCGAAGTGGATGGATCTGCCGGGCGAGCAGCGCTTCCGCGGCTTCGGCGTTTCCGCCTGCGCCACCTGCGACGGCTTCTTCTTCCGCAACCGAGAGGTCGCCGTGGTCGGCGGCGGCAATACCGCGGTCGAGGACGCGCTCTTCCTCACCCGCTTCGCCAACAAGGTGACGCTGATCCACCGCCGCGATTCGCTGCGGGCGGAAAAGATCCTGCAGCACCGGCTGTTCACCAACGACAAGATTTCGGTGATGTGGGACACCGTGGTGAGCGACGTGATCGGCCATGCCGGCCCGCCGCTGGCGCTGACCGGCGTCAAGCTCCGCAACGTCAGGACCGGGGCCGAGAGCGAGCTCGCCGTCGACGGGCTGTTCGTAGCGATCGGCCATGCGCCGTCGACCGAGTTCCTTGGCGGCCAGCTTCGCATGAAGTCCGGCGGCTATGTCTGGACGGCGCCCAACTCCACCGCAACCTCCATGCCGGGCGTCTTCGCCGCCGGCGACGTTACCGATGATGTCTACCGCCAGGCGGTGACGGCGGCCGGCCTCGGCTGCATGGCCGCGCTCGAAGCGGAGAAGTATCTCGCGAACCTGACCGAGACGGCGGAAGCGGCGGAATAGTCGGGCGGATGGACTGGGACAAGCTCCGCATTTTCCACGCGGCGGCGCAGGCGGGCTCGTTCACCCACGCCGGCGAGAGCCTGGCCATGAGCCAGTCGGCGGTGAGCCGGCAGGTGAGCGCGCTCGAACAGGACCTCGGCGTCGCGCTGTTTCACCGCCACGCCCGCGGCCTGATTCTCACCGAGCAGGGCGAGCACCTCTTCCGCACCGTCAACGACGTGATGCTCAAGCTCGAGGCGGTGCGCTCGCGGCTGGCCGAATCCTCGGAAAAGCCGACGGGACCACTCCGCCTCACCACAACCGTCGGGCTCGGCTCGACCTGGCTCACCGACCGCATCCACGAGTTCATCGACCTTTATCCCGACGTCAACCTCCAGCTCATCCTCGACGACGAGGAGCTCGACCTCGGCATGCGCGAGGCCGACGTCGCGATCCGCCTCCGCCAGCCGGTGCAGCCGGACCTGATCCAGCGGCGGCTGTTCACCGTCCACATGCACCTTTATGCCGCGCCGACCTACCTGCAGCGCTTCGGCCGTCCGCAGACGCTTGCCGATCTCGACGGGCACCGCATCGTCAGCTTCGGCGTGCCGGTGCCGCAATATCTCAAGGACGTGAACTGGCTCGAGGTCGCCGGCCGCGAGCCCGGCAATCCGCGTTCTGCAATCCTGAGGATCAACAACCTGCTCTCGATCAAGAACGCCATCACCCGCGGCATCGGCATCGCCGTACTGCCCGATTACATGGTCGAGAACGATCCCGGGCTGGAACGACTGCTCCCGGAGGCCGAGGTGCCGAGCTTCGCCACCTATTTCGTCTATCCGGCCGAGTTGAAGAACTCGGCGCGTGTGCATGTCTTCAGGGATTTCCTGATTTCCAAGGCACAAAACTGGTCATTCTGAAATCCCTACAACTGGGGGATGTTGCAAATATATCCCAGTCGCCGAATTTGTCGCCAGTCGCGCAAAGTTTAGCCTGCACAGCTTTACAGCAGTCGTACAATTAAGCGTCGACGTGGTGATTCGTTCGTCAATTCCTCCCTACGCACGATGACCCGGGTCGGCTGTTCCCCTCTGGAAGATTGCCGCTCGCGTCGCTGATGCGGCAAGGAACTGCCGGGCCCATTCGGGCCCGGCTTTTTGTTGTCGATCATCGAATCCGGCGCACCTTGAATATCGTACAATTTTGTGCGATCTGGCCGGATGAAGCGAGAGCAGCTTCTTTCCGCCTTGCGGCGCTGGTGCCGAGAGAACAAGCGGTCCTTTCGGATGGACACCGCTGCGGGCAAAGGCTCTCACATAAAAGTCTATGTTGAAGGTAGGGCGACAATCGTGAAGGCAGGCGAACTAACTCCGATCTATATCGAAGTAGTTCTCAAGCAGCTCGGCATCCCAAAGGATGCAATCTAGGGGAATGGTCATGCGCTACGTTTACCCTGCGCTCCTCAAGCACCGCAGCGGAACCATTCTCGTCTCTTTTCGTGACTTCCCGGAGGCGGTCACGGAAGGTAAAGATCATGCCGACGCCGTGGCTCAGGCGGCGGACTGTCTCGATGCGGCATTGCTCTTTCGGTTGAAGGATCATGTCTCAATTCCCGAGCCGTCCCGGCCGGGGAGGGGCGAGGTACAGATTCCCGCTTCGCCTGCCGTGGCGGCAAAGGCAGCATTCATCCGGGCGTTCGAAGACGCCGAAATGACTCGCGTTGCATTCGCCGCGCGGATCGGCGTGGCGGAGACCGAGGTCCGTCGGATGCTTGACCCCGACCACGTTACCAAAATCGATCGTCTCGGCGTCGGAATGCGTGCATTGGGTCGTGCACTTGTGATTGTGGACGAGGCTGCGGAGGCCGCGTAGCTATTCCGATGACCTGCAGCCCAACGTCGACGCCTGAAAGACGTGTTCGATCGGCAGGCAGCGACTCACATGTAGAGGGGCTCGTCGCCGAGGTCGGTGTATAGGCTTGCGACGTAGTCGCCATAGCCGTTGAAGAGCCGCGTCGGGATCGACTCGTTGGAGGCGATATCGCGCTCCATCGCCTGGCTCCAGCGTGGGTGCGGCACCTCGGGATTGACGTTGGCCCAGAAGCCATACTCGTTCGACGCGAGCTGTTCCCAGTAGCTCACCGGCCGCTCATCGGTGAAGGTGAAGCGGACGATCGACTTGATCGACTTGAAGCCATACTTCCACGGGAGGTGGACGCGGAGCGGGGCGCCCATCGATTTGGCGACCGGCTTGCCGTAGGCACCGGTGACCATGAAGGCGAGCTCGTTGGTCGCCTCCGCCATGGTCAGTCCCTCGACATAGGGCCAAGGGTACCAGATCTGCTTCTGCCCGGTGGCGACGTCGGGCATCATGAAGGTTTCCATGCGGAGATAGGTCGCGTCGCCGAGCGGCTTGGCGAAGGCGACGAGATCGGCGAGCGGAAAGCCGGTCCACGGCACGGTCATCGACCAGGCCTCGACGCAGCGGTGGCGGTAGAGCCGCTCCTCGAGCGACATCTTGCGGATGATGTCGTCAATGCCGAGGGTCATCTCCGTCTCGACCATGCCGTCGATCTTGACTTCCCACGGCCGGATCGGCAGCGCCTCGGCGGCCGAGGCGATCTCCTTGTGGGTGCCGAATTCATAGAAGTTGTTGTAGTTGGTGTTGATCGATTCCGGCGTCACCGGCCGCTCGATCGTGTACTTGCTGTTGCGCGGCGCCGGATAGAGATCGGCGGTCGGGTCGCTTTCCGCCAAGGCGGCGCCGGGAAACGCGGCGGCTGCGATGCCGAAGCCGCTCGCGACGAGGATCTCGCGCCGATTGAGATAGACGGACTCGGGCGTGGCGAGCCGTTCGGGAATCTCCCAGCCTCTCCTGCGTTTCACATGCATGGCACGGTTTCCCTCGATCTTGTTTCGGCGGCGAGTCTGGCCCGCCCCGAAAACACGATCAAATCACGCTTGTGTGGCCGCGATCCGAAGCTCTCGCCGCCACATGACGCTTGACGTCACGCGTAGCGCTGTTATCTGGGCGGGATGATCCAGGGCTATCGGGACAAGCGAAGTGCCGCCTTTGCGGGTGGATTCGATGTTGCGGTATTTCAGTCCTTCGCCGATCAGGCGCGAAAACGCCTGCGCGTCCTTGATAGCGCGACAAGTTTGAACGACTTGCGGGCTCTGCGAAGCAATCGTTTGGAAGCCCTGAAGGGCACACGATCAGGTCAATTCAGCATCCGGGTCAATATGCAGTGGCGCATTTGTTTCGAATGGCCGCGGGGAGCAGATGGTCCATCCAATGTCGAGATCGTCGACTATCATGACGAATAGGGAAGGGCACCGAAGAATGGCAAAACGCCCCATCCATCCCGGAGAAATCCTGGCGGATGAACTGGTCGAGACCGGGATCAGCGCCGCAGAACTCGGTCGTCAAATCGGCGTGCCGGCCAACCGCGTATCGCAAATCATCCAAGGGAAGCGGCGTATCAGCGGCGACACCGCATTGCGGCTCGGCCATTGGTTCGGGATGAGCCCCCGATTCTGGCTGAACCTTCAAAGCGCCTTCGACCTTGAAGTCGCGGAAGCGACAATCGGGACCGAGCTGACCAAGCTTCCAACACGCTCTGCAGCCTGAATTCGGCGACTCCGACTACGCCGCCTTGGCGCTTGCCCGCTCGATTGCCTGATCGGCGAGCTTGCCGGTCAATTCGGCGAGGTGGTCGAAGGTCGCCTTGAAGGTGCCGACGCCGGCCGTCGCCGAGCGGAGCTCGACGATCAGATCCCTGATCTCGGCTTGCGGGATCATGGCCTCGACCACGTCCCAGCCCGGCCAGCCCGGACGGGCGTCGAAGCCGAGGAGCTGACCGCGCCGTTGCGAGACGATGCCGTTGACCCGCGGCGTCGCTTCCGACGGAACCGCGATCTCGACCTTGAGCACCGGCTCGAGCAGCACCGGCTTGCATTGGGGCATCCCCTCGCGCATGCCGATCTGCGCGGCGGTGCGGAAGGCCATGTCGGAGGAGTCGACCGAATGGTAGGAGCCGTCGGTCAAGGTCACGGCGAGGTCGACGATGTGGAAGCCGAGCGGACCCTTGTTGAGGTACTCGGTCACGCCTTCCTCGATCGAGGAGAAGTAGTTGCGGGGCACGGCGCCGCCGGTGATGGTCTCCTCGAACTGGAAGCCGGAGCCGCGCGGCAACGGCTTGATGTCGAGGACGACATCGCCGAACTGGCCGTGGCCGCCGGACTGCTTCTTGTGCCGGCCGCGCACCGACACCGAGCCGCGGATGGTTTCCTTGTAAGGCACCTGCGGCTCGTGGGTCTTGACCGCGACGCCGTACTTGCCGGTAAGCCGCTCCTGGGCGACGCGGAGATGCATTTCGCCCTGGCCTTCGAGCACGGTCTCGCCGGTGTCCTGGACGTGGGTGACGCGGATCGAGGGATCCTCCTCCAGCGCCTTCTGCAGCGCCGAGGAGAGCTTGACGTCGTCCTTGCGTTCGGCCGAAGCGACGGCCATGCCGAGCACCGGATCGACCGCGCCGAGGGAGACGATTTGCGCCGGAGGCGCCTTGCCGCTCGACAAGGTCATCCCGGTCTTGGCGCTGTCGAGCTTGCCGAGGCCGACCGTCTCGCCGGCCTGCGCCGCCTCGCGCTTGGTGATCTGCTGCCCCATGATCCGGAAGACGCCGGAGACGCGCCCGACCGAGCCGTCCGGTCCGGTCAGCTCGGCGCCCTCGCCGATTGACCTGGTGAGCACGCGGGCGACCGAAAGCTTGCCGCCATGGGTGGTGTGGAGGGTCTTCAGAACCTGCACGATGGCGTCGTCGCCTTCCTTGACGCCGAGACGCTCGCGGGTGTTGTCGATGCCGGGCGCTTCGTGGCGGATCGCCTTGAGGAGGCGGCCGATGCCGTTCGCCTTCTCGGCCGAGCCGATGAGGACGGGACAGATCGCGCCGCCGCGCATCTCCTTGACGAGATCCTTGAAGACGGCGTCGCGGTCGGGCTGGATGTCCTCGAGAAGCTGTTCCATCAGGCCGTCGTCATAGTCGGCGAGGGTCTCGAGCATGGTGAAGCGCGCCTCGGCCTCGCGGGCGCGGTCCTCGTCGCCCATGTCGATGGTCTCGCTCGGCGCATGCTCGCGATAGACGAAGGCGCGTTCGAGCGCGAGGTCGATGAAACCGGTGACCACGCCGGCCTGCCAGATCGGAATGGCGCGGAGCACGAGCGGGGCGCTGCTCGCCGGCTGCAGCAGTTCGAGCGTCGAACGCACGCTGGCGTCGGCCTTGTCCATCTTGTTGAGGAAGAGAAGCCGGGGAATGCGCTTTTCCTCGAGCGACTTCAGGATCACCTGCAGCGCCGGAATCTTCTTCTCGTCGGGTTCGGCGACCACGACGGCGAGGTCGACGGCGGCGAGGATCGGCTCGGACTCGAAGGCGAACTCGACGGAGCCGGGGCAATCGAGGAAGGTGATCCGGTCCCCCATGAAATCGGTGTCGGCGATGTTGACCTCGACGGTCATCTGGTGGGCGCGCGCCTCGGGGGTGGCGTCGCCGACGGTGTTCTTCTCGGCGATCGCGCCTTGCCGGGTGATGGCGCCGGTCCGCGCCAGGATGGCCTCGAGGAGGGTCGTCTTGCCGCTTGCGAATGGCCCAACCAGTGCGATGCACTTGGGCCCAGCTACTCTGCCGCCGTCTGCCATGGCCCTAACCCTCCCGATTGCTTCGATTGTTGGGACGCGGGGCCCCGCGTCTGTCACATAATCGTCTCAGGGAAAGCGGCTTCTGACAAGGGCAGTGAAGCTGCGGGTCGGCGGAGCCTCGGGCGGCTCCGCGGGGGCGTTCAGCGCGGGTCGAGGCGGATCGCCGTGACCCCGGCCGCAAGGTTGAAGCCGCTCCGGGCCTGGATACCGGGCGGCTGAGGCGCGATCGACCGCTTGGCGCCGGCGACCAGGACATTGGCGCCAAGGCCGAGGCCGACCATCGCTTCCGCCGACACCCCGGCGTCGTCCCAAGCCGCTTTGGCCGGGGCGATTGCCGTCAAGGCGGGAGCGGCAGGAGCCGCCGCGAGGCCCGCCCGAAATCGGTGGGACTTCATCGTCGCCTCGCCGCGCCGCACCCGTGCCGGCAAGTCGCAGCCTGATTCCCTTCCGCGAGTATTGCGCGCGCTCCGAAATTGGTACAGGCACTCCCGGATGGGACCCGGGATTTACCTTGGCTTGATGAACCGGGCGTAGGGTTGCGTAGCGCGCGGAGAGAAGGGAATGCTGGTCGCCTACAGCCTCTCCCAGAACGGTCCCCGGACGATCGCCGCCGGCGACGGCGAAAACGTGCCCGAGGACGCCGGCTGGATCGACCTCGTCGAGCCGACGCGCGCCGAGGACTTCGCGGCGGAGCGATTCCTCAAGGCGAGCCTGCCGACCCGCGAGGAAGCGCAGGAGATCGAGTTTTCGAGCCGCTACTATGCCGAGGACGGCGCCCTCTTCATGACGGTCTCGGTGCTGACCGGGATCGACATCGGCAAGCCGGCGCTGGTGCCGCTCACCATCGTGGTCGCCGGCGACAACCGCATCGCCACCCTTCGCTACGACGAGCTTCGGGCGCTTCGTCAATTCATGGCGCGCGCCACCAAGCCGGGCAGCGGCTGCGCTTCGGTGCCGGGCGTCTTCCTCGGGCTGATCGAGGCGATCGTCGACCGCACCGCCGACGTTCTCGAACGCATCAGCGCCGACGTCGACCGCATCAACCAGGACGTCTTCGCCTCATCGGCGCAGCGGCGGCGCGGGCACCGTCTCGCCACGCTGATCGACGGCATCGGCGTCCAGGGCGACGTCGCGGCCAAGGCGCGAGAGAGCCTCGCGTCGCTCGAGAGGCTGCTCCAGTTCGCGAGCGTCACGCTTCCCGGAAACTTTTCCAAGGGTGCCAACAAGAACCGGCTGAAGCTGATCGCGCGGGACGTGCGGTCGCTCGAGGACCACACTACCTTCCTGTCCAACAAGGTGCTGTTCCTGCTTGACGCGACGCTCGGCCTCATCTCGGTCGACCAGAACGAGGTGATCCGCATCCTGACGGTCGCGGCCACCATCTTCTTCCCGCCGACGCTGATCGGGACCATCTACGGCATGAACTTCCGCGAGATGCCCGAGCTGAACTGGGCGTTCGGCTATCCGATCGCGATCATCATCATGATCGCCTCGGCGGTGCTGCCCTATCTCTATTTCAAGAAGAGAGGATGGCTGTAGCCGGCACTCGCCGGGGCTCGCAGGCTGACGCTTGCGCAAGACAGACGTCCTCCTTCCCGCGCCCCTTTTGAGGCCGGGTTGATCTTTGGTCATTGATGGGTTTCGCCTGCGGCTCAACCCATCCTACGGTGGTTCCCTCATCCGAAGACGAGGGGGTTGGCGGGCGCTCGCGTCGCGCCAGTCCGGGTAGTCCGATAATGGGGCGCTTCGGAAGCGCCCGCCGCGGCGGCTTTTGGCTCCCGGGTTCGGCGCTCATCGCCGGCCCCCGCAGGGACCGGGTTTGGCCTTCCAGGCGGCCGTCCGTAGTGACGGCGGTCCTCACCCGGGCCTCCCCACGACGGTTGCGAACCGCCGTGAAGCGCCGCATCCCGCCCCGCCGAATGTTTCGCCTCCGGACGGCGACCCCTCGTGGGCAGGACGATGGAGATTATCGGGCCGGTTTCCGGAACGGGGATAGATTTTTTTTCGCAGGCAAGATCGCCTCACCCCCGGGGCGGACCGCGCTTCCGGAGATGGTAAGTAAGCGCCTGGGCGATGCAGTGGCGAAGCGGCTCGACCGGCATGGCGCCGTCCGCGGCGACGACGATGGCGCGGTTTCCTTCGAACGCAAGCTCATCGGGGTAAAGGGCGCGGAAGGTCGCGATCAGGTTGGTCTGGCAATGGACGAAGACGGCGACACCGGTCGTACCGGCCACTCCGCCGATGCGGATGGTGGCGCCACTCTTAGTCTCCGGCGTCAGGTAGCTCGGCTGGCCCCATTTGAGCGTTTCCTCGATGCGGCCGACGCCGGGCGTCGCGGCCGCCGTGGCGAAGATCAGGCGGCGGAGATGCATCAGCCGCTTGCGGGTCGCAGCGGGGAAGGCCGCGAAGACCGCGGCGACGGCGGGATCGGCGATCGGATCGGAGGCCATGTTCACGTGATTGCCGCGGGGGGCTGCCTTCATACGCGCCGGTTCTTCGCGTCCCAGTTCCGCTCGAGGTTGGCGATCAGCGCCGGGCTGAAGTGGCAGTAGGCCTGCTCGCGGGCGTAGACCGCGGCATAGCGGCGGAAGGCGTCGAGCGGCTCCTGGGCGACACGAAAGGCGCGGCGGTTGCCGATCGCGCTGGCGCTGCCCGCGTCGGTCAGGCCGGCGACCGCCTTGTCGATCGCCGCCTCCATTGCATCGGCCGAGGCGATCTCGTCGCAGATCAGCCGCCCTGCCTGGCTGTCGCAAACCAGCTTTCGCTCGTACTGGATGGCCTCGCGGGCAATGCGCTCGCCGGTGAACCGCGGCAGGCGAAGATTGGCGAAGCCGGGAATGATCCCCTCCTTCCGCGCCGGCAGCGACAGGAAGGCGTCGTCCGCGGCGAGCACGTAGTCGGCGACGAGGAGGAGCTGGCAGTGCCCGCCGATGGCGAAGGAATCGACCACCGCGATCCACGGCTTCTCGGTGCTCCGGCCGCCGACATCGTCGGGCAGGGCATCGCGGCGGGCGATGCCGCGGAACAGCTTGTGGACGTAGCCGAGGTCGCGCTTGATGAACCAAACGAACGGAATCCTGCCGCGATAGAGCCGGGTCAGGTTGATGCCCGCGCCGAAGATGCGGCGGCCGCGATACTTGGCGTGGTCGACGCCGCCGCCGCGCAGCACCATGATCTCGCTCGCCGGATCGAGGATGGCGACGTCGACCGCCGTCTCCATCAGGTCGAGCGTGGTGTCGTCCTCGGCATTGAGGAAGCGCGGATTGGCGGCGACGAGCTGTACCGCCTTGCCTCGCCGCTCCAGCGAGACGCAGCCGAGGTCGAGGCGGCCGTCGGCGGCGAAGCGGGCCAGATGCTCGGCGCTTTCGGGCCGCGGCAGGAGCATGGCGTGGCAGAGATCGAGGCCGACGCGCGGGCTCGCGAGGACGCGGGACAGGAAGATGCCCTGGTCGATCTCGATGCCGTCCTTGTCGCCCTGGTTGACGCCGGATTGGCTCGCGATCCGCTCCGGCGAGGGGGTGAGGCCCGGGACGGCCGCCGCGGCGGCGAAGACCAGGTCCTCGACGCGAAGCATGCCGCGGGCGGTGACCTCGTCGTAGACGGCTTCGGCGTGGACGGCGAGGAAGCGCTCGCGGCTCGCTCGCCCGCGACCGAGAATCAATGCCGCGGCCCGCGCCTCGGCGGCGTTCCGCGCCGGTTTCGCCGGCAGCGCGCGGAGGAGCGCGTCGGATTTGTCCCAGAACACGGCATAGCGATTGCGGTCGGTGGCGAGGTCGGCGGTGCGGGCCGGCTCCGAGCCGGTCCATTCGGCCGCGAGGTCGCCGGCGACCCCGGCGGCGCGCAGGATCTCGATCGGGTCGTCGGGAACGGGAGGCGGAGGCGGGGCGGTTGCGTCCATGATGGCTCCTACTCTGTCATCCCTTGGCACGGCGGTCGATCACCCGCTTCGCCTTGCCTTGCGATCGCTCGATGGTATCGGGCGGCACGACACGGACCGAACAGGTGACGCCGACATGCGCCTTGATCAGATGCTCCGCCGCCGCCTCCAGCGCGCCGCGCTCGTCCTCCGACGGCCCGCTTCCCGGTTCGGGGCGCGTTTCCACCAGCACCGCCAGCTCGTCGAGCCGGTCGGGACGCGTCACCTCCAGCAGGTAGTACGGCGCGAGGCGCGGTTCGGCGGCGAGCACTGCCTCGATCTGCGAGGGAAAGACGTTGACGCCGCGAATGATCAGCATGTCGTCGCTCCGCCCCTTGACGCGCTCGATCCGCCGCATCGCCCGACCGATGCCGGGGAGAAGCCGGGTGAGGTCGCGGGTGCGATAACGGATCAGCGGCATCGCCTCCTTGGTGAGCGAGGTCAGGACCAGCTCGCCCGCGGCTCGGTCCGGGAGGACGGCGCCGGTCTCGGGGTCGATGATCTCGGGGTAGAAGTGATCCTCCCAGAGGGTGAGGCCGCCGACCGCGTCGCGGCATTCCTGGGCGACGCCCGGCCCGATCATCTCGGAAAGGCCGTAGTGATCGAACGCGGCGATGCCCATCCGCGTCTCGATCTCGGCGCGCATCGCCTCGCTCCACGGCTCGGCGCCGCAGATCGCGATGCGGAGGCTCGAGGCGCGCGCGTCGAGTCCCTGCCGGGCGAATTCGTCGGCGATGGTGAGGAGGTAGGACGGGGTCGCGGCGATGATCGTCGGCCGGAAGTCGCGGATGAGCTGGACCTGGCGTTCGGTGAAGCCGCCGCCGGCCGGGACAACCGCGGCGCCGAGCGCCTCGGCGCCATAATGGAAGCCGAGCCCGCCGGTGAAGAGGCCGTAGCCATAGGCATTGTGGACGATGTCGTCGGCGCCGCCGCCGGCGGCGCGGATCGAGCGCGCCATCAGCCCGGCCCAGGTGGCGATGTCGCCGCGGGTATAGCCGACCACGGTCGGCTTGCCGGTGGTGCCCGACGAGGCGTGGACGCGAACCACTTCGGCCATCGGCACGGCGAACATGCCGAAGGGATAGTTCTCGCGAAGGTCGTCCTTGGTGGTGAAAGGCAGGCGGGCGAGGTCGTCGAGGCTCATCACATCAACGGGGGCGATGCCTGCCGCATCGAGCCTGGTCCGGTAATGCGGGACGTTGTCATAGACGCGGCGGAGCGTCGTCTTCAGCCGGTCGAACTGGAGCGCGCGAAGCTCATCGAGGCTTGCGGTCTCGATGGGCTCCAGCGCATCCAAGTCGCCCATGGCAACCTCCCCGTTGGCCGGCAGGCATCGTAGCGGATGGGAGTTTGGCAGCCGAATCGACCGCCCCTACCGCAGCCCGGCGCAAAAGCGCTGGATGCGCGAGCAGGCCTCTTCCAGCGCCTCCATCGAGGTCGCGTAGGAGACGCGGAAAAACGGCGCGAGGCCGAAGGCCGAGCCCTGGACGACGGCGACCCCTTCCTCTTCGAGAAGCGCGGTGACGAAGTCCTCGTCGGTGGCGATCGTCCTGCCCTTGGCGCTCACCTTGCCGATCGTGCCCGCGCAGGACGGGAAGACGTAGAAGGCGCCTTCCGGCCGCGTGCATGAGATGCCCTTCGCCTGGTTGAGCATCGAGACCACGAGGTCGCGGCGCTCGCGAAAGATCGCGGCGTTTCTCGGGATGAAGTCCTGCGGGCCGTTGAGCGCCTCGACCGCCGCCCACTGCGAGATCGACGAGGGGTTGGTGGTCGACTGCGACTGGAGCTTCGCCATCGCCTTGATCAGCATCGCCGGGCCGCCGGCGAAGCCGATCCGCCAGCCGGTCATGGCATAGGCCTTGGACACGCCGTTCAACGTCAGCGCGCGGTCCCTGAGCGCCGGCTCGACCTGCACCGGGGTCGCGAACTCGAAGCCGTCATAGACGATGTGCTCGTACATGTCGTCGGTGAGCACCCAGACATGGCTGTGCTTCATCAGGACATCGGTGAGCGCCTTCAGCGAAGCGCGGTCATAGCCGCAACCGGTCGGGTTCGACGGCGAGTTGATGATCAGCCACTTGGTCTTCGGCGTGATCGCCTTGGCCAGCGCCTCGGGCGTCAGCCTGAAGCCGTCGGCCAGCGCCGTCTTGACGATCACCGGGGTGGCGCCGGCGAGCGCCACGATCTCCGGATAGCTCACCCAGTAGGGCGCCGGGATGACCACCTCGTCGCCGGGGTTGAGGGTCGTCATCAGCGCATTGAACAGGACCTGCTTGCCGCCGGTGCCGACGCTGATCTCGTCCGGCTTGTAGTCGAGGCCGTTCTCGCGCTTGAACTTCGCCGCGATCGCGGCCTTGAGCTCGGGCATGCCGTCGATCGCGGTGTACTTGGTCTTGCCCGCGCGGATCGCGCGGATCGCGGCTTCCTTGATGTTGTCCGGCGTGTCGAAATCGGGCTCGCCGGCGCCGAGGCCGATCACGTCGACGCCGGCGGCTTTCAGCGCCCGCGCCTTGTCGGTCACCGCGATGGTGGCGGACGGCCTGATGCGGGCAAGCGAGTTGGCGAGGAAACCCATGGTCGTCGAGGCTCCGGCGGGAAAAAGCGCGCGGGACCCTAGTGCGCTGCAGCAAGAATCTCAAGGTTGCAAGCGCAAATCCCGCTTGACTGGCGTCGCGAAATATTGAATTCTGAATTCCGAATTTGGAATCCGGAATTCAGAACATGGACCCTCTGACACCGATTCCCAATCTGATCGAACAGGTTCATTTCCGGCTGGTCGACGCGATCGCCGACGGCACGCTTGCTCCCGGCCAGCGGCTCACCCAGGATGAGGTCGCCGAACGCCTGTCGGTCTCCAGGCAGCCGGTCAGCCATGCGCTTCAGCTCCTGAAACGCCAGGGACTGGTCATCGAGAACGGAAAGCGCGGCGTTGCCGTCGCGCCGATCGAGCCCGAACGCATTCGCGACCTTTACCAGGTCCGCGCCGCCCTCGACGGACTGGCGTCCCGACTGGCGGCCGAGCAGGTCGCGGCCGGCAAATCGGCGCCGCGCGAGATCGAAGCCTTGCGCGCCGGGCTCGCCGCCGGACGGGTTCTTCCCGAGGACGCCAATATCCGCGACTGGATCGCGGTCGACGTCGCCTTCCACAGCGCGATCTACGCGCTCTCGGGAAATACCGCCGTCTCGGAAACGGTCGCGGAGCAATGGCCCCACTTCAAGCGGTGCATGGGCGCAGTGCTCGTGCATCGCGACCGCCGCAATGTGGTCTGGGGCGAGCACGCGCTGATTGCCGAGCGGATTCTCGCCGGCGACCCCGACGGGGCCGCCGGAGCCGCAATCCGGCACTCGGAGAACGCCGGATCAACGCTCTATGCGCGGCTCAGGGAGGCGACTGCCGCCGTCTGAGCGGAAAAGGGAGGAAGCCATGCCGACAGCCATACGTACGCTCGCCCGCCCCACGCGAGTGGAGCCTCGCCGGGCCGCCGCCGCCGTCTTTCAGGACGAGTGGCAGGTCTACCGGAAGATGGTCGACGAGAACTACCTCTTCCACCGCGAGGCATACGCCGCCCTCCATGACATCCTTGCCGAGGAAGGCGATCTGCCGTTCCGTTTCCTCGACATTGCCTGCGGCGATGCCAGCGCCGCGATCGCCACACTGAAGAAGACCGCGGTGTGCCACTATCACGGAATTGATCTGTCGGAGCCCGCCCTGAAGCTGGCGCGGAAGGCGATCGGGGCTCTCTCTTGTCCGGTGACGCTCGAAAGGCGCGACTTCGTGACCGCGCTCCGCGACCGCTCGCTCAAGGCCGACATCGCCTGGATCGGCCTGTCGCTTCATCACCTTCGAACCGCGCAGAAGCTCGCCGTCATGCGCCATGCCCGCGTCGTCGTCGGTGACGGCGGCAAGTTTCTCGTCTACGAGAACGCCAGGCAAGACGGCGAGACGCGGGCGGATTGGATGGAGCGCTTCGACCAGCAGCGGCCGACCTGGCGCGCTTACACGACTTCGGAGTGGAAGGCGATCTCCGACCACGTCCACGCCAACGATTTTCCCGAGACCCACGTGACCTGGCTCCGGCTCGGCTACGAGGCCGGCTTCGCCGGGGCGAGATGCCTTTACATCAGTCCGACCGACCTGTTTCGCCTGTATTGTTTCGAGGCCTAGGCGCCACCGCCACGTGGGCCTAAGCCGCGGCGCGAGAACCGTCCTGGCGCGAGCGCGAAACGACAGAAAAGGAAACGAATGCCCAAAGCCGCTCGCAAGCGCCTCCTTCGTGCCCAGGCCGCCCCCCGGAAGCGGGCCGCGGCCGTCTTCCGGCAGGACTGGGATTCCTACGGCGCGATCGTGAAGAACAACTACCTCCACCACCGCGAGGCCTATGCCGCGCTTCATCGGGTCCTCGTGGAGGAAATGGCGTCGCCGTTCCGCTTCCTCGACATCGCCTGCGGCGACGCGAGCGCGTCGGTTGTTGCGCTCGCGGGGACCAAGGTCAGCCACTATCGCGGCATCGATCTCTCCGAAGCCGGGCTGGAACGCGCCGAAAAAGCGCTTGGCACGCTGTCCTGTTCCTTCGAGCTCGAGCATCGCGACTTCGCCGAAGCGCTTGCCGACGAAGGTCACTCCGACGTCGCCTGGATCGGCCTGTCGCTTCATCATTTCCGCACGCCACAGAAACTCGCCTTGATGCGCGAAGCCCGCCGGATCGTCGGGGCGGACGGAAAGTTCCTGATCTATGAGTGTGCCAGCCCCGGCGCCGAGACGCGCGAGGCATGGCTGCGGCGCTGGGATCTGCAGCGACCGGACTGGAATGCTTACTCGGATGCGCAGTGGGACTCGATCACCATGCACGTCCGCGCCAACGATTTTCCCGAGACCCACGCGACCTGGCTCCGGCTCGGCGAAAAGGCCGGCTTCCCCGGGGCGAGATGCCTCTACATCAGTCCGACCGACCTGTTCCGCCTCTATTGCTTCGATACGCGCTAGGTTCAGTTCGACACGACGCGCGGCGCGTTGCGGATCGTCTGGAGGACGAAGCAGTAGCGTTCGGTGAGGCGGATCAGCGTGGCGCGGTCGGCTTCGCTGAGGTCGCCGTCGATATCGTAGGAGAGGCGGATCTCGCGAAACCCGACGGGGGCTTCCTTCGAGACGCCGAGCGTGCCGCGGAAATCGATGTCGCCCTCGGCGCGGATACCGGCATCCCGGACCGCAAAGCCGAGCGAGGTGGCGACGGCGCCGAGCGTCACCCCGGCGCAGGCGACGAGCGCTTGGAGCAGCATGTCGCCCGAGCAGAGATTAGCGGGCGATCCGCCGGACGCCGGGTGGAGCCCGGCCTTGGCCAGCGCCTTGCCGGTATCGATCGAGCAAGTGACGCCATCGCCGAGCTTCCCTTCGGCGAGGAGGGTCACCACGGCGGTCTCCGGCTCGTCGCGATAGCGGGCTTTGAGCGGCGCCTGCAGCGATTTCAGATCGATGATTTCCATGGCGAATGATCTCCTTCAGACGCGCCCTGCCATCACGGTTCTTGATGATTCCCGGCACGGTTTGGAATTGGAAGCCGGGAAAGCCGTCCGATATCGTGCGCCGGGTGGGGGATGGCAATGACCTACACGCTCTATTCGATGCAGAATTCGGGCAACTGCTACAAGCCCCGCGTGCTGATGCGCCAGCTCGGCATCCGGTTCCGGCTGGTCGACACCGATTCCTTCGACGGCTCGACGCGGACGCCGGCATTCCTCGCGCTCAACCCGAACGGCAAGGTGCCGCTCCTCGTCCTTCCCGACGGCCGATGCCTCGCCGAATCGAACGCGATGCTCCTCCATCTGGCGGAAGGCACGGCATTGCTTCCCGCCGACGCCTATCAGCGCGCCCTCGCCTATCAGTGGCTGTTCTTCGAGCAGTACAGCCACGAGCCCTATATCGCCGTCGCGCGCTCGCTGCTTCACCTCCAGCCGGGCGGACGCGAAACGGTGTCGCCGGAGCGCATGGCCGACCTTCACGGCCGCGGCCACCGGGCGCTCGCGGTGATGGAAGCGCGGCTCGGCGAGAGCGACTGGCTCGCCGGCGAGGCCTATTCGGTCGCCGACATCGCGCTCTATGCCTACACCCATGTCGCCGGCGACGGCGGATTCGATCTTGCCGGCTATCCCGGAATCGGGGCGTGGCTCGCGCGGGTCAGGGACGTGCCGGGCCATGTCGGCATCGACTGGCGGCCCTCGGCGTGAGGATTGCGCGCGCTACTTGTCGGCCGCGGGAGGCTCCGGCGGCTTCTCCGCCGCCGATTTGAGCCTGACGAGCCCCTCTTCGAGATCGGGACCGATCCTCGCCTCGAGCGCGGTGCCGAAGTAGCGTGCAAGCGGACTGATGCCGCGATCGACCGTCGCCGTCCAGGTCACCGTGGTGGCGCCGGAACCCGCTTCCAGCGCCAGCGAGGCCGGGACGACGTCGCCGTTGCCGAGATGAAGCACGTAGTCGACGCGTTTGTCGGGGTCGAGCGCCTGGATCGCCATCGACCCCGAGCCGACGGCCGGGTTGCCGCTCTGCCAATTGAGCGTCTGGCCGACGCCGTCGGTCGGACCGGTGAAGGTGTAGACCGTGGCCGGGTCGATCTCGCTCCACGGCGACCATTCGCCGAAGCCGCGAAGGTCGGCGACGAGCGCATAGATCGCCGATGCCGGGGCGGCGACCGCGACCGAGCGGGTCACCGTGGTCTCGCGCGGGATGAGATAGGCGACCACGAGCAGCACCAGGACGACCGCGGCAATGCCGGCGGCGACCCACTTGACGATCTTCATACGGCGTCGCCTCCCACGCCCGGCGCGATCGCCGGTCGCGCGGGCTTCGCTACCATAGCCGCAAGCGCGGCGGGAGCGAGAGGCAAAGGTCAAGAAAAAAGGAGGCGCCGAGGCGCCTCCAGTTTCCGTTCCGTCGGGTTCTCATCCAGCGGGATGAGCTCGTTTCGGGTTGCTTCTCCCCGAATTCAGGCAGCCTACTTCGGCAGGCAGGTATCGGCGGTTTCCTCGGTGCACTCGTCGAGGCCGGTATAGAGCGGATCGTCGACCGACTTGCCGGCGATCAGGTCGATGAGCACGTCAGGCGCGTGGTTGCCCATTTCGAACGGCCGCTGGCCGATCTGGGCGTGGCTGCAGCCGGCCTTCAGCGCGTCCATTTCCGGCGGCAGGGTGTCACCGGCGATGACGACGAGCTTCTTGCTGTCGAGGCGATCCTTGATCTGCTTGCAGTTGGCCATGTAGGCCTCAGGCCCGAACTCGGCCCAGCCGCCGACCAGGATGAAGGCGCCGAGGTCGGGATTGGCGCCGGTCACGTCAGCCATCTGCTGGTTGGCGGTGGCGATGTCGTCATTGGTGAAGACCGGGCAACCGTCGATCTCCGTCCAGCCGCCCTGGCCGGTGAGCCGCTCGGTCTTCTCCGCCCCGGCGATGGTGTCGCGGAAGCCCGCCGCACGCTCGTTGATGTTGTTGGCCGCGACGTTGCCGAGCTGCAGGCAGACGGTGCCGCCGTCCGGCTTCAGCTGCGTCAGATGCTGGGCCATCTTGACGCCCATGTCGTAGTTCTTGGTGCCAAGATAGGTCCTGCGCAGGTTGCGATCCTCCGGCTGGAGGTCGGCGTCGATGGTCATGATCGGCATCGACGGATTCTTTTCCTTGAGCATGGCCGCCATCGCCGGCGCATTCGAGGGCGAGATGGCGATGCCGGCGACGCCCTTGGCGATCAGGTCGGCGACGAGCTGAACCTCGCCGGCCTCGTCCGAGGAAAGGGCCGGGCCGGTATAGAGGCACTCATATTCGGAATCGGCGTGATCGGCGTTCCACTTGGCGCAGCCGTTGCCGAGCACGGTGAAGAACGGGTTGTCGAGGCCCTTGACGACCACCGCAAGGGTCTTCTTCTGGGCCATCGCCGGGCCCGCCGCCGCGACCGCCAGGGCGGCAGCGGCCACCAACATGAATCCTGTCCGCATTTCCTTCCTCCCATTTTGCTGGCCGGATCGCATCCCGGCCGGTTGATCAACCCGGATACCAGACGCGGCGCGGATCATCCGGCGACCGCTCGTAGCTCCAGGCCGAGTCGATAAGCTTTTCGAGGTCGTATTCCGGCTCCCAGCCGAGGTGGAACCGGGCCTTGCTGTTATCCATCCAGGTCGAATGGAACTGGCTCGGAATGTCGATCGAATTGAGGTCGCGGGTCCGCTTGAGGTAGGCGGCGACCTCGCCGTAATCGACCGGCTCGTTCATGCAGATGTTGAAGAGCTGCCGTTCCGCCCGCGGGTTATCGAGCGCCGCGAGGATCGCCTCGCAGAGGTCGTCGACATGGACGAAGTTCCGCTTGAGCGGCCGGCCGTCAGCGTCGCGGAGAAGCGGCACGGTGCCGCGCTGGTGGTAGCGCTCGGCGTCGGCTTCGGGGACCATGTCCTTCCACACCGGCCCGCCGAAGACGTCGTCGCCGAAGGAGAGCGAGCAGCGAAAGTCGTCCTTCTCCATGATCCATGGCGCGCGCAGGCAGCAGCCATTGGTGCCGTACTGGATGCCGGCCTGTTCGAGGAGCACCTCCTCGAGCACCTTGGAAAGCGCGTAGCAGCCCGGATAGGCCATGTGCGGCGTCGTCTCGGTCACCGGCCCGTCGTGACGGTAGAAGAAATGGCCGACGCCGGCGTCGCCGCCGATCAGGATGAACTGCTGCGCCGTCTCGCTCGCGCGGAATTCCTCGAGCAGCCAGAACATCCCCTTGACCGTGACGTCCATCACGTCCTCGGGCGTCTCCTTGCAGGTGGCGAGATGGACGACATGGGTCACGCCGTCCATCGCGTCGGCGACCACGGCGCGGTCGGCGATCGAGCCGCGACGGACTTCGACGCGGTCGTGCGGTTCGATCACGCGGTTGTGGCAGAGGGCACGCACGCGCACACCGGACCGCTCCGGATCGGCAAGCAGGCGACCGATCAGATTCCGCCCGACCTTTCCGGTCGCGCCGGTGACAAGAATGCGCATTACGTCCTCCCGACCCACAGCTAATATCGATGAGGACCGTTCGTCAACGGTATTTTGTCGTACGAAACCGTCTACCGCGGTGCGAAATACGAAGATTCCCGGCAATCGCCCCGGCCGGAGCACATATTCGTCTGACATTCCGCCCGGCAGATTGACGATCGAGAGACGGCTGAGCTAATGCATTAACCTCTCCGGTTGACGCGCCCAAAGCCGATCGTAAGTCGCGCCGGAGTCGGGAGGACGGCTCGGCATGGCGGTTCTTGAGGTGAGCAACGTCTCGAAGCATTTCGGGGCGATCCACGCCCTCAACGACGTGTCGCTTTCCCTCGAGGCGGGTCAGGTCGTCGGACTGATGGGCGACAACGGCGCCGGCAAGTCGACGCTGGTCAAGATCATCGCGGGAAATTTCCGGCCGACGCTCGGCTCGCTGAGGATGGACGGCAAGGAGCTGATCCTTCATAAGCCGATCGAGGCCAGGCAGCACGGCATCGAGATCGTCTACCAGGACCTCGCCCTCTGCGACAACCTGACGGCCGCCGCCAATGTTTTCCTCGGCCGCGAACTGCGCCGGCGCCTCGGCCCGCTCCGCGTGCTCGACCATACCTCGATGTACCGGCGCGCCGGACAGCTCTTCAAGGAGCTCAAGTCCGAGACGCGGGCGCGGGATTTCGTCAAGCAGATGTCGGGGGGCAGCGGCAGGCCGTCGCCATCGCGCGGACGCGCCTCTCCGATCCCAAGATCGTGCTGATGGACGAGCCGACCGCGGCGATCTCGGTCCGCCAGGTCGCGGAGGTGCTCAGCCTTATCCGCAATCTCCGTGAGCATGGCATCGCGGTCGTCCTGATCAGCCACCGGATGCCGGACGTCTTTGCGGTGGCGGACCGCATCGTCGTGCTGCGCCGCGGCAACAAGGTCGCCGACAAGGCGATCACCACCAGTTCGCCGGAAGAGGTCACCGGATTGATCACCGGAGCCATAGAGTTGGTCTAGACGATCTCAGGCGAGCGGCGAAAAAGAGCGAAGGCGATGGTCACGACCACCCTCGACGAAAGCATCAACCGGCAGACCTACGGCAGGCTCGGCTATCTCTTCACGCGGCAGACCTTCTGGGTCTTTTTGGCCTCGGTCATCGCCTTTCTCTACCTCAGCTACGCCAGCGATCGATTCTTTACGCCCGACAATCTGTTCAACGTCGCCCGCAATTGCGCCTTCGTCGGCATCCTCGGCCTCGGCATGACCGCGGTGATCATCACCGGCGGAATCGACCTCTCGGTCGGCGCCGTGCTGTGCCTCGGCGGCATGGTCTGCGGCATGACGATGGCGGGAAGCGGCGTCTGGGACCTCGGGCCGATCCACATCACCGGGCTCAACCGGATCTGGGTCGCCATTCCCGCCGCCCTCATCGCCGCCTCGGCGGCCGGCGGGATCAGCGGCGTTCTCATCGCCTATATCGGCATGCCGCCCTTCGTCGTGACGCTCGGCATGATGTCGGTGGCGCGCAGCGTGGCGATGGTCCTGTCGCGGAACCAGATGGTCTACCAGTTCGGCGTCGATCACGCCAAGCTCGTGGCGATCGGCGGCGGCTCGACACGGGGATGGTTCAACCTTCTTGCCGCCTGGGTGGGGACCGACACGTCGCTGGGCGGCCTGTTCACGACCATCGGCGAATACGTCTACATCCCCAATCCTGCCGTCTTCCTCGCCCTCCTCGCCGTCTGCTTCGGCTTCGCCTTCCGCTGGACGCGATGGGGCCGCTATATCTTCGCGATCGGCGGCAACGAGCAGGCGGCGATCCTCACCGGCATTCCGGTGCGGCGCATCAAACTCAGCGTCTATATCCTTTCGGGGCTGATGGCGGGATTTGCCGGCATCCTGCTCGTCGGATGGCTCGGCACGATCACCACCGGGATGGGATTGGGCTACGAGTTGAACGCGATCGCGGCGGTGGTCATCGGCGGCACCAATCTCTCCGGCGGTGCCGGCACGGCATTCGGAGCGGTGGTCGGGGCGGTCCTGTTCGAAATGATCCGCAACAGCCTGACCCTCCTCGGCATCAATCCGTTCTGGCAGGGCACCTTCATCGGCACCTTCCTGATCGTCGCCATCCTGTTCGACCGGGTGCGGGCCTACCGTCAATCGCGATAGCCGGCGACGAAGTCTCCGAAAAACCGCTATCAGACGGAGCGGCCGGCGCCTGTACGCGGCGCCCGCCGATTGCCCGGCCATGCTCCGGATTGTCGAAACCGGCGCCCATCGCTAATATTATCAGCACGATTAGCCGACCGGAGCGCTTTGGCGAGCCGCGTCCATCGATGGTGAATGGACCTTTACGTGGACGGAAACGCCGCCGAACGGAAAGCCAAGCGGTCGGATACGGCCCGCCGGAATCTCGGCCGCGGCGCCGGCAAGCGCGTCACCATGACCGACGTCGCCCGGCTCGCCGGCTGCTCGCAGTCGACCGTCTCGGTGGTTCTCAACAACACCGCCGGAATCCGCATCTCGAAGGCGACGCGCGAACGCGTCGTCAAGGTCGCCGAGGGACTCGGCTACGAGATCATTCCCGGTCATGCCGCCCTCAGCGACCGTCCGCGGCAGATCGGCATCATCTTCGACCGCATCGCCACCAGCCCGGAGGCGGTGGTTTCGATCGACGGCACCCGCGAGATGGCGTGGACGACCGGACACGTCGTCACCATCGCGCAGACGCTGAACGACGCCGAGATGGAGCCGGCGACGATCGCGGCGATGCTCCGGAACGGCGTCGATGCACTCATCTACGCGACGATCATGACGCGGAAGGTCGACGTGCCGAAGCCGCTCTACTCGGCGCGGATGCCGGTGGTGCTGCTCAACTGCTACTCCGACGACCGCGCCTTTCCGAGCGTCTGCCCGGGCGAGGTCGCCGGCGGCCACCGCGCCACCGAGGCGCTGATCCGCGCCGGCCACCGCCGCATCGCCATCGTCACCGGCGAAATGTGGATGGACGCGGCGCGCGACCGCCTGCGCGGCTACCGGCAGGCGCTCGCCACCGCCGACATCGCCTATGACCCGGCGCTGGTCCGCGAAGGCAACTGGCAGACCAGCGCCGGCTACGAGCACACTCACGCGCTGATGAAGCTCGCCCGGCCGCCGACCGCGATCTTCTGCTCGAACGACCGCATGGCGGTCGGCTGCTACGAGGCGCTCAAGGAGCGCGGGTCGTCGATCCCCGACGACGTCTCGGTGATCGGCTACGACGACGAGGAAGTGGCGCGGCATCTTTCGCCGCAGCTCACCACGCTCGTCCTTCCCCACCGCGAGATGGGCCGCTGGGCGGTCGAGCGCGCTCTGAACGCGAATGCCGGCCGTGGCGGCGGCAAGCAGCCGATCACCAAGCTCGAATGCCCGCTGATCGAGCGGGATTCGATACGCCAGGCGGCGTTGAGCACCATCTCTCTCCGGTGATGGCGGCGGGAGCCGCGCCCGGGCTAGCATCGCCCCACGCCGCCGCGAGGGAGGGACTCCATGCCGCAATTCGCCAACCTGACCGAAGGGCTGCGTTTCAGGGTGGTGCTCCGCCCCGGCGTGGCGCTCGGTCCCGGCAAGGCCGATCTCCTCGATGCCGTCCGCGCAACCCATTCGCTGACCACCGCCGCGGCGCGGTTCGGCATGAGCTACAAGCGCTGCTGGAGCCTCGTCCAGGAGATGAACGCCGCCTTCAGGACGCCGCTGGTCGAGACCGAGAAGGGTGGGCCCGGCGGCGGCGGCGGCGCCCGCCTGACGCCGCTCGGCGAGCATGTCCTCGCCCGCTTCCGGCAGATGGAGGCGGATGCCGAAGCGGTGATCGCGGCGGGCGTCAAGGACCTCCGCAAGCACCTCGCCAGGGCGTAATGCGGGCTGAAGTCAGGTCGAATTGGCGGACTGAGACGGGATGTCGTCCCCGACGCACCGCAGCGTCCTCCGGCTTGAAGTGGTACGGTGCTGATCCCGACCTCGTTATATAATTGCCGGATCAATTGAACGAGGTCCCGCATCCGCGGTGCACCGCTTCGCGCTGCACCGCGTGCGGGACGACACAGTGTGTGATGCTTGCGTTGACGCGATCTGAACTCATCGCGTTATAGACCGGGAGCCGCAGGCCGGATTGATTTTGCGACCTGTCCGTGCTGACATATCGCCGATATTTCCAGTTAGACATATCGCGGAGGTCGTCGTCATGCCTTTCCCCACCCGCCGGTCGGTCATCGGCCTTGCCGCGGCGCTGCTGGCGCTGCCGGCCCTCCATCCGCTTCCCGCATCGGCCGCCGGCGAGGTCACGGTGTTCGCCGCGGCGAGCCTCAAGAACGCGCTCGACGACGTCGCCGCCGCCTACAAGGCGGAGACCGGGAAGACCGTGCTGGTCAGCTACGCCGCAAGCTCGGCGCTCGCCAAGCAGATCGAGGAAGGCGCGCCGGCGGATATCTTCGTTTCCGCCGATCTCGACTGGATGGACTATCTCGACAAGCGGAGCCTT
This sequence comes from uncultured Alphaproteobacteria bacterium, assembly GCA_963792845.1. Taxonomy (GTDB): domain Bacteria; phylum Pseudomonadota; class Alphaproteobacteria; order Rhizobiales; family Kaistiaceae; genus Bauldia. The sequence continues at coordinate 56,500 of CAWBXW010000002.1, forward strand.
ATCCAGAAGGACACCCGCCGCACCCTCCTCGGCAACACCATCGTGCTGGTCGCGCCCGCCGACTTGTCCGCGACGATCGCACTCGGCAAAGGAGCCGATCTTGCGAGCCTGCTCGGTGCCGGCGGACATCTCGCCATGGCCAATATCGACTCGGTGCCGGCCGGCAAATACGGCAAGGCGGCGCTTGAAACCCTCGGCATCTGGCCGAGCGTCGCCGATCGCGTCGTCCAGGCCGACAACGTGCGCGCGGCGCTCGCCTTCGTCGCCCAAGGCGAGGCGCCGCTCGGCATCGTCTATCGGACCGACGCCAATTCCGAGCCGAAGGTCAAGGTGGTCGCCGCCTTTCCCGACGACAGCCATCCGCCGATCCTCTATCCGCTGGCGATGACCGCCGGGTCGGCCAACCCGGATGCCCGCGCCTTCTTCGACTACATGCAGTCGGACAAGGCGAAGGGCGCCTACGAGAAACAGGGCTTCACCTTCATCGCGCCGGGAGCGTGACATGAATTGCCGGATCGCCGATAGTGACCGCGATCCGGGAGATGCATCGCCCGCCGTGTGACCGGGGCCGGCCTCGCTGATGCTGTCTCCGCTGACCCCGACGGAATGGGACGCGATCGCGCTGAGCCTCCGCGTCGCAATCGTCGCGATGCTGTGCAGCCTGCCGTTCGGAATCTTCGTCGCCTGGCTTCTCGCCCGCGTCCGTTTTCCGGGGCGAAGCCTCGTCGACGGCATCGTCCATCTGCCGCTGGTGATGCCGCCGGTGGTCACCGGTTATCTGCTTCTCCTCACCTTCGGGCGGCGCGGTCCGATCGGCGAGTTCCTCGACGCGACCTTCGGCATCGTTCTCGCCTTCAACTGGACCGGCGCGGCGCTCGCCTGCGCCATCATGGGATTTCCGCTGCTGGTCCGCGCCATCCGCCTGTCGCTCGAGGCGATCGACCGGCGGCTCGAAGCGGCGGCCTCGACGCTCGGCGCCGGACGGTTCCGCGTCTTTGCCACGATCACGCTGCCGCTGATGCTCCCCGGCATTCTCGCCGGCGCGGTGCTCGCCTTCGCCCGCGCCCTCGGCGAATTCGGCGCGACCATCACCTTCGTCGGCAACATCCCCGGCGTCACCCAGACGATCCCGACGGCGATCTACACCTATACCCAGGTGCCCGGCGGCGAGGTGCCGGCGCTGCGCCTGACCGCGATTTCGATCGTCATCGCGTTCGCGGCGATCCTCCTCTCGGAGGCGCTGGCGCGGCGGGTCGGGCGGCGGGTGATCGGCGCATGACGCTCAAGGTCGACGTCGCCAGGCGCCTCGGCGATTTCGTGCTCGACGCGCGCTTCGCGAGCACCGGCCGGGTGACGGCGCTGTTCGGCCATTCGGGAGCGGGCAAGACGACGCTGGTCAATATTGTCGCCGGCCTGGTCCGGCCGGATCGCGGGGTCCTCGCCGTCGATGGCGAGGTGCTCCTCGATACCGCCGCGGGGATCGACGTGCCGGCGCACCGCCGGAGGATCGGCTACGTCTTCCAGGAGGGCCGGCTGTTTCCGCATCTCTCGGTCAAGGGCAACCTGCTCTACGGCCGGCGGCTGACGCCGCGACGCGAGCGCTGGGGGTCGATCGAGGCGATCGTCGACCTGCTCGGCATCGGCCATCTCCTCGATCGGCGGCCGGCCGGCCTTTCCGGCGGCGAGAAGCAGCGCGTCGCCCTCGGCCGCGCGCTGCTCGCGAGCCCGCGGCTTCTGCTGATGGACGAGCCGCTCGCCGCGCTCGACGAGACGCGGAAGGCGGAACTGCTCCCCTATATCGAGCGGCTTCGCGACGAGATGCGGCTGCCGATCGTCTATGTCAGCCACGCCATCGACGAGGTGGCGCGCCTCGCCGACACCCTGGTCGTGCTCGCCGACGGCAGGACGGTCGCGACCGGGCCGGTCGGCGACATCCTCGCCCGCGCCGACCTCCGCCCCTACACCGGACAATACGAGGCGAGCGTGATCCTCGCCGCGCGGATCGTCGCGCGCGACGATGCCGCCGGCGTCACCCTCCTCGACCATCCGGCCGGCAGGCTGTCGCTGCCGCTCGTCGACGCGCCGGTGGGCAGCCTCGTCAGGCTTCGCATCCGCGCCCGCGACGTGGCGATCGCGGTCGGCGATCCGGGCCGGCTTTCGATCCGGAACCGGCTTGACGCGGTGGTCGCGTCGATCGCGCCAAGCGAGCCGCCGATGGTGGAAGTGCGCCTCGATGCCGCCGGCGAGACGCTGATCGCGAGCCTTACCGCCGAGGCGGTCCATGCGCTCGACCTCCGGCCGGGCCTGCCGGTCACGGCGCTGATCAAGTCCGCGGCCTTCGACCGCATGTCGTTCGGGCCGGCCGAGAAGGCGTGAGCCGGCCAACCCGCCAACCGGCAGGCCTCGACGTCTTCTCTTTTTCCCCCATGCGGTTAAAATGGCGGGCGGGAGCTTGGGGGATATGCGATCGGTCGCGCTGAAGCGATTGGCGTGCGTGGCGCTCGCCGGGGGGATGACCGCGTGCCTTGCGGTCGACGCGCTTGGCGATGTCCACACGTCGACGCAATACCGCACCTATTCGGTGGGCGGGAGCACGGCCGCCTCGCTGGTCTCCTACATGCGGTCGCATCCGTTCCACGGCGACAGCGGCGATGCCGTCGCGAACATCCGCCCGTATTACGGCCTGAGCATCGCCACCAGGCAGAGTGGCGGCGTCTGCCGTGCCAGCAACGTCACGCTCAGCATCAGTTTCGTGATGACCCTGCCGGGGGCGCGGAGCTCGCGATGGGCTCGAGCACGCGCTCGGCGTGGAACAGCTTCGTCGCCTTCGCGCGGCGGCACGAGAACACCCACCGGAGCATCTATATCCAGTGCGGCAACAGCTTCGTCGCCAAGGCCAGGCAGATGAGCGCGTCGAACTGCGGCAGCCTGCAGGCCTCGATCCGGCGGCTGCTGGAGAGCGAGAAGCGGAGCTGCGAGGCGCGCCAGCGGAGCTTTCGACCGGTCGCAGGCGGCGAGCGTCGCGCGGCCTCAGCCTGTTCTCGATGGCCCGGGGATCGTCCCGGAGCCGGCGGTAGAACCGCCACACCCGGGACGCCCGCGCTCGGTCGCGCCCCACTCTACCCGCCGAGCAATACTCAGGAGCAATTGCCGGGCAATTTGCCTCCGCCGCCGACCACCGTGACCCGCACCGGCACGACGCCGGAATGGATCATGCCGAGCTGCTGGGCGGCACCCTGGGTGACGTCGATCACCCGGCCGCCGGCATAAGGTCCGCGGTCGTTGATCCGGACCACCACCGAACGGCCATTGGCGAGATTGTCGACCCGCACCTGCGTCCCGAAGGGAAGGCTGCGGTGGGCGGCCGCGAGCACGCTGGCGTTCATCCTTTCACCACTCGCGGTCCTGGCTCCCCATCTTGTACCAGGACGCCTTGCCGCACTGACTGGCGGCCTCGACCTGGCTTGATCGAACCAACCATCGCCGAAAGCGATGACGACGGCCACTCCAAACGCGCTGACGCGCGACTTTACTGACCCCACTCTGACACATTCCCCGTCCCGAGAACCGCATCGCCACGCGATGCGTCCCCCCGGCCCCGACAATCGCATCGACGCCGGTGACGACGAAACGACGGGGGCTTTCTTCGGGCGGAATGGGGCATGAATGCGGCCCCGGAATCACCCTTCGAGTCAGCCGGCAAAGCAAAGTGATGGAACAATTCCGCTACTTGACCCGCTCGATCAGCGCCATCGCCGCCGCCGGCGCGCGCACCTTGGCGCCGGAGATAATGTAGACGAAGACGTCGCGCTGCTTTTTCGCCGGCGCCGTCTCGGAATAGCGGACGAGATCGTCCGGCAGGTCGCCGCCGGCGAAGCGCTTCGCCCGCTCGGCCCAGCGGTCGAGATCGCCGGCGGAGTAGCCGGTGTCGAGGGTCGCGTCGGTGCGCTGGAGGCGGAGATAGACGAAGGGCGCGGTGACATCGGCGATCGCCGGATAGTCGGCCGGAGTTCGGCATAGACGACGGCGACCTCGTGCTTCCGGAGAAGATCGACGAACTCGGGGACCAGGAAGGTCTCGCTCCGCACCTCGACGACATGCATCAGCCGGCGGCCGTCGAGCTCCCTCGGGAGCAGCGCGAGGAAGCCGCCGAAATCGCCGGCGTCGAATTTCTTGAAGGGCGCGAACTGCCAGAGGATCGGGCCGAGCTTGTCGCCGAGCTCGGAGAATCCCGACTGCCGAAGAACCAGTCGATCGCCTCGCCGGCGCCGGCCGAGGTCCTTGCGGTTGACCACGGCGCGATGGCCCTTGACCGAGAAGACGAAATCGTCGGGCGTCTCGTCGCGCCACTTGGCGAAGCTCGCCGCCGACTGGGTGCGGTAGAAGGTGCCGTTGATCTCGATCGTGGTGAGATGCGTCGCCGGCATAGCTGAAGCTCGTCGGCGTGCTTCAGGCCCTCGGGATAGAAGGTGCCGCGCCACGGCTCATAGGTCCACCCGCCGATACCGACCCGGATCATCGCCCTCTCCCGTTCATCCCCGCCGCCAGCGGCGGCGCCATGATATAGCGCCGCGGCAGTTTCGCTACCGTCGCCGAGCCGATGGGGTCATGCCGGAACCGACCTATCCACCGCTCTTCGATTCCGCCGATGCGGCGGCGCAGCATCCGCCGGGCGGCTCCCGCCCCGCGGGGGAAGGCGACGTGGATGGACATGGCATGCCCGCGCTCAGCCTGTAACCACGTCGAGTCCGAGCACCTCGGCGCTCAGCGCCATGTCCTCGTCGAACGTCGCGAGGGTGGCGCCGACCCGCTGGGCGGTCGCGATGTGGATGGCGTCGGCCGTCCACAGGTTGAGATCGAGCCGCCGGAGGAACCCGGCGGCCGCGGCAATGTCGGGCGGCTGGATCTCCGCCATCTGGGCAACTCGCACCGTCCACGCATCGAAATCGGCAAGGGTCGCGCGAGCATTGCCGGCGCTCATGAAGCGGGCGCGAACTCTCAGAGCGATTTGCGGAAGCAAACTCTGCGGCGGCAAGGTCGCTGACCACGACCGCATCGACAATGCCCAGCAGGAGCTTCTCGGCCCGCGGCGACAAGGTGTCGTTGGCAAAAGACGACACGAGGATGCTGGCGTCCAGGTAGACGCTCAATGGGTCTCCTCGTCCCGCATTCGCCGGATGAGGGTCGCGGCATCCTCGATGGGCACGCGCCCTCTGCGGCGACTGGCCACCCATTCCACATCGGCGGGCGTGATTGGCCGGGGCTGCTCACGCGCGACTAGGCGGCCAACAGCAACTCGCCGAGGGTCGCCTCGTTGGCGTCGTGCAATGCAACAACGACCGCTTCGCGCATCTCACGAATTGCGCCAGCGGCACTCCCTCCGCCTTCAATTACGCGGAGGACGGGGCGTAGAGCGGCGCGCAGCCCGATCACAGACCGTTCTTCGCTGACCTCCGAGGATTGAAGCCAACGTTTCACCTGTTCCGCTGCTGCCGCATCTCCTAGGACTGCTTGCGCCACGAGAATAAGAGCCTCTAGCCTTGGTCGGCTTTTGGCAAGTTGCTCCAATTTCGCGCCATCTTCCGTCGCCAACGCCTCCTCGAACGCAACAGCGAAGGCAGGCAATACATTCTCCCGCGCTTTCCAGATGCGCTGCCGCGCTGCGAGAAGCTCGGCGTAGGCAAATGTCGGATCCTCACTCAGAATGCGCTTAAGTTCAGCAAGCGCGGCATCTCGCTCACCGGCCGACGCAAGCTCCAACCTGAAACGGAGGCGCCGCATCGCTCCAAGCCGAGTAATAGTAGCAAGTTCGAGATCAGAGTTGGCGGCGGACTTATGCTTCTTCTGAGGTTGATAGCCGCGACGAACGAAGGCTTGGCTCTTCAGTGGGAGCGTCTCGCCCCGTGCAACACGTTGCTCAAACTGGGTGAGCACCGGATGAACCAGCTCATGCGAAATGCCCTGCTTGACAACGTCGAGAGCTTCCACCCTACGGCCGCTATTCGAAAGTAGGCGAGCCTTCAAAGCAAAGGTCGCCTCGTTAATCACCCCGGCATCGAATGCTGCATCGATGACTGCCGACGCCTCATCGACACGTTCCTCCGCGATTAGTAACTCCGCCAATTGGTTCCGCGCATGCGCATTAGTCGGGAACCGACCAATGGCCTCCTTAAGCAGCGCCTCTCCTTCGTCGAACTTGTTCAGCGAGTTCGCGAGCAACATTGCAAGCTGCGAGAACGCGTCTGGATATGGGTCGCGACGCAGTTTCTCCCACCCTACCAATTCTGCGGCCTCAAGATCACCACTAGCCTCAAGCGCGTCGCGCCAGAGTGACCAGAGATAGCGATTATAAGGCTCCCACTTCAGCCCCTCGCGAGCCAAGGATTGCGCCTTTCGCGCACGCGCCGACGTATCGTCTCCACCCCGCTCGATCAATGCGCGCCCAAGCATGTGAATGGCCCGTACGAAGTACTGCGCATCTCCCGTGACGTTCACGAAATGCCGATGACGCTCGAACAGGGACTCGATCAGCGGTTCGACTTGCGAGAATGGCCCATCGAGCTTGCTGACGACACGCTCGCAATCACTCGGCATTGGGGAGCGCAGCGGGGCGTCTAGAGACCTGTATTTACCCCGCACTATCGACATAAAGTCTGGATCGACGCGCCACCACGCGGGCGACTCAACTTCTGCGTCCCTGAATGTGCTCGCTGACAGAATACTGGATACAAGTCTCCGCCATTGTCCTGGCGCACGCGGATAGAGCGGCTTCAGCGCGAACCATTCTGCCTTGAACTCATCGTCCGAGGGCTGTTGCGCTAGCGCCCACTGCGCAAGCCCGGACAACCACGGAAGTTCTGACTGCTCTTCCCTCTTCGGCAAACGCCGCAGTCCCAGAAGCCCAATCGACAGATAGCGGCGTGGCAGACGCGTACCTGCTTCACGACATATCCGCTGCCACAATGCGACAAGGCCATTCGCGTCGATGCCTGGCTCGATGTCCGCTACCAACGGCTGAGTTAACGCGAGCGTGCGCCAATATTCAGCCCTTGCGTCGCGAGCCGGCGAAAGTGTCATAAGGCTCACCCACTCGTTCCACTTGATGAATTGGCACCGCAACCCGACAGCAGCGGTCCCTACACCAAGCAGCGCGACGATTTCGAGGGCTTCGCAAATCTCGCGCACGCGCCGTTGTAGCTTGGGGCGAGATGCAGGCAACGGGTCTTTTCGCTGGGCTTCCAACCAAGCGAGAATGGCGGGGCCAAGTAGCGCGCGTGCGCTATCGTCAGAATCGAGTGAGCCAAAGAGCATGCGTGCCGCATCGGGGGCGTCGGCGCGCTCATACGGCGGAACTCGGGCATAGCCGGCAAGCAAATCCCCCAACGCCTTCTCAGGGACTCTTTCGAACTCGTTGAGCCAAGGATGCCGTAAGAACGCGATGTGATCGCTCGCCAAGCTCATGCCGGAATATCCTCACCGAAGCGATCGTCTCCGGATGCAATCCGGACAGCGAGCAAATGATGGTTCCGAAGTGTCCTCAGTTCGTACGGCCTTGGGGGACTACGGATTTCGTCGAGCCGAGCAATGTGCTCAACCTTGTAAGGTATCCTAAAATGAAGGATTTCCGCTAACAACTCTTTATCGTCGGCGACTTCGTATAGCGCCATCGTCCGCCCACACGAGAGCCCCGTCGGTGCAGGAAAGAAATACGGCCACGGCACACTGTCAAGGACCGTAGGCGCGGTGAAAGGACAGGCGGCCGGGAAGCCACCGGCCACTGCGTTCACTTCTGCAACTGAATACTCCATCAAGGCAACCGGGACCGGGCCAATCGCGCAATCGTAGTGCGCCAGCCCCAACCGGTCGCGAAGGCGGTCGGGCCAGTTGGCCTCAGCTAGATCATCTACCACCTCATCCTTGAACGCGGCAAACGCCGGGCGCCAATCACGAACCGTCGAGTCGTTCCATGTGCGCAGAAACCCATCAATGACCGCCACATCATTGTCATCAAATGCCTTTTTCAATTCAACGAACGAAATTCCGTGTGCGTTCAGGGGACGAACAAGGGACTTGATACGGACCACTCGCTGCATTTCATCGATCATTCCGAGGTTGGCAGGATCAAGGGCATTGATGAACGTGTGGGCGACATCGTCGCCGACCTGGACAAATGTCCTGCAATAGTCCGTCTGCGCCCTAGAAAGTTCGTCAGCGGTCACGGCGCCAAAGGCCTCCTCCTCGAACCCATGTCGTCGAGCGTCACTGACACGCAGTTCGAACCAAAGGTTATCCGCTTCGGCCCGGCGCTCGACGTCTGTCAATGCCCGCCAATGAGCAAGAGCGGTCTGAAGAGCAGGATCGTCAAAGAGCATCCCGCCCCAACCCTTGCCAAAGCAGTGGGCAGACACGCAGCCAGCAACCTTTCATGATTTGAAACCCCCAGATGACTGTAGCGATCTACGCGGTCTTTGCCAATTTCGGTGGTAGTCCCTGACAGGGCTCGGCATACAAATGCCGAGATCAGCAGCCGCGCTACCGCCGTCCGCCCTTGCCGACGTCGCTGCCGGGGCGGCCGCCGATTGAGCGGGGGCGTGGGCGTGGGCGGTCGCTGAGCGGGACTTCGAGGTCGGTGCCGGGGCCCATCACGTCGAGACTGGGCTTGTGCGGGCGCTTCGCCAGCGGCACCTCGGTGCGGCGGATGGTCATCTCGTCGAGGGTGTTCTTGCGGGGGGCGTTGTCATTCCCGCCGCCACGCGCCCCTCCCCGCTGGTGCGGGGCGGGATCGCGCGTGTCGCCGGGGATTTCGTCCGGCGTCGTCCGGCTGCGTCCGCTCGGCGGCATGGCGCGCGTCGGGGATGGAGCATCGTCGGCGCCGACATATCCGTCCGCCCCTCGCACCGCGCTCCCGCCTTCGCCAAGGCTTCGGCGGGCAGGTCCCGCGGCCCCCTCCCCGGCCAAGCCGGGGACAGGCTCTCCCTGCTGACGCGGGGCGGGATTCGCCCCACCCGTCTCGCCGCTGCGCGGCGAGCCACCCTCCCCGGACCGGGGAGGGACGCCCGGCCTGGTCGTTGCGGGACGACTTGTGCGGTTCCTCGAACCAATGACGGCCTCGCCCTCCCCCGGGTTTCGCGCCAGCGGATCGTCGGCGACGGCGAGCTCGAGCGTCTCGAGGCGCTTGATCTCGTCGCGGAGGCGGGCCGCCTCCTCGAATTCGAGATCGGCCGCGGCGTCGCGCATGCGCTTCTCGAGGTCGGCGATGGTCGCCTTGAGATTGTGGCCGATCAGCGCGCCGTCGTCGGCGAAGCCGGTCTGAACGGTGACGTGATCCTGCTCGTAGACCGAGGAGAGGATGTCGCCGATGCCCTTCTTGATGCTCTCCGGCGTGATGCCGTGCTCGGCGTTGTAGGCGGCCTGCTTCTCGCGGCGGCGGCTGGTCTCGGCCATCGCGCGGCTCATCGAGCCGGTGACCTTGTCGGCGTAGAGGACGACCTTGCCGTCGATGTTGCGGGCGGCGCGGCCGATGGTCTGGACCAGCGAGGTCTCGGAGCGGAGAAAACCCTCCTTGTCGGCGTCGAGGATGGCGACCAGCGCGCATTCCGGGATGTCCAGGCCTTCGCGCAGGAGGTTGATGCCGACCAGCACGTCGAAGGCGCCGAGACGGAGGTCGCGGATGATCTCGATCCGCTCCAGGGTCTCGACGTCGGAATGCATGTAGCGGACGCGGACGCCGTGCTCGTGGAGATATTCGGTGAGGTCCTCGGCCATGCGCTTGGTGAGCACCGTGACCAGCGCGCGGTAGCCCTGTAGCGCTACCGCCTTGACCTCGCCGAGGAGGTCGTCGACCTGCGCCTTGGCCGGCCGCACCTCGACCGGCGGGTCGATCAGGCCGGTCGGCCGGATCACCTGCTCGGTGAAGACGCCGCCGGTCCGCTCCATCTCCCAGGCCGCCGGCGTCGCCGAGATATACGCGGTCTGCGGCCGCATCAGGTCCCACTCCTCGAAGCGGAGCGGGCGGTTGTCCATGCAGGAGGGAAGCCGGAATCCGTATTCGGCGAGCGTCGCCTTCCTGCGGAAGTCGCCGCGATACATGCCGCCGAGCTGCGGGATGGTGACATGGCTCTCGTCGACGAAGACCAGCGCATTGTCGGGCAGGTATTCGAACAGCGTCGGCGGCGGCTCGCCGGGGCGGCGGCCGGTGAGGTAGCGGCTGTAGTTCTCGATGCCGGCGCAGGAGCCGGTCGCCTCGATCATCTCGAGGTCGAAGCGGGTGCGCTGCTCGAGCCGCTGCGCCTCGAGGAGACGCCCGGCCGCGGTCAGTTCGTCGAGCCGGCCCTTGAGCTCCTCACGGATGCCCTTGACCGCCTGCGCCAGGGTCGGCCGCGGCGTCACGTAATGCGAATTGGCGTAGACCTTGACCGTCTTGAGCTGGCCGTAGGCGGCGCCGGTGAGCGGATCGAACTCCATGATCGATTCGATCTCGTCGCCGAACAGGGCGACGCGCCAGGCGCGGTCTTCGAGGTGGGCCGGGAACAGGTCGATGGTGTCGCCGCGGACGCGGAAGGTGCCGCGGCGGAAATCGGAGTCGCTCCGCTTGTACTGGAGCGCGACGAGATCGGCGATCAACTGGCGCTGGTCGATGCGCTCCCCGATCGAAAGCGCGAAGGTCATCGCGGTGTAGGTCTCGACCGAGCCGATGCCGTAGATGCAGGAGACCGAAGCGACGATGATCACGTCGTCACGTTCGAGCAGCGAGCGCGTCGCCGAATGGCGCATGCGGTCGATCTGCTCGTTGATGGTCGATTCCTTCTCGATATAGGTGTCGGTGCGCGGGACGTAGGCCTCGGGCTGGTAGTAGTCGTAATAGGAGACGAAATACTCGACCGCGTTGTCCGGAAAGAACGACCTGAACTCGCCGTAGAGCTGGGCAGCGAGGGTCTTGTTCGGGGCAAGGACCAGCGCCGGCCGCTGCGTCGCCTCGATCACCTTGGCGATGGTGTAGGTCTTGCCCGAACCGGTGACGCCGAGCAGCACCTGGTCGCGCTCCTGCGCCTTCACCCCTTCGACCAGCTCGGCGATCGCCTGCGGCTGGTCGCCCTTCGGATCGAACTCGGAGACGATTTCGAGCGGAACGCCGCCCTCGGATTTTTCCGGCCGCGGCGGCCGGTGCGGCACCCAGGTCTTGTCGCGGAACTCCGGGCGGCCGCTCTCGATCAGCGCCGACAGCGCCTGGACGGTAGCGGTGACGCCCGCGGCGGGAAGCTCCGTGGCGCCGCCCGGCGACGGCCGGCCGGCCGGTTTGCCGCCGCGGCGCGGCGTTTCCCCGAATGCCGGCTCCGGTTTCAGCGTGGCGAGAAACGCCTCGGCCTCCTCCAGCGTCATGTCGACGCCGGGCACCGGATTGAGGCCGGCAGCGACGCGTTCGCGCGCGGTCCCCTTGCCGCCCATGGAGGTGCCGCGGGCGGTCTTCAGGGGCTTCTGCGGGGCTTCGGCGAATCCGGTCTTGCGGCGGGGCATGGGACGAATATGGGGAATCGGCGCGGCAAAGGCGAGGCGGTGAGATAATCACTCGCGCCGCGTCGTGACAGGGGCTGTCAGGAGGGAATGAGGTCGAGGAAAAGTACAATGGCGCGGCTGAGCCGTTCCATATCCAAAGGGTCCAGCACGCCGACCTTCTTCCCCAACCGCCGTTTAGGCACGGCGAACAGCTTGTCCACCATGATCCGCGACGGAACGATCAATCCATTGGCGGCCGTAGGGAGGACCTCCGGCCGCGGCAACGGTACAGAAGATGGACCACTGGATGTCAGGCCGCAGACGACGATGGATTCGGTGCCGTCAAAGGTGTCGGCCTGTACTATGACGACGGGCCGCGGCTTTCCGGCGTAGTGCTCGGAGCTTGCAACCGTCCAGACCTCGCCGCGTTTCACCGATCGGTCAACTCGTAGAGCGCGTCCGGGTCGGTGACCAAGTCGACCCAAGCCTGCTCATCGCGTTCGTCGGGGTGGTTACCGATCAACAGCGACTGACGGTGCGCCTCCGCCGCGAACTCGGGCGTGCGCGTATCGGGAATCCAGATCTGGACCGGGCGCAGGCCTTGCGCGCGGAGCTTGGCGCGATGCGCCCGCACTCTCTCGCGGGATGACTTCTTCTGCTTCGAGGCCGGCGCCATGACCCTGCTCCTTCGTTACATGTAACGTAGCGTCCCGAGCCGTCGGACACAAGAGTGCGCGGGCCATTGTCCGCCGAAACCCATGACTTTGGCGGACCTCCCCCTATTTCGCCCGAAATGTCGCGAGGAGAGCCCGCATGACGAGAGACTTTGACGTGGTCATCATCGGCGGCGGCAATGCCGGGATGGGCGCGACCATCGCCACCAGCGAGGCCGGCCTGTCGATCGCCATGATCGAGCCTTCCCTGCTCGGCGGCACCTGCTCTAACCGCGGCTGCACGCCCAAGAAGGTGCTGGTCGCCGCCGCCCACAGCCTCGACGAGATCGCCCGCGCCGGCGAGCACCGCATCAAGGTCGGCAAGGCCAGGCTCGACTGGGCGGGGCTGATCGCCCGCGAGAAGGCGATCATCCGCGATATCCCGGCCCGGCTTCGCAAGACCATGGACGAGCGCGGCGTGACCCTGATCGACGGGCGCGGCCGCTTCCGCGATCCCAACGCCGTCGCGGTCGGCAACGAGGTTCTGGAGGCGCGCCATATCGTCGTCGCCACCGGGTCGAAACCGCGGGCTTTGTCGATCCCGGGCGCCGAGCTGATGATCACCTCCGACGACGTCCTGTCGGACCCGCGGCAGCCGCGCGACGTCGTCTTCATCGGCGGCGGGGCGATCGCCTTCGAATTCGCCCACGTCTATGTGCGCGCCGGCACCGGGGTGACGATCCTCGAGGCCGGTCCGCGCTTCCTCGCCAGCTTCGACGAGGACGCGGTCAACCAGATCCTGGCGGAGAGCCAACGGATCGGCATTTCGGCGATGCCGGGAATAACGGTCAGGCGGATCGAGAAAGCTGGCCGCCAGCGGCGCGTGGTCTATGAGGCCGGCGGGACCGAGCATGCGATCGAAGCCGATCGCGTCGTCAACGGCGCCGGCCGGATCGCCGATATCGACGGGCTGGACCTCGACGCCGGCAGCGTTGCGATCGAGAAGGGCCGGATCGTCACCGACGGGCATCTCCGCTCGACCACGAACCCGGCCGTGCATGTCTGCGGCGACGCCCTTCCCGGCAAGCCGCAGCTGTCGCCGATCGCCACCTATGAAGGCACGCTGGTCGGCCGGGCGATCGCCGGCGGAACGCCGGCTTCGCCCGACTATGCCAGCATCCCCGCCTGCCTCTATACCGTCCCGGCGCTCGCCACCGTCGGCATGACCGAGGCCGAAGCGCGCCGGGCGGGGCGCGACATCCGCATCGCCACCAACGACATGCGGGACTGGCTGTCGGGACGCACCTTTGCCGAGGCGGCGGCATGGGCGAAGGTGATCATCGACCGGCCGACCGGCGCCATCCTCGGCGCCCACATGGTCGGCCATGGCGGCGAGGAGCTGATCCACATCTTCGCCCTCGCCATGCGCCACGGCATCACGGCGGCGTCGCTCAAGGAAGCGGTCTATGCCTTCCCCACCTACGCCGCCGATCTTCGCTCGATGCTGTAGGGGAGGCCCTCGGCGCTAGCCGTTGGCCGCCATCGCGTGCTGGCGCGGCTGCACCTCGGCGGAGTAGTCCTCCATCAGGTTCTTCACGATGTCGCCGACCTTGAACTTGTAGGGGCCGATCTCGGAGATCGGCGTCACCTCGGCGGCGGTGCCGACCAGGAAGGCCTGCTCGAACCTGGCCATCTCCTCCGGCATGATCGCGCGCTCGACCACCTCGTAGCCGCGGCGCCTGGCCAGTTCCATGACCGTCCGCCGGGTGATGCCGTCGAGGAAGCAGTCCGGGGTCGGGGTATGGAGGACGCCGTCCTTGACGAAGACGATATTGGCGCCGGTCGCCTCGGCGACCTGGCCGCGCCAGTCGAGCATCAGCGCGTCGGCGTAGCCCTTGTTCTCGGCCTCATGCTTGGACAGCGTGCAGATCATGTAGAGGCCGGTCGCCTTCGATTTCGACGGCGCCGTCGCCGGGTCCGGCCGGCGGTATTTGGCGATGTCGAGGCGGAGGCCTTTCAGCCGCTCCTCGGGCTTGAAGTAGGAGGGCCACTCCCAGGCGGCGATGGCAAGGTTGATCTTGGTCGCCTGCGCCGAAACCCCCATCATCTCGCTGCCCCGCCAGGCGATCGGACGGACATAGGCGTCGGCGAAACCCTGCCGGTCGAGCAGTTCCTGCGAGGCGCGGTTGATCTCCGCCACCGAATAGGGGATTTCGAAGCCTAGGATCTTCGCCGATTCGTGCAGGCGGCGGGTGTGCTCGTCGAGCTTGAAGATGGCTCCGCCATAGGCGCGCTGGCCCTCGAACACCGCACTGGCATAGTGAAGCCCGTGCGAAAGCACGTAAATCCTGGCGTCCGACCACGGGAGATACTCGCCGTTGAACCAGATGACGCCGGGGCGATTGTCGAAAGGCTGTGTAGCCATGGCTCATTACCTCCTGATCGGCCGCGCAATGTCTTGGCGCGGGGCGGAGCGCCGCGCGCCGCTTTTGCGTCGCGTCACGTTCGCCGATATGGTGCGCGCCACATCCTGCCATCGGCAAGGCGCCCTTGAAAGGGCGCGTCCGATCGTTTCGTCGCGGCGGCTTTCTACGTAACAAACGACCAAAAATATGTCAACATGGCTGACGTAAATTTCAAGGCAGAGACGCCGGAAAAAGAGGCGGCCGGTCCCGGCGGCCGCCTGGTCAGGGAGCCCATGTCGGCGGAAGAGACGCCCGAAATCCCCTATATCGAGCTGCTCTTCTTCGCCTATCGCGACTTCATCTCCGACCCCGACGCCGTCTTGCTCGCCTATGGTTTCGGCCGCGCTCACCATCGCGTGATCCATTTCGTCAATCGCCATCCCGGGATCCGAGTGGCGGACCTTCTCGACATCCTCAAGATCACCAAGCAGAGCCTCGGCCGCGTCCTCAAGCAGCTTCTCGACGGCGGCTTCATCGAACAGGTCCAGGGGCCGCAGGACCGGCGTCAGCGGCTCCTTTATCCGACCGAGGCGGGGCGGGCCCTGGCGCTGCGGCTGCTCGCGCCACAGGAGCGCCGCATCGGCAAGGCACTCGATATGCTGACGGCGGAGGAACGGCGGGGGGCGGAACAATTCCTGAGGCTGATCATCGACGCCGACGAGCGGGACAAGGTTGCCCGCCTTATCGGCCGGTGAAACGGAAGCATGAGCATGGCGACCCTGACCAGCGACACCACCGTCAACGACATTGCCCCGCATCTTCTCGTCATCGATGACGACAGCCGCATCCGCGAGCTGCTCGCCCGCTATCTCGGCGAGCGCGGCTTCCGGGTGACGACCGCGGGTCATGCCGCCGACGCCCGCCGGCGGCTCGACGGTCTTGCCTTCGATCTGCTGATCGTCGACGTGATGATGCCCGGCGAGAGCGGGCTCGAATTGACCAGAAGCCTGCGCGAGACGCTGAACGTGCCGATCCTGATGCTGACGGCGCGGGCCGAGATCGACAGCCGCATCGAGGGGCTCGAGAGCGGCGCCGACGACTACCTCTCCAAGCCTTTCGAGCCGCGCGAGCTTCTCCTCCGGATCAACAACATCCTGAAGCGCGGACAGGCGCCGGCGACGCCGCTGATCGAACTGGTGCGCTTCGGCCCGTTCACCTTCAACCGCGAGCGGCTCGAACTCAAGAAGGGCGCCGAGGCCGTCCATCTCACCGACCGCGAACGCCAGATCATGGCGATCTTCGCAGCCACGCCGGGCGAGACGGTGCCGCGCACGGAGCTGATTGCCGGCGACGGGCCCTCCGGCGAGCGGACGGTCGATGTCCAGATCAACCGGCTCCGGCGCAAGATCGAAACCGATCCCGCCAACCCGATCTACCTGCAGACGGTGCGCGGCCTCGGATACCGCCTGACGATCACCGCATAGGAGCGGTGCGAAAACCGCTATTCCTGTCGCCCGACCGATGGAAGCCGAACGCCTCTCATTGAACCCGACGCGGTCGGCAAGACGCCGGGGCGGCCCATGACCGTTGCCGCCAGAGACCAGCCGCTCGGCGACGACGACGCGAGCCCGGCAGCCGCGCCGCCGCCGCCGCTGACCGGGCGGGTCCGGAGGGTTCGCGCCGCCTGGCGCCGCTTCACCCGCCGCCTCGGCGACATGATGCCGAAGGGTCTCTACGCCCGCTCGCTGATCATCATCATCGCCCCGGTCGTGCTCCTCCAGGCGCTGGTCGCCTTCGTCTTCATGGAGCAGCACTGGCAGCAGGTGACCGCCCGCCTTTCGGCGGCGGTGGTGGCCGACATCGCGGCGATCATCGATGTCATCGAAACCTATCCGCAGGACCAGAAGTTCGAGCAGATCACCAAGATCGCGCGACGCCGCCTCGGCCTCAACATCGCCGTCCTGCCGCTGGAGCCGCTGCCGCCGGCGGCGCCGAAGCCGTTCTTCGACCAGCTCGACCGCACCTTCAGCCGCGAGATCACCGAAGAGATCAAACGGCCGTTCTGGATCGACACGGTCGGCCGCTCCAATCTCGTCGAAATCCGCATCCAGCTCGAGCACAACATCCTCCGGGTCTTCGCCCGCCGCAGCCAGACCTACGCCTCGAACTCGCTGATCTTCATCCTGTGGATGGTCGGCATCAGCCTGGTTCTGCTCACCATCGCCATCATCTTTCTGAGGAACCAGATCCGCCCGATCCTTCGGCTCGCCGCCGCCGTCGACGATTTCGGCAAGGGCCGCGCCGTCGACAACTTTCCGCCGCGCGGCGCCCGTGAAGTGCGCGCCGCGACCGTCGCCTTCCACGAGATGCGCGGGCGGGTCGAGCGCCAGATCGAGCAGCGCACCGAAATGCTCGCCGGCGTCAGCCACGATCTCCGCACCATCCTCACGCGTTTCCGGCTGCAGCTCGCGCTGATCGAGGACACCGTCGACGCCGAGCCGCTGCAGAAGGACGTCGACGACATGAACCGCATGCTCGAAGGCTATCTCGCCTTCGCCCGCGGCGACTCCGGCGAGGAGACGATGCCGACCGACGTCGACGTGCTCCTCCGCGAGCTCGGCAAGGAGGCCAGGATCTCGGGCCACGAGACGGTGGTGTCCTTCGCCGGCGATCCGATCATCAAGGTCAGGCCGCAAGGCTTCAAGCGCTGCCTGATGAACCTCGTCAAGAACGCCTGCCGCCACGGCGACAAGGTGGTCGTCACCGGCATCCACGAGCACGGCTTCCTGACGGTGATGGTCGACGATGACGGGCCGGGCGTGCCGCTGGAGGAGCGCGAGGCGGTGTTCAAGCCGTTCTATCGCGGCGACCACGCCCGCAATATCGACGAAAGCGGCACCGGCCTGGGCCTGTCGATCGCACGCGACGTGGCGCGAAGCCACGGCGGCGACATCGCCCTCGATATGAGCCCGCTCGGCGGGCTCAGGGTGTCGGTGACGATTCCGGCCTAATGGGGCTCGGGCTATGACAGAATTGGATTCTCGGATGGGCGGCCGCACAAGGTAGACGTCATGGCGATGCGCAGGATTGAAATTGACGAGGAGACCGCGAGCGCGCTCGAGCGGCGTGCTTCTGAACAGGGACTGAGCCTGAGCGAATTGCTGGCATTTTTCGCCGCTCAATCCTTTGCACCGGTAGAGATCGACCCGGCCGACATTGCGGAACTTGATCGCAGGTGGAAAGCGGTCCGAGCGGAAGGAGCCGTTTCCAACGCCGAGGTTGTCGGGTGGCTGAGCACCTGGGGCGATCCGTCATTCACTCCTGGAGCGCGGGTCACTCCGGATAGAGGCGCTGCCCTTCCTCCTCGGGCGGGGTGTGGTTAAAGAGGATGAAGGCCAGCGGGTTCCCGGGCTCGGCCGTTACGTCGCTGCGCAGCCCGGTGACCTTCCCGTCGACGCCGCTTGTATATTCGGCGACCACCTCGCCGAAGGCGTTGCGCTGGACGGAAATCTTCTGGCCGGCGGCGACCGCTTCATCGAGCTTGACCAGGTGCTCGACGAATCCGCCCTGCGACGCGATAATCGGAAACGCGCTGTTGCCGATGAAGACGCCGGCGTCCGCCGCATTGCGTCCGATCGGGCCGGCGATGACCCCGTAATGCTTCAGCACATTCAAGGTGCCTTCCACGAATTGCGCGATCATCCCGGGGTCGAGAACGCGCGCGGCGCCAATCTCCGGCGTAAACGACGGGATTTCCGCGTCGATGAAGGCGTTGTGGAGAACGCTCGGATAGGCCGGGTCGTCCCAGATCTGGCCCACCGGATAGAGCTCCATCATCGTCTTGACCTCCGGAAAGCGCATCTCCCCGATATTGAATGCCGCGACGTCGAAGCCGGTCGGGCCGGTGTGGAAATCGATTGCCAGGTCGGAGTTCGGCTTGAGGAGCCGGTTGAACAACATCCCGGCGTGACGGCTCGGCGCACTCACGCCGTTCTCGTTTCCGGGCCATTCGCGGTTCATGTCGATGAGGTCGATGCCCCGGCCTGAATCGGGCCATCGGCGCTCCATCCCCTCGAGGGCCGGGCGAGAGATGTCGAGGACCGCCATGACCGTGCCGGACATCTCGGCCGGATCGAGCTGGTCCAGCACCATCTGAACCGTGCGCACCGAACTCATCTCGTCGCCGTGCACGCCGCTGACCAGGGTGACGCGCTTGCCGGGACGGCTTCCTTTGGCGACGATCACCGACACGTACCAGTGCTGTCCGCTCGGCATCTGCACCCCCTGAAAATAGAGGAGGTGCTTCTGGCCGGGCTCGAGGTCGTCGACGTCGAGGGCGCTGACAACCTTTTTCCCCTGGATCAGGTCGCCGGTGTAGACGCTGCCTTGCGGGGCCGGCCCCGCGGCGTTGGCGGCGGTTACCCCGCTCGCCGCGCCGAGCGCGGCCGAGGCGCCGACGGTTGCAAGCGATGCGATCATGAAATCGCGGCGATCTAGGCCAAGCTTCGATTCGTCCGACATGGGGGTTCCCCGGTTCCGTGAGTTGTGCCGATGTCCGAAGCGCCGGCGGGATGACACGAACCCGTCACGACGCCAATTCAAGCATTCCGCTTATCCCGCTCGCTCTGCAACGCCTCCATCGGCAAATCGATCGCCCAGTAGACGCCGGAAGGGCGGAATTCGTGGGCGACCTCGCCGTTCAACGACTGCGCCACGGTGCGCTGGATGACGATGCTGCCGAAGCCGGTCCGCGACGGCTCCTCTACCTCGGGCCCGCCGCTTTCGACCCATTCCAGCCGCAGGCGGCGGTCGTCCTCGCCGATGAACCGCCAGGTGATCGAGACGACGCCGTTCGGCGCCGACAGCGCCCCGTATTTGGCGGCGTTGGTGGCGAGCTCGTGGAAGGCGAGCCCGATCGACTGGGCCGCATCCGGGCCGAGCTCTACCGGCGGCCCCAAGGCGGAGAGCCGCGAGATATTGCCGGGAACAAACGGCATCAGGTGCGCCTCGATCAGGTCGACGAGCTCGACGCCCTCCCAGTTCTGATTCACGAGAAGATCGGTCGACCGCGCGAGGGCGAGGAGCCGCTCGGAGAAGACCTTGTCGAATTCGGCCATGTCGCCGCTGTTCTCCGCGGTGCGGCGGGCCATGGCGACCACCACGGCGAGCTGGTTCTTGGCGCGATGCGACAGCTCGCGCATCAGGAAGCGGACCTGGTCCTCCGACCGCCTCCGCTGTTCCGCCGCCGCGGCGAGAGCCTGTGAAACATCGTTGACTTCGCGCACCGGCGAGGTGTTTTCGGGCACCGCTTCGCCGCTGCCGAGCGCCCGCGCCTGGCCGGCAAGGCGAAGCACCGGCCGCGCCACGACGCGACTGAAGACAAGCGTAAGCAATGCGGTGAGGACGAGCAGCCCCAGGCCGGCGAGAATGAGGAGACCCAGCGATTTCCGGAGCGGCGCTTGGATCACGGCGGCGGATGCCGAAGCCGTGGCCCACCAGCCGGTGTCGAAGGAGCGTCTCGCCGCGATTACCTTCTCTCCCTCGCTGGTACTGAAGGTCACCGGCCCGAAGGGAAGGCTGTCGAGGTTGCCGGCGGCAAGCACGCTGGCGCGCGACCCGATCGGCTCGCCGCCGCTGGAGCTGATCACCTTGCCGGCGCGATCGATGAGCGTCCCGGTCCACGCCGATTCCAGCTTCAGCTCGCTGAGAATGGGCTGCAGGCTGGCCGCGTTCCGGGTCATGATCAGGGCGGCGCGGCTGCCGTCGCCGAGCGTTACCGGAATCGAAACGTTGAACACTTGCTGGTTGGCGACCTTGCCGAAGAAAAGATCGGAGACGTAAGGCGCACCCTTGTCGAGGACCGCGTCGACCGATGCCCGGTCGCTGACCTCGCCGAGGGCCGTTCCGAATGGAACGCGCGTATTGAGCTTCTGCTGGTAGTCGCTGCCGACGAGAAGCACATAGGTGCCGGTCCCGCCGAGCGCCGCCTTGGCCCGGCCATGGAAAAATTCGTAGTTGCCGGAGGACAGGAAGGCCGAGGTCGAGAGGACCTTGAGGGTCGTGATCATCGCATCGATCTCGCGATCGATGGCGTCGCGGATCACGGCGGCGGTGTCCTGGGCGACCCGGTTCGCCGAAACCCGCTGCACCTCCTCGAAGCGATAGAGCAGATAGCCGCTGAAGAGCAGAGCCGGCAGCGCAATCGCGAAACCGAAGATGACGAGATAGACGGCGATCGGCCGCCCGCGCACGCGCGGTTCACCCGGCCGCGATACGTCGACCACCGGCGCTTCCGAATCGCGCTCCGCCATGGTGTCAGCCGTCATCCGCAGGACACTTCTACCTGTTATTTGGCCCCGCAATTTGCGACGCACCGCATCAGAAGAGCCGGCCGCCATTCGGCACCCGGCGCTCGGGCGCGACCAGCACGACCTCGCCCGCCGCGTCGGGAAAGCCAAGGGTCAGCACCTCGGACATCATCGGCCCGATCTGCCGCGGCGGAAAATTGATCACCGCGGCCACCTGGCGCCCGACGAGGTCGCCAAGGCCGTAATGCCGGGTGAGCTGAGCCGACGACTTGCGCACCCCGATCTCCGGCCCGAAGTCGATGCGAAGCTGGTATGCAGGCTTGCGCGCTTCCGGGAAGGCCAGCGCCTCGACCACGGTGCCGACCCTGATGTCGACTTTCCGGAAATCGTCATAGCCGATCCGGTCCGACGGCTGATCCTCGTTCACGCGTCATCCCGGGCTTCGCGTCCCGGCCGGCGCCGACCGGCGTTCCGAACCCGGCGGCCGCGCTCGACCACGCGCGAGCCAAGCCCGCACAGATCGTCGAGAAAGCGCATTGCGCGCTCGCCGCGGCGAAGCGCCCGGTCGAGCGTCGCCATGGTTCGCGCCATATCCTCGTCATCGTCATCGAACCAGGTCCGCATCGCCTCGAGGTAGACCATCACCGCGCCCTCGACTGCCACCCGGCCGAGAAGACCACCGTGGTGAATGCCGGCGGCAACCAGCGTCCACATCTGCGAGCGCTTGGCGATACGGTGAAGGACGCCGGCGAGAGCCGGGTCGCGGCGGGCCGAGCCGGCCAGGCTGCGGAGCGCGGCCTTGTAGGGCGACAGCGCATCGAAGCGGCGCATCTCGGCCTCGAACAGGCGGTCGCGGGCCTCGGCCGACGGATCGGGAGGGCCGGCGGCGAGCACGGCAAGGTCAATTCGCCGGGAGAAGGCGGCGAGGATGCCGATCTTGCCGTCGAAGGATTCGCGGAGCTCGGTGAGCGGCATGCCGGCCTCGGCGGCGATTTCGCCAAGACCGATCGACCGCAGCGGCCTCTCGGCGAGAAGCGCCAAGAGCGCATCGATGACCCTGTCTCGCGGAAGCGCCGCCGGCGCCGCCGGTCCACCTCGAGCCCGCCCGCCGCGCGAGCCGCCTCGCCTCGTTGCTTTTGCCATCGCACACCTCCTGTTTGGCACAGTCTAGCGGCGGACGATGGCAACCGCGAGGCGGGTTTTAGGTCAATCGGACAGCTCTTCGGAGCGCCGCCTTGCGGCGGCGACCGCCTTGGCGAGCAAAGGTTCGAGCCCCTCCGGGGCCATGAGAACCGCGAGGGCGGCAGCCGTCGTCCCACCGGGCGAAGTGACGTTCCGGCGAAGCTCGGCCGGGGAGAGCTCCGAACGGTGGAGAAGCTCGCCCGCCCCCTCGACGGTCGCCCGGGCGAAGCGCGCAGCAACTTCGTCCGGGAAGCCCAGCTCCCGCGCCGCCGCGGCAAGGCATTCGACGAAATAGAAGACATAGGCCGGGCCAG
The DNA here is from genome assembly GCA_963792845.1 of uncultured Alphaproteobacteria bacterium. Lineage (GTDB taxonomy): Bacteria > Pseudomonadota > Alphaproteobacteria > Rhizobiales > Kaistiaceae > Bauldia. Next base: position 78,855 of record CAWBXW010000002.1, read on the forward strand.
AGCCCGACACCGCCGTCACCGCGTCGATCATCTTCTCGTCGTCGACCCAGTGCACGACGCCGACGGCTTCAAGCAGCGCCGTCACCAGGTCCCGGCCCCTGGCGGTGAGGTGGCGGTTGGCGACGGCGGCGGTTATGCCGCGGCTCACCTGGGCGGGCGTATTGGGCATCGCCCGCACCACGGCGACATCGCCCAGCGCGCCTTCATAGGTCGCAATCGTCTTGCCGGCGGCGATCGATACGACAATAGTGCCGGGCCCGATCAGCGGTCTCGCCGTGGGCAGCACCGCCGCCATCATCTGCGGCTTCACCGCCAGGATGACGACGCCGGCGATGACGTTCGGCGGGTTCGGGTGGGTTGCGACGCCGACGCGGGCCAGCATCGCCGCGCTGTCCTCCGGCGGCGCCGGGTCGATCACCACGACCGCCTTCGGGTCGAGGCCCGACGCGAGCCAGCCTGACAGAAGCGCGCCGCCCATCTTCCCCGCACCGACGAGGACGAGGGGCGAGGATGGGGTGAGGGAGGTCAGTTCGGCCACTGGTAATTGTCCTCTGGTTGGTAGAGACTTTGCGGAGCAATGTCTGCCCAAGCTTCAGTGTCATGCCCAAGATCGCATACACCAAGACCGAAGCCGGTGAGGAGCTGGTGGTTCTCACCCGCGCGGACTATGAGGATTTGGTAGCGCTCGCCGAACTCGGGGAGGACTTGGGAACCGCCCAAATCGTCGACCGGAGCCTTGCTGCGATCGCCTCGGGAGAAGACATCATCCTGCCCGCCGAAGTCGCCGAGCCCATCATTCACGGCGAGAATCCGATCAAGGTGGTGCGAGAATGGCGCGGCCTGACGCGGGCCCAGCTCGCGCGGCGGAACAAGCTGACCGAACGCTACATCTCAGAGCTCGAAGCAGGGACGAGCGCAGGTTCGCCGAGGGCGCTGAAGGCGATCGCCAAGACTCTGAAGGTGCCGGTGGATCTCCTGACGCCAGACTGATCGCAACCCGCGCTATGCCTCGCCGGCGGTTTCGAAGAGCACGCCTTCCAGCGCCTCGCCGGCGTCCTTGCCGGCCCAGACGACGAACTGGAAGGCCTGGAAGTAGCGCTCGCAGGCCTCGATCGCGGTGACGAGCAGGCGCTCGACCTGCTGGGTATTGGGCTCGGCGCCGCCCGAGAGAAGCAGAGCCTGGCGGAACATGACGACGCCTTCGACGCTCCAGAGATCGAAATGGCCGATCCAGAGCTGCTCGTTGACGGCGGTGATCAACCGCATCACCTCGAGTTTCCGCGGCTCGGGAACCTTGAGGTCGAAGGCGCAGGCAAGGTGGATCGCCTCGCGATCCTCCATCCACGAAAACGACACGTGATAGTCGGCCCAGCCGCCGGAAATGGAGATCGTGATTTCGTCGTCGCCGGCGCGTTCGAAGCTCCAGTCGTTCAATGCGGCGATCTGCTCGATCACATCGACGGGATGTGACTGCCGGTCCTGTTCGAAGTCGATGAGGCTCATGAAAATCGGGCCCACGGCGCTGTTTTTCTGGAGGAACTACGCAAGGACTGCGTAAGACCGCGGCGGAAACAGGGCACGCCAACCCGAATCCCCGTTAAGAATCAGTATATAGGCGATAGAGTCTCGCAAGCCACTATTCATTGCGTGGCATCAGGTTTCTTCACAGGATGGATCAGCCTGGCGGTTTCGATTTGCCGGCTATCTTGGTTCGGGCTTGGGCGTGCGCGGCGCGCGTTTTGGCTTGTCCGCGACGTCCCCGGCGTCCGCACCCGACATTGCCTCGCCGGCGGGAGCCGCGGACCCGCCGCTCGAGGCAGCGAGCCGAGCCTCGAGGGCGGCCACCCGGGCGGCGAGCTTTTCGTTTTCCTCGCGCGCTTTCGATGCCATTTCGCGAACCGCGTCGAAATCCTCGCGTTTGACCAGGTCGAGCTCGGCGACCCAGCGCTCGGTCTGGCTGCGGAAAGCCGTCGAGGCTTCGCGCCGCACGCCCTGCGCGACATTCGCCGCGTCCGTCATCAGCCGGGCAAGCTCGTCGAACAGCCGGTTCGAGGTCTGCGTCATGCGGCGTCTCCTCTATCGTTCCGCCCGAACATAGGATTTGGAAGGGAGCGCGCAAGTCAAGGGAGAAGCAGGACGGGTAAAGCCACGATGCCGTCGGCCGGCGCCCGTCAACGTTCCCCATCCTCCGGCTCGCCCGTATGCTTTCGGCCCGTGAGATCGGTGTCGGCTTGAATTCCTCGCCAGTCTCGGCTGCCTTTGCCGCCGCACTCGATCGCGCCTGAAGCCGGGGCGCCCGGCAAATAGAAGCCGGCAGGCCGCCTTGCCCGGCCGCGGCCATGGTGCAACAAAGGCGGCGCGATCACGCGACGGACCGGATTCGCGACCATGCCCCTTTTCGTCCTGCCCTTTCCGTCGATCGATCCGGTGCTGATCGAGATCGGCCCGTTCGCGATCCGCTGGTACGCCCTCGCCTACATCGTCGGCATCTTTCTCGGCTGGTGGTACGCCAAGCGCCTCGTCGCCAATCCCCGCCTGTGGGGGCCGGCGGGCGCGCCGATGAAGCCGAGCGACATCGACGATTTCGTCGTCTGGTGCGCGATCGGCATCATCCTCGGCGGCCGGATCGGCTATGTCCTCTTCTACGACTTGCCGCGCTTCGCCGCGCACCCGGAGGAGATCGTCGCGCTCTGGCACGGCGGCATGTCCTTCCATGGCGGCTTCATCGGCACGGTTCTGGTCATGGTGATCTTCTCGCGGATCCGGAAGATCCGACCTGGTCGCTGATCGACGTGATCGCTCCCTCGGTGACCTTCGGCCTCTTCCTCGGCCGCCTCGCCAATTTCGTGAACGGCGAACTCTATGGGCGCGTCACTGACGTTCCCTGGGCCATCGTCTTTCCCGAGGGCGGGCCGGAGCCGCGCCACCCGAGCGAGCTCTATGAAGCGCTCCTCGAGGGCGTATGCCTGTTTCTGGTTCTCCGCCTGCTCACCCACCGCTACCACAAGCTCCGCTCGCCGGGCTTCGTCGCGGGCGCCTTCGCCTGCGGCTATGGCGTGGCGCGGACCGTCGCCGAATTCTTCCGCGAGCCCGACATCCAGATCGGCTACCTCGCCGGCGGCCTGACCATGGGCATGCTTCTCTCGATCCCGATGATCTTCCTCGGCATCGGACTGATGGTGTGGGCGTCGCGGCGGTCACCCGCCGAGACCGCGGCGGGGTGACGCCGCTCGGCGAAAAGCTCGCGGCGCTGATCGCCGCCAACGGACCGATGACGGTGGCCGAATACATGGCCGCCTGCCTCGGCGATCCGGAGCACGGTTATTATATGCGGCGCGAGCCTTTCGGGCGCGGCGGCGACTTCATCACCGCGCCGGAGATCAGCCAGATCTTCGGCGAACTGATCGGGGCATGGGCGGCGGCAACCTGGGAGGCGATGGGACGGCCGTCGCCGTTCATCCTGGCCGAGCTTGGCCCGGGACGCGGCACATTGACCGCCGACCTGATACGGGCGGCGCGGGTTCGGCCGGAATTCGGCGCGGCGGTAAACTTGCATCTCGTCGAGTCGAGCCCGCGGCTCCGCACCGCACAGGGCGAGACGCTGGCGCGCGCCGGGCTTGCGGCGACGTGGCACGACCGGATCGAGTCGCCGCCCGCCGGTCCGCTGATCCTCGTCGCCAACGAATTCTTCGACGCGCTGCCGATCCGGCAATTCGTGCGCACGGAAGCCGGATGGGCGGAGCGCATGGTGGGGGTCGACGCCGACGGGCGGCTGGCGTTCGGGCTGCGAGCGAGCGAACAACTTCCGACGTCATTCCGGCGAAAGCCGGAATCCATCGCTGGCGGACCAACCTGGCCGGCCGTTGGCGACAAGCGGCACGGCCTTCGATGGACCCCGGCTTCCGCCGGGGTGACGGAGAGGTCGGCGCCAGAGGGCGAGATCCTCGAAACTTCGCCCGCCGCGGCCGCGATCATGAGCGAGGTCGCCTCCCGCATCGCAAAGGATGGCGGCGCCGCACTGATCATCGACTACGGCTACGCGAGCCCCGCCTTCGGCGACACGCTGCAGGCGGTGCGTCATCACCGCTACGACGATCCGCTTGCCGCGCCCGGAGAGGCCGACCTCACCGCCCATGTCGATTTCGCGGCGCTCGCACGCGCCGCGTCGGAGGCGGGCGCCCGGCCCCGGCCGGTGACGACCCAGGGCGAGCTCCTCGCCCGGCTCGGCATCGCGGCGCGGGCCGAACGCCTGTCGCGGGACAAGGATGCGGCGACGCGCGCCGCCATCGCCTCGGCGGCGGCCCGGCTCACCGCGCCCGAAGCGATGGGCGAATTGTTCAAGGTGCTCGCGGTTTCAAAACCCGACCTTGCGCTTCCCGCCTTCGACGACGATGTTTGAGCCGGGTGGCTGAGGGAGAAGAGATGCTGCGGTCGGGCACGGTGGCGTGGAGCGGCGAGACAATCAAGCCGAAGCCGCTCACCCATGGACTCCTCGAGGCGCTGCCCGGAATCGGGCACGGCTTTTTCACGCGCGTCGGCGGCGTCTCCTCCGGCATCTATCGCAGCCTCAACTGCGGCGTCGGCTCGAAGGACGACAAGGGTTTCGTCTTCAAGAACCGCGCCCGCGCCGCCCGCACGCTCGGCGTGATGCCGGAGCGGCTGGCGACGCCCTACCAGGTGCACGGCGACAGCGCGGTCGCAGTCGACAGGGTCTGGGAACTCGGCCAGGGGCCGAAGGCCGACGCGGTGGTCACGGTGAAGCCCGGCATCGCCGTCGGCGTCGGCACCGCCGATTGCGGACCGATCCTCTTCGCTGACGCGACGGCTCGCGTCGTCGGCGCGGCGCATGCCGGCTGGCGCGGCGCCCTCGGCGGCATCCTTGAATCGACCATCCGGGCGATGGAAGGGCTCGGCGCCAGACGCGACCGCATCGTCGCGGTGCTCGGGCCGACCATTTCGCAACGCCACTACGAGGTCGGCGACGAACTGGTCGAGGCCTTCGTCACCGCCGACAAGGCGAACACCCGCTTCTTCCAGCCGGCGACGCGGCCGGGCCACGCCTTTTTCGATCTCCCCGGCTATATCGTGGCGCGGCTCTCGCGGGCCGGCGTGCTCGCCGCCGATCTCGGCCTCTGCACCTATGCCGATGAAGAGCGCTTCTTCTCCTACCGCCGCGCCACCCATCGCGGCGAGGCGGACTATGGCCGGCTCCTCTCGGCGATCGCGCTGAGATAACGGCGCCAAGCGGGAACCGGGCACCGAAGCGAAGAACCCGCTCGCGCGCGATGCGACCGGCGGGCCGGCCGCATCGCGCGGCCGACCGCGGGTATGCCCTTGCCTTCAGGAGACGACGAGAAAGTCGTCGTGCATCAGTTTGGCATGGCTATCGATCTTGGCAAAAGCGATCGTCTCCTTGCCGTCGTCGTAGCTGATTTTGCCCTTGCTGCTGACATCGATGTATTTGTCGAATTCCGTCTGCGACAACTCGCCGAGCGCCAACTTGGTGAAGACGGAATGCGAGAGGATGATGTGATCCTCGCCCGAGTGGAAATCGACCAGCTTGTCGACGCCCGCCTTGCCGAGCTTGAAATCGAAGACGAAGTCGTCGGCGCCTTTTCCCCCGATCAGCTTGTCGGTTTTTGCGCCGCCCGAGAGGTCGTCATCGCCGCTGTTGCCGATCAGCTTGTCCTTGCCCTTGCCGCCGACGATCTGGTCATTTCCCGCACCGCCATCAACCTTGTCGTTGCCGTCGCCGGCAACAATGACGTCGTCGAAGGCGGTGGCGAACGGCTGACCGGTTACGGTCTGCGTCGTCGAAATGGCGTCGTTGCCACCGCCGCCGGTGATGATGTTCCCGGTCGGATGGCCGTCGGTTCGGCTGATGCTGCTTTGAAGCACCTGCAGCCAACCGCCATCTTGCGACCCGTTGGGTACGGCATCCTCCCAGTCCCAGCCGAGCATGATCACCTGGCCCTTGCCGAACTGAAAGCCAAAGACGGTCGAGCCGCCGGCGCCATTCGAATAGAGCGTGTCGCTGCCCAGAGGCAGCGATGTGGTGAGCCAAGTGTCGGTATCGTCATTTCCGGGAAGATCGGCGGGGTCCCCGGCAAAGGTCGTGCCGGCGGTCGATCCAGTCCTCGAATTGCTGGTAGTATCCGCCCCGCTTAATTCAACAATGTCGGTATCGAAAACGGCGTTGACGAATTTCGTGGCGTTGTCGCTGTAGGCGTCGTTGTTGACCACCAGACTGCCGCCGTGGCGAACGAAATCGCGGATGATATAGGCGCTGGCATCGCCCGGAATCAGCTTGTGATAGTACAGCGCCGGAACGTAAAGGACATCGGCGTGCTTGACAGCATCGGCGAATGCCTTGGCCTGCTTTCCTTTAGGCAAACTGAAGGTCGAAACCTTATGACCGAGCGTCTGAAGGCTGAGCTTGGAATTGGTCGCTTCGTTGTACTGATTTTCAGCAGTGGCGACATAGTGAGAGTCGAAGAACAACGAAACCTTGGCTTGCGAAAGCTGCGTTTGTGCTAGTGTCATGAAACTGACCTCCCAAGAGGAACCGCCGCCCAGCGTGAATTTCAAGGCTATATCTCTTCGCCGGTTTATACAACCTGATTGGGGCGTTGACCCGATGAGGTTCGTGCCAGCTTGATCGGCGACGGCAAAAATACGATTTCGCGCGAAGGACACCGTCGCTCCTTTCTGGACCCTCGCGGCGAATGACGGTAGGAATGTTGTCGCTTTGGGTGGGCATTCTCGGGAAGTAAGCCATGTTCCGAGTACGGCGGCACCGGCTTGGCCTCGCCATTCTTTTGTTCGGCATGCTGGCGGTGGCCGGCTGTACGACCTCGCGTTTTGGCCCGGACGCCGGCCAGTCGGTGGCGGCCCCGGTCAAGGGCGCCGCCGCGAAGTTCGCTTTCACCCCGATCGAGAGCGTGCCGGTGCCGATCCTCCAGGCGATGTCGACCGACCTCAACCAGGAAGCCATGGCCCGGAAGCTCAACGTCGTCCCGAACAGCGACCCGGGCGCCGTCTATATCGTCCACGGCTACCTCTCGGCGGTCGCCGACGGCAACCAGGCGCGGCTGGTCTATGTCTGGGACGTGGTCGACCGCCAGGGCAACGCGGCTTCACCGCATCACCGGCCAGGAAAAGGGCGAGACGATCACCGCCGGCGATCCCTGGACCGGGATCGGCTCGCAGGCGGTCGCCGCGGTCGCCCGCAAGACGATGGAGTCGCTGGCGAACTGGGTGACGTAGCGCCGATCGCCGCGGTTTCGGTTTCCGGTTTGCACTCGGAAACCCGCCTTGTTACATACCGGCCGCCCTTCGGCGGGGCGGAACCCCACGCTCCGCCCGCCAGTCCTCCTCACGGGCCGGACAAGCATGAAACTCGTTGCAGGCAATTCCAACCGGGCGCTCGCCGAGGCGATCGGCGCCTATCTCGAGGTCCCCCTCGCCCGCTGCATGGTCCGGCGCTTCGCCGACCAGGAGATCTTCGTCGAGGTGATGGAGAACGTCCGCGGCGAGGACGTCTTCGTCATCCAGTCGACCAGCTATCCGGCCAACGACCACCTGATGGAGCTGCTGATCATCATCGACGCGCTGCGCCGCTCCTCGGCGCGGCGGATCACGGCGGTGATCCCCTATTTCGGCTACGCCCGCCAGGACCGGAAGCCGGGCCCGCGCACGCCGATCTCGGCCAAGCTCGTCGCCAACCTGATCACCCGCGCCGGCGCCGACCGCGTGCTCACCCTCGATCTCCACGCCGGCCAGATCCAGGGCTTCTTCGACATCCCCACCGACAACCTCTTCTCGGTGCCGGTGATGAGCCGCGACATCAAGGAGCACCACGACATCGCCAACCTGATGGTGGTCTCGCCCGACGTCGGCGGCGTGGTGCGGGCGCGGGCGCTCGCCAAGCGCATCGACGCGCCGCTCGCCATCGTCGACAAGCGCCGCGAGCGGCCGGGCGAGGCCGAGGTGATGAACATCATCGGCAATGTCGAGGGGCGGAACTGCATCCTCTTCGACGACATCATCGATTCCGGCGGCACGCTCTGCAACGCCGCCGAGGTGCTGATCGAGAAGGGCGCGAAATCGGTGCTCGCCTACTGCACCCACGGCGTCCTCTCCGGCGGCGCGGTGGCGCGGATCACGTCTCCGCAGCTCGAGGAGCTGGTGATCACCGATTCGATCATGCCGACCGAGGCGGTGAAAGCCGCGCCGAACATCCGGGTCTGCGGCATCGCCAACCTGATCGGCGAGGCGATCGCGCGGACCGCGCACGAGAAGTCGGTGTCGAGCCTGTTCGATTAGCCCCTTGGGAAACGATCGGGGACCGAACCGTGACCGCTTCCCATCCGACCTTCTGGCTAATCGCGGGACCCAATGGCGTCGGGAAAACTACCTTCGCCATGAAGCGGCTGGAGGCGATCTCCGGGTCGATCAGCTTTGTCAATCTCGATGAAATAGCGCGGGGCATTTCGCCTTTGCGACCTCAAGCGGCGGAAAGGGAAGCGGCGCGCTTCGCCCTGTCGCGGGTCACTTACTTCATCGAATCCCGTTTCGACCTTCACCATCGAAACGACGCTTCCGGGAAAGGCGCAGATGCTTCTCCTCGGCGACGCGCGCGAAGCCGGACTCGCGACCAGCCTGCTCTATCTCAGCGCGCGCAATCCCGAGATCTGCCTCGAACGGATCGCGAGACGGGTCGCCGAAGGCGGGCACGACGTCGAAGAGGCCGTCGTCCGTCGACGCTTCGTGCGAAGCCTCGCCAATCTTCCGGCCTATGCCGCGGCATGCGACCTGTGGCGGGTCTACGAGGCAAGCGGGCCGGTTCCGATGCTTGCCCTCGAAGGCCGGCACGCGACCGTCACGTTCAAGGAAGCGGAGCGGCTCGGCTCGGCGCATCCGGACGTCGCAAGACTAGCGGCGGCCTTGTCAAGCTGACGCGTCGCCGAACGGCCGCTCACACGGTGAATCGCCCGCCGCCGTCGTCCCTGACCGCGATCTCCGACGTGACGTCGGGGTGGAGAGCAAGACCGCTCGCCGCGATCATCGGGCGCGAGGCGTGGTTGGCCGGCGAGGCGAGCGCGGAGCCGAAGTAGCCAGCCATGCTTCGTCAGTCCGATGAGCCGACGGCATGGCATCCGCTCGCCGGCCGGCCGTCAAGCGATCGCTTCCCTCGGCGTCTTTGTCGACTTGTGCTACCATGCCCGCGAGCGACCCGCCGTGTCGGTCGAGCGGCGGCCACCGGGCGGGTCTGGCATCGGAGGGGGCGATGGCGACGGGAACCGCAACCCGGCTGATCCGGCTGTTCAAGATGCCTGGGGGCGGCGTCTTCCTGGCGCTGATCAAGAAAGGCGACACGGTCGACATTGTCCGGACCGTGGCGATCGCCGGAACGGGCGAGCGCTGGCTCGAGGTCGACAGCGACAAGGGCCATGGCTTCGTCAAGCCCCAGTTCATCGAGGTAGTGGCAGACGCGCCGGCGCCGACGGAACCGGCCGAGCCGAAGCCCGCCGAGCCGGCAGGGACCGGCCCGATCGATCTCGAGCCGGCGCCGGCGCCGAAACCGGTTCCGGCCAAGCCGAAGCCTCCGGCCAAGCCGAAGCCGCCGACAGCGGAGGCGGCCGGGATTCCTCCCGAGGCGGAGGCCAAGGACATCTCGACCGACGACCAGGGCCACGTCTTCGGGCCGGGCAAGCTCCGCTTCGGCAAGCTCCACAAGCTCGGCCTGTTCAATTCCGGCGCCACCTCGATCGCCGATTTCATCAGGGCGCATCCGGACGACTTCGCCGGCCTCGGCGCGAGCCTGCCGCGGGTGATGGTCGCGGTCTCGGCGAACGAGGGCAGGCTCGAGGCGATCAACACCTGGGATGCCGCCTTCCTGTCCTTCGGCGTCTATCAATGGACCGCCGGAAGAGACCAGGAAGCCGGTGAGCTTGCCGCCCTGCTCGCCCGCCTCAAGGCGTCCGCCCCGGACACCTTCGCCACCTATTTCGGCAAATTCGGCCTCGATGCAAAGGCAAACAAGGCCGGGCCCGGCGTGACGCCGACCGGCGCGCTGTCGCTCGACGGCGTCGGGCTCGACGCGCCGACGCGCAAGGAGAGGCTCCGCACCCACCTTTGGGCCTATCGCTTCTGGCGCGCCGGCCACGACGACACCGTGCGACGCGCCGAGATCGACCATGCCACCGCCCGGATCGACGTCTTCTACCGCGTGCCGCGGCAGGCGCTCGGCGGGCATCCGATCAGCGACTTCATCAGCTCGGAGACTGGGATCACCCATCTCCTCGACCAGCACGTCAATCGTCCCGGCAACGTTCCCGACACGCTGGTCAAGGCGGTCAACGCCTATATCGGCAAGACCGGCCGCTCCAACCCCGCCCAATGGGGCGACACGGACGAAGCCGCCGTGGTCAAGCTCTACCTCGCCGAGCGGGCGAAAACGTCGATGACCGACTCGCAGGGCCGGGCCGACCGGATCGATGCCGCGGCGGATCGGGGCGAGCTGTCGCGGAAGCGGGGCAGCTTCGCGTAGGGCAGAGCACCGATCGTCGGGTTCCACCCCTCCGCCCGGTCGTCGCCACCCCGCCTTGTTGTCGCCACAGAATGTACATACATGGACTTCGATTGGGACGAAGCAAAGCGGGTGCGGCTCCTTCGGGAGCGCGGTCTTGATCTTGCCGACGCCAGGATGTTCTTTGACGGGCGTCCAACGGTCCTGGTGCATTCACCCAGGAGCAATGAGGAGCGGTATTGCTCAACAGCTATCATCGAGAACGAGTTCGTGACGCTCGTCTGGATGTGGCGGGACGACGCGATCCGAGTGGTCACAATGAGAAGAGCTCATGCGAAGGAAGAAAGGCAATATCGTCAGCTATACACTGGAAGAGCTTGAGCGGATGCCCTCGAAGACTGACTGGGCGCGGGTCGCAGCAACCACCCAGGCCGAGGTCGAGGCTCAAATCGCCGAAGATCCGGATGACTGGATTGCCGACGCTGACGGCATTCTCATCCGCGGTATCCCACCGCGGGTGACCAAGGAACGGGTCAACATTCGCCTCGACCGTGACGTGCTCGACTTCTTCCGCGCCGCGGGGCCGGGCTACCAGAGCCGGATCAACGAGGTGCTCAAGGTCTTTGTGCGGCGGTCGCAGCCGGCGAAGGCTGGCGAGCGACCGGTAGCGAAAAAACGGTCGAGCGCGCGCTGATGAGGCGCGCGCTCGCCGCCGCAGTTCAGACTATTTCTTCGGCGCAAGCAGGGCGAACATCGCGCCCTGCGGGTCCATGCACTGGACGATTTGGCTGCCGCCGGGAACCTCCATCGGGCCGTTGACCACCTTGCCGCCCGCCGCCTTGACCCTCTCGACCCCGGCGTCGATCCCGTCGACATTGAAATAGTAGAGCCAGAACGTCGCCGGCACTTCCTTCGGCTTGTTGAACATGCCGCCGATCATCGGTCCGGTCGAGGCAGCGAACATCTGATAGGTGCCCATCGCCCCCATGTCGACCGACTGGTCCTTCTTCCAGCCGAACATGTCGCTGTAGAAGGCGAAGGCCTTTTCCCAGTCGGTGGCGTAGAGTTCGCGCCAGCCGACCTGTCCCGGCGTGCCGCGCGCCGGCTCGGCCGGCGGATTCGGCGGCGGGATCGGCTTGAACAGGGCGAAGGCGGCCATCTGCGGATCGGCGACCACCGAGAAGCGGCCGACATTCGGGATGTCGCGCGGCTCGACATAGGCCTTGCCGCCGAGGCGCTTCACCTTCTGCGTCGCCGCGTCGACATCGTCGACCGCGATGTAGCCCAGCCAGCTCGGCGGCGCGCCCATCTGCTTCAATTCCTCGGGCTGGTTCATCAGGCCGGCGACCATCGACTGGCCCTGCATGAACAGCGTGTAGGCGATCTCGGTCATTCCCGAGTCCTGCGCCCCCCAGCCGACGACCTTGCCGTAGAAATCCTGAGCCGCCTTCATGTCGGTGGTCATCAGCTCGTACCAGACGAACTTGCCCTGAGAATCGGACATCGCCCTCGCTCCTTTCACTCGTTTGGAATATCCGCCCCTATCGCGGTGGTCGCATCACATCGTGTCGTTCGCGTGACGATATAGGTCTGAACGTGACCGATCGTGTCAGTAGCAATGGAGCCCGCCAATCGTTGCCTTTTCGGGCGCCCTCCCCTATACACCGGCTCGGCCGCGCCGACACCCCTGGAGGCAACGTCGGCCAAGGGTCCGCCTGTTGGCGGGCTTTGTCACCAGCATCAAGGAGTTGTGCCATGGGCCAGACCTACGAGCTCACGGCGACGGTCCGCGAAAAGGTGGGCAAGGGGGCCGCCCGCGCAGTCCGTCGTCAGGGGCAGATTCCCGCCGTCATCTATGGCGGCAAGGAACCACCGCTCGCCATCAATCTCCCCGACCGCGAGCTTAACCACAAGCTTCACGCCGGCGGCTTCCTGACCACGGTCGCCGACATCCTGGTCAACGGCGACAAGATTCGCGTGCTGCCGCGCGACTTTCAGCTCGACCCGGTCAGCGACCGGCCGGTGCATGTCGATTTCCTGCGGATCGTGCCGGGATCGGTGATCAAGGTCGAGGTGCCGGTGCAGTTCGTCAACGACGCCGAGGCGCCGGGCATACGCCGTGGCGGCGTGCTCAACGTCGTCCGCCACCGGATCGAGGTCTACTGCCCCGCCGACAGGATTCCCGACCGCATCGTCGCGAGCCTCACCGGACTCGACATCAACGATTCTCTCCACATCTCGGCGATCGCGCTGCCCGAGGGCGTGCGGCCGACGATTGCCCGCGACTTCACGGTCGCGACCGTTGCCGCTCCCGCCGGCGTCAAGGAAGAGCTGCGGGCGGCTGCCGAGGCGGCCGCGGCCGCGGCGGCGGCTGCCGCAGTGGCCGGGCCGGAAGAAGGCGCCGCCGGCGAGGCCAAACCGGCCGAAGGCGCGGCGGAGGCCAAGAAACCGGAGCCCGGCAAGAAGGAATAACCCGCCGCGAGGCGGCCGGCCGGGGACGCGGAGATGCTCCTCATCGCCGGACTCGGCAATCCTGGCTCGCAATACGCCGGCCATCGTCACAATGTCGGCTTCATGGCGGCCGACGCCATTCATCGCCGCCACGGCTTCGGGCCGTGGCGGCGGCGTTTCCATGGCGAGGTTTCCGAAGGGACGCTTGCCGGCGAGAAGGTCCTGCTGCTCAAGCCCACCACCTACATGAACGAGTCGGGGCGTGCGGTCGGCGAGGTGATGCGCTTCTACAAGCTCGCCCCGACCGACGTGGTCGTCATCCACGACGAAGTCGACCTCCCGCCGGGCAAGCTCCGGATGAAGGCCGGCGGCGGCACTGCCGGCCATAACGGGCTCCGCTCGATCGGCGCCGCGATCGGCGAAGATTTCCGCCGGCTCCGCATCGGCGTCGGCCATCCCGGCGTCAAGGAGATGGTGCCGCACCACGTGCTCCACGACTTCAGCAAGGCCGACCGGGTCTGGCTCGGACCGCTCCTCGACGCGATCGCCGAAAACGCCGGCCTCCTCGCCGAAAGCAAGGACAGCACCTTCGCCAACCGCATCCATGAGGCGCTGGGCGGGGAAGAGAGGCGGAAAAAGGAAAAGCCCCCGCGGGATTTGCCGCCACAAGCCGAATCGGGCGGCGAGGCGCGCGCGGAAGGATCCGCCGGCGAGGATTCCCGGCCGCGAGAGGGACCTCTCGCCCGCGGTCTCAGGAAGCTCTTGGGCGGCTGATCCCGCCGGGAACGGTTGTCCTTCGCCGCGGAACCGACCGGGACGTTAAGCGGATTTTAACAGCGGTCTTCACGCTTCCTACCGCCATTCCGTGATTTGATCTGGGTCACATTTTCGGTTCGGGGGACGCCCTATGATGGGCGCCAGCCCTTGGTTGCCTGTAAGTTGGCCTGGTTTGGACGTGATCGATGGCCGCATCGAAGCTGGCGCGAAGCGCAAGGATCGTCCCTTTTCCGCACAACGAAGACGTGCTGCGGAGCATCATGGAGAACGCGCCGATCGGCATGTCGCTGGTCGACGCGAACGGCAGGATCGTATACGCGAACCAGTCCTATGCCGACATGTTCGGCAGGCCACGGGACGAATGCCTTGGGCTCATGGTTGGCGACCTTGTCGATCAGCCGATGGTCGCGGGCGCGAACGAGCAACTTGCCGGCCTGATCCGCGGCGAGATCGAAAGCTACCGCGCCGAGCGTCACTATCGCCGCAAGAACGGGAGCCGGTTCTGGGGCCAGGTCTCGGCCTCCGCGGTGCGAAGCGGCAACAGCGGCAAGATTCTCTACCTGATCGTTCAGGTCGTCGACATCGACAGCCAGAAGACCGCCGCCGCCGCCATTGCCGAATCCGAGAACCGCTGGAACTTCGCGCTGGAGAGCGCCGGGCAGGGAGTCTGGGATCACGACCTCCACAACCGGCGCGTGTTCTACTCCAGGACGTGGAAGACCATGCGCGGGATGGAGCCGGACGAAGAGGTCGAGGGCTCGCAGGCGGACTGGCTCGCGAGAGTCCATCCGGATGACCGCGAACGCATTCTCGAACAGGTTCGCCGCCAGGATTCGGGGGAACTCAAATACAACGAGTTCGAGTACCGCGAGCGGCACCGCGATGGCCACTGGATCTGGATCCTCAGCCGCGGCAAGCCGGTCGAGTTGATGCCCGACGGATCGGTCGCCCGGATCATCGGAACCGACACCGACATCACGAAGATCAAGCTCACCGAAAGCCGGCTGGCCGACACGCTCGCCAACATGTTCGACGCCTTCGTGGTGTACGACGCCGGCGAGCGCCTGGTGATCTGCAACGAGCAGTACCGGCGAATGTTCAGCAAGACCGCGCATCTTCGCGTGCCGGGAGCGCGCTTCCGCGACCTCCTGCAGGCTTCGATCGACTGTGGCGAACAGGGCGGAGTAGCGCCTGAACATGCCAAGCGCTGGATCGAGATGACTTGCGCCTCCCTGCGCGTCGCCGGCGAGACCGACATCGAGATGGGCGACGGCCGCTGGCTGCATGCGCGGGCGCGGCCGACCGCGGACGGCGGCTCGCTGACCGTGATCTCGGATATCACCACGCAGCGCCTCGCCGAGCAGGCGATGGCGGCGACCAACCAGAGTCTCGCCGCGCTGGCGCGAATAGACAGCCTTACCGGGTTGGCCAATCGCCGCACCTTCGACGAAGCGCTCGACCGGGAAATCCGGCGAAGCGCCCGCCAAGGCGGACGGATCAGCCTGCTCCTCGTCGACGTCGACCATTTCAAGGCATTCAACGACGCCTATGGACATCCGGCCGGCGACCGGTGCCTGAGGGAGGTGGCGTTGGCTCTCGGCCGAGCCGCCCGGCGTCCGGGCGACCTTGTGGCGCGCTATGGCGGCGAGGAGTTTGCGGCCATCCTCCCCGACGCCTCCGAAGAAAGCGCCTTCGGCATCGCCGAAGCCATGCGCGCCGAGGTGCGCCGGCTGGCCATTCCGCAGGCGCAGGCGGCGGCTGGGATCGTCACGATCAGTATCGGCGTCGCCGGCATCGACCACGGCCGGGAAAAGGTTAGCCGGGAGGAGCTCGTCCGCCGCGCGGACGCGGCTTTATATACGGCGAAAGCGGGCGGACGCGACCGCGTCGAGGGCCGGCGGTAGGATGCGAACCGGCGACACCCTCAGCCGCGTCCGCGCACGATCCCCTCTCCCGACAGCCGGTAGCGGTTGAACTGGCCATAGGTGTTGGTGAGCGACAGCGGAATGGCGCCGCCGAGTTCGGTCGAGGCGTTGCCGATCTCGGCGATCTCGAACTCGATGCCGTTCGGGAGGTCGAGGCGGACGCGGTGCGGCTTGCCATCGAAGGCATTCGGGATCGGCCGCCCGCTCGACCGGAGGAGGCCCGGGATGCTGGCGCTCGCCGTGCGCATATCGACGTCGATCGCGAATTCGATCGGCCGGAAGATCGGCGGGTGCACCTTGCTCGACATGGCGTGGAACACCCACCAATGGGTCGCGGCCTCGCGCGTCTCGCCGCCGTGGAGGATGGTTTCGAGCGCGCTCCGCTGCGCGGCGTCGGCGCGTTCGTCGATCACCGCCTGCATCTCGCCGTTGCCCCGGTTGATCTCGCCGGGCCAGCGGTAGAAGAGGGCGAAGCAGAGCCCGTCGAGACGGACGTCGCCGAAATGGCCGCGCTCGATCCGCCCCACCTCGATGCCGCTGCAGCCGCCATGGGTCGGCGGCAGCTCGAACTGGCACGGACAGGACGAATCGCAATTGCAGTTGCCGAGCTTGCTGCCCTCGGCGTACCAGGCGATGCGGGTCATCTTGCTCTTCAATTCTCCATTCGGGCTCGACGCCTTCAAGAGCACCGGAGGCGAGTGCCGCGTCAAGTGACGGCAATTCCGCAAGCTTGACACGAAAACACGAAAATAGAGATGTTCGTGCCGCGGAGGCGCGATATGAAGAACATCACGATCACGGTCGATGAAGGAATTGCCCGAAAGTCACGGATCGCGGCCGCCACCGCCGGGAAGAGCGTATCGCGCTGGGTCGGTGAACTCATCGCCAAGGCAATGCCTCGTGACGAGCGCGCAGACCCTCAACGAATGCTATCGGGTGCTGACCAAGAAGCGGCAACGGGTGGCCGCCGAAGAGGCGCGACAATTTATCCGCGCGCTGGCCTGGACCTGCAGGGCGCCGCTTGACTGGGCGACCACCGTCAAGGCCTGGCAGATTTCAGACCTCCGCCGGTATCATTGGTGGGACTGCCTGCTATTGGCTCCCGCGACTCGCGTCCCCTGCTCCATATTCGTCACCGAGGACCTGCCGGAGGGCGACGAGATCGACGGCATGATCCTGGGAAACCCCTTCGCCACCGATCTCAGAGCCTTCTTCGAGCGTGACTGACCCATGGGATTCACCTGCGGCATCGTCGGCCTGCCCAATGTCGGCAAGTCGACCCTCTTCAACGCGCTGACCCGCACCGCCGCCGCCCAGGCGGCGAACTATCCCTTCTGCACGATCGAGCCGAACACCGGCGAGGTCGCGGTCCCCGACCCGCGCCTCGAGGCGATCGCGGCGATCGTCAAACCCGCCGCGGTGGTGCCGACCCGGATCAGCTTCGTCGACATCGCCGGCCTGGTGCGCGGCGCCTCGAAGGGCGAAGGCCTCGGCAATCAGTTCCTCGCCAATATCCGCGAGGTCGACGCGATCGTGCATGTGCTCCGCTGCTTCGAAGGCGGCGACGTCACCCATGTCGAAGGCCGCGTCGACCCGGTCGCCGATGCCGAGACGGTCAATACCGAGCTGATGCTTGCCGACCTCCAGAGCCTCGAACGGCGCGTTTCGCCGCTCCGCAAGCGCGGCCAGACCGGCGACAAGGAGGCGAAAGCCGCGGTGGCGCTAATGGACGCGGCGCTCGCCGAACTCGGCGAGGGACGCCCGGCGCGCCTCGCGGCCGTGCCGGCGGGCGAGGACAAGGCGCTCCGCGGGCTCAATCTCCTCACCGCCAAGCCGGTGCTCTACGTCGCCAATGTCGATGAGGCCTCCGCCGCGACCGGCAACGCGCTGTCGCGGCGCGTCGAGGAGATGGCCAAGGCCGAGGGGGCCGGCGCGGTCGTCATCTCGGCTGCGATCGAGGCCGAGGTGGCGCAGCTTCCCGACGCCGACCAGCGCGAGTTCCTGGCTTCGCTCGGGCTCGAGGAGCCGGGCCTCGACCGCCTGATCCGCGCCGGCTATGCGCTCCTCGGCCTCATCACCCACTTCACCGCCGGGCCGAAGGAAGTCCGCGCCTGGACCATCGAACAAGGCACGCGAGCCCCGCAGGCCGCCGGCGTCATCCACACCGACTTCGAGAAGGGCTTCATCCGCGCCCAGACCATCGCCTATGACGACTTCATCGCCCTCGGCGGCGAGCAGGCGGCGAAGGAGGCGGGCAAGGCTCGCGACGAGGGCAAGGACTACGTCGTCAAGGACGGCGACGTGCTTCTCTTCAAGTTCAACGTCTGAGCGGGGGGGCGAGCGGCGGTTGGCAGCGACGGGAACCCGGCGGGTCGTCACCGGCACGTCGCCGGAGGGCAAGTCGAGGGTGATCAGCGACGGCATCGTCGAGCCGATGCGGCCGGCGATGATGCCGGGAACCGAGTTCCTCTATTTCTGGGGCGCCGACCGGCCGCCGGCCTATCCCGATTCCGGCGCCGAGCCGCCCTACACGACCTGGCTCCCGCCCGCCGGCGGGTTCCGTTTCGAGGAAATCACCGTCCCGCCCGACGCGACCCCGAGGCCCGCCGGACTCGATGCGGCGGCGGCTCTTGCCGAGGCGCAGCGGATGCTTCCCGGCCTTCTCGACGCGATGGAGCCCGACCACCCCGGCATGCACCGGACCGAGTCGATCGACTTCGTCTATGTGCTCTCCGGCCGCTGCGTGATGAAGCTCGACGACGGCGTCACGGTCGATCTCGATACCGGCGACACGGTCATCCAGAACGGCACGCGCCACGGCTGGTCGGTGCCCTATGACGAGCCGTGCCGGCTCCTCTGCGTCAGCATCGGCGGCACCCGGAAGCCGTGAAGCTCAGCCGTCCTCGCGGCGCGAAACGAAATAATCCCTGAGGAAGGCGTGCATTTCAGGCTTCGCGGTGTTCCACCGCCACGCCCCGTCTCCATTGACGGCGATGTCGTTCAACGGATCGAATTCGAACGCCGCGAACTCCCGAAAGCGCTTCCTGTAGCGGCGATACTCGACCGCGCCGTGCCAGAGATGGACGACGTTGCCCGGCGCATTGCCGACATTGCCGCGGACCTCGCGATGAAACGGCTCGGCCCAGTCGCGGTAGTGTTCCCGCCAGTTCGCGCCCAGGCACATTCGCTCTGCCACCAGATCGAAATAGCCGAAGGCGGAGCGGAAGATCACCGCGTCGCCGCCGCCGATGACATTGGCGTCATAGAAGCCGCAGCGTTCTACGAGCTCGCGCCGCGACGCCCAAGCCATGCCGTGGGCGCACCGCGTCTCCTCGCCGCCGCCGCGCACGCAGGCATCCACCGAAACACCGGATTCGAGGATGTCCCCGACGGCGCGCAACGCCCGGCTCTGCTCCGGAAGGACATCCCCCGGACGCCACTCGGGCCGCGCTCGATAGACCTGCGTGAAGGGCTGCACCAATGCATGGCGGTCGAGGAGACGGCTCGTCGCCTCGGCCCATTCGGCGGACTGGAAGACGAGGTCGCAGTCGAGCCAGGCGATCTTGGTGCAGCCTGGCGGCAGCGCGGCGAGGGCGATGTTGAGAAGGCGCTCCTTCTGCCACATCACGTCGCGGCCGCGGAGCTGCAGGAGAATATCGGCGTCCTGCGCCCCGAGCTCGAACTCGTCTCCATAGGCGAGCTCGACGGTAACCAGCGGGAGGTTGAGATGCTTCCGGAAGAGATCGTAATTGCTGCGCCGGCGCTTGTAGCCGATCGGATTGTAGTAAGCGGTCACCCCCCAGAGATCGCCGGAACGGGATGCGGCGGAATCGGGCAAATGCAGACTCCTTTCAGGGTCCAAGAAGCGAGTTGATCAGGTTCCGGGGACACGGGCGCCGCCGCAAAACGCCGTCCATCTCCGTCTACCCGTCCTCGTTCCGAGAGGCGAAATAGTCGCGCACGAAGGCATGCATATCCGGCTTGTCGGAATTCCATCGCCAGCCGCCGTTGTCATCGACGGCAATGTCGGTCGCCGGGTCGAATCCAAAGGGCTCGAAATCACGGTGCCGGCCCAGGTAGCGGCGATGGTGGACGTGACCGTGCCAGAGATGCAGGATATCGCCGTCGACGAAGCCGACACCGCCTCGAACCGCATCGTGAAACGCCGCGGCCCAGGCCAGATAGTGCTCGCGCCGCGCCGGGTTCATCGCCTGCAGTTCCGTGGTCATTTCGGCAAATCCGAACGCCGCCCGCATGATTGCGCCGTCGCCGCCGCCGACGACGCAGGCGTCGTAGAGGCCGTGCCGCAGAACCTCCCGGCGCGCCGCCCAGGCCATGCCGGGCGTGTAATCCATCTGGACGAGCTTATCGTTGGTGTAGGCGACGGCCGCCGCCGGAGATGCCCCCATGGCGATCAGACAGGCCGGAGGATGCCTCAACCGCGCATCGGCGGGCACCGGACAGCCGGGAAGCCAGCCGGAGGGCAAGAAACGGGCATGGCTGAACGGCTGCAACAAGGCGATGTCGTCCAGGCGGCGGCGTGCGCGCTCGGACCAATCAGGCGATTCGAAAATGATGTCGCAGTCGAGCCAGACCACCTTGGTGCAGCTCGGCGGCAGCGCCTGCAGGGCGAGATTGAGCAGGCGCTCCTTCTGCCAAAGGACGTCGCGGCCGCGGAACTGAATAAGGATCTCGGCATCGGCCGGACCAAGCTCGAAATCCTGCCCATAGGCGAGTTCCACGGCGAGGAGCGGCACGTTCAGATGCTGGCGGAAACGGCGATAGTTCTCGCGCCGCCGCGCAAAACCGGCGGCGTTGAAATACGCGGTGATCGCCCAGAGATCGTCGGAATGCCCGGACACGGAGGCGATTCAGACCCGGTGCGACGCGGCAGGCATGCGCCGGTCCGGGTAGTACCGGCCGGGCGGCGGGCGGATGATCGTCGGCAGCGGCATGTCGTGGCTCGAAATAAGGCGGCAGCGCCGTTTGTAGAGAACGTCTAGCCGGTTCGCGCGGCTGACGGAACTCATCTTTGCGCGAGTCCTCCCGAGCCTCGGCGGCCTGTCCGCATTGATCAACTCCGCCGCTCGGTCTATCGATCCGGGACGCGGCCGGAGCGGAGACGGGGTATGGCCAAACGCTATTTCGAGGACTTCGCGGTCGGCGACGCCTTGCCGCTCCCCGAGCGGCAGGTCGGTCGCGCCGAGATGATCGCCTTTGCCGCCGAATTCGACCCGCAGCCGTTTCATCTCGATGAGCGCGCGGCGGCGACCGACCTGACCGGCGGCCTGTTCGCCTCCGGCTGGCATGTCTGCGCGCTGCTCATGCGCATGCTCTGCGACGGCTTCCTGGTCGAGTCGGCGTGCCTGGGAGCACCCGGCGTCGAGACATTGAAATGGCGGAAGCCGGTGCGCCCCGGCGACCGGCTCAAGGGCACCTCGACGGTGCTCGACGTCCGGCCCTCGGCGCGGCGGCCGGAGATGGGCATCGTTCGCTTCCGCCACGAGGTCGTGAACCAGGCCGGCGAGACCGTGGTGTGGATGGAGAACCCGATCTTCTTCGGCCGGCGCGAGACGCCATGACCTACGAGGAGATCATCGTCGGCAGCGTCCATCCCTTCGGCGCCCATCGCTTCACCGCCGAGGAGATCCGCCGATTTGCCCTCGCCTACGATCCGCAGGCCTTCCACCTCGACGAGGCGGCGGCGAAGGCGAGCCCGTTCGGCGCGATCTGCGCCAGCGGCTGGCACACCGCCTCGGTGATGATGAGCCTGTTCTCGCGCTATTTCATCCGCGAGGCCGAGCGCACCTCAATCGCCGGCCGGCCGCCGGCCGGCCTTGGCCCCTCGCCCGGTTTCGACGACCTCAAATGGCTCCGCGCCGTCTATCCCGGCGACACCGTGAGCTTCGCCGGCCGCGTCGTGGGGAAACGCAAATCCGCGTCGAAGCCGGCCTGGGGGATCGTCTCGGTCGAAACCACCGGCACCAACCAGAAGGGCGAGCCGGTCTTCGTGGTGACCGGTCACGTCTTCGTGACGCGGCGGGGCAAGGACGCCGGCGACGTCACGTCACTTTGAGGACGGAGGCATGGGTAACGTCCCGGAGCCGTCCCGGATCGACCGCGAAAACCGCGTTGGGCGTACCGGCGGCGGCCCAGACCGTCCCGTATTGCAACAGATCCTCGTCGAGCCAGACCGAAATCGGCGAAGCGTGTCCCAGCGGAGGAATCCCGCCGATGGCGAATCCGGTC
The DNA here is from genome assembly GCA_963792845.1 of uncultured Alphaproteobacteria bacterium. GTDB lineage: Bacteria > Pseudomonadota > Alphaproteobacteria > Rhizobiales > Kaistiaceae > Bauldia. Next base: position 100,788 of record CAWBXW010000002.1, read on the forward strand.
GCGGCGCGTACAAAATCGGCGTCAGGGCGCAGAATCGCCTCGCCGATCGCCGCCGCCACGGCCTTCTCGTTGACCCGGTTGCTGCCCGAGACGAGGAAGAGCAGCGGGCGTCCGCTCTCCTTCCCCTTGAAGATCAGGGACTTGACGATCTGTCCGACCGCGCATCCGCAGGCCGCGGCCGCCTCGGCAGCGGTCCGCGTGCTGTCCGGCATGAGCACGACCTTCGCGTCGAGCCCGAGGGATTCCGCCGCTTCCTGAACGCGGGCGGCGGCGGCCGGGAGCGAACTGGTCGAAGCCGTCATGACTGGCGCGAACCGTGCAAAGGCATTGAGGTTAACGATACATATGCCAAAAGCATGGTAATTTGCTAACACCCTGCTAACCATGACGAGCATGCTCGGGAAACCGGCCGGAATGAGCGACAGCTTCGACAACCGCGGCGCGGGCACGGTGCGCAGCCTGAAGGACGCGATTCGCCGCGTCCGGACGGCGGAGACCGAGCGTTCGGACGTGGTGGTCGAATTGCGCGACGCCGAGCGGGCGCGGCTGGAAATGCTGGCGGATGAGCTCCGCAGCGTGTTCGCCGAGATTCCCGAGGAGAACGAAACCTTCCTCTTCAATGTCGCCGGCGGCACCCCGCCCCGGCTCTGGATCGACATGACCGCGTTCGTGGTCATGGACCGCGACCGCCGCACCTACCGTTTCCTCAAGGACACCCGGCTCGGCCGGACCGTCGTCCTCGAGACGGCCGCGATCGAGGCGATGGCGGACACGATCACCAACTACGTCGCCGAGCGCATCATCGAGCGCGAGCGGGCGATGGAAGGCGACTGGCTCCTCAAGCGCGCCTTCAGGCAGGAAACGCCATCCCGCCCGCCCCGGCGCTTCCCGCTCGCCGACGCGACCGGCACGCCCCTCGCCGTCTCCGGCCGCCCCGACCGGGCAACCCTCGGCTGGGTGATCGCCGCCTTCCTCGCCGGGCTGCTCATCGGCATCATCGGCCTCCTCGGCTATGCCTGGGTGACCGTGCCGATCTGAGGGGCGCCCAGGCACCCTGCCGCAAGGTCTAAGAATGGGAGGGCGGCGTCCCGCCGCCCGGTGCGCGGGACGCGCACCCTCCGATCACCCGCCCGACAGCCGGCGCTCGGCGATGGTTTCGACGACGCCGCCGGAAACCCGCGCGCCGCGTTCGACCATGTCGCAGACGAACCCGCCGTTCGACCGGGCGATCCGGTAGAGGATGTAGCTGCCGCGCGGGATGCCGTCGCGCGGCCGGAGCGAGGCCGCGGCCGCGCCGACCACCGGCACCGCGGCGTCCGGACCGGGGAGGCTCGCGACGCTCGTCACGTGATTGTGCCCGTGGAGGATCAATTCGGCGCCGGCTTTGTGCACCGCCCTGCGGAAGTGGCGCGCACCGATCAGGCGGCGATGCCACGGCGTCGAGCGCGGGACCGGCGGGTGGTGGATGAGGACGACGCGGAACACCTCCTCCCGGCCGAGCGCGTCGAGCGTCTCGCCCAGCGCTTCGAGTTGGTCATCGCCGACCCGGCCCGTCGCCATCAGCGGGGCCGTGGCGACGGCGCTCGACACGCCCACCAGCGCCACCGGTCCGCGGCGGCGGACATAGGGGAAGCCCTCCTCACCCTCGTCGTCCTCCATGAAGGAGCTCCAGCTCCGCCGGTAGCGGCGCACCGCGCCGGGCAGATAGGCGTCGTGGTTGCCGGGGACGAGCGAGACGTCGGTCGCCGCGCCGAGTCTCGTCAAGCCAGCCCCGCGCCGCATCGATCTCGGCGGGCAGTCCGATATTGATCAGATCGCCGGTGACGGCGATGTGGTCCGGGGCCTGGGCCTTGAGGTCATCGACCAGCGCCGACAGGCTGGCCGGCTCGAGCAGCGCGCCGCGCCGCCGCCGCCAGTTGGCGTAGCCGATGGCCCGCTTCGAGGCGAGCTCGCGCCAGCGCACCGGCGGCAACGGCCCGAGATGCGGGTCGGAAATATGGGCTAGGATGAACATGCGGCGATTGGCTGACCTCGCCCGTCATATAGGCATCGGCGGGGCGGCGAGCGAGGGCGGCCGGGGCGGGAAACGACGGTCGGGCCTCGCGCCGACGTCGTGAGTGGTGAGCCGGAATGAAGCGACCGATCCACTTCCCCACCCGTCTCTATCTCACCTATTCGCGTTTCCGCCGCGGCATGACCCTCGGCGTCCGAGCCGCCGTGTTCGACCGCGACGGGGGCGTTCTCCTCGTCCGCCACAGCTACATCAGGGGCTGGTACATGCCGGGCGGCGGCGTCGAGAAGCGCGAGACCATCCGGCAAGCGATGGAGCGGGAGCTGCTGGAGGAAGGCGGCATCCGCCTCTCCGCCGCGCCGGCGCTGTTCGGCCTTTATCACAACACGCTGGCCTCGCCGCGCGACCATGTCGCGCTCTATGTCTGCCGCGAGTGGGAGCAGGCGCGGCCGCCGCCGCGCAACCTCGAAATCGTCGACAGCGGCTTCTTCGCTCCCGGCGGCCTTCCCGCCGGCACCACCGACGCGACGCGACGCCGGCTCGACGAGATCGCCGGACGGACCGAGCCGGCGGCGGAGTGGTAATCGGGCTTTGACCGGCGACGGGCGACGTGCTATCGGCGCGCCCCTGAAGGGCGGGCAAGATGCATATCGGCCGGATCCAGCGACGACGAAGCGACCGACGCCAGAGCGCGTCGCTTGCCGCCGTCCGGCTCGCTTCGGGTAACGCTCCCGCCTGAAACGGGGCTCCGAGAGCCGGGCCCGATCGCCCCGGATTCGCGAGACCTCCGTTCCCATGACCAGCAACGGCTTCACCTATCGCCTGGAACAGCCGGCCGACGAGGCCGAGATCGAAACTCTTCACGCCGAGGCGTTCGGCCCGGGCCGTTTCGCCCGTGCCGCCTTCCGGCTCCGCGAGGGCGTGCGGCATGACCCGGCGCTGTCCTTCGTCGCCCTCTCCGGCGGCGGATTCATCGCCTCGGTGCGGCTGACGCCGATTGCGATCGGCGAGCGGCCGGCGCTGCTTCTCGGTCCGCTCGCGGTGAAGCCGGACTACAAGGGCCGCGGCGCCGGCAAGGAGCTCGTGCGGATCGCGGTGGAGGCGGCCCGCGCCAATCGGCACCGGATCGTCCTCCTGGTCGGCGACGAGCCCTATTACGGCCCGCTCGGCTTCCGCCGGCTCGACCGCGGCGCCATCACCCTGCCGGCGCCGGTCGACCCGGACCGGGTGCTGGTCGCCGGGCTGAGCGAGGATGCGCTGGCGGGGCTTAAGGGCCCGGCAAGACGGATGCAGGGTGAGACGCGCTCAATCGCGCCATTAAGCTTGCTTTTTTGAGGTGTCCGGCAGAAGCAACAGTTGCGGCGGATGCAAGCCGATCATTGTGTCCTGAAGCCAATCCCAGACTACGCCACCAGGCTCGACATCGGCACCGCTCGAACCACTAAAAGTGAGATCACCATGGGCTGGGTCGTCATTAAGGGGCGTATAGTAGACACTCGTTGTAATGTTCGCGAACTTTGTCCGGGCTCGTGCCACAAACGAAAACATTACGCCCGCGAACTCCTTCGTTTGTCCGCTACGCTCGGTCGCGAGCACACAGTAGGCTCTCGCCTCGGCTTCGACATCTAGACACAGAGATCGAAGGCGGCCCGATATTTCATGGTTCCAAGGCCGGCTCTTCGCCGGCGGGGCGATGGTTCTCCGGCCCGTGAATGCACTGTGATGAATGCGCCCATTCTTAATGTAACGACTTTCAGTTAGGACGCGAAACCAAACGTCCTCGTCGTCGGCTGGATCGCCATCTGATAAAGGCATGCCAGCTATGACTTCAGCTCTTTGAAGAAAGCTGCAATTTGGCCGCTAATCTCCTCATCGATCGCCTGGTGGGAGACTCGTCCGGTTTCGCCACTCGTGCGCCGCCAGTACGCACGCCAAACTTTTCCCGGCCCGACATCCAGATAGAGTTTGCGGAGCGGACCGCTATCTGAAATCCATTCTAGTCCAATCGTTCCATCGGCACCGGGAGCCACGTCCGGTGGAGCGACGTCCGTCGGGAGAGCGCCGATCAATTCTCGAGCGGCATCGATGGTGCCTTGGGTTATGGGATCGGCATCAAGGCCATCCCAGTTCCGGTTCATGTAAACATCGAATCCTGAAAGCGGGCCAACATTTGTCGGTTCCTGACGGAACGGGGTAATGGGCATTCCGGTTGCCGCGCTATCCGCCGCAAGCACGAATGTTTCGAGCCACTGGGAGACTGAGCTATCATCGCGAAACGCGATCAGTGAGAATCCTGGCTGCCAGACGTTTGAGGCACTACGTTTGCGATAAAAAATATCAGTCAAGCCCACCGATTGCTCCCCCCCGTAAAACTCGAACAGAGGTATTGGCGCACCGCTGGTCACACGTCCGATGGGCCACGGCAACGGTAGGCGGTGTAGATGAGCGCGACGAAACGCATGCCGCTGCATAGTGCGACCCAGCCTGCTATCAAAAGTCATCCCCGCCGGTTCCGCCTCAATCACCTTGAGGCCAGAACGCCGGTCAATTGAGTCCATTATTTCTGGAAGATCGGACGATACGCGCCAAGCATCCTGAACCGAAAAGGTTTCGGTTGATCGTGCATCCACCCAAGTCGAGACCTCCGTCACGGCTTCTCACCCTTCGTCGCATTCTCTAGTGCCAGCTCGACCAGTTCCTCATATATGATTGCCAAGAGTTGTCGGTCAAACGGGTCAGATCGAGATTCATGGCTATTGTGATCCATTTCCAGGCGTACCGCGTGGACCGCGTCGGCCAGCGCGTCTGGCTCGGAGACCCTAGTCCCTGTCAGAGCAAAGAGTTTCACTAGAAAGATTATCGCGGACCAGTTTGTCAGGCGATTTATTTTGAGGTCTGGAACAGTCCTGCTCGTTGCCGGCCAGTTGACGCGATAGAGAAGGTCACGCATTTCCTCCGGGTCGACCGTCACCGACTTTAGAAGCCCTTTAAGCACCTCGTATGCGCGTGTTCGGGTTTCAGTCTTGGTCAGGACAATTGCGCCAAACGCTAGGCGAACCACTGGGAAGTTTGCTTCTCGGAGCCATGGCAGAGTAGCTCCCTTGAAGGTGTCCACCACGACTTCTAGGGGTCCAAGGATTGGGAAGACAGGTCGACCGGCATCCTCCCTCTCAACCGGCCCGAGGATAAGGTCGAGCCTGCCGCCAACACTGGTAAGGGAAGCGCGCCCCGCCAAACGGCCCCGACAGTTGCTTTCCACCTGGCAAGTTCTGGCGAATCTCCAATTCACCCTCGCCGGTAATTGCCGCCCAATCAGTGTCGGAAATCGTGACTACTGCTGGCGAAAATACAGACAACCTGACGAGCTGCGCGTCCCAATTCAGCACCATTTTGGCTCCCTCCGAGCAGCCCAGCGAACCACATCGAGGGTATACCACGGCTGCAGGATGACAGGCTGCCGAAACCTACCGGCCTTCGCGGAACCAGGTGAGGCCGGGGAGGAAAAGGAGGACGATGAGCGCCAGGAAGGCGGCAGGGCCGGCATAGCCGCCGAAGAGCGGGACGCGGACGATGCCCTTGAGCACGCTCGCGTCGGTCATGCGCACGCCGATCCAGTCCGAACCCGACATCGTGGTGCCGCCGTGGATCGGGACGATGCGGGGAAGGTCGAGGCCGCCGGAGGAGTCGTCCATCCGGGCGATGCGGCCATGGGTTTCCCCGGCGATCGGCTTGAGGAGCGCGTCGGTCGAACGGGCATCGGTGAATTCGCGCGGGTTGGCCGGGCCGACATGGGCGAAGGCGCGCTTGTCGCCCTGCTCGACGCGCCACAGCCCGATCTCGTCGGCCTTGATTGTCGTCCGCCACAGCCCCGGCTCGACCGACTTCAATTCGAGCGTCTCCATCTTGCCCGACGGCGAGCGAAGCGTGACCGGGCCGGTCTGGTCGGCCATGGTCTGCCGCTCGATGGTGAGCTCGCCGGCACGGGCGCTGGCGCGGAGCGCCTCCTCCTCGAGGTCGGGCTCCTGCATCAGCCAGTGCGCCAGCCGGCGGAGCAGGTCGACATGCGGCCCGCCGCCCTCGAAGCCGCGCGCCCAAAGCCAGGCCTGGTCGGAGAGAAGCAGCGCCACCCGCCCCTGATCGACCCGGTTGAGGATGAGGAGCGGCTTGTCGTCGGCGCCCTTCATGACGGTGGTGCCGGCGGCCGGCTGCTCGACGTCGATGACGCGGAACCAGCGCCCCCAATGCGGCGGGTTGGAACTGGAGCCGTCGAGGTCGCGGGTCACCGGGTGCCGGGCTCCGGCGTCGGTGACCTCGGCGTAGAACGGCTTCTCGGTGATGGTGCCGGTCGGCGCCACCGGCAGGATCGGCGACAGCGGCGTGTTGTAGAGGCTGCCGTCATCCGCATAGTCGGGACCGGCCGCGACGAGCAGGGCGCCGCCGTCGCGCACATAGCGGGCGATGTTGTCGAAGTAGAGGATCGGCAGCACGCCGCGATGCTGGTAGCGGTCGAAGATGATCAGGTCGAACTGGTCAATCTTCTCGGAGAACAGCTCGCGAGTCGGAAAGGCGATGAGCGAGAGCTGGTTGATCGGCGTCCCGTCCTGCTTCTCCGGCGGACGCAGAATGGTGAAGTGGACGAGGTCGACGGCGGCGTCCGACTTGAGCAGGTTCCGCCAGGTGCGCTCGCCGGCATGGGGTTCGCCGGAAACCAGAAGGACGCGAAGATTCTCGCGAATCCCCTCGATCTCGGCGACGGCGCGGTTGTTGATCTCGGTGAGCTCTCCGGACAGCGGCTCGGCTTCGAATTCGAGGATGTTGGGTCCGCCATGGGCGATGTCGACGGTCAGCTCGCCCTCCTCGCCGGCGGTGACCAATTCGCTCGACAGCGGATTTCCATCGCGGGTGACATTGACCCGGACCTGCTCGCCGCCCGGTGACACGCCGTCGTCGAGAACGCGGTAGCGGATGGTCTGGCTCTCGCCGACGATGCCGAAGCGAGGCGCGCTGTCGATGACGATGCGGCGGTCGATCTCGCCATCGCGGCCGGAGAGAAGGACATGCAGCGGCGCGCCGCCGAGACTGTCGGCATTGGCGGGAACGTCATGCACCTGGCCGTCGGTCAGCATCACTACCGCGCCGAGCCGCTCGGGCGGCACATCGACCAGGCCGGCCGCGAGCGGACCGAACAGCATGGTGCCGTCGACCATGCCGCCGGGCGCGCCGGCGTCGATGGTACGAACCTCGATATTGTGGAACTCGGCGAGGCGGGCCTCGAGCGCGGCCTTCGCCGCGGCGGTCGCCTTGTCGCGTCCGTCGAGCGACTGGCTCGCGCTCTGGTCGGTGACGAGCGCCACCACCGTCGGCAGCGGATCGCGTTCCTCGCGGAGCGCCACCGGATTGAGCAGCGCCGCGAAGAGGATCAGCACCGCCGCCGCCCGCAGCCACGCGCCGCGCTGGCGCCGGACTATGCCCGGGACCATCAAGGCGATCGAGACGATTCCGGCGGCGATCAGCAGCCATGCCGGGAGCAGCGGCTCGATGGCGACCGACCAGTTCACTGGCCGAGCCTTTCAAGCAGCGCCGGCACGTGCACCTGGTCGGCCTTGTAGTTGCCGGTGAGCGTGTACATGACTATGTTGATGCCGGAGCGGAAGGCCATCTCGCGCTGCAGCGGATCGGCCGGGACGGTCGGATAGAGCAGCGAGCCGCTGTCGTCCATCGCCCAGGCGGCGGCGAAATCGTTCTCGGTGATGAGAATGCTCGACACGCCGTCGCCGGCCCGCGCCGGACGATCGGCGGGCTGGTCGCCCGACTGGGTGGCTTCGACCCAGAGCGGGCCGCCGGCGTAGCGGCCGGGGAAATCGTTGAGAAGGTAGAACGCCTTGGTGAGGACGTGGTCCGCCGGCACCGGCTCGAGCGGCGGGATATCGAGATTGGCCAGCATCTGCCGGAGCCGCTCGACGGCCGGGGTGCCGCTGAAGCTGTTCACCCCGCTCGAACGCTCAAGCTCGTCGCGGGTATCGAAGAGGACCGAGCCGCCTTCGCGCATATAGGCGTCGACCCGGGCCATGGTCGCCGACGACGGCAATGGCCCGTCGGGATCGAGCGGCCAGTAGAGAAGCGGGAAGAAAGTCAGCTCGTCCTTGGACGGATCGACGCCGATCGGGTCGCCCGGCTCGAGCGCGGTCCGCTCCGCGAGGATCTCGGACAGTCCGTGCAGCCCGGCCTTGCTGGTGGCGTCGAGCTCGGCGTTGCCGGTGATGACATAGGCGAGATGGGTCTTGTTGACCGCGTTGAGGGCAAACTGGTCGCTCGCCTCGTCGGCCAAGGCCGAGGTGGCGATCGCCGCGACCGCCAGGGCGGCGAGCACCGCGATTGCGGCGGTTGCCGCCGGCCGCCGCCGGCCGAAGCCGAGGCCGCCGTTGAGGAAGAGCACGGCGAGCGCATCGAGGAGGAAGAGGCCGAGGGCGAGCGCCAGCAGCCAGGGCCGCAGCTCGGTCGGCGCCTCGGTCGGATAGCGCTGGACGCGGGCGCCGGAGGCAAGCGAAGGGTCGAACGGCGCGAGCGAGGCGTTCTCGTCCATCAGGTTGAGTGAGACAAACCCGTCCTCGCTGCCGTAAAGGCCCGGAGGATGCTCGACGCCGGGGACGACGTCATCGAGACTGGCGGGAATCGCCTGGGCCTCCGGACCCGGCGCGGTGAAGTGACCGTAGCCATCGAGCAGCCGGTAGGGCGCGATGGTGGCAGGCGCCTTGCCGGGCTCGGCCGCGGCATGGGTCTTGGCGACGCTGGAGAAGGCGGTGATCCTCCGCAACATTTCGACAAATGTGCCGGAAAGCGGGAGATTCGACCAGCTTGTATCGGCGGTGACGTGGAAAAGGATGAGCCAGCCCTTGCCGGACTGCGCGGCGGTGACGAGCGGCGTGCCATCGGCCAGCGCCGCCCAGGTCTTTTCGGCGAGGGCGCCATCCGGCTCGGCGAGCACCTGCCGCTTGACCAGGACATCGTTCGGCACCGGCATGCCGGCGAACGGGCTCGACTCGGACAGGCTCGCGAGCGGCTGCTCCTCCTCCCAGGTGAGGCTGCCGCCGAGCACGCGGTCGCCGTTGCGGAGCTTGACCGGCACCAGCGCATCGGTCGACGCGGCGAGATGCGGGCCGGCGAAGCGCACCAGGGTGCCGCCGGCCGCCACCCATTTCGCCACCTGGTCCTCGACCTCCGGCGGCAGCGTGCCGATATCGGCCATCGCGATCACCGACACGCCGGCGTCGATCAGTTGCGGCACCGCGACGGCGGCATTGGCGTCGCGCGGCTCGTCGACATCGGCGAAGGGCTGGACGGCGCGGGCGATATAGTAGAGCGGCGAGAGCAGCGGCTGAGCCGCGTCGGCGGCGGCGCCCGAAAGCAGGCCGATGCGGCGGCGGCGCCAGCGCTCGTCGAGGAGCTGGACCGAGCCGGCGGTGTCGGAACCGACGATGTCGAGCCGGGCGATGTCGTTGCGGAGCTCGACCGGCAGTTCGATCCGCGCCTCGGCTTGCTTGCTGCCGGCGGGAAAGCTGAACGGCACGTCGCCGATCGAGCGGCCCTTGATGTCGGTGGCGCGGACGAAACCGGCGGCGGGAAACTCGCCGCTCGCGCGGATGACCGGCGCCACCAGGGCGTCGGCGGCGCCGACCGGCGGCTTGAGCGCCATCACCTCGGACGAGGAATCGGCGTAGACGACGAGCGGACCGCCAAGCCGCTCCGTCAGGAAAGTGCCGAGCGAGTCGGCGCCGTCATGGGCGATGCCGTCGGAGAGCCAGACGGCGCCGCCATAGCCGTTGGACTTGACCGCGGCGTCGAGGACCGGAAGCAGCGCCGCGTAGTCGGCATTGAAGGGGCGCGGCGCCAGCGCCTCGAGCCGCCGCCTGATCTCGCCGGCATCGGCCGGCGCCAGTTCCTGCGACGGCCCGTCGGCGGTGGCGACGAGCGCGATCGGGCGTCCTTCCGACTCGGCAAGCCCGATGATGCGCCGCGCCGTCTCGCCGATCGCATCCCATTTCGGCGCCGCGGCCCAGCCATTGTCGAGGACGACGAGCAGCGGGCCGGCGCCGGGCGCCTGCTCGGTGGTCGGGCGGTAGATCGGCCCGGCGAGCGCAAAGATGAGGAGCGCGGCGACCAGGCAGCGGAGCAGGATCAGCCACCACGGCGTCCGCGCCGGCTGCTCTTCCTTCCGCGAAATCTCAAGGAGCAGCCGGGTCGGCGGGAAGCTTTCGGTCCGCGGCTTCGGCGGCGTCACCCGGAGCAGAAACCAGATCAGCGGCAGCGCGATCAGCGCGAACAGGATCGGCGGATAGGCGAAGGCGAAGGGAATGCCGCTCATGCCGCCCGTCCCAAGGCGGAGTAGGCCGATTGCGAATGCCGGTCGGCGAGACGCGCGTGCAGGGCGAGGAGCGGTTCCGTCGCCGGCCGGTCGGTGCGGTGGACGAGGAAGGTCCAGTCGAGGCGCCGGCAGAGCAGCGTCAGGCGCTCGCGCAGCGCCGCCAGCCGAAGCACGTAATCGTCACGATACTGCTCCGCGCGCCCGACGATGTGGCGGATACCGGTCTCCGGATCGAGGAACTCGGTCCGCCCGGTATAGGGGAAGGTCTCCTCGATCGGGTCGAGGATCTGGACGAGATGGGCGCGCGCCCCCGATTTGACGATCGCATCGAGCGTCGCCTCGGTCTCGGCGATCGGATCGAGAAAATCGCCGAAGAGGACGACATCGGTGAAGCGGCGGAGCGGCCGGGTCTCCGGGCGCCGCGCCGCCGCGTGCGCGAGGAAATCGGCGATCCGCTCGGCGGCGTTTCGGGAGAGGATCGGGCCGCTCTCGCCGAGAAGCCCGACCCGTTCGCCGGCGGCGGCGAGCAATTCGCTCAGCGCCAGGAGGAGGACCAGGGCGCGGTCGCGCTTGCCCACCGGCGACAGCCGCGAGCGGAAGTCCATCGACGCGGAGAGGTCGGCCCACAGCCACATCATGTGCGCGGCTTCCCACTCCTTCTCGCGGACATAGAGATGATCGTCACGCGCCGAGCGGCGCCAATCGACGGTGGCGGCGGCCTCGCCCGGCGTGAACGGCCGAAATTGCCAGAAGGTCTCGCCACGGCCGGCGATGCGCCGTCCATGCCAGCCGGCGACGACGGTCGCGGCGACCCGACGGGCCTCGATGAGAAGGTCGGGAAGACCCCCGGCGACGCCCTTCGCCTCGGTCAGCGCTCCACGGACCGAGCCGGTGTCGCCCGTCGAACCCGCGTGCCGCGCCATGGCTAGCCGATCTTGGTCTTGAGCTCTGCGATCACGTCGTTGACGGTGAGGCCGTCGGCGCGCGCCGCGAAGGAAAGCGCCATCCGGTGCTTGAGCACGGGCTCGGCGAGTTCGGCGACATCGTCGAGCGAGGGCGCAAACCGTCCGTCGATCAAGGCCCTGGCGCGCACCGCCAGCATCAGCGCCTGGCTGGCGCGCGGGCCGGGGCCCCAAGCGATGGCGGTCGCCAATTTCGGGTCGCCCTCGCCCGGCCGCGCCGAGCGCACGAAATTGAGGATCGCCTCGACCACCGATTCGCCGACCGGCATGCGGCGGACGAGCTGCTGGATTGATTTCACCATACCGGCGTCGAGGACACGTTCGGCGGTCGCCTCGGTGGCGCCGGTGGTCTCGAACAGCATCCGCCGCTCGGCCGTCGCGATCGGGATAGACGACGTCGATCTGCAGCAGGAAACGATCGAGCTGCGCCTCGGGAAGCGGATAGGTCCCCTCCTGCTCGAGCGGGTTCTGGGTGGCCAGCACATGGAACGGCGCCGGAAGGTCATGGCGGGATGCCGGCGACGGTGACATGGTGCTCCTGCATCGACTGGAGGAGCGCCGACTGGGTGCGCGGGCTGGCCCGGTTGATCTCGTCGGCCATGAGGAGCTGCGTGAATACCGGTCCGGGCACGAAGCGGAAGGCCCGGCTGCCGTCGGCGGCGACGTCCATCACCTCCGAGCCGAGGATATCGGAGGGCATCAGGTCGGGGGTGAACTGGACGCGGGCGGCGCTGAGGCCGAAGACGGTGCCGATGGTCTCGACCAGCTTGGTCTTGGCGAGACCGGGCACGCCGATGAGCAGCCCATGGCCGCCGGCGAGAATGGTGATCAGCGCCCGGTCGACGACGGTTTCCTGACCGTAGATGACCTTGGCGATCGCGTCGCGAGCGGCGCCGATCCTGGCGACGGCGGCTTCGACGTCGGCGACGATCTTGCTCGGGATCGATCGGCAGCGGTGGTTGGCTGAGCGCGCTCATCGGCTTGGCATACCCTTTACTCGACCTGCTTCGGAGCCATTCGCTCCGTCAATCTTGCATGAGCGACGCCAGCACAATAGAGCATTGCGCGCCGCAGGCCGTGTCGCCGAGCGACCTGAGCGACGATGAGATAGGGCAAAGCACGGCAAAACAAAGGCCGTCCTGAGCCCGATGACGTACAGCCGCGCGGCATTGTTACCGGGACGCACGACCCGCGGGATTTGGGTCTGTCCGATGCGGCCCGCAGCCATAGACATAGGAACCATGTCCGAGGGCCTCGCCCAATCCGACTTTTCTCCCGCCGTCTTCTTTCCTTTGGCGGCGGAACGCCTGAACCATGCCGCGCCCGGTTTCGCCGAGACCGACGAATTGCTGCCGGGAGACCACGTCCTCAATCCGGGCTTTGTCCGAAGCGACCTCGTCTACCGCGACGCCGCGGTGCTGATCCCGGTCGTCGCCCGCGAGCCGGCGGCGACGGTGCTGTTCACGGTGCGGACTCCGCATCTCAGCGCCCATGCCGGGCAGATCGCCTTTCCCGGCGGGAAGATCGACCCGCACGACGCCTCGGCGACGGCGGCCGCGCTGCGCGAGGCCGAAGAGGAGATCGGCCTCGATCCACGGCTGGCCGAGCCGATCGGGGCGCTTCCGCCCTATCTCAGCGGGACCGGCTATCGCGTCGTGCCGGTCGTCGCCCGGGTCGATCCCACCTACCGGCTTATCCTCAACCCGCATGAGGTCGAAGACGCCTTCGAGGTTCCCCTCGCGTTCCTGATGACGCCGGCCAATCATCGGCGAGGCAGCCGGGAACTCCGCGGGGTAATGCGCTCCTTCTATGAGATGCCCTTCGAGGAACGCTATATATGGGGCGTCACCGCGGGGATCGTCCGCGGGCTCTATGAGGCGGTATACGGGTAGATGGCGCGGCTTATCGCCTTCAATGCGATCTTCTTTCTCCTGCCCTTCTTCGGCTACGCGGCCTGGCTGTTCGCGACCCGCGGCAGCATCCGCAATGCCGGCGACTGGCCGGTCAAGACGATCGCGTGGCTGGCCACCGGCGGGGCGATTTTGATGTTCGCCGCCCTGCTGGTTTTCATCCAGTTCACCGGGTCGTCGCCCGGCAGCCATTATGTGCCGGCGAAAGTGATCGACGGCGTCCTCGTCCCCGGGCATTTCGAATAGCGGCGGTTGTGCATGACGGCGGCCCTTCCGAGCCTTGCCGATGCCGAGTGGCTTCAGGCGCCGGCGATTCGCCGCATCTTCGCGGCGCTCGAGCGCGACGGCGACGAAGTCCGCATCGTCGGAGGCGCGGTGAGGAACGCGCTGGCCGGGCTGCCGGTCGGTGAGATCGACTTCGCGACGACGGCGCCGCCAGACGCCGTCGCGGCGCGGGCCGCGGCGGCGGGACTGAAGGCGGTGCCGACCGGCGTCGAGCACGGCACGCTGACCCTCGTCGCCGACGGGGTCGGCCATCAGGTGACGACGCTTCGCGAGGACGTCGAGACCGACGGACGCCATGCGGTCGTCCGCTTCGGCCGCGACTGGGAAGCCGACGCGCAGCGCCGCGACTTCACGGTCAACGCATTGTCGGTCGATCATACAGGGAGGGTTCGCGACCCGCTCGGCGGCTTCGCCGACATCGTGGCCAGGCGCATCCGTTTCATTGGCGACGCCAGCCAGCGGATCGCCGAGGATCGCCTTCGCATCCTCCGCTTCTTCCGCTTCAACGCCGAATTCGGCGAAAGAGGGCTCGACGCCGACGGACTGTCGGCGGCGATCCGCGCGAGGGACGGCATCCGCGCCCTGTCGGCCGAACGGATCGGCCAGGAAATGCGCCGACTCGTCCTTGCCAGGCATGCCGTCGGCACGGTTGCCGCCATGCAGGACGCCGGCGTGCTTCCGGTCGTCCTCGGCGGGGTGGCCTATATCGGCCCCTTCGGCCGCTACGTGTCATTCGAGGAGACGCTCGGCGAGAATCCGTCGGTTGCGCTTCGCCTCGCCGCCATGGGTTGCCGTGTCGAGGAAGACGTATGGCGCCTCGCCGAACGCCTTCGCCTCGCCAATGCCGAGCGCGACCTGATGCTCGGCGCGGTCGCGGCGATGCGCAACCTTCCGCCGGCGCCGTCCGAGCGCGAGGCGCGCCGGCTCCTCTATGGGCTCGGCCCCGCCATGTTCAGGGGCGCCGTGGCGCTCGCCTCGGCGTGGCGCGGCAGAACCGCCGACGGCGAAGACGACGCGTCGGCAAGCTTGTATCGGCTCCCCGACCGCTGGCCGCCGCCCCGCTTCCCGCTTGGCGGGCGCGATGCCCTCGGCGCCGGAGCGGCGCGCGGACCAGCAATCGGCGCGATGCTGAAGGACCTCGAGGCCTGGTGGATCGAGCGCGACTTCCAGCCCGACAAGGCAACCCTCCGCTCGCGGCTCCAGCAGATGATCGCCGCGGGGCAGTAGAGCGGCGAGGCGGGATCTACCAAGTGGGCGGACCAAACCAACGACGCAGGGCCGCTCCTCGAACGGAGGTTCGGCCCGACAGCCTCGGGCGTTCCTCGATCAAGGAACCAAAGGATTGACCACTCTGAGGGTTGGGAACCGGCTGAAATCGCGGTCCGCGCTCCAAAGCTCGGCTACACCATGCTCAAGACACAGGGCGGCGATGTGAGCGTCGTGAACGCGTGGACCCGAAATGCGCCCGGCAACGGCCACCGCGCGGAGTTCTTTCCAGTAGTTCCCGGATTCGGTGAGGATCACCGCGGTCGGTGATTCCATCCAGGCGTCGATCTGGTCGAGCGCCTGCGTGATCGTGCTCGGTGGCTCATAAATGCGGGGGTGGGTGACGATCCCGATGAATTCGTGGACGCTCTGCCAAAACAGCACCCAGGACGTCCGACCTTCGGCGAGTTCGAGAACGCATTGGCGTGCCACTGCATGATGGGGCGAATCGCGGCGATGCGCGTAGACCAGGATGTTAGCGTCGACTGCGATCACCCACCGCGTCCCTCATAGATCAGTTCACGCAGCTTCTCCCAGCCCGCGTCGCGAAACTCGGGTTGGAGGCCCTGCCCCTTTACCGAAGCGTCCCGGAGCCTGAACCGCTGCGGCGCCTCCCTGTCGCTGACGACATGGCGCAAGCCCTGCTCAATCAGGGCACGCAAGGTCGTGCCATCGCGAGCGGCGACTCGTCGCGCCCGCTGAAGCAATGGGTCAGATATCTCGATCGTGGTCTTCATGTGCCATATCTATGGGTTAAGCGATATGGGTAGCAACATACATAGGCTACGCCGCCACGATCGACAAGCTAAGTGGCATTGATCACGGCCATTTCGCCACCGGCGGCATCGACGACAGGATCGAGTCGACGTTGCCGCCGGTCCTGAGGCCGAAGATGGTGCCGCGGTCGTACATCAGGTTGAACTCGACATAGCGGCCGCGGCGGACGAGCTGCTCCTCGCGGTCGGCCTCGGTCCACGGCATCGCAAAATTCCGCCGCACCAGCTTCGGGTAGATGTCGAGAAAAGCCAGCCCGACGTCGCGGGTGAAGGCGAAGTCGGCCTCCCAGTCGCCCGAGTTCAGGTAGTCGTAAAAGATGCCGCCGATGCCGCGCATCTCGTTGCGGTGCTTGAGGAAGAAATACTCGTCGCACCAGGCCTTGTAGCGCTCGTAGTCGGCGACCGCGTGCGCGGCGCAGGCAGCGCGCATGGCGGCATGAAAATCGCGCGAATCGGGGTCGCCCTGGAGCCGGCGGCGGTCGAGGACCGGGGTCAGGTCGGCGCCGCCGCCGAACCAGAGCCGGCTCGTCACCACCATCCGCGTGTTCATATGGACGGCGGGAACATTGGGGTTCCGCGGGTGGATGATCAGCGAGATGCCGCCCGCCCAGAAGCGCGGGTCCTCCTCGGCGCCGGGGATGTCCTTGCGGAACTCGGGCGAGAACTCGCCGTGGACCGCCGAGACATGGACGCCCGCCTTCTCGAAGACGCGGCCGTGCATCGTCCCCATCACCCCGCCGCCGCCGTCGGCGCCGGTGTGATCCTTTCGCTGCCAGAGCCGCTTGATCAGCCGCCCCGGCGGGCGGTCGGCAAACGGCATACCGACGGGCAGGTCGTTCTCGATCGCGTCAAGCGCCGCAGCGATCCGGTCGCGGAGCTCCATGAACCATTCGAAGGCGCGCTTCTTTTTGTCGTCGAGGTCGGCGGGAAGGGGCATGGCTCTGATGCCGGAGGCTTCGGACCGTCGCGACTTCACACACTTCGGTGCTTTGTGGCAACCGCCGGAAAGCCCGCGGTCTGCCGCAGCGCCTCGCCGATCGCCATCGCGGCAGCGGAGGCGACGTTGAGCGAGCGCATCCCTGGCCGCATTGGAATGACGAGACGAGCGTCCGCCGCGGCGTGCACCTGGTCCGGGACGCCGGCGCTCTCCCGGCCGAAGAGAAGCATGTCCGAAGCGGCATAGCCGAAGTCGGCACAGGCGATCTCGCCGCTGGTCGTGAGCAGGACCAGCCGCCGCCCGGCGCGGCGTCGTGCCGTTTCGAAGCCTTGCCAATCGACGTGGCGGACGATCTCCGCCTGGTCGAGATAATCCATCCCGGCGCGCTTCAGCGCCCGATCGGAAATGTCGAATCCGGCCGGTCCGATCAGATGCACCGGCACGCCGAGGCAGGCGCCCAGCCTGAGGATGTTTCCGGCGTTTTGGGGAATGTCCGGCTGGTAGAGCGCGATCGCGACCATGTATCCTTCGCAAGAACGCGTGCCTATCTATGAAGCTTGCCGTATCTTGCTTCGGCGCCGGGCGGCCGCGCCGATCTCGAATACGGTAAAGTCAGACATGCTCAATTGGTTCGCCCGCCTGAGTGATCCCTTCGCGCCGGCGCCGGTCATCCGGCCGCCGGACAGGATGATCGCATTCTACCGGTTCTTCCTGAAGCCGGTGCGCGGGCTGCTCGCCGCGATCGTCATAGTGTCTTTGATGAGCTCGCTCATCGAGATGGCGCTTTTCGTCTTCCTCGGCACCATCGTCGACTGGGCGAGCGCGACGCCGCCGGCGGAATTCTTCGAGAAATACGGCTGGGCGCTCGCCGGCATGGGCTTCATCGTTCTCGTGCTTCGGCCGGTGAGCATGCTGCTCTCGCGCGGCCTCACCAGCATCGCCTTCGTGCCGAGCCTTACCGCGCTCGTCCGCTGGCAGAGCTACCGCTACGTGCTGCGACAGAGCCTCGCCTTCTTTCAGAACGACTTCGCCGGCCGGATCGCCCAGAAAGTCCTGCAGGCCGGTCCGGCGCTTCGCGAAAGCGTCGTCAGCGTCGTCGAGGGCATCCTCAGCCTTGTCATCTACCTCGTCGGGACCGTCATCCTCTTCGCTCGCCTCGACACCTGGCTGATCGCGCCGGTGGCGCTCTGGATCGTTGCCTATGCGGCGACCATCTACACCATGGTGCCGCCGGTCCGGAAGAAGTCGGAGGCGATGGCGGAGGCCAATTCCGGGCTCTCCGGCCGCATCGTCGACAGCTACACCAACATCCAGTCGGTCAAGCTCTTCGCCCATGCCGAGCGCGAGGACGCGTTTGCCCTCGAAGGCTTCCGCCGCCATGTCGCCGCCTTCCGCGATCTCGCCGGCGCCCTGATGAAGATGATGGTCTCGCTCAACGTGATCAACAGCGTGCTGATCTTCGCGATCGGCGGCCTGTCGCTCTGGCTCTGGTCCAAGGGGGCCGTCAGCGTCGGGGCGATCACGCTCGCCAACGGACTGGTCATCCGGCTCAACCAGATGTCGGCCAATATTCTCCGCAACATCACCTCGCTCTTCGAGAATGTCGGCACGCTGGAGAACGCCATCGAGACGATCAGCCGGCCGCAGGCCGTCGTCGACCGCCCCGACGCGAAGCCGCTCGAGGTCAAGGCGGGCGAAATCCGGTTCGAGCATGTGCGCTTCCACTATGGCCGCGAGGGCGGCGTCATCGACGACCTGTCGCTGATCGTGAGGCCCGGCGAGAAGGTCGGGCTGGTCGGTCATTCCGGCGCCGGCAAATCGACGCTGGTCAATCTTCTCCTCCGCTTCTACGACCTCGAACGCGGCCGTATCGTGATCGACGGGCAGGACATTGCCGGCGTCACCCAGGAGAGCCTCCGCGCCGCGATCGGGGTGGTCACCCAGGACACTTCGCTGCTCCACCGTTCGGTCCGCGACAATATCCGCTACGGCCGGCCGCACGCTTCCGAGGAGGAGATCGCCAAGGCGGCCGAGCGGGCCGAGGCCACCCAATTCATCGCCGGGCTCGAGGACTTCCGCGGCCGGACCACCTACGACGCACATGTCGGCGAGCGCGGCGTCAAGCTCTCGGGCGGCCAGCGCCAGCGTATCGCCATTGCCCGCCTCCTCCTCAAGGACGCGCCGATCCTCGTCCTCGACGAGGCGACGAGCGCCCTCAACTCCGAGGTCGAGGCAACGATCCAGGAACAGCTCTATGGCCTGATGGAAGGGCGCACCGTCATCGCCATCGCCCATCGCCTCTCGACCATCGCGGTCCTCGACCGGCTGGTGGTGATGGAGGACGGCGCCGTCGTCGAGCAAGGCTCGCACCGCGAGCTCCTCGCCCGCGACGGCGTCTATGCGCGGCTCTGGCGGCGCCAGTCGGGCGGCTTCCTCGGGCTCGACGAGCTGGCGCCGACACAGGCGGCGGCGGAGTAGGAGGATCGCTTTCCCCAGTCTGCGCCCTTCAGTTACAATCCCCGCTTCCATCGGGGAGGGTGGCGGTGCCGACAGTCGCGTACTTTTATGGAATTGCGATAAGAATGTTTTTCCGTGACCATCCGCCACCGCATTTTCTGGCGTCCTACAGCGGACAGGAAGCGAGTATTCGAATAGACAACGGGGAAGTTCTCGAAGGGCACTTGCCTCCGAGAGCGTTGCGGTTAGTAAAGGAATGGACACTCGCGCATCGCGACGAGTTGAACGACAACTGGCGACGGGCGCGCGAACAGAAACCGCTAAACCGGGTAGCTGGGCTCGACAATGATTAAGGTATCCCAACTCGGATGGCTCGGCGGCTACCGCCTCCGGTTCCGTTTCAGCGACGGGACCAGCGGCGAGCACGATTTCGCATCGATGGTCGCGGGCAGCGGCCCGATGATCGAGCCGCTTCGCGATCCGGAGTACTTTTCTCGGGCCTTTCTCGAGGATGGCGCGCCGACGTGGCCCAACGGCTACGACATGGCGCCGCGCTGGGTGCAGATGGAGCTGGAGGCCGCGGGAGAACTGCATCGCGACGCGGCCTGACAGAACCCCGGTCGTTGCGCAACTGCAACAACCCGCGCCGATCGCCCGAAAATCAAGGCCGGGCCTTGGATTTGCCAAGAATTGGCGTAGAAGGAGGCCGTCGTCATGCGCGGCCCATCCGCGCCGCTTCGCCCCGGGGACCAAAAGGAGGAATGAATGACAGCGATCATGTCGAACATTCGCTCCGTGGTGGCGGGCTATCAATTCTGGCACGCGGCCTTCTGAGACCGCTTCTCTGATTCCAAGGCGATAGACCAGATCCCGGCCGCGAAAACGCGGCGGGGTCCTCTACCCACACGACGAGCCTTCCGGCCCCGCGCTCGGGTGAGCGTTCGCGCCGGCCGACCGTGCCGGCGAGGCCGCGCCGGCAAGCCTGACTCTCTTCCGGTGACTGAGAATGTTCCGCTTCTTCGAAAACTTCATCGATCCCTTCCGCGAGCACGACACGACGATGCCGCCGCCGACGCTCGCCGGCTTCTACTGGCACTACACCAGGCAGGTGTGGCCGGCGCTCGCCGCGCTGATGGCGGTCGGTTTCGTCGTCTCGCTGATCGAGGTGTCGCTGTTCCGCTATGTCGGCTCGATCGTCGACATCCTCAAGGCGACGAGCCCGGACCAGGTGCTCGCCGACTACGGGCCGACCTTCCTGTGGATGGCGTTCGTCATCGTCCTCGCGCGGCCGGTCGCGACGATCCTGCACGACCTGCTCGTCCAGCAATCGCTGGCGCCGTCCTTCACCAACCTGGTCCGCTGGCAGACGCACCGCTACGTGCTCCGCCAGTCGGTCGGCTTCTTCACCAACGACTATGCCGGCCGCATCGCCTCGAAGATCATCCAGACCGGACCGGCGCTGCGCGAATCGGTGGTCCAGGTCTGCGACGCGATCTGGTTCATCACCATGTACTCGCTGACCGCGCTGGTCCTCTTCCTCGAGGTCGACTGGCGGCTGACCCTGCCGCTGATCGCCTGGATCACGGCCTTCGTCTTCGTCATCCGCTACTTCGTGCCGCGCATCCGCGACCGCTCGACCCAGGTCTCCGAGGCGCGCTCGATGCTGACCGGCCGGATCGTCGACAGCTACACCAACATCCAGACGGTGAAGCTGTTCGCCCATACCTCGCGCGAGGATGAATACGCCCAGGACGCGGTTGCCGACCACACCCGGAAATTCCGCCGCTCGACCCGGATGATCACCGCGATGAGCGGCACCGTGGTCAGCATGAACGGCCTCTTCATCGCGACCACCGGCGGCCTGTGCGTCTGGCTGTGGGCGCATAACGGGCTGAGCCTCGGCGCGATCACGCTGGCGACCGGCCTGGTCATCCGCATCGCCACGATGTCGGGATGGATCATGTGGACGTCGATCGGCATCTTCGACAATGTCGGCGCGGTCCAGGAGGGGCTGGACACGATCGCCCGGCCGCAGGAGCTGGTCGATCCGCCCGGCGCGGTGCCGCTCGTCGTGACAAGGGGCGAGATCCGCTTCGACCATGTCAGCTTCCACTACGGCCGGAAGGGCGGGATCATCGAGGACCTGTCGCTGGTGATCGCGCCCGGCGAGAAGGTCGGGCTGGTCGGCCGCTCCGGCGCCGGCAAGTCGACGCTCGTCAATCTGCTCTTACGCTTCTACGACATCGAATTGGGGCGCATCCTGATCGACGGGCAGGACATCGCGGCGGTGACGCAGGATTCGCTCCGCCGCCAGATCGAACTCGTCACGCAGGACACCTCGCTGCTCCATCGCTCGATCCGGGAGAACATCCTGTACGGCCGGCCGGAGGCCGACGAAGCGGCGATGCGCGAAGCGGCGCGCCAGGCGCATGCCGAGGAATTCGTTCCCGGCCTTTCCGACCACTACGGCCGCACCGGCTTCGACGCCCAGGTCGGCGAACGCGGCGCCAAGCTGTCGGGCGGCCAGCGCCAGCGGGTGGCGATCGCCCGCGTCCTCCTCAAGGACGCGCCGGTCCTCGTCCTCGACGAGGCGACCAGCGCGCTCGACTCGGAGGTCGAGGCGGCGATCCAGGAAAGCTTCCAGGACCTGATGGCCGGCAAGACGGTGATCGCCATCGCTCACCGCCTCTCGACCATCGCGGCGATGGACCGGCTGGTGGTGATGGACAAGGGCGAAATCATCGAGACCGGCTCGCATCGCGAGCTGCTGTCGCGGAACGGGGTCTATGCCTCGCTGTGGAAGCGCCAGTCCGGCGGCTTCCTCGGCCTCGAGCCGCCGGCGCCGATCGCGGCTGCCGCCGCGGCGGAATAGCGGAGCGTGACGTGATGCGTTTGCTGGCCTTCTTCGAGCGGATCGTCGACCCGTTTCCCGCCGATATCGGGAAAACGCCATCGACCAGGCTGTTCGCCTTCATCTACGACTACTCGCGTCCGGTCCTGCCCTGGATGCTTGCGATGGGAGTGCTGACCGGCACGCTCTCCGGCATCGAGCTCCTTCTCGTCACCTTCACCGGCGACCTCGTCAACTGGCTCGCCGCCGGCGACCGCGCCGCGTTCCTCGGCGCCCGTGCGAGCGACCTGTGGTTGATGGGTGGGCTCATCCTCGTCGTCTTCCCGCTCGTCACGCTCGGCAACTCGCTGCTCCAGTTCCAGACCACATTCGGCGTCTACCCGATGCTGGTCCGCTGGAAGGCGCACCGCCTGATCCTCGGCCAGAGCCTCAACTTCTTTCACGACGAGTTCGCCGGACGCGTCTCGCAAAAGATCATGCAGACGGCGCTCGGCGTACGTGACTCCGTCACCAGGCTGATGGACGTCGGCGTCTACATCGTCGTTTATTTTCTCGGCACCGCCTTTCTTCTCGCGACCAGCGATATCTGGCTCGTCGTGCTCCTTCTCGGCTGGCTCGCCGCCTATGCGGCGCTTCTCGTCTACTACGTTCCGCGGCTCGGCCGGGTCGGCGAGGAGCAGGCTGATGCGCGCGCCGTGATGCATGGCCGCATCGTCGACAGCTACACCAACATCCAGACCGTGAAGCTGTTCGCCCACACGGCTCGCGAGCACGATTACGCCAAGGATGCGATGGGCGAATTCCTTGCGACGGTGAACCGCCAGGGGCGGATGTTCACCTCGCTCTCGCTCCTCCTGACCGTGATCAATTCGACGCTGCTTGCGGCGGTGGCGGCGGTCGCGATCTACGGCTGGCTGAACGCCGCAATGAGCATCGGGGCGATCACCGTCGCGCTCACCCTGGTCATGCGCCTTCGCCAGATGTCGCAGTGGATTCTGTGGGAGGTCGCCCAACTCTTCGAAAGCATCGGCACCGTGCAGGACGGCATCTCGATGCTGTCCAAGCCGATCGCGATCACCGATCGCCCCGACGCGAGGCCGATCCGGGTCACTCGCGGCGAAATCCGCTTCGAGGGCGTCCGTTTCCACTATGGCCGGAGCGAGGACAAGGAGGTGATCGATGATTTCACCCTCGCCGTCCGGCCCGGCGAGAAGGTCGGCCTGGTCGGCCGCTCCGGCGCCGGCAAGTCGACGATCGTCAACCTGCTGCTGCGCTTCTACGACCTCGAGGGCGGCCGCATCCTCATCGACGGACAGGATATTGCGTCGGTCACCCAGGAATCGCTACGGCGCCAGATCGGCATGGTCACCCAGGACACCTCGCTCCTTCATCGCTCGGTCCGCGACAACATCCTCTACGGCCGGCCGGAGGCGGACGAGGCGGCGATGATCGAAGTCGCCGAACTGGCGCATGCCGACGGCTTCATCAGCGAACTCGCCGACCCAAAAGGGCGGCGGGGCTATGACGCCCATGTCGGCGAGCGCGGCGTCAAGCTTTCCGGCGGCCAGCGGCAGCGCGTCGCGATCGCCCGCGTCCTGCTCAAGGACGCCCCGATCCTGGTTCTTGACGAGGCGACCAGCGCCCTCGATTCCGAGGTCGAGTTCGGCTATCCAGGAGAATCTCTACCGGCTGATGCAGGGAAAGACGGTGATCGCCATCGCCCACCGCCTCTCGACCATCGCGGCGATGGACCGTCTCGTCGTCCTCGACCACGGCCGCATCGCCGAGATCGGCAGCCATGACGAACTGATCCGGCGCGGCGGGCTCTACGCCCAGCTCTGGAGCCGCCAGTCCGGCGGCTTCCTCGACGCGGGGCTGATGCAGGCGGTCGGGGCGTGATGGTGACAATCGGAGGCGGTAGGATTATATCCGATTTGATCCTACCGAGGTGCCGTTGCCATGGAACGCGCAGAGAAGCTCAGCATCACGCTCCCCGCCTCACTGGCGCGGGTAGTCCGGGAATCGGTGGAGAGCGGTGAATATGCGTCCAACAGCGAAGTGATCCGAACGGCGCTCCGCGCATGGCAGGCCAGGGAACTGGAGCGCCTGCTTCCCGGACTTGATCTGAAGGCTGCGATCGAGGAGGCGATCAACGATCCGCGTCCGCCCAAGCCCGCCAAAGAGGTCTTCGCCCGTTTGCAAAAACTCCATCGGGCGACGGTGAAGGCGCGCGGCCGTGGCCGATAGGGTCTTCCTGAGCTGGAAGGCCGAGGAAGATCTTGCCGACATCTACCGACACATCAGCACGACCGACTTGCGGAGAGCCGGCGCGTTCCTGCGATCCATTGAGGAGCGCTGCGCGTCCCTCTCGGATTTTCCACTGCAGGGTCGTGCCCGTAACGATCTCGGTCCGGGTTATCGCGTCCTCTTTTTTGCGAAGCGGGTGGTCGTGCTCTACCGGTTCGACGGTGAGCGCGTCGAGGTCCTGCGGGTGTTTTACGGCGGCCGCGATTACGAACGGATCGTCAAGGGCAGAAACCGTTAGGGGCAAACCCGCCCCTTCCCCGCGACAATGTGCGCAAATCCGGAGGGCGCACTGGACAAATTCCGATCGTGCTGGCTAAACAGGCGCGGCTGACGGGGAATCTTCACGAAATCTCGCCGGAAGTGGGCCGGGGGGCCGGCTCGACAGGGGAGCAATCTTGGCAAGCACGTTCGACGTCGAGGACGAGGCGCAACCCAGCCGCCGCGACTTCCTCTATATTGCGACCGGCGCCGCCGCCGCAGTCGGCGCGGCGCTGACCATATGGCCTTTCATCGACCAGATGAACCCGGACGAGGCGGCGCTCGCCCTCGCCAGCATCGAGGTCGACATCTCGGCGCTCGAAGCCGGCACCTCGCTGACGGTGAAATGGCGCGGCAAGCCCGTCTTTATCCGCAACCGCACCGACAAGGAGATCGAGGAATCGAAGGCGGTGCCGGTCTCCGACCTGCCCGACCAGGTCGCCCGCAACGCCAACCTCCCCGCCAACGCCCCGGCGACCGACGCCAACCGTGCCGCGCCCGACAAGGAAGCCTGGCTCATCCAGATCGGCATCTGCACCCATCTCGGATGCGTGCCGCTCGGCCAGCAGGGCCTCTATGGCGGCTGGTTCTGCCCCTGCCACGGATCGCAATACGACACCGCCGGCCGGATTCGGCGTGGTCCGGCGCCGGAAAATCTGCATATTCCGGTCTACGCGTTCACCTCAGACACGAAGCTCAAGATCGGCTGATCCGGCGAGGACATGATGGAAGGCCTTTCGACCTATCAGCCGAAGAGCGGTTTTGCGCGGTGGTTTGAGCGGCGGCTGCCGGTCGTCGGCCTCGTCCATTCGTCCTTCGTCGCCTACCCGACGCCGCGCAATCTGAACTACTGGTGGACCTTCGGCGCGATCCTCACCTTCATGCTCGCCGCGCAGATGGTCACCGGCATCGTGCTCGCCATGCACTATGTCTCGTCGGGCTCGATGGCCTTCGATTCGGTCGAAGCGATCATGCGCGACGTGAACTACGGCTGGCTGCTCCGCTACCTTCACGAGAACGGCGCCTCGGTGTTCTTCTTCGCCGTCTATGTCCACATGTTCCGGGGCATGTATTACGGCTCCTACAAGGAGCCGCGCGAGGTCCTCTGGATCCTCGGCGTTCTCATTCTCCTCATCATGATCGCCACCGCCTTCATGGGCTATGTCCTGCCGTGGGGACAGATGTCGTTCTGGGCGGCGACGGTGATCACCAACCTTTTCTCAGCGATTCCGCTGGTCGGCGACACCATCACCATGTGGCTGTGGGGCGGCTTCTCGGTCGACAGCGCCACGCTGAACCGCTTCTATTCGCTGCATTATCTGCTGCCCTTCGTCATCGCCGGGGTGGTCGTCCTCCACGTCTGGGCGCTTCACGTCGCCGGGCAGAACAACCCGCTCGGCATCGATGTGAAGTCGAAAGAGGACACCGTCGCCTTCACGCCCTATGCGACGATCAAGGACCTGTTCGCCACGGTTCTTATCCTGATCCTGCTGGGATGGCTGGTCTTCTACATCCCGAACTTTCTCGGCCATGCCGACAACTACATCCCGGCCGACCCGCTGAAGACGCCCGCCCACATCGTGCCGGAATGGTATTTCCTGCCGTTCTACGCCATCCTCCGCGCCATCCCGAACAAGCTCCTCGGCGTGATCGCGCTCTTCGCGGCGATCGCGCTCCTCTTCTTCCTGCCCTGGCTCGACACGTCGCGGGTGCGCTCGGCGGTGTTCCGGCCGATCTACCGGCAGTTCTTCTGGATCTTCGTCCTGGTCTGCATCGGCCTCGGCTATCTCGGCTCGCAGCCGCCCGAGGGCAATTTCGTCCTCGTCGCCCGCATCCTCACCGCCTACTACTTCCTCCACTTCCTGGTCATCCTGCCCGTCCTCGGCCTGATCGAGCGGCCGAAACCGCGGCCGGCCAGCATCACCGAGGCGGTCCTAGCCAAAACGAACCACGGCGGCGGCGAACCGGCGCCCGTCACGGGATCGGTGCGATGAGGCCGGTCGGCGCCGTGGACGCCGCCATGAAGCGGCGCGGCTTCTTCGCCGCCGGACTGGCGGGACTCGCCTTGATCTTCGGGGTTGCCGCCGCTTCGGCCCAGGATCAGCCTGCCGCCGGCCAAGGCGAAGCCGCATCCGGAGGCATGCTTCAGTATCCCCTGAAGGAGGCGCCCCTCCTCAACTGGTCATTCGCCGGCATCTTCGGCCGCTACGACCCGGCCCAGCTCCAGCGCGGCTTCCAGGTCTATCGCGAGGTCTGCTCGGCCTGCCACGGGCTGAAATACGTCGCCTTCCGCACGCTTGCCGGACCGGGCGGCATCGGCTTCAGCACCGAGGAGGTCCAGGCCCTCGCCGCCTCCTATGACATCGCCGACGGCCCCGACGAGAACGGCGACATGTTCACCCGCCCAGGCCGTCCGTCGGACTACTTCCCGAGCCCCTTCCCCAATGTGCAGGCGGCCGCCGCCGCCAATGGCGGCGCGGCGCCGCCGGATCTCTCGCTGATGGCCAAGGCCCGCAGCGAGGAGCGCGGCCCGGTGTGGACGGTCCTCGACTTCTTCACCCAGTACGAGCAGGGCGGCCCAGACTATATTCACGCCATCCTCACCGGTTTCGGTCAGGACCCGCCTCCGGGCATCACAATTCCGCCCGGCGGTCACTACAATCCGTATTTCCTGAACGGCCCGTCGATCGCCATGCCGCCGCCGCTGTCGGATGGCGCGGTGACCTATAGCGACGGCTCGCCGCAAACCGTCGACCAGTACGCGACCGACGTCGCCACCTTCCTGATGTGGGCGGCGGAGCCCCACCTCATCGAGCGGAAGCGCCTTGGCTTCCAGGTCATCATCTTCCTCGCCGTCTTCGCGGCGCTGATGTACATGACCAAGCGGCGGGTGTGGGCGCCCATAGCCCACTGAGACGGGGGCCGGCGGTCAAACCGCCACCCGGCCGCCCTTTTCCAGCCACTCGGCAAAGTCCGGCGTGAGCTCGCGGGCGACGGCCGCCGGATAGAGCGCGAGGTCCTCATCGCCGAGCGCCTCGCGCCAGCGGCCGTTGGTTCCCTTGAAGATGAAGGTCGTCGGTCCGCCGCGAAAGCGCGTCCCGCGTCCGGGCACCAGCCGCTCGGCATCGCGCTTCATGCTGTCGAAGCCGACCAGACCGGCGATGGCGTGCACGGTTTCCGGCGCGACCGCAATCCCGAGAAAGGCGGCGACCCGAGCGATCTCGCCTTCGAGATCGGCGAGGAGATCGTTGTAGTGGACGAAGAGGATGTTGGGCAGGTGCCGGTAGTTCCACCAGGTCTGGGCGTGCCGAAGGTTCGACCAGAACGGATAGCCCTCGCTGTCCCAGGCGAACGAGCCGCGAGTGATCCAGGACCGCCAGAAGTCCTTGATGTCCGCCGGAGCCGGCGGCAGCGGCGGACCGACTAGCCCGTCTGGGTTGTTGGCGAGCGCGTAGGTCTCCCCGGTGTAGCTGGAATAGTGATTCCATAGCGACATGAAGACGTCGCGCGGATCCCGGCCGACGACGATGTATTTCGCCTCCGCGAAGAAGCGCAGGCCGTCGAGCGGCAAATGCGACTTGAGCACCCGCCGGTGGTCCTGCGCTTCGATCCGTTCGATGACCCGGTCGAACGGCGACCAGCGGAGGTCGATCCACGGCGAGTAGTGATCGAGGTCGCGGACGGCCAGATCCTGGAAGATCAGGTGGAGGACGATGGTCTGCATCCAGGTCGTGCCGGACTTGTAGGGCGTCGCGACGATGATGTCGTCCGGGCGCGGGCGGAAGCGCTCCCAGCGCGTGCTGTCGAGCGTGTGGCTCTGGTAGACGCGCGTGATCGCGGGCGTGGCGTCTGTCATGTCGGTCTCCGCCTCGCTGCCGCAGCAGGGAGTTGCACCGAGGTCGCACAATCCGTCTGCATGCTCATCGTGCCGTCAGCCCGTCGCCGCGGCCCGACCGCGTGAACCGCCGATCAAATTCCGAGCAAACCGTTGGACCGCTCCCCGGTCTTTCGACCCGAGCATGCCAATCGCACGAACGATCAGTTGGTTGGGCAAGGTGAACAGCTTCCAGCGGACGACCGACCTGTGTGCAAGGCCGGCGCTGCTCCCGTCGGTGATCTCGATGTCGCTGGGCCAGGTCGACCCGGCAGCCGTGGTGATCATCGCCAGAACCGAGTGACTATTCTCCGCATTGAAATCCTTGGTCGACAGGACCAGCGCCGGCCGCCGCTTCGCGATCGGTCGGTCCACAAAAGGGAACGGCACGACGACGACGGCGCCGAACTCACAGATCACCATAAGCCTCGGTGTCCTCGGCCGAATCCCATTCGCCGAGAAGCGGCGCAAGCGAGGCCAGATAGGTGTCGGCCGCGATAACCGGTCGGATCGGAACCCGTCGCGGTTCGCCTCGCCTCAACCGCGCCCAGACTTCCCGCATTTCGGCGATCGGCCTGATTCCATAGGTCGGCCGGCCGTCGCGGCCAGCGCGCATCCGTTCCCATTTGCCGATGATCCCCGCGACTTCGAGATCGATCACCTCGCCGGGACGCATCGCGAGCAGACGCCGCTTCAGGTCGGAATCGCCCTCGATGTTGCGGAGCCAGATGGCGTCGCCACTGATCCGTGTGCTGCCCATTTCCCTGTTCGCTCCGGCTCCCCGTGAAAGATAAGGGGTGGGGTCGGGTGGGGTCAATGTCGGACCCAATGTGCCCAATGTGCTATGCTTCGGGGTCATGACCAAGTCCCTGCTCGGCATCATCGGCGGCTCCGGGGTCTACGATCTCCCGGGCATCACCGATCTCCACGAGGAGCGGGTCGCCAGTCCGTGGGGCGAGCCTTCCGACGCCATTCGCACCGGCCGGATCGGCCGGACCCGCGTGGCGTTCCTGCCGCGCCACGGCCGCGGTCACCGCCTGTCGCCGAGCGATATCGACTACCGCGCCAATATCGACGCGTTGAAGCGGATGGGCGTCACCGATCTCGTCTCGGTGACGGCGGTCGGCTCGCTCCGCGAAGACCTGCAGCCCGGCACCTTCGTCCTCGTCGACCAATATATCGACCGCACCTTCCGGCGGGCGACGAGCTTCTTCGGCGAGGGCTTCGTTGCCCATGTCTCGATGGCGCGGCCGGTCAGCCCGCACCTCGTCGACCGCCTCGTCGCCGCCGCCCGCGACGAGAATGCCGACTGCCGGCGCGGCGGCACGCTCGTGGTGATGGAGGGACCGCAGTTCTCCTCCCTCGCCGAGTCGCGCCTTCACCAGGGCTGGGGCGCCGACATGATCGGCATGACCGCGATGCCGGAGGCGAAGCTCGCCCGCGAGGCGGAGATCGCCCATGCGACGCTCGCCATGGTCACCGACTACGATTCCTGGCATCCCGGCCACAACGCGGTCGACAACGCCTCGGTCATTCGCGTGCTCAACGAGAACCGCGGCCGCGTCCAGCGGCTCCTCGCCCGCCTTGCCCGCGATTTCCCCGCCGAGCACGAGCCCTGCCCGGTCGCCGACCGTGCATTGGACGGCGCCGTGATGACGGCGCCGGAGGCGCGCGACCCGGCGCTCTCCGCCAAGCTCGACGCGGTGGCGGGGCGGATTCTGCGAGCCGGCGCGGAGGCGTGACACATCGTGGTAGACGGGTGGATAACCCACAGCGGAGAAGGAAAAATGGCCAATTCGCCGGTTCGGGAGTCCACGGCGCCGAAAAGTGACGGCGGCTCGATCGGCGCCAGCCCGGAGCAGAACCGGTTCGCGACGTTCTTCCGGGCGGCGGTGCTCGCCTTCCTCGCCGGCTGGCTTCTGGTCATCGCCCAGGGCCTGCTCCTGCCGATCTTCGCGGCGGTCATCTCGGTCTATGTCCTGACCGCGGCCGCCGACGCCATGGGCAGGCTGCCGCTGCTCGGCCATCTGCCGTCGCTTGCCCGGCGCATTCTCGTGCTGATCATCTTCACGCTCTGCCTCGTGGCGCTGGGACTGGTGCTGGCGGTGACCATCGACCAACTGATCGTGCTCGCGCCGACCTACAAGGCCAACCTCGAAAGCCTCGTGGCGCAGCTTGCCGACTTGCTCAAGCTGAAATCGATTCCGACCTGGGAGGACATCCGCGCCGCGACGATCAGCAGGCTCGACCTCCGCGTCCTCCTCTCCGGCGTCGTCGGCTCGGTGACGAGCTTCGGCGGCGGCCTCTTTCTGGTGGTGGTCTATGCCGTCTTCCTGATCACCGAGCGGAGCAGCTTCGCCGAGAAGCTCGCCGCAGCCTTCCCGCAAGGCGACCAGGCCGAGCGGACCGTCCAGCTCGTCAACGACATCAACCGCCGCATCGGCGACTACCTTGCGGTGAAGACGCTGATCAACGTCATTCTCGGCGTGGTCTCCTATGCGATCATGCTGGCTGTCGGCTTGGACTTCGCGCTGTTCTGGGCGGTACTGATCGGGCTTTTCAACTACATCCCCTATATCGGCTCGCTGATCGCCGTGATCCTGCCGGTGATCCTGTCGCTGGCCCAGTTCGGCTCGCTCACCACGACCCTGATCCTCGCCGCGCTTTTGACCACCGCCCAGATCTATGTCGGCAACGTGCTCGAACCGAAAATGTTCGCTCGCCAGCTCAATCTCAGTCCGTTCGTGGTGCTGGTCGCCCTGTCGCTGTGGTCGGCACTATGGGGCCTGCCGGGAGCGATCCTGGCGATCCCGCTGACCTCGATGATGGCGATCATTTTCGCCGCCTTTCCCGCCACCCGCTTCATCGCGGTCCTGCTGGCCCAGCGGGTCGACCCGGGCGAGGTTGCCGGCCAGCGTTTCTGAGAGGCATCCCGCCGAACGCATGGCGCCGGCGCGCGGTCTTTGCTAGAGGATCGCCTTGGGCCGGCCGGTATCCGCGTCCGGGAAGAAGAGGGCGCGCGATGGCCGCCGAGGGCGTCGACATCAGGGGATTGATCCGCACCATCCCCGACTACCCCAAGCCGGGCATCCTGTTCCGGGACATCACCACGCTGATCGCCGATCCGGCCGGCCTCAGGGCGGCGATCGACGGCCTGGTCTGGCCTTTCCTCACCTCCGGCATCGACTATGTCGCCGGGATCGAGGCGCGTGGCTTTATCTTGGGCGGCGCCGTCGCCCACGAGCTCGGCCGCGGCTTCGTGCCGATCCGCAAGAAGGGCAAGCTGCCGTGGCGGACGATCGGCCAGGAATACAGCCTGGAATACGGCGTCGACACCATCGAGATCCACGCCGACGCGATCCATGACGGCGCCCGCGTCCTCCTCGTCGACGACCTGATCGCCACCGGCGGCACCGCCGAGGCGGCGATCGCGCTGATCCGGCGCTCGGGCGGCGAGATCGTCGCCGCCGCCTTCGTCATCGACCTGCCCGACCTCGGCGGCGCCCGCCGCGTCGCCGGCAAGGACGTGACCGTCCATACCCTCGTCAGCTTCGAAGGACATTAGGGATCATGGCGGACTTCCACATCTATATCGGCTACCGCGAGGTCTCCTCGTGGTCGCTCCGCGCCTGGCTGCCGCTCAGGAAGACGGGTGTGGCCTTCGAGGAGACGCTGGTCCGCTACCGCCTTGCCGACCAACGCAAGCGGCTCCTCGAGGTTTCGCCGAGCGGCAAGGTGCCGCTTCTTGTCCATCGCCGCGACGGCGTCGACGTCAAGGTCTGGGATTCGCTGGCGATCGGCGAATATCTCGCCGACCTTTTCCCCGACAAGCGGCTCTGGCCCGAGCATCCGGTCGCCCGCGCCTTCGCCCGCTCGATTGCCGCGGAGATGCACTCCGGCTTCAAGGCGCTTCGCGAGCACCTGCCGATGGCGCTGCTCGAACGGCACCCCAAGCGGATCGAGGACAAGGACGCGCGCGCCGACATCGCGCGGGTCGACGCGCTGTGGTGCGAGGCGCGCGACACCTGGGGCAAGCAGGCGGGCGGGCCGTGGCTCTTCGGCCATTTCACCGTCGCCGACGGAATGTACGCGCCGATCGTGACGCGCTTCCGCACCTACGCCGTCCATCTCAACTCGACCTGCCACAACTACATGGACACCGTGCTCAGCGACCCGGATTTCCTCGCCTGGGAGGCGCAGGCGGAGAAGGACCCGCCGCAGGAGCCGCTGGGATAACGGAGGGGCGGCGTCCCGCCGCCCGGTGCGCGGGACGCGCACCCTCCGAGCCAAAGGGCGACGGAGATAGACCTGATCAGATCACGAAGAGATCGCCGGGATGGAGATCGATCTTCGTATCGAATTTGACGATGGCGATTTGATGATAGTGGCTCTTGCTGCCGTCGGCATCGTAGTAGAGCGTGTTCTTGTGATAAATGAGCCGGTCGTGCTTGTCGGTCGCCTTGTGACCGATCTCGAAATACTTTGACTTCAGGAGTCCCTCCTTACCGAGCTTCTTGAATACGGCGTTGTCGAGCTGGATGACATCGGTCCCGGGCTCAAAGCCAACGATCTTGTCCACGGATTTCCTTGCTACGGTTGCGAGGCTCGCCATCGCCGCTTCGGCTGAAAAGAGCTTCCCTGTCTCCGGGCCGGCGAAATCCGCGGCGCTGGCGGAGACCGACTTCGCGATCGCGCCCTTTCCGAAGACGAACGCATCGGCGCCGGCGCCGCCGATCAGCGTGTCGCTGCCGGGACCTCCGTCGAGGACGTCGTCGCCGTCGCCGCCGTCGAGGGTGTCGTTGCCCTTGCCGCCGGCAAGCCGGTCGTCGCCGGCGAGGCCGGCGATGGTGTCGTTGCCCTTGCCGCCGTCGGCGGTGTCGGCCTCGACGGAGAGCTCGATACTATCGTTGCCGCTGGTTCCGGTGACGACAAGGCCGGGAACGTCGGTGACGTGGACGGTGATCGTCTGGGTGTCGGTCAACCGTCCGTCCGAGACCTGCACGTCCACCTGATACGAATTGTCGGCTCCGGCATCCTGCGGAGAATTCGAAGTCGGGCGCGGTCTTGAAGGCAAGCGCGCCGGTCTTGGTATCGATTGTGAAGAACGCCGCATCGCCGCCTTTGCCGATCGAATAGGTGCGGGATGGTCCATCGACATCAGCGGAGGTCACCGTCGTCACCGCCTGGCTATTCTCGGCGATGGAGACAACCGCCGTCTTCCCTCCACCGTTGGAGGTGATGGCCGGTGGATCGTTGACCGGCGCGATAGTGAGGGTGAAGGGGACGCTGGCGTCGACCGAGTGGCCATCGCTGGCCGACAGGCTCAGGGTCAACGCGCCGTTGAAATCCGTCGGCGGCGTTCCCGAAAAGGTCCGCGTCGCGGCGCTGAAATGGAGCCAGGCGGGAAGCGGCGAGCCGTCGGCGAGAAGCGCCGAATAGGTCAGCGCGTCGCCCTCGGGGTCGAAGAATGCATCCGCCGGAACCTGGAAGGAAAGCGGCGTATCCTCCGGCGAACTCCGATCGGCCACGCCCTGATCGATCTGCGGCGCATCATTCACGCCGCTGACAGTGATGGTGACGGTCTTCACGTCGGACTGGCCGCTCTGGTCGTCGACGGTGTGGTAGGTGAAGGTGACATCCTCGTGCTCGCCCGGAGCCAGATAGTCGAAGGCTCCTCGCGGGTCGTAGATGTAGTTGCGATCTCCGACGAACGTCAGGAAGCCCTTGGCGACATCGGCGTCGAGGACATAGTGATCGATGGCACCATCGATGTCGCTCGCCGCCGGGACGAGAGTGGTGAGCGGCAGATCCTCGCTGGTGGTCTGGCTGTCGTCATACGCGACCGGCAGGTCGTTGACGGCGGTAATCGCGATCGCCAGCGTGTCGCCGACCGGACCCGCGTCGCCATCGTCGGCGGTGACCACGATCGAGCCGTCACCGTCATCGTCGGGTGTCGGGGTATAGGTGAGCGTCGCCAGCGCCGCATTGATGTCCGCGACCGTTCCCGAGAACGTCATCGTCTCGTCGCCGGTGCCGTCGCCGTCGGTGAAGGTGAGACCGGTGATGGTACCGAGCGAAAGAGTCGAGGTTGCCTCCAGGGTTACGGTGAGCGAAGCGGAGTCGACGTCGCCGACGGAGATGCCGGTGATGGCGTTGTCGACGCTGTCCTCGTCCACGGTCGGCGACGCCGGCAGCGTGACGGTGGGCGCATCGTTGACGCCGGTGACGGTGACGGTGACGGTCTGCGCGGCCGACTGGCCGCCCTGGTCGTCGACGGCACGGTAGGTGAAGGTCGCATCCTCGTGGTCGCCGACATTGAGATCGTCGAAGGCCCCGGACGGATCGAAGCTGTAGGTGCCGTCGCCGTCGAACGTGAGCGTGCCCTTGGCGACGTCGTCGACCAACGCATAGTGGTCGATGGTGCCGTCGACGTCGCTCGCCGCCGGAACCTGGGCGTCGAGCGGCGTGTCCTCGTCGGTGGTTTGCGCATCGTCGGAGGCGACCGGCGCATCGTTCTCGGCGTTGACGTTGATCGTCAGCAGGAATCCGGCGCCCTGCTCGAAATACGGAAAGCTCCCCGCCTTGTCCGCGACCGTCAGCTCGGCGACGCCGTCGCCGTCGAGATCGGCAAACGCGGGCTTGCTCTGGTATCCGACGTCAATTCCGTCGAACGGATTGTCGGCGCCGCCGCGCTCGACAAAAGCCGGCACTGTGGCGGAACCGGTGTTTTCGAAATAGTTGAGAACGCCGTCGCTTGTGCCGACAACAAGATCGAGATCGCCATCCTGGTCGAAGTCGCGAAACGCCGGGGCAGCGGCGCCTCCGACATCGATGCCGTCGAAGGGGTTGTCGCCGTTGAACTGTTGCTGAAAATTGAAGCCGGCCGGCGAGCCATCGTTGAGGAAATAGTCGAGTTCGCCCGAGCTGGTTCCGACGATCAGGTCGAGGTCGCCGTCGCCGTCGATATCGGCGAGTCGCGGCGAGACCCGCGCGTCGAGCGTGGTGATGCCGTCGAATGGCTCGCCTGACCCCGAATGCTCGAGGAAGGCGGGCGCGGTGGCGGTTCCGGTATTTTCGAGGAATTCCAGCAACCCGTTGTTCGTGCCGTTGCCGGCGCCGACGATGGCGTCAAGGTCGCCGTCGCCGTCGAGATCGGCGAAGGCGAACTCCACCCGCTCCGTGCCGAAGGTGAAACCGTCGAACGGATTATCGCCGCCGGTCTGCTCGACAAAGGCGGCAGCCCGCGGCGAGCCGAGATTCTCGAAATAGCGGAGGCTGCTGCCACCCTCCCCGACGACGGCGTCGAGGTCGCCGTCGCCGTCGAGATCCACATAGGCGACAGAATGCGAGTCGGTCGAGCTTGCGAGGCCGAGCCCGTCCAGCGGCGAGCCGCCGACCTGATAGAATTCGCTCGGACCGCGCGCCGGTGCAAGGTTCTCGGCGAAGGTGACGGCGCCACCGTCGGCGTCGCCGAAGACCGCGTCGGTGTCGCCGTCGCCGTCGATGTCGACCAGCGAGCCGCGCGCGCCGATGACGGAATTGAATCCGTTGAGCGGGTTGGCCGGCTGGTCGAAGACCGGGCTGTGCGCGTCGCCGACATTCTCCAGATAGGCGACGCCGCCGGTGTCGGTGCCGCCGACGATGGCGTCGAGATCGCCGTCCTTGTCGACATCGGCGAAGCTGCCATAGCTGTGAGTGCCGGCGTCGATGCCGTCGAAGGGGTTGTCGGCGCCGGTCTTCTCGACAAAGTCCGGGCCCGTCGTGGTCCCGGTGTTCTCGAAATAGTGGATCGAGCCGTCGGCGCTGCCGACCACGAGGTCATAGTCACCGTCATTGTCGAGATCGACGAAGGTCGGCAACTCGGCGCCGGTGAAGCTGAGCCCGGAAAAGGCGCTCTGGTTGCCCAGGTCGAAACTGGCGGCGTCTCGCGTGCCGGTATTTTCGTAGTAAACCAGCGTGCTGCTGTCGTTGAGCGCGAGCAGCTCGAGGTCGCCGTCGTGGTCGAGATCGGCGAGCGCCGGCGCCGCCGAGCCGCTTGACGTCGAGGGGATGCTGCTGAACGGATTGTTCGCCGGGCTGTTCTGGAGCAGGAAGGCCGGGCTGTCGGCGGTGCCGGTGTTTTCGTAGTAGAAGAAGTTCTCGTTGCTGCTCGCAACAATGGCGTCGAAGTCCCCGTCGCCGTCGATGTCGGCGAAGACCGGCAGGACGTTGGTCTCGCCGGACACCGAAAGGCCGGACAAGTCGCCACCACTATTGGCGAAGTCGATTTCCGGATAGATCGCGCTGGCGCCGTCGCCGTCGCGCAGGATGATCTCGATGTCGCGGCTTGTGGTCGGCGTGTCGGAGGAATTGGCATAGGTGAGGTGCTCGATCAGCGCCTCGACCCCCGCTGCCGTGACGCCGCTCTCGAAGTCGACGACAAGGTCGGCGCCGCCGGCGCCGCCGCTCACCGTGGCGATCTCTGCGCCTTCGTAGGATACGGCGCCGGCGGCGACATCGATCTGCCCGGCGCCGGTGCCGTCGCTGAGGATGCCGATCGTGTCCTCGCCAAGGTGGCCGCGGACGATCAGCGTGCCGCCGTCGAGATTGAGGTTGGGATCGGCGACCGTGACACCGGCGAAGACCGCCTGCGGGGTCGCGTTGACAGTGTTTTCGCCGAAGCTGAGCGGAGTGGGATCGAAGGCGAACTGCGGCGCCTCGTTGTCGCCGATGGAAAAGGCGCTGAGTCCATCGTCGACGGTGCTCGTTGCGAACATGAATGCCGAGTTGCCGATTGTCAGCACAGTTGTTGCCCAGGCGCCGTCAAGCGTCAGGTCCGGGCTGTCGGAATCGACCACGGAGTCGACGAGGCTCAGCGTCCCGTCGTCGGCGATGCGGAACATGCTGACCGCGTCGCCGGTATTGGCCGTGACGAAGAGATAACTGGCGCCGCCAATGACGGCGGTGCTCAATCCGCCGGCGCCGCTCAGATTGAGGCCGGCGCCGTCGCCGATGCTGTCGACGAAGCTGAGCTGGCCATTGCCGGCGACCGAGAAGGCGCTAACGCCATTGTCGCCGGCCCCTGCCGCGAACAGATAGGTCGTGCCGTCGACCACCGCCGTGGTCAGGGAACTGACATTGGCGAGCTGATAGTCTGAATTGTCGGTGTCATCGACGTTGGCGACGTTCGTGAGGACGCCGCTGGTATCGAGCGAGAAGACGCTTACGCCATTTCCCCCCGAGACTGCCGAACCGGCGCCCACGAAAACATAGGTAGCGCCGCCGACTTCGGCCGTTCCCAGCGAGACAGCGTTGGTGATGTTGTAGGCTGGATCTGCCGATTGATCGACATTGCTGGTGTTGGTCAGCGTGCCATCGGCGCCGATCGAAAAGACCGAAATGCCGTCATCGCTACGACCGACGACGATCAGGAATGGATTTCCGCCGACCGACCCTGTGGACACGGCGGCGGCCCGAGATAGCTCCAGCGCCCCGCCGTCGGCGACATTGAAGACATTGGCGAGCGCGCCGCCCGGCGACACCGAAAACACGCTGACGCCGCTATCGTCATCTCCGGCGACGAACAGATAGGTCGTTCCGGCGATCTCCGCCGTCGCCACTCCGCGGGCGCCGTCGAGTTCGAGCGTGGCATCATCGGCGACATTGTCGACATTGGTCAGCGTGCCGTCGCTGCCGACGGCGAAAACGCTGACACCGTCGTCGCCGCCGCCCGCGACGAACAGGTAAGAGACACCGCCGACCGTGGCCGTGGTCATGCCGCGGGAATGGCTGAGATGCAGCGTCCCATCGTCGAAGATCGATTCGACGAAGGACAGCCTGTGTTCGTCTGCCATGGGTCAACCTTCCGGATCGGGCTCTGCAGGCGAACCCGACAGCCTCGATTGGCTTCAGGCCGACCGTGGTCGCGGTCGAACCTTCGCGCCGTGTGGCGAAGCTTTGATCCGATCGAGCGGCGATCGACCTCGCGGCAAGGGAGACGATCGTCTCCGGGCGCGGCTCCGCCATATCCTGGCCCAGCCTGCGCCACACTTGTTGTTCG
This sequence comes from uncultured Alphaproteobacteria bacterium, assembly GCA_963792845.1. Lineage (GTDB taxonomy): Bacteria > Pseudomonadota > Alphaproteobacteria > Rhizobiales > Kaistiaceae > Bauldia. The sequence continues at coordinate 139,083 of CAWBXW010000002.1, forward strand.
TTGGTTTTCGTCGGGAAGCGACGTTGAATCGACTTTTAAAATATTGAGAAGCGGGGGGCGGTCGCTCCGGGCTGCGCTTCAGCGACGGTGCTCACCTGGCGACAGCTACGCAGCCCCCCTCGCCGCGGTACCGCCGACTTGACCAGGAAAGCCGCGGCTCGCAGCTCGCGCCCCCTGCGGTCAGTCAGATCAGTTCGTCGAGGCTGGTTTCCTCGCCTTGGCGGGCGGTGTTGTGCAGCGGCCTGATGAAGATTGTGACTTCCAACTTCAGTGCGCGCTCGCTCGCGGCCTCGATCCGCTCGACGGCTTCGCGGATCGCCTTCGCCATAGCCGAATCGGGAAGATCGACCGCCAACGTCGCAATGATCCGGTCTGGTCCGATGTGTGTTGTCCAGATGTCCAGGATCCGGCCTATGATCGGCTCGCGTCCGGCAATGTCACCAAGCTTCTCGACGACCTTTGATGAAGCCGGCTCGCCGAGCAGAAGGCTCTTGGTCTCGCGGGCGAGGATGGCGGAGACCAGGGCAAGAAGAAGGCCGATCGCGATCGACGCCGCACCGTCGAAACGGTCGTCCTGAAAGGAAACCGCCGCAACTGTGCCGCCGAAGGCGATCGCAATTCCTATCAGCGCAGCCGTATCCTCGATGAGCACCATGAAATTCGGCGGATCCTTGCTTCGGCGTATCGCCTGCCAAAACCCGCCGTCGCCCTTGGACCATCTGAACTGGCGGAAAGCGATCCGCCAGGACGCGCCTTCGAATGCCGCGGAAAGGGCAAGCACCACGTAGTTGACGATCGGGTCGCTGATGGTGCTCGGCCGCAGGATGTGATTGACGCCTTCATAAACCGAAAGACCCGCGCCGACTGCGAAAAGCAGGATTGCGACCGCGAAGGACCAGAAATAGATTTCACGGCCGTGCCCGAAGGGATGACGCCGATCGGGAGGCCGTGCGGCGCGATATTCGCCGAAGAGAAGAAGGCCCTCGTTCGCGGTGTCGACTGTTGAATGGAACGCCTCGCTCAACATGGCTGAGCTTCCGGTAAACAGCGCCGCGCCGAATTTGGTGAGCGCCACCAAGAGGTTCCCGGCAATGGCGGCATAGATCGTGAAGCGCGTGCCCGACCTTGCCGCCATTGGTACCTCCCGAAGAGCGGTGCCATCCACTCTCCCAATGTCGATCGCGGCGCTTTGGTTGCTCCGCCCGGCGATTTTGTCACTCGGCGCCGCCGCGCATAGCGAAGGCCGACGGCGCGGGGCCGGCCTTTTGAGAGTGGCGGCCGGAAGCAAACGCCCTATCGATCGCGGTTTCTGGCAGGCCTGATCGAGGAAGCGCGTTCGGCGGCCCATCCGGGCGGTGTTTCTCTGTTCGGTCGAGCGGCGTTTCTCCCGTCCCGGCCGGCGGGCGCAGCTCGGGTCGCGACCGGCCGAAGGCGTCTTGCGAGTGTCGGTCGCAATCCTCTAGCGTCCAGGGCTGCCCAGGGCTTCACTGGGTCGTAGAGAGAACGACACTTGTCCCCGAATGGAACTCGGTTGAAGGCCCGGGTCTTGCCGGCAGGTCAGGCCAACGCGAAAGCTGCCTCGTTTCCGCCCGCCCTGAACGAGCCCGCGGAGCTGGCCCCGATGTTGTCGACGGAGCTCCTTACCATCATCGCATTCATTGAGCGGATGCGGGGAGATACCAACACCTGCCTCGGCCTGCCATCGCCCCAGCCGCTGTGGAACATGGCGCTGTATTTGATGCGGCGCCATCTCGAGGGCAAGCTGGTGACGGTGTCCAGTCTCGCCGATGCCGCCAAGGTATCGCGCGGCACCGCCATGCGGCGGATCGCTGACCTCGAAAGTGCCGGGCTGATCGAAAGGCGGGCTCGGACGCGAACCGGAAAGTCGGCATCCCTCCACCCCAGCGATGAACTTGCGCGGCGGTTTGCCGATTATGCCCTGCACGTCAAGCGGACTGTCGGTCGCACCTTCGGTCATCTCGGGGCGGGCGACGACCCGGCGGCGTATTATTTCGGCGCCTCTTACATGGCGGCCCAGATCATCACGGCGCCCGAGGGCACCCGCATCAGCGGTGCCGGGACGATTCGGCTGCTCGTGAACGACAACCCGAACTTCAGGGTGTTGGAGGCGATGCGTCCGGATCTCGAAAGGTGGCTCGGCGCCAAGCTCGAAATGACGCTCGCTCCGATTGACCCGCTCCATGGAGAAATCGTCGCCAACCGCAAGCGCCACACTTCCCGATTCGATCTGGTGGCGGTCGAAAACACGCTGGTCGCCGCCTACGCGGAGGCTCGCATCCTCCATCCTCTCGACGAGCTGATCGCGGGAAGCATGCTCAATCCAACCGATTTTCTGCCGACCGGCTGGGAAGCGGTGAACTATCGCGACGTCCAATACGGTGTGCCGTTCCAGCCGATGCCGGAGCTGCTTTTCTATCGCAAGGACCTTTTCGAACGCGCCGGGCTAGCGCCACCGGAGACCGTCGAGGATGTGCTTGCGGCAGCGCGCGTGCTGCACCGGCCGAAGCAAGGGGTCTTCGGCATCGTCTGGGCCGGCGGGCGCGGCTCGGCGACCGGCCGCAGCTACATCGAAATCCTCGGCAGCTTCGGCAGTCCGCCTCTGGCTCTTCGCCCGGTCGGACGCGATTTCGACACCCGCGATATCAGCGGATCGGCCCGCCGGCCCACCATCGACACCGAGGCCGGCCGCCGGGCTGCCGACTATCTGCGGTCGCTGGTCGACTACTCGCCGCCCGACATCCTCGACATGGACTGGGAGCGCGCGGGCCGCGTCTTCAGCGCGGGCAAGGCGGCGATGATGTACGCGTTCACCTCGCAGGCGGCGAAGATCGACTACACGGCAAAATCGCCGGCGCGAGGCCGAGTCGGCTTTCTCGCCTTGCCGCGCGGCGCCGGAGGCCGAAACATCGCGCCCGTCGGCGGCTACGCCCTCGGTATCCCGGCCAATGTCTCGCCGCGTCGCCTCGACCGGGTTTTTCGCATTCTCGAATGGCTGACCTCGCCGCAAATTCTGAAGCTCATGGTCCTGCGCGGCGCCACCGTCAGTCCGCGCTTCAGCGTCAGCAACGACCCCGAGGTCAGGGCTGCCCGGCCGATCATCTCGATCGTCGATCGGTTGGCAAAGAACGGCCAGCTTCAGATCTGGCAGCGGCCGCCGGTGCCCGAGTTCACCCGCATCGTCAACGTCCTCGGCAACGAGATACACGATGCCCTGGCGGACAAGGTCGAAATCGGCAAGGCGCTCAGCCGTGCCCAATCCGCCTGCGAAAAGATCATGCGCGCGGCCGCGAAAAGCTGACCGCGCGCAGGATTCAGGAAGGAGCTAGTTGATCGCCCGGATCTGATCCAGCACCTCGGCGGCGTCAGGATGCGCTTCGAGGAACTTGTCGTACATCGGCTGCATCCGTTGCTTGAACGGCTCGACGCTGTCGAGTTGGAGAACCGTGGCGCCGCCCTCGTCGACCGCCTTCTGCAGGAGCCCATCGGCCGGATCGAGCCATGCGTGGCTGATCGACTCCATGCCGCCTTTCATGACGTCGGCGACGATCTTCTGGTAGTCCGGCGGCAACGAATCCCAGAAGATCTTGGAGACGAGAAACCCATCGACGGAAAAGATGTGGTTGACGATGGTATAATACGGCGCCACCTCGTAGAGCTTCGCTGTGTAATAATTTGCCTTGTTATTGTCGAGGAAGTCGATCAGACGTGTCTGGAGTGAGGTATAGACCTCGGCGAATGGGATCGGCGTCGGGCTCGCACCGGCAAGCCGCCACATCTCGACGTGAGCCGGGTTCTGGATGACGCGCATCTTCTTGCCCTGGATGTCGTCGATGTTGTGGATCGGAAAGGTGCTGATGAAATTGCGCCCACCCGAGGTGTAACAACCGAGGTTGACGAAACCGGCTGCCTTCAGGTCCTTGTCGGCCTTGTCGAAAACGATGCTGCAGGCCTTGATGGCATGGTTCTCGTCGCGGAAGACGAAGGGCAGGTCGAATATGCCCGTGATCGGAGCGTAGTCGACCAGGAATCCGGAGCTGCCGGGTGTCGCCTGTATGGAGCCGAGCTGCAGCCCCTCGGTCACCTCGACGATGCCGCCGAGCTGGCTGCTGCCGAAGATCTGGAAGTCGACGTCACCGTTGGTCTGCTTGCGGATCTCGTCGAAGAGCTTGCCGAAGGCGACGACATTCGGGGCATCGGCCGGTTCCGCAAAGCTGACCTTGGCGGTGTATTTCGCCGCCTCGGCGGCCGCGCCGTAGCCGACCCCGACCGCCAGCGCGATGAATGCGGCGAGCAGGCGGCCGGGATGCGTATTTCTCTTGCTGATCTTGCCCGGGTGCATCTTTGTCCCTCCCATTTTTTCCGGTCTCATGTCCGGAATTTTGGACACCGAGGTTCTTCGCCCTTCGCAGGATGACATGGGCGGTCTCCCGCCACGAGTGCCCATTGGTCCATATTGGACCAGCTTGCCGTCCGAGACCGTTCGAGGAAGCGGACCGGCGACCGGTCGCGCTACTCGAGAAGCGTCCAGAGCCCGAGAACCAGAGAGGGGACGAAGGCGATCAGGAGAAGGACCAGGAGCGCCGAGACGAGAAACGGCACACACTCGCGAAATATGCCTCCGACCGGGACTCGCGTGATCGATGCCGTGATGAAGACGAAGATGCCGAATGGCGGGGTAAGCCCGCCGAGCATCATGGTGATGATCACGACGATGCCAAAATGAATTGGATCGAAGCCGAGGGAGAGCGCGAGCGGCAGGAAAAGCGGGACCACGATCAGCATGCCGGCGGAGCCATCCAGAAACGTGCCGGTGACCAATAGCGCCCCGATCACAAGCAGGATGACGATTCCGGGCGAATCGCCGAAAGTCGACAGCGAGGATGTCAAGATATGCTGGGGAAGCTGTTCGGCGATCAGCACCCACGCGAACGGAACCGTCACGCCGATCAGGAACCCGATCAGGGCAGTGTCGAGGGATGCTTCGATCAGCGTTCGATAGAGCGTCCGCAGGTCGTAAGCGCGGTACACGAGCGTGCCGAGACCGAACGCCCACAGCACCGCGATGACCGCCGCCTCCGTCGGGGTCACGATGCCAAAGCGGATGGTGCCGATGATCGCTACCGCCAGCCCGAGCGACGGCACCGCCCGCCCGAACGAACGCAAGATCTGTGGAAACGGCGTACGCGCCTGCTTCGTCTCGAACCCGCGCCAGCGGGCGGACAGATAGACCACCACCATCATCGCCAGCGTCACCAGGATGCCCGGTACGATCCCGCCGACGAAGAGCCGAGCCACCGAAGCATCGGCGATCGAGGCATAGACCAGCATCGAAATCGCCGGCGGAATGATGTTCGGCACGATCGAACTCGCCGCGGTGGTGGCGCAGGCGAATGCCGGCGGATAGCCGCGCCGGATCATCTCCGGGACCAGGATCTTCGAGGTACTCGCGGCGTCGGCCGCCGAAGAGCCGGAGATGCCGCCGATCAGGGCGCTGTTCACCACGTTCACTTGCGCCAGTCCGCCGCGCAAGTGGCCGACCAAGGCCGTGGCGAAATCGATGAGCCGGGTGGTCACCCCGCCGATGTTCATCAGGTAGCTGGTCAGCAGGAAAAACGGAATGGCGAGCAGGATGAACCGATTGGCGCCGGCGACCATGTTCTGCATGATCGCTGCCGTCGGCAGCATGCTTCCATCGGTCCAGGTGGTCGCGAAGACGGCGAAGGCGATGGCAAAGACCACCGGCACGCTGAGCACCAGCGGTATCGCGAAGGCGATCACCATGAGCAGGCTCGGGCTGACCCCTGGAAACGGCACCAGGCCGGCGACCGATGTGAGCAGGTAAGTGAGCAGCGCCAGTCCAAGCGCCACGCCGCCGCGGACGATCCGGCTCGGCCCTTCGATCGACATGAGAATCTGATAGACGAGCAGCGCCGCGCCGCAGAACGGCACAAGCACATATTTCAGATAGCTCGGCCATTGCAGTCCGCCGCTGAGACCGCCGATCCGTTCGATCAGGGTCGCGCCGCCGGCGATCATCATGATCGAGACGTAGGCGACAACGTAATCCTCGACCGCGCCGAGACAGCTGCGGACGCGATCGCCGGAAAGCCGCAGCGCAAGGTCGAGGGCGACGTGCCGGCCCTGACGATAGCCGTAAGGGACCCCGACCAGGATAAGCCAGACGAAGATCCAGGAGGCAAGCTCGTCGGTCCACGTAAAGGCAGCGTTGAACCCGTAGCGGGAGATGACCCCGGCGAGGACGACCGCTGTCATCGTCACCATGCCGCCGACAAGAGCGACCTCAAGCAGCCGGTCGAGGACGAGGAAGCCAATCCTGACCCCGCGCCCCGACGCAGCGCGGGTTAATTCCCAGGTGCCAACGTTCATTGGTCTTTGCCCTTGGCCGGCGGCTGTCGCCGATCCTGCCGGGACGTTCCCTCTCGGCATAGTTTGCTTTCAGCCGGTGCGGTCGACAATCCCCATCCGGTCCAATGTGGACCAAAGATGGCTCGCCGCCGGTGGGTTGCCGTGAGAGCATTCCGCTCCAGAATCAGAAAACCAAACGGAAGGCGTTCGGATACCGCTTGCGCGCGACGCCGGCTCGCGGACAAGCTGCATTCGCCGGAGCAAGATTCGAGATCTGACCGGTGGCCGCGAGCGCGCCGGCACCCAATCTTCACGCGCGCGACTGGCCGCTCCCGCCCGCGGTAAATCCGAAAACTTCCCTCGCAGCCAATCGGATAGAGTCAATGGTGAACGTTCTCTACCTCACCACCACCCAAAGCCATCACACGTTCTGGTACGACGACTTCATGGCAGCCGCCGGGGGCCGCTTTCCCGTCGCGGTGTTTTCTCCGGAGAAGCCGCTCGCGGAGCAATTCCAGGGGATTGACGTTGTCGTCGATCTCGGCGGCCATGGGACCAACGCCATGATCGACGCCGGCGCGGCAAGCGGCGTGCGTCTCTGGCAGGTGCTTGGTACGGGTCTCGACGGAATCGACACCGGATATGTGCTCGACAAGGGGCTCTGGCTTGCCAACACGCCCGGTCCATTCAGCGCGCCGGCGCTGGCCGAACACGCCATCATGCTGATGCTGCTTGCGGCGAAGCACTTTGAGACCGGTCAGCGGAACGTGCGGGCGCGAACCTTCTACGGTCCCGAACCGAATGACGAGCTTGGCGGCCGAACGCTCGGGCTGGTCGGTTTCGGGGCAAGCGCCCGCGAGCTTGCCAAACGCTCTCGCCCGTTCGGGATGCGTTTGATGGCGATAGACGCCGCGCCGGTTTCCGAAGAGGTGATCCGGGAACACCAGCTTGCCTTCTTCGGCGACAGGTCGGCTCTTCCCCGCCTGCTCGAGGAGGCCGACTATCTGTCGATCCATGTCCCGCTCAAGGCCGACACCCGCAATCTGATCGACCGCGATGCGATCGGCCAGATGAAGAAGGGCGCCGTGCTGATCAATGTCGCGCGCGGGGGGATCGTCGACGAGGCGGCTCTGGTCGAAGCCCTCACCAGCGGCCGGTTGAGCGCCGCCGGCCTGGATGCGTTCGCTGAAGAGCCGATCGACCCCAAGCATCCGTTGCTGCATCTGCCCAACGTGATCTGCACGCCTCATGTCGCCGGAGTGACGCGCGAGACTTCGCGGCGCCGCGGGAAGTGCTGCGCCGATAATGTCGCGCGGGTCGCGGAAGGCCTGCCGCCGCTCTACACAATCGAGCGTTATCCGGCCGAGCGCCGCTGATTCCGTCAGGCAACGCGATCCGTTGCCTTGCGCAATCCGCCTCCGGTCCAATGTGGACCAAAGCGAGCCTCGTCACGCTCCGTAACCCGTGAGAGCATCCCGCTCCAGAAATGGCGGGAGCGGATCAAACCGTGTCAGGGACACTTGTCATCACCGGCGGCGGTCGAGGAATCGGTGCCGCAATCGCCTTGCTTGCGGCGGAGCGCGGCTTCGCCGTCGCGATCAACTTTCTCAAGGCCCGCGATCGGGCCGAAGCCGTTGCCGAATCAATCGTGGCGCGCGGCGGATCCGCCACCGTCGTCCAGGCCGACGTCCGTCAGGAGAGCGGCGTCACGGGGCTGTTTGAGGCGGCGGAGAAGGCTCTCGGGCCGATCACCGGTGTCGTGGCGAATGCCGGCGGAGGACTGGGCAACTGGCCGATCGAAAAAGTCACCGGCGAGCACCTGCTCGAAATGTTGGCGCTCAATCTGTCCAGCGTGGTGTTTTGTGCGCGGGAGGCGGCTCGGCGGATGTCGTTCCGCCACGGCGGCAATGGCGGCGTCATCCTCAATATGTCTTCGATGTCGGCCTTCAACGGAGGCATGCCCGGACTGGCGACCTATGCCGCAGCCAAGGGCGGAGTCGAAAGCCTGACCGTGGCGCTTGCCAATGAACTCGGCCCAGAGGGTATCCGCGTCAATTGCATACGGCTTGGCGCGATCGATACCGAGGTGCACATAGGAGAGAGCGCCGAATGGCGCACCAGGCTGACCGATACGATCGTCCTCAAGCGCTACGGAACGCCGCAGGAGGCCGCTCAGGCCGCGGTCTTCTTGCTGTCGGCCGAGTCCTCTTACATCACCGGGGCCGTCGTCAACGTGTCCGGTGGACGCCGGTAGGCGTTAGACAGCAACCTGACGGCCCCCGAGGGTCTCGACTTCGGGGGCCTGGCCTTGTCAGTGATTGCAGATGTAGACCCGCTTCGTTTGTCCTTCGTCCCGGATCGTGGCCCAGTGGCACCCGGTCCGAGCGTGGGCGATCACCGCGCCGGTGATCATCGAGCCGAGGATGACGGCCACGAACCAGCCAACGCCGATCACGACCGGGTTGGCCTTGGCCTCGGTAAAGGTGATCGCGGTCAGCATGGCGACAGCCGCGAGCAGGGCAGTTGCTTTCTTCATCTCACTTCTCCTTACGTTCCCATGTCGATGCAGCACAATATGAACTTGGACATCCAAGGGATGTTCCGTTTCAGGGGCCGCGGCGCGCGACCGCACGCGGCGGATCGTTCGGCTTTCGGGCCGCCGGCGCGTTGTGGTTCCTCCGATTATTCGTGCACATCCGGTTGGTACCTGCGGCACGCCTGAGTGGCGCGGCCGCGGATTTCCCCTGCGGGGCTACCCCAAAGATCGGCCGATCGAGAAATCCAGTTGCTGAGGCCGCGATCACGATCTCTCCGCGAAGTCTGCGCCGAGAATCGCGCTCACGGGCGGCGGTCAGAAGCCGCTCAGGACTGGGCCTTCAATCGAGCCTCATCGCGAAGCGGCTCGAAAAGTTCGATGGGGTTGCCGGAGGGGTCTTCGAGAATGATCTGGTTGCCACCAACTCCGGTGACGATGTCATTCCGAAAATGGACCCCTGCCTGGCGAAGCCTCGCGACCATTTCTTGAAGATTTGAGACCTCGATCGCGAAGCGGTTCCACCCGCCGGGCTGCTGCCTGCTTCCATCCGGCATCGACTGGCCTCCGCCGGCTGCTGGATTCGGCGCGCTCAGAACAAGTCGCAGGTCGCCCCGCGACAGCATGGCAAAGGGCGGTGCAGGATGCATTTCCAATTCGAAGCCGAGGAGCCCGGTGTAGAAGGGAATGGCCGCATCAACGTCATGGACGATGTATCGGACTTGTACCGTTGCCATTCATAGTCCTCCTCTTTTTCGTCTCGTTCCGCAATGGCAACTGGGAATGGGCGGTGGATGCGCGCGGCAATCCTGACCCCAACTCAGCTGTCGATGCTCGGCGAAGTCGGTGATCGTGCGCGGAAGCAGTATCACCGGTCGGCAAGCACGAAACTCGCCCACGGCAATGCTGATCGGCGATCGAGGATCATCGCCCTCCAACTCGGCATCACAAGACGATTACCGGCGATCCGATGACAACACGACCATAAAGATCGATAATGTGAGCGTTGATCATCCGGATGCAGCCATTGGACACCGCTTGACCGATCGACCACGGCTCGTTCGTTCCATGGATGCGGTACATGGTATCCCGTTGATCGCGATAGAGGTAGAGCGCCCGCGCGCCGAGCGGACTGCGTGGGCCGCCGCGAATGCCCCTGGCAAGGTGCGAAAACTTATCAGGGGACCTGCTGATCATATTGTCGGTTGGTCGCCACCGCGGCCATTCCTCCTTCCGACCGACAACGGCGCGCCCCTCGAACGCTAATCCAGCCTGACCCACTCCGACACCGTACCGGATAGCGACGTCCTGTCCGCCGACGTAGTAGAGAAAAAAGTTCCGGGGATCGACGACAATCGTCCCCAATGGGTAGCCTGGGAATACGACACCTTGGCGCTCGAATTGCGGATCGAGCCGCAACGGCTCTTCTGAACGAGCCTGACCCGCGACAAGCAGTGCGGCGCCCCCGACAATGAAACCTCTCCGGCTGAGCATGAGCCTAGCGTTCTTGATCTTAAGGGACCGTGGGATGCCGCCTATCTTATCCATTTCCTTCCAGCGACCAATATGCCGAGCCAAACCCGTTGTTCAATGAGTCGTTACCTCGTGCTGCGCCTTGTCGTCCAGAAAGGGGATTTTCGGCGGAGCGCCCGATGTTTTAGGCGGGTTGGCGATGCAGGCGTCTCCGGTTTCGGCTCGGAGGCGGATGCTGCACGATTCCGGAGACCCGCGGGTCATCGGCTCGCCCGTCAGCCCGGTCGCCGCGAATGTCCCAAGATCACTCGCCCGCAACGGCAACGGCGACAATTTCTCGGGGTACCCGGGAAATCGGCCGCGAGTGGGGAGGGAATAACCCTTCTCACGCCAAATAAGTACTCGATCTCGAAACCTTCAGGCCCAGGCGCTGTTGGCCGCGCAAGAAGCTCCCGGAAATGACGATCGATACCGCGGCGCCTATTTTGGCGCGCGCCCTCCGGAATGCCTTCCCGATCGGGTATCCCGCCGCGTACCAGGCGCTCCTTCGCGGCCCTTAACAACCGCCCACCGCAAGACAACCGTTGAGGCGGTGTGAACGATACAAGAAGATATTTCTTCTGTGGTTCGTAGAATTCCAAGGGAAGCTCGGATAACCATAGCTGGGAGGTCGGGACCAGCGCCGATTCGTCCCATCGGATGGGGGGAGCATGGGACCGTCGCGACGCGAGTTCGTGAAGTGGATCGCGGCGAGCGGCATCTCGCTTGGTCTCGCGCGCCTCGCCTGGGCCGACGCGGTTGATTTCCTGGCCCGCGAGACACTGCCCGGACCGGGGTGGAACCCGGCGGCGGGCGGCAAGGGGCGGATCGATGGCGTCGCCAAGGTCACCGGCGCCAAGCTCTACGTGTCCGATTTTCGCGCCGCCGACATGCCGGGCTGGCCGGCCGAGACCTCGTATGCGCTGCTCGTCCGGGCTCCCGACGCCACGCATGTCTATGACGGCATCGACCTTGACGGCCTGAGCCAGGACGCGCGCCCGTCCGTCGTCGTCACGGCGGATGACCTCACCCGCGCCGGGGTCAGGGTCCCTGGATTCTACAAGGGCGGCGACCTCCTGTGCCCGACCGGCAAGACGCCGGTCTATCTCGGCCAGCCCGTCGCGCTCCTGCTCTTCGACGGCTTCGACGCCTGCGATCGCGTGCGGCTCCAGTTCCGCGACGGCAGTCTCGTCAAGTTCGGAGCCGAGACCGGCCCGGTGGAGCTGCCGAACTATGGCGCCTGGCGCTTTACGCGCATCGCCGGCCCGACGCCGGATTCGCCTGACGTCTATGCGCCGATCCAGGAGGGCTGGATCAGCCCGGGCTATACCGAGGGCGGCGGCCGGCCGATCTGGCGACCGCTTCCGGTCGCCGAGAACCCGCAATACGCCAAGGGCGCCACCTATGGCGATGAGATCCGGGCGCAGCTTGCCGCCAAGGATCCGAGCCAGTTGGTGCTCGTCCGCGACTTCGAGACCCAGTCGGTCGATCCGATGTTCCTCGATCCGGAATCCGGCCTCGGCTGGTACGACAACGGCAGCAAGACCCTCGAGCTGGTGCTCGGCGCCCAATCGCCTTTCGAGGCGGCGGAGTCGATCGCCTACCTTCTCGGCGAGGCGACCGGCGACTTCAAGCCGGCCAATATCGACACCTATTTCGCCTATCTCGGCGGTGGCTTCGGCGGGCGCGACCACACCTCGTTTCAGCTCTATGTCGCGCTCGCGGCGATGTTCTTCCCGGGCCGGCCGGTCCGGCTTGCTCACGACCGCTACCAGCAGTTCCAGGGCGGCATCAAGCGGCACGCCTTCAAGATGACGACGCAGATCGGGGTCGATCGCGCCAGCGGCAAGATCTTTGCGTTTGCCGCCGACCATGTCCTCGACGGCGGCGGTCTCGCCAACTACTCGCCAAGCGTCGCCGTCGTCTCGGCGACCAGCGCGCTCGGCATCTACAACATCCCCAAGGTCGACGTGACCACCGTCGCGATGCATACCCGCGGCGTCACCGCCGGATCGATGCGCGGCTACGGCACGCTGCAGACGATGACGGCGCTCGAGGTGCTGATCGACGAGGTGGCGACGGCGCTGCCGATCGATCCGATCGAGTTCCGCCGGCGGAATGCGCTGGAGACCGGCGGGCTGACGATGACCGGCACCCCCTATACCGTATCGATCCGCACGCCCGAGCTCCTCGACAAGCTCGAAGAGCATCCGATCTGGGTGACGCGGGCCGACGAGAAGGCGCGCGCCACGTCCGATATCCTCGTCGGCACCGGCGTCGCCTGCGTCACCAAGGACTATGGCACCGGCGCCGACAGCTCGCTCGGCCGGGTGGAGATCGATCCCGATGGGAGCATCTCGATTCACGGCGACGCAGTCGAGATGGGCAACGGTATCGGAACCGCCCTCGCCAACCGCGTCGGTCTTTCGCTCGGCGCAATTGCCAACCGCGTTACCGTCCAGGAAATCGACGTCTTCGACGAGCTCAAGCTTACCACCTCCGACAATCCCTACTCGATCACCCAGGAGGCGCAGGACGAAGCCGCGAAGAATCCGCGGTGGGTCCCGGCGATCAGCTCCGCGACCGCCGCGTCGAACGGCGCCCATGTCGGAACCCAGGCGGTCGGCCAGGCGGCGCGGATCATTTTCCGTTTCGGCCTGTGGCCGGCGGCGCTAGAGCTTTGGGGCATCGCGCAGACCGATCCGAGACAGTATCTCTGGGAAGAGGCCTTCTGGCAGGACAATCACCTGATCATGTCGGGGCTGCCGCCCTTGCCGCAAGCCGAAGTCGCCGCCAAGGCCCATGCCCGGAAGGGTGTGACCGGCGCCATGGGGCACGCCTTCTCGCGCTGGGCGTGGGCTCAGGCCGCCTTTCCGATCGCCGACGAGCCCCGGTGGGCGACCGAGATCGACGCGCTCGCCATCCGCTATGGCGATGGCGAATACCAGCTTCTCGATCGCTCATTCGTCGCCTATCCGCCGGCCGACTACAATCGGATCGGCACCGCCTTCACCGCCGGCTGCGGCACGCTGGTTCGCGTCGAGATCGACAAGGCGAGCGGCAAGCTGCGTATCGCCAAGGCCTACAGCGTTCTCGAGTGCGGCCAGGCGCTGGTCCCGGAAGTGGTTCGTGGACAATGGCCACGGCGGCTTCGCGATGGGCGTCGGACAGGCTCTTCTGGAGAATCTGCCGCCGTTCGAGGATGGCCCCGGCAACGGCCAGTGGAACCTTGGCGACTATCTCGTCGCCCGCGCCTCCGACCTGCCTCTCCATGACTTCGAGGTCGAGATATTGCCGCCGGCCTCGGCCAAGGAGCCGCCCAAGGGCATGGCGGAGGTGGTCATGATCCCGATCGTGCCGGCGCTTCTCAATGCCATCTATGACGCCACCGGCCACCGCTTCGGGTCGCTGCCGGTGACGCAGGCCATGCTGAAGGGAGCGATCTCGTGAGCACTCTCGCCCTCACCATCAACGGTCGCGCCTACGGGCCCGTCGATGTCCGCGACGATCTGTCGATGAACGACTTCCTGCGCGAGCATCTCGGCATGACCGGGACCAAGTTCGGCTGCGGCGCCGGGCAGTGCCTGAGCTGCGCGGTCATCGTCGACGATCCCGACGGGACCAGCTACACCAACCCGACCTGCATCGTTTCGGCGGCCAACTTCAACGGCAAGGCGATCCGCACCGTCGAGGGCCACGCCAAGGACGGCGCGCTGACGCCGCTGCAGAAGGCGTTCATCGAGCACTTTGCCTTTCAGTGCGGCTATTGCACGCCGGGCTTCGTCAACGAGGGGCAGGTGCTTCTGGAGCGCCTGGCGACGACGCCGGTGGCGCGCGCCGACCTCGACAGGACCATTACCGAAGCGCTCGACGGCCACATCTGCCGCTGCACCGGCTACATCAAATATCACGAGGCGGTTCGCGACGTGATCCTCGCCGATCCAGGCCGTTACCTGGTCTAGCGGCACGAGTGGGCGAGTGCGGCTCGCCTGGCGGACCGGAAGCAAGCGAACGGGAACGGGGGGAAGTCGACGATGAAATCCGAGTGGCGGTTTCCGGTTCTCGTCCTGGTCGTCGGGGTGATCAGCATTCTCGGCAGCGTCCTGACCGCCTATTCCGTGTCGGGAGCCGTGTCGAACACCCTCGCCGGGCCGGAAAGCTTCGCCTCGATCGCCGACACCGGCGAGCGCTCGGCGGCGATGTTCACCGAACTCGGCAAGGTCCTCACCAGCCCGCGCTGCCAGAATTGCCATCCTGCCGGTGACCGCCCGCGCCAGGGCGACGAGCGCCGCCTGCACCAGCCGCCGGTATTTCGCGGTGCCGACGGCATGGGTCTCCCCGCGATGCGCTGCCCGATCTGCCACCAGGCCGCCAACTTCGATCCCGGCCGCGTGCCGGGGCATGCCCCGTGGATGCTCGCGCCGCACGAGATGGGCTGGGAGGGAAAGACGCTTGCCGAGATCTGCGCGCAGATCAAGGACCCGGAACGGAACGGCGGGCGGGCGCCCGCAGACCTGATCGACCACATCGGCAAAGACAGCCTGGTCGGCTGGGCCTGGCACCCCGGCTATGGGCGCACCCCCGCGCCCGGAACCCAGGAAATCGCCGGTGAACTGGTCGCGGCGTGGGTCGCGACCGGGGCGGCCTGTCCGAATTGACGCGGCTGGAGCCGGCGCACCTCCGGTCCAAATCCTGACGTGACACAGGGCGGCCCGACAAGGATCGCGCCCTGGGTGCCGCCAGATCGCCCACTGCGCCGGCGACATTGACGCCCGATGCGAGCCTCTATCTGATCGATCTTGAGACCGGCGACATTGTGGGGTTGCCCGGCGTTGTCGGACCGTCGATGATCGGCTTCCGCGGCGGCGAGATCCGCCGCGCAATCTCTGCCGAGATCGGCTAGGCCGGCTGACGCGGGTAGCGGCCGGCCGCCTGACCGGACCTTCGGCGCCGCGAGCCGCGCCGGCCCCGTCCGGGGTTGAGCCGGATCAATGTCCGCTGGCAAGGCATGCGGTAGAGGTCTTTGGTTCGCGCTTCGGCGTGGCTGGTTGAAGGCTGTCGCGGATGAGCTTTGCACTCGAGGACCTGACCCCGGTTCTGCGCGCCACCGTTGAGAGGGGCGTCGGCCCGCAGCGGAGGCAGCACCCGGCCTGGATCGACCACCTGCCGCCATGCAATCGCGCCTGTCCGGCCGGCGAGGACATCCAGGCGTGGCTCGCCCACGCCCGGACCGGCGATTTCGAGAAGGCGTGGCGGACGCTGGTTGCCGACAACCCGCTGCCCGGCGCCCACGGCCGCGCCTGCTATCACCCGTGTGAGACAAGCTGCAATCGCAAGGACCTCGATGAGGCCGTCCTGATCCACGCGGTCGAGCGCTTCCTCGGCGACCTCGCCGTCGAGAACCGATGGCGGGTCGGCGCCGGCCCGCCGACCGGCAAGAAGGTGCTGGTGGTCGGCGCCGGCCCGGCCGGCCTGTCCTGCGCCTGGCACCTCGCCCGTATCGGCCATTCGGTCGAGATCCGCGACGCCATGGCGGAGCCCGGCGGGATGCTCCACTACGGCATCCCCGCCTATCGCCTGCCGCGTGCCGAGCTTCTCCGCGAGATCCGGCGGATCGAGACGATCGGCGTCCGCTTCACGATGGGGAGGCGCGTCGAGGACGTTTCCGGCACGATGGCGGCGGACGGATTCGACGCCTGTTTTCTCGCCATCGGCACCCATGACGGCAATCACCTCGGCATCCCGGCCGGCGACGGCAAGCAGATGATCGATGCGATTTCCCTGTTCGAACGCGTCGAAGCGGGAATGGCGCCGAAGCTCGGCCGCGTCGTCGGCGTGATCGGCGGCGGCAATACCGCGATGGACGCCGCCCGGGTTGCCAGGCGGCTCGGCGCCGAGGAAGCCATCCTGATCTACCGCCGCGACCGCGCCCACATGCGGGCCGAGCCCTATGAGGCGGACCAGGCGTTCCTCGAAGGCGTCCAGGCGAAGTGGCTGACCAACCCGACCCGCTTCGACAAGCACGGCGTCACCATCGAGCGGATCGAGCTCGGCGAAGACGGATCCCTCCGTGCCACCGGCCAACTGGAGACGCTCCGCGTCGATTCGCTCGTGCTCGCCCTCGGTCAGCACGCCAATGTGGATTTCCTGCGCAATGTGTCGGGAATCGAGATCGGCCGCGACGACACCATCGTGGTCGACGACCGCATGATGACCGGGCGGCTCGGCGTCTTCGCCGGCGGCGATGCGGTCGGCGGCATCCGCACCATGACCGCCGCGACCGGCCACGGCAAGCGGGCGGCGCGGGCGATCGATGCGTTGCTCCGTGGCGAGACCTGCCGGCCGCAGCCCAAGCATCCGCCGGTCGAGTTCGGGATGCTCAACCTGCCGCTCTTCCTCGACGCCGGCCGCACCCAGATGAGCGAGCTGCCGGCCGAGGCCCGGCGGACCTTCGCAGAGGTGGTGGCCGGGATCAGCGACCGGCAGGCGCGCTACGAGGCCGAACGCTGCCTTTCCTGCGGCAACTGCTTCGAATGCGACAACTGCTTTGCGGCCTGCCCGGAACAGGCGATCAACAAGCTCGGCAAGGGGCTGAAATACAGCGTCAATCTCGATCTCTGCACCGGCTGCGCGGTCTGCTTCGACCAGTGTCCGTGCCACGCGATCGAAATGATCCCCGAGCCGGAGATCATGAACGCCCGCGTCGGCAGCCTCGGCGAGGTTGTCGCGCCCCATTCCTTCAAGCTCCGTCCCTGAGCGGAGGGAGACACCGATGCCCGACATTACCGCCACCATGGACGGCAACACCGCCGTCGCCCATGTCGCCTACCGGCTGAACGAGGTCTGCGCGATCTTCCCGATCACGCCGTCTTCGCCGATGGCGGAGCTTGCCGACGAATGGTCGGCGCGGGGCATCACCAACATTTTCGGCACCGTGCCGGTGGTGCAGGAGATGCAATCCGAAGGCGGCGCCGCGGGCGCCCTGCATGGGGCGCTGCAGAGCGGGGCGCTGGCCACGACCTTCACGGCGTCGCAGGGCCTGCTCCTGATGCTGCCCAACATGTTCAAGATCGCCGGCGAACTGACGCCGGCGGTGCTGCACGTCGCGGCGCGATCGATCGCGACCCAGGCGCTGTCGATCTTCGGCGACCATCAGGACGTGATGGCCGTGCGTTCGGCCGGTTTCGCGATGCTTGCCGCGAGTTCGGTCCAGGAAGCTCACGACCTTGCGCTCGCCGCCCAGGCCGCAACGCTGAAGGCGCGCATTCCTTTCATCCATTTCATGGACGGCTTCCGTACCTCGCACGAATTGAACAGCCTGACGCTGATCGGCGACGATGTCATGCGGACGATGATCGACGACGATCTCGTACGCGCCCACCGCGAGCGCGCCCTCAGCCCGGCGCACCCGGTGATCCGCGGCACTGCCCATAACCCCGACACTTTCTTCCAGGCCCGGGAAACGTCGAACCCGTTCTATGCCGCGACTCCGGCGATCGTCCAGGCGACGCTCGATCAGCTTGGCGGCCTCACCGGCCGCACCTATCGCCTCTTCCGCTACGACGGCGATCCGCAAGCCGAGCGCGTCATCATCTCGATGGGGTCGGGCGCCGAGGTGGCGCGTGAGACGGCGCTGTGGCTCGCCGCCCGCGGCGAGAAGGTCGGCGCCCTGCAGGTCGTGCTCTACCGGCCGTTCTCGGCCGGAGATTTCCTTTCGGCGCTGCCCGAAAGCGTGAAATCGGTCGCCGTCCTCGACCGCTGCAAGGAGCCGGGCGGGATCGGCGAGCCGCTCTACCAGGACGTTGTCGCGGTCCTCGCCGGCGCCGTCGCCGAAGGCAAGCGGGCCACGCTGCCGCGCATCGTCGGCGGCCGCTACGGGCTGTCCTCGAAGGAATTCCATCCCGGCATGGCGAGGGCGGTGTTCGACGAGATCGCCAGGCCGAAGCCGAAGAACGGCTTCACAATCGGCATCGACGACGACGTGTCGGGCTCGAGCCTCGAATATGACCGCGATCTCGACATCGAGCCGAGGGAGACGACCCGCGCCGTCTTCTATGGCCTCGGCGCCGACGGGACCGTCGGGGCCAACAAGAACAGCGTCAAGATCATCGCCGAGGATTCCGGGCGCTACGCCCAAGGCTACTTCGTCTACGATTCGCACAAGTCGGGAGCCGAGACCATCTCGCATCTCCGCTTCGGAAGTTCGCCGATCCGCGCCCCTTACCTGATCCGCCACGCGGACTTCGTCGCCTGCCACAAATTCGATTTTCTCCGGCGCCTCGACGTGCTCGGCACGGCGCGGCCGGAGGGCACCTTCCTGCTCAATGCGCCGTTTCCGCCGGACGAGGTGTGGGGCAAGCTGCCGCGGCCGGTCCAGAAACGCATCCTCGATCGGAAGCTGCGCTTCTTCGTCATCGACGCCACCAGCGTCGCCCGCGAGCTCGGCCTCGGACCGCGCGTCAACACCATTCTCCAGACCTGCTTCTTCGCGATCTCCGGCGTGCTGCCGCGCGAGGACGCCATCGCCGCCATCAAGCACGCCATCGAGAAAGCCTATGGGCGGAAGGGCGGCGCCGTGGTCGACAAGAACTTCGCCGCGGTCGACGCGGCGCTCGCGCATCTCCACGAGGTGGCGGTGCCGCGGGAGCTGACCGGCGCGGAGCTTGCGCCGCTCGTGCCGGATTCGGCGCCGGAATTCGTGCGCAAGGTGACCGCCCTGATGATGGCCGGCCGCGGCGACGAGATACCGGTGAGCGCGATGCCGGTGGACGGCAGCTTCCCGCCTGGGACGACGATCTACGAGAAGCGCAACATCGCGGTCGAAGTGCCGCGCTGGGACGCGGACCTCTGCATCCAGTGCGGTCAGTGCTCGATCGTTTGTCCGCACAGCGTCATCCGCGCCAAATACTACACCGAAGAGTCGCTGGAAACCGCGCCGGGGGGTTTCCCCTCGGCGGAAGTCAATGCCCGCGGCTTCCCCGGTAGCCGTTTCACGCTTCAGGTTCACGTCGAGAACTGCACCGGCTGCGGCATTTGCGTCGAGAACTGTCCGGCGATCAGCCCGACCATCCCCGGCCACAAAGCCATCGACATGGTCGACAAGGAAACCGTGATCGACGCCGAGAAGCGCAACCTCGCCTTCTTCGAGACGCTGCCGATCGCCGACCGGTCGCGCGTCAACTTCGCCAATGTCCGCGGCGTGCAGTTCCTCGAATCGCTGTTCGAGTTTTCGGGCGCCTGCGCCGGCTGCGGCGAGACGCCGTATCTCCGGCTTGTCAGCCAGCTCTTCGGCGACCGGCTGCAGATCGCCAATGCCACCGGCTGCTCGTCGATCTATGGCGGCAACCTGCCGGCGCATCCCTGGCGGATCGGCGCCGGCGGCCGCGGACCGGCCTGGTCGAATTCGCTGTTCGAGGATAACGCCGAGTTCGGCCTCGGCTACCGCCTGGCGGTCGATCAGCAGACCGCCTCGGCGAGGCGGCTCCTGGCGAGGCTCGCCCCCGAGGTCGGCGAGGATCTCGCCAAGACGATCCTCGACGCATCGCAGGTGACCGAGAGCGAATTCGTCGCGCAGCGGGCGCGCGTCACCGCGCTCCGCGCCAAGCTCGAGGGCCGCAGCGACGGCGACGCGCTCAATCTCCTCGCCCTTGCCGATTTCCTGATCAGGCGCAGCGTCTGGATCGTCGGCGGCGACGGCTGGGCCTACGACATCGGCTATGGCGGCCTCGACCACGTGCTCGCCCAGGACCGCGACGTGAACGTGCTGGTCCTCGACACCGAGGTCTACTCCAACACCGGCGGACAGGCGTCCAAGGCGACGCCGATCGGCGCCTCGGCGAAATTCGCCGCCGCGGGGAAACGCGTGCCCCGCAAGGATCTCGCCATGCAGGCGATCGCCTATGGCTACGTCTATGTCGCGCAGATCGCCATGGGCGCCAATGCCGAGCAGGCGCTGATCGCGCTCCGCGAGGCGGAGGCCTATCCCGGCCCGTCCTTGATTCTCGCCTATTCCCACTGCATCGCCCACGGCTTCGACCTCCGCTACGGCATGAAGCAGCAGGCGCGCGCCGCCGCCTCCGGCTACTGGCCGCTGTTCCGCTACGATCCGTCGCTGCGCCATGAGGGCGGAAATCCCTTCCGGCTCGACAGCCCGCGGCCGCGGCTCAAGCTCGAGGACTTCGCCTATAAGGAACTGCGCTACAGCGTGCTCACCCAGGGCGACCGCGAAGCCGCGGCCCAGATGATGCGGCAGGCGCAGGCCGCCGTCGACCAGCGCTATCGCGACTACGAGGATCTCGCGGCGCGCGACGGCAGCCGCTTCCTGCCCAATTGGGAAAGCGCGTGAGGGGACGAGGATGAAGCTCGCAACGCGGTATCTCGGCCTCGCGCTTGACCACCCGATCGTCGCCTCGGCGTCGCCGCTGTCGCGCGACTTCGACGGCATCCGCCGCCTTGAGGACGCCGGTGCGGCGGCGGTCGTCACCCCCTCGGTCTACGAGGAGGAGATCGAGGCCGAGGACGCCGCCTACCGGCAACTGGTCGAGCACGGCAGCTGGACCCAGCCAGAAGCGCCGGACGGCTATTTTCCGCAAGTCGCCCCGTTCCGCGCCGGCGGCCTCGAGGCGCGGCTCGAAACGCTTCGCCGCGCCGCCGGGGCCTGCGCCATTCCCGTGATCGCCAGCCTGAACGGCTCGACGCCGCAGGGCTGGACCGAGTTCGCCCGCGACCTCGAAGAAGCCGGCGCGGCGGCGCTCGAACTCAACCTCTACCGCGTGCCGACCGATCTCCACGAAACCGGAGCCGCCGTCGAGGCGCGCTGGGTCGACACGGTGCGGGCGGTGACGGCAAGCGTCAGGATTCCGGTGGCGGTCAAGCTCGGGCCGTGGCTGTCCTCGCCCGGCCATCATGCCCTTGAGATCGCCGCCGCCGGCGCCCGCGGGCTGGTGCTCTTCAACCGCTTCTACCAGCCGGACATCGATCTTGCGACGCTGATGCCGAAGCCGAGCCTGGAGCTGAGCACGCCCTACGAGATGCGCCAGGCGCTGCTCTGGATCTTCCTGCTCGCCGGCCGCGTCGATGCCTCGCTCGCGGCGACAAGCGGGGTCGAGACCGGCGAGGAGGTGGTCAAGTACCTGCTCGCTGGCGCCGACGTGGTGATGACCGCGTCATCGCTGCTGCGTCACGGACCGTCGCATCTCGGCGCGCTCCGCCGCGGCCTCGAAGGCTGGATGGAGAGCCGGGGCTTCGACGATATCGGCGAGCTCCGCGGCCGCCTCGCCGGCTCGGTCACCCGCAACGAGGACATCGTGCGGGCCCAGTACATCGAGGTGCTCACCAGCTACCGGCCGCGATCGTAGGACGGGGCTGACGCCCGTCGCATTCACCCACTCGGCGTTCCGCATCCGAATCGTCTCCTTGGCCAAGTATGGCGGCCTTGCAACGCCGACAAGACCGCGCCGCCCGATCAACCGCATCAGCCGATTTCGGCGGGGCTCAGGACCGGACGGAGTATTGGCGCTCCAAACTTGCGGCGAGGGCTAATGCGAGCAAGCCGTCGTATTGACACACCCTCTAGCGAGAGGTTCTTACTCTCAAAGGGCAGAAAGACCGACTCACACTTGGAGTTCTAGCGTGGCTTTACGTTACCACGGATTAGGCCGTGCTGGCTACAGCCGGTTGACGGACGCAATAGATCTTGCAGAGATGTTTCCTTCGATAGGGTTTCGGGTGCCGATCGAAACCGAACGGCTTGGCGCGCTCGATCCGCTGCTCCTCGGGTATTGGCCGTTTGCAAAGACCAACCAATTCCAGTCGCTCTTATACAGGCAGAGCTGGCAGCATGGCGTCGGTTGTCTGCCTTTCTTGGACGAGGCGGAACTAGCGGCGATGCCATGGGCTGGGGCAATGGCCTGCCACTTCCATTGGCTCGCCTCCATAAATGATGAGGATGCAGTCGCGCGCTTTGAGGCATTGCTGCGCCGACTAAAGATGCAGAGCCGCAAGATCATCTGGACGGTGCACAATGTCTTGCCGCATGATAACCCGGACACCGAACAGGCGGTGCGTGTCAGAAAGCTTATAGTCGACATGTGCGACGTAGTTCATATACTGAATGAGCGAACAGCTGAACTGGTCGAGCCTTATTTTTCCATCGCGAACAAACCGATCTTCTATTCACCCCATCCCTCCTATATTGGAGAATTTCCCAACTCGGTGTCGCGGGAGGAGGCTCGGTTTCAGCTAGGTATCCGGGCGGATCTGATGGTCTTTTTGGCTTTCGGCGCCATCCAGCCCTACAAGGGTATCGAGAACCTGATCGACGCGGCCGAACGCCTTGTGCACGACCGCCCGGATCGAGACCTCCGACTAGTTGTCGCTGGTGAAGCGAAGGACGAACAGCTCATCCGCCGGATTCGCGCGAGCCAGATCCTCGACGACTGCCTCATCGTGCACGGCCACAAGATTTCGCCCGACGACGTCCAGTACTTTTTCAAAGCAGCTGATTTTGCAGTATGCCCATATCGCCAGTCACTTAACTCCGGCGCCGCGATGTTGTCGGCATCGTTCGGGGTGCCCCTGATCGCCCCGCGCACAGCGGCCTTCGATGAGATTCTCGCATACGGAGCCGGGATGGGCTATGAACCGGATGACGAAGGCGCGCTCAGCGCAGCCCTCGCCGCGGCGTTTACTGTTGATCCCCGCGAGATGAGGCGAAACGCATTGGCCATCGCGGAGGAGCGACGCGCAGAGAAGGCGTCCGCTCTCTTCTTCGAGGGGTTGAAGGTGCGGCTCGGCTACTAGAGGGCAGCGGCCATTGAATTGGTTCAAGCGGCTTTTTGTCCAGCGAAATGCCGAACGCATTGCCGCACCGGATGACGCACGAAGGAGAAGTTTTCCAATCGAACCGCCAGGCGCCGTCCTCAAGCTATCGGGCGTCGCGACAGTGGTGGAAGGGACACGTCGCAATGGTGTGATCATACGCGTCGACTATTTCGACGCCGCAGGGAAGCGAGTGCCCGGCCCCTATCCGGGACTCCGACATTCGAAACGCCACGGACCACATCTCTTCGCCGCAACAGAGGTCGACGGAAAGCCCTTCGAAGTTTATCTGCCGTCGCCCGATGACGCGGCGTCAGTAAAACTGACTTTTCGCCCGTGGAAATCCCATGGTCTGGAACTATCAAACTTGGAGATCGCTGCTTATGATCTCAAGCACGCCTTAGAGATTAGTAAGGACAACTCAGCCGATTTAGTCCTGCTTCGCACTCTGGCACGGAAGGCGGTGCGCAGCGGTAGTCTTTCGACGGGCGCTACCGTCATGCGTTCCATGTATGCCCGCCACGGCAGCCCCTCCGACCGACGCGAGCTTGACAGGCTCCTCGGCATCATCAGGGAGCTTAACCCTTCCTGGACTCCCAATATCCCAACCTCGCTGGCGCTCGCGGGCCGCCCCAGACCGCGAACCGTCTGTCACTTGTTCAAGGTCACCTATCCCTATGAGAACTCTGGCGGCGCGATCCGCGGTCGCAATCTGGTCAACAGCCTGAGGCTCGTCGGCTACGAATCAATCGTGGTGACGCCGCTCGGCTACCCCGACGAGGCGCAACTGGAACGGCGTCGCGTGATCGATGGCGTCAGTTATTTCAACCTGGCGTTGCCCGGCACTGCATCGCCAAATGCGCCGCTCGACCGACAACTGCAATACGACGCGTTGCTGACGGCTGCGATCATCGCCCGCGAGGCGCCGAGCATCATCCACGCCGCCTCGGGCTATCGGGGGTATGAACTCGCCTTGAAGGCGCTGCCGATCGGGAGGCGTTTCGGGCTTCCTGTCATTTACGAGGTGCGTTCCTTCCACGAGCACCTCTGGGGCGGGGAAGGCAGCTTCGAGAGTGAGTGGACCGCGCTTCGCGTGAGGCAGGAGGACCGCTGTATGCGGGAGGCCGCGGCAGTAGTCACGATCTCGCAGACCATGAAGCGGGCACTAGTCGAACGAGGCATCGACGCGGCGAAGATACATGTCGTTCCGAATGCGGTCGGAGACGAATTTCTCGAGTCGGCCCCGTCTCGCGCGCCAGAGTTGCGGCAGTCGCTCGGTTTTGCCAAAGCAACTGTAATCGGCTACGTGTCGAACCTCTCGCGCCGCGAAGGACATGATGTGCTGCTTCAGGCCGTGGCGGCGCTTCACGCAAATCGGCGGGATGTTCGCTGTCTGATCGTGGGCGACGGGCCGATGCGCGAGGAGTTGAAACGGCTGGCCCGGCGCCTCGGCATAGCCGATCGGACGGTGTTCACGGGCGAGGTCGACCACGCCCGCGTGCGAGACTATTATGAGACGATCGACATCTTCGTCGTCCCGCGCCGTGAGGACTACGCCGCCGACCATGTCACGCCGTTAAAGCCGTTTGAAGCTTTGGCGCTGAAAAGACCGCTGGTCATGAGTGATCGCCCGGTCTCGGCAGAGATAGCCGGAAATCAGGAACGTGGGTTACTGTTTAAGACTGGGAATGCTGAGCACCTCGTCGCCGTGCTCGATGGTCTTATCGACCACCCCGACAAATCTCGCGCAAGAGTGGCTGAGGGGCGCCGCTGGGTGGAAGCCGAACGAACCTGGAAGGCGAATGCGGCGCGATATGTGGAAATCTACGAGCAACTGACCGCGTCGAACCGAGATTGGAATCAATCGAGAAATAGAAATGGGTAGCGGACGCCTGTTCATTAAACTCGTCGACGAGATTGCACGTGAGGCTGAGGCCGGCGAGCTTGACATTGCTGCAATTCAAAAGGGTTATCGGAAATTATGTAAGGTCTTGGAGAACACTCTCGTATCGGTGAAAATCAATTCACCAGACATAGAGGGTCATAAAGGCGCTCAATCGAAGCAATTCATGTTGCAAATCCTGCCACACATCCAATCTTACATGAGGCGGTTCCCAAAAGCTCAGAAATTCACTATCCTTGACGTAGGGCCAGGGTCTGGACATGGCTCAAATCTGCTAGGATCTTTATACAATTCTCAGGAACTTGGCTACACAGCTCGAAGTCGATACTGTGGATATTTCTAGAATATATCACAATTATGTTAGAGTATTTTGTCGTTTTGTAGCCTCGCATCGTATAGTTAATGTATTTGATTTGGACGCCTCCTATGATGTTGTTATTGCCTCTCACGTGATCGAGCATGTACCGGAGCCATTGGCTTTTTGTCATAGGCTCAGGGAGCTATCGTCGGGTATTGTTTTGGTCTGTGCACCGTATAAGGAGCGACCCGAACAACTCACCCGGGGCCACATCAATATTCTGGATGACGAGTTCCTCTCTGCGCTCGACGCAGAGAGCATTGACCTTGTCGAAAGCCCGGCGTGGGGTCAATTTTTCAAGCCACGGTACAAAATGTTTATCGCACGGCTGAAAGGTCGGGCGACCCCATCCCGCACAAGCGCGTGATATCGCCGTTTGGCCGCAATACCGATCCCCGCCGCTACCGGCTCCACACCCCGCGCGTATCGACAACGGTCTTGTCGGCGACGCGGGCGCGCGGAATATCCCTGAACTGCCGGTGATCGACCAGCATCACGATCATGTCGGCGGCAAGGCCCTCTTCGATGCCGACCTGCCGTACGCCGGGGGCCGATTGGAGGCTCTTCGGCAGCGACTTGATGAAGGGGTCGACGACGACGAGCCCCACGCCTGGATAGGACAGGTGCAGTTCCTTGGCGAGGTACTCGACCACCTCGACGGCCGGGCTCTCGCGCATGTCGTCGATATTGGCTTTGTAGGAGAGGCCAAAGCAGGCGACCGTCCGCACCTCGCGGTTCGCGCCGGCGAGCTTGTCGAGGACGTCGCGGACCACTTGCCGCGGCCGGCCGCTATTGATCCAGCGCGCCTCCCGGATGAGCCGGGCCCGGTCGCCGAGGGCCGAGACGATGAACCACGGGTCGACCGCGATACAATGGCCGCCGACGCCCGGCCCCGGCTGCAGGATGTTGACCCGCGGATGATGGTTGGCGAGGCCGATCAGCTCCCAGACATTGATGCCGGTCTCCTCGCAGATCACCGACAGCTCGTTGGCGAAGGCGATGTTGACGTCGCGGAAGGCGTTCTCGGTGAGCTTGCACAACTCCGCCGTCCGCGAGTCGGTGATCAGGCAGTCGCCCTTGACGAAGGTCTTGTAGAACGCCTGGCCGCGAAGCGCGCTGGCGCGGCAGACGCCACCGATGACCCGATCGTTTTCGACGAGCTCGCGAAGCATCTGGCCGGGCAGGATGCGTTCCGGGCAATGCGCCACCAGCACATCGGCGACGCGGCTGGCTTCGCCGCCACGGCGGGAGACGCTGAGGTCGGGCCGGAGCGTCTCAAGCCACCGCGCCGCCTGCTCGGTGGCGCCGACCGGAATCGTCGAATTCGAGGAGGACGAGATTGCCCTTCTTCAGGACCGGCGCGATCGACCTCGTCGCCGCCTCGACATAGGAGAGGTCGGGCTTGTAGGTGCCTTCGAACGGCGTCGGCACCGCGATGACGAAGACGTCGCCGGGCTCGGGCTTCGTCGAAGCCGTAAGCCGCCCGGCGGCCACCATCTCCGCCACCAGGTCCGGCAGGCCCTGCTCCTCGATCGTGCAGGCGCCGGCATTGATCGTCTTGACGATGCGTTCATTGACGTCGACGCCGAGAACGCGCATGCCGGTCCTGGCGATGACGGCGGCGGTCGGCAGCCCGATATAGCCGAGCCCGATCATGACGCAGGTCTGGAATTCCCCGTTCATAGTGAGGCTCCCGGCGCGCCGTTGCGGACGACGGCTACGATGCGCGCTGCCGCATGTCCATCGCCGTAAGGATTATGGGCACGGCTCATGCGCTCATATACCGCCGTATCGGTCAGCACCTCCGACACCGCGTCGAAGATCCGGGTCCGGTCGGTGCCGACGAGGCGGACGGTTCCGGCCTCGATCGCCTCGGGGCGCTCGGTGACGTTGCGCATGACGAAAACCGGCTTGCCCAGCGACGGCGCCTCTTCCTGGATGCCGCCGCTGTCGGTGAGGATGACGTGCGACCGCTTCATCAGGTAGACGAAGGGAAGATAGTCAAGCGGTTCGACCAGGTGGACGTGCGGAATTCCGCCGAGGACGCTTCTGACCGGCGCCTGGACATGCGGGTTGAGGTGGACCGGGTAGACCGCCTGGATGAAATGGGCATGCACCAGATCGGCGATCGCCTCGCACAGGCTGCGGAAGGGCGCGCCGAAACTCTCCCGGCGATGGCCGGTGACGAGGAGAATCGGCCGGTCCCGGTCGAGGTACGAGAAATCCGATGCGAGCTGCTTTTCGAGTTCCGGCCGCGCCTCGATCATCCCAACCACCTCGCGAAGCGCATCGATCACGGTATTGCCGGTGACATGGATGCGGTCGGCGGAGACATTCTCGCGAAGCAAGTTCTGCCGGGCGCCTTCGGTCGGCGCGAAATAGACCGATGTCAGCACGTCGGCGATCCGGCGGTTGATTTCCTCCGGCCAGGGCTGGAGCGGATTGCCGGAGCGGAGCCCGGCCTCGACATGCCCGACGGGAACTTTCTGATAGAAGGCGGCCAGGCTCGCGGCCATCGTCGTCGTGGTGTCGCCGTGGACAAGCACCCAGTCCGGTGCGACTTCCCGGATGACCGGCTCGAGCCGCGCCAGAATCGACGTGGTGATCTCCGTCAGGCCCTGCGCGGCGGTCATGATGTCGAGATCGTAGTCGGGCTCTACCTCGAACAGCTCCAGCACCTGATCGAGCATCTGGCGGTGCTGAGCCGTCACGCAGAGTTTCGCAGCGATACCCGCCTCCGTTCGGAGCGCACGCACGACCGGCAGCATCTTGATCGCCTCCGGGCGCGTCCCGAAGACGATGAGAACCTTGACCGTCATTCCCGGCGATCGCCTTGCGCAGGGGGCCGGGAAGAGAACCGGGACGCTGGCCGCAGGGTGAATCTCCTTTGCTGCTCAAGCAGTTCACGCGCCGAACCGGCATGACCTCCGGACGAGCCGGCAATAGCCGAAGCAAGCCGGGCGGTCAACGCGCTGAGGCGGGCTCTCGGGCGGGGCCGCTTCAAACCGCGCTCCCTTCGCGCCGCGTTGCGGGAGCCGATTTGCGCACCTCGGGCCGGCTTCAGGTCTCCCGGGCCTCCCCCTTGATCCAGGAAGACCGATACCCGCGCTGAATCGCGAGCTCGCGGTTCTTCACCAGGGCGTCTGTGAAGAATCTGCGCGCCTGCCGCAGCTGCTTCGCGATCTTCCTTGCCCGCGCGGCTTCGACCAGCCCCGCATTCCGTGCGGCGTCGAGATCGGTCAGCGCGGCGCCGAGGATGGCAAGGCGCCTCAAGGCGAAGTCGAAGGCTCGCGTTGCGGAGTTCTGATTGTCGAAAAGCCGACGGCTGCCTCGCGCGGGATGATCGCCGATGGTGAGGAGCGGCGTAAAGATCGTTTTGCAACCACCGAGGATATGAGCGCGGATGTGCAGAAGAATATCTTGCCCGCCGCTGAGATAGTCCCAAGACAACTGCGGAAACTTGTCGAAGATATCGCGGTGCATGCCGTAGCGGGCGCCGCCCATGACGCCCTGGCCGCTCATCAGGTAGGCCTTGAACGTATCGTTCCTGCGAATGCTCTCGATGACATCGGCCGTCGGCTCGCTCAGTCCCGATGCGCTCTGCAGTCGCGCCACCGACGTCACCAGTTTCACTCTCCCGGACAGCGCGAGCACGAGTACCTTCGCCCGCTCCGGGTCGGCAATATCGTCCTGATGGGCTTGGATGATGCGCTCGGAGCGGCTTTCCGCGGCCAGGAGCGGGATGTGCTCGTTGATCGCACGCAAGGACGTGCGATAGACGCGGACCGAATGGGGCCCGTGATAGGTCTTCACCAGGCTCAGAATCGTCTCGAGGCTATCGTCATCGGAACAGTCGTCCGAGATCAGCACATCGCAGGCGACCCCGATCTGGCGAAGCACCGACGGGATGCTGTCGGCAAGGAAGCCGGTTCCGTTCCAGACCGGTACGACGATGGAACAGTCGAACTTGGTCCCTCGCGTCTGCGCGTAGACTTCGACGAGTTGGCTGCGCATTTCGTTGGACGGCAGTCCCTCTCATGATTGGCGAGCCGATCGGCTTGGACTTGGCCGGAACCGGGGGTCCGCGCGAGAACCGTTACGATGAAGAAACGCCACGCTGATCCACGGCTTCAGCCAAGCAGTCGCTCCCAGGTCGCGATAGCGTGGTCGAGCTGGAAGACGGGTGAGAAGCGCTCCTGCACCGAACGGCTGCGGGCCGGGAAATCGGCATAGTTCTCCGCGAAATATTCGACAAGTCCGTCGAGGTCATCCCGCACATAATCGGGTGGGTAGACTTCGTTTGCGCCCGGCCACGCCAACATCAGCGGGATCGCCCCGGCTACGCCACCCTCCGCGACGGCAGTATGGCACCCTTCGCTGTCGCTGGTCGAGAGAATCCAGCCGGTGCGCCGGTAGAACTCGGACATCGCGTCGTCATAGGGAAGGTAGGTGACCAGGCCGGCCTGTTCGAGCTCCGCCAGTCTCGCGAACGCCGTTCGATAGCTTGCCAGTTCGTCGCTCCTGTCGGCCATCCAGGTGTAGTGTGAAGGCATCTCGCCTTTGATCGACAGACGCAGGTCGGGGTAGCGGTAGCGAAGCCGCTCGAACAGCGCCACCGCGAGATCGACGCGCTTCCGCCACGGCACCATTCCCACGAGGCCCAGCGTATTGCGTTTTCGCTCATACTCACGCGGCGAATAGGTCATTCCCGCCGGCAGGTCGACGGTGATCGGGACATACACGCATTTCTCGGCGGGAATTCCGAATTTTTCGATCGCCTGGCGCATGATGAACGGGGAAATGAAGACCACCCGTTCCACGCGCGAATAGTCCACCTTGCCTGGGAAGTCGGTGGACAATTCCTGATAGTGAAATCGAACGATCAGACGCTTGCCCGGCAGTATGTTCTGCGACCACCAGACGGCGTTATGGAGACACCATTCGCAGAAGACGACATCGGCGCGGTTGAGTTCGGCGTCATTGCCGTCGCGACCGAGTTGTCCGTGCCCCTTGCCGATCTGGCGATGGACCAACCAGCCCCGCTCGAGCAGACGCGCCTCGATGCCTTCGAAGAAACGGAAATCATGGGCGATCAGCGCGAGTCTCCTCGCCTTCGCGCCCTTGGGCGCCGGAAAACTCGCGAGATATCCCTGATAGGCGATATCCTCCCGAAACGGCGTGGCGATCCTGGCGAAGCGTTCGGCCACCGCGCCGCGGCCGCCGCCGATAAGCCGTTCCATCGCGGCGGGAATTTCGTCGGCGGTTTCGGCGAAGCCTTCGTAGTCCTTGCCCAAGAGCGAAACCGATATCGGCGAGGGGTAGAGCAGGATCGGCGCCCCGCATCCGATAGCCTCGACCGCCTTGCTCGAAACCTCAAAGTGGCTCGACTCGAACTCGGCGCACCGCCATCCCCAAAAGACATCGGCTTGCCGCATCCGATTGTAGATTTCGGCCGAGGGAGCCATCCCCTCCCAGACCACGCGGGTGCCGAGCTCGGCCAGCAAGCCGGCAAATTCGTCGCGAATGGAAGGGTCGTTCTCGTCGAACTTCGTGCCGAAGATTTGAAGGCGCAGGCTCGGGTAGGAATCCGCCAGCCGTTTGGCGGCGTCGAGAAGCTCCAGGAGACCATACTCCCGCGTGATCTTGCCGGCATAGACGACGAGCGGCGAAGCCGTTGCGTCCTCGACCGGCGGGAGCGGTGCTTCCGCAACCCAAGAAGCATAGGTCGGCGGAATGGTGATGGCTTCGCCGGCGAACTTCGGAAAGGCCCTGACAAAGCCGTTCCGGAGGTCGGCGCCCTGGAAAATCACGCCACGGAAGCGGCTGGCCAGCACGGCGCCTGAATCAGGGCGAGCGCCGCGGACCAGCCCGGCGCTGACGAGCGGGATCGCGTAGACATCCGTTCGACCGCGTGTCGGCGGACGCGAGAAGGCCTTGGCAAGTTCGAGGCCGCGGACGATGCAGCGATCGAAGCCCCCGCTCAGCCGGTCGACGAGATAAGCCCTTTCGGCGCGTTCCTTTGAAGTCGCCGCCGGAATCAGGTCCAGCTTGGCCACATTTGCTTGGCGGAAGATCTCCCGATTGAGGGCGTTGGGGAGTGTGATCGCATTGGTGGCGACGAACACCTTGACGCCGGGGCGAGTGGCAACGGCATTGACGATGTTCCTGAGCCAGACCACTGAACCGTCGACGAGATTCTCGTTCACCTCGGCGGCGATGAGGACGTTGGTGAAGCGCTGGTCGAGTTCGACGACAAGCGGATCCTCCACGACACGTTGCGAGTTGACCGAGACGATCATCGCCCGATATCGCCTCGATCGGCGCCCGAACCACGGCATGAAGACGACAAGATATGCGCCGGCCGATCCAAACGGGTTCGGCAGGAACAACGAACCCGGCTCGATATCGACGTAGTCGAAGCGCGCCCGCAGCGTCGCCGAATAGCGCTTCTTGGACAGGTCGGCGCCGGCGAGCGGCAGACCGAGCAGGCAGAACCTCCGCGCGTGCCGAAGCGATGAGGCGACGTGAAACTGCTCGACTGGACCGGGCCCGTTGTCGACGAGGACGGCGAGGCAGAAGAAGTGCGGCGACTGCCGAAAGACTCGCCATCCCCACCGTTGCGGCTTGCCTTCCCGGGGAGCTTTGACCAGCCGGAACCCGGACGTGACGACTTCGTCGGCGAGGTCGGCATCGACAAACAGAACGATCGCGATCGGACCGATGAGATCGAAGTCGAGCCGGTACCGCGTCCTCTTCGTATCTTCGCCCTCCGGAACTAGGCGGACGAGCGTGGTTTCGTCCTTCTCCTTTGTGGCGACGACCAGGACCGCGGTTTCGGGACAGTTGATGACGAGCATGAGGGTGTCGCCCTCGTCCCGATCGGCGCGTATCTCGCCGAGGCAGCGCATCTTCCTCAGCGTCCCGGTCCGGTCGATCCTGCGAAGGCCCGCGAGGCCGACCAGTTCGTCGCAATCACCGGGCGACCGATCGCCGTCGCCGGCCGCGGGCGCGCACCTCGGCCGGTGGGCAGCGGCCCGGCTTTTCGCCACCACGTTTGTCAGCGCGCGGTCCCACGCTCTTACTCCGGACTTCCAGGTGGCATCGGCGAGAATGCTCGGCGCCAGCTCACGGTAGCGGGCTTGCATCGCCGGAAGGTCGTCGAGGATTCGCCTGAGCTGGCCGGCGAAGTCGGCCACGTCGTCGTGCCGGAACAGCTCTCCTCCCCCAAGCCATTGAATCTGCTCCACAATCGGCGCCACGTCAGAGGCGAGCAGCGGCTTGCCATGAGCCAGAATTTCGAGCGTCTTCAACGGGCTGACGACCTCGGTCACTTCGACGCCGAGGCGGGGCAATATGCCGACGTCGATGAGTTCGTAGACCGACTCGGCGATTGACTTGGCTATCCGTCCGGCGAAGACCACCCGATCGCCGACCTGCCGCCGGCGCGCGTGGGCGGCAAGGGCGCCGCTATAGGGCCCGTCACCGACAACCAGGAGAACGACGTCCCGACGATCCGCGAGATGATCGGCAAGTGCGTCGATGACGAGTTGCAATCCCTCGTATATGGTTAGCGAGCCGACATAGCCGATCACCGTCCTGCCGGCGATCGATTGGCGGAGCCGTTCGATCTCGCTCGCATTCGCTGCGGACACCGAGCCGGTCAATCCGCCGGCGTAGTGGTTTCGCACGACGTCGATCCGCTCCGGCGCCACGCCCAGGCCGGCGACGAACTGCCGCTGAACGTCGGTGAGCACGATCACTCCGTCGGCCGATTGGGCGACATAGGCTTCGAGCCGGCGGTCGGTGGCGTATCGGGCGCGATCGAAATAGCCGGGAATGCCGGCGCCGGCGGTCAGCTCCCACTGGCCGCGCATCTCGTAGACGAATGGAACCCGGCATTCCCTGGCCGCGAGCAGGGCCGGCAACCCCACCGTGAAATTCGATGCGGCGTGGACCACGTCGGGCTGGTGTTCGAGAATCAGCCGCGTGATCGCCATCTTCGCGGAGCCGAAATTTCGGAAGGTCTCGTGGTCATTCTGGATGCGCCCGCGATAGTAGAAGTAGTCGACTTTGCCGTAGCGGGACGAAGCGCGCTGATTCCTGCTCCGGATGAGATCCTGCGCCCACGGATAGCCGATCCGGCCGTAGGTTCGCACCGCGAGCGAAGTATTCTCGAGGATCGATTGCGTGCGGATCGCGTAGCCGTTCTCGGTGTATGTGATCGTGACATAGACGAAGGAGAGCACTTTTGGGTTGCCGTCGGCCCGGCCGTTGCCGCCGAAGACCGGCGGCCCGATCAATGGCGGCAGGTCGGCGAATTCGAAATCGCCGAGAGCCTCGTAGCTGAGGGCGAGCCGGTCGTAGGGAGTGGGGGGATTGCCCGGGTCGAGGTTGCGTCGAAAGCGAGCCAGGCTCGCCGCCAAAGCCACGTCCCCCGTCCTGAAGACGTATCTGACGAGCGCCGCGGACTCTTCGTGGGTGGCCACGTCAGCACCGCGCCGGAGATAGTCCCGGGCAAGATCGGCAATCTGCTCGTATTCGGCCGGGCGCTCGGCATCGCCGACCTGCAGGCCCAGCAGCTCCCTGGCAAAGGCGAATCGCTCCGCCATTGCTACTCCTTGGTCATTGCAGCGTGGACCTCGCCAAAACGATCCGAAAATGTCACGAAAAATCCCACCAGAACCTTACCCGCTGATGTAGGGCCGGGGACCCTTACACAGGGGCAGCATCCTCGGCAACTCGCTCAGGACGTTGCTGCAAGGAAGGCTGCAAGGAAGGCTGGGGGAGGCTCGGCGCCGCCGCCATTTGCTACGCCGCAACCGGTCGGAACGAACCGCCATCGCGTCCAAATCCGCCGGCAAATTGAACAGGATTGGCTGAATCGCGGACGGGACCTGCCCCGCTGTTCGGCTCTTCGCGTCCGCAGCCGCCTGAAGAAACGCGTCCGGGAAGGATCGCCGGCACCCGGCGGTCCTGCCCGATTGCGTGGGATTTCGCGCTGCTCAGGCCGGAGCGAACCAGAATACATCGTGTTTTCAAATACCTAGGAGATCAATCGCGCGATATTTCGCGAATTCGCGATTTTTCAACCCGCGAGGCGCGATGATCGCGCTAAGACTGTCCATAGGAACCGACAGGGGTCGAGGGAAAAGGCATGGCGGGCAAGTATTTCGGGACCGACGGCATCCGCGGCCGCGCCAACCACTACCCGATCACGCCGGATGTGGCGATGAGGGTCGGCATGGCCGCCGGGCTCGTCTTCAATCATGGCGACTATCGCCATCGCGTCGTCATCGGCAAGGATACGCGGCTGTCGAGCTACATGATCGAGAGCGCGCTCACCGCGGGCTTCCTCGCGGTCGGCGTCGACGTCTTCCTGACCGGCCCGGTGCCGACCCCCGGCATCGCCATGCTCGACTCGCTCGATGCGCTGCGATCTCGGCGTCATGATCTCGGCTTCGCATAACCCCTACGACGACAATGGCATCAAGCTCTTCGGCCCGGACGGCGCCAAGCTCACCGACGCGCGCGAAGGCGAGATCGAGGCGCTGATCGACGCCGATCTCGGCAGCCGCCTGGCCGGGCCGGCGGCGCTCGGGCGCGCCAAGCGGATCGAGAGCGTCACCGACCGCTACATCGAATACGCCAAGCGGACCTTGCCGCGCAGCCTTACCCTCGATGGCATCCGCGTCGTGGTCGATTGCGCCAACGGCGCCGGCTATCGGGTGGCGCCCGAGGCGCTCTGGGAGCTCGGCGCCGAGGTCGTGCCGATCGCGGTCGATCCCGACGGCTTCAACATCAACCGCGAGGTCGGCTCGACGGCGCCAGCCGCGCTCATCACCAAGGTCCGCGAAGTCCGCGCCGATATCGGCATTGCGCTCGACGGCGACGCCGACCGCGTCGTCATCGTCGACGAGCGCGGCCATCTCATCGACGGCGACCAGATGCTCGCGGCGATCGCCACCTCGTGGAGGGAGGCGGGGCTCCTCGCCAAGCCGGGGATCGTCGTCACCGTCATGTCCAATCTCGGCCTCGAGCGCTACCTTTCCAGCATCGGGCTCGCCACCGTGCGCACCTCGGTCGGCGACCGCTATGTCGCCGAAGCGATGCGCGAAGAGGGCTACAATCTCGGCGGCGAGCAGTCGGGCCACATCATCCTTTCCGACTACACCACCACCGGCGACGGCCTGGTTGCAGCGCTGCAGCTTCTGGCCGTCGTCCGCAAGCACGGCAAGCCGGTCAGCGAGGTCTGCCACCTGTTCGAACCGCTGCCGCAGGTCCTGAAGAGCGTGCGCACCGGCGACCGCCGGCCGCTCGAGAACGGCGGCGTCAGGAAAATGATCGAGGACCTGAACGGCAAGCTCGGCGACCATGGGCGCCTGGTCGTCCGCGCCTCGGGGACCGAGCCGGTGATCCGCGTCATGGCCGAGGGCGACGACCCGACCATCGTCACCGAGGTCGTCGACGACGTCGTCGCCGCCCTCAGCCGGGCGACGGCCTGAGGCACCGGTTTCCGCGACCATGATTTCCGCGGACGCCAACGATCCGAAGGGGATCGTGTGGATCGCCTCCTACCCGAAATCCGGCAACACCTGGGTCCGGGCCTTCCTCTATCAATTGGTCCGCATCCTTCGCGGCGGTCCGCTCGAGGACCACGACATCGACAAGATCGGGCGGACCGCGCCGAGTATCGTCAACCGCGTCGACCTCTACGAACGCTTCCTCGGCAAGCCGCTCGCCACGGCGAATATGCGCGACGTGGTCCTGGTCAGGCCGAAGGTCCAGGAAGCAATCATGCGCGAGGCGAACGGCGTCATCGCCGTCAAGACGCACAGCTTCCTCGGCCGCGTCTTCGATACGCCCTTGATCAATCTCGGCGTCTCGGCGGGCGCGATCTATGTCGTGCGCAATCCGCTCGATGTCGCGGTGTCGCTGTCGTCGCATCTCGCGGTGCCGATCGAGGCGGCGATCCGCTCGATGAGCGTCACCCTCAACGCCTCGCGGAATTCCGGCGATGCCGCGCCGGAGATCTGGGGCTCGTGGAGCGAGAACGTGCGGAGCTGGACCACCGAGCCGCCGCCGGCGATCAAGGTGTTGCGCTACGAGGACATGCTCGCCGACCCGTTGACGTGCTTCACCGCGATCGCCGAGCATATGCGCTTCGGCGCGACGGCCGAACAGATCGGCGAGGCGACGCGCCTCGCCTCCTTCGAGCGGCTGAGCGCCGAGGAGGCGGCCGGCGGCTTTGTCGAGAAGCCGGTCACCGCCGAACGGTTCTTCCGCGCCGGCCGGAGCGGAGAATGGCGCGAGCGGCTGACCGCGCTCCAGGTCGAGCACGTCGTTGCGAGCCACGGCGAAGAGATGGGCCGCTTCGGCTATCTCCCGGCGTCATGAGACCGAGCGAGACGACTGCGTGATCATCCTCAGCAAGAACAAGCCGAAGGGGATCATCTGGATCGCCTCCTACCCGCGCTCGGGCAACACCTGGACGCGGGCCTTCGTCCATGCCCTCTTCAACCTGATGCGCGATCCCGACTATGCCGAGGTCGAGCTGAACCGCATCGAGGACTGGAGCGCCGCCGAAAGCAGCGCCGCGCAATACCAGCGCCACCTCGGCAAGCCCGCCTTCCGGGCGACCGCCGCCGAGATCGCGCGGGTCCGCCCCCAGGTCCAGGCCGATATTGCCAGCGCCGCGGGTCGCCCGGTGTTCGTCAAGACCCACAACGCCAATGCCGCGGACCACGGCTTTCCGCTGATCAATATGGGGGTGAGCGCCGGGGCCATCTACGTCCTCCGCAATCCGCTCGACGTCGCGGTCTCCTTCGCCCATTTCCGCGGCGTCTCGATCGACCAGGCGATCGCCGACATGGCGACGGCCGGCTTCGGGGTCGCGACCGACCGCAACAATGTCCGGGTGATCACCGGCTCGTGGAGCGAGAACGTGCGGAGCTGGACGGAACGGCCGCACCCGGCGGTGCTAGTCGTCCGCCACGAGGACATGATCGAGAAACCACGTGAGACCTTCGCCGGGATCGCGCACCACCTCCTCGTCAAACCCGATGACGAGCAGCTCGACAAGTCGGTCGCGCTTGCCGGATTCGACCGGCTTCGCGGCAAGGAAGCGGCCGGCGGCTTCGCCGAGAAACCCGATACGTCTGCCGACCCCTTCTTCCGCGAGGGGCGAGCCGGCCAGTGGCGCGAGCGTCTCACGCCCGAGCAGGTATCGCGGGTGGTCGCCGCGCACGGCCCGGTGATGCAGCGCTTCGGCTATCTGCCGGACGACGCGTAGGATGGGTTGAGCGCAGCGAAACCCATCGTTTCCATCAATATCCGCCGGCCGGCCGATGGGTTTCGCTTTGCTCAACCCATCCTACGCGACCTACGCGGCACGGCGCGACGCCGCCGCCATTACGGCCTTCACCGACTCCACCGCCGTGTCGAGCCGGTCGTATTCCGGGGGCCTGAGCGTCCCGCCCATATACATGTCGGGCCGGCGGAAACGCATGGCGCTGGTCGTCGGCTCCAGCGCCGCGAAGTGGATCTCGCGGGCGGCGGTCAGCGACGCGACGCGGGCCGCATTCTTCGCGGTGATGCCGCCTCCCGGCATGACGACGATGCGGTCGCCGGCGGCCGTGACCAGGCCGGCGATGGTCTCGGCGCCCTCGAAGGCGGTCGGCTCCTGGCCGGAGGTCAAGACGCGGTCGACCTTGAGCGCGATCAGGGTCGCGAGCGCGGCGAACGGGTCGGGGGTCACGTCGAAGGCGCGGTGGAACGTCACCGCCAGCGGCCGCGCCCGCGCGATCAGCCGGGCGGTCTCCGCCCGGTCGATGGCGCCGTCGCGATCGAGCATGCCGAAGACGACGCCGTCGGCGCCCGCCGCCTTCGCCGCATCGATGTCCGCCGCCATCGCCTCGCGTTCCTCGGCCGCGTAGAGGAAGTCGCCGCCGCGCGGCCGGATCATGACGTGGAGGCGGATGCCGGCGACCGCCCGCGCGCCCGTGATCATGCCGAGGCTTGGCGTGATGCCGCCTTCGATCAGGCTCGCACAGAGCTCGACCCGGTCGGCCCCGGCGTCGCGCGCGGCGATGACGCCGGCGATCGAATCGACGCAGATCTCGAAGCGGAGCGGGCTCACAGCCGGACGACCTCGCCGGTCCGCACCGACCGGTCGGCGGCGAGCACGATGCGGAGGCTCTTGATCGCATCCTCCATGTGATCGCTGAGGTCGAGGTCCTCGTCGATCGCCTTGAGGAGGAATCGCTGCTCGCGCTCGCAGAGGTCGTCGTGGCTCGGCTCGTCGCTGGTCGAGATGCGCCGTCGGGCCTGGCGAGCGAGCCGTCGGCGGCGAGGTCGGCCGGGTGGAGGAGAATCTGGTTGGTCTTGGTGTGGGTGTTGATGTCGGCGGAGCGCGGCTCCGAGCCGCCTTCCGCCATGACGATCGACACCGAGCCCTTCGGGCCGATCGACGTCCTTCACGAAGAACGCCGTCTCGCTCATCATCGGCCCCCAGCCGGCCTCGTACCAGCCGACCGAGCCGTCGTCGAAGGTCACCTCGAAGTGGCCGTAATTGTACATGCCCGCCGGCATGTCCTCGGTCAGCCGCGCGCCGACGGCATGGACCGTCACCGGCTCGGCGCGGGTGATCTGGCACCAGACATCGACATAATGGACGCCGCAATCGACGATCGGCGACAGCGTCTGGAGCAGCCGCTTGTGGGTCTCCCACTGCTTGCCGCTCGACTGCTGGTTGAGGTTCATGCGGAAGACCAGCGGCGTGCCGAGCGTGCGGGCCAGCTCGATGAACTTCGTCCAGCACGGGTGGTGGCGGAGGATATAGCCGATGACCAGCTTGCTTGCCGGTCCGCCTGGCCGCGGCGACGACGCGCTCGGCGTCGGCGACGGTCTCGGCGAGCGGCTTCTCGACGAAGACATGGGCGCCCGCCTCCATCGCCTTGACGGCATAGTCGGCATGGGTGTCGGACCAGGTGTTGATCGAGACGACGTCGGGTTTGAGTCGCGGCCAGCGCCTCGTCGAAGCCGGTGAAGCGCTCGGCCCCGTCCAGCGCCCCCGGCAGCGTCCGCTCGGCGATGTTGCGCTCGCAGACGCCGACCACGTCGAAGCCGTCGATGCGGGCATAGGCCAGCGCATGGCTCATGCCCCATGTTGCCGAGCCCGACGACCAGCACGCGCTTGTCAGCCATGCGTCATCCTCCTGTTTCCCGTGCTGCGACGCCGTCGATCCAGGTGTCGGTGACCCGGAGGTCGTCGTCGAGCAGGACGAGGCTCGGCGCGGTAGCCCGGCGCGATCCGGCCGAGCTCGTCGCCGAGGCCGAGAAACTCGGCCGGCGCGCCGCGAGGCCATGTGCGAGCGCCGCCTCGAGCGGCAGGCCGAGATGCCGCGACGCGTGTTGCGGACCGCGCGTCGCCATGTCGAGGTCGGAGCCGGCGATGGTGCCGTCGGCGGTGGTGAGGCGGCCGTCCTTGCGGGTGATGACGCGGCCGTCGATAGTGAATTCGGTGAGGTCGCTGCCGACCGACGGCATCGCGTCGGTGACCAGCATCATCCGCTCCCAGCCGTGGGCGGCGATCGCGATGCGGAGGCTCGGCCGCGGAGACGTGGAAGAGGTCGACGATGAGCCCGACCAGAGGCTCGGGGTCGTCGAGCGCGGCGCCGACCGGGCCCGGGCTCGCGGCCGGCGAGCGGCGGCATGGCGTTGAAGAGATGGGTGAAGCCGGTGAGGCCGGCCTGGCGCGCGCGCC
Organism: uncultured Alphaproteobacteria bacterium; assembly: GCA_963792845.1. Taxonomy (GTDB): domain Bacteria; phylum Pseudomonadota; class Alphaproteobacteria; order Rhizobiales; family Kaistiaceae; genus Bauldia. The sequence goes on from CAWBXW010000002.1 coordinate 179,356, forward strand.
TGCATCTCCTCGTAGGTCGCGGCGGTGTGGCCGGCCGAGACGATCACGCCCGGCCTCGGCGAGCCGGCGCGATGATCTCCGGCGGGTCCGCTCCGGGCGCAAGCGTGATCAGCGTGCGGCCGGCGCCGAGCGAGGTGACCAGCGCGATGTCGTCTTCGTCGATCCGCCGCATCAGTGCCGGATCGTGGACGCCCTTCCGCTCGGGGTTGAGGAACGGGCCTTCGAGATGGATGCCGAGCACGCCGGGCACGCCGTCTGTCGATCGCCGTCGCGGACGGCGGCGATGGCCTCGCGCCATCCGCTCGCGGGTGTCGGTGATCAGCGTCGGCAGGAGGCCGGTGGTGCCGTAGCGGCGATGCGCCGCGGCGATCGCGGCGATGCCCTCGACCGTGGGCTCGTCGTTGAACAGCACGCCGCCGCCGCCATTGACCTGGACGTCGATGAAGCCCGGCGCGAGCAGGCCCTCGACGCGCCGGACCGCGCACGCCGGCCGGGACGTCGCCTTCCGGCACGACGGCGCGCGATGCGGCCGCGGTCGATGATCACCGCTGCTGGCCGTCGCGGAGATGGCGCGCCGTCGAAGATGCGGCGCGCCGGTGAGGGCGAAGGCCATCACCGCGTCTCCGTCACCTTGCTGAGATGCGGCGGGCGGTCGGGATCGCGGCCGCGGGCCCGGGCGACCGCCTCGGCCAGCGGGTAGAAGCTCTGCACCAGCGCGATCGGCTGGGCGAACGGGCTTGATGCCCGCCGGCGGCGGGCAGCGACCAGCGCGCCGGGCACCGCGGCGGGACCGGCGGCGATCACCGGCACGCCGCGGCCGGCAAGCTCCGCCCCGAGCTCGGCGAGGCCGGGAAGCGCCGCGTCGTTCTGGCTGAACAGGATCACCGGAAAATCCGGCCCGGCGAGGGCCAGCGGCCCGTGGCGGAGCTCGGCGGCGCTCAGCGCCTCGGCATGCAGCCCGCAGGTCTCCTTGAGCTTCAGCGCCGCCTCCTGCGCCACGCCGAAGCCGGGGCCGCGGCCGACGACATAGAGGTTCTGCGCCGCGGCGAGGAGGGGCACCGCCGGCAAGCCAGCTCGTGCGAAGCGCGTCGTCGAGGTCGTCGGGCAAGCCGCCGCACGGCGCGGTCGAGGGCCGGGATCGCCGCTCCAATCGGCGGCAAGCTGCAGAAGCGCGGCGAGCGAGGCGATATAGGATTTGGTCGCGGCGACGCTTCTCTCGGGGCCGGCATGGAGCGGCAGCACGACCTCGCAGATCGGCGGCGAGCGGCGAGGCGGTATCGTTGACGAGCGCGACGGTCAATGCGCCATCCGTCGCGCGCCGCCTCGGCGAGCGTGAGGAGGTCCGGGCTGCGGCCGGACTGCGAGATGGCGACGAACAGCGCGTCGCTCATCTTCGGCCGGCCGCCATAGATCGAGCTGATCGACGGGCCGACCGAGGCGACCACCAGGCCGAGGCAGATCTCGATCAGGTACTTGGCGATAGGTCGCGGCGCTGTCGGAGCTGCCGCGCGCGCAGGTGACGGCGAAGGGCGGCGGCGCGCGCCCGGAGCCGCTCGCCGAGCGCGCGGCAGGCGCCGGCATTCGCCGCCGAGCAGGCGGGCCACCACCTCGGGCGCTTCCGCCGTCTCGCGGAGCATCAGCGTCGGAGCCGCCTTCGGCGAGGGCGCGGCGGGGCTCATCGCTCGCCGATCGAGAGCTCGGCGACGAAGTCGTAGGCGTCGCCGCGATAGGAGGAGGCGGTGAACTCAACGGCGTCGCCGCTGTCGAGGAAGGAACGCCGCTCGATGTAGAGCGCCGGGCTCGCCGGCGGCACGTCGAGAAGCTTCGCCTGCTCGGCGGTGGTCAGCACCGCGTGGAGGCGTTGCAGCGCGCGCCGCGGCGCATGGCCGCGGGCGTTCAGCGCGGCATAGAGCGAATGCTCGACGATGCCGGGGTCGGGCAGGAAGCGCGCCGGCACCACGGCATGCTCGATCGCCATCGGCACGCCGCCGGCGAGCCGCAGGCGGCGGAGCCGGCTCACCGGCTCGCCCGGCGACAGGCCGAGCGCCATCGATTCCTTCGGCGATGAGGGGCCGGAGGAGCGCTCGAGCACCCGCGCGCCGGGCTTGAGCCCGCGCGTCATCATGTCGTCGGTGAAGCTCGACAGGCGCGACAGCGGCTGCTCGACGCGCATCGCCGGCGCAATGAAGGTGCCCGAGCCCCAGCGCTGGACGAGGATGCCCTTCTCGACCAGGCCGGCGATCGCCTTGCGCACCGTGACCCGCGAGATGCCGAGCTCGCGGGCAAGGTCGCGCTCGCTGGGCAGCGCCTCGTCGGCCTGCAGCCGCCCGCCATCGACCGCGTCCTGGATCAGCCGCTGGAGCTGGAGATAGAGCGGCGTCGGGCTCGCCTCGTCGAGGGCGGGCGAGCGCTGGTTGCCGGAGACCAGGTCGAGCATCGCGTTCACGCCTTGGCCGGTTCGGCGAGCGCCCGCTCCGCCATGCGGATGGCGCCGTCGGCGGCGTCGCGCTCGGCAACGATGCAGACGCGCGGCAAGCGGCGGCGGCAGCCACGGCAGGATGCGCGGGAAGACGCTGCCGATCATCGCCACCGCCGGCGCGCCGACCTCGAGAAGCCGCTCGATCAGGCGGGACACGTCCTTGGCCGCTTCGGCGATGATCGCCATCGCCAGCGGGTCACGGCGGTCGGCGTGGTCGAAAACGAGCGGCGCGAAGCTGCCGAAGTCGCGCGGGCCTGCCCCGTCGGCCCAGGCGACCGCGACCGTCGGGGTGCGTTCGAAGCGGTCGAGGATCTCATCGGCGAGCGGGGTCATCGGCGCCATGCCTTCGAACGCCCAGAGCGCGCGGCGGATCGCGGTCCGGCCGATCATCATGCCGCTGCCTTCGTCGGCGATCTCATGGCCCCAGCCGCCGACGCTGATGCGCTCGCCCTTGATCACGGCAAGCCCGGCGGTGCCGGTGCCGACGATGAGGATGGCGCCGTCGCGCCCGTCGAAGGCGCCCATATAGGCGGCATAGGCGTCGGTATCGACGACCAGCGAGGCAAACGGATGCGGCTGTGCGAGCATGAAGTCGCGGTCGGCGGCATAGCGCGCCGGCCAGGCCGAAGCCGGCGTGGATCCGCTTCATGTCGCCGGCGGCAAACCCGGCCGCATCGGCTGCCGCCCGGCATGCTCTGATGACTTCGGCGTAGGCCGGCGCACGGGCCCGCGCATTGGCCGGCGCCGGCCGATCCTTCGCCGAGGATTCCGCCCGCCGGAATCGCGAAGGCGCGCCCGGCAATGCGTCGCGCCGCCGTCCACTCCGATGAACAGGGGCTCCTGCATCTCAATCCCGCTGCCCGGCCGACCAAAGGCATAGTATAATGCCACTTCAAAGCCAACCGGAAAAAGAACGAATGTCCGGGCCGAAAGCGCCAAGGCTGTGGAAATCGCAGAATGAGGCGTCTCTGCCTTCCATCGACGCTTGTACCCGAGCGCGAAGATATGATACCAATGTAATATCAGTAGCGACGGAAACAGGGCTGCCGCTGCCGCGATGACCGCCACCGAGACGATCGACCCCCGACATATCGGCCTCGATTCCTGGGCCGACGAGACGATCCTCGGCTGTCTTCTCGACGGACAAAAACGCGCCGTGAGCGCGGTCGAGTCGGCGCTCGCCGCGCTCGCCGATGCGGCTCGGGCGATCGCCTCGCGGCTTGGCGAAACCGGCCGCATCGTCTATGTCGGCGCCGGATCGTCCGGCACCATCGCCGCCTTCGACGGCATCGAGCTCGGCGGCACCTTCGGCTGGCCCGACGAGCGGATCGCCTTCGTGCTCGCGAGCGGCGACCGCATCGCCCCGCTGGCCGGCGGCGCCGAGGACGATGCTGATGGCGCGCAGGCCACCATCGCCGCGCTCGACCTCACGTCCAACGACGCCGTCATCGCCGTCTCCGCCAGCGGCACGACGCCGTTTACGCTCGCCGCGGTCGCCGAGGCGGAGACGCGGGGCGTGCTCAGCGTCGGGGTCTCCAGCAACCGCAATTCGCCGCTCCTTAAGCTGGTCGATATCCCGGTCTTTCTCGATTCTGGGCCGGAGGTGATCGTCGGCTCGACGCGGATGGGCGCCGGCACGGCGCAGAAGGCGGCGCTCAATCTAATCTCGACGCTGGCCATGATCCGGCTCGGTCATGTCTATGATGGCCTGATGGTCAATCTTCGCGCCGACAACCACAAGCTTCGCCAGCGCGCGGTGCGAATGCTGCGGGCGATCACCGGGTGCGCGGAGGAGGACGCGGCGGCGGCGCTGTCGCGCTGCGCGGGCAGGGTCAAGCCGGCGGCCCTGGTGATCAAAGGCATCGCGCCGGCGGAGGCCGATCGCATCCTCGATGCGAGCGGAGGAAATCTGCGCAGCGCATTCGCCCGGCTGAACTGACCGGCGGGTGGGTTGCGGGAAACGGCCGGCGGAGACCTGCCGGCCCCGACGTAAACCGAAAAGGGAGTAGCCAAAATGACAGGACACATGACGAAGTTGAGGGCGCTCGCGCTCTCCGGCGCGGCGGCGATCGCGCTCAGCACCCTCGGCGGCGGCATGGCGATGGCCGATGCCACGCTGACGATCGAGAGCTGGCGCAACGACGACGCCTCGATCTGGACCGACAAGATCATCCCCGCCTTCGAGAAGACGCATCCCGACATCAAGGTGGTGTTCAACCCGACCGCGCCGACCGAATACAACGCCGCGCTCAATTCGCGGCTCGAGGGCGGCACCGCCGGCGACCTCATCACCTGCCGGCCGTTCGACGCTTCGCTCGACCTCTTCAACAAGGGCTATCTTGCCTCGCTGAACGATCTGCCGGGGATGGAGAACTTCGCCGACGTCGCCAAGAGCGCCTGGACCACCGACGACGGCAAGACCACCTTCTGCGTGCCGATGGCATCGGTCATCCACGGCTTCATCTACAACAAGGACGCCTTCGACAAGCTCGGCATCACCCCGCCGAAGACGGTCGACGAGTTCTTCGCCGTGCTCGACAAGATCAAGGCCGACGGCAACTACGTGCCGCTCGACATCGGCACCGCCGACCAATGGGAATCGGCGACGATGGGCTTCCAGAACATCGGCCCGAACTACTGGAAGGGCGAGGAAGGGCGCAAGGCGCTGATCGAGGGCAAGGCCAAGTTCACCGACCAGCCCTATGTCGACACGTGGGCGCAGCTCGCCAAGTGGGCGCCATATATGGGCGACGGCTACCAGGCGCAGAAATATCCCGACAGCCAGAACCTCTTCACCCTCGGCCGCGCCGCCATCTACCCGGCGGGGTCGTGGGACATCACCACCTTCGAGACGCAGGGCGACGTCAAGTTCGGCGCTTTCCCGCCGCCGGTCGTGAAGGCGGGCGACACTTGCTACATCAGCGACCATACCGACATCGGCATCGGCATGAACGCCAAGACGGCGAACCCGGACGCGGCAAAGGCGTTCCTGACGTGGGTCGCCTCGCCGGAGTTCGCCGCCCTCTACGGCAACGCGCTGCCCGGCTTCTTCCCGCTGTCGAAGACGCCGGTCGACATCCAGGATCCGGTGGCGAAGGAATTCGTCTCCTGGCGCGGCAACTGCCAGTCGACGATCCGCAACTCGTACCAGATCCTGTCGCGCGGCACGCCGAACCTCGAGAACGAGCTGTGGAACGTCACCGCCCAGGTGATGAACGGCACGATGACGCCTGACGCGGCCGCCAAGCAGGTCCAGGACGGTCTCGACAGCTGGTACAAGCCGATGGCCCAGTAGGCGTCCGAACAATTGGGGCGGGCCGCGGCGAAAACTGCGGCCCGCCTACTCGTCGACTGGAAAGATCCGGTTGAGGATGCGAGCGGGAAACGCTTACCGTCATCCCCGCGAAAGCGGGGACCCAGTAACCACCGCCGCATCCGAATGAACTGTGGTGGCCCAACCAGGCTAATGCTTGAGGGCGCCGGGGACGTATAGGATCACATCATCGACTTGAGGTCATCGCGCATTGAAGCATCTCCGGCACCTGGGTCGGCACCGGTATCCCCGCTTTCGCGGGGATGACAGGATGAGGTTCCCGCTCGTCGTTCGGTGCCGATGCGTGAAAGAAACTGCCGGCGCCGGGATAGCTCGCCGATGAGTGCCGCGAGATGACCGCGATCGACGCCGCCGCGCCCGCCAAGATCGACACCCGCGACGAGGTGCCGTGGGCGACTTACCTCGTCGTCTTCCTGGCGCCGGCCGCGATCGTCTACACCGTCTTTTCCATCTACCCGCTCTTCGACACGATCCGCCTCAGCCTCTACTCGGAGGACGCATCGGGCGTCGAGCACTTCGCCGGCTTCGGCAATTTCGTCGCGCTCCTCACCGACCCGCATCTCTCCGAACCGTTCTGGAACGCCTTGCTCAACAATGTCGTCTTCTTCATCGTCCACATGGTGGTGCAGAACTCGATCGGGCTCGCGCTCGCGGTCCTTTTGAGCCTGCCGGCGCTGACCGGGCGGAACGTCTACCGGACGCTGATCTTCCTGCCGACCATGCTGTCGGTGGTGATCATCGGCTTCATCTGGCAGCTCATCCTGTCGCCGCTCTGGGGCATCGCCAAGGGCGCGCTCAACGCCGTCGGCCTCGGCAGCCTGTTCGCGCCGTGGCTCGGCCTCAAGGGGACGGCGCTGGTGACGATCTCGCTGATCTCGGTCTGGCAGTTCGTCGGTATTCCGATGATGCTGATCTACGCGGCGCTTCTCAACATCCCGGATGACCTCGTCGATGCCGCCACCGTCGACGGCGCCAACCAGTGGCACGTCTTCCTCTACATCAAGCTGCCGCTGATCCTGCCGACCCTCGGCGTCGTCGCCATCCTCACCTTCGTCGGCAACTTCAACGCCTTCGACCTGATCTATACTGTCAAGGGGGCGCTGGCCGGGCCGAACTTCGCCACCGACATCCTCGGCACCTTCTTCTACCGCACCTTCTTCGGCTACCAGCTCCAGCCGGGCAGCGCGACGATGGGGGCGGCGGTGGCCACCATGATGCTGATCATCATCCTGATCGGCGTCCTCATCTATCTCTTCGGCTTCCAGCGCCGCATCCAGAGGCATCAGTTCTGATGGGCGAGGCGCAATTCGACCTTGAACGGGACCGAGCGCAGGGCGTCCTTCGAGGCTCCGCTTGGCGGAGCACCTCAGGAAGGCGGAGGGAGTTTGCTCGATCGGCGCGGCGGCCCTGCTTGGTCGAGTTTACCCCACGCCGCCATGCTGAGGTGCGACCCCGGCTGTACGTCCGGGGAGCCTCGAAGCACTCGCCCTCCCGGGGCCATGGACCCCCTCCCGTCCTCCCCCTTTCAGGGGGAGGGACCCGTTGGGACCGGCTCGATTCTCGGGGCGACGGTCGTGGCAACGCGGCGTTGCAGTCGGGCCTCCTCCCCCTGGAAGGGGGAGGTCGGGAGGGGGTCATATTGAGCTGCAACTGGTCGTCCCGGACGGATGACATCGGGGTCCGCCGATGAAGAAGCAGCGGGCGGCGCGCGCGGTCGTCCATGCCGCGCTGATCCTCTATACGCTGCTCGCGGTCGGGCCGATCCTGCTCATCATCAACAACGCCTTCAAGGCGCGGAAGGCGATCTTCGGCAGCCCGCTCAGCCTGCCGAACTCGGAAACCTTCTCGCTGGCCGGCTTCAACACGGTGCTCCAGAAGGCCGACTTCGGCCTCTACTTCATGAACAGCCTGACGGTGACCGTCGTCTCGCTCGCGGCGGTTCTCATCCTCGGCTCGATGTGCGCCTGGGGGCTCACCGAATACCGGTTCAAGGGCAATACCGTCCTCGCTCTCTTCATGGCGATCGGCATCATGGTGCCGATCCGGCTCGGCTCGGTGTCGATCCTCAAGATGATGGTGGGCTTCGGCCTGGTGAACACGCTCGCCGCGCTCATCCTCGTCTACACCGCGATGGGACTGCCGCTGGCGATCTTCATCCTCGCCGAGTTCATCCAGCAGGTGCCGCGCGACCTTCGTGACGCGGCGCGCTGCGACGGCGTCACCGAATACCGCATCTTCTACGCGGTGATCCTGCCGCTGATCCGCCCGGCCCTGGCGACGGTGGCGATCTTCACCATGGTGCCGATCTGGAACGACCTCTGGTTCCCGCTGATCCTGTCACCCGGCCGGCGGACGCAGACCGTCACCCTCGGCGTCCAGCAGTTCATCGGCCAGTACGTCACCGACTGGAACGCGGTGCTCGCCTCGCTGTCGCTCGCGATCGCGCCGATCCTCGTCCTCTACATCCTCTTCTCGCGGAGCCTCGTGCGCGGCCTGACCGCGGGGGCGGTGAAGTGATGCGTGGCCTTGCCGAGCCGGCGTGCGTCCTTCGAGGCTTCGCTTCGCGAAGCACCTCAGGATGGCGGCGTTTGGGCTTGCCAAGGATTGGAGCGACGTCAGGAGAACTCGGGGAAACGCCCAACGTCGCCATCCTGAGGTGCTCGGGCGAAGCCCGAGCCTCGAAGGAGAGGTGCTCCGGCGAAGCCCGAGCCTCGAAGGAGAGGTGCTCGGGCGAAGCCCGAGCCTCGAAGGACGCGCGAGTCATCACCGGAGCCGGCAATGGCTGACGTCACGCTCAGCGGGGTCAACAAGGCCTTCGGCCCGGTCCAGGTGCTGTTCGACATCGACCTTGAGGTCAAGAACGGCGAGTTCGTGGTTTTCGTCGGGCCGTCGGGCTGCGGGAAATCGACGCTTCTCCGTATCATCGCCGGACTGGAAAAAGTCACCACCGGCGAGATCAGGATCGGCGGAACCAGGGTCAACGAAGTGCCGCCGGCCGGACGGAAGATCGCCATGGTCTTCCAGTCCTACGCGCTCTACCCGCATATGAGCGTCTACCGCAACATGGCCTTCGGCCTGAAATTCACCGACCTCGGCAAGGACGAGGTCGACCGCCGCGTCCGCCACGCCGCCGAGATCCTGGAGCTCACGCCGTACCTCAACCGCAAGCCGCGCGACCTTTCCGGCGGCCAGCGGCAGCGCGTCGCGATCGGGCGCGCCATCGTCCGCGAGCCCGCCGTGTTCCTCTTCGACGAGCCGCTCTCCAACCTCGACGCGGCGCTCCGCATCAACACCCGGATCGAGATCGCCAAGCTGCACCGCGAGCTTGCCGCCACCACCATCTACGTCACCCACGACCAGGTCGAGGCGATGACCCTCGCCACCAAGATCGTGGTGATCAATCGCGGCCGGATCGAGCAGATCGGGGCGCCGCTCGCGCTCTACCACCGGCCCGCCAACCTGTTTGTCGCGGGGTTCATCGGCAGCCCGAAGATGAACTTCGTCAAGGGCCGCGTGACCCGGGTCGACGCCTCGGGCGTCACCGTCGCCGCGGCGGAGAGCGAAGTCGTGCTCCCGCTCCGGACGGACGGTGTCGGGCCGGGCGACGAGGTTACCGTCGGCGTCCGGCCCGAGCACCTCGTCGAGGGCGACGCGGCGGGTCTCAGGCTGGTCGGGACGGTCGATGCCGTCGAGCATCTCGGCGAAGCGAGCTTCGTCTACCTGCATCTCGACGATGGCACGCAGCTCATCATCCGGTCGCCGGGCGACAGCCTCGCCGAGCCGAATATGCGCCATGCCGCTTCGGCGATGCCGGGCGTGATCCACGTCTTCGACGCCGCCGGCAGGACGGTGCCGCGGCAATAGCCGGGCTCAACGTGCGGCTCAGACGACCCCGGCCTGGCTCGCGGCGTGATAGATCTCCCAGCCGCCGTCCCAGATCATCTTCAGCGCCACCCAGAATATGAGGGCGAATCCGACATAGGAAATCCAGGGATAGCGCTTCAGCAGGCTCGCGACGAAGGTGGCGGCCACCCCCATCAGCGCCACCGACAGGCAGAGGCCGATGGCCAGCACCCAGAGATGCTGCCGGGCGATGCCGGCGACCGCGAGCACATTGTCGAGCGACATCGAGACGTCGGCGACGACGATCTGGGTGAGCGCCTGGCCGAAAGTCTTGGTCGGCCTCTCCGCCACGGCCGCGGCAGCGCCGGGGACGACTTTGCGGTCGTGACGTGCCTCGATCTCGACATCGGGCGCATCGGTCGCGGCCGCCTGGGCGGCGTGGCTGCCGCTCCGGATCTCGCGCCAGAGTTTCCAGCCCACCCAGAGGAGAAGGAGACCGCCGGCAAAGAGCAGCCCGAGAATGCCGAGGATCTGGGTGGCGAAGATCGCAAAGATGATGCGGAGCACCGCCGCCGAGGCAATGCCGATGACGATCGCCTTGCGGCGCAGCGCGACGGGAAGGCCGGCGGCCGCCATGCCGACGACCACGGCGTTGTCGCCGGCGAGCACAAGGTCGATGAGGATGACGGAGAGGAGCGCGGAGACTTCCGAGACGAAGACGGGGCTCAGATGTATTCCGAGGATATCCATGGCGTGCCGGGTCGCTTCGGTCGCTCGAGGCCGTTTCGATCAGCCGGGAACGGGCGCGTTCTCCGCAATCAGCTTCTCGTTCTTGAGATCGCTCCACAGCGAAGCCGGGATGTCGGCCTCGAACCACTCGAAGATCTGGTTGAGTTCCTCGGCCGAGCGCGGCCCCGGTATGACGCTTGCCACGGCCTGGTGGGCGAGCGGGAAGCGAAGCGCCGCGGCGGGAAGCGCAACCCCATGCGCGTCGCAAACGCGGGCGATGGCTTTCGCCCGCTGCACCACCGGTTCCGGGGCACGGGCGTAGTTCCAGGTCTCGCGGCCGACCAGGATGCCTGAATTGAACGGACCGCCGATGACGATCGAGGCGCCGTGCTTTTCCACCGCCGGAAGCAGCCCCTCGAGCGGGTCCTGTTCGAGGAGCGTGTACCGCCCGGCAAGCAGGAAGACGTCCCACTTGCCGTGGTCGAGAGCCGCGGCGATCGGCTGCGCCTCGTTGACGCCGAGGCCGATCGCCTTGATGTCGCCGTTCCGCCGCAGTTCGTCGAGCGCCTTGTAGGCGCCATCCATCGCGGCGCGATGCAGCTTCGGCTGATTTTCCCCGCCGTGGGTGAGGCTGTCGACGTCGTGGATGTAAAGGACGTCGATGTGGTTGAGGCCGAGCCGCTGCAGGCTGTCCTCGTAGGAACGCATCGCCCCGTCATAGGAATAGTCGAACCAGGGTTCGAAAGGCAGCGGCCGCGTCCATGGGTCGTTGACGGGCTGCTCGCCGAGGCGCGGGCGGAGCCGCCGGCCGACCTTGGTGGAGAGCACCCAGCCGTCGAGGGTGCGGAGCTCGTCGCCGACCAGATGTTCGGACCGGCCATAGCCGTAAAACGGCGCCGTGTCGAAATAGCGGATACCTGTGTCGAAGGCGTCGAGCACGATCATCCGGGCATCGGCATCGGTGAGATAGGCCATATTGCCGCCAAGCGTCGCACCGCCGAGGCCGAGGACGGTGACTTCGACCGGCGTTACGCCAAGCCGCCGGGTCTCCAATTTCATGCGTTTCCTCGCTGGTCGGACGAGTTTTTCGTCGCGGCAGCCCAATAGATGAGCATTCGCCGTTGGCGTGGCTAGTAGGACGGGGGGAATTATGCAAGGCGCCCGCGGCTTGCGCCGCAGGCGCCGGTACGGGATCGGCTTGACCGGCCTCTACCGCCAGCAGGTGCCGATATATTTCTGGCCGAACATATTGACGCGTTCGCACCGATAGCTGTGCTTGCCGATCAGGTAGCCGGCCCCGGCGCCGACCGCGCCGCCGACCACCGCGCCGCCCACCGTGCCCGAGGCGATCGCGCCCACCGCCGTGCCCGCGGCGCCGCCGATCAGCGCGCCGCGTCCGGCGGGTGTGGTGGTGCAGCCAGACAGCGCCGCCACCCCGATCATGCACGCCAATGCCGCCGTAACGACCTTCATGTCCTGCCCTCCTTGCGCCAAACCCTCGCCAATTGCGCCGGGCGAGATTATGGCAAAAACCAATTCGCCTCGGCAGGAAAAATTGCAAGGACGCTTAGCGAGCCGGAAACGGCTTCAGGCGGCGGAAGCGGCCCGCGCCGGCCGCCCGCCGAAGCGGAAGCGCTTGCGGAACTCGGAGAGGACGGTCACCGCCAGCCCCGCGGCGAGTACCCACCAGGCGGGCCGGACCGAGAAGCTGAAATCGAGGTTGGCGAGGAGCGGCCGCCACGCCCCGATCCCGGTGGCGACGCCGTACCAGGCGGCTTCGGCCGCGGCGGTGAGAAGCGCCGCGGAGACCGAGAGGACAAGCAGAGGGACAAGGCCCTCCTTGTAGCCGCGCGAGGCCATCAGCCGATAGCCGATCAGCCAGAAATAGAAGCCGGTCATGAGGACGGGCTGCGATACGTCGACCTTCGACTGCATGTAGTAGTGGAGAATGCCCATCGCGGTGATGATGTAGACGAGCTTGTGCAGCCGGTTCCAGCGGATCGCGCCGAGGCGCTTCACCATCCCGTCGGTCGACGTGACCCCGAGCGCGACCAGCCCGAGGATGGCGGTGAAGCCGATGAGGAGGTAGATGCGGAGCACGATCTCCTTGGCGACGAAGCCGAGATCGAGGCGGGAATCGATGACGTAAAGCGTGAAGTGAACGAGGATATAGCAGAGCGCCGAGACGCCGAGGATGCGGCGAACCTGGATCAGCTTCGACCACTCGAACAGCCGCCGCGCCGGGGTCACCGCGAGCGTGATCAGGAGGAGATAGATGGTCCAGTCGCCGAGCGTGTGGATCGCCGCGGTCAAGGGGCGCGGACCAAGCCCGGGAACCGACGCGACATAGAGGAGCCAGAGCGCCGGCAGGCTGACCAGCACCAGCGTCGCCGCCTTGAGCGGCGCGAGCCGGCCCGCCCGGTCGTTCCACGGCAGTCTTCCGGCAATCGTTCTTCCTGCGGCCACCATGCGATCCTCACCCGGCGGAAGCGTGAGCGCAATCCTGATACGTCGGCGGCCGCATCACAGTCATCTAACGTATTCGTCAGCCATCCTGGCCGGATCGATGACGGCGAGGCGATCCGGCCGGCGCCCGCATTCACGAATGCCGCAGGCGGCCCCCGCCATTCTTCCCTTGATCCCGGCTCTCGCCATGCCAATTGTTGCCGAGGGGAAGCGGGTCCGAGAACGGAGAGTGGGTAGATGGAGAAGATCGCGTTCAAGATGAAGCTGAAACCGGGCAACGAGACGGAATACCAGCGCCGCCACGACGAGATCTGGCCGGAATTGCTGCTCGTGCTTCAGGAAGCCGGCATCTCCGACTACTCGATCCATCTCGACCGCGAGACCGGCACGCTCATCGCCGTGCTCTGGCGCCGCGACGATCACACGATGGACGACCTGCCGAAGAACCCGGTGGTTCGCCGCTGGTGGGATCACATGGCCGATATCATGGAGACCGAGGCCGACAACACGCCGAAGGTGACCAACCTCGAAACCGCCTTCCACATGGAGTGAGGGCCGGGAGCGCTGCCCGCGTCGCTGGCGGCGTTCTCGCGAAAAGGAGACAGGCATGGCGCGTGGTTCGATCGGCCTCGACCGGAAGCTCAACGATTATATCGTCGGCGCCCACCCGCCCGAGCACCCGGTGCTCAAGCGGCTCCGCGATCGGACCGCGACGATGCCGATGGCCGAGATGCAGATCGCGCCCGAGCAGGGGCAGCTCCTCGCCTTTCTCGTCCGGCTGACCGGCGCAAGACGAACGCTGGAGATCGGCACCTTCACCGGCTACAGCGCGCTTGCCGTGGCGCTCGCTTTGCCCGAGGACGGCCGGATCATCGCCTGCGACGTGAGCGAGGAATGGACGTCGATCGCGCGCCGGCATTGGCAGGAGGCCGGCGTGGCGGACAAGATCGCGCTGCGGCTGGCGCCGGCGCTGGAAACGCTTCAGGCGCTCGAGACGGAAGGCATGGCGGGGCATTTCGACTTCGCTTTCATCGACGCCAGGAAGAGCGAATATGACGGCTACTATGAGGCCTGTCTCAAGCTCGTCCGTCCCGGTGGCTTGATCACGTTCGACAACATGCTCCAGGGCGGCGATGTCGCCGACCGCAGCAACCGCGGCGCCAGCGTCAAGGCGATCCGCGACCTCAACGCCAAGATCGCCTCGGACGATCGCGTCGACGCCGTGCTTCTGCCGGTCGGCGACGGCATGACGCTGGCGCGGCGGCAAGCTTGACATGGCTAGGATGAAGAATCGCATCGCGGAGCTGCGACCAAGCATAGCAGCGCTTGACAAGCGTCAATTGACATTTTACATGTTCACGGAATGATCCGTAGCTTTCGTCATCGCGGACTGAAGAGGCTCTACGAGGACGACGACCGACGTAGGCTCCCGGCGGACAAGGTCGAGCGGATAAGACAAGTCCTGGCGCAACTGGATGCTGCGAACGCAATCGAAGATCTGGACATCGCCAGTTTTCGCCTGCATCCCCTCAAAGGCGATCTCCGCGGATTTTGGGCCGTCACCGTCCGGGCGAATTGGCGGATTATCTTTCGTTTGGTGAAGGGTGAAATCCTGGATGTCGATTTGATCGACTACCATTGAGAGCATCGAGACAAAGAATGCCGATGAGAAATCCACCGCATCCCGGCGCCCTGATCAGGGACTGTCTGGATGAGTTCAGCCTGAGCGTGTCGGACGCGGCTCGCGGAATCGGAGTCACACGTCAGCAGCTGCATAACATCATCAGCGGGCGAAGCGGCATTTCTCCCGAGATGGCGCTACGGCTCGAGAAAGCGTTTGGGGGGACGGCGGAACAGTGGCTTCGCGTGCAGCAGGCGCATGATCTGGCGAGGGTGCGGGAGCGCGAGCATGAGATCACAGTGAGGTCATTTCGCCGACGGGCGGCGTGACTTAACCATGCCCGACATCGTTTGCATCGGCGAGCCGCTGTTCGAGCTGAACCAGCCGCGCGGCGAGGACATCTTCCGCAAGGGCTACGGCGGGGATACGTCGAACTGCGCCGTCGCCGCGGCGCGCCAGGGGGCGAGCGTCGCCTATGTCACGGCGGTCGGCGCCGACCAGTTCGGCGATGCCTTCCTGGAACTGTGGGCGCGTGAGGGTATCGACGCGAGCGCCGTGAAGCGGAGCCCCGTCGCCCATACCGGCCTCTACTTCATCAGCCACGGGCCGGACGGCCATGTCTTCTCCTACATGCGGGCCGGCTCGGCGGCGAGCCGCATGACGCCGGAGGACGTGCCCGAGGCGATGATCAAGGGCGCCAGGGTGATCCACGCCTCGGGGATCAGTCAGGCGATCTCGTCAGGCGCCGCCGATGCCGTGTTCAGCGCCATGCGGATCGCCCGCGCCGCCGGCGTCCTCGTCTCCTACGACACCAATCTTCGCCTGCGGCTGTGGCCGCTCGATCGGGCGCGGGCGGTCATCCACGCCGCCGTCTCGCTCGCCGACATCGTGCGGCCGAGCATCGACGACGCGATGCATCTCACCGGCCTCGTCGACCCCGACGAGATCGTCGGCTTCTACCTGGCAATGGGCGCCAAAATCGTGGCGCTCACCCTCGGCGAAAGCGGCGTCGTCCTTGCGACCAAGACGCGCCGGGAGCGGTTCGCGCCGGTCAATGCCAAGCTGGTCGACGCAACCGGCGCCGGCGACATGTTCGACGGCGCCTTCCTTGCCGAATATCTCCGCACCGGCGATCCCTTCGCCTCGGCCCGCTATGCCAATGTCGCGGCGGCGCTGTCGACGGAGGGCTATGGCGCGGTGGCGCCGATGCCGCGCCGCGCCGAGGTCGAGGCGGCGATCCGGGTGGGGAGGGGTTAGGCGGCGGTTACTGCGGCGGTCCCGACCAGGCCTGAAGCGCGCCGGTCTTCATCTGGCGCCGCTGATCCTCCGACAGCTTGTAGTCGCCCTTGAACGGCGCCGACTCGAAGGAGCCGTATTCCGGATTGGCGAACATGATCCAGTCGTGGCCGAAATGGGCGATGTTGGCGCGCCGGAGGCGAGGGACGCGATGAGGAATCGCCCGAGTGCGGTCATTGGCTTGTCCTTTCACGATTGGAGGGCCTCTATCACACCGGAGTGGCTCGTCTGGATCAGGCGGCAGAGCCGGGACCGATGACGCTCCTCAGGTTAACAGAACGTGGCCGTCGCTGGTCGGGATAAGAACAAGAGTTTCGATGCTCTTGACTGTCAGCTTGACGTCTCCGTATTCGAACGTCGTGTCCTGGCCGGCATCGATCGCGGTCTGGAGGTCGTTCAGGGCTGTGACGAAATCGGGATCGTTTTTCAGGGTCGAATCGTACTCGAAAATCAGTTCGTCAGTGCCAAGGCCTCCGTCGTAAGTGTCGACATCGCTGCTCGTCGCATCCATCGAGAACCGGAGCGTGTCGTTGCCGAGGCCCCCGAAGACGGTGTCGTTACCGGCTCCGCCGTCAAGGAAGTCGGCGCCTTCATCGCCGTGGAGATCGTCGGAGGCGTCGCTACCGAGCAGGTTGTCGTCGCCGAGGCCGCCATACACGGTGCCATCGACAGAGCCAGTGCCGAGATAGGAATCCTTGCCGGCGCCGAAACTAATGTCGCCGGTGATTGTGCCGTTGTTGGTGATCTCGTCGTCCGAGGACCCGGTGATCTCGATCGCGTTGCCGCTCCCGCTATCGGCAAACCCGACGATCTTCCCTTCGTTGACGAGCGAGAGGTGGCCGAGTGTAAAGATTGCCGCGGACTGGTCGGCGGAGATCGTCCCGCCGCTCCCGTTGAGGATCGTGGCGGTGCCCGCGACCAGCACCGCCGGGGAATCGCTTCCCTCGGTATTGATCGTGCCGTTGTTGGTCAGGATCATCTTGAACCCGAGGAGTGAAACCCCTTCGGACCGGTCGCCCTCGGAATTGACGGTGCCATTGACGATGACATTGGAGGCGAACCCAGTCGACGATATGCCCTCGGAATCGTCGCCCGTCGTCAGAACGGTCGAGTGGAGCGTGAGCTCCGTCTTCCGTCCCTGCACCGAGATGCCCTCGGAATTGTCCCCGAACGTCGTGATGTCGCCCGTTACGTTTGTCGTGGTCTTGGCGCGGGAGACGGAGATCCCCTCGGATTCGTCGTTGCTGGTCGTGATGCTGGCGCTGACGTCGAGCATGCCGTGACGGCTGGTCATGGAGACACCCTCGGCCTCGAAGCCGGTCGTCGTGATGGTGCCGGCGATGGTCGCCGCGGAGTGCGGTCCGCTGATTGAGTAAGCCTCGGCGTTGGAGCCTTCGGTCGTTACATCGACGTCGGCAACGAGCGAATTGTGAGCTCCGCTCAGCGAGACGGCCTCCGAATTATCGCTGGCGCTGACGAACGTGCCTTCGGCCTTGATCTTGTTGTGAACGCCGTCGACCGACACCCACTCCCCGTTATTGCCGCTGCTCGTGAAGGACCCGGATACCTTGACCTTCCCCCTATCCCCGACGAGCGAGATGTTCTCGTTGTTGTCGCCGCCGTCCGCACGCTCGGTCGAGTGGCTATAGATATAGGCGTGCTTGCCTTTGACCGAGATGCCGGCGTCATTGCTGCCGGTGGCGACAATTTGGCCGAAATTGAATATCTCCGCCCGGTTTCCGGTGACGAGGATCGCCGGATTGTTGTCTCCGGTGGCCTCGATGACACCGTTCTCCTGATTGACGATTTTCGCGCGGTTACCGTCGACGGTGACCGTCCCGCCGTTGAACAGGGTCCCCGAGGTCAGATCGCCCTTGTTGCTCAGGAAAAAGCGCTTTGCGTCGACCGCGATGGCCGCGCCGTGATTGCCGTCGATCGCGCCAGTTGAGGTGACGATCACCTTGGTCTTGTCCTCGGTTATCTTAAGCGGCTTGGAGCCATTCGAAATAACGGTCTTAGGCATGACTGGTTCTCCTGAAGTTCTTGCGATAGATTGGCGAACTTTATCTGGTGGTGCCCGCCCTTGCCGTCATCGCCATAGTAGAGGTTGCCGGTGCCCTTGTCGTAGATGACTTGGTCTTTGCCGTCATCGGCTTTCTTGCCGATCTGAAACTCATTACCGTTCAGCTTGCCACCGATTGCTGTGAAGATGCCGCTGTCGAGGCCGATCGCATCATGGTTGACCTTGAAGCCGGTGATCTTGTCGACATTGTTTTTCGCGCTCAATTTGGTGTTGAAGACGAAGGTGTCGTCGCCGCTGCCGCCTGTCAGCTTGTCGTTGCCCTTGCCGCCGTCAAGCAGGTCCTCGCCGCTGTTGCCCTTGAGGTTGTCGTTGCCTTTGCCGCCGTCGAGCGTGTCGTTGTCGTCGTCGCCCTTCAGCGTGTCCTTGCCGCCGAGGCCAAGCATCGTGTCGTTGCCGACGCCGCCCGAGAAGGAATCAGGTCCCGGCGTGCCGATGAAGAAATCTCGGTGTCGAGGCCGGTGATATCGATGGCGACCGTGGCCATGTCGCTGCCGCCATGGCCGTCCTCGACGGTGTAGGTGAAGCTGTCATGGTCGACCACGCCGACCGGCAGATGATCGAACACGTGGTTGGGATCGTAAGTGAAGGTGCCGTCGCCGTTCATGGTGAGCAGCGCGCCGGAAGCGAGGGCAACGGCGACGCCCGGCGTGAAGGTCGCGCCGTTCACCCCGGTCACGGTCAGGGTGTCGCCGTTAGTGTCGCTGTCGGCGCCATGGCCGTTGTCGGCGGTGACGTCGCCAGTGACGCTGGTCGCCTCGTCGGTGGCGAAGCCGTCATCCCGGGCGACGGGATTCTCGTTGAGGCCGGTGACGTCAATCGCGACGGTGGCGGTGCCGGCGGTTCCGTCGGGATCGACGACGCTATAGGTGAAGCTGTCGTGGCCGACTGCGCCGCCCGCCAGGCTGTCGAAGGCGCCGTTGGGGTTCCAGACGAACGTGCCGTCATGGTTCATGGTGAGCAGCGCGCCGGAGGGGAGGCCAAAAGCGGCACCCGGCGTGAAGGTCGCGCCGTCGACCATGGTGACCGTCAGGGGGTCGCCGTCGGGGTCGCTGTCGACGCCGTTGCCGTTGTCGGCGGTGACGTCGCCGGTGACGCTCGTGTTCTGGTCCGTGGCGAAGGCATCGTTCTCGGCGACCGGAGCGGCGTTCTGCAGCTCCACCGCACCGATGTCGACGGTGCCGTTGGCGATGCGGGCATCGCCGCGGGCGTCGGTGGTGATGGTGTCCAGCGTGTCGCCATCGCCGTTGAGATCGACGCCTGCCGTCGCCTCGCTCAGGAGCGAATTATCGCCGGCGTTCTGCGCCGCGCCACCGCGCTGGATCAGGATCGTCTCGACCGCCCCGCCGTTGTCGGCGAGCACGCCCGAGGAGACGGCGGTACGCGGATTCTGCGCCGACCAGGGCGAACACGGCATTGAGGTCCGGCGCATTGATCACATTGTCCGACGGGTCGGTATCGTCACCAAGATCGACAATATTGACGCCGGCATAGGTCGTCGCGCCGAGAAGAAAAAACGTATTGGCCCCGATGGGGGAGTTGTTCCCGAGGAGGATACTGTCACCAATCGTCGTCGTTGCGCTGTAGGTGTAAAGGCCGCCGCCGGCGCCGCTGCCAGCAACAGTGCTGTTGCCCGAGAACGTGCTGTTGACGATCGTCAGGGTGCCGCCAGCCTGATAGACTCCGCCTCCGTAGTGTTGACTGCAGTTGCCGGCTACCGTGGTGTTGACGAGGGTCACCGACGCGTTGAATGCGTGGACGCCACCGCCATCGCGATCGGTGGCGCTGTTGCCGGACAAGGTGCTGTTGATCAGCGTCAGCGATCCGAGGGTGGCTATCCCGCCGCCCGACGCCGCGTCGTTGCCGGTGATGGTCGAATTGACGATCGTCAGGGTGGCCGAGCCGCCAACGTCAACGCCGCCGCCATCGCCGCTGTCCGCGTCTCCCCCGGTAATGGTCAGCGATTCGAGGGTCGAGGTGCCGGCGGTAACGTCGAACACCCGTGAGATTCCGCCGCCGTCGATAGTGATATCGGCCTTGTCGTCGCCATTGGTGTCGCCGTCGATGGTGACGTCGGAGGCGAGGATGAGCGCGCCTCCGCCGAGGGTCAGGGTCTGACCGGCGAGCGACGCGTCGAAGGTGATGGTCGTGCCGTTGGCCGGATCGGCGTCGAGGTCGGCGCCGTTGGCCAGGATCAGCGCTTCGCGAAGCGACAGTCCGCCGCCGTCGGCGGTCTCCGCGGCCAGATCGCCGGTGACGGTCTGGTTGTCGCCGCTGTCGTCCAGCGTCGTGACCACCAGGCCGACATCGGGCTGTGCTTCGAAGGCACCGATGTCGGTGTGGCGCGAACGCGACGCGCGCAAAGCCGCGCGCGTCGGTGGCGATGGTATCGCTGGTGTCGCCGTCGCCGTTCAGGTCGACGCCTGCCGTGGCCTCGCTGAGGAAGGAATCGTCGCCGGCATTGGCGGCCGCACCGCCCCGCAGAATGGCGATGGTCTCGACCGGGCCGCCGTTGTCGGCGAGCAGGCCTGAGGTGACCCCGGTGTACGGATCGGCGCCGACCGAGACAAAGATGTTGGCGAGGTTCGACTCGACGATGTCCTGGGCATCGCCCGCCCCGACCTGCGAAAACAGGTCCACGCCCGAGTAGGTAATCCCGGTGCCCGAAATGTCATTGTCGGACGCCGTGGCATCGTTTCCGGCGACGATGCTGTTGGTGATGAGCCCCGAGCCGAAGGACTGGACCCCACCGCCGGAACCCATGGCATGGTTGCCCGAGACGGTGGTGTTGGTCAGCGTCAAAGAGCCGAAGCTCTGGATACCGGCGCCCGAGGCATGAGAAGAGTTGCCGGAAACGGTCGTGTTGGTGAGGGTCGCCGTGCCGTTATCGTAGAGGCCGCCGCCCCCGCCGGTGGTCGCGGTGTTCCCGGACAGAGTGGTTCCAACGAGCGTCGCGGTTCCCTTGTTGTAAATTCCGCCTCCGAACCCTCCGTCATTGCCCGACACCGTCGAGTCGATCAGCGTCGTGACGCCTGCGTTCCATATGCCGCCACCGTCAACGTAGGAGGCACTGTTCCCGGCAATCGTCGACCCGACGACCGTCAGATCGGCTCCGCCGCCGACGTGGATGCCCGCACCGTCCGTGCCATAGCCGTGGGTGATGGTCAGCGATTCGAGCGTCGAGGTGCCGCCGGTGACGTTCAATACCCGCGAGATACCCCCGCCGTTGATGGTGATGTCGCCACGACCGTCACCGTTGGCGTCGCCGTCGATGGTGAGGTCGGAGGAAATCGTCAGTTCCACCCCGGAGAGCGTCACGACGCCGTCGTCGACGCCGCTCGTGCTGCCGCCGGTCAGTGAGGCATCGAAGACGATGGTGTCGTGGCCTGCCGCGGCATTGGCGATTGCCAGCGCCTCGCGGAACGACAGCCCGTTGCCGTCGGCCGCTTCGGTTGCGAGGTCCGTGGAGCCCGCTGCTTCGTCGTCGAGCGTGGTGACGATCAGGGTCTGGATTTCATAGGCGCCGATGTCGGTGTGGCCGATCGCGACGCGCGCCTCGCCGCGCGCGTCGGTAGCAATCGTGTCGCTGGTGTCGCCGTCGCCGTTCAGGTCGACCCCTGCGGTGGCCTCGCTGAGGAAGGAATCGTCGCCGGCGTTTTGCGCAAGCCCGCCCTGCAGGATGGCGATGGTCTCGACCGGCCCGCCATTGTCGGCGAGAACGCCGCCGCCGGCGACGGTGGTGGCGGCGAAAACATCGGCGGCGGCGATGCCGCTGTGGTCCTCGGCGTCGCCGGCCCCCGCTTGCGAGAAGATGTTGACCCCGGAATAAATTGTCGTCCCACCGCTGGTGGTGGTGCGAATGTCGGCCCCGGAGTAGTCCGCTCCGTTGCCGGCGACGATGCTGTTGATGAGTGTCGCGTTGCCGTCGTTGTAGATGCCGCCGCCGTAGTCCGCCGGCCCATTGCCCGACACCGTGCTGCTGACGAGCGTCAGGGTCCCGGTGCTGCCTGAGTGGGTGCCGTTGTAGATGCCGGCCCCGAGCACGCCGTCATTGTCGGCGATCGTCACGTTGACGAGCGTCGCAGTGCCGAAATTTGCCAGCCCGCCGCCGTGGTCACTGATGTTGTTGGTAAGGGTCGAGCCGACGAGGGTGGCCCCGCCGTAGTTGACGATGCCACCGCCGGCGCTCGACGAGTAGTTGTCGGCCACCGTCGAGTTGACGAGGGTAAGGTATCCGGCCGCCCCTACCCTGACACCGCTGCCATAGCCGTGTGTGATGGTCAGCGCCTCGATGGTCGCGGCGCCGCTCGAGATGTCGAAGACGCGAGAACCGAATGACGCATCGACGGTGATGTCGGCCCCGGTGTCGCCGTTGGTGTCGCCGTCGAGGGTAAGATTGGCGGCGATGGTGAGTTCGCCGCCAGTGAGCATGATCACGCCATTGTCGACGCCGGCCGTGCTGCCGCCGGTGATCGAGGAGTTCGAACGTGATGCTTGTCGGGTTGTCCGCGTCGGCATTGGCGAGGAGCAGCGCCTCGCGGAGCGACAGGCCGCCGCCGTCGGCGGTCTCCGCCGTGACGTCGCCCGTGACCGTCAGATCGTCGCCGCTGTCGTCAAGCGTCGTGACAATGAGACTGGCCATGGAATACTCCTCCCAGGCGATTAGCTTTGTTGTCGATGCGCTTCATTCTTTCGCTGCGATGGGCGTGGTTGCCTCGTCAGGACCGAATCGAGCCGTGGCCGGTTCGCGGTTGAAGAATGAGACGGCGCCGGCAACCGTCCTGCGTGCTCGTCAGACGGAAACTGCGCCCTGAAAGACGTACCGGTGTGCACAGGGCAAGGCCCCTAAGAACAGAAGATTGCTAGGCAAATTAACGCCCAATGGGCCCGGTCGCGTCCATGGACGCCGGTCTCAAATTGGCTTGGATATTTCTATCGAGAGAGGCGTCGCTCAGATGGCTTGCAGCCAATCGCCTAGTCGCGGGTCGAAGGTTCGGCTCCCCCGCGGTGGGCGATCCGTTCCATTTCTGGACGAACCCATGTTCATTGCTGCCGAGGGCGCGACACCGAAGCGTCGACGGAAGAGTTTGCTGAAATGGGCCGGGTCGTCGAACCCCCAGCGGCGCGCTATCTCGTGCACCCGTCCCCGGGAAGCCGGTCCCGACATCAGCTGATGGAGGGTGCGGTCCAGTCGACGTTGCGTGATGTAGTGGGCAACACCGCCCACGCCCGCGAAGTATCGATAGACCGACGGGCGCGATGCACCGAATTTTTCACAAAGCTCCTCGATACCGAGGTCCGGATCATTAAGATGCGCGTCGAGATAGGTCCGCATCGCATCGTAGCGGTCTGCCCGATGCTTCTGCGACCTGGTTTCCCCGTCCGCTTCGGGAACCAGAAGACCGCTGATCAGACCACAAAATCCATCCGCCAGAAGTCTCGATGCGCCTTGCCGAAGTTCCGGAAGCTGATTCATCACGGAAAAGAAAGCTTGGGCCAGGAAGCGACCGGCGGGCGAACGGATGTCGAAGCGCAGATGCGCCGGATGCTTCCCCGGACTATACCCGACCGCCTGATGCGGGATGATGACCCCGGCTACGCCGGATGCCCGGGTCACGGAACGGAACTCGCGGGAGAAGTCGAAGATATGGACCTCGTCCGGGACCACCGCGAACGGCTGGTCCGCGTTGACGCCTCGTGCGCTGCCATACCTGTAGATCTGGAGGGAAAGGTAGTTCGAATCCTCGCGGCTCACGTGGCGGGAATGATGATGGAAGGATTGGGGGGAGATGGTCACGTCGCTGAAAATCAGCTGGTTCACCAGCCAGCAGCGGACGCCCTCAAGTCGACTCGTGGCATCGCTCGTGGGCTCCACGTCGTAGACGGGACGCACGGTCTCGCGCCAGGCATCGTAATAGCGACGCTCCCCGACCTGGCTCGCCTCGATGCTGAAGAATGGGACAAGGGTGTCGTCTGCCACGGCTAAACTCTGATCGCGGTGACAGAATTGTCAGACAACAAGTCGACGGCTCCGCCTTAACCTGGAATTGAACCCCGCCGGCGTGCGTCCGGGTAGCCGAGATGCCGATCGGCTGAGCTTCAAAGCCGCGCTGCCGTTTGCTGTTTCGGCGGCGTAATCCGCGCCATTGGAGGTATCGTCCAACGCGGTGACAACGTCTTTGGTCACGATCTCGTACTCCTCGACGCGCCAGCGCCCCGCGCCACTGCGCCCGACGAAGCTTCCAGAAGACGAGTGAGAAACTAGGACAATGGCGTCCATGTTCCATGCCGAAAAAAAGTATGACGAGATCAGCCGACCTTATTGATCAAATTTTTCGCCAAATCCGGACGGCAGGTCAATCGCCTAGCGTCCTGTCGGCTGATCTTGGTTTTCATTCAGTTGAAGGTTTTTTACAATACAATTAAACTGATTTCCAATTTGAACTAATCTCCAGTTTTGACGGTTCCTTCTTCGCCGCCGGGTCGATCCTCCATCGAGTTCGGCACGATCGTGGGGGCCGGCGCGGGCATTGCCTGTTGTTGCCTGCCCGTCTCCTGGACCACGATGCGGTACGCCTTCGATCCCTCGAGGTTGCGCCAGAAAGCCAGCGATGCGTAACGCTGGAACAGATCGGGGGGCAGGATGGTGGCCCGAGGCCGCGGCTTCACCTCGCGATGCACCCGGTGCAGACCATCGAGCCCGAGCTGGGCGTCGAACCGCGGTTCGTCGTATTCGACATTGGCGAAGTCATGCTCGAAGGGCTTCTCGCCGAGGAACTGGTAGAGGAGCTTGAACACCTCCGCCGGGCGGCTGGCCAGAAGGTCGTAGTCGACCATGACGAGGCGCTCGGCAAAATCGGAGTAGCAGGCCTCGCGCAGCGCATGCCAGGGAAAGCCGACCAGCCGGTTGGCGTGGGCCAGCGCCTCGACCCGGGTATAGACGGTAGCGCGCTCGCCCGGCGTGTTGAACAGCCGCGTGTTCTCGAACGCGTTGGCGCGGAATTGCCGCTCGAGGCTGTCCATCACCCAGGCCACGTCGCGGACGCAGCAGATGATCCTGGCGTCGGGGAAAAGCCGGATCAGCGCCGGCAGCTGCGCGGTCCAGGCGCGGTTGGTGTCGAAGATCACCGGCCTCGCGACGTCGGCGTAGTAGCTGTCGAACAGCCCCTTCAGGATGCGGGCGCGCTGTTCGTCGCTGACCAGAGTCGAGATTTCGCTGCCGGCCGAGACCTGGGCCAGGACTCCTTCGAACAGCGAAGCGACCGGGCTCGACATGGCAGCGTGAAAGCGCGGATTCTGGCGCAGGATCGCCGCCGTCAGCGTCGAACCGGAGCGCGGCAGGCCGGAGATGAAATGGAATTTGCTGCTTATGCCCATGGCACGCAAAACGAGCCACATGCGAACCACATCTGCACCCGCATTTCCTATCCTCTCCGCGGCCGCCTTCTCCGATCGTCAAGCTATCGCACCTTGAAAGTTAGATATTCGAAAAGTGAACATCCGAAGAGCGAAATTGCGCAATTTCGCTCTTTCTCGCTTGGCCCCGATCGGCTCACGGCCGTTGCCGACCCGAGAAACACGACTATCTGGGCGCGTTAGATCGACCGACGAACGGTCGCCCGGAGCGGTCGGTATGTCAGGACCCTTCGGGTTCGTAGTCGGAGATTGCCGACGTCGCGGACTGGCGAAACCCTATCGAGCCGAGATGAACGGGAATCCTCGCTGCAAGGAAGACAAATGGACGATGAAGCCGAGTTGACGCGACGGGGCGCGATCGCAGCGGGCGGCGCGGTCGTCGTTGCAATGGCGCTGCCGGTTGGTCCATTGGTCCTGGCGGATGCGACGAAACTGGAGGGGACGATGATCACTCTGTTCGAGCGGAATACCGTGGCCGACTACGCCACCTGGGCCAAGGCATTCGCCGATTTCGCGCCGGACCTGAAGGCGGCGGGAGCGATCTCCTCGGTGGTCTACCAGTCTGCCGACAACCCCGAGAACATCACCGTGGCGCTTGACTTCGCCACGCTTGAGGAGGCCAAGGCGTTTCTCGCCAGCCCCGAACTCAAGGCCGCGAGACCGGGCGCCGGCGTGGCGACGAGCCCGACCGTCTGGTTCACCACCAGGGTGATCGCGAATACCTATTGAACGGTTTCCGACACCGGCTCGAACAGGTCTTCGCAGCTTGGGCGTCGCGCCGGCAGTTGCGAGGAATCCCCTGCCAAGTGTTGTGCTGTAGCATTGCTATTGTTTCCTTCCGTCCGAAAAAGGGCGGAGCCCGAGGCGCGGAGTGACCCGATGATCGTCGGAAACGTTGGATGCGAATGTCTCGGCTTCGGTGTCCTGAACCTTTGGCCTAGGGCCGCTGCTTCTGCCGCACCGCTCCGTTTGCCCATCCAGGCGCCCTGAGCCTTGCGCGCGACCAGGGCTGCCCGATCCGCTTCAAGATCAAAGGGCGCCCGTTCTCCGCACTGTCCCCGCCAGGCTCCGGCCAGGCTCAACCCGGAGGAAGACGATGAAGAAATTGCTTTGGTTTGCTTTTGGCCTTTCCGTTGCCGCTGCCGCTCCCGCGCTGGCTGCGAACCCGGTGCCCGATATGACGGGAACCTGGAAAGCCACGGCCGGCAACGCCATCCTCGGCAACGGAAACGTCAACACGATCCCGGACGATTTTGATGCCGTCGAAATCGCGATCTCGGATCAGAAAGGCTCGGTGTTCAAGGCGGTTCAGACGGTGAAGCCGAAAGCCGGGCGACAGGCCGGGGTTGACGCCGGCAAACCCATCGAGGGGCAACCGACACCCCTGATCGGCGCGATTGACGGCGATGACCGGTCGGTTGTGCTTGTCGACGTCGGCGATACAACCACGATTCAGTGCATCATCGAGGACGAGAACACGATGCGCTGCACGTTCGTCGAGCCGGGCGAAAACGCTATTGCCGGCTTCATGGTCTTGGAACGGGACAACTGAGACAGCGCCGGTCGTCGATGGGCGGCTCGGCGAGGGTCAGGGTTTCAGGCCTCGGACGAGCGTTGGAAGCGCCGCCATCGGGCTCGGTTGCATGGCTTCGCGGCAATCGACATCGCGGCAGGGAACGCTCAATCGAGGCCGGCAAATTCCGCTCGGCTGCCGCTTTTCAAACCATGCGCCGCGCCTGTCTGACATCCGCTGATCCTTGTCGGCGCGGAGGAATATTCGGGCGGGTGAAAACCCTTGGAACAGAGCGACGCCACCCATCGTTGGGAGGAAGTTCGTTCGTGCGATTCGCAGGGGTTCTCATGTCCAGCGTCCAAAAAACCGTGGAAAAGCAGCGCAGCATTCAGCGCGAAGTCGCCAAGGCCGAGAAGGGGAGCGCAAAAGCTGGCGGTAAAGACGAGAAGAAATCCGGCGCCATGCAGGCCGGCGCTCGGCACTATCCGGAACCGCCGATGGCGGCGCAACATCTCGCAAAGCCGGGCAGGGAATTGGAGGTGACGCCGGCGCCGATGTATGAGGCGCCCTTATACCGTGGCTCAGGAAAGCTTGAGGGCATGGTCGCGCTGATCACCGGCGGCGACTCCGGTATCGGCCGCTCGGTCGCGGTGCTGTTTGCCCGCGAGGGCGCGGATGTCGCACTGGTCTATCTCACCGAAACCGACGATGCCCGAACCACCATGCAGGCGGTCGCGAACGAAGGACGGCGCTGCATCTCGATCGCCGGTGACGTGAAGGAACGGAAGTTCTGCCAACAAGCGGTAGAGCAAACCATTCAGAAGCTCGGGCATCTCAACCTGCTCGTCAACAATGCCGCCTTCCAGGTGCATGCACCGGGTATTGAAGACATCAGCGAAAATCATCTCGACGAGACGCTCAAAACCAACCTCTACGGATATTTCTTTATGTCTCAGGCGGCGCTGCCGCACTTGGGAAACGGCGACGCCATCATCAATACCGGCTCGGTGACCGGCATAATGGGGAGCAAGGAGCTCCTCGACTACGCAATGACCAAAGGCGGCATCCATGCCTTCACACGCTCGCTTGCCGCCTCGCTGGTCCCCCGCGGTATTCGCGTGAACGCGGTCGCCCCGGGTCCGGTTTGGACGCCGCTCAATCCGTCCGACAAGGAAGCGGACGATATCGGTCGGTTTGGCAGCACCACGCCGATGAAGCGCCCCGCTCAACCGGAAGAGATCGCGCCGGCGTACGTTTTTCTCGCCTCGCCGCAATGCTCCAGCTACATCACGGGGGAGATTCTCCCCATTATCGGCGGCTACGAAGGCTAGACGCCATTTTGGGTGTTTCGTTGAGCACCCGCCGCGCGATCTTCGGACCGGAAGGTCGATCTGGTCGCTGCCTGTTGCGCCTTGGACGAGGACCGGATTGCCTCTCATCGGCCGCGTGCCCGGTCACAAGGGCTGCTGGGTCGTGCACGGTTTCGGGTGCCATCGGCACGACACGCAACCGAATCGCCGGCGACATGAGTCCGCTCCGCACTGGCAGGAGCAGAGGACGCGGACGCCCATCTCTTTGCCCTGACCGAATAGATCGAAGGCGCTGCTCCGCCCCCTCGCGCTAAACAAAAGGCCCGTCGGCGAAGTCCAGTGGGAACCGAAAGACGGAACGCAACGTTGAGCAGCGAATTTTCACATTGCCGTGAACACGGCGAAAGGGACCACATCCATGGATCAGACCGCTGACGTTCGTATCGAGGAACAAGTCGTTATCTCCCACTCGCTGTCGTGGCGAGCGATATTGGCAGGCGTCGTCGTTGCCATCATCGTCCAGCTTCTCCTGGCAATTCTGGGGGGCGCCATCGGCTTGGCTTTCGTCAACCCAACGACATCCGGCAATCCCAGCGCGACGACGTCCGGCGTCATTGCCGCGATCTGGTGGACCCTGTCGGGAATTTTGGCGGCTTGGGCGGGAGGCATCACAGCGGGCCGCCTCTGCGGTTTCCCGGCGAGCGGCACGGCCGCGTGGCATGGGCTCATCGCCTGGGCGGTGACGACACTGGTCATCTTCTATCTCCTGGCGAGCGCAGTCGGCGGCATTATCGGGGGGGCGTTCTCCGTGCTCGGCGGCGTCGCCGGCGCCGCCGGTCCAACAGTGGCCGCGGCCGCTCCGGGCGTGATGACAGCGACCGACCCCTTTGCCGACACCGAAGCCGCACTCAACGACGCCCTCGGTGTCAAGGATCCGGGAGCAGCCCGCGCCGCTGTCATGAGCTTTGTGCGCTCTGCCTTCACAGCCGATGCGGACCAGGCCGGCCCTTCAAATGACCGCGCCGTGGACGCGCTGGCGCGCGCAACCGGCATGACTCCCGATCAAGCGAAACAGAAGCTCGCCGACTGGAAGGCGCAATACGACGCGGCGGTGGCTTCAGCCAAACAGAAGGCCGCCGACGCCGCCAATACCGCGCGGAAGGCCGCGTCGTCTGCCGGCATCCTGGGCGTTATCGCTCTCATCTTCGGCGCGCTCGCCGGCTGGTATGGCGGCTGGCATTCCCCCAGTCCTATAGACGAAAGCCATCTCGGTCCCTTCGCGCGCCTTCGTGCCCGCAACGCGTCCTAATCCCGACGTAGCCGAAATGGAGAATCACATGCCTGCGGAAAAGAACGAGCGGCCTCTTCCACGACACGCTGAAGGACATCTACTTCGCCGAGAAGAAGATTCTCGCGACACTTCCAAAGATGGCGAAGGCGGCCAACGACAAGTCCCTGCGCGCCGCATTCGAAGAGCACCGCGACCAGACCGAGGAGCATGTCGAGCGCCTCGAGAAGGTCTTCGCCATCATCGGCAAAAAGGCGCAGGGCAAGACCTGCGAGGCGATCGTCGGCATCGCCAAGGAAGGCTCCGAGATCATGGAGGACTACGAGGGATCGCCCGCCCTCGATGCTGGTCTGCTCGCTGCCGCCCAAGCCGTCGAGCACTACGAAATCTCCCGTTACGGCACGCTTCGAACCTGGGCGGAAGAGCTTGGTCTCGATGAAGCTGTTCGGCTGCTCGAAACCACCCTTGAGGAAGAGAAAGACACCGACCGAAGCCTCACGCGGATCGCTGAGCAAGTGGTCAATCAGGAAGCCGAAACCGCATAGCCGGCCCGGCACGTGGTCCGCGCCGAGCCAGGAGCATAGATCATGCCTCGCAAGTATTCGTCCGGCGCCTCGCCGAAAGTCGAATTCGGCTACCGATTCCCGACATGGCTGCTCCACGACAAGGCGTCCCGTTAGCGGCAAATTCGAGTGCGACGTGGACAAGCTGCAAATCGAAATCGTCCCGGCAAATGAAGGCTGGGTCCTCGTGGAGAACGGCTCGCGGGGGACGGCGGCTTATGCAACTCGAGAGGCCGCCTTCGAGGCCGTCATAGGACCCGCTTCAAACGCATTAAAGGAAGGGTCGGAGGTCTTCATCCGGATCGCCGCCGTGCCCAGGCGAACGCTGGAATAGGGAGAAACACCGGCGGTCGACGAGAGGCGTCGGGCGCCACTCCTCGCTGGGGGTCATCGCCCGCTTTAAAACGAACTCGTTCTAGCGGAAGCGAAATCCTTCTGCCGGTTCGTTCAGCGGACCGCGAACAGCGACCTATGCCGGTGACATGGCGTTGACCTCTGACTCGCAAGGGCGACGAACCTGCAGCGAGGACGCTTGTGCGACCGAAAATTCATCGAAGGTACAGGGCCGCAACTCTCATACGAAAAAACAGCGGTGCTTCCGCGAAAACGCGGAACCCATCCCGCCTCCACACAATTTGAAAACAGGGAGCGGGAGATCCAAGAGGAGAATTACCATGCAACTCAGGTTAATCGCAGCGCTGTTTGCGTCTACCGCATTACTCCCTGCGGCTGCGCTTGCACAGCCGGCCGGCCCGTGCGACCAGCTCCTTCAGGTCAAGGCGGAAAACCGCACGCTCACTGACGAGCAGATCCAGGAGTATAAGGCCAATAACAAGACGGATCTCTGTCAGACCGCCCTACAGCAGATCCAGGCCAACGATCAGGCAGCCGGAAGTCAGGCACAAGCCGACCAGAACCAGCCTAACGGAAGCGTGAAGCCGGGTGAGATCAGCGTCACCGCCGGAAAGCCGACGGTGCAGGTGCAGCAGACCGCACCGAAGATCACCATTGAGCAGCCGCGAACTCAGGTGAGCGTGCAGCAAGGACAGCCGGAGGTAACCATCCACCAGCCGGCTCCGCGCATCACCATCGAAATTCCGCCGCCGCAAATCACCTTCAATATCCCCAAGCCGCAGGTGAACGTCACCACGCCGGAGCCTCAGGTCTCCGTCAATGAGACCAAGCCGCAGGTTCAGGTGGTCAGTCCGCCGAAGAATGACAACGGCACCGTTCAGATGCAGGCCGAGTTGGCTCAGCCTATCGTCCACTACAACTCGGAGAAGGCTCAGGTTCAGGTGACCCAGCCCGATCAGGCCGAGGTGACGGTCGAGCAGGCGCCAGGCACAAACGGTCAGCAGCAGCCGGGCGGGCAGGTTGCCGCAAACCAGGACAACGGCACTGCCGCGACCAACCGGACCACCGACAATCAGAATCTGGCGACCATCCAGCAAGACAACCAGGCGAACCAGGCCGGCACCGGTCAGAAGATCCAGGTCTCGCAGCTGAAAGGCATGAATCTCGTCGGCCGCGACGGCAAGGAGAACGTCGGAAAAGTCACCGCCGTCATTCTCGATGCCGATAGCCGGCCATTCCTGATCGTCGACGAGAACGGGACGAAGGTCGCGGTGATGGCCGACTACACGCGTCTCAACGGCGACCAGCTGGTTCTCCAGGGTCTCGACGATCCGAGCAAGCTTCCTGCCTGGAATCCGGACCAGATGAAGCCGGGTAACATGCAGACGCTATCCGGTAAGCAGACGATCCTGATCGCCCCCGCCGGTTAGGTTCTGCTCGCTTTCTACCGGAGAAACCGCGTCTCCGATCCGGCGGAGCAGGAGGAGCGGCGCGCGCCAAATGGAAGCGCCGCCCTCCTTCATCTGCGGCCAATCCAACATGCCGGGTAACCGCCTGATCAGAGCACCGCGATCGGATTGCCGGGCGAGCCCGTGGCTCCGACGATCGGCAGTGGCGCAAAGACATAGGCGAAGACCCAGGCCTCGCGCTCGACCAGCCCCTCGAAGGTCATGCCTTCATGGAGGTGAATGCCGTTTTCCATGATCAGGTGCTGGTGGCAGGGGTGGAACACCTCGGGATCGACCGGCGGGACTACCTCGACCGCGAAATTGTCGGCGCCGACGACGCAGACTTCGAGCGAAGAGAACCAACGGGCGCAGTCGAGGCCGATTCCCGGCGCGCCGTCGTAGAAGGTCTTCGTCTCGGTGTACCAGCGCGAGCCGTGGCCGGTGCGGACGAACACCGCGTCGCCGGGCTTGATCGTGTCCTCGGAAACGCCCTGGCGTTCGAGGCAGGCCTGGAGGTCGGCAAGCTGGATCTCCTCGCCGACGTCGAGAACGCGGCCCTTCAGCCCCTGGACGTCGAAAAGCACGCCGCGGGTGAAGAAGGGCGGCGCGTTCTCCATGCCGAGCTTCCTGAGGCCGTAGGGCGACCACATGTCGGAGAGCTTGTTGCCGTTGTAGAAGAGCATGTTGGTCTTGTCGCCCTTGATGCCGCACATGCAGCCGAGATGGCCGAGCGCATCCATTTGTGTGCCGATCTGGCCGATTTCGGTGGCGATGAACTCGTCGTTCCAGATCGTGCGGCTCTTCTCGCCGTAGGGACCGCCGGTCGGCCCGCCCGGCATTCGGAGTGCATAGGCGCGGCCGGGCGCGATCGGCATTTTCACGTCATAAGGCATGCCGAGGCTGACGATCTCGCCGGTCCTGATCAGCTTCACCGCATCCAGCACCTTGGCCGGCGTCATCAGGTTGCCGTTGCCGCGCTGGTCGTCGCGTCCCCAGCGCGATCGGAACCACTCGGCGCTGAGCACCGGGCTGATTACGGTTTCGGGTTTGCTGGACATGACACGGCTCCTGCCCCTATTCCGCCGCCGGCGCGGTTGAACCAACCGCGGCGGCCCGGTCGGCCTCGGTGCCGCGCCTCGAGCGACGATGCGCCGCCTGCACGGCGAGGCCGACGGCGATGATCAACATGAGGCCGTTGAACAAAGGCTCGACGAAGAATGGCGCGCCGAGCTGATTGAGCCCGGCGACGGTTACCGCGAGGACCGCAACCGCAAGGATCGTGCCCCAGACATTGACACGGCCGGGCCGGATCGATGTCGCGCCAAGCAGCGCCGCGGTGAAGGCCGGGAGCAGATATTCCTGCCCGACCGAGCTCTGGCCGACCTGAAGCTGCGACTGGAGCACAACGCCGGCGAAGGCGGCCAGCGTACCGGCAGCGACGAAGCCGAGTGTAATGTAGCGCCTGGCCGAGATGCCGTTCAGCTCGGCGGCACGCGGGCTCGCGCCCAGGACATAGAGATAGCGGCCGAGCGGCAGGTACTCGAATACGATCCACAGCACCATGCTGACCAGGAAGACGTAGACCGCCGGCGCCGGAATGATCCAGATGTTGCCGGAGATGTCGAGGAAGGGCTGCGGTAGGCGCGCCAGCACCTGCTGGCCGCCGGTGTACCAGGCGTTGAGGCCATAGAGCACCGTGCCGGTGCCCAATGTCGCGATGAAAGAGTCGATCCGTACGCGGGTCACCAGGATTCCGTTCACCAGCCCGACCACGGCTCCCATGACGAGAACGGCTATGATCGCCGCCCACCACGGCAACCCCTGCCCTTGCAGTCCGATTGCGAGCACCTGGCTGATCCCGACATTGAAGCCGGCGGAGAGGTCAAACTGGTTGGCCGTCATCGGAATGAAGACCGACAACGCGACCAGCGCCTGCACCGACTTGTTTGAGAGGATCGAGCGGATATTGAAATAGGTGAGGAAGGTGTCCGGCTTGAGCAGCGAGAAGACCATGACGAGGAGGATGAGCAGGACGAGGAGACCCCAAACCGAGATCGCCCGCCTCAGCGCACCCCCGAAATCGTGCGTGAGCCCCGCCCCGCTCATGAATGTCCCCCGTCTTCACCCTCTGCAGTTCCGCCCGACGCACTCGCCGTCAGGTTGGCGATGGTCAGCCCATCGCGCGGAATCTCGGCGACGACGCGCCCGCGGCTGAAGACAAGCGCACGATGGCAGATGCGCTCGACCTCCTCGAAGTCAGATGAAATGAGGAGCACCGCCATTCCCTTCCCGAGCGATACCTGCAGGAGATGATAGATCTCCGCCTTGGAACTCACGTCGACGCCGATGGTCGGCTCCTCGAGCACGAGGAGGTCGACCTTCGCCTCCATCCAGCGCGCGACGACGACCTTCTGCTGATTGCCGCCCGACAGCGTCGCGACGGCCTGCTCCGGGTCCTCGGCCTTGATCGCAAACCGTCGGAGCGCCTCGCCGGTTTCGGCGAGCTCAGCCCGGCGCGGAATGATCTCAATCACGCCTTTCCCGGACGCCGCCGGGTTCATGTAGATGTTCTCGCGGACGGCCATGTTGGCGGCGATGCTTTCCTCGGCGCGGCGGCTCGAGACGAAGCCGATCTCGTGCCGCATCGCATCCGCCGGGTCAGCCGGATCGACGATGCGCCCGTTCAGTGAGATGTGGCCGGCATCGAGCGGGAACTGTCCGAAGATGGCACGGCCGACGGTGTGATGGCCGGCACCTCGAAGCCCGACCAGGCCGAGCGTCTCTCCGGCGGCGACCGTGAAGGACACGGGCCCGACATTCTCGGCGATCGCATTTTCGACCGAGAGCACTATGCGCTCGGTCGGCGGCGCCGGCCGAACGAAGGCGTCGCTCATCGCGCGCCCGACGATCATCTCCACGAGATTGGCTGGCGTCGTCCGATCCGAGGCGACCGTGGCGACACGCCGCCCGTCGCGCAGCACGGTGATGCGATCGGCGATGCGGAAAACCTCGTCGAGCCGATGCGTCACGTAGATGATACCAATACCATTGGCGCGAAGCCGGCGGAGTGTTCCGAGCAGGCGTTCGACATCGGCTTCGGGCAGCGCCGCGGTCGGCTCGTCAAGGACGAGAATGTCCGAACTGACGGCAAGCGCCCGTCCGATCGCGACCAGCGACCGCTCCGCCGCTGGTAGCCCGGTCACCCGGGCGTCGGGATCAAGCTCGCTGCCCATGGTCGAAAGCGCCTCCGCCGCAGCCTGCCGCATCCGCCCCCAAGAGATCAGCCCCAGCCTGGATCGGGGATAGCCGGTCTGGATGGCGACGTTCTCGGCGACCGTCATCCATTCGACCAAACCGAGGTCCTGGTGGATGAAGGCGATCGGCAGCGTGTCCTCTTGCGGATCGACGACGCGGTCAGCGAAGCGGATTTCGCCGGCGTCGGCGTCATAGACGCCGGCGAGAATCTTGATGAGCGTTGATTTGCCGGCGCCGTTTTGCCCGAGCAGCGCGTGGACTTCGCCCCGGCGAACATCGAAGTCGACGCGGTCGAGCGCGAGCGTCCCGGTGAACCGCTTGGTCAATCCGGCGACGGCAAGCAGCGGGCGAGTGTGGTCGTCCCGCGTCGCCGGCTGTTGATGGTTGGTGAGCGTCATCGGCCGCCCCGAGAAGCCCAGTTGCACCAGGCCGGGGCCCGGCCGGTACCTGCCGGCCGGGCTTGGGCGATGTTACTGCACGCCCCAGATCTGGAGATAGTGGTTCTTGTAGTCGTTGCTGGGAATGAACGTGTTCTGGTCGCCACCCTCCGAGTCGATGTTGTCCTTGGTGACGAGGAAAGGCGGCTGGACGAAGCCGCTTGGGTCTTGCCCGTGGAAGGCGCGGTTGAGCTCGTCGATCGCCTGCCATGCCTGAAGTTCGATCGGCTCTGACACCGTCACTACCTGGTACTGGTCGCCTTTCCGGATACGGTCATAGGCGGAGCGATTGCCGTCGGCGGCGATCAACTTGACCTGATCCGGGGAAACGCCGCCCTGACGGAGCACCGGCACCGCGAAATCCCAGTCATTGTCGCCGACCGAGGTCGCATAGAACGGCAGGCCGAAGCGCTGGACCCAGCTTGTGGTGAGCTGCGGCTGGCGCTGCGCCGCCTCCGAGGCCGGCGAGTTGACGTAGTCGAGCACTTGGCAGCCGGTGCACTTCTCGATCTCGGCCTTGGTCGCCATCGATTTGACCTCGGCGATCGCGTACTCGTTATGGCTGAGGATGACGACCTTGGCGGTGCCGTTGGAATCGGCGATCGCCCAGTCGGCCTCGGCCTTGCCGATCTCGCGCGGGTCCTCCTGGATGTTGACGAAGACGTTGAGATCCGGCTGCGGACCTGGAAGTCCCGCGGCGTGAAGTCCGACGAATTTGATACCCTGGGCCACGCCCGCCTTGATCGGATCCTGGAGGCTCGCGGCATCGGCGAAAAGCGCGATGCCGTCAGGCTTCAAGGCGATTGCCTGGTTCATCCCGGCGAGCCATGAGGTCGGGCTGCCCTTGCCATCTATGATGGTCACGTCCCAGCCGAGTTTCTCGCCGGCCTGCTTCATGTAGACGCCGTAGAGATGCGAGATGTCGTTCTGCTCGTCGCCGGAAAGGAAGACGACCTTCTTGCCCGGCTCCGGCTTGGGCGCCGAGGTCGGTCCGTCCCAGGTGGTTTGAGGTCCCGCGTATTTGGCGACCGCGGCTTTGGCGGCTGCGACTACGTCGGAATCGTCGGCGTTGGCTCCGCCAGCGACTAACGTTGCGAGCACCACGCCGGCGCCGGCCAGAAACGATGTGGTTGTCCGGTTCATTCGCATTTCATTCCTCCCAGTTTTGTCCCGACGGTTTCCTCCTCGCGGGACGGTTCAGTCTCAGTGGCGCGTCTGCCCCTCTCCGCAACTCGAGCGGACGATAAGCCTAGGGGGAAGTACGATGCTTTCCGGCGCCCCGTTCGGAGCGGCGATACGGCGAAGGAGCAGGTTCGCCGCTTCCTCGCCGATTTGACGGGCGCCGATGGCGATGGTCGTGAGCGCCGGGCGGTAGAGCGCAGCCTCGGGGATGTTGTCGAAGCCGATGACGGCGACGTCGCGGCCCGCCGCGAGACCACGATCGGCGAGACCCAGCATGACGCCAAAGGCGCAGAGGTCGTTGTAACAGAGGACTGCGGTGGGGTCGGTCCGCTTGTCTTGGATGAGCCGCTCGACGGCGCGGGCGCCTTCCTCGCGGGTCGGCAGGCAGTTGACGATCGGGCCGACCGCAAGGCCGTAGCGCGACAGGGTTTCCCGGAACGCTTCGGCGCGGTCTCGGGCCGGTGAGATGCGGCGGGCGCCACCAACAAAGGCGATCCTCTTGTGCCCGAGGCGGATGAGATGCTCGGCGGCGAGCGTCATGCCGAGCCGGAAGTCGGCGCTGACGTGATCGGCGCTTCGTCGCCCCAGCCGGCGGAGCATCTGCACCACCGGAAGTCCCTGCTGCCTGAGACGATCGATGATCGCCGGGCTTGTCCCTTCGGCCGGCGCGAGCAGTAGGCCATCGACGCGGTGCTCGCGCATCCGCGCGATGAACCTGTCCTGGCGGACCGGCAACTCGGCTGTATTGGCGAGGAAGGCGACCCAGCCGGCACGGTCGAGCGTGTCGTCGATGCCCGCAGTGAGCTCGGCATAGAACGGGTTGGTAATCTCGCAGACGACCAGACCGATGGTGTGGGTCGACCGCGAGCGGAGGTTGGCCGCCGAGCGGTCGTAGACATAGCCGAGCATATCGATGGAGGAGAGGACGCGCTGGCGTGTAGGCTTGGCAACCAGCGGGCTGTTTCTGATCACCAGCGACACCGTCGCCGGCGACACTCCGGCGTGCCTCGCGATGTCCTTCAGCGTGGTCCGGGCTTGCGCCACCTGTTCCTCCCACGGCTCGGCCCGGTTGGATCGGTACAAATGCCCGTAACCAGTGCCGACCTGAACTCCTCTCGTCGGGAGCCTTCTGCCGTTTTAGATCGATCTAAATTGCGCTGATCGAGTTCCTTAGTCAAGAACCGTGGCGACGTCTTTTGACGGTGAGAATAGACCGATGGGCCCGGCGAGGAGGTATACCGGGCAATCAGGAAGCCAAGATCCATCGTTTCCGAGCCATGCGCGTGTGGTTGGAAAAGGCCCGTCCTGGTGCGGTTTTCAGCGATATCCATTTGAGAGGGACGCGATCACCTTGTCCGCCGTGCAGTCGAGAAACTGCCCGCCTGCCTGATAAAGACGCGGAGACGGTTCACGGCCGAGTTCAAGGCGAAGGTTGCGCTCGAGGCGATCCAGGGGCAGCGGACGATCGCGGAGTTGGCGGCCCGGCACGAGCTTCATCCGAACCTGATCACCCAATGGAAGCGGCAGGCGATCGAGAAGCTGGCGAAGGTCTTCGATCGCTGCCTTGATCGGAGGAAGATGATGATCAATCCCTGTCACAAGCGGCTCTCCATAGTCCGGCAGTGCGAGCTGGTCTCGATCTCGCGCGCCTCGTTCTGACCGCCGGCCGGCGAGACCCCGGAGAACCTCGAACTGATGCGGCTCATCGACGACTGGGCTGGTCAGTCGGCGGCAAGCGTTGCGGCGGCTTCTCTCTCGCGGTCTTCTCTTCTCACTGTCGTGTCCCCGGTGATGGTGTAGCTCGTGGTGGCGTCGCGAAGTTGGTTGGAATTGGGGTGGCGTAGTCTCCGGGTGCTTCAACCCGAATAGAGTCCAGCGTTGACGCGCCGGACAGGAGACCACGCCATGACGAGCACTACCACGGAGCCGGATGCCGTTCAGTGTGAGGCCGAGACGGCCGGCTATCTTTTTGACGACTGGTTTGA
Organism: uncultured Alphaproteobacteria bacterium; assembly: GCA_963792845.1. Taxonomy (GTDB): domain Bacteria; phylum Pseudomonadota; class Alphaproteobacteria; order Rhizobiales; family Kaistiaceae; genus Bauldia. Next base: position 217,955 of record CAWBXW010000002.1, read on the forward strand.
TCCGATCGAAGCTGGCCTGCGCGATCGGGTCCGCGATTTTATCGAGACGATGATCAGGACCGAACTCGACGCTGCTCTCGCCCGACCGCGGTATGGCCGCCGGTCCGCCGAGAGCCAAGGGGGCGATGCCGGCGTCGCCGGCCACCGGCACGGCGGTCGGACGCGGACGCTGACTGGCACGTTCGGCAAGACGGAGATCACCGTACCACGCGCCCGGATCGACACCGGTGATGGCAAGACGAGCGAGTGGAAGAGCAAGGCCTTGCGCGGCTATCAGCGGCGGACGAAGGCCGCCGACGCGCTGATTGCGTCGACCTATCTGGCGGGCACCAACACCCGCCGGGTCCGCCGGGCTCTCGCCGCGCTGTTCGGCGGCGCGATCGGCAAGGACACCGTCAGCCGGGTCTGGCGGAAGGTGAAGACCGATTGGGATGCGTGGAACGCCCGATCGCTGGCCGACGAGCCGATCGTCCGGTTGATCCTTGACGGCACGGTGGTGCGCGTTCGCCTCGACCGCAAGGCAACCTCGATCTCGCTTCTCGTCGTCATCGGGGTGCGCGAGGACGGCCAGAAGGTGCTGCTGGCGGTCAAGGACATGGGCGGCGAGACGACCGAGGCGTGGCGTACGGTGCTCGACGACCTGATCGCCCGCGATCTGCGCCGGCCGGAATTCCTGATCGTCGATGGTGCGCCGGGGCTGGAGAAGGCCATCGCCGCCGTTTGGAACGGCGTGCCCCTTCAACGCTGCACGGTTCACAAGCATCGCAATCTGCTTGGCCACGCGCCTGAGCGCCTGCACGAGGAGATCACCGCCGACTACACCGACATGATCTACGCCGCGACGGCCGAGGAGATCGAAGAGCGGCGCAAGGCATTCGTCCGCAAGTGGCGGCTTCGGCACCGGGCCGTCGCCGACAGCCTTGAGGAGGCCGGCGACGCCCTGTTCGCCTTCACCCGCTTGCCACCATCGCAATGGCGAAGCGCCAGGACCTCGAATGCCATCGAGCGCCTCCACGAGGAGTTCAAGCGGCGGATCAAGACGCAGACGGTGTTGCCGTCGGCCGACACGGCGGCGATGTTGTTCTGGGCTCTGCTCGCCTCCGGCCAGATCAACATGCGAAAGGTCGATGGCTGGCAGACACTGACGACCAAGCTAATCGACCGGCCAATTGACCTGGCCGCTTGAGCCGATACCTTAAACCCACCGGAGGTCGCGTCACGCCGAATTCCAACACGATCCGCGACGGCACCTAGCTCGCCGGTGGGTACCGCTCGCGAGCGCACTCCATTGTGCGGTAGCGAATGGCGCTACCGCCGGGCTTCGATCGTCCTTGGCGGCCGCGACTGGCCCGGGTCTGGCACGGCGGCATCAGGCGCCTAACTTAAAGAGCGCTTCGGTCGATCCGCGGCTCGGCCGGCGTCAGTCTCCATCCAAGGGTTGCTGCCGACGGAAAGGACGCCGAGGAGTATCGGCCCGTCAGACTGCCGCTCGCTTGTCGGCGACAGTGGGAATTAGCAACCCGCGAGCCGCCGGGTTAGACTGGCGAAGGGCCGGCTCGATGGAGGAACTGATGGCACTTCCCAAACTCAAGCTTCTGACCGGAGATCCCGTGGCGGACCCGTTGTCACCCTACTTTAATGCCCTGTTCAACGGGGACCTCCAGACGCCGACGGCGAGCATGATCGTCGTCTCCGAACCCAGCGGCGGCCGCATCGTTTTCACGGGCAACTCGACGGTCGTCGGCAGCGACGTGACGGCCGGCACAGTGACCGGCTACGACGTCTTCGCCGGCTCGACCAAGGTCTCGAAAGCATCCGGTCTTTCGATTGAGGCCGCCTCGTTGTTCGATGCGCTCCAGGGCTTCGACGTCAATTCGGGCCCGTTCTTCGACATCTTCGACAACATCGCCCTAAAGGTCGTCGGGTCGAATCTCGATGATCGGATCAATGGCACCAACCTGAACGATACGCTGCTTGGCCGCGACGGCAACGACCAGCTTGACGGCTCGCCGGGCAATGACATCCTCAAGGGAGGCAAAGGCAACGACTTCATCTGGGGCCACGGCGGCTTCGACAAGCTGCAGGGCGACGCCGGGCTCGACGTCTTCCATTTCGAGGTCGATTCCATGACCCTCCCGGTCGGCTATGACAAGATCAAGGACTTCACCCCCGGCGAAGATCTCATCGACATCGCGTTCAACGTCCCGAACCACCCCCCGCCGGGCTATCTCGGCGATCAGTACTTCCACAAGGGCCACAGCGCGACCGCGCCCGATCAGTTGGTCATCTACGACAAGAAGTCGGGCGACATCAGCATCGACTTCGATGGAAACGGCCCCGGGGCGCAGTTCCTGCTCGCGGCGGTGAAGGCGCACACCAAGCTCCACGCCGACGACTTCTATGTCGGCGAGAGCCACATGATCTCGGACGCGCGCGCCAAGCAGGACATTGAGCCGGTCGGCCGCACCTTTGGCGGCACCACGATCTACCGGTACCGCTACAAGGCCGGCGGCCCCTTCCATTTCGGCGTGATCGCCCAGGAGGTCGAGGCGACCAACCCTGATGCCGTCCTCACGCGCCCCGATGGATTGAAGGCGGTCGACTACGCGAAGGTGACCTAGAAGGGGCCGCCTCGGTCCCCGCGCCGCCGGTCCGCCACTTCAGCCGACCTCGGGCCCGCGGCGCGAAATAGGAAGCGACATCGTCGTGCAGGGCGGGATTCCACCGCCAAGCCCCCGTTCGCTCCCGACCGCGAGAAACGCAGAGAAAACCGTCCCCTATTCTCGTCCAGAATTCTTCCCGCCCAAAATCGGCGCTCCAGCACCCAGGAACGCGGAACGCTCGGCTCTCTGCCGCGTTCCGGAGTCACCCTCGAATATGGAGCGTCCAAAATGCGCATGATTCTGATTGCCCTCGCAGGTGCAAGTTCCATCCTCCTCGCCACGCAAGCCTTTGCCGCGTGCTCCAATCCTGGGGGTGCGGTGGGTGGCGCGGCAGCTGGGGCGGCGGCTGGGGCAGCCATTGGCGGGCCGGCGGGCGCTGCTGTCGGCGGTGTGGTTGGCGGGGTGGTCGGCGCCAAGGCGCTTCCGCCGACCGCTTGTTCCTACGTCATCACACAGGATGTGGCCCCGGTGACGATCCAACAGGAGGTCGTTGTCGGCCAGCCCCTTCCGTCAGCGGTCGAACTACATGCCATTCCCGAAGTACCGGATTACCGGTTCGCTTACGTGAATGATCATCGCGTGCTCGTGAATCCGAAGACGCGGGTCGTAGTGGAAGTCGTCGACTAGCGTTCGCCACCGGGCAAGATCGTTCGACAACTGAGCCGGATGATCACTCGACTGCTCGGCGCCAACCTGTGTACCCGCGTTACGGGTACCTCGGTAATTCGCATATCCAGAGATGCCCGGTTCGCTACCGGACCCACGATCCTGCGACCGACCTTTGCTTTGTCCGGCTGGGCATGGCGGTGCGCTGCAGATTGTAGAGGCAGTCAAAGTTGGAACGAGATCAACGACCGAAGAGGCCAACCGCCATGGATAGTCCCGATGACCCGCCCGATTCGGTTCATCGGGCCAAAAAGGCCGGGAAGTGACCAAGAGGGGAAAGCTGGATAGAGGCTTTATGGACGTTCGCATCGCTCCACCTATTGGCGGACTGTTAGCATCAGTGCTGTTGTGGGGCGTGGCGCCATGGCCAACCGCGCCACTGGCCTCCGGCACCGGCAGCTATTGCAACTCGTTCGGCTGGCCGGAATATCCAGGCTGGTGCGTCCATAATCTTCGGCACCGGGCAGTCCGGACGGTCATAGCCGTGAGGCCACCTTCGGTGGAACGCTACGCTTTGTCACTTCACCCAATGCCAATCCCGGTGACTCCATCATCCGCAGCGACCTCACCGGTCGATGAACCGGCTGTTGTAACGGTTCAGCCAGGCCCACGTGCAGACGGTGATGCGGGCATACTTGTGACTGTATGGCGGGAAGGTATTCCCATGGATTACCGGGTAACAGACGCCGGAGTGCCATCGGGAAACGAGATATCGAGACAAGGTTGCGGAATGGTCTATGCTCTCTTCCCGGACCAGCTTCTGGGAAGCGTGCACGAATGACGTTTAATCCTTAAATCCCCGCAGCGCCCGCGCCGCCCTCGTCAGCCAGGCGTTCTGGCTGGAATGGGCGACAGCGCTTTGGATGTCGATCGAAGCCGCGATAGCGTTGACGTCAGGCGTCGCCGCCCACAGCCTCAGCCTGCTTGCTTTCGGCTTCGACAGCCTCATCGAACTTGCTTCCGCCGGCATTCTGATCTGGCGCCTGCAGATCGAACTACGGCGTGGGCAAACATTCTCCGAACACGCCGAACGGGTGGCGGCCCGGCTCGGCGGCAGCCTGCTATTTGCGCTCGCCGCTTACGTGATCGCAAGTGCAGCCTGGGGTTTGTGGACGCGAACCGGACAGCAATTCTCGCTGCTCGGCCTGATCGTCACCGCTCTCGCTATCCCTATCATGTACTTGCTTGCCAAGCGCAAACTGGCAATCGCTGATCGGATCGAAAGCCGTGCTCTGCGGACCGACGCTTTTGAGTCGATCACCTGTGGCTGGTTGTCGTTTGTTGTATTGGCCGGTCTCTTGGCTCAATTGCTGGTGGGCGCATGGTGGATCAATTCCGTAGCCTCGCTCGCGATTGTCTACTTACTCGTCAAGGAGGGCCGGGAGGCTTGGGAAGGCGACGAAACCTGACGGCCCTTAACCTGTGCATTACCGTCCACGCAACCGCATCTGCACCGCGCGCGACAGATCGGCGGCGAGCTGCGTGCGGCTTGCCCGAAACGCCGCCGGGCTCGGCGTCCGGATCGTTACGTAGATTTCGGCTGCCCGCCGCGTTCGCCGCGGTTATAGCGGCGCGAGACCGGCCGGCCACCTGTTCCTGCGCAATGGCAGCTCCGCTAGAATTTGCCGTAGCGGAGGTAGGCTTCCTGCGGATCGGTGCCGGCGAGAATGGCTTTCCGGACCAGGCTCTCCGTCCCGATCGCTTTCTCCGCGGCCACGATCACCTCGTCGACAATCGCCCGGGGCACCCGGATCAGCCCGTCGCGGTCGCCGACCATATAGTCGCCGGGTTCGATCAGAACCTCGCCGATAGTGATCGCCACGTCGGTCACCTTGGGCAGCCAATAGCCGACAATATCGCGCGGCGTGTAACCGCGGCACCATGCCTGGAAGCCGATCTCGATGAGGAAATTCACGTCACGGATGAAACCGTCGGCAACGCAGCCGCGCACCCCCTTGTTGCGGAGGGTCTCGGCGGAGAGTTCGCCCATGTGAGCGACCACGCGATCGTTCGGCTGCGACACCCAGATCGAACCCGCCGGCGCTTTTGACAGGAGGCCGGTCCAGGCGATGAGCGTCGCATGTGGATCGGCAGCCGGATCGACCTTGCCCTCGATGGTGAAGGCCGGACCTGCCATCGAGCGATCGGGAAGGATCGGCCGGAGTTCCGGGGGCAGGACAAAATCGCGGAGACCCCTCGCGCGCATGACGTCATGGATGACGCCGGTGTAGCAGGCGGCGAGCCGGTCGGAGAGTTCGCCGGCCTGAGCGCTCATGCCGCCGGAAGGCACGCGGGGCCGATCGGCTCGAAGGATTTGTAGGTCAGGATGAACTCCCGGTGCCCGAGTTCCTCGGACTTCGTCCGGCCCCCTTCGCCGAGCCTGAGAACCAGGTCGCGAATTTCGCGTCCCACGTCATCGAGGCTCGCCCCGCCTTCAAGGATGCGGCCGGCATCGATATCCATGTCGTCGGCCATCCGCCGATAGGTGTCGGGATTGGCGCAAATCTTGATCACAGGCGATATCGCCGAACCCACCACCGAGCCGCGGCCGGTGACGAAGAGGATCGCATGGCTGCCGCAGGCGATCAGCTCGGCGATCTCGGCATTGTCGTTGATGTTCGGGAAGCCCCAGCGCACGTCACCGTCCGGCACCATGTCGAGGAGATAGAGGCCGCCCCGCGGCGGTACGTCACCCGGCTTGATCAGCCCGGAAATCGGTGAGCTACCGGATTTGGCATAGGCGCCCATCGATTTCTCCTCGATGGTGGTGAGCCCGCCCTCGGCGTTGCCGGCGGCGAACGAGCCGTAGCCCATGGTCGCGTAGTAACGCGCCGCCTTGGCGACGCTGCCCTCAAGCTCGCCGCCAAGCTCCGGCGTGATCGCCCGCGCCGCCATGATGTGCTCGCAGCCGATCAACTCTCCGGTCTCTTCGAAAATGCAGGCGGCCCCGGCCTCGACCAGCATGTCGAAGGCGCGACCGGCCGCCGGGTTGCCGGTAATGCCGGAAGTGCCGTCGGAGCCGCCGCATACGGTGCCTACGATCAGATCGCTGACCGCCAGCGGCACGGTCGCGGTCGCGTCAAGCGCGGCGCGTTGTTTGGCGACGAAGTCGACCCCTTCTGCGATGGACTTCCGCGTCCCGCCGGTTGACTGAATGACGACGGTCTTCACCGGCCGGTCGCTCTGGCGGACGACGTGCTCAAGCTTGTATTTGTTGAAGCTCTCGCAGCCGAGCGAGACGAGCAGGACGGCACCCACGTTGGGGTGCGTGCAAAGCCGCTCCATCATCGCTTCGGCGTAGGAGTTCGGATAGCAACCCGGGAAGCCGATGACGTGGACGTCGCGGTCGCGGAAAGGAAGCGCGATCTCCCGCGCCACATGGTGGGCGCACTCGACCAGATACCCGACGACGATGGTGTTGCGGATGCCCTTGCGCCCGTCGGCGCGGAGATAGCCCTGCATCATGCCGCGCTCCCGGACGCCACGCGCTCGTTTTCGAGGTGATAGGTGGCGGTATAGTCGCTTTTCACGTTGTGCACGTGGACGTGGGCGCCGCGAGCGATGTCTTCGGTGGCCGAACCGATCGGCGCGCCATATTTGAGGATCTTGCCAAGGGCCCGGATCGGCACCCGGGCAATCTTGTGCCCGAGGGGCAGATCGTTCGGCAGGCTCACCCAGGTACCCTCGACCAGGAATGCTTCGCCAGCGCGGAGACGCGCCGTTGCCACGAGGACATTGTCCTCCGGATCGAGGAGAAGCAGCCGCCGGTCACTCTCGCCGCTCACGCGCAACCTGTCCCCGCGCCAAATAAGACCCGTCAAACTTTATCGCAGCCGGTCCTGCAGTCCATGACAAATATCGTGTATCGTCGGCAGCAGGCGGACGAGGTTCGTAAAAACCTTCGCGCCGCTTCCCGTGAACTGTCGGTTCGCGGTTGCCGAGGAGGATCTGACCGTAAGGACCAGTCGACGGCCCGGTCTTGGCCGCGGGGAACAATCTGCCAAACGACCATTGAAAAGGAAGGGAAAGCCCATGCTGAAAACTCATGCCGGTCTGACCGGCGCGGCGCTCGCCGCGGCCCTGACGATGTTCGCCGGCGCCGCAATGGCCCAGGACGGGCCGAAGGTTGCCGTCGACCTGACCACGCTGACCTCGCCGTTTTGGACGTCCTATAACAAATACATCGTCGGCGAGGCGAAGGCGCAGGGCGTGACGCTGCTCGAGCCGTTCAACTCCGAGTTCGACACCGCCAAGCAGATCACCGGTGTCAAGAATGCGATCACGCTCGGCGCCCAGGGCATCATTTTCTCGCCGTTCGACAGCTCGGCCGCCAAGACCGTGCTCGACACGGCCGCCGCCGCGAAGGTGCCGATCGTCGCCGTCGACGTCGCGCCCGACACCGGGCCGGTGGCGATCGTCGTCCGCGCCAACAACGTCGCCTACGGCGAAAAGGCCTGCAAATATATCGGCGATCATGTGCCGGAAGGCCCCGTCGTGCAGATCATGGGCGATCAGGCTTCGGTCAATGGTCGCGATCGCGGCAACGGCTTCCGCGACTGCATCGCCAAGAACTATCCGAAGCTCAAGCTCCTCGAGATTCCGACCAAGGCGTGGTCGGGCGAGGACGCCGCCGCCGGTCTCGATGCCATCCTGAACTCGACGCCGGACCTGAAGGCGATCTACATGCACGCTGGTGGCGTGTTCCTGGCCCCCACCCTGCAGACGCTGAAGCGCCGCGGATTGTTGCACCCGGCGGGCGAGGCTGGCCACATCATCATCGTCTCGAACGACGGCATCCCTCAGGAATTCGACGCGATCCGCAAGGGCGAAGCCGACGCCACCGTCTCCCAGCCGGCCGACCTCTACGCCAAGTACGGCATCATGTACCTGAAGCAGGCGATCGAAGGTAAGACCTTCGCGCCTGGCCCGACCGACCATGACAGCACCATCGTCGAGGTGAAGCCGGGAGTCCTCGAAGATCAGCTCGGCGCGCCGCTGGTCACCAAGGAAAACGTCGACGACAAGGCCTTCTGGGGCAACAATCTCTAAGCCAGGTTCGAGACCCAGAGCCTCATGATTGAACCGTCACTTGCGGACGGGCGCCCGGCGCGCCCGTCTGCAGTCGTGCCGATCGTCGAAGCGATCGGCGTGTCGAAGCGCTACGGGGCGACGGTGGCGCTTTCCGATGCACATATCCTGGTGATGCCGGGCGAGTCGCATGCGCTGGTCGGCCGGAACGGCGCCGGCAAATCGACGCTGGTCGGTATTCTCACCGGCCTCCGTGCGTCCGACAGCGGCAAAGTCCGCTTTTCGGGCGAGCCCGCGCCGCCGCTCTCCGACCGCGCCGCATGGCGGCGCCACGTCGCCTGCGTCTATCAGCATTCGACGATTATCCCCGACCTCACCGTTGCGGAGAATCTGTTCATCAATCGCCAGCCGACCAACCGCGGCTTGATCAGCTGGAAGGAGCTTCGCCGACAGGCTCGCGAAGTGCTCGATCGCTGGAAGGTGGCCGTGGCCGAGGACATGCGCGCCGGCGATCTCAAGGTCGAAGCTCGCCAACTCGTGGAAATCGCCCGTGCACTCTCCTATGGCGCGCGCTTCATCATCCTCGACGAGCCGACGGCGCAACTCGACGGCGATGAGATCAAGCGCCTGTTCGTCCGCATGCGCGAGCTCCAGGCGCAGGGCGTGACCTTCCTGTTCATCTCCCACCACCTGCAGGAAGTTTATGAAATCTGCCAGGCAGTAACGGTGTTGCGCGACGCCAGGCACATCATCTCGGCGCCGGTTGCCGAGTTGCCCAAGGATCGCCTGATCGAGGCGATGACCGGGGAACAGGTTCATTTCGGCTTCGCCGACGCCGCCGGTCGCGTGGTCGACGCCAATGCGCCGATCGCGCTCGATGTCAGGCACGCCTCGGGCGAGGATTTCAACGATGTGAGCTTCACCATCCGCCGCGGCGAGGTCCTCGGGATTTCCGGCGCGACCAGCAGCGGCCGCATCGGGGTCGCGGAGGCGGTGGCGGGGCTCGGCCGCTACACCAGCGGATCGATCAGGATCAACGACGAAGAGCTCGCCTCCGGTGACGTGCCTGCGGCCCTCACCCTCGGTGTCGGCTGCGTTCCGAAGAGCCGGCACAGGCAGGGCCTGGTGCTCAGCCAGCCGGTCGCCGACAACACCATAATGACCATCGTGCGCCAGCTCGGCGTCGCCGGGTTCATCTCGCCGAAACGTCGGGAGAACGTGACCAACGCTGCGATCAACGCACTCGGCATCGTCACCGAAGGACCGGACCAGCTGGTTTCGAGTCTCTCGGGGGAAACCAGCAAAAGGTGGTGATGGGCCGCGCGCTCGCCAACGAACCGTCGGTGCTGGTGCTGATGGACCCGACCGCCGGCGTCGACGTGAAGTCGAAGGAAGCGCTGCTCAGAGTGGTCGAGAACAAGCGCCGCGAAGGCAAGGCGATCCTCGTCGTCAGCGGCGAACTGGAAGACCTGAGGACTTGCGACCGGGTGCTGGTGATGCGGCACGGCGGGATTGTGGCCGAACACAAGGCGGGATGGAGCGACAACGCTCTGGTCGCCTCGATTGAAGGAATATGAACGTGTCGACAGGCAACATCGGCGGCGCCGCCGCTGCCAGGGGCCAGGCTGTCGCGGGCATTGGCAAGATTGTCGCCGTCAGGATCCGGGACCTGGCGCTGATCCCCGCCCTGGTGCTCCTGGTCATTATCGGCAGCCTGGTTAGCCCGGTGTTCCTTACCCCGGGCAACCTGACCACGATCCTCACCTCTTCGGCGGCTCTGGCGTTGGTCGTGCTTGCCGAATCGCTGGTGATCATCACCGGCAAGTTCGACCTGTCGCTGGAATCGACCTACGGCTTCGCACCGGCGGTCGGCGCAATGGTCGTACTGCCGGCGGCACAGTTCGGCTTCGGCCTCGAATTCCCGATCTGGGCCGGAATCGTCGCGGTTCTGGCGGTCGGCGCGATCATCGGCCTGATCAACGGCTTCATGGTGGTTCACCTCAGGCTGAACGCGTTCATCGTCACTCTGGCGAGCCTGATCATCCTGCGCGGCATGCTGGTCGGCGCCACCAGCGGGCGAACGCTGTTCGACCTGCCGGATGCGTTCTACGCGCTGATGGTGATCACCTTCCTCGGCCTGCCGCTGGCAGTATGGCTCGCCGCCCTCGCCTTCCTGATCGCCGGAATCATGCTGCGCTATCACCGGCTCGGTCGGGCGCTTTATGCGATCGGCGGCAATCCGGAGGCGGCGCGCGCCGCCGGCATCCGGGTCGAACGCATCACCTGGGGCGTCTACGTGCTGGCGAGCATGCTCGCCGCACTCGGCGGGCTGGCGATCACCGGCTACGTCGGCGCGATCAGCGCGAACCAGGGCAACGGCCTGATCTTCACCGTCTTCGCTGCGGCCGTGATCGGCGGCATTTCGCTCGACGGCGGCAAGGGCACGATGTTCGGCGCCCTCACCGGAGTGCTCCTCCTTGGCGTTGTCTCAAACCTCCTGACGCTCGCCCAGGTGCCATCGTTCTGGATCCAGGCAATTTACGGCGCAATCATCCTCGGCTCGCTGATGGTGGCTCGCTATGCCGGCGGACAGCCTGCCGAATAGACCCCATCGAGCTATGAGGTATGCAGATGCGGTGGGAAAGTCGGCCTTATCGCAAGTCCGGTGATGGCCGCCTTGCGCGGATCGGAGGCCGCGTGAAGATCCGGTCCTGGAAGGCCGATGATCCCGGTTCCCACCGGCGGGCGGTGTTTCTCGCCGCCGGGCCGACTGATATGCGCAGGGGTCGGTCGCGGAGGAAACTGCCGCCGTGTTTCTCCGATAGTGGTATCTTGCCCATGGGTTCAATTGGGACCCTCATCCTCAGGGAGGCCGAATACATGCCCACAGGCACCGTCAAGTTCTTCAATTCCGCAAAGGGTTTTGGCTTCATCACGCCGGATGGCGGCGGGAACGACGTGTTCGTCCACGTTTCCGAACTGGAGCGTTCGGGAATTCATTCATTGGGTGAGGGCGACAAAGTGTCGTTCGAATCAAAGATCGATCCGAAGAAAGGAAAGCCGAACGCGGTGAACCTGAAGAAGGCGTGAAACGTCACTCCCGGACGCAGATGATTGGATGCGGCACGGCTTCCATTCTCGGTCCGGCCGTGCTCGCCGATAAGCGGCACGAACCGGACACCCTGCCAGACACAGGCGATGTCGCCCGGGAATAGGGTCAGGCCTCCGGCAGTCCGCGCGGTCGTCGTTTTCCGACTCCCAGCTTGTCGTCCTCACCGCCGCCTGCCAGCGCGAGGACGGCTCCGCCTTCCGTCTGGACCAAGTCCGCCGACCAAATCCTCAGTAAGGTCGCCAGAGCGAAACAAACGTTAGAGTCAAAACACCAGCTGGGGACCCCGGCCCTCCCTCTGACGCCGCCGTCCTCCCACAGGGCGGCGGCTTCTTCTTGACGCCGCGTCGTTAAGTTGCGGGGATAGGCAAATCTGGGGCGCGCACTCCGCGGCGCCGCTCCCGGCTTGTACCCTTCTGTTGGAATCGGCACCCGAATGACTGAAGCCGACAAGCCCGCTGCCACGGATCGCAGGAGCCTGATCGTCGGCCGTCTGGTCGAGCAGTATCAGTCGGCTGCGGACCCCGACAGGTGGCTTCAAGGGGTGACGCTGCAAGCCCTTCGCGCGCTGAATCGGGCTAACCTGACGCCCATGGAGAAGGGCTCGGCCCGGCGCGAGATTCACACAATCCACCGCGAGGCTGCTGCGCAAGCCAGAGCCCTGAAACGTTCGCGGAGCCTGATGGTGATCATCGATAGATGAAGGCGCAACCCAGCGCTGCCGGTTTGATTCGCGGCTCCCGGAAGTCATTCCTACGCGATTAGAAACGCGTCGCGTTTCTTCCCCTGGGCTTCCAGTGCCTTCAGCCAGCGAGGTGCACTCCCGCGCCCGCTCCAGGTTTCTCCGCCGGGACCGCGGTACTTCGGCTTCACGATGGATGAGGTCTCTCCGACGCTGTGGGAAGGGGAAGTTTCGATAAAACCGAATACCTACATGAGCAAGCGATCAAAGCCCGACGCGATCGATCCACTTTCCTAGATTAAAGCGCCAACGGGACCACTGCGGCACGGGGAAGACTCCCGACAGAGCCAGAAGTCCGTCATCCCGTCGACTTCGTCCCGCGTCCGCCCCCTCAGTCACCGCGGGTTTTCATGCTCGACCCTCCTCCCCCTGGCGATCATGTCGCCATCGGCATTGTTACCTTTGCCGACGATGGTTTAACATGCCATCCAACAAGAAGAGATAAGGCCGTTCCCGCCGGGCCAAACGGAGGAAATTTCCATGAAACTCAAAATGATGTTGGCTTCGACGGCAATTATGGTTCTGGCGGCAGCTCCGGCTTTCGCCCAGAAGACCAATCTCCGCATCCAGACCCACTACGCGCCGGAGACGATTTCCGGCAAGAACGCAGCGCAGTTCGTGGATGACGTTCAGACGATGTCGAACGGCGATATCTCGATCGAGATGTTCTATTCGTCGTCGGTGGTCTCCTCGGTCGAAACGTTCGACGCGGCGGCCAATGGCGTCCTCGATTGCGACATGACCGGCGGCGCCTATCAGACCGGCAAGAACCCGGCGTTCCAGTTCGTCGGCGACATCATGGGCGGCTATGACACGCCCTTCCAGCAGCTCGGCTGGCTCTATACCGGCGGCGGGCTCGAGGAGGCCCAGAAGCTCTACAACAAGTACGGCATGCAGCTCATCGGCTGGTGGGTCGTCGGCCAGGAATCGCTTGCCTCCACCAAGCCGATCCGGGGCGTCGCCGACCTCAAGGACTGGAAGTTCCGGTCCCCGCCGGGGATGGAGACCAAGATCTTCGAGAAGCTCGGCGCCAAGCCCGTCGTGATGGACTTCACCGAGGTCTTCACCGCGCTCCAGTCCGGCATCATCGACGGCGCCGACGCCTCGATCCTGGCCAACAACAAGGGCATGGGCCTCTACGACGTGGCCAACAACGCCACCTATCCGGGCTTCCACTCGATGCCGTCCGACCACCTTGCCTGCAACAAGGCGGTCTGGGACGCGATGCCGGAGGATCAGAGGCGGATCATGGAAGTCGCCATGGCCAAGCTGGCGCTGCATGCAGGCGCTGACCTCGGCCAAGGCGAATGCCGAGGCGGCGCGTGACCTCAAGGCCGCCGGCGTGCAAGGTCTGGGACTGGTCGCCGGAGGACCGTGCGGCGTTCCGCGCCGCGGCGATCGAGACCTGGCCGGAATTCGCCACGACGCCGGAGGCCAAGGACCTCGTCGCGAGCCACCAAGCCTATCTGAAGGCGATCGGCGTCCTGCCCGAATAACAGCGATGCCGTTTTGCGCATAGCGGATCGGGCGGGCTCCCGAGGGGCCCGCCCGGGTCGTATCGGGAGGATGCGGTGGACGGGCGGAGCCTCTGGCTGGGACCGTTGCGGCGGCCCATGCGGTTTCTGATGATCGGTCTGACCGCTGCGACGGGGCTGGTCTGGCTCTGGCTGGTCGTCGGCGCCTTCTTCCTCGGCAGCGACGTCACCATGTCGACGATCCTGCGGCCGGGCGACCACATGGTCGTGCGCGTCTTCCTCTGGCTCCTGCTCGCCGCCCTCCTCGCCGCGGCCCTCTACCTCTCCGACACCCGCGGCGCCATCGAGGCGGAGCCGACCGGTCCCCTCGACATCCTGTCGCTGATCCTCGGCCGCCTGGCGATGATCGCCGTCGTCGTCGTGGTCTGCGTGATGTTCTACGAAGTCATCGTCCGCTACGTCTTCTCCAAGCCGACGCTCTGGGCGAACGAGATGTCGCTGTGGATCGCGGGCTTCATCTTCCTGCTCGCCGGGCTCTACGCCATGCAGCAGCGGAGCCATATCCGCATCTACGTCATCTACGACCTGATGCCGCGCTGGGCCCGGAAGCTGTCCGATACCGTGACGGTGGCGCTGATCTGGGTGTTCTTCATCTCGCTGGTGTGGGGCGGCTACAACGAGGTTCTGGCCAAGCTGATGCGGATGGAGACGTTCGGCACGGCCTGGGACCCGCCGATTCCCTCGACCGTCAAGGCGGCGATCCTGGTCGTGATCGGCCTTGTGGCGCTGCAGGCGCACGTCGAACCTGATCGCCGACTGGAACAAGGGGCCCGCCCATCACGCCGGCGACGAGGTCGACGAGCAGGAGATCGCGCAGATCCGCAAGGCGGTCGGGGCCGACGACAATGGTTGATGTCGGCACGCTCAGCCTGATCCTCCTCGTGTCCATGTTCGTGCTGCTGGCGATCGGCATGCCGCTCGGCCTCGCCTCGGCCTTCCTGGCGGTCGTCACGCTGGTGCTGAAGTTCGGCCCCGACCTGCTCTACGGCGATTTCGGGCGCGGTCCGCTGAACGTCCTCGGCCAGGCCATCTACCGGCAGATGACGAACTACGTGCTGATCTCGATCCCGCTGTTCATCTTCATGGCCGCGCTTCTGGAGCGATCCGGCATCGCCCGCGACATGTACGCCTCGCTGAACCTGTGGCTCTCCCGCACCCGGGGCGGCATCGCGCTGGTCACCTCGATCATGGCCGTGATCATGGCTGCGATGTCGGGGATCATCGGCGGCGAGGTGGTGCTTCTCGGCCTCATCGCACTGCCGCAGATGCTGAAGCTCGGCTACGATCAGAAATTCGCCGTCGGCACGATCTGCGCCTCGGGCAGCCTCGGCACCATGATCCCGCCCTCGATCGTCCTGATCTTCTACGGGCTGATCACCGAGACCTCGATCCAGGCCCTTTTTACCGCGGCCTTCCTGCCGGGCTTCATGCTCGCCTCGTTCTACGTCGTCTACATCCTGCTGCGCTCCAACCTGCGGCCCGAGCAGGCGCCGCTGCCTCCGCCACGGCCGGACGATCCGACGGCCGCCGAGAAGCGGACCCTGTTCCTGGCCTTCGTGGCGATCCTGATCGTGATCGCCGCGTCGGTCCTCCTGGTCCGCAACCTTTTTCTTACTCTGACCGGCGAGAATCAGCTCACCGCGGGAATGGAGACGATCCCGCTCGGCATGCCTGCCGACCTGCCCTGGATCGGCGGAAGCCTGGTGCTGGCCCTGGCGCTTCTCGCCCTGCTCGGCCGCGAGCGCACCCGCCGCGCCTGGCAGATCGGCAAGGGGCTCGTGGCCCCCCTCATCGTGATCGGCGTGGTGCTCGGCTCGATCTATGGCGGCGTCACCGGCATAACCGAGGCGGCCGGCATGGGCGTGATCGCGGTTTTCGTGATCTCGCTGATCCGCCGCGAGATGACCTTCGAGATCGTCTGGGACAGCCTCATCCGCACGCTGAAGTCGACCGGCACGATCATCTGGGTGACCATCGGCGCCGCGGCGCTTGCCGCCTCCTACACGCTCGCCGGGGGGCCGACCTATGCCGCGAACCTGATCGCCGGCACCGAGCTGCCGGCGATGGGAATCATCCTGATCATGATGGTGATCTTCCTGATCATGGGCATGTTCATGGACTGGGTGGGCATCGTGCTCCTCGTCATGCCGGTCTTCCTGCCGATCGTCCTGAAGCTGCCGCCCGAGGAGATCGGCTGGCTCGGCCACGTCTCGGCGCAGCAGGTGGCGATCTGGTTCGGCGTCACCTTCTGCATGAACATGCAGGTGAGCTTCCTCTCGCCGCCCTTCGGCCCCGCCGCCTTCTACCTGAAGTCGGTCGCCCCCGACCACGTCACGCTGACCGCGATCTTTGCCGGCTTCCTGCCGTTCATCGTCATTCAGCTGATCGCGCTCACCGTGATGCTGGCCTGGCCGCCGATCGTGTCCATCTTTCTGTAGCCTGCGTGACCACCGCCGCCATCTGATGCCAAGGAGCCCGATCCTGCTCGGCGACAAGGGCTATGACAGCAACGCGATCCGTCAAAAGATCGAGGGCAAAGGGACGGTGCCCAACATTTCACCGAAGGCCAATCGACGCTGGAAGAACTGCTTCTCACCGTTCCTCGTAACGCGATCGAGCGCATGTTCGGCACGCTGAAAGACTTCCGCCGCATCGCCACCCGCTATGACCGATCAGCCACCAACTTCCTCGCGGCCGTCTGTGTCGCCGCCACCGTCAGCTATTGGCTATGAGTGGGGCCACTTTTGGTGGCAATATTTGGATCATGCTTGCGTATTTCCGACCTTCGCCCGCGCTGTTGCCCTACGTCGACGGATTTGTCTACGTTCGCGATCTGGACGGCCAGCACCGCGGACACGCCATCCAAACCGCGCCGCGGCCCGGCGGCGTGCTTACCGTCAATCTCGGCCGACCGAATCAAACCGCGGACGGAACAACGACGCCGACACTGTCGTTGCTCGGCGTCCAGACGTTCGCGCGGAGTTGGCGTTCCGACGCGAATACGCACTTCGTTATGGCTCTGCTTACGCCAGCGGGCCTTGCGTGGTTCACTCCTGGTCGAGAGACAGCCAACACATTGGTCGATTTGAATACGGTGATCGGCGCGACTGCAGCGAATGCACTCCTTGGCGCTGCATCCGCACGGCCGGATGAACTGACCGCGACGCTGGACGAATGGCTGCTGAACCGCCTCTCCAATGGCGATGAAAGGTCAGAAGCGCGACTTATGCGGGCTGCTTGCACCATTCTGTCACAAGCCAGACGAGTCGATGTTGCCGCAAACCGGCTTGGCGTCAGCCGGCGTCATCTGTCGCGCGTCGTCTTGCGCAATCTCGGCGTAAGTCCCAAGACGCTCATCGATCTCCACCGCTTCGATCGAAGCCTCCGAGCGTTTCAGGCTGGGTCAACCGACGATTTTGACGGCTTCGCCGATCAGGCACACCGAATTCGCGAGTGGCGCCGGCGCTTGGACACTACGCCCGGGCACTGCTTGCGCAAGGGACGCTCGCCATTGGCTGAAGCACTGGATCCGGCCAGGGCTCGGCCTGCCTTCTACCTTTGATCTGCCATTCCACCGGCTCGAGGTCCCAAAGCTTCAATACAACCTCCGATCCGCGCGCTATCCCGTATGACGAAGCGAGAGATGCAGCGGCGACCCATGGAACAGCGAGAGCTAATTTATTCAGCAGAAGGCGTTGCGTTGACAGGCGTTCTGGTTGACGGCTCGCAAGGTGCATCGGCGCCGGGTGTGCTCGTTGCCCACGAAGCGCCGGGACGCGACGATCGAATGGTAACGTGGGCCCGCAAACTTGCGTCTGCAGGTTATGTCGCGCTTGCGCTCGACCTTTATGGCGCCCCGTTCTCGATCGCGGACGCGATGATCCGGCACGAGGAGATGATGCAGACTCCGGGCCTTATGCTCACTCGGGCGAACGCAGCGCTTGATGCTCTTGTGGAACAGCCGAGCGTTGATCGCCGCCGGCTTGCAGCTGTGGGGTTTTGCTCGGGCGGCATCGTTGCAACCGAACTCGCCCGGGCGGGCGCACCGATCCTGTGCGCCATCGGCTTCCACCCGGGCCTCTCGCGTCCGGTTGGCAGCGTGGATCGGCCGATAGGTGCCAAGGTGTTGATGATGGTCGGCGATCGCGATCCTGTCGTACCGCCAACTGACCGGGCGGCTTTTGTGGCAGAAATGAACGAAAAAGGAGCCGACTGGCAGCTCCACCTGTTTGGGGGAGTCGGCCACACCTACACAAACCGGCGCATCAATTCGCTCGGTAGAGCCGGTTTCGCCTATGACGCCACAGCTGAACGTCGCGCCTGGGCCATGGCAATGTCGCTGCTCGAAGAGGTCTTTGAATTGCAGTCGCGGCAGGACTAAGGGCAGACTTGGCGCGCGCTCCCGGCTCGCTGGAAAAAGCACAACGCAAGCGGAAGCATCCTCCGTCAGGACCCTTTACGGTTTAGATAACTGCATGAGTTGTTTGGATAGTCTGTCTCTGCCTCATTCACTCAAGAATGTCGGCACTCAACGTTGCCGGGATCGGGCAAGCTCGGTTTCGAGCAATTCGATATTGCGGAAAAGCCGCCGAGTGGCCAGCCTCAGAAAGTAAAACCCAAACCCCGGATTTTGATAGAAGAGTTGCTCGATCTGGAGATAGCCTATCCTGAGAACGGTTCCTGATTCGAGGCATTCTACGGTCTGGGTGCGTCTGCGATCTTGCGCCAGCAAAGCGAGCTCGCCCACCACGTCAGGGGGACTGAGGACGATACCCGTCTCGAGTAGCTGGAGCCGGCCCGATACCAGTACGAACAGATAATCCGCCGGGTCGCCCTTGCGGAACAGCACTTCGCCGGCATTGAAGCGCAGCGTCGACGTGAATGGCCGAAGCCATTCCATGTCGAGATCGCCACCGATCGCCTGCTCGACCCGCCGTGTGAGCTGCAGAATCTGGTAAAGACGCACGCCGTTCAATGGAAGCAGGATGAGGTGTAGGATAAGAACCGGATAGAGCGAATCCAGATAGCCATACGTGATGAATGCGCAGTTGCTGCAGATGCCGATGATTTGAAGGGGAACCATGGTCTTCATGTAGAACGTCAGGAAGACCAAAACGGAGGCGGTATAGCCGCTTGCTTCGCCAACACTCATCTGCGCCCTCCAATCGTCCGCCGTGACCTTTGTGAGTCGTGTACCTGCTGACTTCGCTTTGGCAAAAGTGTCGCGTGTTGCCGAGTGGACGCACCGGCCTTTTTGCCGTTGGGCAGTATGGCTCGCCGTCAGTTCACTTCATGGCAACACTTCCTTGTGGTGTGCGGAAGCCGCTTCTGTAATCCTCTACGTCAAGGACCACTGTCCACGGGCGGACATGATAAAGTGGCATTGATTGGCGAGGCCGGCAGGACCGCCGCATCGGTAGAAGGTCCGACAGCCGCAACCTTTTCTGCGAACGCTTTGAAAAGCCAGCATTGAAGCTTAGACTGGCCTATTCGTTGCTCATCTTCCCATCGAATAGGAGGGAGATCGATGTCTTCCACGAATTTGAAAATCCTTTGCGGACGCGTCGCCGGTGCAGTGCTCGCAACCACCGTGTTCATGCTGATGGCGACCGAGGCGCCGCGGGCAGCCGAAGGGCCACCCGCGCTGGAGTTCAAGACCCAGTATGGGGGCATGAGCTTTCCGGAGACGTTTCCGGACGGCACGTCCATTCGCATCAACCAATGGAGCCACTTCGTCCCGCGCTACGATGAATGGATACAGGAATATGCCAAGGAGTGGGGGCAGAAGAACAACGTTAGCGTGATCATCAATTTCATCAACATCGCCGATCTCCCCGGCACACTCACCGCTGCGATTGCTGCCGGCGACGGACCGACCCTGTTCGAAATGAACGCCGCGCCAGCGGCTTTCATCGAGGGCCTGCAAGGGCTGGACGATGTCAACAAAGCCGCGGCTGATGCCTTCGGCGAGCGGGCGCAGACCTGCGAGAAGCTCAGCTATCTGCCGGCGAAGGACATCTGGTACGGCTTCTGCCACGGCTGGGTGCCTGATCCCGGTGACTACCGCGTTTCGCTGTGGAAGGACGCAGGCTACCCGAACGGTCCGGAGACTTATGCCGACCTTCTCGCCGGTGGCACCAAGATCTTCAAGGATACGGGGATTCCCGTCGGAGTCGGGATGTCACCCGAGATCGACTCGGAGTTCTACACCCGAGCGTTGATCTGGTCGCACGGTGGTTCGGTTCAGGACAAGGACGGGAATGTCATCTTCAACTCGCCGGAGGTTCTGGCTGCGGTCAAGTTCCAGAAGCAACTGTTTGACAGCGCAATGACCCCAGAGGTTTTTGCCTGGAACGCCGCCTCGAACAACCAGACCTTCATCGCCGGGCAAGCTTCCTATATCCAGAACTCCATATCGTTCTACCGAAGCGCACAGGACTCCGCGCCCGATGTCGCCGCCGACACCGGCTTCCGGCCGGGTCTGAAGGGCCCGGATGGCGTCGTGAGGATGCCGGCTCACGTCTGGTTCATCTACGTGATGCCGAAATACGTCACCGATCCGACAGAGATCCAGGCCGCGAAGAAGTTCATGCTCGATCTGGAGAACAACTACGCTACTGCGAGCTATTATTCCAAATTCTACAATTTCCCCGCATTCGCTTCCGTGGCGCCGCAACTCCTCAGAGACGGCGGCTGGCTTGATGACGATCCATGGGGGGCGCAGCCACCCGACAAGTTGAAACTTTTGAAAACGGCCGCGGATTGGACCGTCTGGCCCGGCTATCCGGGGTACGCCCATCCCGGGATCGGCGAGGTATATCAGTCCAACCTGCTGTCGAGCATGATGGCCGACGTCGCCCGTGGCGTGAAGACGCCGGAACAAGCGGTCAGCGACACGGCCGCCGAGATCCAGGCGATCTTCAAGAAATGGCGGGATAAGGGCTTTATCAGTAGCGAATAGCCTTTCGTCCCGTCGCTGAACTGCCTGAATGCCCACGGACGCGGGCTGCAAACGATGTCTGGTTGGTGATGGCAGTTCTGCAGATCCACGCGCTCAAGAAGCATTTCGGATCGATCATTGCCGTCGACGGCATCGATCTAGCCACCAACGACGGCGAGCTTCTCGCCGTTCTCGGGCCATCCGGTTCGGGCAAGAGCACGCTGATGCGCATGGTTGCTGGCCTCGAGCAACCCGACTCCGGCGACATCCTTGTGGACGGAAAGTCGATCGTCGGGATTCCTCCAAAACGGCGCAACGTGGCGATGGTGTTCCAGAGCTTCGCGCTTTACCCGCATATCAGCGTGCGCGAGAACATCCGCTTTCCCTTGGCGGCGCGCAAAGTGCCGAAGGAGGAACAAGAGAGAAAGATCGCTTGGGTCAGCGAAATTCTCGACATCGCCGACCTGATGGCGCGGCGTCCGACCCGCCTGTCCGGCGGTCAGATGCAGCGCGTAGCGCTGGCGCGGGCGCTTGTCCGCGATCCCGAACTATTTGTTTTCGACGAGCCACTCTCATCGCTCGACGCGCAGATCCGCAGTCAGGCTCGCGGCGAACTGCGTGAGCTTCTTGACCGAACCCGCATAACCACGCTCTACGTCACCCACGATCAGTTGGAGGCACTGGGATTGGCCGACCGGGTGGCGGTGATCCATCAGGGCCGCCTGCACCAGGTCGGCACGCCGTTTGAGCTTTACGACAGCCCGCGGATCTGTTCGTGGCCGGCTTCATCGGCGACCCGCCGATGAACCTCTCAATCTGGGCGAGGTGGTTGCCGGCGCAAGGCCCGAGGAAATCCTGTCGGCGGATCGGGTCGGCCGGCGAGGATATCGGCGCTCAATCTCGATATCGAGGTGGAGCATCTTGAATTCCTCGGCGCCGAATGGCTGGTCTACGGCATTGTCCGCGGAGGGATACCCGAGCATGGCCGCCCGCCGCGCGTGATCACGCGGACGCAACAGGCGGAAAAGCCGAATTTCGGAACGGGCGAACGGCGCGGCTTCGTCGTGAGGAAATCCAGCGTCCGGTGGTTCGATCGGCAAAGCGGCGGCACGTACGTCAAAGGCAGGGTTACAGGAGCATGAACACGACATTCGTCGACCCGCAGATGCGGCCCGGCAAGCGACGAGGTCTGCTCGACAAATTTGTCGACGGGCTCTCGAACGCGCCGCGTGTGCTCGGCGCGCTGATGCTCGGCCCGCCGTTCTCTACGTGATCGCTTTCGTGGCGCTGCCATTCTTCATTGCCATTGCCCTCAGTCTCAGCGATGCCACCGTCGGCGATCCGAGCATCGACAGCTTTCGTCGGTCTGCGGAATTTCGTGGCCGTCACGCATCAGGAAGCGTTCCTGGAACGCGCTGCGCAACAGTCTGATCATGGCCTTGGCCACTGTGGCGGGGATCGTCGTACTTGCTACCATCGCCGTCGAGATTCTCGCCCGCGACTTCCGCGGCAAACGTCTGGTGCAGGTGTTATTCATGATGCCGTGGGCGATGCCGGTCGCGCTCGTCGGCGATCACCTGGCTGTGGCTTCTCGATTCGCAATTCAGCCCGATCGACTGGCTTCTGGTGAAGATCGGACTGCTCGGGCCGGGTACGCTGCTCGGACCGGCCAGGCATCTCTATTATCTCGGCCGTGAATGGACAGGCATCGCCTCGGTGGTCTTCATCGACATCTGGCGGACCCTGCCGCTGGCGACCATCATCGTCCTCGCCGGCCGGCTGTCGATCCCCCGCGATCGGCTCGAGCAGGCGCAGATCGATGGCGCCGGATTTTTCCGGGTGCTGTTCCGCATCATCCTGCCGGCGCTCGCCCCGGTGCTGATCGTCGCCATCCTGTTTACCGCCCTGCTGGTGATCGGCGAGATGTCGTCGGTGGCGCTGCTGACCCGCGGCGGGCCGGGTCATTCTGGACAGGTTCTGCCCTATTGGGCATATCTCAAGGGCATCCAGAGCGGCGACCTCGCACAGGGCGCGGCGGTGTCCCTGTTCCTGTTTCCGGTGCTCCTGGCTGCGGCGATCGTGGCGTTGCGGTTCGCCTATCGGCTGCACAGGGACTGACAATGTCGCCGGCGATCGAACCGGTACCTCTGCGGAAAATGGGCCTTTACACGGCGGTGGTCCTGCTGGTGCTGTTTGCCGTCCTGCCCCTCGCCTATGCGATTTTGACGATCTTCAAGAAGGAATCGGAGCTGTTCG
Organism: uncultured Alphaproteobacteria bacterium; assembly: GCA_963792845.1. Classification (GTDB taxonomy): domain Bacteria; phylum Pseudomonadota; class Alphaproteobacteria; order Rhizobiales; family Kaistiaceae; genus Bauldia. The sequence continues at coordinate 240,894 of CAWBXW010000002.1, forward strand.
ATCCGTCTGCGAACCCGTTTCATCTACGAGCAAGGGCCGACGGTCGCGATCATCTGATCTACCTTTTCGAGAACACCAATTTCCCGACGTTCCTGTGGAACTCCCTGGTCATCGGCGTGCTCGTGGTGGCGATCACGGTTTTGCTCGCAGTGCCGGCCGCGTATGCGCTGGCTCGGCTCACCGGACGCTGGGGCGAGAGCTCCGGCATGGCGATATTTCTCGTCTATCTCATTCCACCGACGCTCTTGTTCATCCCACTCTTTCGAATCGTCGTTTGGCTGGGCCTTGCCAATACGATCTGGTCGCTGGTGCTGGTGCTTCCGACGATCACGGTGCCATTCTGCACGTGGTTGCTGCTTGGCTTCTTCCGCTCCGTCCCCCGAGAACTCGATGAAGCCGCCATGCTGGATGGCCATTCGCGATTTGGCGCATTCTGGCGGGTCGTCCTGCCCCAGGCGTTACCGGGGATAGGAGCATGCATCGTCTTCGCATTCTCGCTGTCATTGTCGAACTACATCTACTCGGTGACATTCGTCACCGAGAGCGCCTCGCGCAACATCAGCGCAGGCGTGCCGACTGAACTCATTCGCGGGGACGTCTATTTCTGGCCGTCGCTTATGGCGGCTACGGCCATCGTCGCAATTCCGCTTGGCATGGCTTACGGTCTTCTGTTCGACTATCTCGTCCGCGGGTTCCAATCGGCGGAGGCGGAAGTTCGCGACTGACTACTCAGACATTCGATAGGGATAGACGGTCAGGTCAAGCCGCGCGGCGGTCGCCGTTCGATCCGGCACGGGACCAGGTGCTTGACCGAGCCAAAGCCGATCGCACCGCGGGTCATCGCTTCCCTGAATTCCAGCCACCACGTCATCGCGGCGGACGCTCTCCAAAAGACGCAGGGACCTGAACGAACTCCCTTTCGCCGCGCTTGCCCATGCGGGCTTCGAGGAGCCGACGAAGTCGTCCGTGAAGAATGCGAGTGACGCTGGGATTAGGTGAAGAATGGCCAGCAGGCGCTGGAGAGCGGCGAGTTGGAATAAGGCGCATAAGAGCTCTGCGAACCATCGCAGGAGCAGGTGGAAGTTGTAGCCGGCGGCGGCGAGGACGGCGTTGCTGCGGTCGCCGTCGCGACCCTTGAGGTAATTGCGGCCCATGCGGTGCTCGGCCTTGAGGTGGCCGATCACCGGCTCGACGGCGGCGCGGCGTTTCATCTCGCGTTTGATGACGGCGGTGACCCGGCGGGCCTGACCGGAGATCCAGACCCGGAACTTCTCCGGGTGATTGTGACCGCGGTAGCCCTTGTCGACGTGGATGCGGCGGGTTTCCACGCCGGTCACCTGCTCCAGATCCTTGACCACCGGTCCGAGGGTGTGGCCGTCGAAGGGATTGCCGTGCAGCGCCTTGGCGTGAAGCACGAACTGGCCGCCCTTTGGCATCGTCACCGGTGTTGCGATCGACACCTTGCAGCCAAACTCGTAGGGGGCTCGCGCCTTGCCCTTGCCGATGCATTCGACCTCCGGCGCGTGCAGGGAATAGACCTTCTGGCCGCGCCGGCGATGGTCCTGGTGGCGGACCTTGATCGCCAGATCGAGGAGTGGGGCGAAGCGCGCCGTGAGTTCGGGATGGCCCTTGATCTTGCGATGGATGTCGCGGATCACCCGGCCGAGCCGGGTGCGCAGGAACCTCAGCGCCTTGCCGGCGCGCTTGTACTGATGGGCATGGCTGTAGCGCCCGACCATGATGGCGGCGCGCTTGGCGACCCTGAGATAACTCTGCCGCAGCCTGACGCCCTCTCGCCTGGCAAGCGCGACCAGCTTGACCAGCGCCCGATGCGCCAGCCGGGCATCGGTGGGGTGGGCGATCGCTTTCGGCTGCACCGTCGTATCCACCGCCACCCGCTCGAGGTCCCTGGTCGCGATGGCGCCGGTCTTGTGGGCCACCGACAAGCTCTCCTGGATCAGAGCAATCAACTGGTCTTCACCAAGCCGCTGGCGCCAACGAGTCAGCGAGCTGCGCTCGAAGGGCAGCTCGTGGCAGAAGCTCAGCTCGCCGCAGAAGTATTGGTAGTAGGGGTTCTCCACCCAGCGCGCGCACAGCACCTCGTCGGAGAGGTTCTCGGCATGCTTGAGGATGAGGAGGCCGGACACCAGCCGCGTCGGCAGACCCGGCTGGCCGGGGCCAGTCGCGCACACCGAGGCGAAGCGGCGATCGAGAAACTCCCAGTCGATCTTGTCGGCAAGCCGCACCAGCGGGTGTTGCAGGTTGATGATCTGATCCAGCGAAGGCCGCAACAGGTCCCTTTGGCGATTGTCTCTCGGTCTTGCCATCCGCCCCCCCGAATCCGAACCACCCGGCGCCGAGGAATCGAATCACAAATCGCCAAAAACCGGAATCCCAAAACGCAAGAAAGCGGGCCCCATCGACCCGCTTTCCTGCAAAATCCAACACTTCACCACGCCGATTTAGCCAACTGACTCAACCGCTTCCGAATTCTTCATGGACGACGACGGAACGCGCCGAACTCCTCGGGCAACTCCCAGCCGACCAGCGCTGCGGCCTTGTCGAGGGCGCCGGTCGTGGCAGCTTTTCGGTGTCAACAAGCAGCTCCATTCGGCCGTCGTTTAGCCGGACTTGAATCGGGAAGGCAGAATGATCATCCGCCGGCCTCTCGCGAAGCGCGAAGGCGCGGCCAGAGACGTGGGAAGAATGATGGGTACGGCGTCAACTCAATTCCAGTTTCTCGTTAGAAATCAGTTCTCTATGTCAAGATAGTGGTAGCGGAGGAGGGATTTGAACCCCCGACACACGGATTATGATTCCGCTGCTCTAACCAGCTGAGCTACTCCGCCACGGCTCAGGCGAGAGCCCGCATATAAGAAGCCGCTTACAAAGCTGTCAAGCAAGCGAAAGAAAGGTGTCGGTAGCTAATCAAGTTGTCCGGTTTTGGTAGCACATCACTTGTCCGCTTCGGGTTTGGCAGTTGGCGCCGGGCTGGAAGCGGTGGACAACTGGCGCGCCTGGGGTCGGTCAGGCCGAAGCGGTTACGGTGGCAGTGGCCTTTCTTGTCGGTTTCTTTGTTCGATCTGAGGGCCGTTTCTCCGTCCCGACCTGCGGTTTGCGAGTGACGCCGCGCGCAGGCGCGGTCAAGGCTGGCCGTGGCTGCGGCGGTGCGGCAAGCGCCGAAGGCTGCAGGCCACGCCTTGACGGCGGCGAGCACGGCGTCACGCTTGCGGCAGTCGGGGCCGCGGCGATCTCGCCGGTGGCGCTGTAGCCGGCGAGGCGCCGCGGACCGTGAAACACGGCCAGCGTGCCGTCGGGATATTCGCGCACCTTGACCTTGGCCTTGACGTAATGGGGGCGCGCCGGGCCGGCGGGCAGTTGCAGCCGGCGGCGGTCATAGGCGACGGTATTGTCGCGACCGACCACGCGCTCCTCCTCGATGCACAGCGTCTCGGCCAGCAGCGCCGCATCGGCGGCGACGAAGGCGCTCTCGGGCAGCGCCGCCGGCCTGGCGAAACGGGCATTGTGCGCCGGCAGATAGATGTCGCGGATAAACGCGTCGGCGGCCGCGATGTCGGCGATCCCGGCCTTGGCGAGCTCCTTGATCAGGCGGTCCTGCAAGGTGCCGAACATGCGCTCCGAGCGCCCGCGCGCCTCCGGCGAATAAGCCGGGATGTGCTCGATTCCCAAATGCTTGAGCGCCCGGCCGACCTGGGTCGGCCGGCTCTTATCCACCGGGCCGTCGACCTGCGGGGTGTAAAAGTAATGGCTGCCGCGGTCGGTGTAGAGGCTTCCCGGCAAGCCTTTGGCGCTGAACACTTCGAGCAGCGCCCGCAACGTCGAGGCGGTGCCTTCCTCCTCAACCAGAAACGCCGAATAGATCGTGCTGGTCGCGTCATCCATGGTGACGATCAGATCGAGCATCGGCTGCCCCGCAAGCCAGGCCGCGCGCGAGCCGTCCTGGTGCAGCATCATGCCTTCAAACGGCTTGCGCTCGCGCTTGCGCCGATGCGCCCCGCGCCGCCGCGCCCGTTCCACCAGGCCGGCACTGTGAAGCTGCGTCTTCACCCAGGTGTAGCCCCAGCCAAAGCCGTGGTCGCGCACCAGATGTTCGTGGAAATGCTTGACGTTCCAACCCCGGTAAGGGCCGCCATACAGTTCCAGCATCAACTGCGTCTCGCCACGCGGCACCCGCTTCGGCGACGGCTTGCCAAGCCGCCGGTCGCGCAGGCCGTCGAGCCCGTCCTCTTCATAACGATCCCGGTAGCGCCGGAATTGCCGCTCCGACATTCCCAAAATCTCCGCCGCCTCCAGCATCGATAGCTGCTTGCTCTCCCAGCGGCTCAAAACGTCCCGAAACTTCTGCATCCTGCGGTCCTCTAGCCACGCTGTCCGGTTCATCCCAGGGCCTCCTCGCGGAGACACAAAACCGGACAACTCGTGTGCTACCTAACCCGGACAACTCGTGTGCTTACGACAGCAAGCGAAAGAAAGGCTGAAGGAAGGCGGGACGTTGCCGCGACCCGCCTGGGCTGGGCGGCAGTTCGGGCGAGCCGCGCCTTCCGACGCGACCGGGCCGCGGCGGTCAGACGACCATCCGCAGCGGGTTCTCGATAAGCCCGGTGAAGCGCTCGACCAGTTCGGCGCCGAGGACCCCGTCGACCACGCGGTGGTCGCAGGAGAGCGTGGCGGTAATGCGCGTCGCAAAGGCGACGCCGCCGCCTTCGGTTTCGACCGCATGTCGTTCGGCGGCGCCCACGGCGAGGATGGTCGCCTGTGGCGGATTGATGATCGCCGAGAACTCGACCACGCCATGCATGCCGAGATTCGAGATCGTCGTCGTTCCGCCCTTATAGGCGTCCGGCTCCAGGCTGCCTTGGCGGGCACGCTGGCTCAGCGACTTGACCTCGCTCGATATCGCGGTGAGCGACTTGCTCTCCGCCGCGTGAACCACCGGGGTCAACAGGCCGTTCGGCACCGATACCGCAACCGCAACGTCGGAATGGGCGAATTGCAGGATGCCGTCGGTCGACCAGACGGCATTCGCCCGCGGCACGGCCTGGAGCGCAAGCGCGAGCGCCCGCACCATGAAATCGTTGAGCGACAGCTTGTAGGCCGGGTTTCCGTCACGATCCCGCGGAGCGCCGGCATTGACCTCCTCGCGCATGGCGATCAGCCGGTCGACCGCCATCCGCGCCACCAGGTAGAAATGCGGGATCGTCGCCTTCGACTGGCTGAGGCGCGCCGCGATCGTCCTCCGCATGCCGTCGAGCGGAACGACGCTGTGCGGCCGCGCCCGATGCACCTCGCCAATCATCTCGTCGAAGGTTTCGGCGCGGGCCAGCGAGGGCTGCGCCGCCGGGCGGGCCTGGATCGCCTTCTCGACATCCTTGCCGACGATCCGCCCGCGCGGTCCGGAGCCGGCGATTGCGGCGAGGTCGATCGCGGCGTCCGCCGCCAGCCGCCGGGCGAGCGGAGTGACGTGGATGCCGTTCCCCCGCCCGGCCGGCCCGAAGTTTCGCGTTGGCGTCCGCACCTCGCGGAAGGGATCAACGTCGTTGCGGGGACGCGGATGGGCATGGTCGCGCGCCTGCTCATCGGCGGGAATCGACGGGGCGGGCGGCAGCCTGGGCGGAGGCACTTCCGCCTTCGCCGGGACTGGGGCGGATCCGTCGGACAGGGTCGCGATCACCGCGCCGACCGGCGCCACCGTGCCCTCCCCGACATTGATCGCGGCCAGCACGCCGGCGGCGATGGCCGGCACCTCGACCGTCACCTTGTCGGTCTCGATCTCGCAGAGATTGTCGCCCGGCTTGATCTTGTCGCCGACCGACTTGAACCATTTGACGATCTTGCCCTCGGCGACCGTCTCGCCGAGTTGTGGCATCAGAACGTCCATCGTATCCCGCCTCGCTCTACCAGGTCACCGAGACGTATTGCGTCTCGAGGAACTCCATCAGCCCTTCATGCGCGCCCTCGCGGCCGAGGCCGCTCTGCTTCATGCCGCCGAACGGCGCCGCCGGATCGGAAACCATTCCGCGGTTGAGTCCGACCATGCCGAATTCGAGCCGCTCGGAGACGCTGCAGCCCGCGGCTGAGGTCGCGCGGTGTAGAGATAGGCGACGAGGCCGTATTCGGTGGCGTTGGCCCGCGCGATCACCTCATCCTGGTCGCGGAACTTCTGGATCGGCGCCACCGGGCCGAAGATCTCCTCGCGAAGCAGCCTGGCGTCGTCCGGCACGCTCGGTCAGCACCGTCGCCGGGATAGAAGAATCCCTTGCCCTCCGGCCGCCTTCCCGCCGGTGACCACCTTCGCTCCCTTGCCGACGGCGTCGCTCGACCAGCGCGACCACCTTGTCGCGGGTCTCGGCATTGACCAGCGGCCCGAGCGCGACGCCTTCCTCGAGGCCATGGCCGAGTTTCAGCGCCTTCATCCGCGCGGCGAATTTCTCGGCGAAGGCGTCATGCACCTTCTCGTGCACATAGAAGCGGTTGGCCGAGGTGCAGGCCTCGCCCATGTTGCGCATCTTGGCGATCATCGCGCCGTCGACGGCGGCGTCGATATCGGCGTCCTCGAAGACGATGAAGGGCGCGTTGCCGCCGAGTTCCATCACCGGCTTGACGACGTTGTCGGCGGCGGCGTGGATCAGCTTCCGCCCGACTTCGGTCGAGCCGGTGAAGGAGACCACCCGCACCCGAAGGTCCTTGAGCATGGCGCCGACCACCGCGCCGGAGCGCCGCGAGGGGATGGCGTTGACGACGCCCGCCGGCACGCCGGCCTCCTCGAGGATCGGCATCAGCGCCAGCGCCGTGAGCGGCGTCTCCGACGCCGGCTTGAGGATCACGGGCAGCCCGCGGCGAGCGCCGGGCCGATCTTCCGGGTGGCCATCGCCGCGGGGAAATTCCACGGCGTCACCAGCACCGCCATGCCGGCCGGCTTGTGCTGCACGACGATGCGCGCGCCCGACGCCGGCGCCATCGAGATCTGGCCGATATTGCGAACCGCCTCCTCGGCGTTCCAGCGGAAGAACTCGGCCGCATAGGCGACCTCGCCGCGGAAGTCGGTCGAGCGACTTGCCGTTCTCCAGGGTCATCAGCTTGGCGAGACGTTCGCTCTCGCGGAGGATCAGTTCATAGGCCTTGCGGAGGATCTCGCCGCGCTCGCGCGGCTTCCGCGCCGCCCAGCCGGCGGCGCCGCTTCCGCCGCGGCATCGACCGCGGCCTTCGCGTCCTCGATCGCCGGCGCTCGCGACGCTCGCCACGACCTCCTCGGTGCCCGGGTCGGTCACGTCGAAGCGCGCCCCGTCGGAGGCCGGCCGCCATTTGCCGCCGATATGGAGGTCGGTGTGGACCCCGGCGAGGAGGTTGTCATAAGGCGATGTGTTCATGGAGCGATTGCTTCTCGATTGAACTGGAACGTGACTCCTTGCCCGTCACCCCGGCGAAAGCCGGGGTCCATCGATAACGTCATCTTCTAACGCCACGAAGCACCAGATGGCTCCGTTTTCGATGGATTCCGGCCTTCGCCGGAATGACGTCCGTGGCGGTCCTCAGAATAGCCTCCGTCTCCCAACTCACCCCTCCAGCGACTCGCTGCACGCGGTCGGCGATGCGGTCGACATTGGGCAGCACCAGGTCCTCGAGCACGTCCGCCGCCGGCAGCGGGATATGGGGCGTGGTGATCCGGACCGGAGGGCCGTCGAGATCGTAAAATGCCTCGTCGGCGACGATCGAGACGATCTCCGCGCCCCAGCCGCAGAGCCGCGGATTCTCCTCGACGGTGAACAGGCGATGCGTCTTGCGCGACCGAGCCGAGGATGGTCTGGGTGTCGAGCGGCACCAGCGAGCGGACGTCGATCACCTCGCAGTCGATGCCGGCCTCGGCGTGGAGCCTCTCCGCCGCGGCGAGCGCCCGCGGCACCATCAGCGCCAGCGCCAGAATGGTCGCGTCCTTGCCCGGACGGACGATCTTGGCGGTGCCGAGCGTGTCGACGATCTCGCCGTCGGGGACCTCGCCCTTCATCGCGTAAAGCGACTTGTGCTCGAAGAAGATCACCGGATCGGGGTCGCGGACCGAGGCGGCAAGCAGGCCGATCACGTCGCGCGGCGTCGACGGCGCCACGACCTTGAGGCCGGGGATCATCATGCACCAGTTCTCGACGCTCTGGCTGTGCTGGGCGCCGAAGCGCGAGCCGGCGCCGTTGCCGGTCCGCACCACCAGCGGACAGCCGAGCTGGCCGTTGATCATGTAGCGGCTCTTCGGGAACTCGTTGGCGATGAAGTCGAAGCAGACCGCGATGAAGTCGGAGAACATGATCTCGGCGATCGGCTTGAGGCCGGTCATCGCCGCGCCCATCGCGGCGCCGAGGATCGCCTGTTCGGAGATCGGCGTATCGCGCACCCGCCTCGGGCCGAACTTCTCGTAGAGCCCGACCGTCGCCTTGAACACGCCGCCGGCCGCGCCGACGTCCTCGCCGAGGAAGACCACGTCGGGGTCGCGCTCCATCTCCTGGGCGATGCCGCGCGCCACCGCGTCGCGATAGGTCAGTTCCGCCATGCCCAGCCTCCATCGGCGTAGACGTCGGTCGTGAATGATTTCGGCCGGCGGCATCGGCGACGCCTTGCAGGTCTCGGTCGCCTCGTCGACTTCGCGCATCACGTCCGCCTCGATGCCGGCGATCACGTCCTCGGTCGACGCCGAACTGGAGCAGGCGCGTCGCGATAGAGCGGGATCGGGTCGCGCTTCAGCCATTCCTCGAGTTCGCCCGGCGGCCGGTACTTGCCGGGATCGGCGCGGGAATGGCCGCTATGGCGGTAGGTCATGCATTCGATCAGCGAGGGCCCATCGCCGGCGCGCGCCTTGTCCATCGCCTCCGCCGCCGTCCGGTAGACCTCGTCGGCATCGTTGCCGTCGATGACGATCCGCTCGAGCCCGTAGGCCGCGGCGCGATCGGCGGCGGGGTGCTCGACCGCGGTCACGTCGCGGATCGGCGTGTATTCCATGTACTGGTTGTTCTCGCAGACGAAGATCACCGGCAGCTTCCAGATCGCGGCGAAATTCAGCGCCTCGTGGAAGGCGCCGATATTGGTGGTGCCGTCGCCGAAGAAGCACACCGCGACGTCGTCCTCGCCCTTGTACTGGGCGCGCCAGGCGGCGCCGCAGGCGATCGGCAGATGGGCGCCGATGATCGCGTAGGAACCCATGACGCCGTGCTCGGTCGAGGTGAGGTGCATCGAGCCGCCCTTTCCGCGCATCAGGCCGTTGTCGCGCTGCATCAGTTCGCCCAGCACCTTCTCGACCGGGACGCCGCGGGCCAGCGTGTGGGCATGGCCGCGATAGGTGCAGAAGGAGAGGTCCTTGGGCCGCATGGCGACGCCGAAGCCCGCGGCGATCGCCTCCTGGCCGAGCGAGAGATGGCTGGTCCCCTTGACGAGGTTCTGCAGGAACAGGTCATAGGCACGCTGTTCCGCCTGCCGGATCATGAACTGCGACCGGAAAAGCTCCAGCCGCCGCTCCTCGCCGATGTCGTCGTTGCGGATCAGCTGAAGCGAGGTTTCCGTCTTTTGTCGTTTCTGGCTGGCTGTCCTGGCCATTTCCCGATTTCCTTATGCGAGCCCTTGTGCGGCGCCGTCGTTGCGCGACGAGGTGACGATCGCCTCGAACAGGCGGATATTGTCGACGAGTTCCTCGCTGGTGAAGCGATAGGGTGCCTCGCCTTCCACCGCGTCCGCCCAGGCCTCGAAATTCTGCGTCACCGTGTCGGTCGCCTCATAGATCACGCTGCGCCGCGCCGTTGGCGTCGGAGTGGGTGAGGATGGTCGGCTTGCCCCGGTCGACATTGGCTTCGCTGACGATCTCGACCCAGCCGGCATCGCCATAGCAGGTGAAGCGGCCGTAGAAGGGCGTCACCGACAGCGAGGTGAAGGTCGCCCGCGCGCCCGACTTGAAGGCGATGCTGGCGGTGACGAAATCCTCCGCCGGCGGCTCGAAGATCAGGCTCGCCGTGCGGGCGCGAACTTCCGCCGCCGGCTCCGACGAAATGGACCATAAGGTCGGTCATGTGGATGCCGACCGCGGTCATCATGCCCGCCGGGGCGCTGGAACTGCTCAGACGCCAGTTGTCGGCGGCGAGCTTGCGGAACTGGTCGTGGCTGACATTGGCCTCGAAGAGCAGGAGCTTGCCGAGGGCCCCGGCATCGATCAGCCGCTGCAATTCCTCGAAGGCCGGCTCGAAGCGCCGCTCGTGGCCGATGCCGAGAACCTTGCCGGCCTTCCGGCAGGCGTCGACGATGCGCCTGGCGCCGTCGCCGGTCATGGTCAGCGGCTTCTCGCAGAAGAGATTCTTGCCGGCGGCGATCACCTGCATCGCCTGCTCCTCGTGCAGCTCATGCGGCGTGGCGAGGATGACGCCGTCGACCGCCGGGTCGGCGAGCGCCTTGTCGAGATCCGTCTCAAGCGTGAATTTGTGCGACTTGCGGAACTCGGCAATGTCGGCCGGCGGCGCCGGATCGACGCCATAGAGCACCTCGAAACGGGGATTCTTGTCGAGGCAGCGAGATGATCTGCTTGCCCCACCAGCCGAGCCCGGCGACTGCAACCTTCATCTGATTCCATTCCTCCTTCAGTCTGGCGGCTTCAACGGCGCCGGCGCTCACGCATGCGCCGGCTGGCCGTGCTTCTGCTCCTCCGGCTCGAGGCCGTCGGAGACCTCGACGTTCTCGCTCTCGAGCTTGACCCCGGCAGAGCAGCGCCATCGTCTCGAACATCGCGGCGAAGTCCTGCCCGAGACAGCCGCGTCGGCGTCGGGCTTCAGCCGGTTGATCCCGATATGCGCCTGGAGCATCTGGCGGGTCGCCGCCGTCACCGGCATCGGCACGTCGAGTTCGCCGGGCGATGGTCGAGGCCAAGGTCGATGTCCTTGCGCTGGCCGGTCGGCGGGAAGGTGGTGGTGAAATCGAGATTGACCAGCGCCGGCGTCTTGTAGCGGGTGAAGATCGAGCCGATGACGCTGTTGTTGAGGAACTCGAGGAAGGCGTGGCGCGGCACGCCGGCCTTCTGGGCGAGCAGCGTCACCTCCATCATGTTCTCGTTGATCACGGCGAGCAGGAGGTTGACCGCGATCTTGCACATCCGCGCCAGTTCGCCCTCGCCGGCATAGGCGGCGCCGCGCGGCGCGATGGCGAGGAGGAGCGGCTCGACCGTGTCGAAGGCGGCCTTGCGGGCCGGAGACGGCGCAGGACAGAACTTGCCGGCCCAGATGCATTTCGGGTTGCCGCTGACCGGCGCGGCGAGGAACTGCCACGCCGAGCTTGTCGAGGCGGGCCCGGATCTCGGCCGACTCGTCCATGCCGATGGTCGAGCAGTCGACGAGCAGCGGCGGCATCGGGCGCGCACCGTCGCGGAACATGCCTTCCGGTCCGAAAGAGGACGTCGATCACGTCCTTGCCGGTCGTAGAGCATGGTGAAGAGCACGTCGACATCGGCAAGGTCGTCGCGCCGGTCGACGACGTCGGCGCCCTTCAATTCCTCCGTGCTCGGCCTTGGCCCGCGTCCGGTTCCAGACCGAAACCGGGTAGCCCGGCCCTGAGGAGCCGCGCCGCCATCGGCAGCGCCCATCCGCCCGACGCCAATCCAGCCGATCTTCATCCCGGTCGTATTCCTTCCTGGCTCGGCGAGCCCGGCGACTTCTCTTCTTCTCTTCGCCTTCCCGCCGTCCAAGCGCGAGCCCGTCGCCACGAGCCCTTGCCGACCCCCGGATTTTGACGGTGGCGGTGCGCCGCGTCAGCCTATTTCTTGACCATTCTGGACTTTTTCCTGCGTGCCGCCGATCGCGCCGGCCTGGTCTCGTCCTCGGGAACGACATAGCCGGCCTTGGCGAGGCTCGGTGCGCCGGAATAGCCCCAGAGCGAGATCAGCGGTTCGTTCTCCGAGCCGTTCTCCAGCCCATGCCAGGTGTTGCGCGGGATGAAGGCAACGTCGCCAGGCCGCATGTAGAAGCTCTCGTCGCCGACATGCTTGATGCCGGTGCCGTGCAGGATGTACTCCCACTCCTCGGCGTTGGGATGACGATGGAGCGCGTGCTGCGCGCCGACGCCGGGCGGCAGGATGGTCCGGCCGACCACGGTCAGTCGCGGAGTCCAATTGTCCTCGGTGATCACCCAGCGGACGTCCATCTTCAGCCAGCCGCGATCCTCGCGCAGCGTCTTGTCGCTCTTCTGATTTCCGGGATGGTACTTGTAGCGGCTGGCTTCCTTGGGCGTCTTCTTCTTCGCGGTCGGCTTCATGGGACATTTCTCCCGGTTGGAAAAATCAATACGCGTTGGCGATGGGGAGTTCCTCGGCGGGGAAGAGGGTGATGACGCGGCAGCCGGTGTCGGTGACCACCACCTCCTCCTCGATCCGCGCCGCCGAGTAGCCGTCGGTCGCCGGGCAGTAGGTTTCGAGCGCGAACACCATCCCGGTCTTGATCTCCATCGGCTTGTCGAGCGACACCAGCCGCGAGATGATCGGCCGCTCGTGCAGCGCCAGCCCGATGCCGTGGCCGAACTGGAGCCCGAAGGCCGACATCTCGTCGGGGAAGCCGAACTCCTCCGCCTTCGGCCAGACCCGCACCACGGTGTCGGTCGAGACCCCCGGCTTGATCAGGTCGATCGCGAGATCAAGCCATTCCCGGCACTTCTTGTAGGCGTCGTGCTGGGCCGGCGTCGCCCGCCCGACATTGAAGGTCCGGTAGTAGCAGGTGCGGTAGCCGACGAAGGAATGCAGGATGTCGAAGAAGGCCTGGTCGCCCGGCCGCACCAGCCGGTCGGTGAAGTTGTGCGGGTGCGGGTTGCAGCGCTCGCCGGAGATGGCGTTGATCGCCTCGACGTCGTCGGAGCCGAGCCGGTAGAGCAATTCGTTGGCCTTGGCGACGATGTCGTTCTCCCGCACCCCCGGCTTCAGCTCCTCCCAGATCATGTGATAGGCGGCGTCGACCATCGCCGCCGCCTGGTTCAAAAGCACGATCTCGTCGATGTTCTTGATCTCGCGGGCGTCGAGCATCACCTGCTGGCCGTCGACGATTTTGAGCCCGGCCTTCTCCAGTTCGAGCCACATCCCGGGCTCGATCAGGTCGACGCCGAGCGGCATGTCGGCGACCCCGGCCTGGACCAGCAGGTCCTTGATCTCCTCGGCGTGGCGCTTCATCAGCCCGGCCGAGGGCGGCACCGTGCCGCGCATGCCGAGCATGCCGGCGCGGAAATTCTCGCCGGGCAGCCAGTCGCAATAGAGCCGGTGGTGGACCGCCGCCGAGCCGAAGTCCCACAGGATCGGCAGGTTGTCGCCGGCGAGCAGCGCGAAGCGGCAGAGCTTGTCGCGCTCCCACTCGCCGATCTTGGTGCCGGTCAGATAGCGGATATTGTTGACGTCGAAGGTCAGAAGCGCGCCCAGGCCGGAATTCCTGAGCGCCGTCCGCGCCCGGGTCAGGCGGTAGTTCCTCAGCCGGGCGAAGTCGACCCGCCCCTCGAAATCCACCCCCATATGGCCGGGCTGCGGTATCGCCCGGTTCCATCGCCAATGGGGATCGGAGTGCTCCTCACGAAGCTCTTCCGGCGAAATCGGCTTGTTCATGACGACCTCCACCAGCCTGGCGACCGTCTCCGGTCGCGTTGATCCAACGTCATCTTCAATTGAGCGGGCTTTCGGGGCGAACCGGGTTTCGACCTCGGGGTCGACCCCGACAAGCGCCTTCTAAAAACGATTTACACCGATGCCCGGCGATTGCCAAGCCTGACGGGAAAAATCGTTTCGCCCCCGGCGACATCCCGGCCGCTTCCCCTCTGCCTATTCGCCGGCCGGCCGCGCTCATATCTCAGTCGCTCCGGTAGGACTTGCCCGAGGTGAGCCGGGTCAGGATCAGCGAGAACAGGATGATCGCCCCGTAGGTCGCCTGGATCCAGAACGTCTCGATGTTCGAGAGCGTGAGGATGTTGGAGATGATGTTGAGGAGGATCACGCCGCAGAGCGCGCCGAGGATCGAGCCCTTGCCGCCGTTGAGGCTGATCCGCCCGATCACCGCCGCCGCGAAGACGGTGAAGATCATGCTTTGGCCCTGTCCCGAGAGCACCGAGGCCATGCGGCCGGAGAGCATCAGGCCCGACAGTGCGGCGAGGCCGCCGGCGACGACGAAGACGCTCCACACATAGCGCTCGACCGGGATGCCGGCGGCGCGCGCCGCCTCGGGATTGCCGCCGATCGCATAGAGGGCGCGTCCGAAGCGGTGGTAGCCGAGGATGAAGGTGCCGACGGCGTAGAGGCCCGCCGACACCCAGACCGCCGCGGGCAGCCCGAGCCAATAGGCGTTGCCGATATAGAGGAGCGGCGCCGGCAGGTCGTAGAGCGTGCGCCCGTTGGTGATGCCGATCGAGACGCCGCGGAGCAGAATCAGCATGGCGAGCGTGGTGATGAAGGCGTTGAGCCCGAGCCGGACGATGAGGAGGCCGTTGAAGGCGCCGACGGCGAAGCCGACCAGGAAGAGCGCCGCGATCGCCAGGTAGGGGTTGACCATCAGCCCCGACCCGTTGAGCGAGGTGTCGAGCACCAGCCAGCCGGCGAGCATCGGCGCGACGCCGACGATCGATTCGAGCGACAGGTCGAACTTGCCGACGATCAGGATGATCGCCTCGGCGAGCACCAGCACCGAAAGCTCGGAAGACTGCTGCAGGATGTTGACGAGGTTGACCTCGGTCAGGAACGCCGGGTGGAGCAGGCTGCCGATGATCAGCGCGACGACGATGAGCTGGAGCAGCGCCAGCTCGTCGCCCATGCGCAGCCTGAGCCGCCGGCGCGGCGCCGCGGGTGGTGTCACTGCGGTCTTCTCCGCGTTCACGGCCGCCGGTCCAGTCCTTCCATGGCGCCGACCATCTCCTGCTCGTCCCACGCCCCGACGAATTCCCGCACGATGCGCCCGGCGAACATCACCAGCACCCGGTCGCAGATCGCCAGTTCGTCGATTTCGTCGGAGACGAGGAGCACCGCCGAATTGGTCTTGCGGATGATGTCGAACAGCGCCTGCTTCGAGGCGATATCGACGCCGGCGGTGGGATAGCCGAGCACCAGCACCGCCGGATCGGAAGCCAGCGCGCGACCCATCACCGTCTTCTGCTGGTTGCCGCCGGAAAGCTCCGCGGTGTTCTGCGCCGGGTCGCTGACCTTGATCTGGAGCTTGGCGATCATCGCGTTGGCGACGTCGCGCCGCCGTTCGGCGGATACGAACCCGCCCCACCAGTTGAGCCGGCTAAGGATCGGCAGCGCGATATTCTCCTCGACCGACAGATTGGCGCAAAACCCGGCGGCATGCCGGTCCTCCGGCACATAGGCGATGCCGCTGTCGCGGGCCCGGTCGACCCGGCCGGCGGCCACCGTCCGCCCGCCCACGGAAATCGTCCCGCGGCTCGGATCGAGCTGTCCGACGATCACCGCGGCGAGCTCGGACTTGCCCGACCCGGCGAGGCCGGCGAGGCCGACCCGTTCGCCGGCGCGGACATCGATGGACACGTCCTCCACCGATCCCGGCACCGATACCGACGCGACCTCGAGCACGATCGGCCGGGTTTCCCGCGCCGCCGTCCGGGCGTCGCCGGCGCCTTTTCTCCGCGACGGGTGATGGCCGGTCTGGTCGAGCCCGGCGTAGCCCTGGCCGACCATGGCCGCGACGAGCTGCGCCTCGTCCATCTCCTCGACCGCCGCCTCCGCCACCAGTCGGCCGTCGCGCATCACCGCAACCCGCTCGCAGATTTCGTAGATCTCCTGAAGGTGATGCGAGATGAACAGGAAGGTGACGCCGTCGCCTTTCAGCCGGTTGATGTGGTCGAAGAGGTGGCGGATCTCGCGCCCCTCGAGGCGCGCCGTCGGCTCGTCGAGAATGATGAAGCGGCTGCCCTGGCGGAGCGCGCGGGCGATCTCGAGCAGCTGTCTCTGGCCGACCGTAAGGTCGCCGGCCCGCTGTTCGATGTCGACATCGAGTTCCCAGACGGCGAGCTGCGCCTCGCCGCGCCGCCTGATCTCGTGCCAATGGATGGTCCCGAAGCGCGAGGCGGGCTGATCGTTGAGGAAGAGGTTTTCGCCGACCGAAAGCTCGGGAATGATCGTCGACTTCTGGTAGACGCAAGCGACCTTGGACCGCCATTGCGCCCGGGCCGAAACCTCGGGGGCGGGCGCGCCCGCAAAGCGCACCTCGCCGGAGTCGGGGCGATCCAGTCCGGTGAGGAGCCGCACCATGGTCGATTTGCCGGCGCCGTTCCGCCCGGCAAGGGCGACCGAATGACCGGCATGGATGCGCATCGTGACACGGTCGAGGGCGAGCGTCGTGCCGTACCGTTTGCTGACGGCCCGCGCCTCGACCAATGGCTCAATGACGGCGTCCATCGCCGGTGCCGGTTGCCGCGGTCACTGTCTGTCGCGGCGGATCCCGCTTACTTCGCGTTCCCCCACAGGCCCGGATCGTCGACATTTTCCTTGGTGACGAGAACCGCCGGGAGCAGGTCCATCTTGTTGCCGTTGAACTCGACGACCTCGCTGTTGTGGTCGGTCTTGCCGAGCTGCAGTTCCTTGCCGGCGAACGCATCGAGCAGGTACTGGACGCCGTATTTCGCGTAGAGGTCAAGCGGCTGCGAAATCTCCGCATCCATCACGCCCTGCCGGACCAGGTCGAGACCCTGAGGGCTCGCGTCGATGCTGATCGTGTAGATGTGCCCGGGCTCGCCGACCTTGGCGTCGCGTCCCGCCTGCTTGAGCACGTTCAGCGTCGGCGACAGCGCATAGTCGGACTGCTGGAACACGCCCTTCAGGTCGGGATTGGCGGCGAGCACCGTCTGGAGCGCCGCGGCCTGCTTGGTGGCGTCCCAGTCGGTCGGCCGCTCGATCAGCTCGATGTTCGGATGCTCCTTGGTGATGCAGTCGTGGAAGCCTTCGCTCCGCTCGCGTCCGTTGATCGACGAGAAGGCCCCCTGCAGCGACAGCACCTTGCCCGAATCGCCGATCGCCTTCGCCATGTCGGTGCAGGCGATGTGTCCCATGCCGCGGTTGTCGGCGCGGACGATCGCGTAGAGCTTGCCGCCGTCCGGCCCGATGTCGATCGAGACCACCGGCACGTTCTGCTGCACCGCATAGTCGAGCGCCGGAATGATCGCCTTGCTGTCATTGGCGACCACGATCAGGCCCTTGGCGCCGGCGCCGATCAGGTTGCGGACGTCGGTGATCTGCTTGCCCGAATCCTGGTCGGCGTTGGTCGGGGCGAGCACGTTGAGGCCGGCGGCCTTGGCCGCCGCCACCGACTGGTCCTGCAGGATGACCTCGAACTGCGCCATCAGAAACGGCGCCGAGTAACCGATGGTTTCGCCGGCGGCCTGCCCGGTGCCGGTCGCGGCGATTGCCGCGATCAATGCCGTCGCGGCGACCGAAGCCAGGCGCACGCCGCGTCCCGCGGCCATGCTGCCGCAATACCGATCTTCCATGTCGTTCCTCCCTGTCGGTGCTTGAAATGGATCGCGCTCTTCGACGATCCGTGACGATTCCCGAGCGGCGCCTCTCCCATGCTCACCCGGTTCCGGCGCCGACGCATTGCCCGTCGACACCCCCGCGCGCGCAAGCCTCTCGGGTGCAAATCGATTTAAGGTCGACGCTCCGGACGATGCAAGCGGAAAAGATGCTGCACCGCAAGAGACCTCATCACTTCGCCATAGGCCGGGCCAAGCCGAACCGGCGGATAGTAGGATAAATCGTTTCGTGTTACCGTCGCCGGCGAGGAGAGAGCAGGATCGCGGCCGGGGCCCGGAGACAACACCGCCCGGCGGGATGATCGACCAACCCCGGTCAGGGAGAAGGCAGGAGCATGGCAAGGCTCGACGGCAAGGTGGCGCTCGTCACCGGCGCAAGCCGCGGCTATGGTCGGGCGATCGCCGAGCGGTTGGCGCGGGACGGCGCTTTCGTCGTGGTTCACTACGGTTTCAACGAGGAAGCGGCGAAGACGACGCTCGCCAATATCGTCGCCGAAGGCGGCGACGGCCTGCTCCTTGCGGCAGCGCTCGACGGCTCGCCCGGCAACATCGACGGGCTTTTCATCAGTCTCGACGCCGCCCTCGCCGAGCGCGGCAAGCCGAACGCCGTCGACATCCTCATCAACAACGCGGCGATCAGCCCGCGCGGCACCATCGAGGACACGTCCGAGGAGGTCTTCGACGAGGTGATGAACGTCGACGCCAAGGCGCCGTTCTTCCTGGTCCAGAAGGTGCTGCCGCGGATGCCGGATGGCGGCCGCATCGTCAACATCTCCTCGCAAACCTCGCTGATCGCCTTCCCCGGAGTTGCCGCATATTCGATGGCCAAGGGCGCGCTCGACCTTCTGACGCTGGTTGCGGCGAAGCACCTCGCCCCGCGCAACATCACGGTCAACAGCGTTCTCCCCGGCATCGCCGACACCGACATGAATGCGAGCTGGCTCCGCGGCAAGCCCGAGTTCTTCGAGGCCGCGTCGGTCTACAGCGCCTTCCGCCGCGTCGCCGACGTGACCGAAATCGCCGACATCGTCGCCTTCCTCGCCGGTCACGATGCGCGCTGGATCACCGGCCAGCTGATCGACGGCGGCGGCGGCAGCGGCATCTGAGCGGTAGAGTTGGCAGGCGCACCCGCAAGGTCTAGATGTACCGCCCGCCCGGCGAGCCGGGCGAGCCGATTCCCCGCCTCGCGGAGACGATCTCGGGCTATGCCATTTTCGGCACGACGGACGAAACGGGCCTCGGCATGAAGGAGCGGCGGCCTGGCAAGACGGGCGCCCGCCCGCCGACCATCCGCGACGTGGCGGCGCGCGCCGGCGTATCCCCGGCAACGGTTTCCAACGCCCTTTCCGGCCTGCGCGGCGTCACCGGCGACCGCCGCCGCGCCGTCCTCGAAGCGGTCGAGGCGCTCGGCTACAAGTCGAACCACATGGCGTCGAGTCTCCGCCGCGGCGAGACCCGGACGGTCGGCATCGTCGTTCCCAATCTCGGCAACGAGTTCTATGCCGGCCTGGTCCGCCAGTGGGAGAAGATCGCCTCGACCAGCGGCTATGAGATGCTGGTGGTGGCGAGCGGCGAGGATCCCGCGACCGAGGCGCGCCGGATCGGCTCGCTGATCGCCCGGAGGATCGACGGCCTGCTGGTGCTGCCGGCGAGCGACGATTTCGGCGCCGAGCCCGGTTTTCCCGCCGGCCTGCCGCCGACCGTCCTGGTCGACCGCGCCTTCGGCCACCCCGACTTCGACACCGTCGCCTCCGGCAACTTCGATGCCGGCTGGCGCGGCTGCCGGCATCTGATCGACCTCGGCCACCGCGACATCACCCTTCTCATCTCCTCGACCAACCACGCCCATCTCCGCGACCGCGTCGACGGCTATCGCCGCGCCCTCGCCGAGGCCGGCATCGCCGACCGCGAGCGGGTGATCTTCGGCGGCGGCACCGCCGAGGGCTGCCGGAGCGCCATCGAGCAGGACCTTCGCCGCCCCGACCCGCCGACCGCCGTTTTCGCCGCGACCTTCTACTCGACCCTCGGCGCGGTGAAGGCGATCAGCGCGCTCGAGCTCGGCTTCCCCGACGAGATCTCGCTCCTCGGCTTCGAGCACTCCGAATGGATGACGGCGGTGCGTCCCTATATCAGCGCGGTCGGCCAGTCGGTCGACGACCTCGCCAGCCGTTCCTGGCAGACGCTCCGCGAGCGCATCGCCGACGGGAGCGCCGACCTGAAGCGCGTCCTCATCGACTTCCGTTTCGTGGTCCGCGAATTGACCCGTCCGCCGAAACCGAGCCCGATCAGGGCGGTCGGCTCGTAGCCTTCCAATCAGCCGAGCCGCCTGAGCCCGGCGACGTCCTGCCCGGCATCTCGAAGTCGTCGAGCCTCGGCGCGATGATCAACCTCGCCGACCTGCCCGGCGGACGCCGCGCGATCCGAAGACACGCCTCGCCGGGGGCGATCTTCCTGTCCTACTTCCCCTTCGCCGACCCCGCCGGGGTCGCCCTCTTCGACGCGCTGGAGCGCGACGTGTTTGCGGGCTTCGGCGGTCGATAAGACAGCCCGCGCTTGGCGCCCGACCAGTCGAGCACCTCCGGGATGTCAGTGGTGTCGATCGTCTCGTCGGGCATGGCTGCGAGCGCGTCGAACTGATCGCGCAGCGCTTTGGTCAGCCTTCGACGGGGCGGTCGCTTCATTCCAATCGGTTCGCGTTCAACGAGGCTCAGCGGTCGCTTCGACGCCGGCGATGAGCGCCGTTGCCTCGCTCCGCGAGATCGCAAATCGCTCCGCGATTTCGCCGGCAAGCTCGCTCCGCCGCGCTCCCCAGTAGTGAACGAAGTCGATAACGGTGAGGCCGATGAGGTCGCCATTCGCCAGGTCATGTCGCCATACGAGGCCGGGCGCGCCTTCCCTGGATCGCGCCGGAGCCCCAGGGCGGCGTGTGACATATAGCACGTCGGATGCCCTGTCGTAGTTCACCTCGAACCCGGGTATGGCGATCACTTCATTCATGGTTCGCGCTCCACAACAGCCTACCCTTATACATCTGGCCGTCGTCACCGTCCGGTCTGGCCAGACATGAAGCTGCGGCCACCGGGAGAGTTTTAGCCAACATTCTAGCCAAACGAGACCCTTGACATATCAAATTTATCGACATATTCCTATGTCAGTTGTTCAAATAATTCACCAACGAGGACAGAGCAATGAGCATGGACTGCAAGGACTTCCGTTTGTGGCGTCAGAAACTTGCCCTCACTCAGGAGGGAGCAGCACTAAAGTTTGGGCTTTCTCGCGCGACGATTGTCAATTGGGAGAACGGCACCACCCCGATTTCCCCAGCGGTCGAAGCGGCGTGTCAGCATTTCACGCGAGAATGGAAACAACGGCCCGAAGCGGGACCGGTCACACTCTTGTATGGGGACGCCCCGATGGCACTCTCTGAATTCGGGCCTCGCCGAGTTCCTTTGCTGCAGCAAGAGCGCTACCCCACGAATGACGCCGCAATTCGTCGTTCCTTCGAACTCTGGGACAGCGACAGCTTTTACAATCCGCTGATTG
The DNA here is from genome assembly GCA_963792845.1 of uncultured Alphaproteobacteria bacterium. Taxonomy (GTDB): domain Bacteria; phylum Pseudomonadota; class Alphaproteobacteria; order Rhizobiales; family Kaistiaceae; genus Bauldia. Next base: position 261,972 of record CAWBXW010000002.1, read on the forward strand.
TTGACGATGAGGGCGCGGTTGTTTGGAATGTTGTAGAACTCAGCCGAGAGCGAAGCAATCGGATCACTGAAACTGAGACTGGCCGTCGACCGATGACCTAAGCATTCGTTTAGTCACCTTACCCCACCAGCGCCCGCATATCCCTCTCCTCGGTCCCGCCCTTCCCCGGAATCGAGGCGGTGATCCCCCCGTCGCTCACCATCAGGACGCGGCTCGACAGGCCGAGGATCTCCGGCAGCTCTGATGAGATGAGGACGACGGCGCCGGTCTCGGCGAGTTGCGCGACGATCTGGTGGATTTCGGCCTTGGCGCCGACGTCGATGCCACGGGTCGGCTCGTCTAGAACGAGCAGTTCAGGTGCCATCGCCATCCATTTGCCGAGCGCGATCTTCTGCTGGTTGCCGCCCGACAGCGTGCCGACGCCCACGTCCGGCGAAGCGGCGCGAATGTCGAGCCGCTGCTTGAACGTCGCCTAGATGCCGAGCTCGCCGCCCACCGGCCTTTGTCGATCCGCGGAAAACCGGGGTCGCGGGGCCGAGTGGGGGACCGCCAGAACAAGGCCGCGCCGCCGGTCGGCCGGCCAGCGGCGCGCAAATTGACGCAGTGGTCGAGTTGGAGAGGTGGGAGTCCGCCCGGACCTACTCCGCGGCCTCGGCGTTGACGCGGCCCTTGGCGATGTCGGAGAGCGTCTCGTCGGCCTCCTTCTCCTCCTCCAGTGTCTCGACCAGGATCGACGCGCAATCCTCGCGGCCGAGCTGCTTCGCCCAGGCGGCGAGCGTGCCGTAGCGGGTGATCTCGTAGTGCTCGACGGCCTGCGCGGCGGCGATGATCGCCGCGTCGAGGACTTCGCGGTCGGCGACGTCTCCGACCAGTTCGTCGGCTTCCTCGATGATCCCGTCGATCGCCGGGCAATCGATCGCCTTGGCTTCGGCGCCGTGCATCTCGAAGACCTGCTCGAGCCGGTCGACGTGGTGCCGCGTCTGCTCGAGATGATCGCTCAGCGCCTCGCGCAGGCTCTCGTCCTCGGTTTTCTTGATCATCTTCGGCAGCGACTTCAGGATCTTGTTCTCGGCGTAATAGATGTCACGGAGGGTGTGGACGAAGAGGTCGTCAAGCGTCTCGATGTCTTTGGTCAGCAGTCCCATGGCAATGCCTCGCGGGGGGTTGGGTGTCCTGGGAGATGTCCTCGCCGGTCACAAGGCGCGCTTACCGCCTTGCCTGTTCCGGTTTGCCTGCCAACGCGGAGGAGACAGGCGTGGTTCCGTCGAACTCCGCCTCTTCTTCAGGCCTTTGGGAAACTCGGCGCGGGCGTCCGGCGGCCGTCGGGCCCATAATCGAGCCGCCGCCTGATCGGGCTCGGCGCGATCCAACCCGCGGCTACGGATTGGCGAGCAGCTTCTCGCGGATCAGGTCGATCAGTTTTGGCTGGTCGGCGACCGCGAGATGACCGGCGCCGAGGACGGTGACCCGCGTCAGCCCGCCGCCTTCCTGCACATAGCCGAGAACGGTCTTCCCGTCGGAATCCTTCCATTGGGTCGCCGGCGCCGCGCGATACGCCGCGGCGCGGTCGCCGGTGAGCAGGTCGAGCCACGCATCGACACCGAGGAAGTTCACGTCGGTCGCATCGTTGAGCCCGGACACGACCATCAACGGAACGCCGCGATCGAGCATCTCCTGCACCGCCCAGCGGTACGAATCCTGCCCGCCGACGGTGTAGCTGTCGCCGATCGGCTCGGCGAAGAACGAGAAGGTGCCGCCGGCCTTGGCGTGAATGGCCGTACGGACGTCGGGCCGGTTCAGGTAGGCGGCCACCTGATCGGTGGGCGGGTCTCCGTTTGCCGCGATGTTCAGGAGGTATCGGCCGCTGCGTTCCTCGATGCCGGACTTGATCTTGCCGCAGGTGTCGTTCGCCGCCTTGGTCGACGGCTGCTCGGCCTCGACCTCGGCCTTGCACTGCGCAAAGACCAAGTCGAGCTCCGCCTTGTCCGCGGCGGTGATGAGGCCGTGGGTGTAGGCGTAGGTGGTGTCCATCGACTGGCCGACCACCGGATCGGTCCACGGCGCGACAAGGATGAGGCCGCCGAGCCGCACGACCTCGCGACCGGCGCGGACGTTGCCGTCGAGGATCGCCTTCGCCAGCAGCGGAACATAGGTGCCGCCATAGGATTCGCCTGCAAGCAGCATCGGCTGGGTGGCGAGCTCGGGATGCCGTTCGACGAGATGCACCAGCGCCCGATACCACTGGTCGACGCCGGCCTGGACGTTGGCCGGCAGCGCATCGGGCGAGGCGAATGACAGGCCCACGCCGAGCGGGTGGTCGAAGATCAGGTAGTTGGCGGAGGTGTTCCACCCGTCCGGGTCGTCGGCGAGGGTGCCGTCGGCGTTGACCGAGTACGGTCCGTTTTCGGTGAAGAAGCCCCAGAAGCTCGTCGACCCCGGTCCGCCATTGGTCCACAGGATCGTCGGCGCCGCCGTCCGGTCGGCGTGCTTCATGACCATCCAGTAGAAGAGCCCGTTGTCGCCGGCTCCGTCGCAGAGAATGTTCCGGCACGGCACGTCGGTGACCGAGGCATATCCCGCGTACTCGCGGGTGGCGACGTCGCCATAGCCGGGCAGCGACCGCACCTGGTCGGCCTCGCCGGTCGCGGGCATGGAGCCGGCTCCGGCCGCTATGCACGACGTCAGGAGTGCGGCGGCGGCAAAGCAGAACCTCAGTGTCCGACGCGTGCCAGGCCGGCTACGCCGTCTCGCCGGATCGCACCATAGGTGGATGCCCTGCCCGTTCGCTTGGATCATGCCTCCGCCCCTTCGCTCTCCCGCGCCTCGGCTTCGGCTACGGCTTCTGCCGGCCCAAGCTCACGCTTCACCACATGCGAGCGGGTTGGGGCCTGAAGGCGGATGAGGGTATCGGTTTTGAAGGCATTGGCAACCGCGCCCATGTGCGCGGCAGGGACGATCGCGCGGCGCGGATAGCCGCCCATGAAGGAGCAGGGCGAACAACGGCTTGTCTAAGGGGACACGGCCTAGTATCGCCTGATCGGCGCATCAACGAGGCGGCCGATGGCATCGCGGGATGCCCAGCACTATTACCAGATCGTCTGCGAGGAGCTCCGTCAGAACATCGTCTCCGGCGCCCTGCCGCGCGGCACGCTGCTCTTCGAGGCCGCGGTCGCCGACCGCCTCGGCGTCAGCCGTCCGCCGGTCCGCCGCGCCCTCGAGCTTCTCGCCGAGGAGGGCGTCGTCCGCCGCGCCGACGGCCGCGGCTTCGTCGTCGGCCGGAGCGGTTCCGTCCCGTCCGAGCGCCGTAACCTTCATGCCCTGCCGCTCGAAATCTCCGACCGTCTCGGCCGGAGCGCCGGCCGCGCCACCTGGGAGAGCATCTATGACGAGGTCGAGGCGAACGTGCTCGCCTGCAGCCCCTTCGGCATGTTCCAGATTTCCGAGGCGGCGCTCGGCGAGCATTTCCGGGTCAGCCGCACCGTGGTGCGCGACGTGCTCAACCGCATGCATGGGCGGAACCTGATCGGCAAGGACCGGCGCTCGCACTGGATCGCCGGGCCGCTCGGCGCCCGCATGCTCGACGATTATCACGAGTTGAGGAGCGCCATCGAGCCGCGGGCGCTCAAAAGTGCGCTCCCCGGTCTCGACCGGGGCGCGCTGGCCGCCATGCGCGAGCGCGTCCGCGCCGCGATCGCGAGCGGCAAGGCGCCCGCCCTCGCCGACATCGAGGCGATCGAAACCGATCTTCACGTCCGCTGCCTCGCCGGCCTGCGCAATCGCCGGCTGCTTGAGGCGGTCCGCCAGACCCAGCTTGCGCTGGTCATCAACCGCCTGTTCGGCACCTATCTCGGCCTCCATGACGAAAGCGAGATGCTGCTCGAACATCGTCTGGTCTTCGACCACCTCGGTCTCGGCGACGCCGGCGGCGCAGCGGCCGCGCTCGAGCACCACCTCGACGCCGAGCACGGCCGCGCCCGTGCCCGCCTCAAGGTGCTGTCGATGTTCAGCGACCCCGCGATCGCCCCCTACCTCACCCGCATCCATTGAGGCGGAGTCCGAATGCGCATCACCGATATCGAGACCTACACCGTCAGCGCCGGCTGGAAGAACTGGCTGTTCGTCAGGGTCCTGACCGATGCCGGCATCCACGGCATCGGCGAGGGAACCTTGAACGGCTTCATCCGCACCACCGAAGCCGGCGTGCACGAATTGAAGCACCTCGCCATCGGCCAGGAGCCGCGGCGGGTGCGCGCGCTCGCCAAGCGCATGCTCGACAGCGTCTCGCTCGATGGCGGCCATATCCACCGCACGGTGATCGCCGCCGTCGAATGCGCCTGCTGGGACATCCTCGGCAAGTCGCTCGGCGTTCCGGTCCATGAACTTCTCGGCGGACGCGTGCGCGACAGCGTGCTCGGCTACGCCAATGGCTGGTATCGGACGGAGCGCACGCCGGAGGCCTTCCTCGCCGCGGCGCGCGCCGTCCTCGCCAAGGGCTTCAAGGCGTTCAAGCTCGATCCCTTCGGCACCGCGCAGGGCTTCATCGACGCGGACGAGCTCGACCTCGCCTACGACATCCTCGCCATGCTCCGCAAGGAACTGCCGCGCGACACCCGCATCCTGATCGACGTCCACGCCCGCTTCACCGAGGCCGAGGCGATCCGCGCCGCCCGCCGCATGGCGCCGCTCGGCCTCTACTGGTGGGAGGAGCCGACCACCCGCGACCGCCAGGAGACCGTTCATGCCGTGGCGCGCGAGAGCCCGATCCCGGTCGCGACCGGCGAGATGTACGATACCGTCGGCCAGTTTTTCACGCTCGCCGCGGGCGGCGGGGTCAACATCTTTCAGCCCGAGCCGATGTCGCTCGGCGGCATCGCCAACACCCTCGCTGTCGCCGACATCGCCCTCGGTCACGGCAGCTACATCGCCCCCCACCAGAGCGGCGGCCCGGTCGCGACCGCGGTCTGCCTGCAGCTCGCCGCCTCGGTCCCGAACTTCCTCATCCAGGAGCACTTCGACGCCTTCAACGAGGACTGGACCCATGACCTCGTCACCTGGCGGCCGGCGATCGATCCGGTCAACGGACACCTGTCGCTGCCGGAGGCGCCCGGCCTCGGCATCGACCTCAACCTCGACGTCGCCCGCGCCCACCCCTACGACCCCGCGGCCTATCTCAACATCTACGAGGAAGGCTGGGAGAAGCGGGTGGGAGCGGGACTGAAATTAACCCAATTCTAAGGCTCCGTTCTTCTTGACAAAATTGCCATATCGGCAATATGGATTTCCATATGAAGACGACGCTCGTTATCGATGATACCGTGATGAAGCACCTCAAGCGCGAGGCGGCGCGGCAGGGCAGGACCATGTCCGAGATGGTCGAGACGGCTCTGCGCCTGTTCCTCCAGCCCCGCCCTAAGCCGAGGAAGCTGCGGCCGCTACCGACTTTTGATAGCGGCGGAGCTTACGTCGATGTCGCTGACCGGGATGCCCTCTACAACGTCATGGAAGGAAGATAGTGCTGGCGGTTGATACCAATGTCTTCGTCTACGCCGCCGACATTCGCTCTCCTTTCCATGACGCGTGCCGAAGCTGGCTCGAACGCCAGCGGGAGCTTCCCGATGCGTGGTTCTCGAGTTGGCCGATCCTCTACGAATTCCTTCGGGTGACCACCCATCCGCGGGTCATGCCGAATCCGATGAGCCTCGCGACCGCTTGGCAATTTGTGGCCGGCCTTCTTGAGGCACCGGGTTTCGACGTGCTGTTACCCACGTCACGACATGCCGCCGTTGCAAGCGAATTGATCGAGGAGATGCCGCGCCTCGCCGGGAACATCCTGCACGATGTTCACACAGCCGTCCTGCTCCGCGAGCACGGTGTCAGTCGCATCTGTACTCGGGACACCGACTTCCATCGGTTCGGATTCCTCGAGATCGTCGACCCGATGCGCCTCTGAGGTCAAGTCTTCCCGTCACGCGCTCTTCACGCGCTCTCCCGGTCAATGATCTGGAAGCCGATCGAGACGATGGTCGGCGACGTGGTATCGCCTGACAGCCGTCTGAGCAGCTGCCGCACCGCGAGCCGGCCCATCTCGTAGCGCGGCACCCTGACCGTGGTGAGCGGCGGGTAGAGCTGCGCGGCGAGATCGACGTCGCCATAGCCGGCGATGGCGAGCCGGCCGGGAATCTTCCAGCCGAGCCGGTGGCATTCCTGGACGGCGCCGATCGCCAGCGTGTCGCTTGAGCAGAAGATCACGTCGAGCTTCGGCTCGCGCCCGGTGAGCATGCGGAGCGCGTCGGCGCCGCCTTCGGGCGTGATCGGCACCTCGACCTCCAGCTCCGGCCGGTAGTGCAGGCCGAGATCGGTCATTGCCTGGCGATAGCCGATGCGGCGCTGCTGGAGCCGGTCGTTGCCGTGCACCGGCGTCGAGACGAAGCCGATCGTCTTGTAGCCCTTGCTGGCGAGATGGCTGGTCATGGCATAGGCGGTCTCGAAATTGGAGACGCCGACCGCCATGTCGATCGGCCTGGTGCCGCGGATCTCGCTGATCTCGACCACCGGCACGCCGCTTCCGGCGAGGAGCTGCCGCGCCGTCTCGCCCTGGACGAAGGCCTGCAGGATCAGCCCGGCCGGCCGCCAGCCGAGCAGCGAGCGGATCGCCTTCTCCTCCTCGTCGACGACGAAATCGCCCTGGACGAGGAGGAGCTGGAAGCCGCTCTCGTGGGTCTCGTCGGCCATTCCCTGGACCTGCTCGGCGATGCCGGAATTGATCAGCGGCGGCACCATGGTGCCGATGATCCGCCCCGCGCCCCGCATCGAGGAAGCGAGCTGGTTGGGGATGAAGCCTTCCTTTTCGATCGCCTCGAGGATCTTCCGGCGCGTCTCCGGCGACACCCGGTCGGGATCCTTGAGCGCCCGCGACACGGTGATCGGCGACACCCCGACGCGGCGGGCGATCTCGCGCATGCCGAGCCGGTTCGCCTTGCCGCCCATCCCGCGTCTGTCCGCCTCCGCCATGCCAGCCCGGCGCCCCCGATCTTACGCGGGCGCCCTCCCCGCTTACCCGCCGAACGGCACCAGCGGCAGCCCGGTCGCTCCGAGGCCGGTGATGGCGAAAAGCCCGCCCGCTTGCGGCTGCCCCGCGAGTTCCGCCGCGCTTCGCCGCAACCGCGCCGAGGTGACGTAGAGCGTATCGAGGGCATCGCCGCCGAACTCGCAGCAGGTCGGCAGGTCGACCGGGAGCTCGATCGTCTTGGTCCGCCTGCCGTCGGCATCGTAGGCGAGCACCTTGCCCTTGAATGGCACCGTCAGCCAGTAGCAGCCGTCGGCGTCGACCGTGGCGCCGTCGACGATGTACCCCTCAGCGGTCAGATCGAGAAAGACGCGGCGGTTCTCCGCCGCCCCGCTCGCGGGATCGAAGTCGAAGGCCCAGACCAGGCTGCCGTGGCTGTCGGTGAAGTACATCGTCCGCCCATCCGGGCTCCAGGCGAGCCCGTTCGAGCAGCCGATGCCGTCGAGGACGCGGTGCGCGCCGAGGTCGGCATCGAGCCGCCACAGCGACCCGATCTTCGCCGGCGGCTTGCCGTCCGCCTCGAACATCGAGCCCGACCAGAACCGCCCTTGCCGGTCGGTCTTGCCGTCATTGAAGCGGGTGTCGGCGATCTCCGCCTCCGGGTCGACGATCGGCGTGAAGCCGCCCGTCGCCGGGTCGAAGAAATGGAAGCCGCTGACCATCGAGACGACCAGCCCGCCCTTGGCGCGCACCGCCAGGCAGCCGAGATATTCCGGCGCGGGCCAGGCGTCGTCCTTGCCGGTCTTCGGATCGTAGCGGTGGATGAACGGGCCCCAGATGTCGATCCACCACAGCACCCTTCCGGCCGGGTCCCAGTAGGTGCTCTCGCCGAGCAGCGACTTCGAATCGACGACGCAGGTTATTTCCATGGTTTGGCTCCTTCGCCGGCCTTCCTGTCCGCAACGACGCGACCTGGCGCCCCTCGTCCCATAACCAACCCGCCCCCCGTCCGTCATTGGACGGAGGGAGTGGTGAGACGAAGAAGCGTTCATCGCGCATCAGCCCTCCTCTTGCACCTTCCGCGCCCGCCGGAACACCGCCCGGATCGGTCCCGCCCACTCGGAGAAGGATTTGCTCGCCAGCGACACCGTGATCAGGATGACGGCGCCGTAGACGATGAGCAGCGCGCCGTTGGAGAGGTTGAGCGCCGGCAAGAGCCCGGTGAGGATGGTGAGCACGAAGGCGCCGGCGATGGTGCCGATATAGTGGCCGCTGCCGCCGAGGATCGAGGCGCCGCCGATCGCCACCGCCGCGATCGAGGTGAAGAGATAGGGGTCGCCCATGCCGAGATAGGCCTGCGCGGTGTAGCCGGTCAAAAGCATCCCGGCGAGGGCCGCGGTGAAGCCCGAGAGCATATAGGCGAGCACGGTCGTGCGCAGGATCGGCACGCCGGAGAACTCGGCAACGGTGGCGCTGGTGCCGACGGCGTAGAGCTGCCGGCCGAAGGCGGTCTTCGACAGGAGCACGAAGGCGAGCCCCGCCAGCGCCGCCCAGATGATGACGACGACCGGGAAGTTGCCGATCCGACCGACGGCGAGGAACTGGATGAGTTGCGGCGCGGTCGGCGGCGGGGTGCCGCCGGTATAGACCAGGATGCCGCCTTGCAGGATGACGTTGACGGCCAGCGTCATGATGATCGGCGGCACCCCGAAGAAGCCGACGCCGAGGCCGTTGAGCGCGCCGACCGCCGCCCCGGCGGCGAGCACCGCCGGGATCAGCCAGATGAGCGGCTGGTCCTGTCCGCGCGCCGCGAGCGTCATCAGGATCGCGGCGCAGTTGAGCACCCACGGCACCGAGAGGTCGATGCCGCCGCCGATGATGACGAAGGTCTGGCCGAGCGCGACGATGCCGATGAAGGCGGCGAGCACCGCGAGCGTGCGGAGGTGCGAGCCGGCGAGGAATCCGGGCGACACCAGGCTGGTCAAGAGGAGGAGCACGATCATGCCGAGATAGGCGAGGAAGATCGCGCGGTGACGCTGCACGAAGGCCATCAGCGCCTCCGCCCCGGCCGGTCGCCGGTCCGCCCGGCACCGCCCCCACCGCCGGCAATCCCCGCGAAAACCCTGCTATGTATCTGATCGAGGGCAGCACCCCGGATGCCGGGTCCGACCCCCTCCCATCCTCCATTCCGGGCTACGGCATCCGCACCACTCGTTCGCGCCGTCCAACCAACCGATGCTCCCTTGGCGCTGGTTTGACCCCCTCCCATCCTCCCCCTTTCAGGGGGAGGAGGCGCAGATTGCGCCGATGACGCGCGTCCGGCGTCGCCAGCCAAGTCAGAGCGACAACACCGCGCCTCCTCCCCCTGAAAGGGGGAGGATGGGAGGGGGTCCAACCTCGAAAGGACAGCGGCTCGCGGGGGTTTCTCGGCCCGCGCGAGACCTGTGAATCTCGTGGCCTTCAGGGGGCGAAGGCTTCCATCGCGCCGGCTCCGCACATGCACCGGTGAGGATGATCCGCAGAGATTGCAAATGCCCCCCCTCCCCCTGAAAGGGGGAGGATGGGAGGGGGTCAACCACCCTCGAACGGAAATCCGCCGCAGGATCACGCCAGGCTCCTCCGCGCCGACTTCTCCGCCAGCGATGACGCCAGCACCGCGATGAGCAGGATCACGCCCGAGACGATCGGCTGCCAATAGCTCGACACCGACAGCACGAAGACGAGGTTGCCGATGATGGTGAGGACGAACGCGTGGATCGCAGCGGCGCCACCCCGACGGTCCGTCATCCCCGCGCAAGCGCTCCGCTCGCCACCCCCACAAACAGTCATCCCCGCGAAAGTGGGGACCCAGTAACCGATGCCGGAGATGATTGTGCGCCCTTCCCCGGCCTCCGCGCGTGGACCCCGTTCGTCAGTGCTTACTGGGTCCCCGCTGCCGCGGGGATGACGGTCTGCACAGATAGTCCGCCGCAGGATCACGCCAGGCTCCTCCGCGCCGACTTCTCCGCCAGCGATGACGCCAGCACCGCGATGAGCAGGATCACGCCCGAGACGATCGGCTGCCAATAGCTCGACACCGACAGCACGAAGACGAGGTTGCCGATGATGGTGAGGATGAAGGCGCCGATCACCGTGCCGGTGAGGCCGCCGCGCCCGCCGAACAGGCTGATCCCGCCGATCACCGCCGCCGCCACGGAGGGCAGGATGTAGTCCTTGCCGATGGTCGGCGACCCGGCGCCGGTCTGCGTCGTCAGGTAGAGCGAGGCGAGCGCCGCGAACAGGCCCGAGAGCCCGTAGGTCGCGACATTGATCAAGGTCAGCGACACGCCGGAAAGATAGGCCGATTTCTCGTTCGAGCCGACGGCGCGGATGGTGAGGCCGAGCCGCGTATCGCGGAACCAGTACCAGAAGAGGAGGAGCACGATCAGGATCCAGACCGACGACGACAGCCCGAGGAAGGTGGCGCTGCCGAACGCCATCCACGGCCCGGGCAGCCGGCCGCCGTCGGTGGGCAGCACCAGCAGCGCCGCGCCGGAGAGCATCGACCAGGTGGCGAGGGTGACCAGGAACGGCTGCAGCCGGAGCGCCGAGATGATCAGGCCGTTGACCGCGCCGACGGCGAGCCCGATCGCGAGGATCGCAAGCGTCCAGCCGGCGGCGGTGAGGAACTGGTCGCCAAACTGGGTCGCGGCGAGCACCGTGCCGAAGCTGATCATCCCGCCGATCGACAGGTCGATGCCGCCGCGAAGGAGCACGATCGTCTGCCCGGTCGCCGCCAGGATCAGCGCCATCGCCGCGGCGGCGTCGAGGTTGAGTTCCTCGAGCGTGAAGACGTCCTCGCGCAACGCGCCATAGACGGCGACCAGCGCGACAAGCATGGCGCAGGCGACCAGGAACGGCGCGCGGTCGATGAGCCGCGCTTTCCATTCCTCGCGGCCGCGCCGTGACGGCGCGGCCGGGATCGGCTCGGCGCCCGCCGACATCAGGCCGCCTTCTCCTCGATCATCGCCGCCTTGAGGATCGCCTCCTCGGTGATCGCCGGCCCGGCGAGAATGGTCGCGATCCGCCCGTTCCGCATCACCGCGACGCGGTCGGCGACATGGGTCAGCTCCGGCAGGTCGCTCGAATAGAACAGGATCGCGTAACCCTTCGCCGCGAGTTCGCGCATCAACTGGAAGATCTCCCCCTTGGTGCCGACGTCGACGCCGCGGGTCGGGTCGTAGAGGAGGAGGACGCGCGCCTCGGTCAAGAGCATCTTGCCGAAGATCACCTTTTGCTGGTTGCCGCCGGAAAGCGTGCCGGCAAGCTGGTCGGGCGTCTTCGCCTTGATCCGCAGGAAATCGACCATCTCCCTGACCAGCGCCCTTTCCCGGCTGGCACTCAGGAGACCGAAACGCGAGAATCGCGGTATCACCGAAAGCGTCAGGTTCTCGCGCACGCTCTTCGACAGGAGCAGCCCCTGGCCGCGGCGATCCTCGGGCACCAGCGCCAGCCCGCCGCGTCCGGTCAGCGCCTGGCGCGGACCGCGGAGATGGCTCGGCTTCCCCCACAATTCGACCGTACCCTTGAAGCGGCCGACGCCGAACAGCGACTGGAAGAGTTGGCGCTGGCCGTGTCCCTGCAGGCCGCCGACGCCGAGCACCTCGCCCTCGTGGAGGTCGAGATCGACATCGGCGAGCCGCGGCCCGGCCGAAAGGCCGCGGACGCGGAGCGCGATCCGCTCGGTCGCGGTCGCGACCTTCTCGGGATAGAGCCGGTCCATGCGTCGGCCGAGCATCTCGGCGATGATCTCGTCGTCGCTGACCGCGGCGGTGTCGTGAGCGGCGACGGTCACGCCGTTCCGGAAGACGGTGACGCGGCTCGCGACATGGCGCACCTCGGCGAGACGGTGCGAGATGTAGATGACGAGCTTGCCGGCTCCGGCGAGTTCAAAGGCAAGGCCGAGCAGCCACTCGGTCTCGCGCGGCGCCAGCGCCGAGGTGGCTTCGTCGAGGATGAGCACGTCGGGCTCGCGGGCGAGCGCCTTGGCGATCTCGACCACCTGCCGTTCGGCGAGGGTGAGGCGGCGGACCTCCTGGTCGGGACGGGTCGCGGGAAAGCGGTAGCGGGCGAAGAGGTCGAGCGTATTGCGTCGGAGCAGGCTGCCCCTGACGGTGCCGAGCGGCGACAGCGCCTCGCGGCGGAACCAGACATTCTGCTCCACCGTGAGATCGGGGATCAGCGACAGCTCCTGGAAGACCGCAGAGATTCCGGTCGCCTGCGCCGCGCTTGGATTTGCCGGCCGATAAGGTTCGCCGCGGAAAAGGATGGTGCCCGCGTCGGCCCGCACCGCGCCGGCAAGGATCTGGATGAAGGTGCTCTTGCCGGCGCCGTTCTCGCCGATCAGCGCGTGAACCTCACCCGCCTCGCCATGGAATTCGGCGCCCGACAGCGCTGCGATGCCGCCGAAATGCTTCGACATTCCGGTTGCGTCGATCAGCATCGGAAAGGTCCGCTGATCCTTGTCCCTGCAGTGAGCCTGCCCATGACCGAATCGGAGCCGGGGACCCGGCCCCGCGAGACCTTCCAACCCGTCATGCCCGCTAGAGCGGGCATCCAGAAACCGCCGCCATTACAGAACGAGTCGCGACATCGTTTACTAGGTCCCCGCTGGCGCGGGGATGACGGTTGGTGATTCTGGACCATCCTCGTCAAAGGTCCGTGCAGCAAGACGCTAAGCAGGCCTCGCCCAACTTTGCCGATGGCTGGCGACATCCTCCGTCCTGCCGCGCCCGCGCCGGCTCGGCATTCCCGGCGAATTCCGATCCGTGAAAACTGGCGCGACATGCAAGGAGGATCGCACCCAGGAACACCAAAAGAAACGGCGCCCCCGGCATACACTGCCGAAGGGCGCCGTGCGAGAGTCCCGACGCTTATGAGCCAGCCGCTTCTTGGGCGGTGATCTCGACCCAGCTCGGAGAGATGGGAAGCGTCAGGCCGGGAGAAAGGTCGGGGAAGGCGTTCTTGCCGATCTCGAGCTTCTGGATGACCGCATCCGGATAGAGTTCGGACTTGATCGGGTCGGTCGACAGGAAGTCGGCGTTGATCAGGACATGGCGGTCGGCCGGCTTCGGCTTGCCGTCGAGGATGTCGACCGCGAGCTTGATCGCCTCCGACGAGAGGTATGCCGGGTTGGCGCCCTGGATGCATTTGGCGCCTTCGGTCTGCAGGCAGGCGACGGCGGTGCCGTTATAGGAGAAGGCGGTGACCGGGACCATCGGCCGGCCGGCGTCCGCAAGCGCCTTCATCGCGCCGGTGCCGTAGCCCTGGGTGAGGATGCCGTCGACCTCCGGGTGGGCGGCGAGCAGGCTCGCGACGCCGGCCTGTTCCGGCCCGAGGGCATATTCGCCGTTGTAGTTTCCGATCACCTCGATGTCGGGGTACTTCTTCAGCACCTCGAGGTAGCCGTTCTCGAGCTGCGAGGAGATCGGCGCGCCGGCGAGGCCGCGGTCGACGAAGACCTTGCCCTTGCCGTTGAGCTCTTTCGCCATCCATTCGGCGAGCACCGCCGGAATCCGGTTCCAGTCGGATTCGAGCGCGTAAGCGCAGGGCTCGGTCACCACCTGGTCGAAGCTGATGACGACGATGCCGGCGTCGCAGGCCTTCTTGATCGTCGGGTTGAGCGCGTCCGAGGAGCCGGCGTCGATCAGGATGGCGTCGGGCTTCGAGCGGATGATGTTGTTGAGCGAATTGAGCTGGGCCTGGACGGTGTTCTCGACGTTCTCGACCTTGAGGTCGACCCGGCCGGCGAGCGGCGGCTTGTTGGCCGTGACCTCGCCGACCCGCTCCATCTGCTGGCGCCAGTCGTTGCCGACGAAATTGTTGGAGAGATAGATCGTGTACTTCTTGTCCTGCGCCGCCGCGGTGTGAGCGAAACTGGCGGCGAAGAGGGCCGCCGCACAGGCGGCGCCGGCGAATTGAGCGAAGCGTCTCACTTCCGTTCCTCCCTTTTTCCGAGAACGGCCGGTTTCGTCCGGCCTTGGCATTTCTTGGAAAGCGTATGGTAACGGTACCATGACCGCCGGGGACGGTCAACGAAACCGCCGGCCGTTCTCGTCAGCTCATATACTATTATAATTCTAGCCGCGTGGTCCAGTGGGCCGGGCTGCATGCCGCCGCAGCCGGTCCGATGCCCGCCCACGGCCCGGCCGGCGGCGACAACGCGCCGGTCCAGGGCGGTCCATTCCGGGTCATGGCATGTCGTTGGGGGCATCATAGGTCAGGCTGAAGACGTCGCCGCGGTGCCGCGCGATGGTGAACTCGACCGGCGTCTGGTCGGCCGATCGGTAGAGCATCTCCATGGTCAGGATCGGCGCCCCCTCCTCCACCGCAAGGTCGCGGGCAATCTCGGGTCCGGCGACCTCGGCCCTGACGTTGATCCGGGCCGCGGCGAGCCTCAGCCCGAGGCGCCGCTCGACCGAGCGGAAGATCAGCACGTCGTCGAAGTCGGCGCGGTTCAGCCGCGAGCCGATCTCCGGCGGAAAGTAAGTCGTGACCTGGGTTTCCGGCTGTCCGCCGACGACCAGGATGGCGCGGAGGCGGTAGCAGGTTTCCCGCTGCGACAGGCCGAAGACGGCGCCGCCTTCGCCGCTATCGTCGCGGCGGTAGCTGACGATCTCGAGCCGTGCATTGCGCGTATAGGCCTCGATATCGGCGAAGTTCCGGAAGCCCCAGCTCTGGCGGAGCGCCGGCGCCTGCGCGGCGACGACGGCGGGCTTCGCCGAACGCTTGCGGATGAGGCCGTCGGCCTCGAGCTCGCGGAGCGCCTGGCGGACGGTGATCAGGCTGATCCCGAAACGATTCGCCAGCTCCGCCTCCTTCGGCAGCGCCGCGCCGATCGGATAGGTGCCGTCGAGAATCGGCGCCCGCAGCATCTCGGCGAGCTGCCGGTAGAGCGGGCCGTTGCCGCGGACAAGCCGGCCGGCCGGCAGGCGCGCGATGCCGGCGTCAGGCATGATTCGTCACCGCCGGGAAATGGTAAGCCGGCGCCGTCTGGCCGGCCCGAAAGCCGCGAACCGAGCCCCGGCGCCTCGTCACCCCGGGGAAAGCCCGTGTCCATCGCAAACGCCGCCTCTGATCCCGGCGATTGACCAGATGGAGCCACCCGTGATGGATTCCGGCTTTCGCCGGAATGACGTCGAAGGAAACGAGTTCGTTGCAGACGGCAGCCTCAAGGAAGCGGTTCGACTTCACATGCGGCCGAAGTCGGCCGGTCGATGGGATTGCCGGAATCGATCCGTATTCGCCCTCAACCTGGCTCGCGAGGAATCGAGACCCATGAAAGCCGACCTCAGCGGCAAAGTCGCCTTCCTTACTGGCGCCGCCGGCGGCATCGGCAAGGCGATCGCCGCGACGCTCGCGGCCAACGGCGCGGCGATCGTCGTCGCCGACATCGACCGCGACGGCGCCGAGACAGTGGCCGCTTCGCTGCCGCGGGCGATCGCCGTCGAAGTCGATATCCGCAATTCGGATGCGATCGACCGCGCCGTCGCCACGACGCTTCGCGAATTCGGCGGGCTCGACATCCTGGTCAACAATGCCGGCGTCAACACGCTCGCCCATCGCGTTCCGATCGATGAATTCCCGGCCGAGGAATGGCGGCGCATCGCCAGCATCGATCTCGACGGCACTTACCTCGTCAGCCGCGCCGCGGTGAAGCCGATGCTCGCCAAAGGCGCCGGCCGCGTCATCAATATCGCCTCGACCGTCGGCCTCGCCGCGCTCCGCCTGCAGAGCCCCTTCGTCGCCGCCAAGGCCGGGGTGATCCACCTGACGCGCTCGATGGCGCTGGAGCTCGCCCCGCGCGGCGTTCTCGTCAACGCCATCGCGCCCGGCTCGACGCTGACCGAAGTCACCCGTAAGCTCTTCTATGGCGAGGACGGCTCCTTCCACGACCGCGCCGCCGCGTTCCTGAAGCATGTGCCGCTCGCCCGCCCCGCCGAGCCGCGCGAGATTGCCGAGGGCGCGCTCTTCCTCGCCTCCGACGCCGCCGCCTACGTCAACGGCCATTGCCTCGTCATCGATGGCGGCTGGACGGCCGGATACATGATGTGACCGGAGCGTGCGCATCTTGCGATGGAGGGTGCGCGTCCCGCGATGGAGGGTGCGTGTCTTGCGACGGAGGGTGCGCGTCCCCCGCACCGGGCGGCGGGACGCCGCCCCTCCCTCGCGCCAAGGGTACGGCGCCTCCAGGATGACGACCTCGGCCGTGTCTGATAGGGTCACGGCGAGGGTCGCTTGCCGTTGCAGAAGCATGGATTGCGCATCTTCGTGGAACGCCAATGGCATTGTCAGCGCCCGTCTACCGAGAGGAACCGGAGCCGCCGCCATAGCATGCCAGCCGGAAGCCTCGGAAGTCCGGAAGAGCGCCCGCCTCGAACGGCCTCGGCCCGCCGACGAGGCTGAGATGCGATGAGCCGCTGGTTCCTCAGCTACAACTCCATCGACCTGCCGCTCACCGAGGCGCTTGCGGCGAGGCTTCGCGCAAATCTCCCTGGCGCCGATCTCTTCCTGGCGCCGAAGTCGCTGCGCGCCGGCGGCGCCTGGCTGCCGAAGCTCGCCGAGGCCATTGCCGAAGCCGATACATTCGTCATGGTCATCGGGGCGAACGGCGCCGGACCCTGGCAGGTCCTCGAATATTACGAGGCGATCGATCGGCGGGCGAAGCAGCCTGACTTCCCGGTCGTCCTCGTCCTGATCGAGGGCGGCCCGGCACCCGGCCTGCCTTTCCTCCGCCAGCTCCACTGGATC
The DNA here is from genome assembly GCA_963792845.1 of uncultured Alphaproteobacteria bacterium. GTDB lineage: Bacteria > Pseudomonadota > Alphaproteobacteria > Rhizobiales > Kaistiaceae > Bauldia. Next base: position 278,767 of record CAWBXW010000002.1, read on the forward strand.
GTCACCGCCGACCCGGCGTCGGAGAAGACCGTCGCGGAGCTTAAGGACGCCGCGGCGGGCGGCGGCACGAGGCCCGGCGAATTATGGCGCTTCACCGCCCCCTATCGCGGCCTCGCCGCGATGACCGAGGCCGACACCGATTTCTTCTTCGGCCGCGGGCGCGAGACCGTCGCGGTGCTCGAAGCCATAGCCACCGCCCCGGACAGGCTTGCCCTGCTCGTCGGCAATTCCGGCGTGGGCAAGTCGTCGCTGGCCCAGGCCGGCGTCCTCGGCGCGCTGAAGCGTCAGGCCTGGCCCGACGATGCCGCCACGCCGGGAAGATGGCCGCAGCGCTTTGCCGACAGCCGGCGCTGGTGCTTCCTGAGGCTGACGCCGGGGACCGATCCGGTGAAGGCGCTGGTCGACGAGTTCCTCCGCACCTGGCAGCTCGACCCGACCGACGCGGATGACGCGGCCAAGGCGAAGGGCTGGGTCGACCGGCTGACCGCCGGCGAGCTGTCCCTCGCCAGTCTTCTCGATGCGACCGAGCGCCAGTACGAGACCCTCGGCCTGCCGAAGCCCGCCGCGTTCTTCCTCTACGTCGACCAGGGCGAGGAGCTCTATGTCCGCGCCGAGGAGACGCAGCGGCAGCGCTTCTCGGCGCTGATCGCCGACGGCGTCCGCGACCCGCGGCTTTACGCCATGATGAGCCTCCGCGCCGATTTCTTTGGCGCGCTCCAGAACGACGCCGCGCTCTTCAACGTCCACCGGCAGATCAATGTGCCGCCGCTCCGCGAGGCCGAGCTGATGGCGGTGGTGAGCCGGCCGGCGGAGATCCTCGGCGCCAACTTCGCCAGCCCGCAGCTTGCCGCCGACCTCGCCCGCCGCACGGCGGAGGAATCGACCAAGGACGCCGGCGCGCTGCCGCTCCTTTCCTACCTCCTCGACGACATGTGGACGGAGATGGTGAAGCGGGGCGACGGCGTGCTTCGCCTGCCGCCGCAGGCGGTGGAGCTGGGCGGCGTGCTCGCCGAGCGCGCCGACGCCTTTCTCGCCCGGCACCCCGACGCCGGGGAGCGGCTTCGCCGGCTGCTCACGCTCAAGCTCGCGACGGTGCGCGAGGACGGCGAGCCGACCCGCCGACGCGCCGCCCGTTCCGAATTCGACGATGCCGAATGGCGGCTGGTCACCGAGCTGGCCGACCATCCCAACCGCCTCCTTGTCACCGCGACCTCGGAGGGGGGCGGGACCTATGCCGAGGTGGCGCACGAGGCGATTTTCCGCCGCTGGGGCCTGCTCCGCGAATGGATCGCCGGGCAACGCGATTTTCTCAGTTGGCGGAGCGGGCTCGAGGCCGAGCGGCGGAAATGGGAAGCGACGCCCGAGGCGGTGCGGAACGAGGCCCTCCTCATGGGCCTGCCGCTCGCCGAGGCACAGGGCTGGCTGGCGCGGCGCGCGGAGGATTTGTCCCGGCCGGATCGCGATTTCATTGCCGCGAGCATCCGGCGCGAAGCGGTGGCGCACGAAGAGCGCGAGCGCGAGCGGGCGCAGCGCGAGCGGCTGCGACGGCGGATGCTGCAGGTGGCCGCGGTGGCTCTCGTGCTGGTGCTCGGCGTCGCCGCCTTCGCCGGATACCAGTGGCGGGAGGCGAGCCGGCAAGGCGACGCCGCGCGTGCGGCACTAGCGCGTCTGATGATCGAACGTACATGGACCTCGGTCAACTCGAGGCCGAACCTGGCATTGCGCTATGCCCTTGCGGGGACCGAAGTCTCGAACACTAGCGAGGTGCTTGCGCGAGCCGCGCTTGCTAGGGTGCTTGAGAGGAGTGCGACCACCGTTCAAACAACCGAACGAATGGGTACGGTGGAATCGGCCAATTTCTCTTCGGACGGCGCTCGCCTCATTGCCGTCAATGAATCTGGCGACGCATTCGTCATAGACGCCGTCTCGGGCGAGAGAGACCTGAACATTCCTCATGACGCACCAATACTCTCCGCCAGCGTTTCGCCGGACGGAACGCGCCTCGTCGCCGTTCAGGAAGACGGCAAAATAAACTTCGTGGACAGCAGTACCGGTCGAACGATCTCATCGCTCATGGGGCACAACGACGCCGTTCGTACGGCGAAGTTCAGTCCGGACGGTTCGCGATTGGTCACCGCCAGCGACGACGGCACGGCAAGGTTGTGGGCTGTCGCGACAGGGGCGGAAATCGAAGTGCTGTCAGGGCACACTTCATGGTTGACGGATGCAGTTTTCAGTCCGGACGGCACGCGCCTGCTAACGACCTCCGCAGACAACACCGCGAGACTTTGGGATGCAACTACAGGACGTCCGATTTCTGTGCTCGCAGGTCATGCGGATATCGTCCGGTCTGCCGCTTATTCGCCCGACGGACGTTTTGTTGCAACGGGTTCGCAGGATCACGCCGCAATCATTTGGGATCCGGACACCGGTGCGGAAATCCGCCGGATGTCAGCCACTTGGCCCTTGATTTCCGTGGCATTCAGCGATGACGGCACGAAACTCCTTGCAAATGACATATCGGGAAATTTCTTTGAGTGGAGCGTCGACAATGGTCGATTGATCCATGCATTTGACGGCCAGCTCAACGACGTGGGGCAAGGCATCTTTCGCTCAGACGGGACCGTCTTTGTGGGGACCAGCGAGAGGAGTTCGTCAATAGTCTGGGAGGCGGCCTCGGGTCGGATCATCGCCGACTACCGATCGGGCAGCCCGGCCGAAAAGGTACTTGCCTTCGATCGTGAAGGAACCGTGGTTGCCGTCGCGCTTAGTGACGGAAACGTGGCGTTCTGGAACTTTTCGCACGCATTGTCGTCGATGGCTTCTCTACGGACCGAAGCCTGCGAAAAGATTGATGCAGCCAATCAGAGATTCTCGGATTTTGAGATCGCGGCTGACCCCTTGATCGACGAGGTTTGGACCAGGGGTGATCCAAGTCGGCGAGTGTGCAACTGATTGATCTCGTCGCGACGCCGGGCGCACACTAACGCGAGCTGTGTGTAGGTCGGCACGGCCTCACGCATCGCGTCTGAAACGGGAGCCCTCCTCTCCCGCACGTAAACCTCTCCGCAACAAGCTGGAAACCTCCCCGCGCTCATTCCCGCGCAAAGCGGCAATCCAGATTTTCAAGGATGCGCCCGTGACACACCGGGTCCCCGCTGCCGAGTGTGTGCTGGAATCGGGTGCACCACCCCCCGAACCTTGAAACTCGAACCCGCCAACCTCCGCTCATGCCCGCGCACGCGGGAATCCAGTTTAGACAATTCCACCGCATGCCATCGAAAGAACTGGATTCCCGCTTGCGCAGGAATGAGCGGGCGAAGAGAGGTCCGCGATCTGTCGTCAACGGCTGCTCCAACTCATCGGCTACCCATCACCCGGATTTCCAAGTCCGATTTGCGAAGGGCAAATCGGGAAATCCGCCCTCTCCACATCGGGCGAGGGGGAGCCCATTCCTGAACCGCCCGGCTATCGACAAGCGACGGGCCGAGATCTGTAGCGCCGACTTGGCCGGCTGGATCGCCGCGCACGGCGGCTGATGCCGCGCGGAACCCATTTTCAGCAGGGGGCTGCACCTTCCATTTCTGTCATCCCCGCGAAAGCGGGGACCCAGTAAACGTTGCCGTCGCCCGTTGAGCAGCGTCGCTTCAATGGGCGACGATGCCCGGTTCGTTTGATCCGTCCTGTGACCTTGCCCTGCGACGGCAACGTTTACTGGGTCCCCGCTTTCGCGGGGATGACGCTTGGCAGGTGTGTCTACGTCGAACGCTCACCGGCTTTGTCGCAGAGTGCGCGGCCGGGCGCCATGCTCGACCCACTCTTCACGTGTCCAACTCACCCTGTCTTTCTCACCACGCCGATCCGGCCGCCCATCGCCACGGTGGCGCCGACCGGCTGCTCGATCCGGGCGAGGATGCCGGCCGCCGGCGCCTCGATCTCGACCACCGCCTTGTCGGTCTCGATCTCGGCGACCAGCTCGCCGAGCTTCACCCGGTCGCCTTCGGCCTTCGCCCAGCGCACGATCTTGCCCTCGCTGACGGTGAGGTCACCGAACGGCATCACGATCGCCTCGCCGTCGGCGGGAAGCGGCGAGGGCTGGACCGAGGCCCGTGACGGCCGAACGGGCGGCGGAGGCGCAGACTGCGGCGGCGGCGACGCCGGCCGGGTCGGCCCGGCGTCTTCGCGGCGCGCCTCCCGCGCCGGCGCCCGCCAGTGCCGCGGTACGGGGGCGCGACCGGCGACGAGGCCGCGCGCCGCTTCGACGATCCCCGGCGTGTCGACCAGGATCGCCCGCTCCAGCGCCGGCGCGAAAGGATGGGTGACCGGCTCGGTATGGAGGCGGGCGACCGGCGCATCGAGCTGGTCGAAGGCGAGTTCGCCGATCGCCTGGCCAAGCTCGGCGCCGATACCGCACATCGCCCAGCCTTCGTCGACGACCAGCAGGCGATGGGTCTTCGCCACGCTTGCCGCGACCGCCTCGACGTCAAGCGGCATGATGGTGCGGAGATCGATCACCTCGCAGTCGATACCCTCCGCCGCGAGCGTCTCCGCGGCCTCAAGCGCGCGATGCACGAGTTGTCCCGCCGAAGCGATGGTGAGGTCGCGGCCGTCACGGGCGATCCGCGCCACTCCGAAGGGCACCAGGTGCTCGCCGTCCGGGACCTCGCCCTTCGACGCGAACAGCGCCTTCAATTCGAGCATGATCACCGGGTCGGAGGCGCGGAGCGCGGTCTTCATCAGCCCCTTGGCGTCGGCCGGCGTCGACGGCATTGAGACAATCAGGCCGGGAACATGCGCCCATATCGGATGATACATGCCGCTGTGATGCGGGCCGGCGCTCCTGAGCGCGCCGGCGCCGACGCGGATCACCATCGGCGCGTTCATCTGGCCGTTCGACATGTAGCGGAGCTTGGCGGCCTGAAGCACGATCTGACCCGCCGCCTCGAACATGAAGTCGGCGAACATCAGGTCGGCGATCGTGCGGGCGCCGGTCGCCGAGGCGCCGAGGGCGGCGGCGGTAAAACCCTGCTCGGAGATCGGCGTATCGACCATGCGGGCGCCGCCGAACTCCTGGAACAGCCCCTTGGTATGGGCGAAGGTGCCGCCGCGCTCGCCGGTGCCCTCGCCGAAATAAAGGATGAGCGGATCGCGCCGCATCTCCTCGGCGATGCCGTCGCGGACCGCGTCGAGCCAGCTGGTGATCCTCCCCTGCGAAGCGGGGGAGGGGGACCGCCCGACGGGTGGTGAAGGGCGCAGCGCGTCCGGCGGGTTGATCGGCTCGGCGAAGACGTGGTCGCGGACCGTCGACGGATCCGGCTCCGGGGAATTCCGCGCGAACGACAGTGCATCGGCGACGATCGCTGCGACCCGCGCATCGATCCGGTCGAGGTCGGCGGCCTTCGCCACGGCGAGATCCCCGACGAGGCGCCTCCGGAACAGCGCGATCGGGTCGCGTTTCGCCCAGGCGTCGATCTCGGCCTGGGTGCGGTAGGCGCCGACCACCGGGTCGCCCTCGTGATGGCCGACGGTGCGATAGGTCTTGGCCTCGATCAGGGTCGGGCCGTCGCCGCGCCGGGCGCGGGCGATGGCCTCGCCGGCGGCGCGCCAGACGGCGAGCACGTCATTGCCGTCGACGGCGATGCCGGGAATGCCGTAGCTCGCCGCGCGCGTCGCGATCCCGGTATTGAGGGTCGCCATGGCGAGCGGCGTCGCGGTGGCGTAGAGATTGTTTTCGCAGACGAAAACCGTGGCGGCACGCTGGATCGCGGCGAAATTGATTGACTCATGGAAACCGCCGTGATTGACCGCGCCGTCGCCGAAGAAGGCGACCCCGACCTGCCCGGATTTCCGCGCCTTCGCGGCGATGCCGACGCCGGCGGCATGGCCGATGCCGGCGGCGACGATGCCGTTGGTGCCGAACAGGCCGATGTCGCGGTCGTAGAGGTGCATGGTGCCGCCGCGACCGCCGCAGCAGCCATCGGACTTGCCGAAGAGCTCGGCCATAAGTCTTTGCGGCGCCATGCCTTTTGCCAGCGCGTGGCCGTGGCCGCGGTGGGTCGAGGTAATCCAGTCGGCCGGGTCGAGATGGGCGCAGACGCCGGTCGCGGTCGCCTCCTCGCCGATGTAGAGATGCAGGAATCCCGGGGTTTCGCCCTTGCGGCAGGCGACCTGCGCGGCGGTCTCGAACTGGCGGAGAAGCTGCATCCGCTCATAGAGGGCGATCAGCGTTTTGGCGTCGGGCAGGCCGGACGCCGGCGTCCGCCGACGACGTTGGACCGGCTTTGGATCGGCGGTCCGGGCCGATCGGATCGGCCGGTGGGCCGGCCTGGGCCGCTTTGGACCGCCCTGGTTTTTGATGCGGACCAACCATCTCGCTCCCGTTGAAACATTATAATAGCATATTGCTTATCAACAGCGCGAGTTCCGGAAGATGAAGATCGCGGTGTCGCTCGGCGGCAAGGTCGCGCTGGTGACCGGCCCCGGACCTCTTGCCTCGGCGATTGCGGAAGGGCTTCGCGAGAACCGCGCCGAAGTCGTCTCGGCCCGGCTCGACGAGGCTCGGTCGGAACTTCGACGGACCGCCAAGGCGTATGGCCGGCTCGATATCCTGGTCAACGCCGCCGCCGGTCCGGCCGGCTACGCGCCGGCGGACGCGGTCGAGCAGCTCTGCCGAGACGGTGCAGCGGTCATGGCCTCAGGTGGCGGACGGATCGTCAACCTCGCCTCGGCGGTCGGTCTGGTTCCGGTCCGCGGCGTTGCGGCGGAAGCAATGAATGCGGCGGCGATCTTTTCCCTGACGCGCGCCCTCGCCCTGGAACTCGGCGGCAAGACCATCCTCGTCAACGGGATCGCCGTCGGCGCGGTCGAGGGCGACGACGATGTCGGCGAGCGGATGAAGTCCCATGTCCCGCTGGCGCGAAAGGCGCTGCCGGACGAGGTCGCCGCCGCGGCGCTTTTCCTCGTCGATCCCGACAATACCTACATGTCGGGCCATATCCTGACCGTCGACGGCGGCTGGAGCGCCGGCTTCGCCCGCGACTTCTGACGTCCATCGAAGTACCAGCCGCCGCCACGGCGGGCCGGAGCGAACTCCGGATGAATTGCGGCGCCCTCCACCATGCTTCGCATGGTCCCCCTCCCCCGGCTTCGCGGGAGGATCACCTTGCATCAACGCGTCTCAGAGATGTTCTACCGCGCCGGGGCGAGCATGCGACGGAGGGTGCCGTCGTGGCGGATGAACTGGTGCCACAGCGCCGCAGCGACGTGGACCGCGATCAGCCCGATGAAGACCGGTTTGCCGAGCTCGTGGATTTCGCCGGTGGGCAGACGAAAATAATAGGAGAGAATGCCGGTGATCGGCATCAGAAAGAGGAGGGCGTAGAAGAGGTTGTGAGCGGCGCGGGCGAGCGCGGCCACGGCCGGGCTTGCCTCGACCGGCGGCGGCGCGCCGTTCCGCCAGCGCAGAAGGACACGGACAACAACCAGCGCCAGGATAGCGAAGCCGACCCAGACATGGCTCGAGGCAAGGAACTGGGTCGTGCCGTCGACCTCGATGCCGCGCCGGGCGAGATAACCGGCCCGTCCCATGCTGTCCCCGAAGACAAGCTGCCAGATGACCAGGGCCGCGATGCTCCAATGCAGGAAGATCTGGCCGACCGTGTAATGTTGCGGATCGGACTCCGCGATGCGAGGCGTCATTGCGATTGCTCCTTGACCCGAGCGGCGGGTGAGGAACCGCGCCGCCGCCGAGGAGCCTGATAACAGGCGGATGTCGCAGGAGTTTCCCGAGCTTGTATCGCTTTGTAACGGGGATTGTGACAGGCTACGTTTGGCAACCGCGCTTCTTAACAATTCTCACCGGCAATAGTGCGGCGAACGTCCTCGACGGCGGCTTGGGCAATGACACCCGCAACGGAGCCGGTAGCGACACATGCGCGGGGAGCGGCGGCAACGATGGATACATCGTTAAATCTGGCGGCGATATCGTCGACCAGAGTATTGAGGCGCCAACCGGTTCGCGGTCGATGCGCTCGGCGGCCGACCGGCCTGCCGAAACAGCCGCTGAGACCACGCCCTCGCACTGTGGTCGCGCGATTGTCGCTCCGCTGTCATCGTGCCGTCTGAACCGCGGCACGGCCACTCGGATCAGCCACCGGGAGTACGCACATGGCAGCCATACATTGGGAATCGGCGGTCGACGGCAACTGGAACGATCCGAACAAATGGCAGCCCAACACCACCACCACTGCCGCGGATGACGTGACGATCAGCGTTGCCGGATCCTACACGGTCAGCCTGACGGATGAACAGGTCGCCAAGACGCTCACCTTCGACCAGACCAACGCCAAGCTGATCGAATCCGGTGCCGGCAAACTGACACTATCCGGCGCGCTCACTGTCAAGCACGGCCTGGTCCAGCTCGATAACCCGAACGTGATCAACGGCGGGGTCGCCTTGCAAGGGGGCGAGCTGGCGGTCGGCGACAACGCGGCGCTTGGCGCAGGGGCGCTCACGATCACCGGCGGCACGCTTCTCGACGACAAGTCCGTAGATCTCGCCAACGACCTGACGATGAGCGGCTCGTTCACGATCGCCGCCGCGAACAGCCAGACGCTGAAGCTTATCGACAATTCATGGAATCTTACCGAGTCGAACGGGGCGACCATAACGATCGGCACGACCGTCGATCGTGGAGGCGTCATTGTCGTCGGCAACAATACCCCTTCGGTCACCAATCCCGGCCTCGATCACGTGCACATCCTGGGCGGCCTGGTCGGCGGCGACGACGGATTCGATTTCTTCCTCGAAGAATTCCGCCGACACATTGATCGATGCCGGCGGCTTCATCAACATCGTCGGCCACAGCGCCACAATCAACGTGCTCCACGGTTCCGGCGAGGTTCTCACCAGCATCGGGGCGCCGACCCTCACGCTCATCGGCGCGTCGACCTTCGACGGCATCATCAACGGCTCCCTTTCTCTCCACCTTGCCGGGGCCAGCGCGCGGACCGTGCTGACCGGCCACAGCCCGTACACGCTCGCCACCACTATCGACGCGGGACGGACGCTGGCGCTCGGCGACGGCGGAACCACCGGCGCCATTGGAGCCGGCAACATCGTCGACAACGGAACGCTGGAAATCAACCACAGCAATCAGGTGACGCTCGCCAACGTCGTCTCGGGAGGGGGCGCTCTGCATCTGGTTGGGACCGGAACCACAACGATCGACCACGCGAACAGCTACGTGGGCAAGACGACGATCAGCGCGGGCGCCGCCTCGATCGGAAATTCGAGCGCGCTCAGCAGTGGGGCGGTCGAACTTTCGAGCGCGAAGCTGCTCGCCACGGCCAACATCACCCTCGTCAACCAGCTCATCCTGATCGACGGCGTCACCATTGCGGCCGCGCACGGCACGGCGCTCAGCCTCAACAGCCCGATAGCCTGGTCCCATACCGACAGCGGCGCGCACACGATACAGGTCGGGGATACGGACGAGGACGGCACCATCATCTGGCACACGACCGGCTCCCCGCTGATCGTCGGAAGCGATCTCAAGGTCGAGGTCAAGGCCGGCACGCTCAAGGCGGGCGACGCAAACTTCGGCACGCTGGTTGGCCGCGCCAACGGCAAGACAACGATCGACGCCGGCGCCACGATCGACATCGCCGGCTTCAACATCACCATTTCTCATCTGCAGGGGACCGGCAGCGTCGAGAACAGCGGTGCGTCGGCGACGCTGTCGCTAAGCGCAGCCGACTTCTCCGGCGCCCTATTCGGCATCACCAAGGCGTCGCCGATCGCAGTGCTTAGCGACAGCCGCCTTGCCGGCGTCTCCAACGCCAGCGCCGCGACCATCGCGGGCGGAGCCACGCTGACCAATGACGGTAATTTCACGTTGACCCTCGACGATATCACCGGGGCAAACGCGACTGCGCGCTTCGTCAATAACCGCACTTTCTCCGTCGGCGCGGGGAACCACGTCGTCACCAGCCAATTCGTCAATCCCGGCTTCGTGAAGGTGACGGTCGGCAGCGTCAAGTTCCAGAACGGCTTCGACAATATTGGCATCGTGCAAGGCGTCCTCTCCCAGAGCGGTGGTGTTTTCACCGTGGACGCCAACGCACCGGGGGAGACGACCTTTTTCGGCGGAACCGGCGACAACCTCCTCAAGCTGGCGACAGCCCCGACTCTCTTCGATGGCGGCGACGGCAATGACACCGTCGAACTCACCGCCAGCATGACATTCGCCGCGGGCAGCCTTCCCAAGGTCGAGAAGGCGACGATCGACGATCACCTGAGCGGCGATTTCTCTCACCTCACCGGCGGTCTGCGCATCACCCTCGCCAGCAAGGCGGGGGGCGGCGCGTCGGTGATCGGAACGCAGGGGGCGGACGTCGTATCCGGCGGCGCCGGCGACGACGTCGTTGCCGGCAATCTGGGCAACGACACGCTCAATGGCGGCGCCGGCAAGGATATTTTCGTGTTCGACACCGCCCTCAACCGCAAGACGAACCTCGATCAGATCGGCGACTTCTCGACCGCCCACGACGCCATCGCGCTCGACAACGCAATCTTCCGCAAGCTGCACAAGACCGGGCACCTGAAGGGGAAATTCTTCCACACCGGCAAGAAAGCCGCCGATCACAACGATTTCATCGACTATAACAAGAAGACCGGCGCTCTCTTCTACGATCGGGACGGCAGCAAGCGTGGGCATGCGAAGGTCGAGTTCGCGCATCTCGATGCTCACCTCCACCTGACAAATCACGATTTCTTTGTGATCTGACGGCGCGGAAGACGGCACAGGCGCTGGCACCGCGGGCACTGCCGGATCGTCGAGGTCGACGAGGCGGCAGCGCGATCTCCTCGCCGACCGGCCCCGTCAAGGCCGATGTCGGGCTCGGCAACGTCCTCACGTCGCACAGCGGGAAGCACTCGCCGCCGACCGGACCTATTTATGTCCGCACCAACGGCAGCGATTCGAACGATGGGCTCTCGAACTCGGCGGCGGCGCCTTCCCAACCATTCAGAGGGCGGTGGACACGGCCGCGACCCTCGACCTCAACGATGCCACTCGCTATCCCCTGGTAAGCATAGCCGCTACTTCACCGCGCCGGCGGTGAGGCCCTTGATGATGTAACGCTCGAGGAGGATGCCGACGACGATCAGCGGCAGGATCGCCGCCGTCGACAGCGCCGCCATCGACCACCAGCTGATGCCTTGCGAGCCGGTCTGGCTCGCCACCATTACCGGCAGGGTCTGGACACTGGCGCCGGTGAGCAGCGCGGCGAAGAAGTACTCATTCCACGAGAGGACCAGGGCGAGGATCAAAGCGGCGACCATGCCGGGGAGGGCAAGCGGCAGCACGATCCTCATGAACGTGCCCCAGATCGAAAGCCCGTCGACCAGCGCCGCTTCCTCAAGCTCAAGCGGGATCGTCATGAACTGGTCGCGCATGATCCAGACGACGATCGGCAGGACCATCAGCGTGTAGACCAGGATCAACCCGGGGAGCGAGTCGAGCAGCGCCAGCTCCTTGTAGAGGACGAGGAACGGCATCGCGAGAACGACCGGCGGCAGGATGAGCTGCGACAGGAAGAAGAACGAGATGTCGTCGTTCTTCATCGGCCCGAAGCGGTAGGGGAAGCGGGCGAGCCCGTAGCCGGCAAGTGCGCCGATGGCGACCGCGAGGAACGAGCCGCCAAGCGAGGCGATCAGGCTGTTGGTGAAGCGCTTGAGGAACTCCTCGCGCACCGTCGAGGTCTCGAAGATCGTGTCGGGCGAAAGACCGAGCGAGCGCCAGCCCTTCCAGTCGGGCGTGAAGTCGACCAGCGGGATCAGGTGGCCCTGCATCACGTCCGGCGCGGTTTTGAACGAGGTGGTGAGCGTCCAGTAGATCGGGAACAGGCAGATGAAGGCCCACAGGACGAGGACGGCGTAGATCAGCAGCCGGGTCGCGACAAACGAAGCGCCGCGGGACACCTGGTAGACGCGGGCGCCTTCGACGGCGGGTGCGTAGGTCGCCATCGCCGCCTCAGGCGGTCCTGACCGCGGTCGCGGTCGAGGCGAAGCGCCTGGTGAAACGCCGGCTGAAGAGCAAGAGGAGCGTGATGAAGACGATGATCACGATCAGGTAGAACTCGGCGAGCGCCGTGCCGTAGCCGACATTCGAGCGGTCGCGGTACTCGCGATAGATGAAGCTCGACACCGTGTCGGTCGCCCCGCCCGGTCCGCCGGCGGTGACGTTGATGACGATGTCGGCGAGCTTCAGCTTGAAGATGATGCGGATGATGATGGCGGTGATCGAGACCGGCAGCATCAGCGGGAAGGTGATCCGCCAGAACGTCTGCCAGGGACCGGCGCCGTCGACCTTGGCCGCTTCGAGGATCTCCTTGGGGAGGGCCTGAAGGCCGGCAAGGAGCAGGATCATGATGAGCGGGATGAACACCCAGGCGTCCATCACCTCGATCGACAGCCGGGCGATCCAGGGATCGCTGAAGAAGGCCGGGCTTTGCCAGCCGAGGAGGCGGGCGAGCCGCGCCGCCGGGCCGAAGCGGTTCTCCATGATCGACTTGCCGACCATCCAGCTTACCGCCACCGGCGACAGCATGAAGGGAAGAAGGAAGACGATGCGGAAGAAGCGCCGGGCCCTGATCTCGGCGTTGAGAAGGAGCGCGAGGCCGAAGGCGATCGCGTATTCGAAGAAGACCGCGATCACGTAGTAGATCATGTTGCGAAGCGCGTTCCAGTAGAACGGATCGCTCCACATGTGCCGGATGTTGTCGAGGCCATTGAGATGGCGCCCGAGGGCCGAGCTCAGGTTCCAGCTGGTGAAGGCGATGTAGAGGCCGAAGAGCGTCGGGAAGATGACCAGCGCGACGGTGAAGAAAACCGCCGGCAGCACGAACGCCGCGCGCAAGCCGCGCTCGCCGCGGATGAGGATCTGGCCGAAAACGATGGCGGCTCCCCACAGCCCATAGGCAAAGATCACCGGCTGCCAGGTGGCGAAGCCGGACTGGGTGACGCCGGCGGTGAACAGGACCTGGAAGATGAGCACCGCGGCGAAGAGCAGCGAGCCGGCGGCGACGATGAGCTTGCCCGCCGCCTTCTGGCCCAAGGTCGTCGGGCCCCCGACGGTTTCGAAGGTGTGGCCGACGTCCGGGGATGTCGAAGTCGTCATGGCCGCCGCGCGCGATGAACGAACCTGACCGCTAAGAAAACGTGGACTGGCGGCGCGGTCGGCGCCACCAGTCCGCTTTCAGTGAAGGCCGGCTAACCGGCCGCGACTACATGCCAAGCGAGGCCTTGTAGAGCTTGATCTGGCTATCGCGTCCGATCTGCTCGGTGATCTTCTCCCAGGCGGCCGCGATCGCATCGGCGGTTTCCTGCGCCGACTTGTACTGGCCGGCATAGCCCTTGGCGAGCTCGTCCTCGGCAACCGAATAGTACTGGAAGATGCCGGGGATGCGCGGCTCGATCGCACCGTTGGGATGGTTGTAGCTGTCGAGGTTCGAGCCGAGATAGTCCTCCGCGAAGGCCCGATCGTAGCCGGCGGCTTCCCATTCGTCGTAGTTGAAATGCGAGTTCCGGTAGGGCTGGAAGCCGGACGGATAGGCCGCCGTCCACAGCGAGAGGTCCTTGCCGCCGAGATGGGCCGCCGCCGACCACGCGGCTTTGCGCTTTTTCTCGTCGCCGGAGACGCGGTTGGTGACGTAGACGCCCCAGCCGAGATAGGCCAAATTCGGCGCGAAGTTCGGCTTGTCGGGCGTTTCCCACTGGCTGGTCTTGACGTTGTAGACCTTCTTGGCGCCGGGATTGATCGAGAAGCCGACGACGTCGCCGATCACCGAGGAGTCGGAGGTGCGGGCGTTGGAGCCGATGTCACCCCACCAGCAAAGCATCGAGCCGGTGCCGGCGAGGAACTGCTGGAAACCGGTGGTTCCGGGATCGGCATTGATCTGGTCGGGGGGATAGGCGCCGGCCGCGATCAGGTCCATCACGTCCTGGATCGCCTGCACCCAGGCCGGGTTGTTGACGTAGGGCTTCATCGTGTCGGGATCGAAGAGCCAGGCCGGGTTGTCCGGATGCTTGGCATAGGCCGAAGCGCGATCCTCGAGGAAATAGAAGCCAAAGCCGCCCCAGCCCTTGAGCGGATCGAGGAAGCCATAGGCGTCGAGACCGGTGAGCGGATCCTTCTGCCCCTTCACCTTCTTGGTGATCTCGTTGACCTCGTCCCAGGTGGTCGGCGGCTCGGTCATTCCGCTGATCGATCCGTCGCCGAGATAGTCGGTGCGATAGCAGAAGGTGTGGGTATCGCCGTCGATGGTGATGCGGTAGGTCTTGCCGTCCCAGGTGCCGACCGGCGGCTTGAGGTAGTTGACGTAATCGTCCATGTCGATCTGGGTCTTGACCCAGTCCGGCATCTCGTCGAGCAGGCCCTTGCCGGCGGTATCGCCCTCGAACGGCGCGCCCATCTCGATGATGTCGAAATCGACGGTGCCGGTCGCGATCGACTGCTGCAGGCGCGGGTTGTAGTCGGCCTGGGCGAGATCGATCCAGCTGATCTTGGCGCCGGTATAGGCCTCCCACGGCTTGAGGAAGCCGCGGAACAGAAGGTTGTGAAGATTCTGGTTGTTGAGGCCCATGAAAACCAGCTCGACGCCGGCGAACTCGCCTTCCTTGACGTTCTGCTTGGTGGCGCCGAGGCACAATTCACCGACCTTTTGCCAGTCTGCGTCCCCCGGCGATCCCTTGCCGACGCCCGGGATCTGGAGGATTTGCTTGCGCAGGTCCATTTCTTCCTGCGACATGTCGGCAGCGAAGGCGCTGGAGATGCGGCCGAGCGAACCGGTGGCCGCAAACGCGGCGACGGAGCCGGCGGTGGCAGCGCCCTTGAGAACCCGGCGACGGCTCACCTGTAGCGCGAGCAGCCGGTTGTAGACATCCAATCTCACTTGAATTCCCTCCCTTTTTGTCTGGGACCGCGATGGTCCCGTCCCTGGCGACGTCGCTTACGCTGCGCTGCAATACCCTGGAGCGGCGGTCGCGACGGTCTCGCCAAGGCAACGTTTTACTATGCTTGCGCTTTGTCAGGTGTCAACAAAGCGCGGGCCGAGCGCTCATGAAGATCGTGTAATGCGCGTGCGCCCTAGCGCGCGGCGGCGAGCAGCGCCTCGACCTCGGCGAGCCGCGGCATCGACGGCGCGGTGCCGGCGCGGGTCACCGAGATGCCGGCGGCGGCGCAGCCGAAACGGGCCGCCTCCGCCGGCGAAGCGCCGCGGGCGAGCGCCGCGGCAAAGCCGCCGTTGAAGGCGTCGCCGGCGCCCGTGGTTTCGATCACCGGGCCGGCGCGGAAGGCTGGGATCACGGTCGAGGCCGAGCCGGTGTGGAGGAGCGCGCCGGCCTCGCCGAGGGTGATCAGCGCGGCGCCGGCGCCCTTTGCGAGCAGGATGTCGCCGGCCTTTCGGGCATCGTCGACGGTCGCGACGGGGATACCGGTGAGCAGCGCCGCTTCGCTTTCATTCGGCGTGACGTAGTCGCAGAGCGGATAGAACGAATCGTCGAGCGGTTCGGCCGGGGCCGGGTTGAAGACGGTGACGACGCCGGCGGCGCGGGCGATCTCGAGGCCGCGGCGGGCGGCGGCAACCGGCTGTTCGAGCTGGGTGACGAAGACGGCGGCGTCGCGGATCGCGTCGGCCGCCGCCTCGACGTCGGCGGGCGCGATCGTGCCGGCAGCGCCGGGGACGACGATAATCGCGTTCTCGCCGGTCCGGTCGTTGACATAGATGAAGGCGGCGCCGGTCGGCTCTGACGGCGCTTCGGCGATCCGCGCGGCGATCCCCTCGGCGGCCCAGGCGGCGCGGGCGATTGCGGCGAAGTCGTCCTTGCCGAGCTTGGAGATGAAGGTCACCGCGGCGCCGACGCGGGCGGCGGCGACCGCCTGGTTCGAGCCTTTGCCGCCCGGCCCCATCTTGAAGGCCGAACCGAGGATCGTCTCGCCCATCGCCGGCATACGGCCGGCGCGGAAGGCGAGGTCGGCGACGAAGATGCCGAGAATGGCGACGCCGCGTCCAGGGCCGGCCATCGGCGTGGCTTCAGGCGGCGTCGGGCGGGATGACGCCCTTCTTGAAGACGAAGCAGCCATAGAAGCGGCGCTCGCCGGTCTGGATCACGCAATAGGCTTTCCTGGCGAGGTCGTAGAAGGCGAAGCGCTCGATCGAACCCATCGGCCAGGAGCGGCCTTCGGCGGCGTCGATCTCCTTCTGCACCTCCGACTGCACCTGCGGGACCTCGTTCGGCTTGTCGACCACCTCCATGCGGAGCGCCGGCTGCTCGACGAAGGGGTCGAGCGGGAAGACCGACAGGATTGCCTTGGCGGCGCGGGCGGCGGTGACATTGTCGATACGGAGAAGCTCGCCGAACACAGTCTGGCGCGCCACCGAATCGGCGGGGAAGTTGGTGTCGCAGATGACGAGATCGTCGCCGTGGCCCATGGCGCGGAGCGCGTAGAGCACGTCGGCATTGAGAATCGGATCGATCGATTTGAGCATGGTCCCCCCTGATTGCCTGTAACCTGCGCGTCGGCTAGGGCGCGGTGATCCTGATCGCACTGAACGTTCCGGCGGCGTCCTCCGCGAGCTCGGCGGCCATGAATGGATCGTCGTCGAGCGGCGCGAACAGTAGGGTCATCGTTCCACTCATCGTTCCCTTTTTTGTGTCGATGGTCCCGTCGATGTCGAGCCGGCCGATTTGCTGCTTCGGCCAATCAGCCGTTGGAACAGTGAAGTCGAGGATGGTGGCGCTCAGGCGCAAGCTTCCTGCCTCGCTCGCCACGCAGCGCCAAGCTCCGTGAGCACCGGTGAAGGGTGCGTAGCCCACTCCCCCTCCCTCGCCGGAATCGGCGGACAGCACCAGGCCGTCGGCTGTCAAGCTCAGGAGGGTCCGGCTTGGTTCGTTGCCGGGATTGGTCGTGAGCCAGGCGCCGACCGCTTCCGCGCAGGCCGAGAGGGGCTGGCCATCCTGGGCCTCAGCCATTCCCGCAACCATTGCCGCCACTGCACCCATCGCCAGCACGCGCACTGCCTGCTTCATCATATCCTCCCGCGAAAAACCGTCGCCGCAGATAATAGAAGAACGTCGCCGCGCAACGGAAGGGTTCGTCCCGTTTATGCCCCCATATACGCACGGCGCGCAATCTGCTCGCCGAGGCTAAGCCAGCGGCGGGCAGCGTCGCTGCCGGCATCGCCGACATGCGCCATCGCCTCGGCGCGGAGCGCGGCAAGGCGGGCGGCCGGCAGGCGCTGGTTCAGGTCGATCTCCTCGGCGATGGCCACGAAGCGCTCGGCGGCGGTACGGCCGCCGAGCCGCGGCGAAACCTCCTCGTCGAGGAAACGTTCCCAGGTGAGCGCCGGCTCGAAGGTGAAGCGGGCGAAGGCGAGGTAACTGAATTCGACGGTCGCGTGATACGGCGACGGCTCGCCCCAGACGGTCAGGCCTTCCATCCCGACGCGCGCAGCGACTTCGGCCATGTCGGCGAAGGTTTTGGCGTTGAAGGCGTAGCGCTCGGTCCGCTCGTCGCCGTTCCACTGGCAGGCGAACTGGCAGCGGAGCACGTTGGGCCGGGTCGGCAGCGCCGCGACATAGTCTCGCGAAAGCTCGGTGCGGAGCCGGCGCCAGAAGCTCCGGTTGGCGGTGTGCTGATAGATGCCGCCCATCGGCAGCTTCGCCTGCGCCTCGCGGGCGACCGGATCGAGCAGATTGTCCCACTGCATCTCGCAATAGACCCAGAGGTCGGGGCGCTTCGCCTTCGCCGCGCGGTAGAGGCGCGGGAAATTCTCCGCCATGTCGGTATGCGACCAGGAATCGCCGTGGTCTGAGGCGCGGCGCGCCGCCTCCGCCGCATTCCTACGCCGGGCGACGCAGCGGTCGCAGCCGCAGACGCCGTAGTCGCCGCTCTCGATATTGATGCCGCCGATGTCGAAGGCGTCGGCGAGCCAGGCGACGCCCTCCTCCATCCACGCCATCGTCTCGGGCGCGCTCGGGCAGGCGCTCAGCGTATAGTCGGAGCGCGGGAAGCTGAGCGGGAAGGCGAGGTCGGCGAGTTGGAAGCCGACGCCCTTCTCCATGCTCGCGGCGAATTGCGGGTTCTTCCGGAGCCAAGTGGCGAGGTTGTAGGGGTGGTCGCCCTCCCAATAGACGCCGCCATAGGCGCCGATGGCGATGCCCGGAATGATGCGCACGCCGCGCTCATTGGCGTAGCGGCATAGCTCCTGCGCGGCGGCGACGCCGCCATGGGAATCGCGGAGGAAGCCGAAGATGACGACGGCCGCGATGCGGTTCCGGCTGCAGAAATCGACGAGGCGGCGGTAGTCGGCGAGAAAGCCCCCGGGCGGCTTGCCATAGGGATTGAAGACGCCGATCTCCTGGTGGCCCACCTGCGACAATTCCCAGTTTGTCGAGTGGTCCCAGGTCCAGAACGTGCGGTAGGCGAGGCCCGGTGTCTCCGCGATGGGCTCGACGCCGACCGCGAGCTTCGCCGGATCGGAGCCGCCGCGGGCGATCAGCGCCTCTATGCCATAGATGACGCCGGAGATGCGCCCGCCCACGATCCGCACCGCCGCCGGAGGACCGGGCGCCGGCTCGATGCGGAAGGCGCCTTCCGCCATCGCGGCATCGGTCGCGAGGCTGACGAGGGGCATCCCGGTCCCGGCGCGAGAAGGCCGCCAGTCGATCCTCGAAAAGGCCTCCTCGAGGCGGCGGAGCGCGTGCGGGAAGCGGTCGGCCCCGTCGACCGTGACGGCGCCTTCAAGAACGAATTGCGCGGAAGGCATTGCTGGCGGGTCCCCGGCTTGCTTTGCTCCTCACTATCGCGCGCCGGAGGAGAAACCAAGAATGCGCTACGAGCTGATGCTGCCCTACCAGATCCGGAAGGCGATCAAAGCGAACTGGCCGGTGGTGCTGCCGCTCGGCGTCCTCGAATATCACGGCGAGCACATGGCGGTCGGCATGGACACCTTGGCGGTGACGAAGATGCTCGACCTCCTCGAAGCGGAGATGGACCTCGTCATCCTGCCGCCCTTCACTTACGGCGCCGCGAGCTATGCGGTCGAGCCGCCGGAGGGGACCGGCACGCTCCACGTCGCCGCCGACGCGCTCATCCCCTTCGCCCGCGACATGTTCCGCGGGCTGCTTCGGATCGGCTTCCGCAACATCCACTTTTTCATCCACCACCAGACGGAGAATTTCGCCGCCGGCATGCCGACCGACCTCGCCTTCAAGTTCGCGGCCCGCCAGGCGATCTTCGCCCAGCTCGAAGCGACACGCGGCGAGGGCTTCTGGGGCAACGAGACGATGGCCGACTACTACGCGAGCCAGGCGACCGGCAGCGACCCGTTCAACTGGATCAAAGGCCACCCGCTGATGACGCCGGAGATCATCGCGGCCTATCCCTTCGACCATGCCGGCGAGGGCGAGACCTCGCTGATGCTGGCACTTTGCCCCGAGGCGGTCGAGATGAAACGGCGGTCGGCCAGGAAATGGTACACGCGGAGTGCGGCCAAGGCGACGCGGGAGACCGGCGAACGCGGGCGGGACCTGATCCTCGCGCACATGCGCGGGGTGCTCGGAACCGGGTGACGAGATCAGACGCCGGTGCGTCCTTCCAGGCTCCGCTTCGCGGAGCACCTCAGGATGGCGACGATGTGTTTTGCGAGAGCGCCCCTTCGACCACGGTGCCAAACCCCATCGCCATCCAGAGGCTCGACCGCCATGCGGTCGAGCCTCGAAGGACACCCGTCACGTCGATCCAACACGCTTGCGCTGCGCCTAACCCGTCCCCTCCGCCCCGGCGCCGCAGACCAGCGCGCAGATATGGCGGGCGCCGGTGAGGGCCGGGATGCCCTGGTGGAGTGCGGCGAGCGAAGCGGCGCCGGAGAGGTCAGCGGCGACGCCCATCTCGAACCACAGCCAGCGCGAGGCCGCCTCCATCGCGTCGTCGGTGACGAGGACGACGTCGTCGACAGTGGCTCGGACCACTTCGAAGATGCGCTCGTCGGTGCGGCGGCACGACATGGTCGGCACCCGCGAGGTGATGGCGGGCAAGGTCACGACATGACCAGCGTCGAGACTTGCCTTCAGCGTCGGCGAGCCGACCGGCTCGATGCCGATGATCTTCACGCCCGGCCGCCGCGCGCGGAGCGCGGTGGCAAGGCCGGAGATCAGGCCGCCGCCGCCGATCGCGACCAGGATCGCGTCGATGTCCGGCAGGTCGTCGAGGATCTCGAGGCCGAGCGTCCCCTGCCCGGCGACCACCAGCGGATCGGCGAAGGGATGGAAATAGGCGGCGCCGGTCTTCGCCGCGTAGTCGAGGGCGGCAGCATTGGCCTGGTCGAAAACGTCGCCGACGACTTCAACGCGGGCGCCCCACGCCTTCATCTTGGCGACCTTGGCCGGCGAGACGTTCGACGGCACGTAGATCGCGGCGGGCACGCCTGCGACGTAAGCGGTGCGCGCGACGGCGAGGCCGTGATTGCCGCCGGAGGCGGTGACGATGCCGGCCTCGATCTCGCCGGGCGGTGCGCCGAGCAGGCGGTTCATGGCGCCGCGGGCCTTGAACGAGCCGGTGACCTGCAGGCATTCGAGCTTCAGCGAGACCCGCGCCTCGGTCGGCGGCGGCGCCTTGAGCTGGTCGAGCGCGGTGACCGGCGTTCGGCGGACACGGCCGGCGATCCGCCGGCGCGCCGCCTCGATGTCGGCGATGCCGATCACGCGAGCGCCCCGGCGTAGGGTGCGGCGACGACCAGGCAACAATTGCCGGGCCTGACGCGACCCGGCTGGCGGATGCCGTAGAGGATGCCGTCGGCCTGGTAGCGGAGCAACTCGGGCTCGCGCGCCGGGTCCCAGGGAACGTGGATGCGGCCCGCCTCCTCGCCGGTCTTGACCGCGCGGCTTTTGTCATGGAACGGCTCGAAGACGCCGTCGGTGCCGGCATAGACATAGGCCCGCTCGCCGGGCAGCTCGAGGACGCCGCGCTCGCAGCGCGGCGGCTCCGCCGCATCCTTGGGCAGCACGCCGAGATGGGCGAGCAGGTTCCTGACCCCGCGCCGGCATATCGTGAGCGCCTCGGGCGACACCGTGCCGCCGCCGCCCATCTCGGTGCCGACCGTGATGAGCCCGGCGCGGCAGGCAGCGGCGGTCGAGGTGCGCGGGTCGCCGAGATTGGCGATCACCACCGTCATCGGCGCGCCGAAGGCGAGCGCCGCGGCGATGTTCCTCCTGTGGAGGGCGGCGTCCTCGGTCGGCTCGATGATCGCGCTCGGGATGATCGACAGCGACGAGCCGCCGGAGTGGAGGTCGATGAAGGCGTCGGCGAGCGGGAAGAGCACGTCGCAGAGCCAGGCGGAGATCTGCTCGGTGATGGTGCCGTGCGGATTGCCGGGAAAGGTGCGGTTGAGGTTCTTGCCGTCGACCGGCGAGGTGCGGAGGCCGGCGATCTGCGCCGGCGCGTTGACCGACGGCATCAGGATGAGGCGGCCCTCGATTGCAGTCGGGTCGAGGCCGCGGATCATCTCGCCGATCGCGATCGGGCCCTCATATTCGTCGCCGTGATTGCCGCCGCTAACGATGACGGTGGGGCCGCTGCCGTTGGCGATCACCGCGATCGGCAGCCGGGTCGCGCCCCACGCGTCCTCATGCGGCGAGTGCGGAATCATGACGAAGCCGACCGACTTTCCCGGCCGGTCGAGATCGACCGTGGCGAAGGCGGTGCTCGGACGCGGCTCGGTGATGTGGCGGCCCATCGCCTATCTACCACGCGGCAGAAAAGTGACCTGGAGGCAGCTCAATCGCCGATCTCGCCCAAGCGGGTGATCTTGACGTCGCCGCCCGGAAAACGGGCGACGAGATCGAGTGTGCCGCCCATGGCCTCGATCGTCTCGCGGAGCGTGCTGACCTTCATGTCGCCACGTTGTTCCATTTGCGCCACCGCCGCCTGGGATTTGCCGAGCGTCCGGGCGAGTTCCTCCTGGGTGATGCTCAGTGCCTTGCGCAGATCGGCAAGCGCCGCCTCCTCGACATCACGCAGCAGCTGATCTTTTCGGCGCGCAACCCGAGCAGACCGCTCAGGCGGCCAGCTCTTGGTAAGCTCCCCGAAGGGACGATGTCCGCTCATTTGATCAGGCCTTCCTTCCTCAATTCAGCGAGGTATGTGTCGTACAGGTCGTCGGCAAGCGGAACGAATCTTTCATAAAATCGGCCGTCGCCTGTCTTGTCTCCACCAATCAGCAGGATCGCCATGCGCCGCGGGTCGAATGCGTAGAAGATGCGGAGTGGCCTCCCGAAGCTCTGCACACGGAGCTCTCGCAAACGACCATGTCGCGAGCCGGCAACCCCGGACGAATGCGGGAATGGCAATCGAGGTCCGTAGGTCATCAGCAGCTCGACGCCGACGGCCACATCCTCCTGTTGCCCCTCGCTCAGCACCCTCCACCATTCCTCAAATTCATTTGTGTGCTCGACCTCCCAACTCATCCGTCAATATAATCCTGGCATTATACAGTCTCAAGCTTATAAGGCTGGGTGTCCATCTTCCACCCGCCGCATCAGGTCGCGGGTGCGGGCGTAGAGGTCCTTGAAGACCGCGTATTGCCGCGCGTAGACCGCGGCATTGGCCGGGTTGGCGGTGAATTCGGAGGCGACCGGATTCCAGGCGCGGATGTCCTCGCGTCGCACGTCGCCGACCGCCAGCGCCGCCAGGAAGGCGTCGCCATAGGAGGCGCCGATCGTCTTCTCGCGGACGATCTGGGTGCGGCCGGAGACGTCGGAGGTCGCCTGCGCCCACACCGTGTTCCTGGTGCCGCCGCCGACCGAGAGGATCGCCCGCGGGTCGACGCCGGCCTCGTGGTAGGTCTCGACGATATGGTTGGTGCCGCAGGCAATGCCCTCGAGGAACGCCCGGTAGATGTCGCCGCGCGTGTGCGTGAGGTTGAGGCCGAAGAGCACGCCCTTGGCGTGGGTGTCGTGGATCGGCGTCCGCTCGCCCGAGAAATAGGGGAGGAGGACGAGGCCATTGGCGCCGGGCGGCGAGGCGGCAGCTTCGCCGGCGAGCGCGATCATCGCCGTCGCCGGATCGAGGTCGCGGGCGAGCGTATCGTGGAACCAGTGGGTGAGCGTGCCGCTCGTCGCAAGCCCCGACATCGAGGCGTGCTCGCCCGGGAACAGCCAGGGGGCGTACCAGAGCCGCCGGTCGCGGACGCGCGACGCCGTGATCAGGATGACGAAGATGGTCGAGCCGTACATCAGCATCATGTCGCCGGGATCGAGGACGCCGACGCTGATCGCCTCGGCGGCGGCGTCGACCGAGCCGCAGATCACGGGCGTGCCGGCGGCGAGGCCGGTCTCCTCGGCGGCGCGCGCGGTCACCGTGCCGGCGATATCGGTCGTCCAGGCAAGGTCGGGCATGCGGTCGAGGGGAATGATGTCGGGGCCGAGCGCATCGCTCCAGGCAAGCTCGTCGACGACGTAGAGCGGGCTCGAATTCGCCGCCGTGTAGTGGTCGATGACGAAGGCGTTGGTGAGCCGGTAGACGAGATAGGAGGTGGCGGTAAGGATCTTCCGGGTCTTCGCGAAGATCTCGGGCTGGTGGCGCTTGAGCCACAGGATCTTCGGCCCGACCGACTGCGAGGTGAGCGCGTTGCCGCAGCGGTCGAGGAGGACGTCCTCGCCGATCGCCTCGCTCAGCTCGACGATCTCCTCGGCCGCACGGGTGTCGACGCCATAGAGGACGCCGTTCATCAGCGGCTCGCCGTCAGCGTCGACCGGCAGCATGCAGGGGCCGATGGCGCTCGCCCCGATCGCGCGGATTTCGGAAGGCGCGACCCCGCTATCGGCGAGGAGCTTCCGGCTCAGCCAGGTGAAGTCTCCCCACCAGTCCTCGGTCGGCCGGTGCTCGGCCCAGCCCGGCCGCGGCACGATCATCTTGTGGGGCCTCGCGGCAGCGGCGACGATCGCCCCTCCCCCGTCGACCAGTACGCCCTTCGATTCGAAGGTGCCGATATCGATGCCGAGATAGACGCTCATTCCGGGTAATCGTCCCGATCGAGGCTGAAGCCGCGTCCGATCCCGCTGATGCCGGCGAGGAGAAGTCGCGTCAGGTCGGCAAGGTCGGAAAGGTCGCAGACCTCCAGCGCAGAGTGGGTATAGCGGGCGGGAAAGCCGAGGTCGATCGCGGCGACGCCGCCATTGACGAGCTGAACATAGGACGAGTCGGTGAGCGCCCCGATATGGGCGCTCCGCTGCAGCGGGATGCGCTCCCGTCCCGCGGTCCCGGCGAAGTGACGGACCAGCGCCGGATGCGGGATGGTGCCGTTCAACGTGCCGCGGCCGTGGAAGCTGTAGAGGCTCATCGCCGGACCGCCGCCAAGTCTGACGTCGCCGCGCGCGGTCATGTCTGGCATGTCGGTGGCGAGGATCAGGTCGAGCTGGATGGCGACGTCCGGAGACAAGACGTTCGCCGCCGTCACTGCACCGCGGAGATTGAACTCCTCGAGCACCGAGAAGACGAGATGCACGGTCGGCCGGCGCTTCGCCGCGTGGAGGCCGCGGGCGACCTCGATCATCACCGCGCAGGCGGCCCGGTCGTCGACCGAGGTGCCGGCAAGGCGGTCGCCGGCAAGCGCCACCACTTTCGGGGCGTAGACGATCGGGGTGCCGACATCGATGCCGGCGACGACAGCCTCGGCGGCGGTGGCGAAGCCCGCGTCGACGTAGAGCTCCTGATAAGGCAGCACGCGGTACTTTTCGTCCGGAGCCGTCGCGTGGTGGCTCTTGTTGGCGATGACGCCGGGAATGTCGCGGCCCTCGCCAATACAGAACAGAACCGCCTGCGCCGGCAGCGCCTTCTCGGGCACGCCGCCGAGCCGCTCGACACGGACGAGCCCGTTCGCCTCGATCTTGCGGACGACTAGGCCGAGTTGATCCATATGGGCGAAGAGCATGATGCCCGGCGCGGCCTTGTCGCCCTCGATGGTGGCGATGAGATTGCCGAGGCGGTCGGAACGGGAAGCGACGCCGAGCGCCTTGAGTTCGGCGGCGAGGCGGCGGCGCACCCGCCCCTCGTAGCCGCTGAGACCCGGGATCAGCATCAGCTCCGTGGCGAGCGCGCGGAGACGATCCTTGAGCGGGTCGGCCTTGGCGTTTGCTTGCCGGGCCACGACTATTCGCTCCGCGCTTGCCGGACGAGCCGCATGAACTCGGCGGCACGGTCGGGATCGACCGGGTTCCAGGTGTTGCCGTCGACCTTGAGCGAAGAGCCGACGATGCAGCCGTCGGCGATGCGGAAAACGTCGGCGACGGTCGCGTGCTTCACCCCGGTATTGGCGAGAACCGGCGTGCCGGGAAGCACCGCCTTGACGGCCTCGAGCTCCGACATTGCCGCCGCCTCGCCGGTGATCGCGCCGGAAACGAGGATCGCGTCCGGGATCGAGGAGAAGACGGCGCTCCGGGCGCGGTCGGCGAGGCTCCGCCGGTCGAGCGACCAAGCGAACTCGGCGGAAACGTTGAAGAGGACGGCGAGGTCGCTTCGCCCGAGGCGGTCGCGGTAGCGAAGCGCGGCGCCGGCGTCCGGGTTCCATGGACCCATGTCGGAAGCATAGGCGCCGGTGAAGATCTCGCGGACGAAGCCGGCGCCGGTCGCGGCGGCGAGCGCCATCGTGCTCATCGGGTCCCACAGGACGTTGACCCCGAACGGGACGGTGATCTCGGAACGGAGCGCGCCGATCACATAGGCCATGGTGGCGGTCGAGGCGGTGTCGACCTGGAACTCGTAGGGGCGGTCGTTCTCGTTGCCGAACATCACGGCGTCGAAGCCAGCGGCCTGAAGCGCGGCGAGGTCCCGCCGCGCCCCATCGATCAGCCCGGCAAGCCCCGCCGCCTTGTCATGGAGCGGCGTCCCGGGAAGCGCGCCGAGATGGATCATGGCGATGGCGACTTTGCGGTCGCCGAAAACCCGCCTGAACTTCTCCGTCATGTGCCGGCGCCGCCCGCGTCACCTCGTCGTGAGGCGCCATTTGGCTGCGGCGAGCGGATTTTGACAAGGCAAAAGGTGGTTACGGCCGGCCCGCGGCGCTCCAATGGGCCGCTACCGAGCCCAATAAAAAAACCGCGACGCGCCGGAACCTTCCCGGGAGTGCAGCGTTGTTGGGCGTTCGGGCGCGCCAGTGCGAGCATCCCCCCATAGCCCCTGGAGTGTCTGGACGGGCGTGCACCTGGACCGCCTCCGTCCGGCTCACGACGGGGGCGGTCCTTTTTGTTCCTGTACTTGCGCCTCCGGGGGATTCAGCGCTTGCGCCGGTCGTGATCCGGATTTTCCGGCGGGTTTTCCGGCTCGCCACGATGCTCGTCAGCGTCGGCGCCCCGGGTCCGGTCCTCGCCGCCGCTTCGCTGCCCGACATTCTTGTTCGCCGGCTCGGGTTGACCGTCCTGTGCCGGTTTCCCGACGTCCTGCCCGATCATGGCGCGCTCCTTCGATCCCGTTTTGCCGGCCCAGCCGCGGTTTCCCTTCTCCTTACAGGAAATCGGGTGCCGGGAGAAAAAGGGTTCGGCTTCGCCCGAGCCTCGGGCGAAGCCGACGGGACGAGATGCGGACTAGCTTTTCCGGCCGCCCTGCCCGGGACGGTCCATGCCGCCCTGGCGCTGGCCGCCCTGATCCTGACGACCGCCCTGATCACCCTGGCCGCCCTGGTGCTGACCGCCCTGGCCGCCCTGACCGCTTTGATCGCCTTGGCCCTGCCGCCCGCCTTGACCGCCCTGTCCTTGCCGTTCCTGGTTCTGGTTCATCGTTTCACCTTCTCGCTGTGCCGCCCGAAGGTGAACGACGGCAGATGCCGGCGTGTTCCTTGAGAATCAACGGGATGGGCGCTGATATTTTCGCGTCGAACGATGGAACCAATCGCGGGCGGGACATGAAACCCCGCGCCGCGACCGCCCTGGTCAAGACGGCATTGGACATCCTCTCGCCAAAACTCAGCTCAGCCGTTCCTCGCGGCCACGCACGAATTGCGACAGCGTCACCGCGACGATCAGGGCGCCGCCATAGAAGAGGTCCTGGACGAAAGTCGAGACGCCTAGGATTGACAGGCCGGTGATGCCGGTGACCAGGAAGTAGACGGCGATGACCGAGCCGATCGGGTTGAAACGGCCCGGCTGGATGCTGGTCGCGCCGAGGAAGGCGGCGGCGAAGGCGGGAAGAAGATAGGTCAGGCCCGAATTGGGGTCGGCGGCGCCGATGGTGCCGGCATAGATCACCCCGGCGAGGGCGCCGAGAAAAGCGGAGACGACCAGGCCGCCCCAGCGCATGCGGTCGACATTGATGCCGGAAAGCCGCGCCACCTCGCGCCCGCGCCCGACGAAGAGCAGCCGCTGGCCGAGCGCCGTGTATGAGAAGACGTACCAGATCAGAACCGCAAGGATCAGCGCGTAATAGAAGGCGAGCGGGATGCCGAGAAAGCGGGTGATGATCACCGCCCGCACCAGGACCATCGAGACGCCGCTGATCGTCTGGGTGTCGGAGAACCACAGCGTCAGGCCGTGGATGAATGTGCCCATGCCGAGCGTGATGATCAGCGAGTGAATGCGGAAATAGATGACGAAGAAGCCGTTGAGGAATCCGACCAGCACGCCGGCGCCAAGCGCAAGCAGCACGGCGAAGCCGATCGGAATGCCCGCCCAGACATTGAGGACGGCGATCAGCATGGCGGAGAGCGTCAGCACGCTTGCGATCGAGAGGTCGTAGTCGCCGGCGGTGAGCGGAATGATCAGGCCGAGGGTGACGACGACAAGGACCGCCTGCGAGCCGAGGATGGTGGAGAAATTCGCCCAGGACAGGAAGGTGTCCGGCCGGACGGCGCCGAAGACGATGATGACGGCGATCCAGGCGATGACCAGCCCGAAACGTTCGGCGCGGTCAATCCAGACCTGCCGCCTTGGATCCGCCGAGACCGTGTCGCTGGTCGCGAGACTCACGCGGCCGCCTCCGCCGCCATTCCGGGTTCGGCGCTACGATAGCAGCTTTCGGCGATCGCCGATTTGGAAATGGCGTCGCCGCGGCAGCGTCACCGCGGCGCGGCCGCGGCTGAAGACGATGACGCGGTCGGAAATCGCGGCGAGCTGCTCGTAGTCGGAGCTGGCGCAGATTACCGCGGCGCCTTTCTCGCACATCGCCCGGATGATGTTGAAGACCTGCTCGCGGGCGCCGATGTCGACGCCTTGGGTCGGCTCGTCGAGGAGAATGAGCGCCGGCGTCACCTCGAACCACTTGGCGAGCACCGCCTTCTGCTGGTTGCCGCCGGAAAGGCCGCCGAGGAGCCGTTCCGGATCGCGCGGGCGGATGTCGTAGCGCTCGGCGATGCCGCGGGCGCGCCGGCCGAGACGCGGATAGTTGATCGCCGCGCCCGCCAGGCCGCGACCGAGCACCGGCAGGCTGATGTTGTCGCGGACGCTGAGCCCGACGACGGCGCCGCGCGCGCGGTCGCCGGGGACGAAGACGCAGCCGAGGCGGATCGCCTCCGCCGGACTCATGCCGGCGACGTCGTGGCGCGCCCCGCCGATCGTAAGCCAGCCCCGGCGCGCCGGCTCGGCGCCGTAGAGCATGCCGATCACCGTGTCGTAGCCCGAGCCGATCAGCCCGGTCAGGCCGACGACCTCGCCCGTGGCGATGTCGAGGGCGAAGTCCTCGACGATGCCGCCGGACGAGACCGGCGATGGAAATCGACGGCTGCGCCAGCGCGCGGCGCGGCGGACGCATCGCCTCGAGATCGACCACCCGGCCGACGATCAGGCGGACGATGTCGTCCTTGGTGACCGCGCTGGTGGTGACGGTGCCGGCGACGCGGCCGTCGCGCAGCACCGTGGCGCGGTCGGTGATCGCGTGGACCTCGTCGATGTCGTGCGAGACGAAGACGACGCTCGCGCCCTCGGCGACAATGCTGCGGATCAGCGCGAACAGGCGCTCGACGTCGCTCTCCGGCAGGAACGGCGTCGGCTCGTCGAGGATGAGCAGCGGCGTCGGAGCGTTCGACCGGCGGAGCTGGTCGAAGGCGCGGACGATGGCAAGTAGCGCCCGCTCGACCGACGAGAGCCGGCCGACCTGACGTCGCGGATCAAGCGCGAGGCCGTAGCGGGCGAAGAGATCGCGGGCGCGGGCGGTCTCGCGGCGCCAGTCGAGCCTCCAGCGCCTCTCCACCGCAAGGTCGCCGATCATCAGGTTCTCGAGCACGGTGAGCGACGGGACCAGCGCCAGATGCTGGTGGACGAAGCTGATGCCGAGCCCCCGGAAGGCGCCCGGCGGGATCGGCAGGGCAACCTCGGCGCCGTTCACCCAAAGCCGCGCACCCGGATCCGGCTCGTGGAAGCCGGACAGGATCTTGATCAGCGTCGACTTGCCGGAGCCGTTCTGGCCGAGGAGACCGTGCACCTCGCCGCGGGCGACCGCGAAGTCGACATTGTCGAGCGCTTTCGCGCCGCCGAAATGCTTGGAGAGGCCCGCGATGCGAAGAACCGGGACGGGCTCGGGCACCGCCCCGGTCACTGTCGGGTCACTCGGCGCTACTGCAGCTTCCACAGCTTGCGATAGCCGTCGACATAGGCGTCGCCGTAGCCGGTGTTGGCGGCGGGCGGCGTGCCGGCGGTCTTGGCGTTCGAGGCGTCGAAGATATAGAGCGGGATCTTCGGGTCCTTCACCTCGGGCAGGCCGCACAGCATGCGCATCTCCGCATCGATGATGCCGTGGGCGATCCAGTCGAGGTTCTCGCCGACGTCCATCTCGATCTGGCCGTCCTGGATCATGCCGATCGCGAAGGGCGTGCCGTTGAAGGTGGCGATCTTCACGCTATCGGTCTTGCCGGTGATGGTGATCGCCGGGACGACGAACTGCGCCATCGAGTCGTAGATCGGGATGACGTAGTTGATGGTCGGGTCGGCGAGCAGCGCCGACTGGACGTTGGGCTGGATCTTCGTCGCCCATTCCGGGATCGGGATATTGACGATGTTGTACTTGCAATCCGGGCAGTCGCCGAAGACCTCCTTGATGCCCGACACCATCGAGTTGGTGGACAGCGCCTCGTTGGAGACGAGCACGACCGCGTTGACCTTGCCGTCGGTCTTGGCGATCGCCCAGTCGGCGAGGAGCGCGCCGGCGGTCTTGTAGTCGATCGGCACCACCGCCGAGGCGCCGCCCGGAATCGGCTGCTCGAAGCCGGTGAGATGGGCGGCGACGACGATTGCGCCGGCGTCGCGCGCCGCCTTGACCTGCGGCTCGAGGAAGCGCGGGTCGGAGCCGGCGAGGAGGTCGATCAGGTTGAACTTGTTGGCGATGGCATAGTCGATGCCCTGCACCCACTGCGACACCTGGCCCTGGTTTTCCCACGCCTGGAACTTGAAGCCGATGTCGGCGGCGATCTTGGTCATCGAGTCGTTGATCGTCTTCAGGAACGGAATCGCGCTCGACGCCGGGATCGATATGATCGATTTGCCGGTCATGCAGGTCCTGGCGTCGAAGGGCTCGCCCGCCGCCTGGAAGTCGGGCAGCTTCTTGTAGGGCTCAAGCGCGGCCGCCGCCTTCTGGGCGACGTCGCTATCGGCGAACGCGGCGGAAGCCGCAAAGACACAGGCCGCCGACAAGGCGGCGCACAAAAGCGTCCGTTTCATCTATGGTTCCCCTTCCCCGGTTCAGGGTGCCGTCCCGCCCGCCGACCTCACGGAACGGGCGCTGGACGAAATGTTATCACTTTGTATACATACTGCAATAAACAAGGCGCCGGGCAATGCTCACAAAAACCGCCAGCGGCAACGCCGCCGACATCGACACCGACAGAATGATCGAGGGGCTCCGCACGCTCAACGGCTTCGGTGTGACAGGGCGCGGCATGTGGCGGACCGCGCTGTCGCAGGCCGACCTCGACTGCCGCGCCTGGCTCGCCGGCGAGTTCGCCGGCATCGGCCTGGAAGTGACCATGGACGGGGTCGGCAACCTTTTCGGCCGCGACGCCGCGGCGAAGCGCGCCGTGCTCCTCGGCTCGCACAGCGACTCGGTGCCGAACGGCGGCAGGCTCGACGGGGCGCTGGGCGTAATCTTCGCGCTGGAGACGGCGCGGGCCCTCAGGGGCACCGGCGGCGCGGTCGGCATCGACGTCGTCTCCTTCGGCGACGAAGAGGGCGCCTTCCTCGGCTGCCTCGGCAGCGCCTCCTTCGCCGGACGGATCGGCGAGGCCGACCTCGACGCGGCGCGCTCGCGCGACGGCGCGGCGTTCCGTGACGCGGCAGCCGCCGCCGGGCTTGCCGGCAAGCCACGCGAACGGCTCGATCCCAGGCGCACCGTCGCCTATATCGAGGCGCATATCGAACAGGGGCCTCGCCTCGAGGCAGCCGGCATCGACATCGGCATAGTCGAGGGAATTGTCGGCCTGAGACGGCAGGTGGTCCATTTCGCCGGTCGCGCCGACCATGCCGGCACAACGCCGATGGACATGCGCCGCGACGCAGGCCGCCGCATGTTCGCCTTCGCCAGCGCCGTCTATGAAATCATGCCGAGGCTCGCCTCGCCACGCTCGGTGTGGAACATCGGCATCGTCAAGGTCATGCCCGGCGCCGGCAACATCGTGCCCTCCGACGCCGAGATCATGATCGAGTACCGCGACATCGACGAGGCCGTGCTCGACCGGATGACCGACGCGATCCTCGCGCTCGTCGCCGGCGAAGACGGCAAGGAAGGGGTCACGGTCAGCGCGGCGCCTGCCGGCGTGCTCCGGGCGGCGAAGATGGATCAAAAGATCGGCGAGATGATTGCCGCGGCCTGCAAGGCGATCGGCGCCTCGACGACCGTTATGCCGAGCGGCGCCGGCCATGACGCGATGAACCTTGCCGCCGACGTGCCCACCGCGATGCTGTTCGTGCCGTCGATCGGCGGACGCAGCCACGATCCCGCCGAAGACACCAGCGAGGCGGACATCGGGCGCGGGGCGCGGGTCTATTGCGACACGGTGCGCCGCGTCCTTGCCGACATGGCTTAGTGTCTATTGCATACGAAATACAAAGAAAGAAATCCGCGTAGTTCGGAGCAAACTGTGACCACCGTCACCTTCTGCAGTTTCCTATTTCGATCGCCGCCTTTCGGTCGTGGTTACCGACGAGGGACCCAAGCCACCATAGCGCCTGCCCCGGTCGTCGATCCGGGGTGGCAATGGTCGACCCTCGCCGGAACCTACGAGGTTCTCACATCTTCCTGGCACCGCGGAACGATCCGAGCCGCGTTCCTGGCGCCGAGTCACACAGGTTCGAATCACGGCGAAAGAAAGGGCTCCCCCTCGCCCCTTGTGGGAGAGGGCGGATTTCCCCGATTTGCCCTTCGCAAATCGGACTTGGAAATCCGGGTGAGGGGTACCCCGCCGGGCGACCGGGCGGTCTCCTCACGAAGCCGGCCGCGCCGGGGAGCCCGCAACGGGAGCCTCGCGGGCGCCGCCCGCATCGGCGATGGCAGAGCGAGACGCCCGGCGGGGTACCCCTCACCCGGTTTCGCTAAGCTCGCTGTGGTGACACCGCGTTGTTGGGCGGCTGCGGAGGTTTGCTCGCCAAGCGAAACCGCCCTCTCCCACAAGGGGCGAGGGGGGGCCTCTTCCTGTGCCGCCGACCCGATTGCCGCCAGTCAACCCACGGCGAAGACGTGTTCCTATCCAGGCGGCATGCGATGAGGACGATCGGGGTAGACGTCGGCGGCACCTTCACCGACCTCGTCTTCAGCGACAAGGACAGCGGCGCCATCGCCATCCACAAGGTCTCGACGACCCCGGAAGATCCTTCGCTCGGCGTGATGACCGGGATCAGGGAGCTCTGCGCCGACAACGCCATCGATCCCGGCAGCATCGACTACGTCTTCCACGGCACCACCACCGCCACCAACGCCGTCCTCGAGCACAAGGGGGCGGTGACCGGCATGATCACCAATGACGGCTTCCGCGACATCATCCATATCGCCCGCCACCAGCGGGCCGAGCACTACTCGATCATGCAGGAACTGCCCTGGCAGAACCGGCCGCTGATCAAGCGCCGCTACCGCAAGACGGTCAAGGGCCGGCTCGTCCCGCCGCATGGCGACGAACTGGAGCCGCTCGACGAAGCGGCGGTGTGGCAGGCGGCGGAGGAACTCCGCGACGCGGGCGTCGAGTCGGTCGCGGTCTGCTTTCTCTTCTCCTATCTCAACCCGGCGCATGAGAACCATGCCGCGGCGATCGTGCGCGAAGTGCTGCCCGACGCCTTCGTCACCACCTCGTCGGCAGTCTCGCCGCAGTTCCGCGAGTTCGAGCGCTTCACCACGGCGGCGCTCACCGCCTTCATCGGCCCCAAGGTGCGGCGCTACGTCGCCCATCTCGACGGCGCCCTGAAGGACGCCGGGCTCAAGGGCGACCTCCGCATGATGGCCTCGAACGGCGGCGTCGCCACCGCCGACGATGGTGTCGGAGCGGCCGGCCCTGACGCTTCTCTCCGGTCTCGCCGCGGGGGTGCTCGGCGGCGCCTGGGTCGGCGAATTGGCCGGAAGGAAGCGGCTGATCACCTTCGACATCGGCGGCACCAGCGCCGACATCGGCATCGTCGTCGACGGCAAGTTCGCCGAGACCGACGCCCGCTCGACCTCGATCGCCGGCTTCCCGCTCCTGATGCCGATGATCGACATCCACACCATCGGCGCCGGTGGCGGCTCGATCGCCTATCTCGACCGCGGCGGCGCCTTCAAGGTCGGGCCGCGGAGCGCCGGCGCGGTGCCCGGGCCCGCCGCCTATGGCAAGGGGCGGCGCCGAGCCGACGGTGACCGACGCCAACGTCGTCCTCGGCCGGCTCGACCCCGACGATTTCCTCGGCGGCTCGATGAAGCTCGATGCCGGCGGCGGCGCGGCGGGCGGTCGAGGGCCTCGCCGACCGTCTCGGCCTCGACCTCAACGCCGCCGCCGAGGGCATCCTCACCGTGATCAACGCCAACATGGCGAACGCCATCCGCTCGCGGACGGTGCAGAAGGGCATCGACCCGCGCGGCTTCGCCCTCGTCGCCTTCGGCGGCGCCGGGCCGCTCCACGGCGCCGAAGTCGCCGCGATGCTGGAGATTCCGGAAGTCATCGTGCCGCCTTATCCCGGCATCACTTCGGCGATGGGGCTTTTGACCACCGACCTCAAATACGACGTGATCCGCACCCAGTTCCAGGTGAGCGGCAGCGTCGACCTCAATCGCCTCAATGCCGACCTCACGGAGATGGAAGCCGAGTTGGCGAAGCAGTTCGATGCCGACCGCGTGCCGGTCGGCGATGTCACCTTCCAGCCGATCGGCGACCTCCGCTATGTCGGGCAGGGCTACGAACTGAAGATCCCGTTCCCGGCGGGCACGCTGACCGCGGCCGGGCTCGGCCAGGTGTGGCAAGGCCTTCCACGCGGCGCATGCGGCAGAATACGGCCATGCCTTTCCGTCGAGCCCGATCGAGATCGTCAACATCCGGGTGAGCGGCATCGGCCACATCCCGAAAATGACCGGGCTGGCGCCGCCCTTGGGCGGCAGCCTCGACAGGGCGCGGACCCGGACCGGCGAATGCGTGTTCCGCGTCGACGGCAAGCTCGAATCGGTGCCGACCGCCTTTTATCAGCGGAGCCTGCTGCCGGTCGGCGCCAGCCTTCCCGGTCCGGCGATCGTGCTACAGAAGGACTCGCACCACCGTCGTCCCGCCGCACGCCTCGGCCGAGGTCGACGCGTCGGGCAACATCGTCATCACGCTCGGAGCCAAGCCATGAACGAGCAGCTCAGGCCGGTTGAAGCCGCGGCATCGGTCAAGACGCGGGTCGATCCGATCACCGCCTCGGTGATCCACGGGGCGCTCGAGAACATCGCGATCGAGATGGGCTACAAGCTGATGCGGATGAGCTATTCCGTCGATCATCCGCGAATCCGAGGATTTCGGCGCGGCGCTCACCGACGCCGAGGGGCGGCAACTCTGCGAGTGCAAGCTGTCGACGCCGCTCCAGTCCGGGCCGATCCCCGGCTATGTCCGCGGCATCCTCCGGACCATGAAAGCGCGCGGCGAGGTGGTTCGTCCCGGCGACGTGATCATGCACAACGATCCCTATGGCGGCGCCTCGCACGGGCCGGACGTCGCCTTCGCCGTGCCGGTCTTCCTCAAGGACAGGCTGATCGGCTTCTCGGTGACCACCGCCCATCATCTCGACATCGGCGCGCTGACGCCGGGAAGCTGCGGCATCGTCGACGCGGTCGATACCTATGCCGAGGGCCTGCAGTTCAAGGCGATCAAGATCGTCGAGGAGGGCGGAAGAACCGCGCGGTGTGGAGCATGCTCCGCGACAATATCCGCGCGCCCGACCTCGTCGTCGGCGACATGGAGGCGCAGATCAAGGCGGCCGAGATCGGCGCCGACCGCTACCTGGCGCTGGTCGAGCAATACGGCCTCGACACCGTCAACGCCGCCTACGAGGACCTGATGGACTACTCCGAGCGGCTGATGCGCGAGGCGATCCGCAAGCTCCCCGACGGCAGCTACCGCGCCGAAGGCTTCATCGACGGCTATCTCGACGATCCGGACCCGGCACGGCGCGACCTCAGGATCGTCGCGACCGTCATCGTCGCGGGCGACGAGATCACCGTCGACCTGACCGGCACGGCGCCGCAGGTGTCCGACAAGCCGATCAACATGCCGCTCGAGGGCACCGTCGATGTGCGCGATCTGGCTGACGCTCCGCTCGATCCTCCTCGACTCGACGATCTACGGCAACATCCCGCAGAACAGCGGGCTGACCCGGCCGATCCACATCCTCGCGCCGCGCGGCACGCTCGCCAACCCGACCTTCCCGGCGCCGGTCATCGCCCGCTTCTGCCCCGGCAACCAGCTCGCCGACACGGTGATGAAGGCGCTCTCCGGCGTCGTGCCGAAGCAGGTCAGCGCCGGCATCGGCAATCTCCGGGTGATCGCCTTCTCCGGCCTCAACGAGGGCGCCCACTGGGTGCACATGGAGATCCTCGAAGGGAGCTATGGCGGCCGCTACGGGATCGACGGCATGGACGCGGTCGACACGCTCTACGCCAATACCCGCAACAATCCGATCGAGGACATCGAATCGCACCTGCCGCTCCGGGTGAACCGCTATGAGCTTCGCGACGATGTCGCGGCGCCCGGCGAATGGCGCGGCGGCATCGGCTCCGTGCGCGAATTCACCTTCCTCACCGACGCCGGCTTCGCGGTCGAAGGCGACGGCCACAAATACGCGCCCTGGGGATTTGAGTATGGCTGGGCCGGCAAGACCGCGCAGCTCCAGCTTTTGACCCGCGACGGCAAGGACACCGACCTCGTCTCCAAGGTGCCCTACCACAAGGTCAAGGCCGGCGACCGGCTGGTCTCCTTCGGGCCGTGCGGCGGCGGCTACGGCGATCCCTTCGCCCGCGATCCGGCGGCGGTGCTCGACAACGTGCTCGACGGCCTGATCGGCGCCGAGGCGGCGAAGGACCAGTACGGGGTGGTGGTCGCCGGGGACGCGGTGGACATGGCGGCGACGGAGAAGATGCGGGCGAGGGGCTGACGCACATCCTCCCCTGCGAAGCGGCGGAGGTAGCGCCGCGAAGCGGCGACGGAGGGAGCCGACCTCTCAGGGCCGGCGTACCGTGCCCCCTCCACCATCGCTTCGCGATGGTCCCCCTCCCCCGCGACGCGGGGGAGGATTTACGCCGCCAGGAACTCGTTCCAGCGCCGCACCAGGTAGGTGTGCTCGTCCATGAAGGCGTTCCACACCCGCGCGCCCGACATGCGTTCGAGGTGCGAGCCGCCCTCGCGGATCTCGCCGGGATGGATGCAGGTCCGGCCGTAGGGGTCGGGCAGCGCCGCCTCGGCCGGGCGGCCTTCGTACCAATAGGCCCATTCGCCAGCGCCGAGATGGGCGTGGGCGCGCTCGGGAAGAACGAAATAATAGCCCTGGCGGGCGAGCACGGCGCCGGCCCAGCCGTTCATCCACCAGTTGAGATAGGCATAGGCGGCGTCGAGCGTGGCGGCTTCCGCCTTGCGTGAGATGCACAGGTCGGAGTGCCAGCCGCGGTAGCCTTCGACGGGGACGGCGCAGCGCACCGAGATGCCTTCGCCGCGGAGGCGGGCGAGCGCCGGCGCCCAGATGCTCTCGACCACCACCCCTCCCCGCTGCATGAGCCGCGCCGCTTCCGCGTAGTTGCTCCAGATGCCCTTGAAGTGGCCGAGCTTCTTCTTGTGGATCAGCGCGTTGGCGACGACGTCGATCTCCTCGACGGTGAGATTGCCGATGTCGCCGAAGGAGATTCCCTCCGCCGCTTCCATGGCGAGCGCCGCCTCGATCATGCCGAGCGAGGGGTCGCTGAGGATGGCGACACGGCCGGCGAAGCGCTTATCGAAGAGCCATGCCCAGCTGTCCGGCTCGCTCGCCGGGATTTCGGCGCGGGCCGAGGTCAGATAGCCGAAGGCGTCGACGCCGTGGATGGCGGGGAGGAGCGCGGCGCGCTCGCTCGGCACGCCGCCGAGGGTGCCGTCGGGCTGTA
Organism: uncultured Alphaproteobacteria bacterium; assembly: GCA_963792845.1. Taxonomy (GTDB): domain Bacteria; phylum Pseudomonadota; class Alphaproteobacteria; order Rhizobiales; family Kaistiaceae; genus Bauldia. The sequence continues at coordinate 316,358 of CAWBXW010000002.1, forward strand.
GGAAGAGCCGGTCGAAGACGGCGGTGCGGACCCGGCCGCGGATGCCGCGCGCCGCGTCCTTGATCTCCGCCGCAGCCTCGATCCGGGCGAGGTCGATCGGCTGGATGGTGCGGGCGGTCCAGATCAGGTCGACGGTGTGCCACTGATGGTAGACGTCGAAGCTGTCAGGCCGGGTCACGGCGCGCTGCAGGCCCTCGATACCATCGACGAGGTCGAACTCGATGTCGATGCCGAGGTCCGCGCGCGCCCTCGCGACGATCGGATCGAGCAGGAACTCGCCCCGCCCGAGGACGCGGAGGGTGGGCCGGCTCCGAGCTCTCATCGGAGGCCCCCGGCACCAGCCATCGCGTCCCGAAATGGCGGGCCGCCGCTTTCCCGACGCTGAGCCGGCACGCCACCTCCACAGTCGCCGCACGACGGTCCCTCTCCGATCAAGTCGGGGCGAGGCTCTGCCCCGCTTTGGCGGCCGCGAGATTCACAGCTCTCACGTGGGTCGAGAAAGGCCAGCCGGCCGCTGTCTTTTCCAGGTCTGACCCCCTCCCGTCCTCCCCCTTTCAGGGGGAGGGGGCGTTGCGGCGGCGTTGCCGGGACACTGTCTACGCCGATCCATCTGAGGCGAAGCCACCGGGCCCCCCTCCCCCTGAAAGGGGGAGGTTGGGAGGGGGTCAATTCAGCACCACAAGAGTCTCGATCGGTTCGACCGCCGGAAAGAGACGTGAAAAGACGTAGCCCCGCGGCATAGGGGCATACCTGTCGCCCTGTTCGGATGTGGCCTTGCCGGTCGTGGTCATGCCCCCATGATCCCGAGGCGCGAAGCGTCAGGCAAGGGCGAGGATGGTGCCGACGATCCTGTCGGTGGTGAGGCCGTATTTCGCCTGGAGGTGCGGAACCGCGCCGCACTCGATGTAGCGGTCGGGAATGCCGATGCGGCTGAGCGGCCTGACGAGGCCGGCATCGAACAGCGCCTCCGCCACGAGGCTCGCGAGCCCGCCGACGGCGACGTGGTTCTCGGCGGTGACGAGGCGGGCGACGCCGCGAGCGAAGTCGACGACGGCGTCGCGCGTCGAACGGCTTCAGCGTCGGGACATGGAGGACGCCGGCGCGCGATTCCGCGGCGATCGAGAAGCGCCGCCGCATCGAGCGCGCGCTCGGTCATCAGCCCGGTCGAGACGATGCCGACATCGCTGCCGTCGCGAAGCCGGTGCGCCTTGCCGATCGCGAAGCGATAGGACGTCGGGGTCGAGCACCACCGGCACCTTGCCGCGCAGGAGGCGCATGTAGACCGGGCCGTCGTGGTCGGCGATCGCCGCCGTCGCCTGGGCGATGTCGGTCGCGTCGCACGGGTCGATAACGACGAGGCCGGGGACCATGCGCATCAAGGCGAGGTCCTCGATCGCCTGGTGGGTGCCGCCATAGCCGGTGGTGAGGCCGGGCAGGCCGGCGACGATCTTGACGTTGAGCCGGCTGTGCGCCACCGCGATGGCGATGAAGTCGTAGGCGCGGCGGGTGGCGAAGACGCCGTAGGTGGTGGCGAAGGGCACCTTGCCGGTGCGGGCCAGGCCGGCGGCGACGGCGACGAGGTTCTGCTCGGCCATGCCGACATTGAAGAAGCGGTCGGGGAAGGCGTCGCGGAAGGGCAGGATGTCGGTGTACTTGCCGAGGTCGGCGGTGAGGCCGACGATCTCCGGCCGCGCGCGGCCGAGCGCGACCAGCGCCTCGCCGAACGGCGCGTCGACGCTGGCGCGTCCGGCGACGGCCGCCTCGTCGACTGCCCCATGGCGAGCGTGCGCTCAGCCATCGGCGGCCTCCGCTCAGCCGCTCGAATTCGCCGATCAGCGCATCCCACTCGCCCGGCTCGACGCGGACGAAATGCGCCTTCTCGCGATCCTCCAGCGTCGGCACGCCCTTGCCGGGAAGCGTGCGGAGCACGATCGCCTTCGGCCGCCCGTCGGCGTGCGCGCGCCTCGCGAGGGCGCCGACGATGGCGGCCATGTCGTTGCCGTCGATCTCCTGGCCGTCTCAAAGCCGAAGGCGCGCCACTTGTCGGCGATCGGCTCCATGTCGAGGACGATGGCGCCGTCGGCCTGGATGCCGTTGCAGTCGACCAGCGCGACGAGATTGTCGAGGCGGAAATGCGCGGCGGACATCGCCGCCTCCCAGGTCGCGCCCTCCTGCATCTCGCCGTCGGAGAGTTCGACGAAGACGCGGGCCGGCGGAGCCGTCGAGGCGGAGGCCGAGCGCCTGGCCGACGCCCTGGCCGAGGCCGTGGCCGAGCGAGCCGCCGATCACCTCGACGCCGGGCGTGGTGTCGAGCGTGCTCATGTCGAGCCGGCTGTCGTCGGCGCCGTAGGTGCCGAGCTCGGCGAGCGGGATGATGCCGGCTTCGGCGAGCGCCGCCCAGAGCGCGATGGAATAGTGGCCGGTCGAGAGCAGGAAGCGGTCGCGGTCGGCCCACGCAAGGTCCTGCGGGTCGTAGCGAAGCTCGTGGAAATAGAGCGCGGCAAGGAGGTCGGCGATGCCGAGGCCCTGGCCGATATAGCCCTGGCCCTGGCCGCGCGCCATCACCAGCATGTGCCGGCGGAGATTGGCGGCGCGGTGGCGAAGCGCCGCGAGATCGGGCCGTGTCGGACGCGGAGATTGTCGCGCGCCATTTCGCCTCAGTCCTTGTCGAGGCCGCCGGAGAGATTGAGCCGCTCGGCGGTGATGTAGTCGGGCGCATCGAGCGCGAGCCAGACGACGCCGCACGCCACCTCGGCGGGTTCGACGCGCCGGCCGAGCGGGACCCGCCGAGTCCGCTCGTCGAGGAACGCCTGAAGGTCGTTCCGGCCCTCGATCTCGGCGAGCTTCGCCTCGGTGAGACGCTGCATCTCGGTGTCCATCATTCCCGGCGCGATCGAGTTGACGAGGACGCCGAACGGGGCGAGCGCGACCGCGGCGGCGCGGGTGATCAGCGTCGACGGCCGCCTTGCTCGCCGCATAGGCGGTGTAGTTGGGCAGCGCCATGCGCGAGGCGGGCGAGGTGACGTTGACGATGCGTCCGGAGCGCTGCGCGCGTCATGACGCGACCAGCGGCGGCGCAGGCGAGCGCCAGCGCGGTGACGTTCACGCGCAAGCGTCTTCTGCCAGAGCGCCGCCGTCATCTCGAGGAACGGCTCGATGGCGCCGTAGCCGGCATTGTTGACGAGGATGTCGATGCCGCCCCAGCGATCGACCACGCCGCGGATCGCATCGTCGGGCGCGCCGTCGCGGGTGAGGTCGTCGACGATCGCGACGGCGTCGCCGCCGCAGGCGCTTGCGGTTTCCTCGGCGCCGGCCCGGTTGATGTCGAGGACCGCCACGCGGCAGCCACGGCCGGCAAGCTCGAAGCGCCACCGCGCGGCCGAGCCCGGCGCCGCCGCCGGTCACCAGCGCCCGCTTTCCGCCGTTTTCCGCAGTCGTCCCGGCCATCCTGAAACCTCGCCGAACGTGGCGAGTGTTACCGTTATCATCGGCCCTGCGTCAAGCAAGCTCGGACCGGGATTCACCCGCCGAATAACAGCCCCTGCCGGTGGCGAGGCGGCGGACGAGGGCGAGAACGGTGTCGATGGTCGGCGTCGCCACCCCGACCAGCCGGCCGAGTTCCTGGACCGCGGTAACCAGTGCGTCGATCTCCATAGGACGGCCGCGCTCGAGGTCCTGGAGCATCGAGGTCTTGTGGGCGCCGACCGCGCCGCCGCCGGCAATCCGCTTGTCGACATCGACCGGGAAGCGCACGCCGAGCTTCCCGCCGATCGTCTCGGCCTCGACCATCATGGCGCGGGCGACGGCATGGGTTCCGGGATCGGCGACGATTTCCCCGAGCGTGCTTCCGGTCAGGGCCGAAATCGGATTGAAGGAAAGGTTGCCCCAGAGCTTTACCCAGATCTCGCTCCGAATGTCGGTGCGAACCGGCGCCTGAAGGCCGGCGGCGATCATCTCCTCGGCGAGCCGGACGATGCGTTCGCTTTTCTCCCCCGAAGCTTCGCCGAGCGAAAAGCGCGTGCCGCTATGGTGGCGGACAACGCCGGGGGCGTCGACCTCGGCCGCGACATAGACGGCCGTGCCGATCACCCGCTCCGGGCCGATCCGGTCCCAGAGCACGCCGCCGGGATCGACCGCCGCGATTCGCGTCCCCTCCAAGGCGCCGCCGTGGCGATAGAAGTACCACCACGGCAGGCCGTTCTGCATGGTGACCACCGCCGTGTCGGGTCCCATCAACGGCGCAATCGAGTCGAGCGCGGCGGCGACGGAGTGGGCCTTCATGGTCAGGACAACGAAATCCTGGACGCCGAGGGCGGCGGGGTCGTCGCTCGCCCTCACCGGCGAGGATGTGTCGGATTCGCCCTCGATCAGGCGGAGCCCGCCGGCGCGGATCGCGGCAAGGTGGGCGCCGCGGGCGACCAGCGAGAGATCGACGCGGCCGGCGGCGGCGAGCTTGGCGGCGAGGTAGCCGCCGATCGCGCCGGCGCCGAAGACGGTAAGGCGCATCAGCCGAGGCCGAGCTTCTGCGCGAGCCCGATCCGCTGCAGCTTCCCGGTCGCGCCCTTGGGGATCTCGTCGAGAATGACGATCCGGCGCGGCACCTTGAAGTCGGCGAGCCGGGCGGCACAGAACTCGCGGATCTCGCCGTCGCTGGCCTGGAGCCCCTCGCGGAGAACGATCGCCGCCGCCACCTCCTCGCCGAGCTTGTCATGCGGCACGGCGAAGGTGACGACCTGGGCGATCGCCGGGTGATCCATCAGCACCTCGTCGACCTCGCGCGGCGAAATCTTCTCGCCGCCGCGGTTGATGATCTCCTTGAGCCGGCCGGTGACGCGGACATAGCCCTCGGCGTCCATCGTCCCCTGGTCGCCGGTATGGAACCAGCCATGGGCGAAGGCGACGGCGTTGGCCGCGGGGTTGCTCTCGTAGCCGGCGGTGACGTCCGGACCGCGGATGACGATCTCGCCGACGGTATCGGCGGCAAGCATCTCGCCATCCTCGGCCATGATCGCGACCTCCGGGCCGGCGGCGATGCCGACGCTGCCCGGCTTGCGCTCGGCCGGCGGCAACGGGTTCGAGGTCATCTGGTGGGCGGCTTCGGTCATGCCATAGGACTCGATCACCGGGCAGTGGAAGACCGCTTCGAGCTCGGCCATGACCTGTGGCGGCAGCGACGACGACGAGGAGCGGATGAACCGGAGCCGGCTCCCGGCGACCGCTTCCGGATTGCGGGCGGCGCGGGCGAGGATCGCCTGATGCATGGTCGGCACCGCCGTGTACCAGCTCGGCTTCGCCTCGCCGAGCCAGGCGAAGAAGCGGAGCGCGTTGAAGCCGGGACTGCAATAGATGCTGCCGCCCGCGGCGAGCGAGGAGAGCACCGCCGCGATCAGGCCGTGGATGTGGAAGAGCGGCATGATGTTGAGGCAGCGGTCGGCCGGCGTGAGCCGGAGCGTCGCGCCGATATGGGCGGCCGAAGCGGCGAGGTTGGCGTGGGTAAGCGGCACCAGCTTCGGCCGCGAGGTGGTGCCGGAGGTGTGGAGGAGAAGGGCGAGGTCGCCGGATTCGGCGAGACCCGGGCGCGCCGCCGGCCCCACCGCCGCGCCGGCGATGGTGAAGCCGCCGGCCGGACCGCCGCTATCGGGCAGGAGGCGGAATACGGCGATGCCTTGCCGCTCGGCAACCGCAACCGCCGGACCGTTCTCCTCGGCGCCGACGAGGATCGCCTTGGCGCCGATGTCGGACAGGTAGAAGGCGAGTTCCTCGTCGCGATAACCGGGGTTGAGCGGGGCGGTGGTCGCGGCAACCGCGACCGAAACGAAGGCGGTCGCCATCTCGGGGCCGTTCGGGAGCACGATCGCCACCCGGTCGCCGCGGCCGATGCCGAGGGCGTTGAGCCGATCCGCGGTCGCCTGCATGAGGTGGCGGAGCCCGCCATGGGTGAGCGCCGGACGATCGGGCGCGAGAATCGCCGGCGCATCCTCCACGCCCGTCGCAATCCGCTCGATGATGGTGGTCATGCTTGCTCCTGAGTGATGGGATATGGCACGCGCCGACCACGCTTAGCCGGTACGGCCGCATGGCGAAAGCGGGAAAGGCAACCGCCTCTCACCGAAATGGGCCGGCCCCAACTCGACCGAAACCCGCGAACCCGGCGCAGTTCGCACGGCCAGCGATGACGCCGTCGCAAATCGACATGCGGCGCTTGTGACGATCCGGTGTTTCAAGGGTATACTCGGGCGCTGCCGGATAAGGGAGGGAACCCATGGATGTTCGCCGGGAAGAGAATGGCGCCGCGGGAGCGGCAGCTTCGCCGCAGACGGCGCCTACGGTCCCCTTCGATGCCGGCCTCCTCGATACCCTCCTCGACCGGGCCGGGATCGATGTGCTGGTGGTCTCGTCGAAACATAACATCCAGTACCTGATCGGCGGCAACTACCGCTTCTTCTTCTTCGAGCATTTCGACGCGATCGGGGTGAGCCGCTACCTTCCCCTCCTCGTCTATGTGCGCGGCAAGCCGGGCGACGCCGCCTATGTCGCCAATCCGATGGAGAATTATGAGAAGGCGCTCGGCAGGTTCTGGATGCCGGAATTCATCAAGGCCTGGGGATCGGAGGGGGCGATGCGGAGCGTCGTCGACACGCTCCGCCGCCGCGGCCTCGGCGCGGCACGGATCGGCGTCGAGCGCGCCTTCCTCCCGGCCGACGCGGAGGAGGTGCTCCGCAAGGAACTGCCCGAGGCGCGAATCGTCGAGGCGAGCTTCCCGCTGGAGCGGCTTCGCGCCAAAAAGACGCCGGATGAGCTCGGCTTTCTCCGCGAAGCATCGGAGAAGGTGGTCGACTCGATGCTCGCGACGATGGTCGCGGCGCGGCCGGGCATGACCAAGCACGAGGTGACCGAGGCGCTCCGCCGCGAGGAGGTCGCGCGCGGCCTCACCTTCGAGTACTGCCTGATCACCGCCGGGACCAGCCTCAACCGGGCGCCGTCGGATCAGGTGATCAACCCGGGCGACATCATGTCCCTCGACTCGGGCGGCAACTACAAAGGCTATATCGGCGACCTCTGCCGGATGGCGATCTTCGGCGAGCCCGACGCCGAGTTGAGCGACCTCCTCGCCGAGGTCGACGCCATCCAGCAGGCGGCGCGGACGCCGATCCGCGCCGGCGCCCGCGGCGGCGATGTTCTCTCGGCCGGCGAAGAGGCGGTCCGCCGGACGCCGCTCGGCAACACGCTCGAATTCGTCGCCCACGGCATGGGGCTGATCTCGCACGAGGCGCCGCGGCTGACCAATCGCGGGCCGGTCCCCTACCCGGCCGACGATGCCGACCTGCCGCTCGAAGCGGGCATGATCCTGTCGATCGAGACCACCCTCGCCCATCCCAAGCGCGGCTTCATCAAGCTCGAGGACACCGTCGCGGTGACCGAGGGCGGCTGGGAAGGTTTCGGCGACAGCGGCCGAGGCTGGAACCGGGCAGGCGGCAATCCGACTTGAGGGTCGCGGCGACGTTGCCAGTTCGGTGCGTCCTTCGAGGCTCCGCTACGCGGAGCGCCTCAGGATGGCGAGGTTGGTGCCGGTAAGCTCGTTTGAAATCAAGCGCGACTATCTCAACCGCTCATTCCCGCGCCTGTGAAGAAATTCCAATGCATGGTGACTCGCGTCGCTGCCATCCCCGCCGTCATCCTCCGGCTTGACCGGAGGACCCATCGCTCGCGCAAAGAGCTGGATTGAGGTCATCCAGGTGAGGATTGGTCCTGGTGATGAGGTCGGCGTTCCAGACGCTCCCCGCGAGGCTTTCCTTCCGCCGAAAGCCACTGAGCGGAAGATCGCTTTGTCACGCCGACGGAGAGGACGCCATAGGCCTGACTCGCCATGGCACAGACGTAGAAGGACGTATCCATCGCGGTTCGCGATGGGTCCTCCGGTCAAGCCGGAGGATGACGGTGGCGAGTGTTTCCGGTGCGGTGCCTCAGTGCTGCTCCTCGCGGCCGTAATTTCCTCACAACCTCTTGCGCGGGAACGAGCGGGGGTGGGGAGGCCGCTCCAGCACCCCGATCGGCCTCGAGGTTGCGCGGAGCGCTTTCGTCAAAGCCGGGCGATTGATGTCCGTTTCCTTCACGGGCTCTCGGGATGGCGAGGTCACGGCTCGACGCCCGGGTCTCGCTCAGCGTCGGGAAGGTCTCCGACCAAGCCATCCTGAGGCGCTCGCCGCGCCAGCGGCGAGCCTCGAAGGACGCATTGCCGAAATGAGACGACCTCACTCCACCCGCACGTCGATATCGCCAACCCCGTCGATGTGGCCGTGGAGACGGTCGCCGCGCTTGACCGGGCCGACCCCGGAGGGGGTGCCGGTGAAGATGAGGTCGCCGGGCACGAGCACGAAGTAGCGGGACAGTTCGGCGACGATCTCCGGGACCTTCCAGATCATCTGGTTGAGGTCGCCGGTCTGACGCCGCGCGCCGTTGACATCGAGGCAGATCGCGCCCGCGGCGGGATGGCCGACCCGGCTTGCCGGGGCGAGCGGCGAACACGGCGCGGACGCGTGAAAGGCCTTGGCGACGGCCCAGGGCTGCCCCGACTCCTTCGCCTTCGCCTGGAGATCGCGCCGCGTCATGTCGAGTCCGGCGGCGTAGCCGTAGACATGGCCGAGCGCTGCGGCGGCCGGGATGTCGCTGCCGCCCTCGCCGATCGCCACTACCAGTTCGATCTCGTGATGCACCTCGCCGGTCGCCGACGGGTAGGGAAAGACGCCGTCGAGGACGAGATTGTCCGGATTCTTCTGGAAGAAGTACGGCGATTCCCGCTTGGGGTCGCCGCCCATCTCGATCGCGTGGGCGGCGTAGTTCCGCCCGACGCAATAGATGCGGTGGACCGGGAAGACCGCGTCCGATCCGGCCACCGGCAGGACGGCCGGCGGGGCAGGCTCGACGACGTAACGGGTTGCGCCGGTGTGGCTGTCCATGATGGCGTTCCTGTTCCAGCGTGACGTGCTTCCCGGCACGGGTCCTCGCGGACCGCGCCGCACGTCAGATGACAGCCGGAGCGGCGCCGGTCAATGCGGCGCCGATCGTCGCCTCTACAATCTTTCATTGATATTCATGATCCATACAATCTATAGCTTCAGAGGGTCGTTCTCTCACCCGCATCGGCAAAGCGACGGAAATCATGACGATCCATGCCCTTGGTCTCGCTCTGATGCTGACCGGAAGCATCGGCAACGCCGCGGCGGAGGCAAAGTGCCATCCGAGCTACCAGGGCAAATGCGTTCCGATCGCGAGCGATGTCGATTGCGCCGGCGGCAAGGGCGACGGACAGGAATATGTCGAGGGGCCGGTGATCGTCGTCGGCCCGGACGTCTACGGTCTCGACGCGGACGGCGACGGCATCGCCTGCGAGCCGAAGCCTAAGTCCTGAGCCCATGCCGCGGCCCGATCGCGCCGCGAAGGATGCGGAGGGAGCGCGCGCCGGCCCGCGTCCACGGCGCGCCTATGCCGGGCCCGCCCTATCGGCTATTATCGGCTATGGTTTGCGTCCATCCGGATTCCGCAAGAGCAGGGGACCATCAGATGCGTACCGTCAAATACAAGGCCGGCGACACCATCCTCACCGAAGGCGAGGAGGGCGATAGCGCCTTTCTGATCGTCGACGGGTCGGTCGAAGTCTCGATCGGCGAAGGCGCCAAGGTGAAGGCCCTCGGCACGCTGGAGTCCGGCGAGGTCTTCGGCGAGATGAGCCTGATCGACCCGGGCCCGCGTTCGGCCACCGTCAAGGCGGTCACCGACACCGAGTGCGTCACCACGTCGTACGAGGAATTCGCCTCCTCGATCCACAAGGATCCGGAGCGCGCCGTGCTCTTCATGAAGACGCTGGTGCGCCGGCTCCGGCAGATGAACGACCGCCTCGCCGCCATGGATCCGAAGAAGCGCGGTCTCCGCGACATCTTCAAGGACTGGCAGAAATCGATGGAGCTCAAGGAAGGCGAACAGCCGGCCCTGGCCTACTGGCAGATGATGTATTGAGGGCAGGCGCCGGGGAGCGGAAGTCTACGACAGACGTCGGCCGTCATCCCCGCGAAAGAGTGTGAGGGAATTCCATGCGCGGTGCGATGGCATAACCCACATCGTTGCCATCTCCTCGCCGTCATCCTCGGGCTTGACCGGAGGATCGGTTGGGTGGAGCAATTTCGCTTTATGATTCAGCGGCTTCGATCGATCCTCCGGTCAAGCCGGAGGATGACGGTGTTGTTTGTATCCGGGTCGGCACCGCGCGTCACAGGGGGCTCGGCCCCAATTTCTTCACAGGCGCTTTCGCGGGGATGACGGGGCGGGCCGCCGCGCCAGCCCGACAAGCGGCGCGGCGAGCAGCATCCCTGCCGCCATGCCGATCACCATGCCGCCGATCAGGCCGGCGAAGTCGGAGCCGACCCCGAGCCGCGCCGCGACATCGGGTCCGAGCCAGCCGCCGAGGACCATGCCGGTAAACATGGCGAGGATCGACACCGCCCCCGCCGGCAGGCGCCGGACGAAGGCTCGGAGGAAGCCGGGATCGTCCGGCCTTTCGTCGAGCGCGAGCGCGAGAATTGCGCCGGCCAGCATGCCGATATGGGTCGCCGGCAGGAACGCCGAATGCGCCGCGATGGTCGCGGCGAGCGAGCCGGCCGAGCCGACACAGAGCGTGGCGATCAGGTCGGGCGGCGTCACGCCGCAATCGATGGCGAGGCCGACCGCCATGCCGCAGGTCGAGAGGAGGAGCATCGCCGCCGGCAGGGCGGGGAGCCGGCGCATCCCCGGCGGCTCGGCGGCGCCAAGCGCGCTCACGCCTCGGCCTCGGCGCGCTGTCGGCGGCGGCGGACCATGACGATCTCGGCGAGGATCGAAAGTGCGATCTCCTCCGGCGTGATGGCGCCGAGATCGAGGCCGGCGGGCGCCTTGATCCGGCCGATCCGGCCCTCGTCGACGCCCTTGTCGCGGAGCTTCGCCTTCAAGGTCTCGGCTTTCTTGCGGCTGCCGACGAAGGCGACATGATCGGCATCGACCGAGAGCGCCGCCTGGAGCGCGGCCTCGTCCCCCTTGCTCTGCGTCGAGATGACAATGTAGCGCCGCCCTTCGCCGGCGACCGGCAGCGCGTAACCTTCGATCCGCCGCTCGACCTCGGCGAAGGCCCCCTGCTCGGCGGCCGGCGCGCAGGCGGTGATCAGGAATCCGAGGCGGCGGCCGAGGTCGGCGACCGCGACCGCGACCGGGCTCGACCCGCACACCACGATCTCGGGCCGCGGCAGCATCGGCTCGACGAAAATGTCCATGGTGCCCTGGCTCGGGCAGGTGTTCCGCGCGAAACGGATGCCTTCGCGCATCTCGCCGGAGGCGACGCCATGCGCGTCGAGCAGGTCCTCGGGCTGGATCGAGACGAGGCGCACCTCGCCGTCGCCGAGCGATTCGCGGGCCGCCTTGAGCACCGCGGCGCGGGCGCAGCCGCCGCCGATCCAACCTTCGGTGATCGTGCCGTCGGGCAGGATCACCGCCTTGGCGCCGGCCTTGGCGGCGGTCGCCGCGACGGTGCGAACCACGGTGGCAAGCGCAAACGGCTCGCCCTTCGCCTTGAGCGAGGAAACGAGGTCGAGGATGTCGCGGGCGGAGTTCATCGCGTTCATATCCTTTCGAGATATGGCTCCAGCGCGGCGAGGCTTTCAAGGTTATGGGCAGGGGCGAAGAGATCGACGAAAGGCAGCGCCGCCTTCATGCTGCGCGCCTCCGGCGTGTAGTCCTTCCAGCCGATCAGCGGATTGAGCCAGACGATCCGCTTCGTCCGGCGGCGAAGCCGGCGCATCTCGGAAGCAAGCGCGGCCGGCTCGCCGGTGTCGTAGCCGTCGGAGACGATGATCACCGCGGTCCGCGAATTGATCACCCGCTTCGCGTGCCACTTGTTGAAGGCGGCGAGGCTCTCGCCGATCCTGGTGCCGCCGCCGATCCCCTCGGCCATCAGCGACAGCCGCTCGACGGCGCGGCTGACATTGCGGTCGCGGAGCGATGCGGAGACGTGGGCGAGGCGGGTGTGGAAGACGAAGGCTTCCGCCTCGCGGAAGGCATCGACCGCGCCGTGCAGGAAACGGACGAAGAAGGCGGTGTAGAGGTTCATCGAGCCGGAGGCATCGAGGAGCACGACGAGGCGGAGCGGGCGCGGCTTGCGGCGGCGCCAGACCAGGTCGATCGGCGTGCCGCCGTGCGAGATGCTGCGGTGGATGGTGCGGCGGAGATCGAGACGTCGGCCGCTCCGCCGTGCCCGCGTCCGCCGGACGAGGCGCGCCCGCATGATGCGGGCGAGCCGGGCGGCGAGCTCATGGACCTTGGCGATCTCGTCGGGATCGACGATGTGGCGCATGTCGGTCGCCGAAAGCAGCTCCGCCCGCGACGCCCCTTCGCGACGCCCCTCGCCTTCCGCGGCCGCCGCTTCCTCGCCGGCCCGGCGCTCGACCCGGTCAGGCGGGCCCTTTGCCTTGTCGCCGGCGTGCGTCTCGCCGCGGCGAGGACGCGCGCTCGCCGCCGCGCCGCTGGCGACCGTTCGGGCCTGGCGGACGCCGCGGCCGGTCCAGTAGGCGGCGAAGATCTCGTCGAAGCGCTGCCAGTCGGAATGGTCGGCCGAGAAGAGCGCGCGGAGTGCCGGCTGCAATGTCGACCGCCTGCCGGCCATCGGCGAGGCGAGGACCTGAAGCGCGTCGCGGGACTCGGCGAGGCCGACGGCGAAGCCGTTGTCGCGCAGCATGCGGACGAAGCCGGCGAGGCGACGGCGGGCGGCGGGGCCGATGCCGCCCGGGATGGGCTCGACACGAACCGTCACAGACACGGCAGCGCCCCCTCCGATCGTTCGAGGCGCGGCATAGGCTCGGAGAGTCGGTCGCGCGTCCTTCGAGGCTCCGCTTCGCGGAGCACCTCAGCGACTGTGTTCGAAGTCAAGCGGTTTGCCATGGTCTTCGGTCTCTGAGGATGGCGTTTAGTATGGTGAGGAGCTTTCGGGCAACCGCGATCAAGGCGACCATTTTCGGTTTGCCGGCGGCGATGAGACGATGATGGAAGTCCCTGAGCTGCGGGTTGTGCCGGGTCGCGGCCAATGCGCCCATGAAGATGACGGAGCGCACCGCGGCGCGGCCGCCGCCGATGAAGCTCTGGCCGCGCCACTGACCCGACTGCCGGGTGAACGGCGCCAGGCCGACCAGTGCCGCGATCCGGCGGCGATCGAGGGTTCCGATCTCGGGCAGTTCGGCGAGGATGGTGCGGGAGATCACCGTGCCGACGCCGGGTACCGTCGACAGCAGCTCTTCCTTCTCTCTCCAGACCGGCGAGCCGCGAACCGCCTCGTCGATGTCCTGGTCGAGACTGGAGAGCTCTTTCTCGAGTGCCTTGAGCAGACGCACGATGCTCTTCCTGGTCCGCTTCGCAGCCCGCTTCTCGCGCTGCTTCTCGGCGACGATCATCTGGATGATCTGCCGGCGCCGGGTGACAAGGTCAGCCAGCGCCTGGGTTTCGGCGTCGGGCAACGGGCGGATCTCGGGATTGGTGGCCGCGACGAACTGGGCGATCAGCCGGGCATCGATCGGATCGGTCTTGGCGCGCTTGCCGACCGCCATGGCGAAGTAACGGACTTGGGCCGGGTTGACCACCACAACCGGCAGACCGGCCGCCGCCAGGCTCGCCGCCACCACCGTCTCGAAGCCGCCGGTCGCCTCCACCGCGATCGCTCGCGGTCCAAGCGGCAGCAGGCGACCAGCCAGTTCATCCAGACCGGCCGCATCGCGCGTCACCGCAAACGCCTGCCCACTCGGCAGGACATGCACATCCAGCCGGTCCCTGGAGACGTCGATCCCAACAACAATACCATCCATCGTCACCCCTCCTTGCCTAATCGGGCTTCGCTTGCGGCCCAGGCGACTGTTCGGGTTCGATGGAACGTCGGAAGGGTTCCCATGCTGAGGTTCGGGCTTCCCGGCCCAAGGATGGTGCGGGACCCCTTCCGACACCGCCCTCTCATCATAACCGGAGCGGCGATTCGCAACTTACAAAAATGGCGAGGTTGGCATTGGCGACGTGCCGCGAGCGTCCCCATCGAAGGCCCCGGAGGCCAATCCCCCATCGCCATGCCTACCCAATTCACACATCTCCCTGGCACCCGATCGGCGGCATAAGAAGAGGCTCCCCCTCGCCCCTTGCGGGAGAGGGCGGTTTCGCTTGGCGAGCAATCCTCCGCAGGCGCCGAACAAGGCGATGTCACTACAGCGAGCTTAGCGAAACCGGGTGAGGGGTACCCCGGCGGGCGTCTCGCTCCGCCATCACCGACGCGGGCGGCGCCCGTCAGACTTCCGTTGCAGGTTCGCCGGCGCGGCCGGCTTCGCGAGGAGACCGCCTGGTCGCCCGGCGGGGTACCCCTCACCCGGATTTCCAAGTCCGATTTGCGAAGGGCAAATCGGGGAAATCCGCCCTCTCCCGCAAGGGGCGAGGGGGAGCCCCGTCTTTCCCTGTCTTGGAACCTGTGAGCGTGCACAAAGAACGCGCCCCGGATCGTTCCCGCGGCGCTGGGAAGTCGTGTGAACCTTGTAGTCGCCATGCCGGGGTGCTTGCGGCGGAGCGGCGAGCCTCGAAGCACGCACACCCTGCCCATCACGCCACCTTGCCGAGCAGGCGCGTCGTCACCTCCGGGGTGATCCGGAGGCGGTCCTCGTGGGTCTTGAGGAGGGCGATCATGGTCTCGTGCACCGCCTCCGGCTCGGCGCGGAGGTCGTGGACCTCGAGCCCGGCGAGCGTCGCCGCCCAGTCGAGCGTCTCGGCGACGCCGGGCACTTTGCGGAGGTCCTCCTTGCGGATCGCCGAGACCATCCGCGCCACTTGCAGCGCCAGCGCGGTGTCGACGCCCGGGAGCCGGGCGAGGATGATGCGAGCCTCGCAGTCGACCTCGGGGAAATCGACATAGTGGTAGAGGCAGCGGCGGCGGAGCGCGTCGGATAGTTCGCGCGTGCCGTTCGAAGTGAGCACGACGCGCGGGATGGCGGTGGCGGTGACCGTGCCGAGCTCCGGGATCGAGACCTGGAAATCGGAGAGCAGCTCGAGCAGGAAGGCCTCGAACTCCTCGTCGGCGCGGTCGACCTCGTCGATGAGCAGCACCGGCGGGTCGATCCGGCGGATCGCGGCGAGAAGCGGCCGCTCGAGCAGGTAGCGCTCCGAGAAGATATGCTCCTCGATCTCGTCGGCGTCGTCGCCCTCGCGCGCCTTGATGGCGAGGAGCTGGCGCTGGTAGTTCCACTCGTAGAGCGCGGCGTTCTGGTCGAGGCCCTCGTAGCACTGGAGGCGGATCAGCTCGGCGCCGTGCACCGCGGCGAGCGCCTTCGCCACCTCGGTCTTGCCGACGCCGGCCTCGCCTTCGAGCAGGAGCGGCCGCTTGAGGAACGCCATCAGCCAGAGGGCGGTGGCGAGGTCGCGGTCGGCGATGTAGCCGGCCTCGGCAAGGCGGGAGGCGATGTCTTCGCGGGCGAGGGTCATTTCCACGGATCGTGAGCGCGCGACTGAAACACTGGACGTCATCCCCGCGAAAGCGGGGACCCAGTAAACATTGTCGATTGAAGATTGGCCTTCTCGACCACAGATGCGCAATTCGGGCGCCGGCAACGGTTACTGGGTCCCCGCTTTCGCGGGGATGACAGTTGGAGGTTGCACCTGGGGCCGTGGGTCACATCAACCCTCGCAAACGCCTGCGCCCCGCGACAATCCCTATGTATGCAGCCCCAGCCGTTCCGCCACCGCCCAGGTGCGCCAATGGTCGTGGGGCATCGGGATGTGGCCGGCGTTGAGGAAGGCGAAGGCGTCGTTGACGGCGTTCGAGAAGCAGGGAACGCCGCCGACATTGGGGCTCTCGCCGACGCCCTTGGCGCCGATCGGATGGTGCGGCGAGGGCGTCGTCGTCCAGTCGGTTTCCCATTTCGGCGTCTCGACCGCGGTCGGCAGGAAGTAGTCCTGGAATGAGCCGGTGGTGACGTTGCCGGTCTCGTCGTAGTGGATCTCCTGGCCCATGGCGATGGCGAAGGCCTCGGTCAGCCCGCCGTGGATCTGGCCCTCGATGATCATCGGGTTGATGCGGGTGCCGCAGTCGTCGAGCGCATAGAAGCGGCGGGTCCTGGTCTCGCCGGTGTCGACGTCGATATCGACGACGCAGATATAGGCGCCGAACGGGAAGGTGAAGTTGGGCGGGTCGTAATAGTTCACCGCCTCGAGCCCCGGCTCCATGCCGGCCGGCACCTCATGATAGGCCGCCCAGGCGAGCTCGGTCATCGTCTTGAACCGCTCGGGGTTGCCCTTCACCCGAAAGCGGTCGACGTCCCATTCGAGGTCGTCGTCGTGCACCTCGAGGAGATAGGCGGCGATCATCTGGGCCTTGGCCTTGATCTTGCGGCAGGCCATGGCGGTCGCCGCACCCGATACCGGCGTCGAGCGCGAGCCGTAGGTGCCGAGGCCGTAGGGCGCGGTGTCGGTATTGCCCTCCTCGACGGTGATGTTGTCGGCGGGAAGGCCGAGCTCGGTCGCAATGATCTGGGCGTAGGTGGTCTCGTGGCCCTGGCCCTGCGACTTGGTGCCGAGCCGGCAGATGCCGCTGCCGGTCGGGTGGATGCGGATCTCGGCCGAATCGAACATGGCGATGCCGAGGATGTCGCAGTTCCGCGACGGCCCGGCGCCGACGATCTCGGTGAAGAACGCGACGCCGATCCCCATCAGTTCGCGGGTCTCGCCGCGCTTGAAGGCCTCCTGCTTCGCCTTCTGCTCGGCGCGGAGCGCCTTGTAGCCGACGCTGTCCATCGCCTTCTGGAGCGCCGTCTGGTAGTCGCCGGAGTCGTATTGCCAGCCGAAGGCCGAGGTGTAGGGGAACTGCTCGCGGCGGACGAGGTTCTTCATGCGGAAATCGGCCGGATCCATGCCGAGCTTCTGCGCCATGATGTCCATGGCGCGCTCGACCGCGTAGGCGGCCTCGGTGACGCGGAAGGAGCAGCGATAGGCGACGCCGCCGGGCGCCTTGTTGGTGTAGACGCCGTCGACCGAGCAGTGCGCCACCGGGAAGTCGTAGGAGCCCGAGATGATCGAGAACAGGCCGGCCGGCCATTTGCTGGCATTGGCGCAAGCGTCGAAGGCGCCGTGATCGGCGATGGTGTAGCAGCGCAAGCCCGTGACCTTGCCGTCCCTGGTCGCGGCGATCTCGGTCTCCATGTAGAAATCGCGGGCGAAGGCGGTGGTGGTCAGGTTCTCGATCCGGTCCTCGACCCACTTCACCGGCACGCCGGTGACGATCGAGGCGACGATCGCGCAGATGTAGCCGGAATAGGCGCCGACCTTGTTGCCGAAACCGCCGCCGATATCGGGCGCGATGACGTGAATCTTGTGCTCGGGAATCTTGGAGATCAGCGAGGCGACCGTGCGGATGACGTGCGGGGCCTGGAAGGTGCCCCACACAGTGAGGTCGCCGGTGATCTTGTTGAACGAGGCGATGCACTGGCAGGTCTCGAGCGGCGAGGGATGGACCCGCTGGTAGGTGATCATCTCCTTGATGGTGACGTCGGCCTTGGCGAAGGCGGCGTCGGTCGCCGCCTGGTCGCCGGCCTGCCAGTTGAAGACGTGGTTATAGTGCTTGCGCGGGCCGTGGGCGCCTTCCTTTTTGTCCTTGATGTCCTCGCGGATCACCGGGGCGTCGGGCGCCATCGCCTTCAAGGGGTCGACATTGACCGGCAGCTCCTCGTAGTCGACATCGACCAGTTCGGCCCCGTCGGCGGCGGTATAGCGCTCGGCGGCGACGACGAAGGCGACCTCCTGGTTCTGGAAGAGCACGTATTCCTCGGCGAGCACCGCCTGGACGTCGCCGGCGAGCGTCGGCATGTAGTGGAGGCCGAGCGGCTTCAAATCGGCCGCGGTCAGCACGGCGAGCACGCCGGGCAGGGCCTTCGCCTTCGAGGCGTCGATCGATTTGATCCTGGCGTGGCCATAAGGCGAGCGGACGAAGTCGCCATAGATCATGCCGGGCAGCTTGAGGTCGTCGACGTAGTTGCCCTTGCCTTGCGTGAAGCGGACATCCTCGACGCGCTTCCGCTTGCAGCCGAGGCCTTCGAGCTTCTCGGCGCGCTCGGCCGAGGTGAGGACGGTGTCGTTCATTCCGCGGCCTCCTGGAAGGGCACGCCGGCGAGCTTGGCGGCGGCGTATTGAATGGCCTTGACGATGTTCTGGTAGCCGGTGCAGCGGCAGAGATTGCCGGAGATGCCGGCGCGGATCTCGTCCTCGGTCGGCTGCGGGTTCTCCTGCAGCAGCCGGTAGGCGCGGGTGATCATGCCCGGCGTGCAGAAGCCGCATTGCAGCCCGTGCATCTCGCGGAAGCCTTCCTGGATGGCGTGGAGCGTGCCGTCCGGGTTGGCGATGCCCTCGATGGTGATCACCTCGGCGCCGTCGGCCTGGACGGCGAAACAGGTGCAGGACTTCACCGACTTGCCGTCGAGATCGACCGTGCAGGCGCCGCAATGGCTGGTCTCGCAGCCGATATGCGGGCCGGTCAGGCTGAGGTCCTCGCGGAGGAAATGGATGAGCAGCATGCGCGGCTCGACAAGGGCTTCGACCGCCTTGCCGTTGACCTTCATGGCGATGTGGGTCTTGGCCATATCTTCCTCCCTCAGCCCGCGGCGCGGGACTTGGCGCGGGCGAGCCCGCGGCGGAGCATGACGCCCGCCATCTTGGTGCGGTACTCCGCCGGGCCGTGGCCGTCGGAAGCCGGCGAGGTGATCGCCTCGGCGGCGGCGACGGCGCGTCTTCACCGTGGCGTCGTCGAGCGAGGAGCCGGTGAGGATGGCGGCAGCGTCCTTGGCGAACAGCGCGGTGTCGCCGACATTGGTCAGGCCGATGGCGCAGGTCGCGACCTTGCCGCCGGACATGGTCAGGATGACGGCCGCGGCGGCCGTGGCGTAGTCGCCGACCTTCCGCTTGAGCTTCTCATAGGCATAGCCGTGGCCGGCCGGCGGCACGGGGATGCGGATGGCGGTGAGCACCTCGCCCGGACCGAGCGCGGTCAGGTAGATGCCCTTGTAGTAGTCGCGGGCGGCGACCTTGCGGCTGCCGCCCTTGCCCGTGGAGCTCATAGGTGGCGCCGAGGGTCATCATCACCGCCGGCATGTCGTTGCCGGGGTCGCCGTTGGCGGCATTGCCGCCGATCGTGCCGACATAGCGGACCTGCGGGATCGGCGATGACCATGCGCGGCTTCGCGGAGGAGCGGCACCTTCGAGGCGGCCAGGTCCGATTGGATCAGCTCGTGCTGGGTGGTCATGGCGCCGATGACGAGGTCGTCGCCGTCGGCGCGGATGCCTTTGAGGTCGGCGATGCCGGCAAGATCGACCAGATGGGCCGGCGCGGCGAGGCGGAGCTTCATCACCGGGATGAGGCTATGGCCGCCGGCGAGCGGCCGGGCGTCGTCGCCGAGATCGGCAAGCAGCGCCAGCGCATCGGCAACGGTCTTCGGGCGGTGGTAGGCGAAGGCGCCTGGTATCACGGTTTCCTCCCCCGGCCATCGGCCAGCGCGGGTCTCCACCCGGACGCGCCGACGGCCCATCCTCGTTGATGGTGGGTCCGTTCGCCGGGCAGTGTGGCGATGCCGGCGGTTCCGAGACAAGCGAAGTTGCACCGCCGGCCCTGCTCCGGCACGAAATGCGGGTCGTCTTGCACGAACTGCGTCAGTGGAACTGACGTTTCGCCCAGCGGGAGGGTGCGCGTCCCCGCGCGCCGGGCGGCGGGACGCCGCCCCTCCGTAGCTTTGCCGATTAGGATTGAAGTCCCGGCGCGGCGGCGTGCGGTCTTGTGTGCATTTGGGCGAGCTGCGAGCGGACCCAGGCCAGCCGGCTGCGGCTGACCGGCACGGTGTAGGCTTCGTGGCCGGCGAGCTCGAGGACGCCGTTGTCGCCGGTCCGCTTGAGGCGGACGATCCGCTCGATGTTGATGATATGGCTGCGATGGACGCGGGCGAAACGGTGCGGATCGAGCCGCTGCTCGACCTCGCCGATGGCGAGCTGGCAGAAAAAGCGCTCGCTGCCGTCGAAGACATAGCTGTAGTGGGCGTTGGCCTGGACGGCGACGATGCGGCCGACGGGCAGGTGAATCGTCGCCCCGTCATGCTGCACCGGAAGGTGCGCCGCGATCTGCGACTCCTCCGGCGGCGCTTCGATGCTGTTGGCAACAACCGGGGCGGCGACCGGCGGCGATTCGATTTCCGGCGCCGCGGGATGGCCGATGGCGCGAAAGGCAAGGCCGTGACGGGCTTGCGGCCCCGGCGGCGTCACCTCCATTGCGGCGTCGGCGTGCCGGTCCGGAACCAGAACCAGCAGGAAAAGGCCGGACACGATGAAGGCGACGATCGCCACGACGATGGCGAGAAGGTCGGACGAGATGGCCGGCGCCGTCGATGCCGAATGGCCGTTCGGGTAGATCGAGACCGCCGCCATCGCCGTGTAATGCATGCCGGCGATCGCCATGCCGAGCGCGGTCGCCGACAGAAGCAGCGGCGAACGGCCGCTCGCGCCGTTGGCGAGCCGGAGCGCCAGGCCGGAAGCGGCGATCGCGATCGCGACGCTGATGCCGACCAGGACCGGCTCGTGGGTCATGAAGACGCTGGCATGGAGCGCCGTCATCCCGATGTAGTGCATCGAGGCGATGCCGAGCCCCATGAACAGGGCGGATGCGGCAAGGCGCGTCGGCGTGAGCGGCCCGGCGCTCGCCGCGAACACCGCGGCGCCGACCACGAGCACGCAGACCAGGAAGGAAAGCAGCGTCGGAAAAACCAGGTAATCGACGGCGCTGGGGAGCCGCGCCGCAAGCATCGCGACGAAGTGCATCGACCAGATGGCGACGCCGAGCGACAGTGCCGCTCCGGCGAGGAAGCGCCGCCGCTCGCCGCCGGTCGCCGTCCGCACCTGAACCGCCAGGCTCAGGCCGACATAGGCCCCCTGGATGGCCACCACCAGCGACAGCGCGACGAGCCAAGGCTCGTGCGTCACTGGCATCGTCTTCTCCTCCCGAGATCGTTTCTCATTACCGTTGGAAGGACTATAGACCGGCGGATCGCGGACCGCGAGCCTTGCCGGCGAGGCATCACTTCACAAGACGGCGAGGGATCGGCCGGCCGGCTTCGGCGCGGGCGTCCGCCGCCGGCGACTCAAAGTCTCGCCAGCCGGTCGAGGGCGCCCTGCAGGATGTAGGCGGCGGCCATCTTGTCGACCAGCTCGGCGCGGCGTTTCCGGCTTGTGTCGGCATCGATCAAGGTCCGGGTGACGGCGGCGGTCGACAGGCGCTCGTCCCAGAAGGCGACCGGCAGATCGACGAGCGGCGCAAGGTTGCGGGCGAAGGCGCGGGTCGCCTGGGCGCGCGGCCCTTCCGAGCCGTCCATGTTGACGGGAAGGCCAAGGACGAGCGCCGCCGGGACGAGCTCGGCGACGAGGCGCGCGAGTTCGGCCGCGTCCGCCCTGAACCGCGTGCGGCGAATGACGGAGAGCCGGCGAAGCGATGCTCCGGCCGATGTCCGAGATTGCGATGCCGATGGTCTTGGTGCCGAGATCGAGCCCGATGAGCGCCCCCTTCGCCGGCAGGAGCGGCTTCAGCGCGGCGAGGCTGTCGAGGATGACGCTCAACGCGGCATCCGCGGAACATGCGGCGCACGGCGACGTTGCGGAAGGCGCCGCCGGACGCCATCATCGTCGACAAACGGAAGCATCAGGAACGGGGACGTCATGCAGCTTACCTGGTTCGGCCACTCGGCCTTTCGCCTCGATCTTGACCGCGCGTCGATCCTGATCGATCCCTTTCTCGACAATCCGACCTTCGAGGGCGACAAAGAGGCCGCGATCGCGGGCGTGACCCATGTCGTCCTCACCCATGGGCACGACGATCATGTCGGGTCAACCGTCGAGATCTGCAAGACGACGGGCGCCCTGCTCGTCGCCAATCCCGAGGTCTGCGACTACCTCGAGGCCAAGGGTGTCCGGAAGAACGAGCATATCAATCACGGCGGCGAACTCGACTTCGGCGCCTTCCGGGTGGCGCTGGTCCCGGCCTGGCATTCGTCCTCGACCACGATCGACGGCAACCCGGTCTATCTCGGCAATCCCGGCGGCGTGGTGATCATGGCCGACGGCGAACGGACGCTCCTTCACATGGGCGACACCGGCATCTTCGAGGGGATGAGGCTCACGGGCGAGATCTACGAGCCGAAGATCGGCATCGTGCCGATCGGCGACCGCTTCACGATGGGCGGCAAAATCGCCGCGCTGGCTTGCCGGCGCTACTTCGACTTCGAAACGGTGATCCCCTGCCACTACGAGACCTTTCCCGCTCTCCACGGCACCGCCGAGACCTTTCTCGCGGAGATGAAGGGAACGGATGCGGACGTGCTAATCCCGGAGCGCGGCGTGGCGGCGACCGTATAGATGCAGGCGGGCGGCGTTCCGCCCGAAGAGAGTGCGGGCGAGTGGGTTTTTTTGGAACCGAAAAACGAGGAGGTTTATCGTGAAAATCGCAGTCATTCTTGCGCTTGGCCTGGTTGCCGCGAGCACCTGCGCCTTTGCCGCCGACCCCAATCTGGTCGGCACCTGGACGGGGAATCGCGAGCGCATCGCCAAGGACGATGGCTATACGAAAGGCGCGCTCACCCTCGTCATCACCGAGCAGAACGGCCGCACCTTCACCGGTCATCTCAGCCGCACCTATTCCGCAAGCCCCGATATCGACGAGGGCCTCTGGGGCGCCTTCACGCCGGACGGAAACCTGGTTGTCGGGGCCGACGAGGAGGGCACCTACGCCTTCCGCATCGTCGACGAGAACACCCTCGACTATTGCTACACGGAGGCCGGATCCACGGCCCGCGCGGTCTGCGCGAGGTTGACCCGACAGAAGTGACGGGCCCGGACGCCGGGCGTGTCGGCGCCTCGCCTACCCGCCCGCGTCCAAGACCTTCGCCCAGAGGTCGAGGCGCGCCTTGAGCGGGTCGGGGCCGACCACCACGCCGTCATTGGTGAAGTTGATCACCCGGTCGACCGACGGATCATGTTTCGGCCACTCCGGGCGCCCGCCGCCATTGGGGTTGCCGGTCTTGGCGAAATCGACCCAGTAGCCGCTTGCGGTGGCCGCCATCACCTTGTCGGCGTCGGTGATCTTGTCGCCGACCACGGCCGCCGGAATATCGAAGACGTACGGGATTTCGAAGCCGTGGGGGGTTCCCTTCCACTTAGGATCGCCGCGGAGCGCCTCGGCGACATAGGAGAAGCGGTACCACCACGCCGGCAGTCCTGCCTTCGCGGCGAGGTCGGCGAGATGGCGCGACGGCTCGACCAGCGTGCGGTCGGCAAGAACCTGCTGCTTGAGCTCGTCGAGCGTCTCGGCGCCGTCCGGGTCGTAGAGGGTCCTCGCTTCACCGGCGCGATCGCCGAACAAGGCGAATAGGTCTTCTTTGGTCGCCGCGGTGCCGACCCAAAGTTCGCGATTGTTGGCGCCGACGACCATCGGAACCATCGCCTGACGCCCGGCCTTGAAAGCGTCCTCGGGAGTCTCGGGAAGGAACTTTCCGTCGATGATCGATCCGGCCACGCCCACCACCGGCTGACCGTTCCCCAAGGCCGGAATCACCGCCTCGCCGGAGGCCCCTTCGATCAGTTGCTCGGCCGGAAGCGCCCGGAGCGCCGCCAGCCCCTCAGCACCGTCGCGGTCGACTCCGACAAAGCGGGCGTAGGCGACGGCCATCGCCTCGGCGTCGGCAAGCGGTGTCGCCGGAATCGAGTTCGCCCTCCCGGTCGGAATGCCGGGCGATTCCAGGATCGCGCCGCGGAACAGGCCGCGCGACAGCGGCGAGACCATGTGAGCCATGACCGAGCCGCCACCTGCCGACTCGCCGAAGATCGTCACCTTGTCCGGGTCGCCGCCGAGAGCGGCGATGTTGCGCTGGACCCATTTGAGAGCAGCCAGCTGGTCCATATATCCGTAATTGCCCACCGGATCGTTCGGCGACTCTTCGGCCAGCGCCGGAAAGGCGAAGAAGCCGAGCCGCCCGAGGCGATAGTTCATGCTGACCACGACGATGCCTTGCGCGGCGAGGGCGTCGGCCGGGTAGAGCGGCGTGTTGCCGCGCACCAGCCCCCCGCCATAGATCCACACCATCACCGGATAGAGCTCGCGCGATTCCATCGCCGGCCGCCAGACATTGAGCGTCAGGCAGTCCTCTGACTTCGGCAGATCGTCGGTCTGCATGCAGGCCGGGCCGAACTTGCCGGCGTCGCGCACGCCTTCCCAGGGCTTCGCCGGCTGCGGGATGCGCCAGCGGAGGTCGCCCACCGGCGGGGCGGCATAGGGGATGCCCTTGAAGCTGATGACCCCGTTCGCCTCGACGCCGCGAATCTGCCCAGAGTTCGATGGTGACGAGCGTCGGATCGGCCGATGCGGGACCGGCAAGGGCCATTCCCGACAGCGCGAGGGCAAATAAAAGCCCCGGACCGAGACCGCGAATCCTCCGCATAGGTGACCTCCTCAGATCGAACGCCAAGGCTTTCCCGGCAGTATGCGGGCCGCGGGCAATCTTGCCTAGGAGCTTGGCGGCGGTCGCGGGCGGTGCGGGAGGCGCGAAACCCGTGACGATGCGCTCCCCGCGCCTCTCTCCAGCGGCCGGGTTGTGACAAGCGGTCTTCGGCTTCGATCCCTCCGATCCGCCTTCGCCTTCGGCTCCGGCGCGACAGAAGGGGTGGCGGGCGCTCATGTCACGCCAGTCCGGGTAGTCCGAATATGGGCGCTTCACGAACGCCCGCCGCGACGACTTTTGGCTCCCGGGCTCGGCGCTCATCGCCGGCCCTTTCGAGGCTCGGGCTCACGCCCTTGCTCCTCGGGACCGGGTTTAGCCTTGAAGGCGGCCGTCCGTAGTGACGGCGGTCCTCGCCCGGGCCTCCCCACGACGGTTGCGAACCGCCGTGAAGCGCCGCTCCCCGCTCCGCCGCTGGACCGCCTCCGGACGGCGCCCCTTTCTCGAGCGGGAATGGCATGGAATATATTCCTATTCGTCAATCCGTGTCAAGGCCGCGGCGCGCGCCGCCGCCGCTTGCTGGCGGCCGGCGGTTTTTCGGTGGCATCGGATGCGCCGGGCGCAGTGTCGAGCAGGGTCGACAACCGCTCGACCGTGTTCCGGCGGAAGGCCTCCAGTGCGACGGCGTCGCGGTCTTCCGCGCCGAGCCCGGGCCACGACTCGACGCGGTCGAGCGAGCGGCGGGCCCAGCCGTCGACGAGCACGGCGAAATGGGTGAGGAAGTCGTGGATCATGGCGCGCGTCGGGGCGTAGTCCTGGAACGGGGCGCGGCCGGCGAGATATTCGCCGCGGATCAGTGCGCTCAGCCTGAGCAGCCCGCCGATCTCGCCGCGGATCTGTTCGAGCGTCCGTCTCAGGTCGTCGTCGCTGCCGAAGGGGGCGAGGAAGACGCGGAGCAGGCCTTCGAACTCGAGATGCGGGCCTTTGGCGATGCTGCCGGCCAGCCACTTCTGAAGCGCCCGCCGGCCGGCCGGGGTGATCGAATAGACGGTGCGCTTGCGCCGGCCGGTCGAACTCGGTCTCGGAGCGGACGAGGCCGAGCCCGACGAGGCGCTTCGGCTCGGCGTAAACCCCGCTCTCGGCGCGCGGATAGAAGTAGTGGATGTTCCGCCGCATCTGCGCGGCGAGCTCGTACATCGTCCACGGCCGCATCGCGAGATGGCCGAGGATCGCATAGGACGTGGTGGTCAGTTTTCCGTTCACGATTGACAATACTCCAAATCGGAGCAATGATACTCCGGTTCGGAGTATACGGCATCGCGCCGGGCGGGCGAGCGAAATCGCCGCGGAGCGCCGCCGGGCCAACCGGGAGGATCGCGATGAACGATACCAGCCTCAGCCTCGGCACCACCGAGGCGAATATTGACCTGATCAAATCGGTCTATGAGGCCTTCGGGCGCGGCGACGTCGGCTTCATCGCGGCGCGGGTGACGCCCGAGGCGCGCTGGGACTTCAATGTCCGGGACAGCGACGTGCCCTGGCACCAGCCGGCGATCGGCCCGGCAGGGCTGCCGGGGTTCATCGGCAGCCTCATGTCGAACGTCGAGCTCAGGGCGTTCGAGCCGCGCCACTTCGTCGCCTCGGGCGACGACGTGATCGCCCATATCCGGATCGCGATGACAGTGCGCCGGAACGGCGGCGAGATCGACCAGGAGCAGCTTCATTGGTGGAAGGTGCGCGGCGGCCGGATCGAGGGGCTCCGCCACTTCGAGGACACCGCCCAGGTGATCGCCGCCTGGCGGGGGAAGGCAGCGTAGCGCAGCGCCCGAGGAGGAGGGGCGGCGTCCCGCCGCCCGGTGCGCGAGACGCGCACCCTCCCAGGAAGGGCGGCGTCCCGCCGCCCGGTGCGCGGGACGCGCACCCTCCCAAAAGGGGCGGCGTCCCGCCGCCCGGTGCGCGAGACGCGCACCCTCCAGGAGGGGCGGGGTCCCGCCGCCCGGTGCGCGAGACGCGCACCCTCCCGGGAGTGGCGGCGTCCCGCCGCCCCCATGGCCGGCGTCGCATAGGGAATCTTCCTCAGGCGCGGTCCCGGCCGTCCGCTCTAACCTCCGCGTGCTTAACGCCCATGGAGGAGATCATGAGCAACGCCAACATCAAACTGGTTGCGGACGGCTACACGGCTTTCGGACGCGGCGACCTTGCCGCGGTCATCGACATGATGACGCCGGACGCGACGATCGGCATCGTCGGCCGCCGTGAGGACGCGCCGTTCTTCGGCATGCACAGCGGCACGGCCGGAATCGCGGAATTCTTCAGGCTGCTCGACGAGGCGCACGCGATCACCATGTTCGAGCCGCAACGCTTTCTCGCCGCCGAAGACAAGGTCTTCGTCTGGGGCCATTACACCTGGACGATGCGCAGAAGCGGCGTCTCGGACACCACCGAGTGGCTGCACGTCCTCACCGTGCGCGACGGCAAGGTCTCGGAGTGGCGCGGCCATAACGACACCGCCATGCTGGCGGCGGCCTATCACGCGGCGCCGGCCGCGAAGCGGGCGGCGAACGGGTGACTTCGCGTGGCAACGTCGGCCGGCTCCCCCGGCAATTCCCGTTTCGCCGGGGCGGGCCTAACGCAGCTACGCCACGAGGCGCGGGTGCGATCAGTCTCCCGGCCCGAGCTCGAGATTTTGAGTGCGGTCGGCGAGCGTCGGCTTGCGCGACGAGAGAAGCCGGGTGTTGACGCCGAACCAGGCGATCTCGCCGGATAGCCGCCCGTATTCGATCTTGACGCAGCGATTCATGACGACGCTGACGCCGGCGGCTTCCGCCCTGGCGGCGGCCGCATCGTGGCGAACGCTGAGCTGCATCCAGATCACCTTCGGCCGGGGCTCGAGGGCGAGCGCCTCCTCGACGAGGTCCGGCACCGCCTCGGGGCGGCGAAAGACGTCGACGAGGTCGATCGGACCGGGAATCTCGGCGAGGCTGGCGTAGGTCATCTGGCCGAGGATCTCCTCTCCGGCATAGGCCGGGTTGACCGGATAGACGCGATATTTCTTGCCGGTCAAATAGCGCACGACGATGTTGCTCGCCCGCGCCGGATTGGTGCTCGCGCCGACCACCGCCACCGTCCTGACGGTCGAGAGGATCGAGCGGATGTAGCTTTCGCTGTAGCTGTCGTGGTTCATGGCTGGTTCGCGCCGGGCCAGCCGCCTCGGCGCCCGACCTATCCGACCTGCGCCGCCGCCCGGCCCGACGGCGATCCGGCTCGGCCGGCGAGGAACGACGCCAGATGGTCGGCAAGCTCGCTCGCGTCCGAGCCGGCGCCGTCGATCAGGGCCGACTTGCGGCGGCGGAGAAACTGGAGGCCGATCACATAGGCCCCGGGCGACTTGGCGATGACGCCGCCGTCGTGGACGATCTGGCCCTTGCGGTCGAGCACCGGCAGATCGAGCCAGGAATAGTCGGCCCGGTAGCCCGTCGCCCACAGGATCGTCCTGATCTCGCCGGTCGTCAGATGCATGCCGAGCGGCGGCGCGGCGTCGACTTCGGTGGGCGGCAATCGATGCGGCGGGTCGACCTCGCCGTCGAGACCGTTTTCGGTGGCCCAGCGGTCGATGGTATCGAGGAGCCGGTTCATCTTGAGATCGGCAAGGGCGCACTGGTTGCGGAGCGAGCCGGAAAACTGCGCCTTGCCGTTGGCGATTCCTGCAAGCCGGCCGCGTAGCTTGACGCCGATCTTCTGCAGGGCATTGAGGTCGAGCGTCGTCCGCCCCGGCGTGCCGACGAGCTGGATCGAGGGGACGTTGCGGGCGCGCACGATGTCGTCGACCTCGTCATAGCGCTGGTCGAGGACGCCGGCCCGGTCCATCCACCACTGGATGTCCTTGCCGCGATAGGTTCGCGGGGCGCGGACATGCTCGCCCACCGACAGCGTCACCGGGTGGCCGGAGCGGTGGATTTCCTCGGCGAGCTGGATGCCGGTGGCGGAGGCGCCGACGACAAGCACGCCGCCGTCGGCGAGCTGCTCGGGATTGCGGTATTGCATGGGGGTCAGGGTGGCGATCCCGGCCGGAACGGCCTCCGCCACCTTCGGGACATGAGCAAGGTTGCAGGCTCCCGTCGCCAGCACGATCGTCCGGCACCGCCAGTCGCCGCGGTCGGTGGCGACCCGGTAGCCGTCGCCGTCCGAGGTAACCGACGCGACCCGGGTGCTGGTTTCGACCGGCGCCGCGATCGCCGCGGCGTAGCTGCCGAGAAAGGCGACGGTCTCGGGCATCGTGCGATAGCCGTCGGGATCGTCGCCGTCATAGCCGAAGCCCGGCAGACGGCTCTGCCAATTGGGCGTCAGCAGGCGGAGCGAGTCCCAGCGCTCGGTGCGCCAGGAATTCGCCACCTCGCCGCGCTCGAACACGACATGATCGATGGCGCGCTCGCTGAGACGCCGGCTCATCGCGAGACCGGCGTGTCCGGCGCCAACGATGACGGCCGTCGCCGTACGGACGGAAGCCACGCCGCCTCCCCGCCCGACGGCCTAGTCCACTTCGACCGTGACGTTGGTCGGATTGGTTATGACATCGAAGACCGCGGAGCGCTTCTGCGATTGCGCGACCAGCGCCTTGATCTCGTCCGGCGTCGCGTCGGCGTCGATCTTGTAGCGGACCTTGATGCCGTCGAAGCCGTTGCGGACGTCGCTGTCGATGCCGAGAATGCCCTGGATGTCCATGCCGCCTTCGATCGTCGCCTCGACCGAACGGAGCTTGATGCCGCGGTACTCGGCGATCGCCGCGATACCTCCGGTGAGGCAGCTCGCGAGGCCGACAAGGACATACTCCACCGGCGTCGCGCCATTGTCTTCCGAGGCGAAGACCTCGGGGTGATCGGCGTCGAACTTGAACTCGGTCTTGTGGGTCTGCTCGGCGCCGAGCCCGTAGAAACTCTTGATGACCGAATTGCTGTGGGTGCCGTGCATCCATTTGCAGGTCGCGCGCCAGGTGAATTTGGCGGCCTCCGGGGCATCGGTGAGCGCCGAGCGGGCACCGATCAAAGCCTCGACATTGACGCCGTTATTGTTGGTGGCGGGTTGCGCTGCAGACATTGTCGCCTCCTCTATGGCCGCTGGAATTGGTGACGCCGGCCAATATAGCCGACATCGGGTCGGGGGCGTGTAGACAATTGATCGTGCCTTGCCTGTGAACGAGATCACACCCCGCCCTGAACGATGGGGTCGCACGGCGAAGATCGGGCGATGCCGGCGGCGATCCGCAATCCCGGTCATTGCGATCGGGGACTCGTTTCCCGAGCGGACGGTCTGGGCTAAGCTCGGCCAGCCCGCGAGAGACAGGAGCGCCCGCTTTGCCCACCGTCCGCCATGCCCTCACCGCGGCTTTCCTCGCCGCCCTCCTCCCGGTCGCCGCCGCCGCGCAATGCGTCGAGGGCGGCGAAGCCTGCCCGATCCCGGTCCACATGAAGCCGGGCAGCGATACGATAACCCTCGTCCATTCCCTCAAAGAAGACGTCGAGTGCTGCTATTTCAGCCTCGAGGCCAGCGCCGGCCAGACGCTGACCTGGACCTTCAACGGCCCCAATGCGCGCTCGACAATCGGCTATCCCGACGGCAGCGCCGACGGCCCGGGCATCCCCGACACCATCCCGCTCGCCGCGACCGGCGTCTATATCCTCGGCTTCACCCCCGACTTGATGGCCGAAAACATCTACGGCCCGTTCCGCCTGACGATCACCATCCGGTAGCGCCCTGCCCTATGCGGTGAAGAAATCGGAAGATGCTGCTCTGACGATTTGATAACTGCCAACATCCGCTCCTGCCCGCACAGGAATGTGTGAAGGACTCCCATGCGCGGTTCGACGGCATGACCCACATCGTCTCCCTCGCCGTCATCCTCCGGCTCGACCGGAGGATCGGTTTGGTGGAGCAATTTCTTTTGATGGTTCAGCGACTTCGATCGATCCTCCGGTCAAGCCGGAGGATGACGGTATTGAGTGCTTACGGTGCGGTGCCCCGTGCTGCTCCTCGCGGCCGTAGTTTCCTCACAACCGCTCGCGCGGGAAAGACCAGGAGGGGCCGCGGCGGATCGCCCGGCGTTGGGCAGCGCCGCCATCGTGGGCGGCGAACCCCAGGATCACTCGCGGTATTGCTGAATGCGGGTGGTGCGGAGCCCGGCGAGGCCGTGCTGGTCGATCGATTGCTGCCAGGAGAGGAATTCCTCGACGGTCAGCGTATAGCGGTTGCAGGCCTCTTCCAGGCTCAGCAAGCCGCCGCGCACCGCCGCGACCACCTCCGCCTTGCGGCGGATGACCCACCTCTTTGTGTCGCGCGGCGGCAGATCGGCGATGGTCAGCGGGCTCCCGTCGGGGCCGATGACATACTTGACGCGCGGACGAACCTCTCCGGTCATTCTACTCTCGTTACTCATCCTGACCCGTCCAGCCGGGGAGACTAGTGGGGCGGCTTTAAAATTTGGCTAAGTGGCGGGCAACAAATCGGTAAGATTTGTACGGGCCCCGCGGAGAAGTCCCGGAATCCGCTACGGTTGCGGCCTTGAAGATGGCGGGATCGTCACTATAGTCCGGGGATATTGTCGAGGAGCGGTCCCGCCGGCCCGACGCCGGGGAGTTTCATGCGCACAGGTCTCGATCTTCCCGGCTCGCCGAGCCGGACCCGCGTCGTCGTCGCGATGTCCGGCGGCGTCGATTCCTCGGTGGTCGCCGGCCTGCTCAAGGCCGACGGCTACGACGTGGTCGGGGTGACGCTGCAGCTCTACGACTATGGCGAGGCGACGCACCGGAAGGGCGCCTGCTGCGCCGGCCAGGACATCCACGACGCCCGCCGCGTCGCGGAGACGCTTGGCATCCCCCACTACACGCTCGACTATGAGGAGCGCTTCAAGCGCGGCGGTGATCGACAGTTTCGCCGAGAGCTACGCCGCCGGCGAGACCCCGGTGCCCTGCGTCACCTGCAACCAGACGGTCAAGTTCGCCGATCTCCTCGACACCGCCGGGCGGCTCGGCGCCGACGCGCTCGCGACCGGCCACTATGTGCGCTCCGAGCGGCGCGGCTCCGGCCGCGCGCTTTACCGGCCGGCCGATCTCGACCGCGACCAGAGCTATTTCCTGTTCGCGACGACGCCCGCCCAGCTCGCCTATCTCCGCTTCCCGCTCGGGCCGATGACCAAGGCCGAGACGCGCGCCGCGGCGCGCGAGCTCGGGCTCGCGGTCGCCGAGAAGTCGGACAGCCAGGACATCTGCTTCGTGCCGAGCGGCCGCTATGCCGACGTGATCCGCAAGCTCAAGCCGGGCGCCGCCGAGGCCGGCGACATCGTCCACATCGACGGCCGCGTGCTCGGCCGCCACGACGGCATCATCAACTTCACCGTCGGCCAGCGCCGCGGCATCGGCATCGCCCTCGGCGAGCCGCTCTATGTCGTCCATCTCGATCCGGCCGGACGGCGCGTCATCGTCGGTCCGCGCGAGGCGCTGGCGACGCGGCGGCTTCACCTCCGCGACGTCAACTGGATCGGCGACGGAACGCTCGCCGATCTGCCCGAGGACGGCATCGACATCTTACGCCCGTGTCCGCTCGACGCGGCCGCCGTTCGCCGGCCCGGCTGTCGCACCGCCATGGCCACAGCGAAGTCACGCTCACCGGCGCCGAGGCGGGCGTCGCGCCCGGCCAGGCTTGCGTCTTCTATGACGCCGACGGCGCCGCCGCGCGCGTCCTCGGCGGCGGCTGGATCGAGCGGTCCGAGCACGATCCCGCCGCCGAGCGGGCGCTCCGCAAGCTGGTCGATCCGCCGAGCCCCGTGGCGGCCTTGTAGACGATGGCGGGGCAGCCCGGCGACAGCGGCAAGTCCGCCGAGGCCCCGCCGAACGGGGGCGGCGGGCTTGCGACCATGGACGACGCCCATGTCGTCGCCGCCTATGCGCGCTGGGCGCCGGTCTACGACTGGAGTTTTGGGGCCTTCACCAGCTCAGCCTGCCGCGACGGCGGTCGGCGAGATGAACCGGCTGCCGCCGGGCCGGATCATCGAACTCGGCGTCGGCACCGGCATCTCGCTCCCCCACTACGACCGCAAGCATCGGGTCGTCGGGGTCGATCTCTCCCGGGATATGCTGGCCCGCGCCAAGAAGCGGGTCGCCGACGAGCGAACTCGACCAGGTCGAGGGGCTCGAGGTGATGGACGCCGGCAACCTCGCCTTTGCCGACGCCGCCTTCGACGCGGCGATGGCGATGTTCGTGATCACCGTGGTGCCCGACCCGGCGCGGGTCCTCGCCGAGATGAGCCGGGTTGTGCGTCCCGGCGGCCGGGTGATCCTGGTCAGCCACTTCTCGGTGGACAAAGGTCCGCGCGCTTTCGTCGAGCGGCATCTCTCGCGCTTCTCCTCGAAGCTCGGCTGGCGGCCCAACTTCCCGATCGAGACCGTGCTCGGCCGGCCCGAGCTCAGGCTCCTCGAACGGCGGTCGGTGAAAAGCTTCGACCTCTTCACCATGCTGGTGTTCGAGCGGGTGTGAGGCTCGCGCTGGATTTACCCTAGGGGTGTCGGGGTTAACGTCATGAGCGGTCTGAGAAGGGCTGCCGAGGATGAAACTCTTTTCTTACAAACTCACACATGACACAGGGTTCGCGCCGAACCCGTTCCGGGGCTTTCTGACTATTGCGACCTGCAAACCAGGGATTCGACGTTCCAAATGTCCGGGAGCTTGGATCGCTGGATTCACGTCTCGTGCACTTTGTGGTGATCGGATCGGTGAAGAGCGACTTATCTTCATAGTGAAAATCTCGGAAAAATGTTCTTTGGCGGAGTACTTCAACGACCCGAGGTTCAGCAACAAGAAGCCTAACCAAGTCTTGAGTAAGCAGGTTTGTCGCGTTGGAGACAATATTTATCGCCCACTCCGCTTAAAACCCATGACTGAGAGTGATTTTGAGCAACTACCTAACCCATATCACAATTATGCTAATAAAGCGAGAGATATCTCGGGCAAAAGCGTTCTAATCGGGACTGAGTTTGTATACTTTGGCCGTAACGCTATTCAAGTACCCCCGGACCTCCGCCCGCGTTTGCCTGTCGGCCAGAGCGCATATGGGGTCGCAACCCCCGATGTCGAACAAGCACTCAAGTTCATCGAATTCACCACTTGGAAGACGGGTAAACAACGAATTCTCGGGGCACCACATTCTTGGCCAGCGAGCGATCAGAGCTGGATGGAATGATCGTGAAAATCATTCTGAGCCGAAAGGGATTCGATAGTAGCGTCGGCGGGCATCCCAACCCCATTCTGCCGAACGGGACGATGATCAGTCTGCCCATCCCAACCGTGGTAGATACTCTCCGTTACGATGAAATTGCCGCTCCAGGGGGCAAGACAATTCAGCAGGTCATTGACGAACTCTCGGCTGGCGCTCGCATTAAAGGCAAGGGAGCACATCTCGACCCTGACCTAGTTCCCGATGCCAGGCCTCGTCTTCCTGGATGGCGGCCAGCGTTTGGTCAGATAGGTTCATCGGCAACGCATTTAAGAAATCAAAGTGTTGGTGTCGGTGATCTATTTCTCTTCTACGGATGGTTCAAAAAAACGGAGGAGGTTGGCGGCAGATTGCAATTTATGCCGAGATCAACCGATGCGCATATTATATTTGGCTATTTGGAAATTGGCGAGATTATAACAAGCACCAATACAACCGCTTTGCCTGTCTGGCTGAGAGACCATCCGCACGCAAAACCGTTCCGCATGTCGCGAACAAGTAATACGATATATATCTCTGCACCAAAACTTAAGTGTAATTCTCATTTACCTGGAGCCGATAGACTCCTTTTTACCGACCAACGCATCTTGACGAAGCGTGGACATACCAGGAGCAAGTGGAATCTAGATCCAAGATTGTTTCAAAACACTAGAATTTCTTATCATTCGGCCAGTGCGTGGAAAGAAGACTTCTTTCAATCTTATCCGCGGGCCCAAGAATATGTTATCGATGCTAGCGCTTCCATCATTTCATGGGTTGAGAGATTAATACTGGGAGACTAGTCTCGTTTGCTGAATTGCTCTTTGGACAATCGAAGCACCTTAGTTCGAAGGGAATCAGGCTAGTCCCGTTTCACGACGACCGCCAAAGCGAGGTAGGGCTGGTGCCGGTGCGGATCGGCGGCGACCCGCTCGGCAAAGCGGGCGAACAGCTCGTCGATCAGCGCGGTGCGGTCGCGGCCGGGATCGAGCAGCGCGGCGATCGCCGGCCCCGACCAGCCGCGGACGCTGCCGGCATGACGCTCGCCGAGCCGCCGGCGATCGCCGGACTTCTCGTAGTCGGGCCAGTATGGATCGGGGATCTGCACGATCCCGGCATGTTCGAGTTCGAGCCCGGCAAAGCGGCCGCCGCCGGCAAACGGTGCGGCGATCTCCTCGATCGTGCGCAAGCCGATCGGGATGGTCATGCGTCGCGCCTCGTCGCCGGAGACCAGCCCCGCCCGCTCCATGTCGAGGACCGCCGCCCACAATTCTCCGCAGAGCCACTCCCAGCCGTATGATTGCGCCGTCCTGCCGGAGAAGGCGGAGAGGAGCTTCGCGCCCGGGCGCATCTCGCGCGCGCGGAGCTCGAGGAAGCGACGCCAGTCGCGCGCCTGCTGCTCCCTGACCGAGGCCAGCACGTCGCGATCGGCGCTCATTCCGGCGACGACATGGTCGGGCGCGTCGACCGGGCTTCGGCTCATCCACTGCATCGTCCAGGAATTCCAGCCGAGGTGGACGCGCCCCGGCGGGAGAAGCGGCTCGTAATAGGAGCGGCCGATGGCCGAGGGAAAGACGCCCGACGATCCGCGCATGTAGCTGTCGGGATCGTCGGCAAGCGCCACGAACAGCGAGGCGAAATCGTTGGTGGGCAGATCGGTGTGGACGACCTCGATCGGCACGTCCGGCCCGGCGCGACGCCTCAGCCCGGCGACCGCCATGCCGACCGGGACCATCGAGTTCCGACCCTGCGAGG
This sequence comes from uncultured Alphaproteobacteria bacterium, assembly GCA_963792845.1. Lineage (GTDB taxonomy): Bacteria > Pseudomonadota > Alphaproteobacteria > Rhizobiales > Kaistiaceae > Bauldia. Next base: position 351,899 of record CAWBXW010000002.1, read on the forward strand.
AGCCGTAGTCGGCGACCAAAAGGGAGCCGCCGCCGATCGCCACGGTCCGGCAGGCCGCCTCCCAGAGCGGGAGGAGCCGGGCGATGCCGGCGGCCTGAAGCCCCGAATTGCGATTGTAGAATCCGCCGCCCTCCATGACCGGAGGTTCGGCTTCATGCGTGTCGGTCATCCCGCGAAGCTATCAAGCGCCGCGACCGACGCCAATTTGCAGGCCGGCACGATGCAGGGCAATCGCTTCAGGTTAACGCGCGTGCGCTGATGGCTCGGATGTGATTTATGGACGGCTTCGTTGAATTGGAGCCGCCTCATGACCCAGCCTCGGTCGCTTTTGCTTCTTGACCATTTCTCGGCGCTGAAGGACCCGCGCCAACAGTGGCGTGTGGTCTATCCGCTGCCGGAAGTGCTTCTTCTGGTGCTGTGCGCGACGCTGTCGGGGATGGATGACTTCGTCGAGGTGCGGATGTGGGGCGATCATCGGCTCGACTTCCTGCGCCGGTTCCTGCCCTACGAGCGTGGCCTGCCCTCGCACGACACCTTGAACGACGTGATCAATGCGCTCGACGCCGAGCTGTTCCAGCGCTGCTTCGCAAGCTGGGTGGAGCGGCTGTGCGAGGCGGAGCCCGATATCGTCGCCATCGACGGCAAGACCGCTCGGCGCAGCCATGCGCGGGCCAAGGGGATCGAGCCCTTGCACATGGTCTCGGCCTGGGCCTCGCGTCAGCGCCTCGTCCTCGGCCAGGAGGCGGTCGCCGACAAATCCAATGAAATCAAAGCTATCCCGCTGCTGCTCGAACGTCTCGAACTCACCGGCGCACTCGTCACCATCGACGCCATCGGCACCCAGACCAGCATCGCCGAGACCATCGTCGCGCGCGGTGGCGACTATCTCCTGGCGCTCAAGGCCAACCGCCCCGCCACCCATGCCGATGTCAAAGCCTTCTTCGACGATCCGCCCCCGGGCATGGTCGAGACAGCCCATGTCACCGTCGATGCCGACCACGGCCGCATCGAGACGCGGCGCCATCTCGTCTCTTACGACGTCGCCTGGCTCTTCTCGGACCGCCGCTTCCCGCACGAGCCCGGCTTTCCTCATCTCGCCATGATCGCAATGGTCGAGAACCGCATCGAACAAGCCGGGCGGACAACCACCGAAAGGCGATACTATCTGTCATCCGCTAAAATGGAGGCCGATGTCTTCGCCCTCGCCGTGCGCGCCCATTGGGGGATCGAAAACCGCCTCCACTGGGTCCTCGATGTCGTCTTCCACGACGATCTCGCCAGACTGAGAACTCAAAACGGCCCGCGAAACATGGCCGTGGTCAAACACATGGCCATGAACCTCGTCAGAAACCCAACCGACAAGATCAGCCTCAAAAACCGACGCAAAAAGGCTAACCTCAATCCCGACTATCTCGAAAAACTCATCCGACAATCCGCACCGTTAACCTGAAGCGATTCCCCTGCGGCACGATGGCGGGCGTCTGCCGGCGATCGGGACTATGCTTCCTCGCGCTCGGGCGGGAAGACGGGCGCCTCCGGCGCGACCGCGGCGAGGTTGGGCGCGATGTCCGCGTCGACGCGGTGGCCGACCCATTCGAGGCCGCCGAGCAGCATCGCCTGGAAGGCGGCGCTGTCCCAGATATCCTCGCGGTGGCCCATGCCGTTGAACCAGACCCGGCCCTTGCCGTAGGCGTGGGCCCAGGCAAGCGGGAACGGCGGGCGCCGGTAGTCGATGCCGTCCATGCCGGCGGTGTCGAGAACGAGGAGGACGTGGAGGTCGGCGGCGAACTCCTTCAGCGAATACCATTCCTCGTGAACGACAAGCGCCTCGCCGAGACCGGCGAAACCGGGAAAGGCGCGGTCGACGACGCGGGCGCGCGCCGTCTGCTGCTTGCCGTGATTGATGAATTCGCCGCCGAGCATCCGGATATAGGGGTCGCTGTCCTCGCCGTGGTTCCGGTAGCGGTTCCTGCGGAAGGCGGGATTGCCGCCGCCCGATTCGAGCGTGTGGAAGGTGTCGCCGGCGGCATGCACGCCGAGGAAGCCGGTGCCGCCGGCGACGGCGTCGAGGAGCGCCTGTTTCCCCGCCGGCGTCAGCGGCGGCGCGCCGTCATTGCCGGGGCTGAGGAGATCGCCGGAAGTGTAGAACATCACCGCGTCGAATTGGGCGAGCCAGGCGGGCGAGAACAGGCTGCCGTCCTTGCTGAAGACGAACGCGATGCCGTGTTTCGCGCCGAGCTCAAGAAGGACGCTTTCCGAATGGCTCGGCGCGCCGGGGGCATGGCCGACCACCGCGTGCTCGTAGCCGGAGGATTTGGTGAAATAGAGGACACGCATCGTCTTGACCTTGTGGGGACCTGATCGGTTTCGCCCTGCAGAACCTGATGGGTTTCGCTTCGCTCAACCCATCCTACCGCGACCGTGGACTACACCGCGCTGACCACGCCGCCATCGACATAGATGACCTGGCCGTTGACGAAGCTCGAGGCGTCGGAGGCGAGGAAGACGGCGACGCCCTTCAGTTCGTCGACCTCGCCCCAGCGGCCGGCCGGCGTGCGCTGCTTGACCCAAGCGTCGAAGTCGGGGTTCTCGTAGAGGGCGCGGTTGAGCTCGGTCTTGAAGTAGCCGGGACCGATGCCGTTGACGTGATGCCGTGCTTCGCCCAGTCGACGCACATCCCCTTGGTCAGCATCTTCACCGCGCCCTTCGAGGCGGTGTAGGGGGCGATGGTGGCGCGGGCGATCTCGCTGCCGACCGAGCAGGTGTTGACGATCTTGCCGTGGCCGCGCGGCGATCATCCGTTTGGCGACGGCTTGCCCGACATAGAAGACGCTGTCGAGGTTGGTCGCCATCAGCTCGCGCCAGGTCTCGACCGGGAATTCCTCGAGCGGCGCGCGGCGCTGGATGCCGGCATTGTTGAAGAGGATCTCGATCGGGCCGATCTCGGCCTCGATGCGCGCCGACGGCGGCCTCGACCGCGGCGGGTCGGTGACGTCGAAGGCATAGCCGTGCGCCTTGTGGCCGGCGGCGGCGAAGCTCCGACACCGCCCTGTCGACGTCGGCCTGCCCGCGCGAATTGAGGACGACCTCGGCGCCGGCCTCGGCCAGCGCTTCGGCGAAGCCGAGCCCGATGCCCTTGCTCGACCCGGTGACGAAGGCGCGGCGGCCGGTCAGGTCGAAGAGATTCGATGCCATGCTTCCCCCTGCCCTCGGGCTGGCGCCCGCCCTGTCCGAAGCCGCATCCTTATCGGGAAGGCCCGGCCAGCGTCAACCGCGTGCGGCGCAAAATGCCCGGGCCGAATTCGGTTGGCGAGAACGCCGGCCGCCGCGCCGGTTGTCGCGGCCGGCATTGTCCGGTAGTTTTCCCGGCGGATCTCCCGCCCCTGAAAACGAGCCGAGCCCGATGAAGACCGATGCCGTCACTCCCGCCGATCTCGCGCGCTCGGTGATCTCCGTGCCGCCGCTCGCCCGCGCCCGGACGGCGCCGTGTCGTCGCCGAGAACCGGAAGATCGTCGACTGGCTGGCGGCCGGCGGCGTCTCGACCTTCCTCTATGGCGGCAACGCCAACTTCTACAATCTGGGCACGCTCGAATATCCGCTCGTCCTCGAAGTGCTGAGCGACATCGCGCCGAAGGACGGCTGGGTGATGCCCTCGGTCGGCCCCGATTTCGGCAAGGCGCTCGACCAGGTCGCGATCCTCAAATCATTCGATTTCCCGACCGCGATGGCGCTGCCGATGGCGAGCGCCACGAGGCCCGCCGGCGTCGCGACGGGGCTGCGCCGCCTCGCCGACGCCTATCAGAGGCCGGTCATCGCCTATGTCCGGTCGGAGAAATATATCGCGCCGCGCGACATCGCCGGCGCTGCTCGCCGACGGCGCGGTCTGCTCGGTCAAATATGCGGTTGAACGCAAGGACCCGGCCGAGGACCGCTACCTCGCCGCGATCGTCGAGGCGGTGGGCACCGAGCGCATCGTCAGCGGCATCGGCGAGCGCCCGGCGATCGTCCACCTGACGAGATTCGGGCTCGCAGGCTTCACCTCCGGCTCGGTCGCCATCGCGCCGCATCTGTCGATGGCGATCCTCAAGGCGCTTAAGGCCGGCGACATCGCCGCCGCCGAGGCGCTCCGGGCGAAGTTCCTGCCCTTCGAGGACCAGCGCGACGCCCATTCGCCGATCGTCGTCCTGCATGACGGGGTGCGGCTCGCCGGCATCGCCGAGACCGGACCGCTCCAGCCCTATCTCGCCAATCTCGACGCGGCGCAGTCCGGCGCGGCCGCCGCCGCGGCGGTGGCGCTTCGCGAGGAGAACGCGCGCTTCCAGCGGCAAGAGGCCGCCTGAACAAGGCGCAATTCCTATCGGGGGAGAAGATGGGCTATCAGCCGGCGGCCGACCGCTACGAGCGGATGAACTATCGCCACACCGGGCGAAGCGGCCTCAAGCTGCCGGCGATCTCGCTCGGGCTCTGGCACAATTTCGGCCACAACGCGCTGCCGTCGCGGGCGCGGGACATGCTGCCACACCGCCTTCGACGCCGGCATCACCCATTTCGACCTCGCCAACAATTACGGCCCGCCGCCGGGCTCGGCCGAGGAATATTTCGGCGAGCATGCTGGCGACCGACTTCCGCGCCTATCGCGACGAGCTCATCATCTCGACCAAGGCCGGCTACCTGATGTGGCCGGGCCCTTACGGCGAATGGGGCAGCCGCAAATACCTCCTCGCCAGCCTCGACCAGAGCCTCAAGCGGATGGGGCTCGACTATGTCGATATCTTCTACTCGCACCGGGTCGACCCGAAGACGCCGCTCGAGGAGACGATGGGCGCGCTCGACACGGCGGTGCGCCAGGGCAAGGCGCTCTATGCCGGCATCTCCTCCTACAACTCCAAGCGCACCGCCGAGGCGGCGCGATCCTCCGCGAACTCGGCACGCCCTCCTCATCCACCAGCCGAGCTATTCGATGCTCAACCGCTGGATCGAGGAGGACAAGCTGCTCGACACGCTGGACAGGACGGCGTCGGCTGCATCTGTTTCTCGCCGCTGGCGCAGGGCATGCTCACCGACAAGTATCTGAAGGGCGTGCCGGCCGAGAGCCGCGCCGCGAGCGGCTCGGGCTCGTGGCGACCGGGCTTTCTCAGCAAGGAGAATCTCGCCGCGATCCGCGGCCTCAACGACATCGCCAAGCGGCGCGGCCAGACGCTCGCGCAGATGGCGATCGCCTGGGTGCTGCGCGATCCGCGCGTCACCTCGGCGCTGATCGGCGCGAGCCGGCCCGAGCAGATCACCGACGCGGCCAGGGCGCTGGACAAGCCGGCCTTCAGCCCGGAGGAGCTGGGGGAGATCGACAACCACGCGCACCGAGGGCGGCGTCAACATCTGGCGGATGTCGTCGGTGGCGTAGGCCGTCGGTCTGTAAAACCGCAGCTCTGTCGTCCGGATATGCCGGAGCACGAAGTGGCGCGGCGCGCCTCGCCGGTACGTGAGGACCGGACGCTCGTATCAGCGAAAAGGCTCAATCGCGTTCCCGGTCCGACTTATAGTCGTAAGTCGGGTCCCACTCGAGCTTGCCGAAAAGATCGAGCAGGCGCTTTTGGCGGCGGCGCGCAATGAACTCCTCGAGGGCCTTGTTCACCGCAGCGGACTTTGTGCGTTCACCGCTCAGTTCCACCGCCAGTTGAAGCAGGCCAGGGTCGATCGATAGATAGCTTGCCACGCGCCGAGTCTCCTTTTCTCGCAGGAATGCCAGTTTTGAATTACCACTCAGACTGCACTTGAGATAGGGCAAGAAATGCCCTATCTAGCATTTAGCACTCGGGGTGGCGGATGCCGGAGGTCGGGCGGCTTGGCGGAACCAAAATCCTGGATGTTCTTCCACGATGAGAATCCTCCGCACATTCATATCAGGAATGTCGGGTTCTCGGCGAAGCTGCGGATTTCGAATGGCGATCTGCTCGCCGGGAGCGCCCCCGGCCGCGTTCTCACGCGGATCCGCCGCTGGATCGATGAGCATCGACACGAGTTGGAAGCGCTCTGGCAGGAGTTTCAGAAGTAGGGAGCAATGGAACAGGTCATCAAGGTAGTGAAACTGACGCCGCTCGGTGGACTTTCGCTTCGGGTCAGGTTCGAAGGCGAACGGTATTCCCATGGCGTCGATCTGACCGGCCTCCTAGCCCGAAGCGTTCACTTCGCTCCGCTCGTGCATGACGCCGAGGCGTTTGCGGCCGTGCGCATCATCCAAGACGGGCTGGGTGTGGCGTGGCCGGTTGAGACGAAGTGGGGAGAACTCGACCTGTCGGCAGAGACGCTGCGGCGTATTGCCGACGAGCAAAGACCGATGACGGGCGCAGAATTCGCCGCCTGGCGAAACTCGCTTGGACTATCCTTGACGGAAGCAGCGAGCCTCCTCGGCCTCGGCCGACGCACGATCATCGGCTACCTCAAGAAGGACGAATTGCCGGCGGTCGTCGCCATCGCTTGTCGGGCGCTCGCACGTGACGCCAACCTCCTTGCGGCGCACTATGTCCCGGCCCGGAAGGCCGGCCGCAAAGCGGCGTGACAGGAGACATTTTCTTGACCGAACCAAGAAGCCCCTCCGCAGCGCCCGCTGGTATGCGGCGAACGACCTCCGCTCCTTCGGCCACCGGTCGCGCACCCTGCAGATGGGCTATGCCTACGAAGACTTCATGGGCAAGCCGGTGGTCGCGATCATCAACACCTGGTCCGACATCAACCAGTGCCATGCCCATTTCCGGACCCGCGCCGAGGAGGTGAAGCGCGGCGTCTGGCAGGCCGGCGGCTTCCCGGTCGAATTGCCGGCGCTGTCGCTGTCGGAAACCTTCGTCAAGCCGACGACGATGCTCTACCGCAACCTGCTGGCGATCGAGGTGGAGGAATTGCTGCGCTCGCATCCGGTCGACGGCGCCGTGCTGATGGGCGGCTGCGACAAGACCACGCCCGGCACGCTGATGGGCGCGATCAGCATGAACCTGCCGGCGATCTTCATGCCGGCCGGACCGATGCTGCGCGGCAACTATGGCGGCCAGCCGCTCGGCTCGGGCAGCGACGTCTGGAAATACTGGGCGGAGAAGCAGGCCGGCAGGCTCAGCGACGACGAATGGCGGGCGATGGAAGCCGGCATCGCCCGAAGCTTCGGCACCTGCATGACCATGGGGACGGCGGCGACGATGATGTCGCTTGCCGAGACGCTCGGCATGACGCTGCCCGGCGCCTCGGCGATCCCCGCCGCCGACTCGGCGCATCCCCGCATGGCGACCGCCTGCGGGCGGCGCATCGTCGAGATGATCGGCGAGGACCTGAAGCCGCGGGACGTGCTCTCCCGCGCCTCGTTCGACAACGCGGTCACCGTGCAGATGGCGCTCGCCGGCTCGACCAACGCCATCATCCATCTCGTCGCCATGGCGGGCCGGGCCGGCATCGAACTCGACCTCGACGACTTCGACCGGATCGCGCGCCGGGTGCCGGTGCTCGCCAATATCCGCCCGTCCGGAACGTTCCTGATGGAGGATTTCTACTACGCCGGCGGGATGCCGGCGCTGCTCACCCAGCTCGCCGGCAAACTCGACCTCTCGGCGCGCACGGTCAGCGGGACGGCGCTCGGCGACGACATCGCCGGCGCCCGGGTCTACAACGCCGACGTCATCCGCCCGCTCGACAATCCGATCTCAAGCGCTGTCGGCATGGCGGTGCTTCGCGGCAATCTCGCGCCGGACGGCGCGGTGATGAAGCCGGCGGCGGCGGAAGCGCGGCTCCACCGGCATGCCGGGCCGGCGCTGGTCTTCCGCGACTACAACGAGATGGCGGCCAATATCGACCGCGACGATCTCGAAGTGACGCCGGACCACGTGCTCGTGCTGCAGAATGCCGGACCGGTCGGCGGCCCGGGCATGCCGGAATGGGGCATGCTGCCGATCCCGAAGAAGCTCCTCAAGGAGGGCGTCCGCGACATGCTGCGGATTTCCGACGCGCGGATGAGCGGCACCAGCTACGGCGCCTGCATCCTCCATGTCGCGCCGGAATCGTATATCGGCGGCCCGCTCGCCGCGGTCCGCAACGGCGACATCATCTCGGTCGACGTCGAAAGGCGGTCGCTCCAGCTCGAGGTCCGCGAGAGCGAGATCGCCCGCCGGCTGAGCGAATGGACGCCGCCCGACCGGAGCTTCAGCGCGGCTACAACCGGCTCTACGCCTCCCATATCCGGCAGGCCGACAAGGGCTGCGATTTCGATTTTCTTGAAGGCACCGCGCCGACGCCGGAGCCGGAGATCCACTGACCTCAATGGTTGGCGACCGAAGCCGGCCCGGTTTTTCATACGAAAATCGGGCAGCGCAACCTGATGCGGCGATGAAAAATCGCACAACCGGCCAGGTATTTGCAAATATCCCGATCGCGTCCCTGCTTTTCAATTTGGACGGAGTGATGTAGTTTCGCGACCTAGCCCTCACCAAAATTTTGGAAGGCCACGTCGATCGGCAAGATTATTTCGTTGGGCCGAGAAAATTCGTCCGTCAGCCAGCGAGCGGGCACACCCAAGGAAAGTGCGATCGGAACCGTCCGGCCCTCCGCCCGCAGCGAGGCGGCAGCGCCGGCGGCGCCGAAGCGGTTCCAGCTCGTCCTGATCAAGCCGTCGCATTACGACGACGACGGCTACGTCATCCGCTGGTGGCGCGGGATGATTCCGTCGAATTCGCTGGCGGCGGTCTACGGCATCGCCGCCGATTGCGCGCGAACGCGAGGTTCTCGGTCCGGATGTCGCATTCGATATCGAGGCGATCGACGAGACCAACAGCCGCATCAGGATTCCGGAGCTGCTGGCGCGGTTTCGGCGGCATGGCGGCTTCGGCATGGTCGGGCTGGTCGGCGTCCAGTCGAACCAGTATCCCCGCGCCCTCGACATCGCCCGGCCGTTTCGCGAGGCCGGCGTGCCGGTGGTGATGGGCGGCTTCCACATCTCCGGGATGCCTGTCGATGCTGGACGGACAGCGCCGTCGACCTCGACGCCTGCCGCGAAATGGGCATCTCGATGTTCGCCGGCGAGGCCGAGGGCCGCTTCGACGCGGTGCTTCGCGACGCCGCCGACGGCCGGCTGGCGCCGGTCTACAATTTCATCGACGACCTGCCGGGCGATCGAGGGAACGCCGGTGCCGTTCCTGCCGAAGGCCTACGTCACCCGCACGCTCGGCCAGAGCGCCAGCTTCGACGCCGGCCGCGGCTGTCCCTATCAGTGCTCCTTCTGCACCATCATCAATGTCCAGGGGCGGAAGTCACGCTACCGCTCGGCGGACGACGTCGAGCACCTCGTCCGCCTGAACTGGGCGCAAGGCATCTCGCAAATTCTTCATCACCGACGACAATTTCGCCCGCAACACGGACTGGGAAGCGATCTTCGACCGGCTGATCGAGCTTGCGCGAAAAGGCGGGCATCCCGCTCGGCCTGATGATCCAGGTCGACACGCTTTGTCACAGGATCCCGGGGTTTGTCGAAAAGGCGAAGCGGGCCGGCGTCACCCGCGTCTTCATCGGCCTCGAGAACGTCAATCCCGACAACCTCGCCGCCGCCAAGAAGCGCCAGAACAAGATCACCGAATACCGCAAGATGCTGCTCGCCTGGAAAGGCCAGGGCATCATCACCCTCGCCGGCTACATCCTCGGCTTCCCCGCCGACACGCCGGAGACCATCCGGCGCGACATCGCGATCATCCAGCGCGAGCTGCCGGTCGATATCCTCGAGTTCTTCTGCCTGACGCCGCTGCCCGGGTTCGGAGGACCACCAGGTGCTTTGGAAGAACGGGGTCGCGATGGACCCGGACCTCAACAATTACGACGTCGAGCACGTCTGCACGGCGCATCCCAAGATGAGCCGGCAGGAATGGGAGGCGATCTATCGCGAGGCATGGTCGCTCTATTACACGCCGCGGCACATGCGGACGCTGATGCGGCGGGGTGCGGCGACCGGCGTGCCGCTGCGCAGCCTGCTCAAGGTGCTGGTGACTTTTGCCTCGACGCTGCGGCTCGAAAACGTCCACCCGCTTCAAGGCGGCATCATCCGGCTCAAGACCCCCGGCGAACGCCGTCCCGGCCTGCCGCGCGAACCGCTCTGGATGTTCTGGCCGCGCTTCGGCTTCGAGACCCTCGCCAAGCATGCGGTCCTCTCGCTTATCGTGGTTCGCCTCATGCTCACCAAGCTGACCATCGGCAAGGGCGCCTATATGGACCAGGCGCTGACGCCGGTCGGCGACGACGAGGACGAGGCGAGCGATCTTCTCACCCGGACGACCGGGGCTCGCGCCGCCGTCGCCCATGCCCGGCGCGTCGCCGTCCTGACCCACACGCCCTGAGCGCGGTGCGACTTCAGCCGCCGCGCTGAAAGACGAAGACGCCGGCAACGACCAGGACGACGCCGCCGATCCGCCAGAGGCTGATCGGCTGGACCGGGTAGCCGCCGATCCCGAAGCGGTCGGCGATCACGGCGGCGACCATCTGGCCAAGAACGAGCGAGGCGAAGAGCAGCGCGCCGCCGAGAAACGGCGCGACCGAAAGCGCGCCGATGACGAAGAGGAAGCCGATGACCCCGCCGAACCAGAGATACCAGGGGACCGCCGCGAGCGTTGCGATCGGGAAGGTCTGGCGCGTCACCAGGAGATAGACCGCCGACAGTGAGAACGAGATGAGGATCGACATGAAGGCGGCGCCGACCGGCGTGCCGATCCGGCGCGCGACATCGGCGTTGAGCGCCGGCTGGATGGCGATCAGCCCGCCGAGGACGACGGCGATCATCAGATAGGGCAGCCTGGTCAATGGCGAATCTCCTCGCCGCCGAGTCTATCCGAGCCGTGCGGAGGGTGCGCGTCCCGCGCACCGGGCGGCGGGACGCCGCCCCTCCGGGGAGGGTGCGCATCTTGCGCACCGGGCGGCGGGACGCCGGGGAGGGTGCGCGTCCCGCGCACCGGGCGGCGGGACGCCGCCCCTCCTTAGCAACGTTTGACGATGCTGGCTGCGTCGAGGCGGTCGATCTCGGCGTCCGACCAGCCGAGCTCGGCGAGGACCTCCGCGGTGTGCTCGCCGAGCCGCGGCGAGGCGCGCTCGTGGACGAGCGGGGTTTCCGACATCCGGATCGGATTGCGCACCGACGGCACCGTGCCGCCATCGCGGGGAAGGTCGATCCGCAGACCGCGATGAACCACCTGCGGGTCGGCAAAGACCTCGGCGAGGGTGTTGATCGGGCCGGCCGGCACGCCGGCCGCGGCGAGCGCGGCGAGCAGGTGGTCGCGGCTGAACTTGGCGGTCAGGGCGGCGAGAATGGCGACGAGCGCCGCCCGGTTGGCGACGCGCGCGCCATTGGTGGCGTAGTGCGGATCGTCGGCAAGCCGCGGCCAGCCGAGCACGGTGACAAGGGCGCGAAACTGGCTATCGTTGCCGACCGCGACGATGACCATGCCGTCCTCTACCGGGAACGGCTGGTAGGGGACGATATTGGGGTGGGCATTGCCGAGCCGGCGCGGCGGCGTGCCGGAGATGAGGTAGTTCATCGCCTGGTTGGCGAGGACGCCGACCTGGGTGTCGAGAAGGGCGAGGTCGAGGTGCTGCCCCTCCCCGCTCCGCTCGCGGTGGGCCAGCGCCGCCTCGATGGCGATTACGGCATAGAGGCCGGTGAAGATGTCGGCGAAGGCGACGCCGACCTTTTGCGGCTCGCCGTCGGGATCGCCGGTCAGGTCCATGATGCCGCCGATGCCCTGGACGATGAAGTCGTAGCCGGGGCGGGCGGCGTAAGGGCCGTCCTGGCCGAAGCCGCTGATCGAGCAATAGACGAGGCGGGGATTCACCGCCTTGAGGCTCGCATAGTCGAGGCCGAAGCGGCGCAGACCGCCGACCTTGAAATTCTCGATGAGCACGTCGGACCGCGCGGCAAGGCGGCGGACGATCTCCCGCCCCTCGGGTCGCGCCAAATCGGCCGCGACCGACCGCTTGCCGCGGTTGCAGGCGTGGTAATAGGCGGCGTCGCGGCTGCCGTCGCCGTTCTCGACGAAGGGCGGCCCCCATTGCCGCGTGTCGTCGCCTTGCGGCGAATTCGACCTTGATCACCTCGGCGCCAAGGTCGGCAAGCACCTGCCCGGCCCAGGGTCCGGCGAGGACCCGGGCAAGCTCGACCACCTTCAATCCGGCAAGCGGCGGCGCCACGGCTAGGGCTGGCCTGTCGATATCACGAGAACGCCTGGATGCCGGTCTGGGCGCGGCCGAGGATCAGGGCGTGGATGTCGTGTGTGCCCTCGTAGGTGTTGACCGTCTCGAGGTTGAGCATGTGGCGGATGACGTGGAACTCGTCGGCGATGCCGTTGCCGCCGTGCATGTCGCGGGCCTGGCGCGCGATGTCGAGCGCCTTGCCGGCATTGTTGCGCTTGACCAGGCTGATCATCTCCGGCGTGACCCGGCCCAATCGAACAGGCGGCCGACGCGGAGCGCCGCGTGCAGGCCGAGGGCGATCTCGGTCTGCATGTCGGCGAGCTTCTTCTGGATGAGCTGGTTGGCGGCGAGCGGCCGGCCGAACTGCTTGCGGTCGAGGACGTATTGCCGGGCCCGCTGCCAGCAATCCTCCGCCGCCCCCATCGCCCCCCAGGCGATGCCAAAGCGCGCCCGGTTGAGGCAGCCGAACGGCCCGGCAAGACCGGAGGCATCGGGGAGGAGATTGGCCTCCGGCACCTCGACCCGGTCCATGACGATCTCGCCGGTGACCGAGGCGCGGAGCGAGACCTTGCCCTCGATCTTCGGCGCCGACAGTCCGGCCATGCCGCGTTCGAGCAGGAAGCCGCGAATGGCGCCGCCATGCGCCTCCGACTTGGCCCAGACGACGAAGAGGTCGGCGATGGGCGCATTGGTGATCCAGGTCTTGTTGCCGGTGAGACGATAGCCGCCGGCGATCCTCTCGGCGCCGCTCGCCATGCCGCCGGCATCGGAGCCGTGGTCGGGCTCGGTCAGGCCGAAGCAGCCGACGATTGATCCTGTCGCAAGCCGCGGCAGGTATTTCCGCCGCTGCTCCTCGCTGCCATAGGCGTGGATCGGATACATGACCAGCGAGGACTGGACGCTGAGCGCCGAGCGGTAGCCGGAATCGACCCGCTCGACCTCGCGGGCGATGAGGCCATAGCCGACATAGCTCGCGCCGGCCCCGCCATAGTCCTCGGGGATGGTCGCGCCGAGGAGGCCGAGCCCCCCCATCTCGTCGATGATCTCGCGGTCGAAACGCTCCTCGCGGAAGGCGAAGAGGACGCGCGGCTGCAATTTCGCCTGGGCATAGTCGCGCGCCGTGTCGCGGATCAGCCGCTCCTCCTCGGAGAGCTCGTCCTCGAGGCGGAGCGCGTCGAACCAGTCGAAGGACGGCTTGCCGTTCGTCCCGGCCTTCGCCAACCCGGCCATTGCCATTGTCCGATCCTCTCCCATTGGCCGCATTGTCCCGGCAGCCCCGCGACTATACCGGCATTCCGGCCGAGGCGCCCGAGCCCAGCGGATTCACGCGGGCGGCACCGGCGCGGCCGGTGCGCCCGGCAGGGTCGCGAGGAAGCTCTCCACGAAGCGCTCGACCGACGCCCAGTCGGTATATTCCTCGTCGCCGTCGGGACGGACGCCGCGGCGCATCTGATGGGCGATGAGCCGCATCGCCAGGCGCTTGAAGAAATCGTACTGGCTGAAGCGGATGGCGCCCGCCGCGTGAAGCGTCATCTTCGGCGTCCAGCCGGTCTCGTGCAGCATCTTCTGGCAAAGCTCGTCGGCCTCGGCGCGGTCGTGCAAATCCTCGCTCGCCGCGGCCAGCGACACCGAGACGAAGGCGGAGGGCATGGCGTTCAGCGCGTCCCGCCATTGATGCATGCGATGGACGAGCGCCGACTGGTAGCGCCCGATATGCACCGAGCCGGCGAGGATCGCGGCCTCACAGCGCGCTGCCTCAAGCTCGTTCACCCCGGCTGCGTCGAACAAGGCGGGTTCGTGGCCGCGCTTGCCGATGAGGTCGGCAATGAACTCGGCGATCTTGCGGGTCTGACCTTCGGTCGTCCCGTAGCAGACGAGAATGCGCATCCAGTCCTCCTTCCTCCCTCCCTGCCGTGTGCCGGACCGCCGGCGAAGCGGAATGGCGGCAGGCCATCACTATAGCGGGATTCGGCTCAGGCGGCCGGCGGCTTCGTCGCAGCGACGACGCTGACGCCGGGAGCGGTGCGAAGATGGATCGGCCGCGCCGGCCTGAGACCCGCCCCCGCGAACCAGCCGGCGATCTCCTCGACGGACCAGGTGCCGGAATTGCTGGTGACGGCGAAATAAAGGTCGAGGAGCGCCCCGGCCTGGCCGCCGGCGCCGGGCGAGGCCGGGCGGAGCACGTCGAGGATGGCGAGGCGTCCTCTTGGCCGGAGCGCGCCGGCCGCGTGCCGGACCAGCGCCGCGTTGGCCTCGGCGTCGAAATGATGGACGAGGTGCGAGACGAAGATCAGGTCCCACGCCGCCGCGCCGAAATCATCGGTGAGCGCATCGCCGGCGCGGTGGACGATGCGCGCGCCCATCCGCTCGCCCGCAAGGATCGGCGCCGCCGCGGCGACCGCGTCCGGGAGGTCGAGGATGGTGGCGCTCAGCTCGGGATGGCGCCGGCAGAACGCAACCGAATAAGCGCCGTGGCCGCCGCCGATATCGAGCATCGCGGCAGCACCCGCGGGAAGCTTGACGCGGCGGGCGACCTCGTCGGCGGAGAGGCGCGCCAGCGCCCGCATGCCGCGCTGATAGGTGGTCCACTGGTCGCCGCGGATGATGTCGTGGACGTCGAGCGCCCTGCCGGTGCGCACATAGTCCTCGGTGGCATCGATCGCCTGCCATTCGAGGAAGCGCAGGAGCATGCTGTCGCGCAGCGACTGCGGGCTGTCGGCGAGGAGCCACTGCCGGGACAGTTTCGTCAGTGCATAGGTCCCCTTGGCGAAGCGGAGATAGCGGACCGCGACGAGGAGATTGAGGAGCTTCTCCAGGGCCGCGGCATCGACGCCGAGCTCGGCGGCGAGATCATCCGCCGACGCCTCGCCGTCGCCGAGAGCGTCGAACACGCCGAGCTTAGTGGCGACGATGATCGTCCGCGCCACGATCACGGCGTGGAAGGTGTCGACCACCGGTGTCGGGGCGATGCCGGCGAGCGTCGCCAGCCGCTCCAGCATGGTCTCCGGGATGGCGCCGACCCGCATTGCCGCCGCGGCTACACGACGGTGAAGTGCATGAAGCCGAAAAGCATGCGCGAGCTTTCCGGAACGATGCAGAAGATGCGCTGGCCGGGCCGGACGCGGCCGGACGTCATCAGCTCGTCGAGCATGATGTAGATCGCGGCGGAGCCGGTGTTGCCCTTGCTGCCGAGATTGGTGAACCAGCGTTCCCACGGCACGCAGAAGCCGGCCTCGGCGAGACCGTCGAAGAGCCGCTGGCGGAACCAGTTCGACGAGAAATGCGGCAGCAGCCAGTCGACCTCAGCCGGCGCCAGGCAGCGGCGTCGCTGCATGGCGACGAAGGACGTCCGCATCAGCGCCGGCAGGCGGTCATTGAGGACGCGCACGTCTTGCGACAGGCTGAGATAACCCTCGCGGAAGAGCCGACCCCCGTCGTCGACGGTTCGGTAGCTGCTCACGCTTCCGTCGTCGTGCTTCTGCATGCCGAAATACATGCAGACGTCGGACTGGTCGGCATAGGAGACAAGGTCCACCCAGTCGATGCGGAGCGACGGGCCGTCCGCCCGCGGCTTCGGCGTGATGAGAAGCGCGCCGGCGCCGTCCGACAGCATCCAGCGCAGAAACTCGTTGCTGAAGGGCAGCATCGGATTCGAATCGAGGTCGCCGCCCTTCGGCCTGACCTGCGCCTCGAAATGCGAGGCGCGGAGGCTCGGCGAGGCGAGCTCCGAGCCGGTAACCACGGCGTTCGGCGTCATGCCCGCGGCGACGTTGAGGTAGCCGTATTTGAGGGCGCTCACGCCGGCGCAGCAGACCCCGCTCGGGCTGATGATGTCGCAGGGCGGCGAGCCAAGCTCGGCGTGGACCATGCTCGCGTGGCTCGGGATGATCTGGTCGGCGCTGGAGGTGCCGCAGGCGAGACAGGCGATGTCCGACGTCGGGAACCCGGTGTCGCGGGCAAGATTGCGGATCGCCTCGGCGGTCAACGCCGCATTGGTGTGGGTGACGGCGCCGGTCTCGGGATCGATGGCATAGTGCCGCGACTGGATGCCGTTGTTGATCAGGACGCGCCGCTTGACCGCCGCCGACTGGGACTCCATCCGGCCGAGCACCGCCTCGATGTGGTCGTTGTCGACCGGCGGATTGGGGAGACAGATGCCCCAGCCGGTCACGAATGCATCACCGGCCATGCTGCCTCGCGACTATGGACGTCCGCATCACAACTCCGTCGTTGCGCAATTCGGCGCCGGAACCCCGATCCCGCGTAAACACCCGCGGCTCCGATTTTGTTCGCGCCGCCATGGATAGCATTAAATCGGCAGCCGCATCACGCGGGTTCGCTTGGACGGGGTTCGCCGGTCGGGGCGGCGAGGCGTGCGGCGTAGCGCTCGCGCCAGCGGCGGAGCAAGGGATGGGCGAGACCAGTCCCGAGGAGACCGAGCGGCAGGCCGATGACGATGAACAGCGGGAGGAACAGCGCGAACCCCCAGACGCCGACGGCGCGCGGTGTCTTGCCGAACCGTCCGAGCCGGCGGCTCAGACGGGCAAAGCCATAGAAGGCGTACCAGCCGGCCAATTCCGGCACGATCAGCCAACGCTTCACGACAACCGCCGGTTCGCCGCGAAGCAGGCTTCGCGGCGGTCCAGCGGCGGCGTCGAGCCGCTCGGCGGCGACCGCGGCAAGGCGGCCGAGCCGGGCCAGGTCGGCGTGCGAGACGCCCGAACTCCGGAAAGACGCCCATCAACTGACCGCGTTTTCCGGAGAGGAGCGCCCGCGGCGTCGAGACGAGCGTCGCAATCGGCGATCCCTGGTGGGTCACGACCACGTTATCGATGTGGATCGCGCCGGCGGAGGCGAGCCGGCGCTTCATCACCTCCGAGCCCTGCTGCCACATGGCGCGGCTGACCGCGACCGTCATCACCGGCGCACCGCGGAGAACCGCGGCTTGCGGCGTCCGGAAGAACCCCTGGACGGGCAGCGCCGGCGACAGGAACCAGACCGGAAAGACGACGACGATAAGATCGTAACGGTGGTTAGGGTCGAAGCCCGGCGGCAGGATCGGCGGCGGATCGCCGGTGATACACTCGGGCATGGCGTCGAAGAAACGGCCGATCGACCGCCACGGATAGGGATAATCGATCGTCGGGCGGAGCGCCTCCATCGTCAGGACGTGGCCGGCAGAACGAAAGGCGGCGGCGAAAACCCTGGCGACGCGGTCGCCCTCGCCGGATTGGGAGTAGTAAAGAAGGAGAACGCGTTTCATGCTGGCGGCCCGAGGGCTCCGACCTTAGCCGACCCCGCGGCGGGCCGGCATCATGGTGGTCCGACGCCGCGAGATCAACCAGCGACGCGACGAGGCAGGATGTGAAGGAACCAGATGGCCGCGTCACCATCGTCGGCGCCGGGCCGACAGGGTCGACGCTAGCGATCCTGCTCGCGCGTGCGGGAATCGCGACGACGCTGGTCGAGCGCAACGCGGAACCGCAGTCGCACCCGGCGGCCTGCATCCTCGATACCCGAACCATGGAGATCTTCCGCGAGATCGGGCTCGCCGACCAGGTGCTCGACGCGTGCCAGAGCGTGTTCGACCGGGCAAGGATCACCTGGGTGATCAACCTCGCCGGCCGCGAGCTTGGACGCTGTTCCGCGCTGCCCGACGATGTCGGCGCGCTGCTCGCCCTGAGCCCTGTCCATGCCACCCATTACCCCCAGAACCGGCTCGAGCCGATGCTGTGGCGAAAGGTGCGGGAATGCCCGGAGGTCGATTTCAGGCCGAGCCATGAATGCGTCGGGATCGACGCGGGCGGGGCAGGCGTGGTGGCCACCCTCAAGACCCCCTCAGGCACCGTCGCCGTCGACGCCGACTACCTGGTTGCCTGCGACGGGTCGGCAAGCCCGCTCCGCCGGCTCGCCGGCATCCGCAACGACGGCCGCGTGATCCAGCACATGGTCGGCGTCTACTTCGCCGCCGATCTCAGCGCGATGGTCGACCACCGGAAGAGCATCCTCTACTGGACCCTCAACCCGGACGCGCTCGGCGTGCTCATCGCCCATTGGCTGCCGGATGAATGGGTGCTGTTCGTGGCCACCTATCCGCCGCAGCAAAGGCCGGAGGACTATACGGAGGCACGTTGCCGCGAACTGGTTGCCGCAGCGGTCGGTGCGATGCCGACGGACCTCCGCATCAACCTCGTCCGGCCGTGGACGCTGGGCGCCTTTCTCGCCGAACACTACCGCAATGGCCGCGTCTTCCTCGCGGGCGACGCCGCGCACAGCTTTCCGCCGACCGGCGGCCTCGGCCTCAACACCGGGGTCCAGGACGCGCACAACCTCGCCTGGAAGCTGGCCATGGTGATGCGTGGCGCGGCCGGGGCCGAACTCCTCGACAGCTACGAACCCGAACGCCGGCCGGTGGCGAAGACCAACCTCGATCACAGCGTCGCCAACTTCGTGCGGATGGGCGAACTGCTGCAGGTCGTCGGCCTCGACCTCAAGCAGCAGGGTCGCCTGCAGGCGGTGCAGAATTCGCGGATGTTCCGGAGCCTTCCGGTGAGTTGGCAACGGAACGCGATCAATCTTGCGCTCAAGCAGGCGCTGGCGCCGCTGCACATCTTCCGCGAGGCAAGCGGCCGGGGCGAGCGCGCCCGGCATGAGTTCGAGAGGCGAATCGCCGGCCAGGCCCCGCACTACAGGTTCACCGGGCTCGACCTCGGCTTCGCCTATGAGAGCGGTGCGGTGGTGCCGGACGGGACGCTACGGCCGGTAGTCGACGATCCCGTGGCGAACTACCGGCCGACAACCTGGCCCGGCGCAAGGCTGCCGCATTTCTGGGTGGAGCGACGCTCGGCCCAACTCTCGATCTACGACGCGGTCGCCGGGGACGGATTCACGCTTCTGGCATCCGCCCCTGGCGCTCGCCGCTGGCGGGCCGCTGCCGCCACGGTGCGCGCCCGCGGCCTGCCCGTCCGCTGCCTTGCGATCGGGCCATGGCCGGAGGCCGACCTCCACGACGACGACGGGGAATGGGCGCGGCTGCGCGAGGTCGGGCCCGACGGCGCCGTGCTGGTCCGTCCCGACGGTCACGTCGCCTGGCGGACACCCGCTCTGCCCGACGAGCCGGCGTCAGTGCTCGACGGCGTCTTGCGCCGGCTCCTGTGCCTGCCGCATATGGCGCCGGCAACCGTCAAGTGAACCGCCGCAAGCCGGGAGGAAAAGCGATGAGCAGGGTCTTCGTGATCGCCCAGGGCGGCGGACCGACGGCGGTCATCAACGAAACCGTCGCCGGAGCGGCGATCGCGGCGCGTGAGCGCCATCCCGGCTCGACCGTCCTCGGCGCGCGCCACGGGGTCCGCGGCATCGCGGCGGGCGACTATGCCGACCTCTCGGCGCTGTCCGAGGCCGACCTCCGCCGCTTCGCCGACACGCCGAATTCCGGGCTCGGCAGCACGCGCGACAAACCGGACGATGCCTATTGCGGCCGTATCCTCGATGGCCTCACCAAGGCGAAGGCCGATGCCTTCATCTATATCGGCGGCAACGATACCGCAGGCACGATGGCGATCCTCGACATGGCGGCAGCCGGGCGGATGCGATTCATCCACGCGCCGAAGACGATCGACAACGACCTCGCCGAGAACGACCACACGCCCGGCTACATCTCCGCCGCCTGGTTCGTGGCGGCGGCGTTCCTTAGCGTCGACCTCGATTTCCGCGCCATGCCGGGCATCTATGTCGGGATCGTCATGGGACGCCATGCCGGCTTTCTCACCGCCGCCGCCACCGCCTGGCGCCGCGACGAAAAGGAGGGCCCGCACCTCGTCTACGTGCCCGAGGCGCATTTCTCGGCGGAGAAGCTGATCGCCGACATAGGCGCGGCCCGGGCGAAGCACGGCCGCTGCGTCATCGCGATGTCGGAAGGCGTGACCACCGAAGGCGGCGTGCCACTCGCCGAAAGCCTGATCCCGCCGGAACGCCACCAGCGCGACGCCCACGGCAACCTGCAGATCTCCGGTGGCGATCTCGGCGTGGCGGTCCACGCCATCGTCACCGATGCGTTCCCGAAGGTGCGGGCGCGGGTCGACACCTTCGGCTACCTGCCGCGCGGCTTCATCGGGCTCGTCAGCGACCTCGACCGGCGCGAGGCGTTCGCGATCGGCAAGCACGCGGTCGAGGCCACCGAACAGGGCAGCGGCTCGGTGGCGATGCAATATGCCGGCGAGCAGACCGTACTGAAACTGGTGCCGCTCGCGGCGGTGGCGGGGAAGACGCGGACCATGCCGGCGGAGTTCGTCGCGCCGTCCGGCAACGACGTCACCGAAGCCTGCCGCACCTATCTCGGACGGCTGGTGCCGACGCGGCCGGATGCGTGGACGCCGTTCGTGTAGGATTAGCGGAGGACCTCGAAGGCGCGGTCGCGCCGCGGACCGTAGCGGTAGACGGCGAAATGGTTGTCGAAGCTCGCGACCCGGGTAATGCCGAGCCGCTCCATCACCGCAAAACTGGTCCGGTCGACGAGGGAGAAATCCTGGTCTGGAAATCGCTGACCGATCGCCCAGGCGGTATCCATATCTTCATGCGTGACAATTTCGAGGGTGGCGAGCCCGCCTCGAATCTGGCCCCAGAGCGCTTCCGCCGCATCTCGCCGATGACGCCTCTGCAAAAGCAACCAGGTCTCGGCCAGCACGTGATCGGTCGTCGACAATCGATCTGCCCTTTTCAGAATCGATTTCGCGCGTTCGTTGTCGCTGTCCCGTTCGACGATGGCAGCGTACCAGACCGACGAGTCGATGAAGACGGTCACCCCTTTGACCGATCCTTCCGGCCGCTCGGCTTCCGACCGATGGAGCGGAGATGGTCCTCCCAGGCCGCCTCGCCGATCATCTTGTGCTTGTCGCGAGCAATGTTCGTGACCGGGCCATCCTTGACAAGGTCGAAGATGACCGAGACATCGACCTTCGGCCCTGGCTCTCCGAGATCATCGGCAACAAGCCGACGCACATACTCGGCGAAGGAAATCCCGAGCTCGGCGGCCTTGGCGTGCGCCCGCCGCTGCAATTCCGCGTCCATGGTGATCTGGGTTCGTGCGTTCATGATGGCGCCATCATGCCATCACCGCCGGCCTCGGGGCAAGCCGTCCCGCTATCGCTTCAATCCACCGGCGGGCAGATGTAGTTGATGAAGGCGCGGGCGTCGAAGCGCGAATCGAGCATGCCGTAGGTGGAGCGCCAGGACTTGTTGAGCCGAGTCTCGAGGAAGGCGTCGGCGATCACCGAGGGGAAGCGGCGGCGGAGGGCGGCCGCGGCGACGGTCATCGCGAGCTGCTCGGTGAGGATGCGGGCCGAGCCTTCATCGGCGAGCGCGACCGCCGCGGCGGCACGAAGGATGTTGAGCGTCGACTTCGCCGAGGCGCCGAGCGAATCCTCGATATTGGCGAGCACCGCCTCGAGCGGCTCGGAGGATTTCCTGAGCACGCGCATCACGTCGAGGCACATGATGTTGCCGGCGCCTTCCCAGATGGCGTTGACCGGGGCTTCGCGATAAAGGCGCGGCAGCTTCGATTCCTCGATATAGCCGTTGCCGCCGAGGCACTCCATGGCCTCCGCGACCAGCGCCGGCGCGGTCTTGCAAACCCAGTATTTCACCGCCGGCGTCATCAGCCGGGCGAAGGCCGCCTCGCCGGGATCGCTGGCCGCGCGGTCATAGGATTCGGCGAGCCGGAAGGCGAGCGCGGCGCCGCCGACCGCGTCGAGCCCGATGTCGGCGAGGACGCGGGTCATCAACGGCTGGTCGATGAGCAGCTCGCCGAAGGCCCGGCGATGGCGCGCGTGGTGAACCGCCTCGGCGAGCGCGATCCGCATCAGGCCAGCCGAGGCGACCGCGCAGTCGAGCCGGGTCAGCGTCACCATGTCGATGATGGTCGGGATGCCGCGGCCGACCTCGCCGACGAGAAAGCCGGTGGCGCCGGCGAACTCGGCCTCGGCGGTGGCGTTGGAACGGTTGCCGAGCTTGTCCTTGAGGCGCATGAGATGAATGGCGTTCCGCGTCCCGTCGGGGAGGAATCGCGGCACCAGGAAACAGGTCAGACCCTCGCGGGCGCGGGCGAGCACCAGGAAGGCGTCGCTCATCGGCGCCGACAGGAACCATTTGTGGCCGGTGATGCGAAAGCCGCCGTCGCGGGTGTCCTCGGCCTCGGTGAGGTTGGCCTCGACGTCGCTGCCCCCCTGCTTCTCGGTCATCCCCATGCCGATCGTGACGCCCTGCTTCTCGAGGTAGAAGCGGGCCGACGAATCGTATTGGCGCGAGCGGATCTTGGGCAGCCAGCGGTTGGCAAGATCGGGGGCATGGGCGAGCGCCGCGACCGCGGCGCTGGTCATGGTCATCGGGCAGACGTGGCCGCATTCGGCCTGGGCGGTCATGTAGAGGGCGGCGGCGCGCGACAGGCTCCGGACATTCGCCTCGGGCTCCGCGGCGTCCCAGATCGAGGCGTGCAGGCCGGCGGCGACACTCCGCCGCATCAGCGCGTGATAGGCCGGATGGAACTCGACGAGATCGACGCGAACCCCGTTGGGGTCGAAGGCCTTCAAAATCGGCGGAAAGACGTTGGCGATCCGGCCGAGCTCGAAGGTTTCGCGGCTGCCCCAAACCTCGCCATGGGCGGCGAGCCGGTCGGCCACCGATCTCGGCACGCCCTCGACCAGGGCCGCGAGACCGGGATCGGTCGCGAAGAGATTGACGCCGGCAAACGGCGGCGACTGGTTCAGAACCTCGCGAGTCTCGTCGGCCGAACCCAATGAATTCTCCCGCCCCCCGGTGCTTAGCCGCGAATTCCTGTTTCTAACCTACACGCCGGGCACAACCAAGCTTGCCCGGCTCGCCAACTCCCCCTATAGGAACCGCTTTAATGAATGTCTCCCGCTCCCCGCTGCCGTTGAGCTACCCGCACCGGCACCTATTGGGCATCGACGGGATGACCGAGGCGGAGGCTACCGGCCTCCTCGATCTCGCCGAGCAGGCGATCGAAATAAGCCGCCAGATCGAGAAGAAAAAGGCGGTGCTCCGCGGACGCACGCAGATCAACCTGTTCTTCGAAGCCTCGACCCGCACCCAGTCCTCGTTCGAACTGGCCGGGAAACGGCTCGGCGCCGACGTCATGAACATGGCGGTCGGCAATTCGGCGGTGAAGAAGGGCGAAACCGTCATCGACACGGCGATGACGCTGAACGCGATGCGGCCGGACATCCTGGTGGTGCGTCACCACGCCGCCGGCGCGGTCGAGCTCCTCGCGCAGAAGGTCTCCTGCTCGGTGATCAACGCCGGCGACGGCATCCACGAGCATCCGACGCAGGCGCTTCTCGACGCGCTCACCATCCGCCGCCACAAGGGCGGCATCGCCGGGCTGATCGTGGCGATCTGCGGCGACATCGCCCACAGCCGGGTGGCCCGCTCCAACATCCTCCTCCTCAACATCCTCGGCGCGCGGGTCCGCGTCGTTGGTCCGTCGACGCTTCTGCCGACCGGGATCGAGCGGATGGGGGTCGAGGTCTTCACCGACATGCGCTCAGGCCTCGCCGGCGCCGATATCGTCATGATGCTCCGCCTCCAGCACGAACGGATGGAGGGAAGCTACGTGCCCTCGGTCCGCGAATACTTCCACTTCTTCGGCCTCGACGCCGCCAAGCTGGCCTACGCCAAGCCGGACGCGCTGGTCATGCATCCCGGGCCGATGAACCGCGGCGTCGAAATCGACTCGGCGGTCGCCGACGGGCCGCAGAGCCTGATCGGCGAGCAGGTCGAGATGGGCGTCGCGGTCCGCATGGCGGTGCTCGAGGCGCTCGCGGCGCATCTGCCGAATGCGTGAGGTCGGGTCCATGATCTCGTCGGCCCGGGGAGGCTCATACTATTGGCCATCTTGTGCCGAGATTCTCCGAATCCGGATGGGCTCGGAGATTGTCGGTCAAGCGGTGACGGCGATCCTCGACCGACCACACCGTCCGGAGCCCCCTCACCCTCTCCCCTCCGGGGTGAGTGAACGACGCGGCACCGGTGGAATGAACCCCCACCCATCAGTTCCGGCGGTAACGGCAGAGACAAGGCGCTGGAACCTGCGTTCCCTCGCCCCGGAGGGGAGAGGGTCAGGGTGAGGGGGGATAGTCGGACCGGGCTGGCGCGAACGCTGAGGCGCCGTTCGACCGACGCCGAACGCAAACTATGGGCACTGCTACGTGGACGCCAACTCGATGGCCTGAAGTTCAAACGGCAGGCGCCGCTCGGACACTTCGTCGTCGACTTCTTGTGTCCTGAACATCACCTCGTCATCGAACTGGACGGCGGGCAGCACGGCCTCGATGGGGAGATCGCGCGCGATGCAGACCGGAGTCTTCAGCTCGAAGCGATGGGCTATGTTGTGGTGAGGTTCTGGAATGCGGATGTGCTGCGAAATTTCGACGGCGTGCGAACGGCGATCCTGGACCAACTTCACCGTCTGGAGCGCCCTCACCCTGACCCTCTCCCCTCCGGGGCGAGGGAACCCAGATTGAACCGTCGGAGCTGACGACCAGCGATGCCCAGCCCTACGACCGGTGGGAAAGCGGCGACGACCGCCCGCTCGTCCTCGACAACGCCCGCGTCGTCGATCCCTCGCGCGGGCTCGACGCCAAGGGGGCGGTGATCGTGGCCGACCGGCGGATCGTCGCCGCCGGGCCGGATGCGGCGCGGACGACGCGGCCGTCCGGCGCCGAGGTGATCGACTGCAAGGGCGCGATCGTCGCGCCCGGTCTCGTAGACATGCGCGTCTTCGTCGGCGAGCCCGGCGCCGAGCACCGCGAGACCTTCGCGTCGGCCGGACTGGCTGCGGCGGCCGGCGGCGTCACCACCATCGTCATCATGCCCGACACCGACCCGGTGATCGACGACGTGGCGCTGGTCGACTTCATCGGCCGCCGCGCCCGCGACGAGACGGCGATCCGCGTCCATCCCATGGCGGCGATCACCAAGGGGCTGGAGGGGCGCGAGATCACCGAATTCGGCCTCCTCCGCGACGCCGGCGCGATCGGCTTCACCGACGGCCGGCGCACGGTGACCAACGCGGCGGTGATGCGGCGCGCGCTGACCTATGCCCGCGACTTCGGCGCGCTGGTCATGCACCATCCGGCCGACCCCAACCTCGTCGGCAGCGGCGTGATGAACGAAGGCGAGGTGGCGACGCGGCTGGGCCTTGCCGGCATTCCCAGGGAGGCGGAGGTCGTCATCGTCGAGCGTGACATCCGCCTTGCCGCGCTGACCGGCGGGCGCTGCCACCTCGCGCAGGTCTCCTGCGCCCAGTCGCTCGACGTCATCCGCCGTGCCAAGACCAAGGGAATCGGCATTACCTGCGGCGTCTCGATCAACCACCTGACGCTCAACGAAAACGACATCGGGCCCTACCGCACCTTCTTCAAGCTCGCCCCGCCGCTCCGCTCCGAGGACGACCGGCTGGCGATGATCGAAGGAATCGCCGACGGCGCGATCGACGTGATCGTGTCGAGTCACGACCCGCAGGACGTCGACACCAAGCGCCAGGCCTTCGCCGAAGCGGCCGACGGCGCAGTGGGGCTCGAAACCATGCTGCCGGCGGCGCTCCGGCTCTTCCATGGCGGCGACGTCGATCTGGTCAGCCTCTTCCGCGCTCTCGCAACGCGCCCGGCGGAGATCCTCGGCCTCGAGGTCGGGCGGCTTGCGCCGGGCGCCCCGGCCGACCTTGTCGTCGTCGATCCCGACGCGCCGTGGGTGCTCGACCCCGATACGCTTCGCTCCAAGTCGAAGAACACGCCCTTCGACGGGGCCCGCTTTTCGGGGCGCGTGCTGCGGACGATGGTCGCGGGACGGACGATGTATCAGGCGGGTGGTTGACGCTTGAGATCCCCGCGCTCGCGCAAGACGGCAAGAAACGCCTCAGGCGTGATCATCCTCACCTCTTCATGGACAGCAAGCGTGAGAAGGTCGAGGTCGCGCGAGACAAGATACTCCAGTTTCGCAAGAACGGCGGCGGCAAGGATCCGATCGTCATTGGGGTCGCGGACCACTCGCGGAGCCGGCAGGTCGCCGACCGTTGTCGAGAGGGCCCTGATCTCCGCGCAGTAGGCAAGCACGCTCTCGTCCATGTAAGCGAGGCGTTTGCGGTGCCGTCCCGGACGCAACAGCGCACCCTCGGTCTCTCGGAGAATGTATTCGGACAAGTGAAGGCGGAATGCACCGACCGTGGCCGCCCGAACGACTGCCATGGCGGCGCCGTTGGGATTCGGATTGAGAAACGCGCTGACGAGAATCGTCGAATTGAGAAGCGCGCTAACCATTTCTACGGTGCTGGCGCCGATATTCCCTTACTGTTTCCACCGCCAGCTTTGCGATTTCTTCCTCTTTCGCAACAGCGTCCTCGCCGGGTTTCGCCTCGAGATCGACGACGCCGGCGGTCGCATCAAGTATGCGCTGCCAGGCACGCTCGCGGTCGACGACGGAGACCGGCTTGAGCAGGACGCCTTCCTCGACGATCTTTGCCTCGAGCAGGTCGCCCTCCTTGAGATTGAGCTTGCGTCGTACGTCGGCCGGCAAGGTAAGTTGAGCGGCTCGTCGCACCTTCACGAGAGACATCAGAAAATCTCCAGCGTACGAAAATACGAAATTCGTATGATCGAGAGATAAGCCAGGCGAGCGCGGCGCGCAAGCCGCAAGCCCAGTTGCCCGCGGCCTGCTCTATGAATAGGTTGCCGGCTGACCGAACCGGAGCCGCCCGCGCCAATGCCGTCCAGCCTGAGCCTCATTGCGGCGCTCGCAATCGGCTACCTCCTCGGCTCGATCCCCTTCGGCGTCATCCTCACCCGGTTCGCCGGGCTTGGCGACCTTCGCGCCATCGGCTCCGGCAACATCGGGGCGACCAATGTGCTGCGCACCGGGCGCCGCGACCTCGCCGCCGCCACCCTCGTCGCCGACGGGCTCAAGGGCACCATCGCCGTGGTCATCGCCGCCGCCCTGTTCGGGCCCGACGGAGCGATGGTCGCGGGCCTCGGCGCCTTCCTCGGCCACATCTTTCCGGTGTGGCTCAAATTCAAGGGCGGCAAGGGGGTTGCGACCTATCTTGGCGTCCTCATCGGCCTCGCCTTGCCGGGGCCGGCGTGGCCGGCGGTGTTCGTCTTCATCGTCGCCTGGCTCGGCACCGCCTATCTCACGCGCTACTCCTCGCTGAGCGCGCTGGTCGCGAGCCTGCTCACACCGATCGCGCTGATCTTCCTGTTTCACGACCGCACCGGCGGCCTGTTCGTCGTCCTCACCGCGATCCTCTGGTGGCGTCACGCCGACAACATCAGGCGGCTTCTCGCCGGCACCGAGACCCGGATCGGCGGACCGGAATGAGCGGCGGCCAGCGCGCGGCCGGACTCCGGCTCGACGACGAACAGCGCCTCGCCTGGCTTCGCCTGATCCGGAGCGAGAACATCGGCCCGGTCGGTATTATGGCGCAAACGCCACGACCGACCGGCGAGGCCGAGGGCCACATTCCGGCTTACGGGAGGGAACCGTGAATTAGGAGACGCGCCGTGAAGGCGTGCGCGGTTCTGGCCGCTCTGGTTTTGTCGGCTGGGCTACCGAATATGGCCGGTCATAAAACTGGGAGCCATCTCCAAAAGGTTGGCTGGAACCTCACATTCGCTGCCGTCCCATCCAAACTTAAGCGGGTCGGAATACCTCACCTCATAAGGCAAGATCGTGCACCGGTATTTTTTGTCCCCAGGAAGGGCATAGCGAACACCCACCACAATGGCCGGGGACAAGCCCGTTATTTTAATAGCCTCCGCCCCTTGTATATTGGCTATGGATTGGTCAACCTCGGCTATTCGTTTCCTGAAGCTAGCAACATCGCATTCGACTACAGATCGGCGCTCCATTTCCTGCCCCGGAAACAACACTTCTCCAAAAGGAAGGCCGATAACCGAGCTGACTGCTTCAGTCTTTGCAAATTCTTCGGCCTTAGCACCGGCATTCGCCGCTTCCTCATACATACCGGAAAACCAATTGACGTGTGTTGCAGGTGCTCTTCCTATGTTTTTGAAGAAACACTTTATGCTAAACGTGATCGTATCCCTACCGAACACAAGCGGACCATCGGCGACCGCTTCTATAGAAATCCAGGCCCGGTCATGGGTAATCAGTCCCTCACGGGCCATTTCGGCCGTTTGGCGGGCGGCTTTGGCGGCTCTCTCGGCAGATACGGCGTTTCTCTCAGCAACCTTGATACTGGCCTCAGTATCACGAGATTGCCGGGCCTCAGCCTCTTTCATCGCCTCGACCGTCTGGCGGAGTTGGGTGGCTTGGCGGCCAAACACAAACAATTGCCCGACGGCGATGAGAAACAACAGTCCCGTGAAGCCCGCTACCCACCAATCGGGCGACGTATAATCGAAACCGCCCTTCTCGTTGGGATTGGTACTTGGCTTCTTTCCGTCGCCACGAGCCGTCTTATGGTCGCCTGCGGCATTGCCCTGGCGACCATCGGCTTTGCCTTGTGGTGGCTTACCTTCGCTCTGCCGAGCAGTTGGGACTGGCCCTTTTGAGTTGAGCGGCACCGACTCCGCCTGGACAAGCCCGGCGGCCAGTGAAATCAGAATTGCGATGAGCGCGCCCTTCAGCAACCGTGAATCGCCGTTTTAGATATCTTCTAGCCTTACCCCTTCTAGGTCTAAGGCGGCAACCACGGCCAAAAGGAACGTTGCCGGGAACGTCCCTCGCTTCAGCTTGTTTGTGATCGACGCTTCCGTTTCCTTAAGGCCGTGCTTGCGGAGACGCTTCGCCAGCTCGGCATAGGTCACCTCGGCTTTTCGCAGTTCGGCCTTGAGAAAGGCGCTGGCACGGCCGGCCAATTCCTCTTCCGACTTGGCGATTCCCATTGACGACTCCTATCGAATACGACGGCTATCATATCCGATAGATTTCTCTTGACAAGCCCCTGATCCTATCATATCTGATAGCTATCACATTCGATAGCTAGGCAGATGTCGCAACACTTCCTTCTCAGCCGGGCCGCCAAGACGCTCAATCTCGCGAGCGTCTTCCGCATGTCCGATGCCGAGGCGGAAACGCTCTTCCGCCGGCTCCGCTGGGAAGCGACGGACGGCGAGCCAGTTTGCTCCCATTGCGGCAGCCTCGATGCTTACGATTGCCGCCGGCCGAACGGTGCGCCGCGCTTCCGTTGCCGCGAGTGCCAGAAGGATTTCAGCGTTACCTCGGGAACGCTCTTCGCCAGCCACAAACTGCCCCTCCGGGCCTATCTCGCCGCCATCGCGATCTTCTGCAATGAGGTGAAGGGCAAGAGCATGCTCGCTATGTCCCGCGACCTGGGCCTGAGCTACAAGGCGAGTTTCGTTCTGTGCCACAAATTGCGAGAGGCGATGGCCGAGGAAATGAAGGGCCGCACGGTCGGCGGAGTTGGCAAGGTGGCCGAGGTTGATGGCGGGTTCTTCGGTGGATACGTCAAGCCGGCCAACAAGGCCGAGAACCGCGCCGACCGTCGCCTCGGCCGGAACCAGAACGGCAAGCGCAAAGCCGTCGTCATCGTTCGCGAGCGGGATGGCAAATCCGTCCCGGCAGTATTCCGCACGGAAGGCTCGGCCCTCGCTTGGATCAAGTCACGCATCGAACCCGGCACCGTCGTGCATGCCGACGAAGCCCCGGCTTGGAACAGCCTCCACGGCCGGTTCGAGATGAAAAGGATCAACCACCAAGAGGCATACAGCCTCGACGGTGCTTCGACCAATTGGGCCGAAGAATATTTTTCGAGACTGCGCCGCGCAGAAATCGGGCACCATCACCATATCGCCGGCGCCTATCTTCTCCGCTACGCTCAGGAAGCGGCATGGCGGGAAGACAATCGCCGCGTCTCGAATGGTAACCAAGTGAGCCGCATCGCGACGCTGGCCTTGACGCGGAAACCTTCAGTCGATTTCTCTGGATACTGGCAACGGCATCTTAACAGCGCCGAATAAGCCAATAGATATCAATCGGTTACCCGATTCGACGTTCCCCGAATGTTCTGTTATATGGGTGAGCCGGCCGTGTTAGCAGCACGGCCGGCTCTGAGAACTCAACCCGCCGCAAGGGGGCGGGGCGTGTGCACCGCGCGATATCTATGCGCGGGTCCTCCCGCTCACGTCAAGCCCCCTTTCGGCATACCTCCGAAAGGAAATGCAATGGCTAACTCAGGATTGTTCGGACCAGTCGCACTAACACGGTCCGATATCGACGCCAAGGTTGGTGTCGGGCCGGGCGTTTATGCGCTTGGACATCTGACCAATGAGAACGTCTTCGCGATCTCGTATGTCGGGCGCAGCGACGACAACCTCAATGGCCGCTTGAAGGATCACATCGGTAACTATCGGTCCTTCAAGTACGGGCACTATCAGTCGGCGAAACTCGCATTCGACAAAGAATGCGGACTGTTTCACGACTTCGGCGAAACGTCTCTCGACAATCAGATCCATCCGGCTCGCCCGCAAGGAACGGATTGGAAGTGCCCGCGCTGCGGACGCTAGTTGAGGGCCTTTCGCCTGCCGGTCAATAAGTCGCGAATGTCGCGCAGTGCCGTCAGGTAGCCAAGATGCCAGTAGGCGCGCTCCGACGAACCTTCGTCGAGGTGCGCCTGCCGGTCCATCTCGGGTTCGTTCTCGTCAAGCCAAACCGACAAGCCCCTGATCCGGTCTTCGATCACCCGATCGATATCGACCGATGTCTTCGCGTGTCGAAGCGCTATCGTGTCCATGGCACCATCAACGCCTGGAAGTGATTAACGTTCCTTGCACAACGACCAGTGTCGCGGCCTCGCCGTGTCGCCGGTCACGCTCTTCCCCTCGTTGTTCCCGAGCGACGAGTTGACCGCCCCGTACATATGCCGGCGCTGGTCACGCGTCGGCTCTGAGACGCCCTTCGCCGCGAACAGAGCGTCAGATATCTGATCCACCGTCAACGGCTCTGGCGCGGCCCTGAGCGTCTCCAGGACGGCCCGGAAGATGTGGCCCCGCTTGTAGAGCGGGTTCGCGTTGTAGCGACGCCTCACGGCGATCTTGCGGGTGTCTATTCCGGGCTGGATCAGTTTGAGCACGGCCTCGACGTGTTTCATGTTCTCGCGAAGCCTGGCGGCCTCGCGCTTGTTGTCCTGTATCTTGCCGCCCAACTCGGCGTGGAGCTTGACCAGGGCATAGACGACGGGTTCGTGTTGCATGCGGCCGATGTGGCCGCAAAACTAGCTCCCGTCCAGTGGCGTTTGCGCCATAATACCGGGCCCGGTCACCTTCCGCGAACTGATCAACCATTTCGGGAGCGGGCTCGCCGCGCTCGAAGCAGCGCCCGAGCTCGCCAAACGCGGCGGCCGGACGATCCGCATCTGCCCGATCGCCGATGCGCGCCGCGAGATCGAGGCGCTGGCGCGGATCGGCGGGCAATTCATCGCGCTCGGCGAGCCTTCTTATCCCGGCTCGCTCCGCCACATTCCCGACGCGCCGCCGCTGATCGCGATGCGCGGTGACCCGGCCTGCCTGACCCGCCCGATGATCGCGATCGTCGGCTCCCGGAACGCCTCGGTGGCGGGACGGAAATTCGCCGCGCTGATTGCCCGCGGCGTCGGCGAGTCCGGCTATGTGGTCGCCTCCGGCATGGCGCGCGGCATCGACGGGGCCGCCCACGCGGCGTCGGTCGCAACCGGCACCGCGGCGATCTTCGCCGGCGGGCTCGACCACCCCTACCCGCCGGAACATGTCGAGCTCGCCGAGCGGATCGTCGCCGAGGGCGGCGCGCTCGTCTCCGAAATGCCGATGGGCCACGAGCCGCGCGGCCGCGACTTCCCGCGCCGGAACCGCATCATCTCCGGCGTGGCGCTCGCGGTCGCTGTGGTCGAGGCGGCCGAACGCTCGGGCTCGCTGATCACGGCGCGGCGCGCCGCCGACCAGGGCCGGCTGGTCTTCGCCTCGCCGGGCTCGCCGCTCGACCCGCGCGCGGCCGGCTCGAACCGGCTGATCAAGGACGGCGCGCACTTGCTGACCGAGCCGGCCGACATCATCGCCGAGATCGAGCCGATGCTGTCGCGGCGGCGGGAAGGCCCCGATGAGATCGAGGAACCGGCGGAAGAGCCGATGGCGCCGGGCGACGTCGAGACGGACGAGCGCGAGCGGATCATCTCGGCACTCGGCCCGACGCCGGTCGAGATCGACGAGATCATCCGCTTCACCGGGTCACGGCCGGCGGTGGTCCACCTCGTCCTCCTGGAACTGGCGCTCGCCGGGCGGCTCGAGCGCCACCCCGGCCAGCGGGTGTCGATGGTCTAGCCAAAGCCGGCTCACCCCGGCCCGGACTTGTCGAGGCGTCTCACCGTCGCGCCGGCGTCGTCCTCGACCATGGCGAGAAGGTAGGCGAGGAAATCGAGCCGGGCCTCGACCGCCAGCCGCTTCATGTCCTTGGCGAGGCTTTCGATATAGAAGGCGGTTTCCCTGGCGCTCCGCGCCGGTTCCGCCACTTGTCCGTCGATGTTCATGGTTCCCCGAGCGAGGCGAGGCCAGCCCCCTGCCGGCTGCTACCTGACACAACTAAAGATGGCATTAACTTTATGATTGTAATCCTAGGACGCAGCAACACGCAAGGCCCGGCGCGCAAAATAATCCGGGATTCCGAGCGATTTGCCGGCCGGTTGACAGGCCTGGCCAATTCCCGGATTGTCCCGGCCCGACCCGGGGGCGTTCGACCGCGATCTTGGAATGCCGCCCGATCGCGCCCATCTAACCAGACCTTCCGCGACCTCGAAGGACCGCCCTGGCGTCCATGAATATCGTCATCGTCGAATCGCCCGCCAAAGCGAAGACCATCAACAAGTATCTCGGCTCCGCCTATCAGGTGCTTGCCTCGTACGGGCATGTCCGCGACCTGCCGTCGAAGAACGGCTCGGTCAATCCCGATGAGGATTTCGCCATGCATTGGGAGGTCGATTCCAAGGCGGGCAAGCGCCTGTCGGAGATCGCCAATGCGGTGAAGGGCGCCGACCGGCTGATCCTCGCCACCGACCCCGACCGCGAGGGCGAGGCGATCTCGTGGCACGTGCTCGAGGTGCTCCGCAACAAGCATGTCGTCAAGGACACGCCCGTCGAGCGGGTGGTGTTCAATGCCATCACCAGGGACGCCGTGCTCGACGCGATGCGCCACCCGCGCCAGATCGACGCCGACCTCGTCGACGCCTATCTGGCGCGGCGGGCGCTCGACTATCTGGTCGGCTTTACGCTCTCGCCGGTGCTCTGGCGGAAGCTGCCCGGGGCGCGCTCGGCGGGCCGGGTCCAGTCGGTGGCGCTCCGCCTGGTCTGCGACCGCGAGAACGAGATCGAGACGTTCAGGCCGCAGGAATACTGGACGGTCGCGGTGACGCTGGAGACGCCGGCCGGCGGCCGCTTCGTCGCCCGCGTCGTCGGCTATGACGGCGCCAAGATCGGCCGCCTCGATATTCCCGACGAGACGACGGCGCGCGCGATCGAGGCGGCGCTCCGCTCCGGCGATTACCGCGTCGTCTCGGTCGAAGCCAAGCCGATCCGCCGCAACCCGCCGCCGCCCTTCACCACCTCGACGCTGCAACAGGAGGCGTCGCGCAAGCTGGGCTTCGCCGCGGCCCGCACCATGCAGGTGGCGCAGCGCCTCTACGAGGACGGGCACATCACCTATATGCGGACCGACGGCGTCGACGTGGCGCCCGAGGCGCTCACCGCCACCCGCGCGGTGATCGCGAAGAACTATGGCGACCGCTACCTGCCGGAGAAGCCGCGGCACTATCAGGTCAAGGCGAAGAATGCTCAGGAGGCGCACGAGGCGATCCGCCCGACCGAATTGTCGCGCACGCCGGATTCGCTCCGCGGGTCGCTCGAAGGCGAGCAGGCGCGGCTCTACGACCTGATCTGGAAGCGCATGGTGGCGAGCCAGATGGCCTCGGCCGAGATCGAGCGGACCACGGTTGAGATCGATGCCGGCGCCGGCACGCCCGGCGGCCGCAAAGTCGGGCTCCGCGCCACCGGCCAGGTGGTGCGCTTCGACGGCTTCCTGACCCTCTACCAGGAAGGCCGGGACGACGAGGCGGCCGACGACGAGGGCGGCCGGCTGCCGCCGATGGCGGCCGGCGATCCGCTCAGCGAGCACGGCATCGCGGTCGAGCAGCACTTCACCGAGCCGCCGCCCCGCTACACCGAGGCGACGCTGATCAAGAAGATGGAGGAGCTCGGCATCGGCCGGCCCTCGACCTATACGGCGACGCTCTCGGTGCTGCGCGACCGCGGCTATGTGCGGCTCGAAAAGAAGCAACTGGTTCCCGAGGACAAGGGGCGACTGGTCACCGCCTTCCTCGAAAGCTTCTTCGAGCGCTATGTCGAATACGACTTCACCGCCGAGCTCGAGGAGAAGCTCGACCGTATCTCGAACGGCGACATCTCCTGGAAAGACGTGCTCCGCGAGTTCTGGCGGCAGTTCTCGGCCGACGTCGACCTCACCAAGGATCTTCGCGTCGCCGAAGTGCTCGAAGCGCTGAACGAGCTTCTCGGACCGCACATCTTCCCGCCGCGCGCCGACGGCGGCGATCCGCGCCAATGCCCCTCCTGCGGCACCGGGCGCCTGTCGCTGAAGCTCGGCAAGTTCGGCGCCTTCATCGGCTGCTCGAACTATCCGGAATGCCGCTATACGCGGCAGCTCGCGGTCGCGAACGAGAACGGCAGCGGCAGCGAGATCGGCGCCGACGGCGTGCGCAGTCTCGGCAAGGATCCCGAGACCGGCCTCGACGTGACGGTGCGGAGCGGGCGTTTCGGCCCCTATGTCCAGCTCGGCGAGGCGAACGGCGACGGCGAGAAGCCGAAGCGGTCGAGCATGCCCAAGGGCTGGGACGCGGCGACCATCGACCTCGCGGACGGGCTGGCGCTGCTCGCGCTGCCGCGCGAAGTCGGGCTCAACCCGGAAACCGGCACGCCGATCACCGCCGGGATCGGCCGCTACGGACCCTTCGTCCAGAACGAGGGCACCTTCGCTAATCTCAACTCGGTCGAGGAAGTCTTCACCGTCGGTCTCAATCGCGCCGTCTCGCTGCTCGCCGAGAAGAAGGCCGGGGGCGGCCGACGCCCCGGCGGGCGCTCGACGCCGGCAGCGCTGAAGACGCTGGGCGAGCATCCGACCGAAGGCGGCCCGGTCACGGTCCGCGACGGCCGCTACGGACCTTACGTAAATCATGGCAAGATCAACGCGACGCTGCCCAAGGGGACGACGTCCGACAGCGTGACCATGGAGACGGCCCTGCAGCTTCTCGCCGCGCGGGCCGAGCGGGGCCCGTCAAAGCGGCCGGCGAGGACCACCAAGAAGAAGCCGGCGGCGAAGAAGCGGACCACGAAGAAGAGCGACAGCGACGAAGGGGCATGATCCAAGGCCTGGTGACCGGACTGAGCCCTTCCCAACCTCCCCCTTTCAGGGGGAGCGGGGCGCCGGCGGCGCTGCCGCGGAAACAACCCCACCGCGGAATAGGCGGCGGCGGGCACGGCAGCGTCCCTCCTCCTGAAAGGGGGAGGTCAGGAGGGTGTCAAGTCGCTGCCACGACGCAATGTCCGGTTTCGGTCCCCGGGAGCTGACCTTGGCGAAGAAGACGCGCGAGAAAACGACGAAGGCGCCGAGGCCGCTGCCGACCCGGGACGAGGTGCTCGCCTTCGTCGCCGAGCATCCCGGCAAGGCGGGAAAGCGCGAGATCGCCCGCGCCTTCGGGATCAAAGGCGGCGACAAGATCGCGCTCAAGGGAATTCTCCGGGGGCTTGCCGAGGACGGCGCCGTCGAGTCGCGCCGCGGCCGACTGAAGCGGCCCGGCGACCTGCCGCCGGTGACGGTTCTCGAAATCAGGCTCCGCGACGCCGACGGCGACCTCGTTGCCGCACCGGCGGAGTGGCCGGCCGAGCAGGGCGAACCGCCGCGGATCGTGATTGCGCCGGTGCGCGGCGCCGGCCCCGCCGCCGGGATCGGTGACCGGGTGCTTGCCCGCCTCTCCCCGGCGGCCGGCGACGGCTTCGACTTCACGGCGCGGGTGATCAAGCTCATCGCGCGGAAGCCGTCGACGGTGCTCGGCGTCGTCCGGAAGACCGCCGCGGGCGCGCAGATCGAGCCCGTCGACCGCAAGCAGAAGGCGCTGATCGTCGCCCCCGACGCCCTGAAGGGCGCCAAGGAAGGCGACCTCGTCTCGGTGACCGTGACGCGGCCGGCGACCCGCGGCCTCGACCGGGCAGTGGTCGACGAGGTGATCGGCTCGATGAAGGACGAGAAGGCGGTGAGCCTCATCGCCATCCTCGCCCATGGCATCCCGCACGAATTTCCGCCCGACGTCCTCGCCGAGGCGAAGGCGGCGAAGCCGGCGCCGCTCAAGGGCCGCGAGGACTGGCGCGACCTGCCGCTGGTCACCATCGATCCCGCCGACGCCAAGGACCACGACGACGCGGTCTACGCCGAGCCGGACCCCGACAGGCGCAATCCGGGCGGCTTTATCGTCACCGTCGCCATCGCCGATGTCGGCTGGTATGTCCGCCCCGGCAGCGCGCTCGACCGCGAGGCGCTGAAGCGCGGCAACTCGGTCTATTTCCCCGACCGGGTGGTGCCGATGCTGCCCGAGCGCATCTCCAACGATCTCTGCTCGCTCCGCGAGGGCGAGGACCGCCCAGCGCTGGCCGTCCGCATGGTCTTCTCGGCCGATGGACGGAAGCGGAGCCACCGCTTCCACCGCGTCATGATGCGCTCGGCGGCGAAGCTCTCCTACCGGCAGGCGCAGGACGCCTTCGACGGGCGCGCGGACGGCATCGACGCCGCCGTCACCGACGCGCTCGGCACGCTGTGGCGGGCCTATGAGGCGCTCCGCCGCGGCCGCGAGGGCCGCGACCCGCTCGAACTCGACATCCCCGAGCGAAAGGTGCTCCTCGGGAAGGACGGCTCGATCGACCGGATCGTCACGCCCGAGCGCCTCAACTCCCACCGCCTGATCGAGGAATTCATGATCCAGGCGAATGTCGCGGCCGCCGAGACGCTCGAGGAGCGGAAGTCGCCGCTGGTCTACCGCATCCACGACACGCCGTCGCTCGCCAAGCTCGAGGCGCTGCGCGACTTCCTCAAATCGATCGACATGACCTTGCCCAAGGGCGGCAATCTCAGGCCATCGCACTTCAATCGCATCCTCGAGCGGGCGAAGGACACCGAGCACGGCCGGCTCCTCCACGAGGTGGTGCTCAGGACGCAGGCGCAGGCCGAGTACCATCCCGAGAACATCGGCCATTTCGGACTGAACCTCCGCCGCTACGCCCACTTCACCTCGCCGATCCGCCGCTATGCCGACCTGATCGTCCATCGCGCCCTGATCCGGGCCCTCAAGCTCGGCGCGGGCGGACTGCCCGAGGGCGCCGAGGCGCCGCTGCCCGAGATCGCCGCGCAAATCTCCGCGGCCGAGCGCCGCGCCATGGCGGCGGAGCGCGACACCATCGACCGGCTGGTCGCCCACTGGCTCGCCGACCGGATCGGGGCGACCTTCGCCGGCCGGATTTCCGGCGTGACCCGGGCCGGCTTGTTCGTGAAGCTCGACGAGACCGGCGCCGACGGCTTCGTGCCGATGTCGACGCTCGGCGCCGACTATTTCGTCTATGACGAGGCGCGGCACGCGGTGATCGGCCGGCGGACCGGCGAGATGCACCGGCTCGGCGACCGGGTCGAGGTCAAGCTCGTCGAGGCCGCCCCGCTTGCCGGCGCGCTCCGCTTCGAGCTTCTGTCGGAGGGGCGGGTCCTGCCGCGGAAGGAGCGGCCGACGGCGGAGCGGCCAAGGGATTCGTCACGCCCCAAGCGAAGCAGCCGGGAGCGCCGGCGTTAACCGGGCGTCATCTCGCTTCACGAGCGTCGGCCGGAAATTCGGTCCGAGCGTGTCGAATTGCGGAGAGGTCGTTCGTCGTCTTGTCAGCACTGGCGAAAATGCACGCAATAAGAGGAGCGACACGATGTTCCGCACCACACTCTTTGCCGCAACCCTGCTTGTCTCAGGCGGCGCGCTCGCCGCTTCCCAACCGGTCGGCGACCGTGTCGAGGTCAACGGTATGAAGATGTATTACGAGGTCTCCGGCGAGGGCGATCCGCTGATCGTCCTCCATGGCGCCTACATGAACATCCCCACCATGGGCGCGATCATCCCGAAGCTCGCCGAGAACCACAAGGTCTATGCCCTCGAAATGCAGGGCCACGGCCGCACCACCGACATCGACCGGCCCATCACCTATCCCAACCTCGCCGACGACGTGGCGGTCTTCATGGACGCCGTCGGCCTCGAAAAGGCGGATGTGTTCGGCTATTCCATGGGCGCGATTGCCGGGCTCCAGCTCGCCATCCGTCACCCCGAGAAGGTGAACAAGCTGGTCATGGCCTCCGGCGCCTATGATTTCGAGGGCTGGCAGCCGGCGTTTCGGGAGTTAATCCCGCAGATGACGGTGGAGATGTTCGTCAATATGCCCTTCGCCGAAAGCTACAAGAAGCTCGCCCCCAACCCCGATGGCTTCCCCGCGCTGGTCGAGAAGCTGATCCAGCTCGAGAAGGAGCCGATGGCCTGGGGGGACGAGGTGAAGGCGATGAAGACTCCGTCCTGATCATCGCCGGCGATTCCGACGCTGCGACGCTCGAACATACGATCGCGATGTTCCGCCTTCTCGGCGGCGGCGTCATGGGCGACATGGGCAGGCCGCTTGTCGCATCGCGCCTCGCCATCCTGCCGGCGACCTCACACACCGCCGTCATCACCCAGGTCGACCTGCTCGACGCCTTCATCGAGCCGTTCCTCAAGGGCGAGACGCCCAAGGGCTTCTTTGATCAGTGACCCCGGCCGAGTCGCCGATTCGCTTCGAGTATCTTGCATGGCATTCGGTGCCCCCCTACCTTCTCGGCTATGAACGTCCCCGAGAATCCCGCCATCTGGCAGGCGCCGGCCGAACTGAACCAGCTCGGCCTGCCCAAGCGATCGCCGTGGCGGGCGATGGCGCGCGGCTTTATCTGCCGCTGCCCGAATTGCGGGAAGGGCGCGCTGTTCCGCCGTTTCCTCAAGCCCGTCCAGAACTGCGCGGTATGCGGCGAGGACATGAGCCACCAGCGCGCCGACGACGCGCCGCCCTATTTCACGATCGTGGTCGTTGGCCACGTCATCGTGCCGCTGATGGTGACGGTCGCCCTGTTCACCGAAATCTCGATGTTCGTGCAGTTCGCCATCTGGCTGCCGCTGACCCTGGTCATGACGGCGGCGCTGCTCCAGCCGATCAAGGGCGCGATCATCGGGCTGCAATGGGCCCTCTATATGCACGGCTTCGACACACGCACCGATCCCGATGCAATGCCGGAAGGGTTCTTCCGCCGCGAGGCGGGCGAGCTGCCCTAGAAAATCCCGCCTGTCATCCTCCGATCGGAGGAGAGCCCTGTGACCCCGGTCACTCGACGCTCCAAATTCACTTGACGTAGTCTCATCGGCATTCGCAGGCGGAAAACCGAGGCCAGCCCATGTCAGAAGTTTCGAGGCGCGTCAGCGGCGCCGCAGCGTCGTTCCAGCCGGTCGGGGACTTCTATTTCCGTTCGCGCTATGCCGAGCGCCGTTCCGAGAAAGGCATCTCCGACTTCACCTTCGGCAACCCGCAGGAGATGCCGCTCGCGGGCTTCGTCGGCGCGCTCCGCGACGCGGCGCTGCCGGAGAACAAGGATTGGTACGCCTACAAGACCAGCGAGGACGCGCCGCGCGCCTTTCTCGCCGAGCATGTCGGCCGCGAGCTTGGCCTCGCCTTCGAACCTGAGGACTTCGCGCTGACCGCCGGCGCCTTCGCCGCGATCGCCCTCGCCTTCCGGCTGGTCCTCGACGCCGGCGATGAGGCGATCTACTCCGAGCCGGCCTGGTTCTGCTACGAACCGTGCCTGATCGCCGCCGACGCGGTGGCGCGCAAGGTCAAGCTCACGGGTGAGCGTTTCGATCTCGACCTCGCCGCGATCGAGGCGGCGATCACGCCGAGGACCCGGCTCGTCATCGTCAACACCCCGCACAACCCGACCGGGCGCATCTATCAGGCGGCCGAGCTGAAGGCGCTCGCCGATCTGCTCGACCGCGCCTCGGCGCGGATCGGACGGCGCATCTTCCTCCTCTCGGACGAGCCGTACCGGCGGCTCCGTTTCGACGGGCGCGGCTTCGTCAGCCCGGCCTCGATCTATCCGTGGACATTGATCAGCTACAGCTACGGCAAGATCCTGCTCACCCCCGGCCAGCGGCTCGGCTACCTGGCGCTGTCGCCGCTGATGCCGGTCGCGGACCGGAAGCCGCTCCGCGAGGCGACCTTCCCGGCGCAAATGGCGCTCGGCTGGACGTTCCCCAGCGCGCTGATGCAGCACGCGGCGCCGGCGCTGGAGAACCTATCGATCGACCAGGCGGCGCTCGCCCGCCGCCGCGACCGGCTGATGAAGACCCTCGGCGAAGCCGGATTCGACCCGCTCCCGCCGGAAGGCACCTTCTATCTTTTCAGCCGCTGGCCCGACGGCGATCCCGAGGAAATCTGGAATCGCCTTGCCGATCGCGACGTCTTCGTCATGCCCGGCTCGATTCTCGCCGCGCCCGACTATTTCCGGCTCTGCCTCACCGCGTCCGACGCGATGGTCGAGCGGGCGCTGCCGGTCTTCGCCGAAGCGGGCAGTGCCAAGGCCCGCCCCAGAAGCAAGGTCGCCTGACGCAGGCCCGGTCATTTCCGCTCAGCCCGACAGACGCCGCCGGTTCCTTGCAACGGCGCGACGATAGGGCTGCGCGCCGGCGACGACGGCGCCGACCACGCCGCGTTTGCGGAGCGCGACGGCCACCGCGACCTGTGACTCCGCGAGCGTGACGAACTTCTCATGGATCATCGCGACGCTCTCGCGGGCGGCGCCCTTGCCGCCCTTCGACAGCTTGATCAGCCGCA
Organism: uncultured Alphaproteobacteria bacterium; assembly: GCA_963792845.1. Taxonomy (GTDB): domain Bacteria; phylum Pseudomonadota; class Alphaproteobacteria; order Rhizobiales; family Kaistiaceae; genus Bauldia. The sequence continues at coordinate 393,101 of CAWBXW010000002.1, forward strand.
GCGCCATCACCGACTGGCAGTCGATCAGGAATTTCGTCTGGGTGGAGAGGGCCGCCCAGAGATTGGGCGGCCGGAGGTGGCGTCGCCTACTTGCCACGCAGGCTGTCCTTGAGGCCCCCGACGGCGTTCTGCACCTTGCCCGCGGCCTTGCCCTCCGACTGAAGCTTGGCGTCGCCCATCGCCTTGCCGGCGGCTTCCTTGACGCCGCCCTTCATTTGTTTCGCGGCGCCCTTGATCCGATCCTTGTCCATGTCGTCCAGCCCTTCTTGTACCGCCCGTCAGATGCGGGCGCATGGAAACGCCGGTCGGGCCCGCGGGGTTCCGCGTGTCCTCAATGGCGGGCGGCGTGCTGAAGGGCGCGGATGCGTTCGGCGAGCGAACGTTCGGGCGAACGCTCCGTCTCCGACGCCTGCGGCGATGCAGCAGCGCGGGGCGCCGCGGCGGGAGCGGGAGCCGCTTGCGAGCCCGCATGACGACCATTGCCGTTGCCGATGGCGGTTTCGGTTCGAACCAGCGCCGGTTTTGCCTCGCCGTTGCCGGAGGACTGGGTCATATGGAGCACGCTTGCGGCGATCTCGGCGAGCCGCTCGCGAATCTTCTGGTCGGCGGCGCGCGCCGCGTCGAGATCCGCCCCGGCGAGGCGGCGCAGCTCGGCGTTCTCGGCAAGGATGCCGGCCTGGTCGGCTTCGAGCGCCGCGATGCGGGCGGCGAGCGCGGTCTTTTCGGCCTCGATCGCCTCGATCGCCTTGCGGACATTGTCGCCGCCCTCCTGGGCGGCCGACGGCGCCGCTTCGGCCGGCGCACCGCCTCCCTGCCGGCCGGCGGCGATCTCCGCCTTGAGGGCTTCGATCTCCTCCGAGCGCCGGGTGAGCTCGCGGAGGCGTTCGGTCCGCTCGGTTTCGAGCGCCGCGACGGACGCCGCGAGCTTCTCGCGCTCGGCACGCGCCGCGGCAAGCTCGGCCTCCATCGCCTTGATCTCGCCGGACCGGCGCTCAAGGGCCGCGAGACGATCGATGCGTTCGGTCTCGAAGGCCGAGATGCGCGCCTCGAGGCCTTGGCCGCGTACGACTTCGCCGGCATGGCCCGCCCGCTCGGCGGCGAGTTCGGCGGCAAGCTCGTCGCGGGCCTGGACGAGCTGGGCTTCGGCAGCCCGCGAGGCGGCAAGCTGATCCTGGAAATTGCCGATCTTGGTGTCGCGGGCGACAAGCTCGACCTTCTGCTCCTCGGTGAGGAGCTCGGCGGCGGCGAGGCCGGCTTGAAGCGCGGCGATCTGCCCGGCCCGTTCGGCAAGGCTCATGTCGCGGGCGGCGATCTCGGCCCGCCCCGCCTCGATCCGCGCCTCCCCGGCTCTCACGTCCTCGATCAGCCCGGCGACCCTGGCCTCGAGGCTCTCGACCGTCGCCGATCGTTCGGCGAGGTCGCCGCCCAGGCGGCCGATCTCGGCCCGGCTGCGGCTCAGCTCGATCGCCTGCTCGTTGGCGGCGTTCCTGAGGTCGTCGGCGCGAATCTCGAGACGGCGCGAGGCCATGGCGAACCCGGCGCGAAGCTGATCCTTCTCGGCCTGGACCTCGCCGAGCGACATCGGCAGGCCGCTCTCGACGCGCGCCTTGGCAAGCCGGTGCGCGCGGCGCCAGACCGCGGGCGTGACGGCAAGCGCCAGCAAGCCGGCGGTCAGGAGGCCGAGCACGAAATACATGACGGCTTCGATCAAGCGACTCTCGACTCCACTCGCGCCGGTTTCCGGCGGACGCCTCTTGTTTCCTTGCGGGTAGCGCGGCCCGCGTTACCCCTAGCTTAACCCGAAATCAGCCGCCACGGACAATCCGTCGCGAAGCCGCAGCCGCAACTTTCCTGAAAACCCCACGGATCAAAACGGGTTCCATGTGGGGTGCGAGGTGAACTTCAGGTAGCCGAAATTGACGCCGAGCCGCGCCCCGACGCCCGATACCATCGGCACCACATAGACGCCGTCGCGCGACAACACGGTCATGCCGATGCCGGCGACGACGTAAGCCGAGCCGTTGACGCCGGCATAGCGGCGATAAATCGCGTCGACCGACGGGAGGTTGTATACCATCATCATCACCCGGTCGCCATTGGCGCCGAGGTCGAAGCCGATCGACGGCCCCTGCCAATAGACGTGCCAGGTACCGGCGTTCTTGGTGTAGAGCGTGCCCTCCCCGTAACGGGCGCCGCCGATGATCGCGCCGCCCGCCTCCTCGCCGACGATGTAGCCGTTGGGCAGGCCGTAGCGGCTCGCGGCATGCTCGACGACGGCCGCCATCCCCTGCGACACCTCGCCGAAGACGCGCTGGCCCTCGGCGACCAGCTCGTCGAACCCGTAGGTCTCCGGCGATGGCGACGGCGCCACGGCGGGAGGAGGCGATGCGGCCGCATCGGGAGGCGGTTCCTGGTAGCCCTGGCCCATGCCGGCGTCCTGGGCGGACGAAGGCGGGCCGAGAAGCGACAGAAGAGGCAATACGAGAACCGCGGCGATAGCCGCACGTGTGAGACTGCGCGTCATCGGCCAAACATCCCGTTCGTAGGGCTCATCGCGGGAAGCGAATGCCCGCGAATCGCCTTGTCGAAGCAAGTCTAAGGGAAAAGCGGGCGGGACGACGGCAGCCCGCGGGTCGCGAGGTTGGCAGGGCCGGCTTGCCGGTGTATCCCGCTTTTGAGGCTGTCCCAGCCGATTCGGGCGGACTCGACGACGATTCTCGGAGGAGCGATGTCCGACCGGGCCGAACTGGGAGCGCTCGACCTCGCAGCCCTCCTCTGCAGCCGCGTCTGCCACGACATCATCTCGCCGGTCGGCGCCATCATCAACGGCCTCGAAGTGCTCGACGAGGAGACCGACGAGGAGATGAAGGCGATCGCCTTCGACCTCATCCGGAAGAGCGCCAACCAGGCCTCCGCCAAGCTTCAGTTCGCGAGGCTCGCCTTCGGCGCGGCGGGTTCGGCCGGCGCCGAGATCGACCTCGGCGACGCCGAGAAGGTAGCGCGCGGCTACATGCGAGGCGAAAAGGCGGAGTTCTCGTGGACCGCGCCGCCCGTGCTGATGCCGAAGAACCTGGTCAAGCTCCTCCTCAACCTGATCCTCATCGCCATTGGCGCGGTGCCGCGCGGGGGATCGATCCTGGTGATCGTCGAGGGCGAGGCGCAAGCGCCGCGCTTCACGCTCCGCTGCAGCGGGCCGAACGCAAGGGTTCCTGCGTCGTTCGAGAAGATCGTCCCCGGCGATATCGACGGCGCGTCGATCGACGCGCATCAGGTTCAGGGCTACTACGCCGGAGCGCTCGCCCGCGCCGTCGGCATGGCGGTGTCGGCCCGGCTCGACGGCGCCGACGTGGTGATCGCGGCGGAGCCGCAGGCGGTTCGGGCGACGGCGGCCGCATAAGGATTTCGCGCCGCCCGGTCCCTCTATGGGCTTTCTATGACGGTTGAGATACCGAACCTGGAAGCCTAAGATGTCGTCCGTTCTTGGTCGGCAATAGAAGTCGCAAAGATCAAGCGGCCGACGCCAAGGCAGAACGGGATCAGCGCCGGAGAAGACTGCCGCCGACTATTGGCGGAGACGGGAAGCCGGCGCGGGCAAGGGGCTGGCGATGGCGGCGGGCGAGGCCGGGGTTGCGTCGTTCCGCTTTTCGACGGACGATTTTCCCGAGCGCGATCGCGACGCGGCGTGGCGCGAGTTCTTCGGCCGCAAGGTGGCGCGGCTGGACATAGAGCCCTTGCCCGACAAGCCGTATCGCGCCAGCGCCAGCGTTCGTCTTCTTCCCGATCTCGCGGTCATTATCGGCGATTGCTCGGGTGCGAATTATCGTCTTCTCCGGGAATTGATCGCCGGCGACGATATCGCCTTCGTCACCAGCGCGTCGGACAACTGGTTCACCACCCAGTTCGGACGCGAGGCGACTCTCGGGAAAGGCGACGCTGTGCCGCTGACCAACGGCGAGCCCGGCTCAATTACCCACGGCGCATCGACCGCGCCCATGTCGATGTCGCGCTTCGCCTGCTTTTCGGTTCCGCGGAAGGTTCTCGCCGCGCTCGTCCCCAATCTCGAGGATACGCTGGCGCGACCGATTCCGGCGCGAAGCGAGGCCCTGCGTCTTCTGTCGGGCTATCTCGGCCTCTTGGAGAATCCGTCAGCCGTAACCTCCCCGGAACTCGCCCGGCTCGTGGCGACCCATGTTCACGATCTGGTGGCGTTGGCGATCGGCACGACGCGGGAGGCTGCCGAAATCGCCCAAGGGCGTGGCGTTCGGGCAGCGCGACTTCGGGCGATCAAGGCCGATATTGCCGCCAATCTCGGGCGCGGGCCTCTCGGCCTCGCCATGCTTGCCGGGCGTCACCGCGTCAGTCCCCGCTACATCCAGAAGCTCTTCGAAGGCGAAGGCACGACCTTGTCCCGCTTCGTGCTGAACCAGCGGCTGACACGCGTGTATCGCCGGCTGACCGATCCGCTTTGCGCCAACGCGACGATCGGCGCCCTTGCCTTTGACGCCGGCTTTTCAGACCTCTCGAACTTCAACCACGCTTTCCGCCGCCAGTTCGGCGCAGCCCCATCCGAGGTGCGACGAGACGCCTTCGTCGACCATCGTCACCGCGCCGAGGCGGAAATCGACCTCGATATGGCCAGATAGGAAGGTTCGCTCCACACCAAGAACTCGGTGCGCTCCCGGCCAAGCGGAATTGCCGCGCTCCGGCTATCGGAGGCGCTGAGGGATGCGACTGGCCGCGACCGACTTGGCGCGCCGGCGCAGGCTTGGTCGGGTTTCGACGCTTCAGCCGGCACTGATCGGCGGTCCCGCTCGTGACCCAGCATCTTGAGGAGCAACCAACCATGAAAACTGGAAACGGAGTCCTTCTCGCTACCGTCTCGCTGGCGCTGGGCGTGGCGATGTCCTTGCCGTACTCCGCCTCCGCCGCCGCCCCCGAGCCGACGGTCATTTCCGGCGGCGGCAATATCATCCCGCTGATCGAGCAGTTTCGGAATCTGCTCGGCGAGAATAACGGCAACAAGCCAGCGCAGAGCAAAGGCCGCCGCGAAATCAACTGGGACGGGGTCCCCGACGAGAAGGCCGCCCCGGCGTTTCTTCCGTCGGACGTCTTCAGGGTACGGGGCGCCATCCTCGAAACACCGGGCGACGGGGTGCAGGCGAGCGCCCGGCCCGGCAATCCCGCGGGCACGCTGCCGCGCTTCGGCAACATCAACCCGACTTACGTCACGTTGTTCAACCACTTCAGCGCCGAACGACTGTTTTCGCCGGTGGGGAGCAATACGGTGAACCTCACCTTCGTCCAGCCCGGCACCAACCGGCCGGCTCTGATCCGCGGGTTTGGCGCCGTCTATGTCGACGTCGACACGGAGCACACCGCCTTCGAGTTCTTCGACCGCAAAGACAACTCGCTCGGCCGCTTCGCCGTGCCGCCGAACAATGGCGGGTTTTCGTTCCTCGGCGTCGCCTTCCCAAAGTCCATCGTCGCCCGGGTCCGGATCGACTATGGCACCGATCAGATCGGCCCGGATGACGGACCGGACAACGACGTTGCGGTGATGGACGATTTCATCTTCGCGGAGCCGCTGGCCGTTCGGTAACGACGCGGCAAGACCCCCTATCCCTCGGAGCGGCAGGCCGCTCCGAGGGATCAATCCTGGCCGTTCGAACGGGACGGGCCGCCTCAGAACGCCCATAAACAAGCCAAAATGGGTGGTATATCGTCGTCCGGCGACAAGGTTCCCGGAGGACATCGAGAATGCGCATCGTTGCCGCGGCGCTGTTTGCAGTGATTCTGGCGCAGCCGGCGCTTGCCGAGCGACGGGTGGCACTGGTCGTCGGGCAACGATGCCTATGACGAGGTGACCGGCCTCCACCGTGCCGTCAATGACGCGCACGCGATTGCCGACGCCCTGAAGCCGCTCGGCTTCGAGGTCGAGGTGGTCGACAATGCCTCGCGGAGCGTGATGTCGCGGCAGCTGGTCGCGTTCGTGAGCCGGGTCAAGAAGGACGACACCGCCCTTTTCTTCTTCGCCGGGCACGGCGTCGAGATCCGCGGCAAGAACTACCTGCGACCTATATGCTCCTCGTCCTTGTCCTCGCCTGCAACTACGACCTGCCGCACGCCAACGCCCTCAAGGCGGTGATCGGCACCGTGACGGCGGCGCTGTCGATCGTGCTCTTCTGGGGCGAGGGTGACATCCACATGGCGGAGGGGCTGCTGATGGCGGCGGGAAGCATCGCGGGAGGCGTCGCCGGCGCGATCCTTTCGTCGAACGTCCGGGCCCATGTCTGGGTCTACCGGCTCCTGCTCCTGACGATGGGGCTCGAGATCATCCAGCTCGCCATCCGGTATCTCGGCGGCCTGGTGTGAGCGGCCCTGCCGCTCTCGACGCCGGGATTGCGGCAGCCTCGTCGGCTTCAGGCGCTTTCGCGGATTTCCTGCTCGTCCGGCTCGCGCAGCACATAGCCGCGGCCCCAGACGGTCTCGATGTAGTTCTGACCGCCGGTCGCGGCGGCGAGCTTCTTGCGGAGCTTGCAGATGAAGACGTCGATGATCTTCAGCTCCGGCTCGTCCATGCCGCCATAGAGGTGGTTGAGGAACATCTCCTTGGTGAGCGTCGTACCCTTGCGGAGCGAGAGCAGCTCCAGCATCTGGTACTCCTTGCCGGTGAGATGCACCCGCTGGCCGTGGACCTCGACGGTCTTGGTGTCGAGATTGACGGTGAGGTCGCCGGTGGTGATGACCGACTGGGCGTGGCCTTTGGACCGGCGGACGATGGCATGAATACGCGCGACCAGCTCGTCCTTGTGGAACGGCTTGGTCATGTAGTCGTCGGCGCCGAACCCAAGGCCACGGACTTTGTCCTCGATCGCGGCGAGGCCGGAGAGGATGAGAATAGGTGTCTTGACCTTCGAGACGCGAAGCGCCCGCAACACCTCGTAACCGGACATGTCCGGGAGGTTCAGGTCGAGAAGGATGATGTCGTAGTCGTAGAGCTTGCCGAGGTCGACGCCTTCTTCGCCGAGATCCGTGGTGTAGACGTTGAAGCTCTCCGATTTGAGCATCAATTCAATGCTCTGGGCGGTCGCGCTGTCGTCTTCAATCAGAAGCACTCGCATGCCAATCCCCCTGGCCTGCCCTTCGGGCTTGGCTGATCGGCCGCCGCCGGCGTCACCAAGAAAGGGTTAACCCCAATTCGCAACGCTACCCGCCAATGGTTAACAAAAGCTGATTCGCTTGCAAAGGCGCATTGATGAGAAACCCAAGCCAACCATTTCATTTCCTTGAGATTATGTACAAATCTAATCGTTAATGAGTTCTTAACCAGGTTGAAGTTTTCGCTCTAAGCGATTCACAGGACTCACGCAGTTCGGCCGCCCGGACGATCTCGCGGTTTACGCCGAATTAAGCCATCTCCGCGCATGATTAACGCAAGACGTAAACGAAAGGTTGATGCCCGGGCCGGCTTTGGCCGGCGGCTGCGGAGCTTGGCGGTTTCGGTTGAAGCGGCCCGTAAGGGAGAGGACGTAAGCCAATGAAGTCGCGGGATGGACTGATCCGCCTCAAGCGTTTTCAGGTCCGCGAGAAGCGGCGGCAGGTCGCGCAGATCGAAGCGATGATCGCGGAATTCGAGCGGATGGCGAAGGATCTGAACGACCAGGTCGTCGCCGAGCAGGAACGCACCGGGATCAAGGACACCGCGCACTTCGCCTATCCGACCTTCGCCAAGGCGGCGACGCAGCGGCGGGACAACCTGCTTGCTTCGGCGGACGAATTGAAGGGCCAGCTTGCCACCGCCAGCGCCGAGTGCAGCGACGCCGAGCAGGAACTGGACAAGATCGTGGCGCTGGCCGAGCGCGACGCCCTCGACAGGCCAACCGGCGACAGCGGCGAGCCGCGAAGCGCCGCCGCCTCGGCCAGGTAGACCAACCCCCTCCGGTCACTCTTCGCCCGACCTCCACGGCATTGGGCGGCGCAGCCTCCAGCCGGTCAGCGGGTGGAAAGCCGACGAAATCATGCAGCTATCGTCGACGCGGCCAGGGCCCCGGCACTGACCGTGGACGGGAGCAGGCGGTGCATTTGCCTTCGCCGGGAAAATCGCCCCTACTGCGCCGTCGAGGGAGAGCGCGAACTCGCTGCCCGGCTGTCGGGCCGAGGCCGATTCCGAAGCGAAATGAAGCACATGGCCAAGACCGTCCTCGTCGTCGAAGACAACGAGCTCAACATGAAGCTCTTCCACGACCTCCTCGAGGCGAGCGGCTATGCCGTTGTGGAGACGCGGAACGGCTTCGAGGCGATCGAACTCGCCCGCACCCACAAGCCCGACCTCATCCTGATGGACATCCAGCTTCCCGAGGTTTCCGGGCTCGAGGTCACCAAGTGGCTCAAGGAGGACGACGAACTCCGCCCGATCCCGGTGATCGCGGTCACTGCCTTTGCCATGAAGGGGGACGAGGAACGCATCCGCCAGGGCGGCTGCGAAGCCTACCTCTCCAAGCCGATCTCGGTCGCGAAATTCCTGGAAACCGTCAAAGCCTATCTCGGCGACGGCTAACCATTGGCGGCGTCAGCGAAAAAACAGGCAACGCGCTGTAAAGACGCGCGCGCCGAGGCACGCTCAAGGATCGAGCACCGTTGCAACCATGCCGCATTGCCTAAAATTAACTACCAATCTTTTCCTTAACGCTTTACTAAGATGCTGAATTTTGGAATCAAATGAACCTTAAAGCGTTCCAATCGGCACGGCTTGGGGGTATGGTCTGGCGGTCGGTTGGAAATAACAAGCAGGTGCTGTCAAGGCCTGCGGACAAGCGACAAGGCGTCGGGCACCCCCGACAAATCGAAATAACCAGTTTCAGAATCCCTGCGGAGTGCTCAGGTCCGCCGCATCTCCTGGGTCCGTAGGGTAGGCCGGCCTCAGAACGGATTGAGTGGCCTCCTCGTACAAACCCGTTCTGGGCCGGCCACTACCCTTTTATGCGCGACAAAAAAGCACCGCCGAGCGGTGCTTTTTTCGTGTCCGCGACGACCCGCTTTACTTAATCTTCGACTCGCGGAATTCGACATGCTTCCGCGCGACCGGGTCGTACTTCTTCATCGACAGCTTGTCGGTCTTGGTCCGCGAATTCTTCTTGGTGACGTAGTAGTAGCCCGTATCGGCGGAGCTCACGAGCTTGATCTTGATGGTGGCAGCCTTGGCCATGGCCGGTGTCCTTTCGAATTTGGCCGACACACTACGAAGGAAGCATCGAATGTCAAGGCGAGCGCCGGCCGGGCGGGCGGTGACGGCAATGGCGGCGGCGTTTCTCCTGGCCGGCGTCGAGGGCGAGGCCGTTGCCGGCGACGCGCTCGTCACCATCAATCCAAGCTCGGCCTATCCCGAAGGGCCGCTCTTCCGCGACGGCATCCTCTACTACGCCGAAATGGGAAACGATCGCGTCATGCGGTTCGACGGGGCGGCCAACACCGTGCTCTGGCAGCGCGACGGCTGCGGTCCGACGCAAGTGGCCGACCAGGGCAACGGCACGCTGGTCGTGCTTTGCCATCTCGGCGCATTCGTCGTCCGTCTCAAACCCGACGGCACCCTCCTCGCCACGATCGACCGCGACGAGAACGGCAAGCCCTTCATGACGCCGAACGCGGCGATCGGCGACGGCAAGGGCGGCGTCTATTTCTCGTCCTCCGGGCTGTTTTCGCCGACCGCGCCGGCACAGGGCGCGGTCATGCATCTCGGCGCCGACGGCCGGCTCCGCCGCCTTGTCGAAGGCATCCATTATTCGAACGGAGTGGCGCTGACCCCGGACGGCCGCTCGCTCTACGTCTCGGAGCACCTGGCGCGCCGCGTCCTCCTCTTCGACGTCGCCGCCGACGGGACGCTGTCGAACAAGCGCACCTTCGTCAGGCTCGACGACCTCGTCGGCGCCGATCCGACGCGGAGCTGGGAGGTCGGCCCCGACGGACTCGCGGTCGACCACGACGGCAACCTCTATGTCGCCGAATACGGCGCCGGACATCTCCTGATCGTCAATGCCGCCGGCAAGCTCCTCCACATTATCCCGGTGCCGGAGAACTACATCACGGCGGTCGCTTTCAATGCCGACCAGTCGCGCCTGTTCATCACCGCGCCCGCATCATTGTTCTCGCCGACCTCGGGGGCGGTGTACGAGACCGTCAACCCGGTCCACCCGGCGGGTCAATAGCGCAAAGGCCGGGTCGAGATCAGCGGTCGAACTGGTTCGGCCAATGGCCGCGCGACTTCTCGCCGATCATGCAATCGATGCGCGGCGGCTGGCTCGCGACCGCCGCGTTGATCAGCCGCGGCTCCGGCTCGCGCCCGGCGATCTCGAGGACGAGCTTGCGGCGGATGGCGACGGCAAACCGCTCCGGATTGTCGATCGTGATCATGAAGGCGCCCGGGCCGCCGATGACGCAGTCCTCGTAGTAGACGTCGAGATTCGGGATGCTGTAGGGCCCGATTGCATAGGTTCGCTTCAGCATGATCGGCAGGCCATTGATGGTGATGCCTTCGCCGACGACGCGGTCGCGAACCGGCGCTACCGGCAGCCCCATATTGTTGGGCCCGTCGCCGGAAACGTCGATCGTCCGCCGCTCGCCGCGGACCCCGCTCGACGCAAACAGCGTCGAAGAAAATTCGAGACCCTGCGAAATCGAGGTCCCATGCGCGCGAACGATCGGCGCCGCCGCCACCCTCGCGGCGAAGGCCTCGGCTTCCGCCTGACCGGAGATGACGGTCCACGGCACCACCACCGCCTGGTCGTACGGCCCGGCCCATTCGATATAGGTGACCGCGATCCGGCCGAAGGCACCAGACTGGATCGCCTCGATAACCTGGGGGTGGCGGAGGGCCTCGACATAGCCGTCCCGCTGCAGTTCCTGCTCGTCGTAGTCCATCGAACGCGAGATATCGACGGCAAGCACCAGCTCGAGGTCGACGTCCTCGTCAGCGGCTCCGGCCGGGATAGTGAAGGCCGCCACGGCGGCAATCGGGACGACCATCCAGCGGCGCATCATCCTCTCCGCGCCCGAAACGCCTTCCCCCCGAACAAAGGGATCGTAGCGCGGCGGCGTGACAGGTCAACGCGGCTCGTGACGTTCAGGCGGCCTGTTTGAGCGGCGCCTCGGTGAGCTCAAGGTCGTCGGCGAGTGGGCGGGCGGGCTTGATGCCCTTCTTCTGGAGCGCCCCGTGATAGGCCTTGACCGCCTCGGCGGGCGTCGCGGTCCGCGCGACGACCTCGCGCATCAGGCGCACGATCTCGACCGGCGACTCGGCCCGGTGGATCTTGCGGCCGAAGAGCGCGACCCGGGCGCCGTATTTCTCGGCCTGGCCGAGGAGCTCGAAGGTGTCGCGCGTGGTGCCGGCGGCGCCGCCGAGAATCCCGACGATGAGGTGCCGGGGATCGTAGGAAGCGAGCTCTTCCATGGCGCGCGGACCATTGTACTGGAGCTTGAGGAACAGCGGATGTTCGGCCTCCATCACCCCCGACAGCGTGCGGACGATGTTGTCGTTGATGAACGAGCCGATGTCGGCGCCGTCCTTGAGGCGGATGTCGAAGGCCGGGTTGAAGACCTCGAGGAAGTGGCGCATGCCCTGGACCGCCGCCTCGGCGCGGAAGTCGGTGTAGGCTTCGGCGTTCGCGGCGTCGATGCCGCTGTCGTTGCTGAAGGTTATCGAATAGAGGCCGATATCGGCATACTTGCGCGCCTGGTCGACGCGCGCTGTGCGGTGATGCCGCGACGGCTCCTCCTTGTAGCGTCCGCCGCGCGCCGACCAGATGTCGGTAGTGTCGTTGAGCCGGATCGCCGGGGTGACCGGGCTGTCCGTGAAGAGACCCTCCTTCGACAGCCGTTCGGCCGTCGACGCCGACAGTAGCATGACGTCGACCAGCCCCGACCGGGTCATGTCGCGGATCGCCTGAAGGTGCGTCGCCCGCGGCATGAACCGCCCCGGATCGTTGGGGTAGGAAAGCGGCGCCGCGCAGCCGAAGCCGATGTCGCCATCCTTGGCGTCGGCGATGATAAAATCGGCGGGGGTGTAGCCGCCGGCGCGAATGGCGGCGAGCTTCCGGTCAAGTAGGCGCATCGGGATCTCCTGTCGGGACAGCGGCGCTTTTAGAGCAATCGGGCGGCGCTGGCGAGGGCGGCAGCCGGCTTGCCACGGCCCTCGCGCCGGGCGCTCCGCCGTCCGTTCCTTGCCGGCGCGCGGCATGGGCCGGAGAATCAACCCCAATTCAATATCCGATCCTCACCCCGCCAGTCGCCGCCTCCCCTCATTTGACGCCTGCCATCGCGGCCTGCTCGGGTATCCGTTGCGCTTCCCGGCACGCCGCGTTCCCGGCGCATTCCCGGCTCGCGGCGACGGCGGTCCGGTACCTCTGGAGGTCGGCGACCCGCATGTCGCCGGCGATGTTCTTCAATTCGTCGGGATCGTTCTTCAGATCGTAGAAGCCGATCTCGCCGTCCTCGTATTCGACATAGAGCGCGTCGCCGGTTCTGAGCGCCTCGTAGCTGATCGGGTTGGCGGAATCCGGAATCGGCGAGTCGGGATCGCTGATGTCGAAATCGACCGGCCGATGATGCTCGATGAGGACGCTTTGCGGCCAGTCGTCGCCGGCCGCGCCGAGGAGGAGGGGCACCATGCTCTGACCGTCGGGCGCGGTCGGCCCGGCGCCGCCGCCGAGATCGGTGAAGGTCGGGCAAAGGTCTATGTTTTCGACGAACTCGTCCCGCACCGCGCCTTTCGCCACGCCCGGGCCGACCACGACCAGCGGCACGTGGATGTCGGTGTCGAACGGGGTCATCTTGCCCGGACGGAGCGAGAACTCGCCCATATGGTAGCCGTTGTCGGAGCTGAAGATGACGTAGGTCCGATCGGCGATGCCGAGCGATTCCAGGGTGGCGCGGAGGTCGCCGACCATCTTGTCGACGGCGAGCACGGATTGCGCGCGGCGGCGGAAATCATGATTGATGTTGGTGATTTGGGCGTCCGACAATGGCGGAATTCCCTGGAGCCAGCGCGGCGCCGCCGCATCGGGCCGCGCGGCGAAGGCTGCCGAACGCGGGACCTCCAGCCCATGAAAGGCCTGGGCATCGCGCGGCGCCGGCGTATACGGGGCGTGGGGAGCGAAGCTCGCGATCTCGATGAAGAAGGGCGCCGACGCGGAGCGGCGGATGAACTTGTCCGCGATCCCGGCGAGAACGTCGGTCAGGTAGTCGCCCGGCGCGGTGCCGCGGTGGACGACACTGTCGTTCTGATTGAGATCGTAGTCGAATTCCGCATAGCCCTGCCCGGCCACGTCCCACTCGTCCCAGCCTTGCGGCATGTCGTTATGCTTCGGCCCGTAGCCGTTCAGGTATTTCCCGAGCATGGCCGTCCGGTAGCCGTCCTGCTGGAGCGCGACGGCGAAGGTCTCGGCGTCATTGCCGCGGTCATTGAACCGCTTGTAGCCGCCGTCGGGCGGCTCGTTGGTGATCACGCCGGTGTTGTGCGGAAACTTGCCGGTGAAGATCGAGGCGCGCGAGGGGCAGCACAGCGAGTCGGTGACAAAATAGTTGGCGAAGCTGACGCCGTCTTTTTCCATCGCCTGCACATTGGGCATGTAGGGCAGAAGGTTCATCGACAGATCGTCGGTCAGGACGAAGACGATATTGGGCTTGTCGAGCCCCGCCGGGAGAGGCGTGCTGATCTGCGCCGGGTTTGTGGAATCCCCCGTGGTCGAAGGGTTCGCCGTCGCACCGTCGGCCGTCGGTTGCTCGCGTATCAAGGCGAACTCGGGATCGGCGGCGCGACACTGAGCGACAATATCGACGCCAACGCTCGGCAGCGGCATCGTGGGATTCACTGCCGATGTTCCGTTCATGATCGGTCCGATGCAATCGGGCCGAATTCCCTTGCCGGTCCGGGTGCCGCCCGAAACGAATCCGGCCTGTTCGCAAGCCTTGCGGATCTGCTCGCAGGAGGGGTCGAGGGCCGCCGGCCCCGCCGCTGCGGCCGGAACAACAAACGTCAGGACCAAAAGCGCAATCGCGATTTCGCACAGTCGATGGCGCATCCCGTTCTCCTCTTGATCACCTGACTCGATCCGGTCCGGTTTGTTGGCGATTTTGTGGCCCGCGCCGCCCGCGACGCCGCGCCGTTTCGCCACGGCAAATCGATCAGCACTCTATCCCAGGCGGGATCGAGCCGGATGCCCGGTGTTCTTTGAAACCGCGAAGCCGTCAGCCGGGAACGATCGCCGGCCGCTCAGGGCGCGCAATCGAGGCAAGGAGACGCTCGATCTCGGCTTCGACCGCCTTCAAGTCTTCGCCGCCCGACATAATCCCGATCACTTCGTCCCGCGTGATCTCGGATTTCCGGAAGGTCCCCTGATTGCGGCCGCGGTTGAGCAGGGTGAAGACGTCGCCGACCGGGTAGGCATGGTGGATGTTGTGCGAGATGAAGATGACCGCGAGGCCGCGGAGCCGCGCCTCGATGACGAATTTCAGCACCACCGCCGCCTGGTGCACGCCGAGAGCCGAAGTCGGCTCGTCGAGGATCAGCACCTTCGCACCGAAATGAATGGCGCGGGCGATCGCCACCGACTGGCGCTCGCCGCCCGAGAGCGTCCCCACCGCCTGGGTCGGGTCGCGGATATCGATGCCGATATCGGCCATCGCCTGGCGCGAGACGCTGTTCGCCTTATCCTTGTCGAGGCGGGTGAACGGGAAGATGCCGCGCACCGGCTCGCGGCCGAGGAAGAAATTCCGCGAGATGCTCATCAGCGGAATCATGCCGAGATCCTGGAAGACCGTAGCCACCCCGTATTCGGCTGCATCCCTGGGCGAGCGGAAATGCACCGGCCTCCCCTCGACCAGGATCTCGCCGGCGCTCGGGCGATAGACGCCCGACAGAATCTTGATCAGCGTCGATTTGCCGGCGCCGTTGTCGCCGAGGAGGCAATGGACCTCACCGGGATTGACGGCGATGTCGATGTCCTTGAGCGCGATGACCGAGCCGAAATGCTTCGATACGCCGCGAAGCTCGATAGCATGAACCTCGCTCATCTCCCCGTCCTCTCGCCGAGCGCCTTGGAGCGGATATAGTTGTTGACGAGCACGGCGGCGAGAATCACGGCGCCGAGGAAGACCTTGAACCAGTCGGTATCGACGCCGGTGTAGAAGATGCCCATCTGCACGAAGCCGAAGATCAGCGCCCCCAGGATGGCGCCGTAGACGGTGCCGTAGCCGCCGGTGAGAAGCACGCCGCCGATCACCGCGGCGATGATCGCCTCGAATTCCTTGAGGGTGCCGCGAAGCGTGTCGGCCGAGCCAGCTTCGGTCACCTGAATGGTGGCAAGCAGCGTCGCCGCGCAGGCGGTGCCGATGAAGAGGACGATCTTCACCCGGGACACCGGCACGCCGACGTTGCGGGCGACCACCGGGTCGCCTCCGGAGGCGTAGATCCAGTTGCCGAATTTGGTGTTGGTCAGCACCCAGCTCGCCACCACGGCAATGCCGACGCACCAGACGATCGACATCGGGATGCCGGGTACGAACGGCACGCCGTCGCTTCGCGTCGCGATCCAGCCCATCTGGCCCATCCAGCGGAACAGTCCGCCGAGGATGTGCCCGTTGAAGATCGCGGCCGTCCCGGGATCGGGAAGGTCGTCAAGGATGTAGGGGATTTGCGTGCGGCCGGTGACGGCGCGGGTGACGCCGATCGACAGGCCGCGAAGAATGAAGAGCGAGGCTAGCGTGACGATGAAGGACGGCAGCCGCGTCGTGACGACGACAAGGCCGTTGAACCAGCCGACGACGACGGCGACCGCAAACGCCGAAAGGACCCCGCCCCACAGCGGAAAATGCAGTTCGCGGACGGCGAGGCCGATCACCACGCCGGCGAAACCGATCATCGACCCGATCGACAGGTCGAACTCGCCGGCAATGATGAGGAGCGCCGCGGCCGTGGCGATGATGCCGAGCTCGGCCGACAGCGTCAGGAACGTCATCGCCCCTTCGAGCGAGAAGAGCGCGCCGGCGCCGGGCAGCAAGGCGAAGATTATGAAGGAAGCGATCAGGCCGCCGGCGGCGCCCGCCTCCGGCCGGCGGAGAACGCGCGTCACCCAGCCGGCGCGGACAATGCGCTCGTCCGGACCGCCGCGCCGCTTGGTAAGCACGCCAAACTTTGCGGCGGGATCTTCGCCGGCCGTCGAGACCGCCTCCTGTTCCATGGCCGTCATCGTCTCGATTCCGTTTGGCAAGATCAATAGGCGGGATGGACGGAGGAGGGCTTTAGGCCCTCCCCCGCAGAGATCGACCCTGCAGGCTAGCGAATTCCCTCCTTGGCGAGGGTCAGCATCGCCTTGGCCTTGTCAGGCGTATCGATGAAGAGCGGGCCGGTGTAGACGCTGTTGAGCGGCCAGAAGCCGTGGGTGGCATGCTCGACCAGATAGAGCACCGGCAGGAAGCCCATCAGATACTGCTGGGCGTCCATTCCAAAGCCCATCTCGCCGGCGGCAATCGAATCGAGCACCTGCGGTGAGATGTCGAACGTGTCGAGCTCGATCTTGCCGAAGAGCTCCTTGTCCTTGAACATCGGGATCAGCGCGTTGGCTCCGTCGGCGCCCATGGCGAACACCGCCTGGACCTCGGGATGGGCCGAGAGATAGGCCTCGGTGCGGCGCGTGATATCGCCCGGATCGTTGGTGACGGCGACGACCTGCGTGCCGCCGCCGGACGGGGCCAGACCGTCGTTGAGCCCGTTGCAGCGATCGTCCAGGCTGGTGTTGCCGACCTCGTGGTTGATGCAGACGACCTTGAGGATGCCCTTCTTGGCCAGCAACTCGCCCGCCTTCTTGCCGGAGTCGTATTCGGAGACGGTGCCGACATACATCGTCACCCCCATCTCCTGACCCGGTATCTCGCCCGAAGTCGACGTTGATGACCGGAATGCCCGCGGCGAGGACGCGGCCGACCGGGCCGCGCATCGCATCGGCATCGGCGATCGACACCGCCATGCCGTCCGGCTTGCTGGCGATCGCCGCGTCGATCAGCTTGGCGTGCTGGACCTCGTCGTAGACCTCCGGAGCGATGTACTGGACCTGCGCCCCGGTCAGCTTCGCGGCGTCGTCGACGCCCCGCTTGACCACCGACCAGTAGGCGCCGGATGCCGCCCCATGAACGACGAAGGCGATCTTCACATCCTTCGGGTCCTTGAGACCTTCCGCGTTCGCCGCGACCGCGGCAGCGCCAAGCATCGCCGCAGCGGCGATGGCAGTTCGTGCAAAATGCTTCATTTCCCTTCTCCCCATATTGGCTGGTTGAAACTTCAGGCTAGGCGACGCGCGGCCGGGTGGCGGCCTCCTTTTCGCGGCTGGTGATGTCGAATTTCTGGACATCGACCCCCTCGACCTCGCGCAGATCGGCCTCCTCCATCGACATGCCGCCCAACACCACCCGCGACGCTACTCCGATGTTGTGGATGATGTCCGCCGTCTCCTTCTCGGTGTGCTTCGGGTTGGTCGCCACCATCACCGTCCGGCTCAGGATGTCGAGCGAGCCGGCACACATGTCCTTGGAGTATTCCTTCCGGCACTCGGCGTTCTGCGGCATGAGATACGGATTGAGGGCCGGATGCGCCGCGCCGGCGCCGATCAGCACCTGGTCCCACTCGGTGTAAGTGTGCCTGCCGGTCTTGCCGGCGATCACGCTCGGCACGATCTCGATGAAGCGCGCCGCCGCGTCCGCCGTGGGCAGCGTGTACATCACCTGGGTGGCGCAATCGTGGTCAGGGCTGTTCATCGGCGCCGGCTTCAGGCCGAGATTGCCGAGCGAAGTGGTGCCGGCGAGGATCTTCTTCTTCTCGGCGCGCATCGTCTCGACCATGCCGTCAAGGCGGTCGAGCTGGACGTTCAGCATCGCCCCCATCAGCTCGGTCGCCCTGGCGCCGTTCCCGGCAAAGGGCTTCTCCTCGTCGTCGCGGCCGTTCCAGTAAAAGTGGCACGGGTCGATCGCGCCGCGCGCCCGCTTGGCCAAACGATCGTCGTTGACCGCCACTCCACCGCCCTCACCCGCCGTCATGTTCTTGTAATAGTTGAAACTGAAGGCGCCGATGTGACCAATCGACCCGAACTTCTTTCCCTTGTAGCCGCCGCCGACGCCCTGGCAGGCATCCTCGATGACGTAGAGGTTGTGGCGCGCGGCGATATCCATGATCGCGTCGAGATCGGCCGCGGCCCCCCACATGTGGACCGGAATCACGGCGCGGGTCCGCGGACCGATCGCCGCCTCGACCGCCTTCGGCGAGATGGTGATCGACTCGTCGATGTCGACAATGACCGGAATGGCGCCGACCGCGAGCACCGAGGTGGCGGTCGCCATGTAGGTGTGGGCCGGGATCAGGATCTCGTCGCCGGGACCCAGACCGAGTGCGGTCATCGCGGCGGCGAGCGCGTTCGATCCACTCGCGGCAAGCGCGAAATGCTTCACGCCAAGCCAGGCCGCGTAGCGGGCCTCGAACCGGTCGCACTCGCTGCCGATGCCATAACGGAACAGCGTCTTGTTGCGGATCACCTTGGTGAGCGCCGCGATCTCTTCGTCGCCTACGATGTACATCTCTCGTTACCTCCAGACATGAATTCGATGTTCGCGCACCAAGCCGCGCTCATGCCGCTGCCGGCTCACGGGTTTCGACGTCGAACCCGGCCGCGAGCGCCAAGGCCGAAAGGTTGCGGTAGCCCATCCTGGCATAGGTGAGCGGGTTGGCCTTGCGCGGATCCTGCTCGGCCTCGACCACCAGCCATCCTTCGTATCCGGCGTCGGCAAGCCGCTTGAGGATGGACGCATAGTCGACATTGCCGTCGCCCGGCACGGTGAAGATGCCGTCGAGCACGGCTTGCATGAAGCTCTGGTCCTCCCGCCGCGCCTTGGCGAGGAGGGCGGCCCGGACATCCTTGCAGTGGACGTGAACGATGCGGTCAAGGTGGCGGGTGGCGAGCCCCACCGGATCGCCGCCGGAAAACGCGCAATGGCCGGAATCGAAGAGGAGCCCGACCGCCGGGCCGGTGACCGACATCAGCCGGTCGACCTCGGCATCGCTTTCGACGATGGTGCCCATGTGATGATGAAACGCCATGCCAACGCCGAACTCGGCCATCCTCTCGGCGAGTGCGGTCAGCTTGCGGCCATAGGCGGGCCAGTCACCGTCGGCAAGTTTCGGGCGCTTCGAGATCGGCTGCCAGATGCCGTCGTGGCGACCGCGCGAGGTGTCGGCATAGACGATCAGCGCGCCAAGGTCGCGGAGAAGGGTGAGGTGGGGGAGGGTCGCCTGGAACTCGGCGTCGACCTCGCGCTCGAGGATACGGCCATCCCACCAGCCGCCGGCGAGCGACAGGCCGCGGCTCGCGAGGAGCGGTCCGAGCACCGCACTATCACGCGGAAACTTGGCGCCGAGCTCGATGCCGAGATAGCCGGCCTGCCGCGCCTCGGCGAGACAGGTTTCGAGCGGCGTATCGCCGCCGAGCTCCGGGACGTCGTCGTTGGTCCAGGTGATGGGATTGA
Source organism: uncultured Alphaproteobacteria bacterium (assembly GCA_963792845.1). Classification (GTDB taxonomy): domain Bacteria; phylum Pseudomonadota; class Alphaproteobacteria; order Rhizobiales; family Kaistiaceae; genus Bauldia. The sequence continues at coordinate 412,658 of CAWBXW010000002.1, forward strand.
TGCCGATCTTGACGGTCATGCGGAAGCCGAGGCCTCATCGATCGGACGCGTCACCGCCGCAACCGCCGGCCGATCGGCAGCGACCTCGTGGGCCGCCCGAATGGCGGCGCCGCGCTGCCCGCCAATGACGCCGGGTTTGACGACCGCCAACCGCAAGCTTTCCGCCGGCACCGGCTTCTCTCTCTCCGCGCTTCCCCTGGTCGCACGCTAGGACTAGTTTTGTCCCCAATGACAGGGCCATTCTCGGTAGATTCTGATGGGTACAGTTTTGGACCAGCAGCTCAGCTATCCGCTCGACCTCTTCACCTTGCAGCCCCACGCGACTGCTCCCCTGCACCGCCAGCTTTGCGACCAGTTGCGCGAGCTGATCCTCGGCGGCGCCATTCCGGCGGAGAGCCGGCTGCCGTCGATCCGGACTTTCGCCGGCGAGCTCGCCATCTCGCGGAACACGGTGATCACCGCGCTCGACCAGCTATCCGCCGAGGGGCTGCTCGAGAGCCGGCGCGGCTCGGGCATCCATGTCGCGCGGATCGGCGGCGCCGGCCGGCCGCGTCCGCGCGACGGCGACAAATGCCCGACGACGCCGCGGCTCTCCGCGCGCGGAGAGCTGATGTCGGCGCAGCCGCGGGTGCGCACCTTCCCGGGGCGGACGGCATTTCATCCCGGAACTCCCGACCTCGCGGAATTCCCGTTCAAGACCTGGAGCCGGCTTCTGACGCGGCACGCCCGTCTCGGCAAGGAGGATCTCTTCGGCTACCACTACATGTCGGGCCATCCCGACCTCCGGCGAATGATCGCCGCGTTCATGTCGACGATGCGTCGCGTGCGCTGCTCGCCCGACCAGATCGTCATCACCACCGGCGGACAGGCCGGTCTCGATCTTCTGGCGCGGCTTCTCATCGCCGACGGCGACACCGTGTGGATGGAGGAGCCCGGCTATCTCGGTGCGCGCGGCGCATTCCTTGGCGCCGGGGCGCGGCTCTACCCGCTGCGCGTCGGCCGGAACGGCTGGCAGATGCCGGACTGCGATGCGCCGACGCCGCGGCTCATCTATCTGACGCCGTCCTGCCAGCACCCGCTCGGCGTCACCATGCCGCTCGACCAGCGGGTCGCCATTCTCGACATCGCGCGCGCCGCCGACGCCTGGGTGATCGAAGACGACTTCGACGGCGAGTACACCTTCCGCGGCCAGCCCTTGCCGGCGATGCAGGGCCTCGACGACCAGTCGCGGGTGATCTATGTCGGGACCTTCTCGAAGACGCTTTTCCCGGCGATGCGTCTCGGCTTCATGGTGCTTCCCGGCGACCTTGCCGTCCGCATCAAGCCGGCGATCAGCCTCACCGGGCAGTTCGCGCCGCTCGTCCTGCAGGCGGCGCTCGCCGACTTCATCGAGGAGGGATCCTTCTTCCTCCACCTCAACCGGATGCGCCGGCTCTACGGCCGCCGGCGGGCGCATTTCCTCCGCCTCGTCGCCGACATGCTCGGCGAGTGGCTCGATCCGATCGACGGACGCACCGGCATTCAGGTGGCGTCGCCGTTCAGGATGCCGATCGACGATCACGCCGTGGTACGGGCGGCCGCCACCGCCGGCGTCAACATCGCCCCGCTATCGCTCTACTTCCTCGACGAGCCGCGCCAGCCCGGCCTGATGATGGGCTATGCCGGCGTGCCGGAGAGCGAAATGGACCGGCTCTTTCCGGTGCTGAGGAATATCGTCGCGGCGGCAGCGCGGTAGGCACTCCGCGCCATCCCGAATGCCAGCGGGCCGGCATCCGGTCTCCTCGCGCTCGCCGAACGTTACTTCGGGATGATCGCGAGGAGGCGCTCGGCGGCGGCGACCGCGAACGCCTCGTCGTTGATGTCGGCGTCGATCTCGACGAGCTCGACGTTGACTGCCGAGGTTCGCCTTGACCGCGTCGAAGAGGGCCGCATCGGCGGCAGGATCGTGGAACGGCTTGCCCTCGACTGTCGATCAGCGACACCCCTTTCGTGGGGATGCATCAGCACCGTCGGTCCGGTCGCCCTGTTGAGCTTCGCCGCGATGATCCGGCCGAGTTCGGCGTTCTCCGCAGCCGTCGTCCGCATCAGCGTCACCAGCGGATTGTGCCGGTAGAATTTCCGGTCCTTGTACTTGTCGGGCACCGTCTCCGGCGCCCCGAAATTGACCATGTCGAGCGCGCCGAGCGAGACCACCTGCGGCACCCCGGTCTCGCCGGCCGCCTCAAGGCGATCCGGTCCGGCACTGAGGATGCCGCCGGCGAGCTCGTCGGCGAGCTCGGTGGTGGTAATGTCGAGGACCCCGGCGATGAAGCCGCCGCGGATCAGCTCCTCCATGCTCCGCCCGCCGGCGCCGGTGGCATGGAAGACCAGCACCTCGTAGCCGGCCTTCTCGAGGACCTCGCGCGCCCTGGTCACGCATGGCGTGGTGACGCCGAACATGGTGGCGGCGATGAGCGGCCGGTCCTCGGCGGTTGCCGGCGGCTCGGCCTTGACCATTCCGGCGATCGCCCCGGCGGCATTGGTGAGGATGCGCGCCGACAGCCGGTTGATGCCGGCGATGTCGACGATCGACGGCATCATGGTGACGTCCTTGACGCCGACATAGGCGCTGGTGTCGCCGGAGGCGACGGTCGACAGCATCAGCTTCGGCACGCCGACCGGCAGCGCCCGCATCGCGGTGGTGCCGATCGTCGTGCCGCCGCCGCCGCCCATGGCGATGACGCCATCGATGCGGCCCTCGCCATGGAGCCGGGCGACCACCGCGGCGGCGCCCGCCGCCATCACGCCAACCGCGCGGCCGCGGTCCTTCTCGGCGACCAGCGCCGCAAGCTCGACGCCGCCGGCGCGGGCGACATCGGCGGCGGCGACATCGGGCGGAAACGCCGGCGGGCCGAGCACGCCCGCGTCGATCACCAGCGTGGCGACGCCCTGCGCCTCGATCTGCTTCTTCAGGAACGCGTACTCGCCGCCCTTGGAATCGAGCGTGCCGAGAATCGCCACCACTTTCCGATCGGGCATGCTTCCTCCCCTCGCGGACCCGAGAAGCCGGCGGCCGGCCCCCGGGATGCTCATGGTCAACCGGCAATGATTAAAGCATGATGGGCAAGGTTAAATCGAAACGTCTCAGACCGCATTCAACCAACCCTGGACCGTCATTCCGGCGAAAGCCGAAATCCATCACTGCCGGCGCAATCTGGTCAATCGCCCGCGCGAGTGACGCGGTTGGCGATGGACCCCGGCTTTCGCCGGGGTGACGGGAACCAAGCGAGCGACACAAACGCAAATTCATCGCGCTTGGCCGAGGAAATGCTTCCGGTCCTTCGGTCGCGGGTCGGCAAGCCAACTCGCCGGTTTCACGCAATCGGCGGCGCCTCAGGCCTTGCGCACTGATTCGAGCATCACCGACTTGCCGGCCGATATTGGTGGACAAAGCACCGCCGATCGATACGTCTCAGATTTCCAATCCAGAGCCATCGAGGAACCGGAATGAAGCCGAACAGTGTGAAGGCCGCGGTGATGGTGGCGCCGGGGCGAATGGAGACGCAGGCTTTCCCCTACCCCGAGATCGGCGAGGACGCGATGGTCATCGCGCTCGAGATGTGCGGGATTTGCGGGACCGACAAGCACACCTGGCGCGGCGAGACCACCCAGTATGGCGGCACGCCCGCCGAGACCTCGACGCCGTTCCCGATCATCCCCGGTCACGAGATCGTCGGCACCGTCGCCGAGATCGGACGCCGGGCCCGCAGCGAGCTCGAATATACGGGCAAGGAACTCAGGATCGGCGACCGCGTCGTGATGTGTCCCGACATCCTGTGCGGCCGCTGCTGGTATTGCCGCAACTCCTTCGGCTTTCCGCTGTGCGAGAACATCCGCGGCTACGGCAACCATTTCACCGCGACAGAAGCACCTCACCTGATGGGCGGCTGGGCGGAGCACATCTATGTCCGGCCCGACGCCTTCGTCTACAAGGTGCCCGACGGCCTCGACGCCAATATCGCGGTGATGACCGAGCTGATGGCGGTCACCTACAATCTCGACAAGGCGAAATCGTTCTACTCGATGGACGGCGAGGGCTTCGGCTCGGGCGCCTCGGTGGCCGTCCAGGGCGTCGGACCGATGGGCCTCCTCCACGTCTTCAAGGCGCGGATCATGGGCGCCGGCGACATCATCGCCCTCGACCGCTCCGACTACCGGCTCGGCGTCGCCCGGCGCTTCGGCGCCGATCACACGATCAATGTCACCGGCCTCTCGCCGGAGGACATCATCGCGCAGGTCCGCGACCTGACCGAGGGCCGCGGCGCCGACGTCGCACTCGAATGCACCGGCTATCCGGAGGCGGTGACAGAGGGAATCCAGATGGTCCGCCGCGGCGGCATATACGTCGTCGCCGGCGTCTTCGCCGACGTCGGCACCATCGTCCTCAACCCGCACCACATTGCGGCGCGGCAGGTGCGGATGATCGGCATGTGCAATCATCCCTCGACCGGCTACGTCTCCAGCCTCAAGCTCCTCGAGAAGTTCCAGGACATTTTCCCGCTCCGCGATTTCGTCACCCAGCGCTTCCGGGTGAGCGACGCCGGCGCGGCGATGGCGCAGGTGATGGACATCGACAGCTGCATGAAGGTCGTGATCACGCCCTGATGCGCGACTAAAGCAGGATGACGTGAAGTCGAGTCACGTTCTCAAGCCAGGTCTTTGCGCCAGCGATGGGTCCTCCGGTCAACCCGGAGGATGACCGTGCGGAGGTGGTAACGACGCGGGGTCATTCCATTGGCTCAGGCACTGAATGCCTTCCCAGGCTCGAAAGCCGGAATCCATCCCTGCCGGACCAATAAGGCCAATCGCCAGGCTCGTGGGGCGGTTCGCGATGAACCCCGGCTTTCGCTGGGGGTGACGGACGCGCTTAATCCTTCAGGGCTGGCTCGCAACCGGGCCGACAAGAAAGAAGGCGTTGGCGCTGCCGCGGCCTTTCAGGTCGATCATCCCGCGCGGCTCGACGTGGAAGCGACCGTCGAGCGAACGATGGGTCGCATCGGAGATGTGGATGCGGCCGGGGCTGCCGCTCAATTCCATCCGGCTCGCGATATTCACGGTGTCGCCCCACACGTCGTAGATGAACTTGTGCCGGCCGATGATGCCGGCGACCACCGGCCCGGTGTGGATGCCGATGCGCACCTCAAAGGGCATGGTGCTGTCGGCCCGGTTCTCCTCGTTGAGCACATCGAGCATGCCGATGGCGAAATGCGCGATCGCCTCGGCATGATCGGGACGCGGCTCCGGGAGGCCGGCAACCGCCATATAGGCGTCGCCGATCGTCTTGATCTTCTCGACGCCGAGCCGCTGCGCCAGCTGGTCGAAGCCGGTGAAGATGCGATTGAGCTTCTCGACCAGATGCTCCGGCGTCATTCGCGCCGCGGCCGGCGTGAAGCCGACCAGGTCGGCGAAAAGGATGGAGACCTCGGCGAAATGGTCGGCGATGGTCAATTCCCCGGCATTGAGACGCCGGACGATCGGATCGGGCAGAATGTTGCGGAGAAGGGCCTCCGAGCGGTCCCGCTCGATCTTCAGCTGCGCCAGGTATTCCTGCTCGCGCTCGCGCCAGCGCTTGCGTTCGAGACACGCATTGATGCGGGCGCGGAGGAGCACGACGTTGAACGGCTTCGGCAGATAATCCTCGGCGCCGGCCTCGATGCAGCGGATCACCGGCTCGGTCTCGCTCAGGCCGGAAATCATGATCACCGGAATGCCGTAGAGCCCCTCGTCCTGCTTCATCCGCTCCAGAACCTCGATGCCGTTCATGTCCGGCATCATCACGTCGAGCAGGATGAGGTCGAAGGCCTCGCCCTTGAGCAGGTCCAGGGCCTTCCGCCCCGACTCAACCGAGACCACCGTGTGGCCCTCATGGACGAGGCGGCGCTCCAGCAGGTCGCGGTTCGCCTCGTTGTCGTCGACGACGAGAATGCGACCGACATCGGCGACGCGGACGGCATCGGGCTCGGCGCGGAGCGTGCGCAGGAGACCGGCGACGACGGCGCTCGCGCCGAAGTCGTCGTTGGCGGCGCTGTCCTGTGTCCGGCTCAGGTCGACGATGGCGTCGATCGTATCGAGGAGACTGCGCGCCGCGGCGAGGAGCTTGCCGATATCGGCCCGAAGCGCCGCCGCGGCCGGGTAGTCCTCGAGATCCTCGAGCGCCATCTCGCTGTAGCCGATGATGGCGTTGAGCGGGGTGCGGAGCTCATGCCGGAGCTGGGCCTGCACGTCGCCGAGCTCGCCTCCGCCCTCGGCCAGCATTCCGGTCCGCCCGTCGACCAGACGGTCGACGAGATCGCTGAGCAGGCCGGCCGAGACGAGCACCTTGTCGAGATAGGGAACGATGTCGTCGAGACCGAGCTTCTGCCGCTGCTCGACGATGATCTCCTGATAGCCGGTGATGGCGCGGACCGGCGTGACCAGGTCCTGCCACACCGCGGCCAGGCGGGCCCGGCGCTCGAACGAATTGTCGGCCGAAGCGCTCGTCATCTCCCCCTCTTCAGGCTCCGGCCTCGGGCAACAGCTTCCTGATCTTTTCCAGAAGACGCGGCAGGTCGATCGGCTTGGTGTCGTAGTCGTCGCAGCCGGCGGCGATCGCCTTCTCCTTGTCCTCGACCATGGCATGGGCGGTGAGGGCGATGATCGGGATCTCGCTGGTCGCGGGATCGGCCTTCAGGCGCCGGGTCGCTTCCCATCCGTCCAGCACCGGCAGGCTCATATCCATCAGGATGAGATGCGGCCGTTCGCTCGCCGCCTTGGCGACGCCGGCGGCGCCGTCCTGGGCGACAACCACCTCGAAACCCTGTCGGCCGAGCCGCCGCGAGAGCATGTCGAGGTTCATCTCGTTGTCTTCGACCAGGAGAATCTTTGCCATGCACCTTTTTCCGAGTTTCACACCGCCGCCGCCGGGCGGATTGCCTCAAGCCGCATCGACCGGCTCCCGCCGGTGCCGCGCCGCCTCGACCATGTCGCGGAGCGCGGTTACCAGTTCGGTGCGGCCATAGGCGCCCTTCTGAAAGACCTCCTTGGTATTGCCGCGCAGCCATTCCAGCTCTTCGCGGCCAAGATCCTTCGAGGTGACGATGACCACCGGCACGTCGTGCCAGGCTTCGTTCTCGCGCATCGCGCGGAGCATCTCGAAGCCGTTCATCTGCGGCATCATCAGGTCGAGGAGCACCACCGCCGGCTTCGCCGCGGCAAGCTGCTCGAGGCCGTCGACGCCGTTGGTCGCCTCGCGCACCGTCCAGCCCTCGCGGACCAGCGTGCGGCGGAGGACGTTGCGCGTCCCGTCGTCGTCGTCGACGACGAGGATGTCGGCGGCGCCGTCGGAGCGCCGCACCCGGGACAATACCCGGACCAGTTCCGGCGGCGCGATCGGCTTGGTGAGATGATCGGCGGCGCCGAGGGCGAGGCCCATGTCGCGATCGCCGAGCACGGTCACCAGGATCACCGGGATATCGGCGAGCTCGCTGTCGGCCTTGAGCGCGCGGAGAACCGCCCAGCCGTCGATATCCGGCATGATCACGTCGAGGATGATGGCGTCCGGCCGGCGCTCGCGGGCGAGCATGAGGCCGTCGCGGCCGCCGGCCGCCGCGATCACCGCGTAGCCCTCCTTGACAAGGGCGGCGCCCATCAGCTCGCGGGCGGCGCGATCGTCATCGATGACCAGAATGGTCGCCTGGGGATGCTCGCTGACGACGGGGTGGGGCAATTCCCCGCCGCCCGTCCCCTGGCCGAGCGCCGCCGGCACCGTCATGGTGAAGGTCGAGCCCTTGCCGAATTCGCTTTCCACCGTGATGTCGCCACCGAGCATGCGGCAGAAGTGGCGGGTGATGGCAAGGCCAAGGCCGGTGCCGCCATAGTTGCGTGCGGTCGAGGCGTCGGCCTGGCTGAAGGCCTGGAAGAGCCGGGCTTTCTGCTCCGGCGTCATGCCGATGCCACTGTCCGCGACGGCGAAGCGGAGCCAGTCTCCGCCCGCGCCGGCGAAGCGCTCGACGCTGAGCGAGATCAGCCCGTCCTTGGTGAACTTGGAGGCGTTGCTGAGCAGGTTGAAGAGGTTCTGGCGGAGCTTGGTCTGATCGGACTGCATGGCGCCGATGTCGGGCCCGGCCTCGATCTTCAGCGTGTTGTGGTTCTTGGCGATCAGCGGCGCGATGGTCGACTGCACCTCGGCAAGCAGCCCGGCGACATCGACCGTCTCGACCAGCACCTCCATCTTGCCGGCCTCGATCTTGGAAAAATCGAGAATGTCGTTGATCAGGCCGAGAAGGTGCTTGCCGGCGGTCCGGATCCGGTCGAGATCGGAAACGAAGGCGCTCTGTTCGAGCTCGGTCGCCTCCTCGATCAGCATCTCGCTATAGCCGATGATGGCGTTGAGCGGGGTGCGCAGCTCATGGCTCATATTGGCGAGGAACTGGCTCTTGGCCTGGTTGGCCGAGTCGGCCTGATGCTTGGCCTCCTCGAGCTCGGCGTGGCGGCTCTTCAATTCGGTGATGTCGGTGAAAACGCCGACGATGCCATTGTCGGGGGTGCGCCGTTCGCTGATCCGGACCCAGGTTCCGTCGGCATAGCGCTGCTCGATCAAACCGTGCGGGTCGAGGTGCTGCTCGATGCGGCCCTCGATCCATTCCGCTCGCGGCTTGCCGCCGGTATCGACGAGGCCGCGCTCGAAGCTCGCCGCGAGGATTTCGAGGAACGTGCGGCCGGGAACGAGCAGGTCGGCGATGCCGGGGAAAAGCGCGCGATAGCGGCTGTTGGCGACGATCAGGCGATCACCGGCGTCGAACAGAAGGAAGCCCTCCGAAATCGTCTCGATCGCCGTCTCGATGGTGCGGCGCTGGGCGTCGGCTTCGGCCTGGAGCCGCTGGCGCTCGGCGTTGCTCGCCTTGAGGAGGGTAAGGGTCTCCGCCATGCGGCCGACCTCGTCGCTGCCGAGCGGCGGGATGGCCACGTCGTCCTTGCCGCCGATCATCGCCGCCATGGCAGTATCGAGGGCGCGGAGCGGCATCACGATCGAGCGGAACAGGGCAAGCGCCAGGAGAATGCCGAGGATGGCGACGCCAACGGCGACGGCGACCGCGGTCTGGGTCGCGGTGGTGGCGCCGCTCACCGCGCGGTCGCGTGCCGCCCAGGCCTGGTCATGGAGGCTCGCGGTCAGCTCGGCGAGGCGATCCTGGACGGTATTGCTGTGCGCCCGCGCCTCGGCGAGGAGCGTGTTGCCGACGACGCGATTGTCGTCGGTATAGGCGTCGACCGCCTGCAGCGCCTTTTCCATATAGGCGTCGGTCTCGCGTCCGATATCGGCGGCAAGACCGGGATTGCTGACGGCGAGCTGCTTCAGGTGGGTGTCGAGCGCGGTGCGCGCCGCCTTTGCGTTCCGCTCCGAAAGCGTGAGCAGGCTCACCGCGAGGTCGGTCAGCCAGTAGCGGATATTGCCGAACTCCCGCGTGGCGCCGCTCGCGGCTTCGAGCTCCTCAAACAGCCCGGTGGCGGCGATCACCCGTTTCGAATTGGCATCCATCTGGCGGATGACAATGATATTGGTGACCACCAGCGCGATCAGGAGCAGGGCGCCGATGGCGCCGACGCGGAAGGCGATCGACGTCCGGCGCAGCAGGTTGGAGACGCCTTCCAACTAGAAGCTCCGGCTCAAGCGATCCGCCGTCATTGGAACAGGGTGACGCTGATCGCGGCGCCGAGGTCGCCCTCCTTGCCGCCCTCCTTGGGATAACCGGTGACGTCGGTCTCGCCCTTCGGCTCGCCGTGGCAGGAGAGGCACGACGTCTTGTAGTACTCCGGCATGATCAGGCGGAAGGCCGGCCGGCCGTCGACCGTAACCGTCTCGCTAAAAGCCTGTCCCTTCGGCCAGCTCGGCTGGGAGAATTTGTCGACGAGGACCGCATTTTCCCAGTCATCGGGGCGCGCCTTGCGATTGCGCACCAGATCCTCCGGCGCGGTGACCTTGACCCGCGCCTCCGCACCCGCGATCTCGCCGAACTTTTCGTTAACCAGACGGGCAAAAATCGCCGGGATGAAGCCCTTGAAGCCGACATTCGGGGCGTTGATGGTCCCCTGGTTGTCGGCCATGACCTCCTGGATCGCCTGCATCTGGGCATCGAGCAGCTTGCCCTCGCGGCTCTCCGGATCGAGGCTGGCGGGATCCTCTCCGGTCTGTTGTTGATAGATCGCGGTCGCCTCGGCGAGGACGCGCTCGCCGGTGAGGCCCTTGTCGCCTTTGCTCGGGTCGTTGATCAGGTCCTGGCTCTGCGAGATCACCGTGCGCGCCGAGCGCAGGAACTCGGCGAGCCGGCTTGCGACGACCGCATCGCTCTGCTCCTCCGCCGACCTCGACAGGGACAATGTTCCCGCAAGCAAGGCCAGCGAAAAGACAAGCCCCAGCCCAAGTCCAAGCGCTCTCGCGTGTGACTGCTTCGCCACCATCGTATCACCTCTCCGGAATGCCGCATTGAAGTCCTAGGCACGGTCCAATGCCACGGGCCATCTTTCCGGAATCTAGTCCATGGCCGGCGCCAACGCCATGACGGCACGAAGCAGCGACCACGCGAGCCGGGCGGGCATTCCCCCCACCGGCTGTCCGGACCGGGGTGCGACGCGCTGACCGTCGATCCGAATTCCGGCGACACACCGGCGGCCAGATCGGGAACCCCATTCGCAACCCTGGATGGAGCGGCCGTATCGGCGTATTTCGAGCTGGCGCTCCCTAGGGGAATCGAACCCCTGTTTTCGCCGTGAGAGGGCGAAGGATTGGTCTCCCGTAGACGACCGTGGACGTTTCATAACGGCAGTGATCCGCCAATTTGGCTACGTCTGTCCTTGTGTGTCTATGCTCGGGTGCCTACATATTTGCCGTACTTATGCCGTACGGCGAGAGGGCCTCTGAAGCGGAGATTTGCGACACATGGCACGTACCGTCCGAAACCCAAAACTCGATACGCGATCAGCTCGCGCGAAGCTGCCCCCACGGCGTGAGCCTTACTGGCAAAACATCACGCCCGGCTGCGCGATCGGTTATCGCAAGGGCGCGACGGGTGGCACCTGGATCGCGCGACGCTATGATCCAAAGGCAACGCCAACCCGCACCTACACGGCAATTGGTCCAGCTGACGACGTGATGGACGCGGATAACGTCGTCGCACTTTCGTTCGCTCAGGCGCAGGAGATGGCGCGGACATGGTTTTCGGAGAAGGGTCGGGTCGGCGCGACGACCGTTGGCCCGCTGACAGTTCGCGTGGCGGTCACTGACTACCTTGATTGGCTCGCCACGCACCGTCGCAGTGAGAACGACGCCCGCTATCGTGCCGAGGCGTTCATCCTACCGGCGTTGGGCGACATCGAGGTTGCCAATCTCACCTCCGAACAGCTCCGGGCTTGGCAGCGGGACTTGGCAGAGCGACCCGCACGGCTTCGTACGCGTAGAGGCGAGGAGCAGAAGCACAAGGCGGCACCCGACAACGACGAAGCGAAGCGGAAACGTCGGGCAAGCGCAAACCGGACAATGACAATCCTTAAGGCCGCGCTGAACTACGCGTGGCGCGAGGGCAAGACGCCGAGCGATGCGGCGTGGCGGCGGGTGGAGCCGTTTGAAGCAGTAGAGGCCGCTCGGGTCCGTTACCTGACCATCGAGGAGGCCCGGCACCTAATGAACGCGTGCGATCCCGATTTCCGTGCCCTGGTCCAAGCCGCACTCCTCACAGGAGCACGGTACGGGGAGCTAACGCGCCTCACGGCCGCCGATTTCAACCCGAGCGCGGGGACAATCGCAATTCGGCAGAGCAAGTCTGGGAGGCCGCGTCATGTAGTCCTCACGGACGAAGGAAGAGATTTCTTCGAGAGGCTGGCGGCTGGCCGATCGGGCGACGAAATCCTCCTAACCAAGGGCGGTTCACCCTGGCTGGCATCGCACCAGCGCCGACCGATGATAGCGGCGTCGAGGCGTGCCGGGCTAGTTCCTCCGGCAGACTTCCACTCGCTGCGCCACACTTATGCGAGCCTGAGCACGATGAATGGCGTCCCCTTGATTGTCCTGGCGAAAAACCTTGGCCACGCGGACACCCGCATGTGCGAGCGGCACTATTCCCACCTCGCGCCGTCCTATGTTGCCGAAGCCATCCGGGCCGGAGCGCCGACCTTTGGGATTAATGGGATGGTGTGACCTAAGCAATGAGGTGCGAGCTTAGGCCCGGCTGACTCCCGTCGCACCAAGCTAGTGGTCGACCCAAATGCGAGTGGCGGGTTGTGGTACGTCGTGACGAACCACCAGCGAGGCCTCGTGACGCTCGTGACGACCGTCGCGGACCCACCGAGACGGTTTTCGCGACAATCGAAACCGCCGCCGGCATCGTGTCACCCAACCCGGTTTTTCGGCGAAGACTTCATTACGTTTTGGCGACTTGGTTAGCCCGTGGAGTCGATGATTTTCCTCGGCTAAGGTCCTCCACTTACGAGAAGGTGCTGAAGCGACTGAAGAGAGATGCTCAGCGGCTGTTGGACGATCTGTCCCGCGCTGGCGAGGAGGGTGAGGAAGGGTGGGCGTATGAAAATGCCGTGATGGCCACCATGGGACCGAACCAATGGGATATATTGGATGAGAATTTGCGGACAATGGTGCGAGGGCTCGACGATAACTTAGACGCCTTACAAACCAGCCAGGGCGGAAGGCCGGCGAACGCTGAGCTGGCATTGCGCATCGAAGAGCTAGCTAACGTCTACGAAGAATTTGCACAGAAAAGGCCAGCTGTGTCTTTTGGCCCAACGCAGGATAAGCTCGGCTATCGCGGCCCCTTTTTTCGTTTCACAAAGACTGTAATTCACTGGTTCCAACAGGATGATCAATTGCCGTCTGATGCTGCCCTGGGGAAAGCGATTCAGCGTCAACTTAGGCGTCGTCGGAAACGCTCCGACATGGACAAAATCTAACCGGCCGCACCGACGATTTTGTCAATCCAGCTTCTCGATGCGCGTGCCTATCTGAAACGCGAGTTGCAGCGAACGCCGTCTATGGTAGCTGCTCAGCCTCGGAAAGACACAGGAGAAGATCCCATGAAAGCACATACAGTTTCTGATTTCTGCCGCGAGCACGGCATCTCACGCGGACTATTCTACAACCTCATTCGGGAGGGGAAGGGACCCCGGATCATCAAAGCCGGTCGACGCACGCTGATTTCAAAGGAGGCGGCTGAAGAATGGAGACGGCGGCGAGAGAGCACCACCCTGAGGGAGGCGGCGTGATGGACAATCCGCATTACGAGACCGTGCTTGTCCCGACTACCGTTTCGTCGGCTGACTTTGAGCCCGACGAGGAAAGCAAGCTCTCGCTCCGGGAACAGGTTCTCGAACTACTGCGCGAGCGCCGGGGCCGAGGGCTGACCCGGCTAAACGTGCCGGAGGCTCTGTCCCTATCGCTCGCCGCTCGCATTTACGAGCTTCGCAAAGCGGGCTTTCGGATCGCGACCTTCCGAGAACCGCATGGCAACGCGTCGATCGGTCGTTATGTTCTGCTTGGCGGGCCGGACGGCGATGATGTCGGTGCTTGAAGCGAAAGCGACGGGAACGGGAGACAAGAACCGCCAAACCCTTACGGCGCTTTCGCCTCCTGTCAGTGGACGATCTCGACAACCTCCCCGCGGCAGAGTGGCTTATCAGTGGCGTCCTGCCCGCTGGGGGGCTCGCGGTCCTGTTCGGTGAGCCTGGCGGAGGGAAGTCGTTTCTGGCGATCGGTTGGGCATTGAGCATAGCCGCTGGTGTGCCTTGGTTGGGACGGAACGTAAAGGCTGGCTGTGTGATCTACGTCTATGCGGAAGGTGCGACCGGCCTGAAATCACGCATTGTCGCTTGGCGTATGGTTCACGAAGGCGGTGATCTCGGTGACGTTCGTTTTCTTGCCGATCCACTCAGCGTACGGGACGAGGATCAGGTGTCGGAATTGGTCGAGGTCATCCGAACAGAATGCCAACCCGTTCTGATCGTCATCGATACACTGGCGCGCACATTTGGTGAAGGCGACGAAAACGCCCCGAAGGACATGAACGGCTACGTTGCCGGCGTGGACGAACTGAGGCGCGCGTTTCCCGGAACTGCGGTCCTCATCGTCCACCACTCGGGAAAGGACCCTAAGAGAGGGGATCGCGGCCACTCTTCCCTCAGAGCCGCTGCCGACACCATGATCAGACTGTCGAAGGACAAAGGCGCGCTGATCCTGAGGTGTGAGAAACAGAAAGACGCTGAGCCGTTCAAAGATATCAGGGTCCGGCTGCGGCCGGTGCCGTCGCGAAGTTGGTTGGAATTGGGGTGGCGTAGTCTCCGGGTGCTTCAACCCGAATGAGTCCAGCGTTGACGCGCCGGACAGGAGACCACGCCATGACGAGCACTACCACGAAGCCGGATGCCGTTCAGCCTGATGCCGAGACGGCCGGCTATCTTTTCGACGACTGGTTCGATCCGATCGAAGCTGGCCTGCGCGATCGGGTCCGCGATTTCATCGAGACGATGATCAGGACCGAACTCGACGCTGCTCTCGCCCGCCCGCGCTATGCACGGCCGGTCGGGCGAGAGACGGAGGGGGCGATGCCGGCGTCAACGGCCACCGGCACGGCAGCCGGACACGGACGCTGACTGGGACGTTCGGCAAGACCGAGATCAGGGTACCGCGTGCCCGGATCGATGCCGGTGATGGCAAGACGAGCGAGTGGAAGAGCAAGGCCTTGCGCGCCTATCAGCGGCGGACGAAGGCCGCCGACGCGCTGATTGCGTCGACCTATCTGGCCGGCACCAACACCCGCCGTGTCCGCCGGGCGCTCGCCGCGCTGTTCGGCGGAGCGGTCGGCAAGGACACCGTCAGCCGGGTCTGGCGGAAGGTGAAGACCGACTGGGATGCGTGGAACGGCCGATCGCTGGCCGACGAGCCGATCGTCCGGTTGATCCTCGACGGCACGGTGGTCCGCGTTCGCCTCGACCGCAAGGCAACCTCGATCTCGCTTCTCGTCGTCATCGGGGTGCGCGAGGACGGCCAGAAGGTACTGCTGGCGGTCAAGGACATGGGCGGCGAGACGACGGAGGCGTGGCGTACGGTGCTCGACGACCTGATCGCCCGCGATCTGCGCCGGCCGGAGTTCCTGATCGTCGATGGCGCGCCGGGGCTGGAGAAGGCCATCGCCGCCGTTTGGAACGGCGTGCCCCTTCAACGCTGCACGGTTCACAAGCATCGCAATCTGCTTGGCCACGCGCCTGAGCGCCTGCACGAGGAGATCACCGCCGACTACACCGACATGATCTACGCCGCGACGGCCGAGGAGATCGAAGAGCGGCGCAAGGCATTCGTCCGCAAGTGGCGGCTTCGGCACCGGGCCGTCGCCGACAGCCTTGAGGAGGCCGGCGACGCCCTGTTCGCCTTCACCCGCTTGCCACCATCGCAATGGCGAAGCGCCAGGACCTCGAATGCCATCGAGCGCCTCCACGAGGAGTTCAAGCGGCGGATCAAGACGCAGACGGTGTTGCCGTCGGCCGACACCGCGGCGATGTTGTTCTGGGCTCTGCTCGCCTCCGGCCAGATCAACATGCGAAAGGTCGATGGCTGGCAGACACTGACGACCAAGCTAATCGACCGGCCAATTGACCTGGCCGCTTGAACCGATACCTTCAACTCGCCGGAGGTCGCGTCACGCCGAATTCCAACACGATCCGCGACGGCACCGGTGGCCTGTGCCGCTGAGTGACACGAAAACCTCTTGTGTCATTGAAGCGGCGACACTCCAATCGGGTACTAGTCCGAAGCCAGTTGATCCTAGAGCCCGTGACAACGACAACGAAGCCCTCGCCGCGCTCGTAGGCTTCGACGTGCCGGGCGCGACCTATTCTGATTGGCTGCAAGAATCCGGAATGAAGGAGAGCACGTTCAAGGACGTTCGAAAGCGCCTCGTCGCTTCGGGACGCGTAGTCAAAATTGGGAACCACTATCTGCTCGGCACCGAAGGGCCGGAGGTCGAAACAGGGACGAAACAGGGCCAGAAACTTGCCGCCTAGTTTTGGGGCCGGGAAATAGGGCCGGGAGGATCCCCTTTAGGGGTCCCTGGCTCTTCCGGCCTACGGTCAGCCCAAGAAGCGAAAATTTCGTGGGCCGTGAAACTGCACTATCGGCGCGGCTGCTTCCTCGGAACCGCACGGGTCGTGGTGTTCGGTGTTTCGATAAGAAGGCGGTCAGGTGTCGTCGCGAGCGCAGCAGCGAACCTCGCGAGCATGGTGATCGTCATGTTTCGTTGGCGTCTCTCGACTTGGCTGACATAGGTCCGGTCAATCCCCGCCTCATGCGCGAGCGCTTCTTGGGACAAGCCGAGGTCCTTTCGTGCCTGGCGCACGTTCCGCGCGACAATCCCGATGAACCCGGTCTCGTCCTTGGGCACCTTCATGCCCCAAGCGAGCCGCAGCGAAGACTATCGGTCCACGGACTTTAAATCTCATCTTGCATCCGCAGGGTGCTTTGGAGTAGGTCAGCGACACCCGCGGCACAGGGCCAAAAGAGTGCGATCATGGAAAGCTGATCACCTCTCGCTTGGAGCGACCCGACCCATGAGGGCAGTAATCGCCATATGCCTTGGGCTATTGCTTGTCGGTCCGGCCTCGGCCGGCGATGGTACGCTCCTCGGCTTTCTCAGGGACCTCATACACCCAGGTTCAAGTGCGGCGGCCCAGCGCGCTGCCGACGATGCGAAATGTCGCGAGTTTGGATTTCAGGCCGGTACCGACGGCTACGCCAACTGCCGCCTTCAACTGGATCAAGCGAGATCAGCATGGGTGGGGCCTCGCCCACCTCCCGCGATAGTGCAAGTACCCATGCCGCTCGATCCGTCCCGAGCATTTCAGTGCAGGCTCGCGATCATGCGGCATGACCAGGGCGCCATCTGGACCTTCTGCTAATTAACGTTATCGCAACTCTGCCGAACGAATGACTGATAAGAAAAATGATCCGAATTGGGCAATCGCGGAGCCCGTTCTCTTTGACATTTGGAAGTTCGCATTTGAGACAGCTAGTTTCGAAGATAAGGTCGTAGCTTATATCGTGGCTATTTTAGCTAATGTCATAGGCTTTGTGGCTAGCTTGTTGTTCAGAAGCTTATTAATTGCTTCACTATTTTTCATTTGTTACTTGTTAAGCCGACAAACATTTTCCTACATAATTAAATCGGTTCTTCCAACGCTCCCCATATTCGATACTATCACTATTCGCAGCGGTACTTACCCGGACTTTTGGATATACCAATTACTCGGTTATATCCTATTGATTAAGACTACATTATACATATTCGGAAAGAACCTCTCAGCGTTCCTGAAGCATAGCTTGCTAACGCTGAAAGGATTTAGAAACCGAAGCTATTTCAAAGTTCTAGCCCAAAACTATGCTGAATTGAATGTATATGGGTTTATATGTATGTTCGTTCACCAAAATATCTTTCGAGAGGCGCATAGATTAGAGTGGGACAAAATTATCGGACAGTATTGGCACGAGTATTGGCAGGTTCAACCGGATCAAAATGATTTAGTAGCTCTCATCGCCGCTTACTTGCGGGGCGAAAATCGGCGATTGTGGCTGACGCGTAGTCCGAAACCCGGTGAGCCTAACTATCTCGACTGGGCTAACAAGAGTGGGAGATGGAGGGGACGTTAGGTGTGGTAAGGCGTCTTTCGAGCTACTGTGTGTCTTTACACATTATACGGGAATCATTACGTAAATCACCATAGTACATTCCGCGCGCGCGTAGGCGTCTCACGCGCACCGAAAGAAGCGGCTGAACTTCGTTACGAATGGGCTCGTCGGGCCGTGTCAATAAATGCGAATGCTGTCTCACTTCTTGCGCCGCTCCAAATTCAATGTCGAGGCCCCTCTTTGCCCTGGTGGTCAATCGCTGACAGCACATAGACAATTGGGTCGTTGAAATGGATTTCCTTCAATTAACTCCGGCGGCGTTCGGATAGGTGGTCCCTCTAGGATGATCGGCGCGATATCCGGCATATGGTCATCTGAAGCGTTGCTCCGCTTAAGCGCGTACTCAGCCTCTCGGGTCACCCATTCCGAGCGGGCGGCATGTGATGACCAGAATAGCAAGAAGAGATCGCAGCGGTCGATTTCCTCATACAGCCGACGCTCCCACCTCTCTCCGGGCTCTAGGCTAAGGAGAGCCTGGAAGAAGCCAATCCTCGCCGCCTTAAGCGCTTGCGCTCGCTTCAAGACCTCCGCGCGATCCTCAGTCGAATAGGACAAGAAGGCTTGTCGATAGCGATGCAAGTCATCACCGTGAATTGTCATTTCTCCATGGGGTTGCCCGCGAGCAACCACTCGCAGCTTAAAGCGTAGTACACCAATCGGAAGGAACTCCATGAGGATGGTCGCCTTGGTGGCGTACGATTGAACGTCGGCGTCGCCGGCACCTTTACGAAGAACTGGACCGCGCACGGATCACCTCGCCACGTGATGAATTGCAGCGGATCGTCTACTGTGAGCGTGCCGGCATCGAGAATGATCGCCAGTTTTTGGCCACGGCTGATTGGCGTCGCGACCGTGGCGACCGCGGTGCGTCGCGCGTCGGAGTCGCTCTCGACGGCAAGCGCCTTTGCTGTTCCCGTCTGATCGGCGGTATGCAGGAAAATCTGCACAAGAGCGATGGTGCCAAGGGGTGTAGCCGACGGCGCGAACGCGCTAACATCTACAAGATCGTTTGCTGTCAATCGGCGCCTAATCGGGACCCCGGATCGGCGTCCAATAGGGACCCCCCCCAGTAGCAGCCGCGAGCGAGCGCGCCTCATAGCGCCGTAGCGAGGGAGCGGCTGCGCCTGGATCAGGCGCGGTTCTTGAAGCGCCAGCTTTCGTTGCCAGTCTCGACGATATCGCAGTGATGGGTAAGCCGGTCGAGGAGAGCGGTGGTCATCTTGGCATCGCCGAAGACGCTGGGCCACTCGCCGAAGGCGAGGTTGGTGGTCACGATGATGGAGGTCTGCTCGTAGAGCTGGCTGACCAGGTGGAACAGGAGCTGGCCGCCGGACTGGGCGAAGGGCAGATAGCCGAGCTCGTCGAGCACGATGAAGTCCTTGCGCGACAGCGTCTCGGCCATTCGGCCCTGACGCCCGGCTCGTCCCTCGGCCTCGAGCCTGTTCACCAGATCGACGACGTTGAAGAAGCGGCCGCGAGCGCCGTTGCGGATGCAGGCGCGGGCGATCGCGATGGCCAGATGGGTCTTGCCCGTTCCGGTGCCGCCGACCAGGACGACGTTGCGCTGATGGGCGAGGAAGTTCCCGCCGGCGAGGTCGCGTACCAGGGTCTGGTTGATCGGTGTGTCGTCGAAGACAAAGTCCTCGATGTCCTTGGCCAACGGCAGCTTGGCGATGGCGACCTGGTACCTAATGGAGCGCGCCTGCTTGTCGGCGATCTCCGCGGTGAGCAGGTCGCCGACGACGCGCTGGGGTTCATGCTGGCGCTTCACGGCTGTGGTGACGATCTCGTCGAAAGCCGCCTTCATCCCATAGAGCCTGAGCTCGCCCATGGTGGTCAGGATCTCGGTTCGCTCCATCACAAGGATCTCCTCAAGCTGTCGTAGCGGGCGCAGTCGGCATTGGGCTCGTGTCTGAGCCGCAGCGCCTCGGGGGTCATGATCGTGATCGGGGTCGCCGGCTGCCGCTGCCGGGCGAGGATGTTCAGGACGACGTCGGCCGAATGGACGCCTTCGCGCAGCGCCTCGCTGCAGGCGGATTCCACCGCCGGCAGTCCGTCGGTCAGCACTGCACTGAGGATATCTACCATCTGGCGATCGCCATCGACGACACTGCCGAGCTTGCGACGGATGCGGTCCAGGCTGCCAGGCAGCACCCAGTCCTTGAACGGCGCGCCATTGCGCAGGGCGCCCGGCTTGCGGGCCAGCACCGGAACGTAGTGCCATGGGTCGTAGATGTTCCGGTCGCGGCCGAAGCTACGGCGATGCTCGCCGACCAGCCGGCCGTTCTGGCGCAGCTCGATCCGATCGGCGTAGGCTCTGACCTCGACCGGGCGACCGACCGCACTGGCGGCGACCGAGTAGCGGTTGTTGTCGAAGCGGACCAAGCAAGTCTTGGAGACCGACGCCGGCACCGCGTGGAACCCATCGAAGCGGCCGCCATAGGGCACCAGGCTCGGCCGTTCCTCCTCGAACACCTCCCAGACCGTCCGCTCACGGAACTCGGGGTGTGGGTGCGCTTTGGCGGAGGCGATGCACTGATCGAGCAGCCAGGCGTTCAGCTCGTCGTAGTCCTTCACCCGAAGCCGGGGGGTGAAGAAGCGTTCGCGAACGTTGCCAACCTGGTTCTCGACCTGCCCCTTCTCCCAGCCCGATGCCGGCGTGCAGGCGACCGGATCGACCAGATAGTGGCCGCACATCTGCAGGAAGCGACGATTGTAGGCCCGTTCCTTGCCGACGAAGATCGCCTCCACCGCGGTCTTCATGTTGTCATAGATGCCGCGCCGGCAGGCACCCTTGAAGAAGGCGAACGCCCGGTCATGGGCGTCGAACACCATCTCCTGGGTCTCGCGCGGGTAGGCCCGCACGAACGGCATGCGGCTGTGGCAGAGCCGGACGTGGGCGACCTTCACGATCACCGTCGCCCCGTTGATCACCACGACCTCGTGGCTCCAGTCGAACTGGTACGCCTCGCCCGGCGAGAAGCTCAGCGGCACATAGGCGTCCGCCGTCGCCGCCGACCGCTCCCGCTGCCAGCCGCGGGCATAGCGCCGCACCGCGTCGTAGCCGCCCGCATAACCCAGACCGCGCAGCTCCTCGAACACCCGGATCAGCGTAAGCCGCTCGCGGCTCGCCTTTGCCGCGTTCACCGCCAGGAGCCGATCGAGGTCAGCCTTCCAGGGACCGATCTTCGGCTGTGGCTGGACCGCCCGTTCGTACTCGAACGCGGTCGCACCGCTACGCACCACCTTCCGAACGACCTTCCGCGAGACCCTCAGTTCGCGGCAGATCGCCTTGATCGACTTCCCCTGAGCGAAATAGGCGCGACGGATCTTCCCAATCGTCTCCACAACCAGCATCCCAACCCAGCCCCCGATGAAACCCGGGAGCACTTGTGGACCCCTTTCTCGCAGGGGGTCCCGATTGGACGCCGATCACCCCCTAAACGGGGTCCCTATTGCACGCTGATTCACAGTTTGCTCCCTCATGGTCTGAATCGAAGCCAGGCAAGGGGGGGAGCGACGAC
>CAWBXW010000003.1:0-443318 GCA_963792845.1 uncultured Alphaproteobacteria bacterium
CCGGGCTTCGGCCTGCCGCCGCTACTGTCGACGCTGACGCCGGCCCATACGCCGATCATCGCCGGTGCCCCGACCTGGTCGCCGCTCGGCGCCTCGTCGAACACCTGCTGGGCGACCGGTTGCGGTTATACCAACTGGATCAAGTCGAGCTATATGGTCGCCGCCACCGGCAACTACCGGCTGGCTTTCGGCGTAACCAACCTGAATGACACGGCTTTTGACACCGGGATGGCGTTTGCGGGCGCGACAATCGGCGGCAACCCGATCCCCACCGACGATGTTCCCGAGCCTGCGGTTTGGGCGATGCTCGTTTCGGGCTTCGGCTTGGTCGGCGGCACCTTGCGCGCGCGTCGCGGTCGTTTTGCCGCCACGGCTGCCTAGGCCTTTTCCGACTGTTGGCGACGGCTACGCTTTGTAGCCGTCGCGCAGTTCGCGCTTGAGCACCTTGCCGATGGGCTGCGCGGCAGGCGTCGACGAGCTGCAGGCGGAAGGCGCTGGGTCTTGCCGACCTTGGCGTTGACCCAGCTGCGCAGCTCTCGCGTCGGCGTCGCGCCCGGCTTCAGCACCACGAACGCCACCGGCGTCTCGCCCCAGGCGTCCGACGGCACGCCGACGACGGCGGCCTCGGCGACGGCCGGGTGCCGGCAGCACCGCCTCCAGGTCGCACGGATAAATGTTGAATCCGCCCGAGATGATCATGTCCTTCTTGCGGTCCATCAGCGTCAGGAAACCGTCGTCGTCGAAGCGGCCGACGTCGCCGGTGCGGATGAAGCGCTCGCCTCGGCGTCGCGCCAATCGGCTTCGGTGGTCTTGTCCGGGCTGGTTGTGATAGCCGTTCATCATCGCCGCCGGAGCGGCCGACGATCTCGCCGATCTCGCCGTGCGGCGACTTCGTTGCCGTCCTCGTCGATCAGCCGGATGTCGTGGCCGGGCAGCGGCCGGCCGACGGTGTGCAGCTTGTCGGGATGTTCGTGCGCGATCAGCACGCAGGTGCCGCCGCCTTCGGTCATGCCGTAGTATTCGATCAGCCCGCCCGGCCAGCGCGTCAGCACATCGGCCTTCAGCTCGGCGGAGAACGGCGCGCAGGTGCAGAACTTCATGCACGAAGCTCGACAGGTCGAGTCTGTCGAAATCCGGCAGTGCCATCAGGCGGCGGTACTGCACCGGCACCAGCATCGCGTGGGTGGCGCGTGTGCTTCTGCGCCAGCTCGAGAATCTGCGCGCGTCGAATTTCGCCATCAGCACCGCCGTGCCGCCGCTGCGCCAGCGTCGGGAAGAAGCTGACCAGCGTCGTGTTCGAATAGAGCGGCGTGGAGAACAGCGTCACCGCGTCCGGGCCGTAGCCCGAGCCGCCGCCGCGCTGCGAGATGGCCGCCAGCGCATGCGCGTGCGACTGGACGATGCCCTTGGGCGTGCCGGTCGTGCCGGAGGAATAGATGATGTTGAACGCCATGTCGGGCGTGATCTCGACAGGACGCGGGGCTTCTTCGGGCGACGGCCAGGGTCGAACGGCAGCCAGTCGAGGAACGGCTTGCCACTGCCCGAGCCGTCGAAGGTGATGCGCGGCGTCGGAATCTGCACACCTGCGGCATCGATTTCGGCTGCGACGCTGCGATCGAGAAAGAACAGCTTGGCGTCGCAGTCGGCAATCATCGCGGCCAGGCTTTCGGGGGTCGATGACGGCGCCAGCGGCGCGACCGCGATGCCGCAGCGTAGCGCCGGCGAGGAAGGTTGCGGCATAGTTCGACCGATGACAGCGCGCAGATCGCGATACGGTCGCCCGGTGCAATGCCGTCGCGCTGCAATGCCACCGAAATACGGTCGACCACCGCATTGAGTTCGCCCCAGCTGAGCTTGTCTTCGCGGTGGATCAGTGCCGGCGCGTTCGGGCGTTCCTGCGCGTGAATACGCACCAGGTCGGACACCGTGCCGAAGTCGCGTTCGAGATAGGGGGTGGCAAGCGACATGCTTAGGCTCCGGTCAGGGTCAGCGGGTTGGCGCGAATTCTAAAGTCCGTAGCGCAGTGCAAGCAACGCCGAAAGTGTCGTGATCATGATAGCGATCAGCGGCAGGCCGGTGCGGATATAGTCGTCGAACCGATAGTCGCCCTCCGACATGATCATCATGTTGGTCTGATAGGCAACCGGGGTGGCGTAGCACAGGTTGCAGCCGAACAGCACCGCCAGCACCAGCGGCTCGACGGGCATGCCGAGCTGCTGCGCGAGGCTGAACGCAATCGGCGTGCCGACCGCGGCAGCGGTAGCGTTCGAGGCGAAATTGGTGAGCAGCGTGACGAATACCATGATCGCCGCCAGCACGCCGGCGGCCGGCAGAAATTGCAGCCCGAGGCAAGCAGTTCGCCCAGCCATTGCGCCGCGACCGATACGAGCACGAGCTTGCCGAGCGCGATGACTGGCGGCAACCAGCACGATGACGTTCGCCGAAAGCGCCCGGCCGACGCGTTCGAAGTTGACGCAGCCGGTGACGAACATCAGCATCGCACCGCCCAGCGCCGAAATCGCAATCGGCATCACGCCGATAACTGGCGAGGCCGACCGCGCCGGCCATGATCGCGAACGCCAGTCGCGCCTTGGTCGAGCGCGGCAGTTCGCGCACGCCTTCGAGGATCAACAGGCCGTCGTTGGCAGCGAACTGCTGAAGGTTCGACTGCGTGCCCATGACCAGCAGCACGTCGCCCTCGCTCATCGGCGCTTCGGTGCCCGGCCCGCGCTGGACGCCGTAAGGCCGCCGCGCCTGATCGATGCCGATGACCGCGACACTTTGCAGGCCGGCCGTTTGCAATGTCAGGCCGCTGAGCCGCAAGTGGGCGCGATGGTCAGCTCGGCAATTGTCGTGCTCGAACAGGATCGAATCGTCGAAGACGAGGCTCTCGGCGTCGTCGTTCGGCAGCTTCCGGCAAGCGGCTCGTCGGGCCGCGCAATCAACTGCAGCTTCGGCTCGATGACGTGCGACGAGGTGCCGCGGTGATCAGGATCGGCCAGCTCCAGTCGACGCCGACGGTCGGCATGAAGCGTGTGGCGTTCTCGTCGACGCGGTTCGGCCAGGATTGCCGTCGAATAGGCCGACGGCTCGGGTCGATGGCGAGAGAAGTCGCCGCGCAGCGAGGCGAACGGCGTGATCACCTGTCCGCCCGGACCGATGAACTTCTTCTCCCAGTCGAGTTCGGGGGAGATGCGGACATAGTCGCCGGCGAGGCCGTGATAGTACTTGTCCGAGTGCGATGAATCCGGGCCGACCTGGAAGGGATCGGATTGGTCGCGCGTCAGATAGGTGAGGTTCGATTTCATCGACCTGACCGCCGAGCAGCGGCCGGTCGAAAATCTTGTCGTGGTCGATGACCGGGGTGACCACGGCCTGGCGCCCCTGCTCGTATCTGGGGCTGACCTTCCGTCGGTAGCTCCCCTGTCGGTGAGGACCTGGAAATACTCGGCCCGCGCGTCGAAATAGTTCGCGGTCGCGGAGCCCGGTCAGATAGGCGTACGACGTCGTGATGGCGGTGTCCGCGTTGAGGACGTTGTAGTTGCGCGTGAACGTCCGGTCGGTGCTGATCGTCCCGTCCCAGCCGAAGGTCCAATACTGGTTGATGCCGAACTGGCCGGTGCTCCTCACGCCGCCGCGGAAATCGCGCTGGGCGAATTCTCGCCGGTAATGTTCCCGTTGGCGTCGTGAACCAGGAATTTCTTCGGGTTGTCCTGGTTGATGCCGGCCATCTGCAGCGTGTACTGGCCGCTGGCAAGCCGATGCCGCCATTCGACCTCGGCCAGAAATCCCTGCTCGGAGTAGTAGCGCGGCGTGAACGTGACGTCGTAGTTCGGCGCAAGCGCGATGAAATACGGCATCGCCACCGACCAGCCGAGCTGGTCGGAATAGCCGAACACCGGCGCCAGGAAGCCGGTCTTGCGCTTGACCGACGGGTCGGCGATCGAGAAATAGGGGAACTAGGCCATCGGAACGCCGAAGAACTCGAAGCGCGCGTCGTGGAAATAGATCATCTTTTCCTGGTGGTTGGGGATGATGCGCTGTCGCCTTCACCTGCCAGAGCGGCGGCTTTTCGGGATGCTCCTTGCAGGGCTCGCAGGCGGTGTAGACGCCGTTGACGAACGTCGTCAGCTTGCCTTCCGTGCGCTCGGCGCTGCTCGGCGGCGAAGTGGGTCCGGTCGGGCGTCTCGACGCGCAGCGAATCGACGAAGCCGTCGCGGAAATCATCGGTGATGTCGAAGTCGTTGGCGTAGATGACCGGGCCGCTCGGATCGGTGATCTTGGCGTTGCCGATGGCCATCAGCGGCCGGTTGCTTCGATGTAGGTGACCCGGTCGGCCTGCAGCGTGTAGCCGACGTAATAGATCTTGACGTTGCCGACCGCCGAAACCGTGTTGTTGTCGTAGTCGTAGACCATCTGGTCCGCCTCGACCAGCATCTGCGCGCCGGGCTTCGGTTTGGCGACGCGCGGCTCGGCCATCGCCAGGGCGCTTGCGCCAGCGGTGGCCGGCAAGCGAGCGCCGTCGAGGACGAGGCCAACGCAGCCGCGGGTGAGGCCCCGCCACGGCGCGACAAGCCGGCGATCGCGTGCGGACGTCCCCCCGACGCTCATCCATCCTCCAGGTGCAGCAGAACGGTTGCTCCGATCAACAATCCGACGAACGCGGGGAACCAAGCCGCAGCGGAGGCGGCACCAGCCCCCGCTCCCCAGATCCCGGGCAATCTTCGTCACAACATAAAGCACGAAGCCTACGCCGACGCCAGCCAAAATCATTAGCCAAGCTCCCGGAACGGGAGAAGCGCAACGACACGATGGCCGCGATCAGAACCATTGCCAACAGCACAATCGGCCGCGCCAGGAGCGTGTTAATAGCGAAGCTCGATAGCGTGTCGCGGCAAGCCCGGCCGCGTTGGCGCGGTCAATCAGGCCAGGCAGCTCCAGAAGGATGTCGGGTCAAGGTTATCAAAGGTCTGCTGGACCTGGCTCGGCGGCAGGGTGGTCGGCAGCCGGTAGAGTCCTGCTTCTGCGGGCTGCTTGCTCGGGCGCCGGTCACGGTGCGCATTCGAGAGCCGCCACGCGCCGGGCGTGTAGTGGGCGGTCGTGGCGCGTCGACCCGTTCCTGAAAGCGCCCATCTCGTCGAAGACGAAGGCGGTCACGCTCGTCAGGGTCATGCCCTTGTCTGAGCGCTCTTGACGGCGCCGATGATCGATCGTGGCCGTCGCCGGCCTGGCGGATCCAGACCGGGCCGGCCCGGTCGCTGCGTCTTCGAGCCGCTTGCCGTGAAGATCTTGGCCTCGATCCGGTCGGAGCCAGCCCGAGACGGTGGAAAGCGGGTTGTAGACCGTCGTGGCCAGGATCGCCGATCACAGCCCGACGATGCAGGCCGGCAGCAGGAACTGCCAGGCCGAGACGCCCGGCGGCGCGGGCGATCACGAGCTCGAGCCGCCGTTGGCAAGCACGAAGGCGGCAATCGAGCCGAACAGCGACGGTGAACGGAAGGACGTCCTCGATGATGCTCGGCACGCGGTAGGCGGTCGAGCATGAACACCTGCCAGGATCGAAGTCTTCGGAGGCGAGGCGATCGGGTGAAGAAATCGAGATAGGACACGCAGATCAGGCAGAAGAAGAAGAGAAAACGCCGATCACCAGCATAGTGAACTGCCGCGCGAAGTAGAGGGCGAGCGTCTTGCCGATCATCGCGGCGATCGGGCTCCAGCCGCCGCTGCCGTCGCCGGCGCCGCCGACGCCGGAAGATGCCGCGCAGGCCGCCGGCGATCTTCTCGCCGAGATGAGCATGCCGTCCGGCGCCTGCGGCTGGATGCCGATGAGGATCAGCACGAATGCGCAATGCGGCGCCGAAGAGCGGCACGCATACAGGGCGATCGCGGCGCTCAGGGCGTCTGGGCGGCGATGCTGAGAACGAACTCGGATCCGGCGAGGCCGAGCGCCGACGGCGACGGCGAGCGCGATGGCGCCGCCGCTTCTGCCGCGTCGTTCTCCGCCTGGCTCAGAAGAGGCCAACGGAACCAGGGCGAAGATGAACGCGTTGAGCGGCGTGGTGAAGCGCTGAGGAGCTCGGCCTTGAACCGGCCCGGCTGCATCTGGATAGTAGCGGTCGTCCGGATCGGGATTGAACAGATGCTCGCGTCGCGCTCTCGGTCGGCTTGATAGGCGGGCGTCTTGCGCGCTGGACGAAGGTCGACAGGTCGAAGGCGTAGGAGGTGAAGTGGATGATCGAGATCGATTTGTCGGCCGTCTTACTGGCGCTGGATGGTGCCGTCGCTCATCACCAGGAAGACGCCGAGCGGGCTGTCGAGCGACGGCGCCCCGCTCGGCGAGATAGGTCAGGGTCTCGTCCTCGTCGCGGCTGTCGGACAGGAAGATGCCGCGCAGCGTGCCGTCCGGGCGCGCGCTCGCGGAGATGGAAGGTGAGGCCGTTGGCGAGGTCGATGAACTCGCCCTCGCTGCAGGATCGTGGTGACAGAGTCGCCGTGGACATCGGTGAGCAGTCGCGCCAGATCGCGCAAGCGACAGCGGCGAGAAATAGAGGCGTCATCGACGCCATGAAGATGGGGACGTCAGACGCGGCAAGCAGCACCGGCTTGAGCAGCCACCACTGCTTGGCTGCCGGCGGCGTTGATCACCACCAGTTCGGAATCGTCGTTGAGCCGGTTGAACGTGCAGATGACGGCGATCAACAGAGCGACCGGGGCGACGATGATGATCAGCGACGGGAGGAGGCAGCGAGCGTGATCTCGAAGAAGGTGAGCAGCGTCTGGCCCTGGCCGAGAACAGGTCGAACTCGCGCAGCGCCTGGGTGAGCCAACCGTCGTCGACAGGCGCCGCGAGCTCGATCAGGAAGGCGCGGGACGACCTGCCGGAAGATGTAGCGCTCGATGAGCGTCATGGAGCTTCCGAGCTTGCGATTCGCCGCTGCGTCTCTCGCCGGCGCCGACGATTATGCGCGGAATGGCGCCCGCGCAACGGCGCCCTGTAGCGATGCGTCGCGCCGCGGCGCGAAAATCGCTTGCCTTCGCCGCTCCGGGCGGGAAGATGCCGGCCGCCCCTGTCCAGCCTGATCGACCTTCCACAGGATACCAGCGAATTTGGATGACCGACCGCGCCATGATCAGCTTTGCCAAGCCGCGCCAAGCCGCCGGGCACCGTCGTCGTCTTCGCCGACCCCGATCTCGCCCTCGGGCCGGCGGCCACGGCGCTCGGCGCCGGGGCTGCTGTCCCGCGCGGCGGCGGCGACGGCTGGCTTACGCGGCAAGGCGATGACGACTCTCGATCTGATCGCGCCGGCCGGCGTCGCCTCGACCGGCTCATCGTGGTCGGCATCGGCAAGCCGGACGAGCTAAGGAGCTGCGACTGGGTCCGGCTCGGCGGCTCCGCGATGGGCGCCTGCGGCAAGGCCACGGCCGCGACGGTCCTGCTCGAGACGGCCCGACGGCCGGAATCGAGCCCGCCACGGCGGCCGAGTTCGCCCTCGGCCTCCGGCTGCGCGCCTATGCCTTCGACCGGTACAAGACCGCCGCAAGGACGACGAGCGCCGAGGCGAAGCCGGTCGAGGTCAGCATCGCCGTCGCCGAGTCCGGCCGGCGTCGCAAGCGCTTGAGCAGCGCCGACGCCGTGGCCGAGGGCGTCATCCTCGCCCGCGACCTGGTCAACGAGCCGCCCAACGTGCTCGGTCCGGTCGAGTTCGCCGACCGCGGCAGCGGCGCTCGCCAAGCTCGGCGTCGAGGTCGAGATCCTCGACCGAGAAGGCGATGAAGAAGCTCGGCATGGGCGCGCTGCTCGGCGTCGCCCAGGGCTCGCCGCGGCCGCCGCGCATGGTGGTGATGCGCTGGAACGGCGGCAAGGCCGAAGGACAAGCCCGTCGCCTTCATCGGCAAGGGCGTGACCTTCGACACCGGCGGCATCTCGATCAAGCCGGCCGGCGGCATGGAGGACATGAAGGGCGACATGGGCGGCGCCGCTGCCGTCATCGGCCTCATGCACGCGCTCGCCGGCGCGCAAGGCCAAGGCCAACGTGATCGGCATCATCGGCCTCGTCGAGAACATGCCCGACGGCAACGCGCAGCGGCCGGGCGACATCGTCACCGCCATGTCGGGCCAGACGATCGAGATCATCAACACCGATGCCGAGGGCCGCCTCGTCCTCGCCGACGTCCTCTGCTACATCGAGGACGATTCAAGCCGCGGCTTCATGATCGACCTCGCGACCCTGACCGGGGCGATCATCGTCGCGCTCGGCCACGAGCATGCCGGGCTGTTCGCAACGACGACGAGCTGGCCAGGCCGCTCGGCCGCCGGCGAGGCGACCGGCGAGGAGGTCTGGCGCATGCCGCTCGGCGCCGACTACGACAAGCTGATCAATTCCAAGTTCGCCGACATGAAGAACACCGGCGGGCGGCCGGCGGGCTCGATCACCGCCGCGCAGTTCATCCAGCGCTTCGTCAAGGACACGCCCTGGGCGCATCTCGACATCGCCGGCACGGCGATGGGCTCGCCGCCAGACGAGATCAACCGAGCCTGGGGCTCGGGCTGGGGCGTCCGCCTGCTCGACCGGTTGGTCGCGGACAAGTACGAGCGGTAAGAGGATCGTCTAAAAAGCCAAAATGCTGGCGGCATGACCAAGGAACAGATCAATCGGTGCTCGACCGTGTCTCACGTGCCCTGAAGAGCAGGATAGCGTCGCCGAGACCCGCTCTTGTTGGCTCAGCGCGGCGAAGCCTATCGACCCCGACGACGAGGAATGGGCTGCGATACAGACGGGATTGATCAGGCGGAGCGGGGTGAGTTTGCGTCAGAGGAGGAGATGGAAGCCGTCTGGAAACGCCGGGCATGAGATCACTGGCCCGCGCCATCTGGAGATCGCCGAATCGGCCGACAATCCATCTGCCGCGAAGCCCTCAGCGGGCAATTGATCTGCTCTCCGCCAGCCGGCCGACGATGAATGGGGTGCGGGTTGAGAAGAGCTTGCCGTTCCCTACCCATACCGAATCCACTACCGGATCAAGAAATCGAGGCTATCTGGACGGCATCATTCATATCCGTCACACGCGCGTCGAGAGTGGCGGGGCAGGTAGCAATGACTGAAGTCCTCTTCTATCACCTCGACCGCCAGCCGCTGGAGCGCGTGCTGCCGGAACTGCTCGAGAGATGCCTCGAGCGTGGCTGGCGGACGGTCGTGCAGCTTGGCTCGGACGAGCGTTGCGAGGCGATCGACGCCCATCTTTGGAGCTATCGCGAAGAGGGCTTCCTGCCGCATGGCACCGCCAAGGATGGTCGTGCCGATCGCCCAGCCGGTATGGCTGACCACCCGCGACGACAACCCCAACGACGCCACCGTCCGCTTCCTCGCAGACGGGGCCGGGCTGCCCGATGCCGCCGGCTACGCCCGCATCGTATGCTCTTCGACGGCAACGACAACGATGCTGTCGATCGGGCGCGCTCGGCGTGGAAGGACGCCAAGGCCGCCGGGCACGAGGCCACCTACTGGCAGCAGTCCGAGCGGGGCCGCTGGGAGCGGAAGGGCTGACCATGCCGAGGATTGATCTCAGGCAGGTAACGTAGCCGATGCGTTCCTCTTCTTCGGTACGGTTGGTGTTCTTGCTACGTTACCTGCCTGAGATCAATCCTCGGCATGGTCAGCCCTTGCGTTCCCAGCGGCCGCGCTCGGACTGTTGCCAGTAGGTGGTGTCGTGGCCGTCGGCCTTCGCCCTGCCCCACGCCGCACGGGCGCGGTCGACGGCCTCGTTGTCGTTGCCGTCGAAGAGCATCACCACCCGGCTATAGCCGGCCGCCTCGGGCAGGTCGGCGCCGTCGGCGACGAACCGCACCGCGGCGGTGTTCGGGTTGTCGTCGCCGGTGGTGAGCCAGACCACCTGCCGCTCGGCATGGCCGTCCTTCACGGTGCCGTGCGGCAGGAAGCCATCGTCGCGGTAGGTCCAGAGGTGGGCGTCGATCGCCTCGCAGCGCTCCTCGGAGCCGAGCTGGACGACGGCCCGCCAGCCGCGCTCGAGGCATTTTTCGAGGAGCTCGGGGAGCACGCGTTCGAGCGGCTGGCGGTCGAGGTGATAGAAGAGAATCTCGGTCATGAGGCTATCTTCTCGGCCATTCCCGCCGCTGCGCGCTGGCGGCGAAGCGAACCTTCATGCGCCGAAGCGGCTCCAGATCGCCTCCATTTCCTCGTCCGAAGCGAAATTCGCCGCGCCGCGCCTGGGCAAGCCCTTCCTCGATCGCAGCCCATTCATCGTCGGTCGGGTGATAGAGCTCACCCCGCCGGGCTTCGAGGAGAAGGAGCATTTCAGCCGTCAGCTCCTGATCCTGAGGCGGCCAGGTCACAGCCCGTCGCGTTTCCAGATGGCGGCCATTTCTTCGTCGGAGACGAACTCGCCGCGGCGTGCCTGCTCAAGCCCAATCCGAATTGCCTCGCGCGTTTCGTCGTCCATTTCCGCAATCGGCAGCGAGTCAGCGGAAGACAAAAGCGCTACGGCGAGGGCATCCTGGTCTTCATCCGGCAAGTCGCGGGCGCGCTCGATTGCCTTTTCAAGGAGCTTTGTCATCGTGCCGGAGTACAGCATTTTGGCTCTTTAGACGATCCTCTTACCGCTCATACTTGTCCGCGACCAGCCGGTCGAGCAGGCGGACGCCCCAGCCCGAAGCCCAGGACCGGTTGATCTCGGTCTGCGGCGAATCCATCGCCGTGCCGGCGATGTCGAGATGCGCCCAGGGCGTGTCCTTGACGAAGCGCTTGATGAACTGCGCGCCGGTGATCGAGCCGGCCGCGCGGCCGCCGATGTTCTTCATGTCGGCGAACTTCGAGTCGATCAGCTTGTCGTAGTCGGCGCCGAGCGGCATCCGCCAGACCAGTTCCCCGGTCGACTCGCCGGCGGCCGACAGTGCCGTCGGCGAGCGCGTCGTCGCTCGCGAACAGGCCGGCATGCTGGTGGCCGAGCGCGACGATGATCGCGCCGGTCAGGGTCGCGAGGTCGATCATGAAGCGCGGCTTGAAGCGGTCCTCGGCATAGGTGACGAGGTCGGCGAGCACGAGCCGGCCCTCGGCGTCGGTGTTGATGATCTCGATGGTCTTGCCGGACATGGCGGTGACGATGTCGCCGGGCCGCTGCGCGGCGCCGTCGGGCATGTTCTCGACCAGGCCGATGACGCCGATCGCGTTGACCTTCGCCTTGCGCGCGGCGAGCGCGTGCATGAGGCCGGTCACGGCAGCGGCGCCGCCCATGTCGCCCTTCATGTCCTCCATGCCGGCGGCCGGCTTGATCGAGATGCCGCCGGTGTCGAAGACCACGCCCTTGCCGATGAAGGCGACCGGCTGGTCCTTCGCCTTGCCGCCGTTCCAGCGCATGATCGACGACCCGCGGCGGCCGCACCGAGCCCTGGGCGACGCCGAGGAGCGCGGCCATGCCGAGCTTCTTCAGGTCCTTCTCGCCGAGCACCTCGACCTCGACGCCGAGCGTGGCGAGCTCCTCGCCACGCGTCGGCGAATTCCACCGGGCCGAGGACGTTGGCCGGCTCGTTGACGAGGTCGCGGGCGAGCATTGACGCCGTCGGCGATCGCCGGAGCGGGCCGCCCAGGCGCTCCTGCGCGGCGCCGGCTCGGCGACGGCAATGGTGAAGCTCGACCGGCTGGCGCTCGCTCGCCGTCGTCGTCCTTCGGCTTCTTGTACTTGTCGAAGGTGTAGCCGCGAAGCCGCATGCCGAGGGCGAAGTCGGCCGCCTGGTCCGGCGCCGAGCTTCCGGCCGTCGGGCCGTTCGAGGAGCACCGTCGCCGCCTTGGCCTTGCCGAGCGCGCCCATCGCCGCCCCGCCGAGGCGGAGCCAGTCCTTCTCCTTCAGTTCGGCGAGCTTGCCGGTGCCGACCACGATCAGCCGGTCGAGGCCGGTATCGGCCGGCGCGATCAGGTCGAGCGTGGTCATCGCCTTGCCGGTGAAGCCCGCCGTCGCCGCCGCCCGCTGGATCAGCGCCTCGGCGCCGAGCCGCGTGGCCGCCGGCCCGAGCGCCAGCATCGGGGCCGGCGAGCACGACGACGGTGCCGGCAAGCCTTGGACGCGGCTTGGCAAAGCTGATCCTGGCGCGGTCGGTCATCCAAATATCCTTGTATCCTTGTCGGAATGGCAGGCTGGGGATGTGGCGGCTCACAATTTCCTCGTCCGGAGCGGCGAAGACAAGCGATTTTCGGCCGCGGCGCGACGCCTCGCCCGGGGCCCGTTCGCGGGACGCCATTCCGCTCATAATCATCCATCGGCGAGAGACGCCGCGGCGGACGGAAACATCGGGACTTCATGACCCAGATCGAGAGCTACATCTTCATGCAAGGTCGCCCGCGCGTTCCTGATGGGCCTTGCGGCGCTGACGATGACGGTGTGGCTGACCCAGGCGCTCCGCCAGTTCGACCTCGTCTCGGCGATGGGCCAGACCATCGTCACCTTCTTCCAGATCACGCTCCTCCTTCTGCCGTCGCTGACCACGGTCGCCGCGCCCATCGCGCTGATGCTCGCGGTGATCTACACCTTCAACGCCATGAACCAGGGTTCGGAACTGGTGGTCATCAACGCCGCCGGACCAAGCAATGGTGGCTGCTGAAGCCGGTGCTGCTTGCCGCGTCTGGCCGTCGCGGTCTTCATGGCGTCGATGACGCTGTGGATGTTCGCCGCTGTCGCTTCGCCTCTGGCGCGAACTGCGCTCCGAGGTCAACGGCGACCTCGTCACCTCGATCCTTCGCGAGGGCGAGTTCATCAAGATCGAGAACGGGCTCTATCTTCCAGCTTCGCCAGCGCATGCCCGACGGCACGCTGCGCGGCATCTTCCTCTCCGACAGCCGCGACGACGAGCGAAAGCGTGGACTACATCGCCGAGCGAGGGGCCGTGCTCGACAGCCCGCTCGGCGTCTTCCTGGTGATGAGCGACGGCACCATCCAGACGCCGCAAGACCGACGGACACTTCGCTCTCGATCATCCAGTTCACCTCCTATGCCTTTGATCTCTCGACGTTCTCCAGCCCGTCAAAGGCCCCGGTCTTCATGCCGAACGAAAGGCCGACGGAATATCTGTTCAGTCCCGATCCCCGAGGACCGCTGTATCCAGAAGCAGCCGGGCCAGTTCGCCGCCGAGACTCCACAGCCGCTTCACCACGCCGATCAACGCCTTCGTCTTCGCCATGATCCCGCTCCTCTTCCTGAGCCAGGCGGAGACGGCGCGCCAGAAACGGTCGGCGACGATCGCCCTCGCCGTCGTCGTCGGCGCTCGGCCTTGCCGCGCTTCGAGTTCGTTCTGAGCATCGCCACCCGCGACCAGGGCCTGACGCCGCGATCGCCATGTACGCCGTGCCGATCGCCGGCGATCGCATTGCAGCGCGGTGCTGATTCTCCTCGGCGTCCAGCCGAAGGCGCCGGACTTCATGATCATCTGCAGCGAGAAGATCGCCGACGGCTTCCGCGGCATTTTCCGGCGTCCGGCGGCGCCGGCGACGTCGCCCGCGGGCGACGCTGAGGCCCGATTCGCCGCGATGATCGGCAAGACACTCGGCCTTATACTTCGCGCGCCAGTTCGCCGTGCTGGTGATCGCGATATTTCTCTTCTTCTTCTTTCTGGTCTTCGTGATCACCTACCTCGAATTCTTCACCCGCAACGCTCGGCGCCAAGGACTTCGACGCGCTGCAAGGTGTTCCTGCTCACCGCTCTACCGCGTGCCGAGCATCTGCGAGGACATCCTGCCCGTTCACCACGCTGTTCGGTTCGATTGCCGCCTTCGTGCTCGCCAACCGGCGGCTCGAAGTCGTGATCGCGCGCGCCGCCGGGCATCTCGGCCTGGCAGTTCCTGCTGCCGGCCTGCATCGTCGGGCTGACTGATCGGCGATCTTCGCCACGACCGTCTACAATCCGATCTCGACCGAGCTGCGCGGCTGGTCGGACCAGATCGAATCGAACTGCTCAGCAGCGACCGAAAGACGCACCGACGCCGCGGAGCCGGGCCGGTGTGGATCCGCCAGGCCGGCGGAGGGCCGCGAATCGATCATCGGCGCCGTCAAGAGCGCTCGACGAGGGCATGACCCTGTCCGACGTCACCGCCTTCGTCTTCGACGAGATCGGCGCCTTCGTGGAACGCGTCGACGCCAAGACCGCCCACTACACGCCGCGGCGCGTGGAAGATCGACGAATGCACTCGTGACGACGATCGAGAAGCAGCCGCAAGAAGCAGGACGTCTACCGGCTGCCGACGACGCTGTCGCCCGGTCAGGTCCAGGCAAACCTTTGATAACCTTGATGCGACATCCTTCTGGGAGCTTCCTGGCCTGATCGACACGGCGCAGCGGGCGGGCCTTCCCTCGTCACGCTACGAGCTGCGCTACAACACGCTCCTGTCGAGGCCAATTGTCCTGTTGGCAATGGTCCTGATCGCTGCCATCGTATCGTTGCGATTCTCCCGTTCCCGGGAGGTTGGCAACATGATTTTGGCTGGTGTCGGCGTAGGCTTCATGCTTTATGTTGTGTCGAAGATTGCATGGGATCTGGGGAGCGGGGGCATCGTGCCGCCACCGCTTGCTGCTTGGCTTCCGGCGATCGTGACGGTGTTGATGGGAGCGACTGCGCTCCTGCACCTGGAGGATGGATGAGCGTCGGGGGGACGTCCGCACGCTGATCGCCGGCTTATTGCGCCGTGCCGCCTGCCGGCGGCAGCGGTTCTCGCTCGTCCTCATGCCGCTGCGTCGCCGCCACGCATTCGCTGGCGCAGCGCCCTGGCGATGTCCAGACTACGGCGCGTCGCCAAGCCGAAGCCCGGCTCCCAGATGCTGGTCGAGGCCGAGGAGCTGGTCTACGACTACGACAACAACACCATCTCCGCCGTCGGCAACGTCAAGATCTACTACATCGGCTACACGCTCGAAGCCGACCGCGTCACCTACATCAAGAGCAACGGCAAGCTGATCGCCACCGGCAACGTCAAGATGACCGACCCGAGCGGCCTGGTCGTCTACGCCAACGACATCGACATCACCGAGGATTTCCGCGACGGCTTCGTCGATTCGCTCCGCGTCGAGACCCCCGACAAGACCTATTTCGCCGCCGACCAGCGCGCAGCGCGCAGGGCGGCGAGCGGACGACGTTCGTCAACGGCGTCTACACCGCCTGCGAGCCTTGCAAGGACCATCCGGAGCGGCCGCCGCTCTGGCAGGTCAAGGCGCAAGCGCATCATCGTCGACGACAAGGAGAAGATGATCTACTTCCACAATGCGAGCTTCGAGTTCTACGGGCTGCCGCTGGCGTGGGTGCCCTATTTCAGCGACCGCCGACCCGTCGGTGAAGCGCAAGAGCGGCTTCCTCGCGCCGGTGTTCGGCTATTCCGACGCAGTCGGCTGGTCGGTGGCGACGCCCTATTTCATCGCGCTCGCGCCGAACTACGACGTCACCCTGACGCCGGCGCTACTACACCGAGCAGGGCTTCCTCGGCGAGGTCGAGTGGCGGCAGCGGCTTGCGCACGGCCAGTTCACCCTGCGCATGGCCGGCATCAACCAGCAGAACCCGGAGAACTTCCTGACACGAGCAGCGGATCGGCGGCGACGTTCGCCCAGCGCGATTTCCGCGGCGGCGTGCGCAGCGACCGGCCAGTTCGCGATCAGCCGTGACTGGACGCTTCGGCTGGGACGGCACGCTCAGCACCGACCGGACCTTCACGCAGAACTACAACGTCCTCAACGAGGACAAGGCCAGCACGACGTCGCTCGCCTACCTGACCGGCCTCCGCGACCGCGAACTATTTCGACGCTCGGGTCGAGTATTTCGAGATCCTCGCCGACAGCACCGCGCCGCAAATACGAGCAGGACCGCCAGGCCGTGGTCCTGCCGGTCATCGATCACGACTACATCTTCGACGCGCCGCGTCCTCGGCGGCGAGGTCGAGCTGCACATCGAACCTCACCAACCTGACGCGCGACGCGGCCGATCCGTTCCTGGTCGGCAACGGCCGAGACCTACTATCACGGCCTTGCCGGCGACTATTTCCGCGCCACCGAGGAACTCGACTGGCAGAGGAAGATCGGTCGCTGCCGGGCGGCCAGGTGCTCACCACCTTCGCCTCGGCTGCGCGGCGACTTCTTCGCCATGGACCCGGACGACAATCGGCGGCACTGTGGCCGAACCTCACGACCGAACGACACGCCGGCGCGGTTCATGCCGACGGTCGGCGCCGAGTGGAGCTGGCCGATCCTGGTCACGCGCCGGCAACACGTCGCACGTCATCGAGCCGATCGTCCAGGTCGTGGCGCGGCCCGGACGAGCCCTATGCCGGCGAGCTGCCGAACGACGACGCGCAGAGCCTCGTCTTCGACGATTCGATCCTGTTCGACCGCGACAAGTTCTCCGGCCTCGACCGGGTCGAGGGCGGCACGCGGCTGAACTACGGCATCCGCTACATCGGCACCTTCACCAACAACATCGTCCTCGAGGGCCTGTTCGGCCAGTCGCGCATGCTCGCCGGCCAGAACTCCTTCGCCGTCAAGGACATCGCCGATGTCGGCGCCTATTCCGGGCCTGGAGACGGACGTCTCCGACTATGTCGGCCGCGTCACCGCTCGGCACGCCGTCCACGAAGGTCTCGACCTGCGGGGCCGGTTCGACGAGGAGACCTTCGGCGTCCAGCGCGCCGAGATCGAGGCGAGCCAGACCACTGGCGTGGCTGACCGCGTCGGCCGCCTACGGCTATATCCGCGACGTGCCGACGGCCGGCATCGACAAGCAGTCCTTCGTGCAACGCGCAAGGCTTCGGTCCAGATCGCCGAGCGCTGGCGGCGTGTTCGGATCGGCCGTCTACGACATCGAGCACAAGTATGTCAGCAAGGACAGCGTCGGCCTCGCCTACGACGACAGCTGCGTATCGCTGTCGATCGCCTATCACCGAGACCCGGAACACGCTGCATTCCGGACCGCGTCGCTGACCTTCCGGCTCCTGCTGCGCACCCTCGCCGAAGGCACCGTCAACGCCAATATCTCGCTCGCTCGACTCGGCAACTGACCGGCGGCGATTTCATGGTTTTGCCCGATTTTTTGCCCTTTTCGAGGCGTCGCTGACTGCGCGACGGCCGTGTCATCGGCCGGCGAGTCGCCGGCGGGTCGGGCCGAGACGATCGAACTGGGATATCGAACCATGCGCGCCGCCAGCCTCATCCTGAGCGCCTTCATCGTCGTCGGCAGCGGCCGCGGCGCCTCGCCCCGCTGGCGGCGAGTTCGATCCGCGTCAAGGTCGACGACCAGCCGATCACCACCTACGACATCCAGCAGCGGACGCAGCTCCTGCCAGATGACCGGCGTCAAGGGCGGCGAGAAGGCGGCGACCGACGAACTGATCGACGAGACGATCCAGTTCATCGAGGCGGCCAAGACGCGGCGTCGGGGTCAGCGATGCGCGGGTCGATGCGGCGATCGACGACATCGCCGCCCGGGTGAAGATGACGCCGAAGCAGCTCGACCAAGGCGCTGTCCCAGCAGGGCGTCGACATCGACACGCTCCGGCGCCGCATCAAGGCGCAGATGATCTGGGGGCAGCTGGTGCAGATGCGCACCCGGATGCAGCGGCGGCTCGGTCAAGGGATCGGACGTCACCGCGGCGATGTTCGCCGACGGCGGCACCAAGGACATCAAGACCACCGAGTACACGCTGAAGCCGATCATCTTCGTCGTGCCCAAGGGCGCCTCGGCCGGCTACGACGCCCAGCGCCGCCGCGAGGCCGAGGCCTTCCGACGCCGCTTCGCGCGGCTGCGACGGCGTCGTCGAACAGGCGCGCCAGCTCAAGGACGTCGTCGTCCGGAGCACCATCCGCCGCACCGTCCGAGGAGCTCCAGGGCGCGCCCGAAGGCGCGCGACATCAAGGAGACGCCCGCCGGGCAAGCTGACCCGGCCGCGGAAGACCGACGACGGCTACACGCTGCTCGCCGTATGCACCGCCAAGTCGATCCAGAGCAACGCCGCCGCGCGCGTCGCAGGCCGAGGACAAGCTCCTCGACGAGGTCAACAAGGATCTCGGCAAGGACTACATGGACGAGCTTCGCAAGAAGGCCGTGATCGAGTATATGTAGGCGCGTCCGCTCGCGGGACGGGTCAGCCGCGCCGACGAGAGGTGCGT
This sequence comes from uncultured Alphaproteobacteria bacterium, assembly GCA_963792845.1. Classification (GTDB taxonomy): domain Bacteria; phylum Pseudomonadota; class Alphaproteobacteria; order Rhizobiales; family Kaistiaceae; genus Bauldia. Next base: position 18,146 of record CAWBXW010000003.1, read on the forward strand.
CGAACGTTGCAGCCGCCGCCGCTGGCCCTGACCATGGGCGAACCCGGCGGCGTCGGGCCCGACCTCACTCTTGCCGTCTGGCTTGAGCGCGAGCGGCTCGGCGTTCCCGCCGTTCTACTGCCTCGCCGACCCGGACTTCATCGCCGAACGGGCGCGCACTGCTCGGGCTCGACTGCCCGATCGAGGTCGGTCGACGCCGCGCGATGCCGGCGCCGCGTTCGACCGCGCGCTGCCGGTCGTTCCGCTCCAGGCCGCGGTCGACGGCGCGAGCCGGGCCGCGCCGATCCGGCCAATGCCGCCGCCGTCGTCGAGGCGATCGCCCGCGCCGTCGGCGACGTCCGGTCCGGCGCGGCCGGCGGCGATCGTCACCAATCCGATCAGCAAGCAGTCGCTCTACGCCGCCGGCTTCCGCCATCCCGGCCACACCGAGTTTCTCGGCACGCTGTCGGCGGCGTGGACCGGCGTCGCCGGCGCCGGCCGGTGATGATGCTCGCCGGCCCCGAGCTCCGCGCCGTCCCGGTGACGATCCACATCCCGCTCCGCGACGTCGCGGACACGCTCAGCGAGGAGATGATCGTCGAGACCGGGCGGATCGTCGCCGACGACCTCCGCCGCCGCTTCGCCCTCCCCGACCCGCGGCTCGCGGTCGCCGGGCTCAACCCCCATGCCGGCGAAGGCGGCGCGCTCGGCACGCGAGGACCGGACCGTCATCGTCCCGGCGGTCGAGGCGCTGCGCGCGCGAGGGCATCGACGTCGTCGGGCCCGCTCTCGGCCGACGCGATGTTCCATCCCGCGGCGCGCGGCCGGCTACGACGCCGCGCTCTGCATGTATCACGACCAGGCGCTGATCCCGGCGAAGACGCTGGCCTTCTCCGAGACGGTCAACGTCACCCTCGGCCTCGCCTTCGTCCGCACCTCGCCCGACCACGGCACCGCCTTCGACCTCGCCGGCACCGGCAGGGCCGATCCGTCGAGCCTCGCGGCCGCCCTCCGCCTCGCGGCCGAGCTGGTGGCGCAACGAACGCGCGGCATGAGCGCGATCGACGATCTGCCGCCGCTCCGCGACGTCATCGCCCGCCACGGCCTCTCGGCCGTCAAGGCGCCTCGGCCAGAACTTCCTCCTCGACCTCAACCTCACCGCGCGGATCGCCCGCGCCGCCGGCGACCTCGACGGCGTCGACCGTGATCGAGGTCGGGCCGGGCCCGGGCGGGCTGACCCGCGCGCTGCTCGCGGCGGGGGCGCGGCAGGGTGGTCGCGGTCGAACGCGACGAGCGCTGCCTTGCCGCGCTCGCCGAGATCGCCGAACGCTATCCCGGGCCGGCTCGACGGTCGTCCACGGCGACGCGCTCGAGGTCGACTTCGCCGGCCTCGCCGACGGGCCCGACGCGGATCGTCGCCAACCTCCCCTACAACATCGCGACGCCGCTGCTGGTCGGCTGGCTCCGGGCCGAGCCGTGGCCGCCGTTCTACGAGTCGATGACGCTGATGTTCCAGCGCGAGGTCGCGGAACGCATCGTCGCCGACGCCGGGCTCGAAGGCCTATGGGCGCCTCGGCGTTCTCGCCGGCTGGCGGAGCGAGGCGCGCATCCTGTTCAACATTCCCGCCGACCGCCTTCACGCCGCCGCCGAAGGTGATGTCCTCGGTGGTCGGACTCGTGCCCGAGGCAGCAGCCCCTCCCCGCCGATGCGGCCGTGCTCGAGCGGGTCGCCGCCGCGGCCTTCGGCCAGCGCCGCAAGATGCTCCGCCAGAGCCTGAGGTCGCTCGGCGTCGATCCGCTGCCGCTTGCTCGACGCGGCGGGCATCGAGCCGACGCGGCGGGCCGAGGAGATCGACGTCGCCGGCTTCGTCGCGCTCGCCGCGCGCCGGCCTATCGCGGTGAACGTGCGATCCGGCGAGCGCGGCCGCCTAATCTCGGCCAGCAGCCGCGCGACGTGCTCGTCGAGGCCCGGCTGGCGCGCGCGCTTCTGGCGCTCGGCACGGAGGATCGTGCGCGCCGTCGGCCAGCGACGTCTGCAGGTCCTCGTTGACGATGACATACTCGTATTCGTCCCAGTGCCGGATCTCGTTCCGGGCATTGGCGAGGCGGCGGCCGATCACCTCGGCGCCGTCCTCGGCCCGCCGCTCCAGCCGGGCGCGAAGCTCGGCCATCGACGGCGGCAGGACGAAGATGCGAACGATGTCGTCCGGCATCGCCTCGGCGATCTGGCGCGTGCCCTGCCAGTCGATGTCGAAGAGCACGTCGCGGCCCGCGGCAAGCGCCGCTCTCGACCGGCTGCCGCGGCGTGCCGTAGAGGTTGCCGTGGACCTCCGCCCATTCGAGCAGTTCGCCGCGCTCGCGCATCGCGGCGAAGCGTCGCCGGATCGATGAAGTGGTAGTGGACGCCGTCGACCTCGCTCGGCCGCCGCGGCCGGGTCGTCACCGAGATCGAGAGGGACAGGTCGGTCTCGTCCTGGAGCAGCAGCCGGCTCAGCGTCGACTTGCCGGCTCCCGACGGCGAGGACAGGACCAGCATCAGGCCGCGGCGGCGCGGGACTCGGTCGTCATCGCCGCTACTCCAGGTTCTGGATCTGCTCGCGGAGCTGGTCGACCACCGCCTTCATCTCGAGCCCGATCGCGGTGAGACGCGCGGTCGTTCGACTTGGAGCAGAGCGTGTTGACCTCGCGGTTGAACTCCTGCGCCAGGAAATCGAGCCGCCGGCCGACCGCGCCGCCGGCGGCGAGCAGATCCCGCGCCGCGGCGACATGGGCATCGAGCCGGTCGATCTCCTCGCGGATATCGGCCTTGGTGGCGAGCAGCACCGCCTCCTGGTGCAGACGGTCCGGGTCGAGCGCCGGCGCCGCGTCGAGAAGCGTCGCGATCTGCTCGGCGAGCCGCACGCGGATCGCCTCGGGCTGGCGGGCGGGCGAAGCCTCGGCGCGCCGGGTGAGCCGCGGCGATCTCGTCGAGCCGGGCCGCGAGCACGCGCCGATCGCGCCGCCCTCGCGCCGGCGCGACTGCGGCAGATCGTCGAGCGGCCGCATCGAGGCCGGCGAGGATTTCGGCGTCGAGCGGCGGCCCGGCGTCTCTTCGTCGTCCTCGGCGTCCTCGATATTGACGACGCCGCGGATCGGCAAGGATTCCGTCGAGGGTCGGCGGCTGGGCGTCGATCCGCTCGCCGATCCGCGCCATCGCCTCGATGCACCTGGGCGAGCACCGCCTCGTCGATCGTGATGCGCTGGCCGGCGGCACGATCTCGACCGAAAGCAGCGCCTGGACGTTGCCGCGCGACAGGCGGGCCGGCGATCCGCTCGCGGATCGGCCGGCTCGAGCCGCTCGAAGCCGGGCGGAACGCGGATGCCGGAGGTCGAGCCCCTTGCCGTTGACGCTCCTGAGCTCCCACGTCCAGCGGACGGTCGGTGCCGCCGTCGGCGCGGGCGAAGCCGGTCATGCTTTCAAGCGCCATCGGCGAGCCGCCCCCACAAACGTCGCGCCGGTCCTGCCGGCGGCGCGGCCCGCGCCGGCGCAGACCGCGAATCCGCCGCGACCTTACTGGCCAGGCTCCTGCAGCGCCATCGGCTCGTCGGCGGCCGGCGCGCCGTGCTCCGTGCCGCGTCCGGGGCGCGGCGTCGCCGGCGCGTCCGGCGGCCGGCGCATCGATCTCGCCGCCAGCGGGCGACGTTGCGCAGGTGCTCCTCGTAGGTCTCGGCGAAGGCGTGACCGCCCGATGCCGTCGGCGACGAAGAACAGGTCGCGCGTCCGCGAGGGGTTGGCCACCGCCTCCAGCGCGGCGCGCCCGGGATTGGCGATCGGCCCCGGCGGCAGGCCGTCGATGGTGTAGGTGTTGTAGGGCGTCGGCGTGTCGCGGTCGGCGGCGGTGATGACGTAGCCGTTCGGCTTGCCCTTGCCGCCGAAGATGCCGTAGATGATGGTCGGGTCGGACTGAAGCCGCATGTTGAGCCGGAGCCGGTTGATGAAGACCGCCGCGACGCGGCGTGCGCTCGTCGGCGAGCGACGTCTCCTTCTCGACGATCGAGGCGAGCGTCGCGAGTTCGTCGATGGTGTTGAGCGGCAGGTCGGGCGCACGGCGGGCCCAGACATCGGTGATCACCCGGTCGCGCTCGCGCATCATCAGGTTGAGGACGTTGGCGCGCGTGTCGCCGCGGCTGAAGGCGTAGGTCTCGGGCAGGATCGCGCCCTCCGGCGGAACCGGCGGCGCCGGGCCGACCAGCGCGCTCGCCGAATTCGCGGCACTTCGCTTCCTGGTCGGCGGTCAGCCCGGGAATGTCCTCGCCGGCGGGCACGCTGTCGGCGGTGAGGCAGGCGACCACCTGCTCGCTGGTCAGGCCTTCGGGAATGGTGATGCGATAGACGACGCTCTTGCCCTCGACCATCAGGTCCATGATCGTCGCGCATCGAGGCATGCGCCGGAATCGAATATTCGCCGGCCTTGAGGTTGTTGCCCTCGCGGCTCAGCCAGACGCCGGCGATGAACAGCCACTTCGACGAGACGACGCCTTCGCGTCTGCAGGCGGTCGGCGATGTCGCGGACGCCCGGCGCCCTTGTCGACGGTGATCGTCCGCGCCTGGTCGAGGCTGCCCGGCTTGTCGAACTGGATCTTGCCGATCAGCAGGCCGCCGCCGAGCACGACGACGGCGATGATGACGATGGTCAGCACGAAATTGAGGAAGACCACCAGCGGATGGCGGACCGCCCGCGAGCGCTTCGGCGGCGGCGGCACCGACTCGGGCTGCAAGCGCCTCGGTCGGACTCTTCGGCGCGACGCGGCTCGCGGCGACCAGCCGGGCCGACAGGACGTCGGCGTCGCTGCCGTACTGGTCCCTTCGGATGTCGCTCATGTCGCGCGTCTCGGCCGTCTTCCGCTGTGTCAGGGAGTGGCTCGGGCGAGACTGTAACACCGATTGTGGCGGGAGCGGGATAGGCGCTGTCGCTCAGGCGTGGCGGCGGAAGACCAGCGAGGCGTTGGTGCCGCCGAAGCCGAACGAATTGGACAGGACGACGTCGATCGGCCGCTGCTTGGGATGATGCGGCACGAGGTCGAGCGCGGTCTCGACCGACGGGTTGTCGAGGTTGATGCGTCGCCGGCGCGACGTTGTCGCGGATCGCGAGCAGCGAGAAGATCGCCTCGACCGCGCCGGCGGCGCCGAGGAGATGGCCGGTCGCCGACTTGGTCGACGACATCGACACCTTGCCGGCGGCGTTGCCGAGCAACCGCTCGACGGCCTTGAGCTCGATCTCGTCGCCCATCTGGGTCGAGGTGCCGTGGGCGTTGATGTAGTCGATCTCGTCGGCGGTGATTCCGGCCCGCTTCATCGCCATGCGCATGCAGCGCTCGGCGCCGTCGCCGTCCTCGGCCGGCGAGGTGATGTGATAGGCGTCGCCGGACAGGCCGTAGCCGACCACCTCGCCGTAGATCTTGGCGCCGCGCGCCGCGGCATGCTCGAGCTCCTCGAGCACGACGACGCCGGCGCCCTCGCCGATGACGAAGCCGTCGCGGTCGCGGTCATAGGGCCGCGACGCCTCGGTCGGGCGGTCGTTGATAGTCGGTCGAGAGCGCCCGGCAGGCGGCGAAGCCGGCGATCGAAAGCCGGTTGACCGGCGATTCGGTGCCGCCGGCGACCATGACGTCGGCATCGCCGAGCGCGATCAGCCGCGCCGGCATCGCCGATCGCGTGCGCGCCGGTCGAGCAGGCGGTGACCACCGAATGGTTCGGGCCCTTCAGGCCATGACGGATCGAGACCTGGCCCGAGGCGAGGTTGATCAGGCGGCCGGGAATGAAGAAGGGACTGATCCGCCGCGGTCCGCGCTCGAACAGCGTGATCGAGGCATCGTAGATGCCGCCGATGCCGCCGATGCCCGAGCCGATCAGCACGCCGGTGGCGCACTGGTCCTCGTAGCTGCCGGGATGCCAGCCGGCGTCGTCGAGCGCCTGGTCGGCGGCCGCCATCGCATAGACGATGAAGTCGTCGACCTTGCGCTGCTCCTTCGGCTCCATCCATTCGTCGGGATTGAACAGCCCTTCGGCCTTCGGCCCGCGCGGCACCTGGCAGGCGATCTGGCTGGCGAGATCGTCGACCGGAAAGTCGACGATCCGCACGCCGCCGCTCTTCCCGGCGAGAAGGTTCTTCCAGCTGACCTCGACGCCGCAGCCGAGCGGCGACACCATGCCGAGGCCGGTGACAACCACACGTCTCATGGCGTGCTCCGGCGCGGTCCCGCCACTGGCGGAAGTCCCGGCTTCAATGCTCGAAGCGAGCCGCTCAGGCGGCGTTCTTCTCGAGGAACTTGACCGCGTCGCCGACGGTCAGGATCGTCTCGGCGGCATCGTCCGGGAATCTCGACGCCGAACTCCTCCTCGAACGCCATCACAAGCTCGACCGTGTCGAGGCTGTCCGCCCCAAGGTCGTCGATGAAGCTCGCGTTGTCCTGCACCTTCTCGGCGTCGACGCCGAGGTGCTCGATCGACGATCTTCTTCACCCGATCACCGATATCGCTCATGTTCCTTAGAACCTCAATTGCCCAAACTTGACCACCCCGGAAGAGCCGTCCCTCCCACGAGCGATCGGTCTTGGCCTGCGCACGGGAACGGGGAAAGTCGCCCGAAATTCTTGGTGCAGCATCGCCGGAACTGCCGACCGGCAGAAGGTCGAACGCGCCGCCCGGACGTCGGCATCGCGGTCGGTCCTAACACACTTCCGCAGGCCTTGACCAGCGGCCGCGGCAGGCCGTCGAAGGCCGCGTTTCGTGCATGCCGTGCCGCGACGATTTTCCTGTTTCATATCATGGCCATACCACCATTGACGTGAATCGTCTGGCCGGTCGTATAGGCGGCCTCGTCGCTCGCGAGATAGACGGCGGCGGCGGCGATCTCGATCGACCGTGCCGAGCCGCTTCATCGGCACCCGGGCGAGAATCGCTTCCTTCTGCTTCTCGTTGAGCGCGTCGGTCATCGCCGAGCCGACGAAGCCCGGCGCGATGCAGTTGGCGGTGACGCCGCGGCTCGCCACTTCCTGGGCGAGCGCCTTGGTCATGCCGATCAGGCCGGCCTTGGAGGCGGCGTAGTTGCCCTGCCCGGCATTGCCGGTGACGCCGACCACCGACGAGATCGAGATGATCCGGCCGTGCCGGCGCCGCATCATGCCCATCAGCACCGCACGCGACAGCTTGAACGCGGCGGTGAGGTTGACGGCGATGACCCGGTTCCAGTCCTCGTCGGTGAGGCGGACGAACAGCGTGTCGCGGGTCAGCCCGGCATTGTTGACGAGGATGTCGAGATCGCCCATCGCCGCCTCGGCCTGCGGGCACGAGCGCGTCGACCGCGGCGCCGTCGGCGAGGTCGCAGGGAAGCACGTGCACCCGCTCGCCGAGTTCGCCGGCAAGCGCGTCGAGCGCCTCGCGCCGCGTCCCGGAAATGCCGACCGTGGCGCCCTGCTGATGGAGGGCGCGGGCAATGCCGCCGCCGATCGATGCCGCTCGCGCCGGTGACCAGGGCCTTCCGGCCGCTCAGATCGAACATGAGATGCCTCGTTCCCTGTTCATGCGAGCCTCGCCGCCGCCGCCTCGATATCCTCCGGCGTGCCTGCCGTCAGCGTCTCGGCGCCGTCGGCGATCCGCTTGGCGAGGCCGGAAAGGACCTTGCCCGCGCCGACCTCGACGAAGGTATCGACGCCGGCGCCGGCAAGGAAGGCGATCGATCTCGCGCCAGCGCACCATGCCGGTCACCTGGTCGATGAGGTTCCGGCCGGATCGCCTCCGGGTCGCGTTCCGGCGCGGCGGTGACGTTGGCGACCAGCGGCGCCGCCGGCGGCCGGATCGTCACGCCGCGCGAGCGCCTCCGCCATCACCGCCGCCGCCGGCGCCATCAGCGCGCAATGGAACGGGGCGCTCACCGGGAGGAGCACGGCGCGCCGCGCGCCGCGTTCGCCTTGGCGAGTTCGACCGCCCGCTCGACCGCCGCCTTGTTGCCGGAGACCACGACCTGGCCGGCGCCGTTGTCATTGGCGGCGGCGCAGACCTCGCCGTCGGCGGCTTCGGCCGCGATCGCGCTCGCCGCCTCGAGGTCGAGGCCGAGCAGGGCCGCCATGGCGCCGGCGCCGACCGGCACCGCCTCCTGCATGGCCCGGCCGCGGATCCGGAGGAGCCGCGCCGCATCGGCGACGCTGAGGCTGCCGGCCGCGGCCAGCGCCGAATACTCGCCGAGCGAATGGCCGGCGACAAAGGCGACCCGGTCCGATGCCGACGCCCTGCGCCGCGAGCGCCCGGGTCGCCGCAAGGCTCACCGCCATCAGCGCCGGCTGGGCGTTCTCGGTCAGGGTCAGGGCCTCGATCGGCCCGTCGAAGATGATCGGCGGAGAGCTTCTCGCCGAGGGCGTCGTCGACCTCGTCGAATACCGCGCGCGCCTCCGGAAAGGCCTCGGCGAGCGCCTGCCCCATCCCGACCGCCTGGCTGCCCTGGCCGGGGAATGTGAATGCGATGGTCATTCCGCCGCGCGTCGCCTGCCCGCCTCGAGAAGCCGCGCCTTTTGGCTGGCTTGCAGGCGACCTGTCAAGTCGGCCCGGCGCCGATCATGCGCCGATCAGGCTCGCGCCTCCGGCGATACCGGAGTTCGCGTTGCTACAACCTTCGGATTAGCCTGTGCCTCATGTTCGAGGGTCGTCCGACCTCTATGCATCTCGGAAGCCTGTTTCGTGGCTCGCGGCGGCGCCGCGATCGTCGGCCGGTTCGCGGATGTCTCCCCGGAGTTTGTCGTACATTGGGGCGGGATGATTTTCCGGATGGAACCGCATCTTCGATGAGACGTTTGCGATCCAGGTCTTTTCGTCCCACGCGGAACCAAGCAATGCGCCTCCCTATCGTCGCCGCCGCTGCTGCATGCTCCATCCTGTTTGCCGCAGGCACCGCAAACGCTTCCACCGGCTTCGCCACCGGCAGCGTCAATCTCAGGGCCGGTCCCGGCACGCGCTATACGCGGATCACCACGATTCCGGCCGGCGCGAGGGTCGATGTCTTCGCCTGCACGCGCTGGTGCCATGTCCGCTACGGCGGCCGCATACGCGGATGGGCGTCGGCCCGCTACATCGCCACCACCTATGCCCGGCCGGTCTATCGGGTCGGCGCCTTATCGCCCGTACTACTACTGGCCCTACTATTACGGTCCGCGCTTCGATTTCGATTTTCCCGAGCACCACCACGACAATGGCGGCGGAGGCGGCGGCGGAGGCCAGACCTTCGGCGAGCACATCGGCGGCAAGTAGCGCTATCGGCGGATTGCCAACGTCAGGCCTATCGACGAAGGTTGCATTCCCTCGCCGCATCCGCATATAACCCCCGCGTCCGAACGGACCCCGGCCGGGGGCTGAACGGGAGCGCGTGGAGCAAGCCTCCACGCGAGGGCCACGGAGACGGTCCGCCTTCCGGTGTTCCCGCTCTCGAAGACTGCTTGGCGACGCCTTTTCCCGGGGCTTCGCGGAGGCTCGGCGCCGGAGAACACAGGAAAGGCGAACTATGCCATTGTACGAACATGTCTTTCTGGCCCGGCAGGATGTGTCGAGCCAGCAGGTCGAAACGCTTGTCGATCAGTTCAAGGGCGGTCATCGAGCAGGGCGGCGGCAAGGTCACCAAGGTCGAGCCGTGGGGCCTGAAGTCCCTCACCTATCGCATCCGCAAGAACCGCAAGGCGCATTTCACGCTGATGAACCTCGACGCGCCGCCGGCCGCGGTGGCCGAGATGGAGCGCCAGCAGAGCATCCACGAGGATGTGCTGCGCCGTCTGACGATCCGCGTCGAGGAGCTGGAGGAGGGTCCCTCGGCGATGCTCCAGAAGCGCGACCGCGACGACCGCCGGGATGACCGCCCGGGCGGACGCGGCGGCCGCTTCGGCGACCGTGACCGCGGGACCGCGCCGCGCCGACGACGACCGGCCGCGCCGCGACGACGACGGCGACGTCGTGGCGGTCGAGGGAGGAGACGAGTAATGGTCGACATCAACCAGCTTCCGACCCGCCGGCCGTTCTTCCGCCGCCGCAAGACCTGTCCGTTCTCCGGCGCCAACGCGCCGAAGATCGACTACAAGGACGTGCGCCTCCTCCAGCGCTACATCTCCGAGCGCGGCAAGATCGTGCCGTCGCGCATCACCGCGGTCTCGGCGTCGAAGCAGCGCGAACTTGCCCGGGCGATCAAGCGGGCGCGCTTCCTCGGGCTCCTGCCCTACGTGATCAAGTGAGGCGAATAGCGAACACGCGGAATAGCGAATAGGGACGGCGGGCAAGCGATTCCATTCGCTGCTCGCTATCTCGCTACTCGCTCTTCTGGTTGGGGCACGGCCGGGCCGATACGGCTCGCGACCTGCCCCTAACCGCTCGAAAGGCGGGACAGCGAAACGATGGTGCAGATCGTTCTTGTCGGAGTTGGTGCGGGGATTGCCGCCGCGCTCCTCTTCGTCTCGCCGCTCGGCGGGACGCTGCTCGCGCTTCCCGCTCTTTCTGCTCTGCGGCCTGCCGATCGCGATCGCCGGCCTGGCCTGGAGCAGCCTCGCCGGCGCGATCGCCGCCGGCGTCGCCGCCGCGAACGATCGCCCTCGCCATCTCCGTGCCCCGGCGGCGTCGTCTTCCTCGCCCTCTTCGGCGCGCCGATGGCCTGGGCGTGCCGGCTCGCCTGGCTCTCGCGTACCGACCACCGCCTCGGGCGCTCGTCGAGTGGTATCCGACCGGCCGCATCCTGCTTCACGCAGCGGCGGCGGCGGCGATCGGCCTCGATCGTCGTCGGCTTCATCATCGGCTACGACCCGGCCAGCTTCACCGCCGAGATCACCGCGGCTCTCGTCGACTGGCTGGCGCAGGCGCCCGACACGGCGCGCGCCGCCGACCGCGGCCGAGATCGAGCCCTTCGTCCGCTTCAACGTCGTGGCCATGCCGTTCACCACGGCGGCGCTTGCTCGTCATCATCCTGGTCGTCAATCTGTGGCTCGGCGGCGCGAATCGCCGAGGCTTCCGGCCGCCTCGCGCGGCCGCGCGAGCGGCTGTGGACGACGGTGCCTGCCGAACGAGGCGGTCGTCGTCTTCGTCGTCGCGGCTCGTCGTCGCCTTCGTTCCCGGCGTCGTCGGCCATGCTGCCGGCGCGGTCGACCGGAGCCTTCGGCGGGGCACTCGCCCTGATCGGGCTCGCCGTGCTCCACGCCACCACGATCGGCAACAGCGATCCGCATCCTGATCCTGGTCGCCGTCTACGTGGTTCTCTTCTTCTTCGGCGGCCTGCCGATCGTCCTCCTCGCCCTCCTCGGCATCGCCGAGACCTTCCTTCACCTCCGCGCCCGGCGGCTCCGCGGCGCCCCACCCGTCACCTGAACAATCGAAAAGGAGAATCTGCCATGCAAGTCATTCTGCTCGAACGCATCGCCAGCCTCGGCCAGATGGGCGACGTCGTCCGCGTCCGCGACGGCTATGCCCGGAACTTCCTGCTGCCCCAGGGCAAGGCGCTCCGCGCCACCAAGGACAACTGCCAAGCGCTTCGAAGCGGAGCGCGCCCAGCTCGAGGCCCGCAACCTCGAGCGCAAGAGCGAGGCCGCCGCCGTCGCCGCCAAGCTCGACGGCCAGTCCTTCATCGTCGTCCGCCAGGCCGGCGAGACCGGTCAGCTCTACGGCTCGGTCAACGCCCGCGACCTCGCCGACATCCTGACGGCCGGCGGCTTCACGGTGACCCGCGCGCCAGGTCGTCCTCAACCAGCCGATCAAGACCATCGGCCTCCATACCGTCGCGATCGCCCTCCACCCCGAGGTCGAATCGAAGATCACCGTCAACGTCGCCCGGAGCGACGACGAGGCGGCGCGCCAGGCCCGCGGCGAGGACCTGACCCTACCGCGTCGAGGAACTCGACGACGACCGAGGCCGAAGCCGAAGCCGAGCCGCCGAGGAGGCGGCGGCGCCGGAGGGCGAAGAGCGAAGCCGGCCGCCTGAAAATCGGGCGACGGCTGGAGGCGTCGCGGCGACGGTTGAGGCGTCGCGGATGCCGGTAGTAACATCCCGCCGCCGGCGCCGCCGGCTGGCGGCCCGTCGAGAAGCAGACGTGGGCAAAGGGCACGCGATGAACAGGCTTCTCCACGGTTTCCTGCGAAGCGCACGATCCGCAAGGGATGCGCTCGAGGTCGTCGATTCGGCAGGGCAAGACTCACAGGTTCGGCGACGGCACCGGCACACCCGTCCGGCTCCGCTTCAACCGGGCGAGCGCCGAACGGAACGTCATCCTCAATCCCGGGCTGAAGCTCGGCGAGGAATTCATGGATGGCGGCTTCGATTTCGAGGCCGGCTCGATCTACGACTTCATGGAGACGATCTTCATCAACACGCGAGGGCGGCGACCCGACGTTCCTGATGAAGATCGGGACCGACCTCCGCTATCGCACCCGCCGGCTCCGCCAGTTCAACACGGCGCGGCGGTCGCGGCGCAACGTCGCCCACCACTACGATCTCGACGGCAAGCTCTATTCGCTCTTCCTCGACAGCGACCTGCAGTACTCCTGCGCCTATTTCGAGGACGACGAGCCCGACCTCGATGCCGCCCAGCTCGCCAAGAAGCGTCATCTCGCCGCGAAGCTCGCGCTCCAGCCCGGCATGAAGGTGCTCGACATCGGCTCCGGCTGGGGCGGGCTCGGCCTCTACCTCGCCGACCGCTGCGGCGTCGACGTCACCGGCGTCACGCTCTCGGAGGAGCAGCACGCGACGTCCAACCGCCGCGCCACGCGAGCGCGGGCTCGACGGACCGCGTCCGCTTCCTGCTCCAGGACTACCGCAAGGTCGAAGGCCCGTTCGACCGCATCGTCTCGGTCGGCATGTTCGAGCATGTCGGCGTCAACCACTACCGCCGCTTCTTCGAGGTCTGCCGCGACCTCCTCGACGCCGACGGCGTCGCCGTCCTCCATTCGATCGGCCGTTTCGACGGTCCCGGCGACACCAATATCTGGATGCAGAAATACATCTTCCCCGGCGGCTACATCCCGGCGGTGTCGGAGGTGGTGCCGGCGATCGAGAAGGCCGGGCTCAAGATCACCGACATGGAGATCCTGCGCATGCACTATGCGCGGACGCTGCGCGAATGGCGCGAGCGCTTCCTCTCCAACCGCGACGAGGTGAAGGCGATCTACGACGAGCGCTTCTGCCGGATGTGGGAGTACTACCTCGCCGGCTCGGAAATCTCGTTCCGCTACTGGGACCTGATGAACTTCCAGATCCAGTTCACCCGGCACCAGCACGCGTTGCCGATCACCCGCGACTACATGTTCGAGGCCGAGAAGGCGCTTCGCATCAAGGACCGCCGGATCGAGGAGCGCGAGATCCCTCAAGATCGCCGGCGAGTAGGCCGCCCTTTCGATCGCCATCCTGACGGCGTGTGAAGGCATGCCCCGCGTGGGCCACTTTCGCTGCCGCAAGAAGATCGGCTCCGGCTCGCCAAAGACCCCTTTCAGCCGCTCATTCCCGCGCAAGCGGGAGATCCATGCTTTTCAAGGACAGGCCGTCGTGAAGTGAAAACTGGATGCCCGCTTGCGCGTCGCTTGCGCGGGCACGAGCGGAGACGGGAGGCCGCGTTGAAACTTCAGGGAAAGCGGCGTTTCCCTACCTGACCGGCTCTGAGGCACACGCCGTGAAGCGGCGGCGGGTTCAAAGGACGCGCGACCTTGAGCATAAGGCCTCCCAAATCGCCGTCCATCATTCCGAGTCGCGCAAGGGCCAAGCGAATTTTCTCACGCCTCTGTTACGAGCGGTAAACCGGTGTGCCCAGCGGAAAGCATCGGCCGCGGCCCTTCCCGGCCGTCGCAGCGACGTTAACAATCCGTTAATCGGCGCGTGAGTCGAAGTCTTCCTCTCCGGTGCGGCGCCCTCCGGTCCGGTCTGTTCCCTGGATGTTCTTGGGATAATATGTCTTGCGGCGCTATTCGTCCGCATGGCGGACGCGATTCGCTCTCGAAATTAGGAGGAGCGTAACGTGAATGGCATTGGCGGCGCGCGCGATCACCGAACGAGAGCAGGACCTACCGCTCCGCTCCGCAGAACATCGAGGCCGAGCAGGCGCTGCTCGGCGCGATCCTGGTCAACAACGAGGCCTTCTACCGGGTCTCGGATTTCCTCGAGCCGCAATCATTTCCTCGAGCCGGTGCACCGGCGCATCTACCAGGTGGCCGGCGAGTTGATCCGCGCCAACAAGATCGCCAATCCGGTCACGATCAAGACCTTCCTGCCGGCCGACCTCGCCATCGGCGACATCACGCTCAACCAGTACCTCGCCCGCCTCGCCGCCGAGGCGACGACCATCATCAATGCCGAGGACTACGGCCGCACCGTCTACGACCTTGCCTCCGCCGGGCGCTGATCGGCATCGGCGAGGACATGGTCAACGTCGCCTATGACGCGCCGGTCGAGATGTCGCCGCGCGAGCAGATCGAGGAGGCGGAGAAGCGCCTCTTCGAGCTCGCCGAGAAGGGCCAGTACGACAGCGGCTTCCAGGCCTTCGAGACCGCGCTGCTCACCGCCATCGACATGGCCAGCGCCGCCTACAAGCGCGACGGCCACCTGTCCGGCCTCGCCACCGGGCTCAGCGATCTCGACCGGCTGATGGGCGGCCTCCAGGCGTCGGACCTCGATCATCATCGCCGGCCGGCCGGGCATGGGCAAAAGCGCGCTCGGCACCAATATCGGCTTCAACATCGCCAAGGCCTGGCGCGGCGAGGTGCAGCCCGACGGCAGCACCAAGACCGTCAACGGCGGCATCGTCGGCTTCTTCTCGCTCGAAATGTCGTCCGAGCAGCTCGCCACCCGCATCATCGCCGAGCAGTCGGGGGTCCCGTCCTCCGACATCCGGCGCGGCCGCATCACCGAGGACCAGTTCGCCGCGATCGTCGAGGCCGCGCGCGAGATGAACCGCATCCCGTTCTATCTCGACCAGACCGGCGGCCTCACCATCGGCCAGCTCGCCGCCCGCGCCCGCCGGCTCAAGCGCCAGCGCGGCCTCGACCTCCTGATCATCGACTATATCCAGCTCCTCCAGGGCATCGTCGCGCCGCGGCTCCGAAAACCGCGTCCAGGAGGTGACCGAGATCACCAACCAGCTCAAGGCGCTGTCGAAGGAACTCAATGTTCCGATCCTGGCGCTGTCGCAGCTCTCCCGCCAGGTCGAGAACCGCGACGACAAGCGTCCGCAGCTTTCCGACCTCCGCGAATCGGGCTCGATCGAGCAGGACGCCGACGTCGTCCTGTTCGTCTATCGCGAGGAGTACTATCTCAAGAACAAGGAGCCGAAGCCCGGCACCATCGAATACGAGCAGTGGCAGAACGAGATGTCGCAGGTCCACGGCATCGCCGAGGTGATCATCGGCAAACAGCGCCATGGCCCGACCGGCACCGTCGGCTATGGTTCGAGGACCGCGCTCACGCGCTTTTCCAACCTGGCGCACGAGGACCATCTGCCGACGACCTACGGCTCCTGACGGAGGACGCCATGATCTTCAAGGCCCTGTTCGGACGAAAGGACGACGCGGCCGGGCCGGCGGTCGGCGGCACCAAGGACCTGCTCACCCTCACCCAGCCGGTCGAGCCCCGGCCGAGCGGGCCTTCAAGGTCTTCGTCGACGAGTTCGACCGCTGGTGGCCGCGCGACTATACCTGGGGCAAGGACAAACTCGCCGAGATCGGCATCGAGCCGAAGATGGGCGGGCGCTGCTTCGAGCGCCTCAAGGACGGCAGCGAGCAGGTCTGGGGCAAGGTGCTCGCCTTCGACCGCCCGCACCATATCGTCATCGCCTGGCAGATCTCGCCGGACCGCACGCCCGGAGGAGAGCGAGGCGACGGCGAGCCGCGTCGACGTCCGCTTCGCCTCCGACGAGGCCGGACAAGACCAACGTCCTCGTCGTCCACCGCGACTTCTTCCGCCACCAGGGCGACTGGGAGAAATACCGGAACGAGATGGCGTCGAAGAAGGGCTGGCCGACGATCATGGCCGCCTATGCCGGCGCCGTTACCTGACCCACGTCCAGCTTCGTTCGCTGAAAGAGGCACCCCGTCCGGTAGCGAAGCCCTTGGCATGAGTCTCAGCGGTCCCTCCTCCGCTCGTTCCCGCGCAAGAGCGTGTGAAGAAATTGCGACCGGCAGCGGCGAAGCACGACGCCGTCCGGGAGGCAGTCAACACCGTCATCCTCCGGGTTCACCGGAGGACCTATCGCTGGCGCAAAA
Source organism: uncultured Alphaproteobacteria bacterium (assembly GCA_963792845.1). Lineage (GTDB taxonomy): Bacteria > Pseudomonadota > Alphaproteobacteria > Rhizobiales > Kaistiaceae > Bauldia. The sequence continues at coordinate 34,365 of CAWBXW010000003.1, forward strand.
GGCTGGATGAGGTCATCCAGGCCAGGATTGCCCTGGTGATGAGGCGTTCCTCGCGAGGCTTTCCTTCCGCTCAAAGACGCGGGAGCGGAGGATCGTTTGTCTCGCCGACGTTGAGGGCGCCATAAGCTCAACTCGCCATGGCATAGACGTCGAGGGATATCCTGCGGGATTCACGATGGGTCCTCCGGTCAAGCCGGAGGATGACGGTATTGGGTATTTTCGGCGCGGTGTCCCGTCCAGCTCCTCGCGGCCGTAGTTTCCTCACAAGCTCTTGCGCCGGGACGAGCGGTCTGAAGTCCACGGCGAGGTCACGCTACGCCGCCACCTTCGCGAGCTTTTCCCACGCCGGAGATCAGCGCGAGGCACCTTCCCCGACCTCGAACAGCACCCCGTTCTCCTCGAATTCCGGCGACAGCATGCGCAGGATATCCGGTACGGCTGCCTCGGGCGACTTGACCGTCTCGGCATCCTCGCCGGGCCGCGCCTGCGCCCGGATGCGGGTGCGGAGCGGCCCGGGGTCGATGAGATTCGCCCGCGCCCCGGTGATGGAGAGTTCGCGGGCCCAGGTCCGGACCAGCATTTCGAGCGCGGCCTTGCTCGCGGCGTAGGCGCCCCAATACGGGCGAAGCTCGCGGACGGCGCCGCAGGTCACGAACAGCGCGCGGCCGGCGTCCGATTGGCGAAGCAGCGGATCGAGCGAGCGGATCAGCCGCCAGTTCGCGGTGACGTTGACCGCCATGACCTCGTCCCACACCCGCGGCTCGAGATGGCTCGCGGGCGTGATGACGCCGAGCACCGCCGCGCCGGCGAGGAGCATGTCGAGCTTCCCCCACCGCTCGTAGATCGCGGCGCCGAGCCGGTCGAGCGCCGGAGAGTCGGCAAGGTCGAGCGGCACCAGCGTCGCCTCGCCGCCCTTCTCGCGGATCGCGTCGTCGAGTTCCTCGAGCCCGCCGACGGTCCGGGCCAGCGCGACGACATGCGCGCCGGCCTCACTGAGCGCCAGCGCCGCCGCCCGGCCGAGCCCGCGCGAGGCGCCGGTGACGACGGCGATGCGGCCGGTGAAAGGAAGGGTCATGGGCGGGCCTTTGTCGGAGGGTCGCGGGTCTGCTTCTCGCTCGGAGGAGCGCGCCACTGCAACCCTTCTGTTTCATGGCGTCCCCGATATCGATCGGCTGGCATGGTGCGGCCCCGGCTTGTTACGGTGGTTGCCCTGGTCTAAGTCTTCAACGAGCCGGATACATGCCGACGCTGCATCGCCTGAGCAGCCACAATGTGAGGATTTGCATGTTTCCGGATCACGCCCCGCCGCATTTCCATGTAATCGGACGCGGCTGGTCTGCGAAGATCGATTTACGGGATCTGTCGATCATTGTCGGGGGTGGCCCCGCCGCACCGATCAAGGAGGCGCTGGATTGGGCAAGCCAAAACAGGCAGTATTTGCGGACGAAGTGGAACCAACTGAATGAGCGTGACGGCTAGCTCTCGGCCGGCAATGCCGATCATCTCTTCGGTCGAGGCGCTTGAACCGCCGAGGATCAGGATCACCTGGAGCGCCGGGAGTCGTTCCGGCACCACCGATGTTGTCGATCTCTCGCCGCTGGTCAATGTGCTTCGATTCTACCGGCCGCTTCGCGGCGATGCGGCCCTCTTCGAAACCGTCCACGTCAGTCATGAGGGGAATGCGATTGCGTGGCGCGGTGCCGAAGAACTCGATATGTCGGCAACCAGCATCGAGCGGCTGGTGAAAGAGGCTTTGGCGGACCGGAACGCCGTGGCCGGCGCGAGATAAACTGACCAGACCATGACATGATGACTGCCGACGATCCGAGCGGCCACGAAGCCGTGCCTGCGAAGGGCCGCTACGACGCGGCGGCCGTCGACGGCAGGAAGCCGGCCACCCGCCACACTCTACGCCACGACGGTGACGCGGCAAATCTCCGGTGAAGCATCCGGAGGGATTTCGAGGCCCTGGTCACGGCGATATTCGAGCACGGCGCTGATGGCTTCGGCCGCCTGGGCGAGCGCCTCTTCCTCGGTATCGCCCTCGGTCACGACCTCGGGAAGAGCGGGCACGCGAACGGTAAAGCCGCCTTTCGTCCTGCGGCTCGAGAACGACGGAATAGCTTCGTGGCATAAGTGCGCCTTCCTGTTCTACCCCGCCTTGGCGATGCGGGTCAGCTCGACCAGGTTGTCGGGCGTTCGGGCGCGATGTGCTCTTCCTCGTGGGCTTTCATGCGCCGCTCGAAATCGGTGAGGCGGATCGGATAGTCGCCGGTGAAGCAGGCGTCGCAGAAGCGCGCCGCGCCGGTCGGCGCGGCTGTCTTCGCCGACCGCCCGGTAGAGCCCGTCCATCGGTCAGGAATTCGAGGCTGTCGACCTTGATGTAGTCGGCCATCTCGCTGACCGACATGCGCGAGGCGATCAGCTTCGAGCGCTCCGGCGTGTCGACGCCGTAGAAGCAGGAATGCGTGGTCGGCGGGCTCGCGATCCGCATGTGGACCTCGCTCGCGCCGGCGTCGCGCACCATCTTGACGATCTTCACCGAGGTGGTGCCGCGGACGATCAAATCGTCGACGAGCACGACGCGCTTGCCGGAGAGCACCGCGCGGTTGGCGTTGTGCTTGAGCTTGACCCCCATGTCGCGGATCGCGTCGCTCGGCTCGATGAAGGTCCGGCCGACATAATGGTTGCGGATGATGCCGAGGTCGAAGGGAAGGCCGGCCGCCTCGGCGAAACCGATCGCCGCCGGCGTGCCGAAGTCGGGCACCGGCACGACCAGATCGGCGGCCGCCGGCTTCTCGCGGGCGAGCTCGGCGCCGATCCGCTTGCGCACCTCGTGGACGCCGCGGCCGTCGATGATCGAATCGGGCCGCGAGAAATAGACGTACTCGAAGATGCAGAAATGCGGCGTGCCGGCGCGAACGGCCGCAGGCTCTCGATGCCGCTCGGGGGTGACGATGACCATCTCGCCGGGCTCGACGTCGCGGACGAAACGCGCGCCGATGATGTCGAGGGCGCAGGTTTCCGAGGCAAGGATCGGCGCGCCGTCGAGGTCGCCCAGGACCAGCGGCCGGACGCCGTGCGGATCGCGCGCGCCGATCATCTTCTTCGACGACAGGCAGACCAGCGACCAGGCGCCCTCGATCTCGGACAGCGCATCGATCATCCGGTCGACGAGGTGGACGCCGCGGCTGGTGGCGATGAGATGGAGGATGACCTCGGTGTCGGAGGTCGACTGGAAGATCGAGCCGCGCTGCTGCAGCCGATCCTGGAGGGCCTGAGCGCATTGGTGATGTTGCCGTTGTGGGCGACGGCGAAGCCGCCGCCGGCAAACTCGGCGAACAGCGGCTGGATGTTGCGGTCGCTCGGGCCGCCATGGGTCGAGTAGCGATTGTGGCCGATCGCCCGGTTGCCGGGCAGCCGGTCCATCACCGCGCGCCGCGTGAAATTGTCGCCGACCAGCCCGAAATGGCGCTCGGCATGGAACACGCCGGCCGTCGAAGGAGACGATGCCGGCGCCCTCCTGGCCGCGATGCTGAAGGGCATGCAGGCCGAGGGCCGTGAGCTTGGCCGCGTCCTGGTGGCCGAAGACGCCGAAGACGCCGCATTCCTCGTGGAACTTGTCGTCACTGCCGCAGGCCAGACGCCCGGTCTCGACCGTCCGATCCGCCGGTCCATCCGGTCCTCGCCGACCTACTGGGCCTGGGCGCCGTCGTGTTCTCGATGAGCTGGTCGATGCCCTGCTGCTGGTCCGGGCTGTAGCCCGGGTCGTCCTCGGCCGGGACGCTTCGTCCGGCGGCTCGCCCACCGGCGTCGGGTTCGCCCTGCGGCGCCTGGCCGTCGCCGCCGGATCTCGCGCCGTTGATCTTCTGCCTGGACCCACGCCTCGAAATCGGACGGGAGCAGGCCGATCAGCCAGTCGCCGCCGGAGACCAGCAGCGGCATGGTCCGCGCATTGGCGATCCACGGCTGCGGCTCCTTGACCAGGAAATTGAAGAACCACAGCGCGACGATCATCAGGAGAACGCCGCGGACTACGCGCCGAAGACGAAGCCGAGGGCGCGGTCGACCGCGCCGACCCGGCTGTCGATGACGAAATCGGAAATCTTCATCGTGATGTAGCTGGCGACGATCAGGGCGACGAAGAAGATCGCCGCCGCCGAAACGATCGTGGCGATGGTCTTGCTGTCGAAATAGGGCTGCACCAGCGGCAGGAGCTGCGGATAGAGCAAATAGGCCGCCGCCGCCGCCGCGACCCACGAGGCGACCGACAGGACTTCGCGGACGAAGCCGCGGACCATGGCGAGAACCGCCGAGATCAGCACGACGACGACGACAATGACGTCGAGGACTGTGACCGGCATTCTTGACTACCCGCGATCAGCGCGAGCGCGCCGCCTCAGTCGCCGGAAGCGACTTGCCTAGCACAATTCTCGCGGCGCGCCGCCGCCGCCCGGCGCCGTGCGCGACCGGCGACCGGGCCGGGCCCAGGCGGGGCAAGCGGACATGGCGGCGCGCATCGCCCGGCAATGTTTTCCGGAATTTATGGCCAAGTCCGCCCGCGGCCGAGACATTCGGCCGCGCCTGTCACCCGGAAGATCGGGCCGCCGCGGCCTCCCACGTCAATCGTCGGCATCCGCCGGAACCGGCCGCGCCGCCGGCGAGCGCAGCGATCCGCGCGACGAGGTCGACGAGCTGGCCGATGCCTCGGAGCCGGGGCCGTCGATCGCTCCGCCGGCGGAGCCGCGCCGGGCAGCACGGCGCGGCGCGAAACCGAGCTTCTGCGCCTCCTTGAGCCGCGCCGGCGGCATGCGCCACCGGGCGGATCGAGCCCGACAGGCTGATCTCGCCGAAATAGACGCAGTCGGGCGGCAGCGCCGCGCCAAGCCGCGAGGAGACCAGCGCCGCGGCGACCGCGAGGTCGGCGGCCGGCTCGCTGATCCGGAGGCCGCCGGCGACGTTGAGGTAGACGTCGCAATCGCCGAGGCGGACCCGGCAATGGGCTTCGAGCACGGCAAGCACCATGGCAAGCCGGCTCTGGTCCCAGCCGATCACCGCGCGCCGCGGCGTGCCGAGCGCGGTCGGGCGCGACCAGCGCCTGGATCTCGACGAGGAGCGGCCGCGTCCCCTCCATGCCGGCGAAGACGGCGGCGCCGGGCGTCGCGGCGTTCCGCTCGCCGAGGAACAGCTCGGACGGGTTCGGCACCTCGCCGAGGCCGCCGCCGGTCATCTCGAAGACGCCGATCTCGTCGGTCGGGCCGAAGCGGTTCTTGACGGCGCGGAGGATGCGGAAGTGGTGGCCGCCCTCGCCCTCGAAATAGAGGACGCGCATCGACCATGTGCTCGACGACGCGCGGGCCGGCGATCTGGCCCTCCTTGGTGACGTGGCCGACGAAGATCACCGCCGCGCCGGTCTGCTTGGCGTAGCGGATCAGCGCCTGCGCCGAGGCCCGCACCTGGGTGACCGTGCCGGGCGCCGAATCGGCGAGCGTCGGTCCACAGCGTCTGGATCGAATCGGCGATGACCAGCGTCGGCGCCTTGCTGCTCGGCGAGGGTGGCGAGGATGTCCTCGACGCTGGTCTCGGCGGCGAGCAGCACCGGCGCGTCGCTGAGGCCGAGCCGCTCGGCGCGGAGCCTGATCTGGGCGATCGCCTCCTCGCCGGAAATATAGACGACCCGGTGCCCGGTGCGCGCCAGAGCCCCGGCGGCCTGGAGGAGGAGCGTCGACTTGCCGATGCCCGGATCGCCGCCGACCAAGAGCGTCGAGCCGCGGACGATGCCGCCGCCGGTCACCCGGTCGAACTCGCCGATGCCGGTCCTGACCCGCGGCGCCTCCGGGGTCTCGCCGGCGAGCGGCGACAGCGCCACCACCCGGCCCTTCGGCGCGGGCTCCGCATCGGCCCGGCGGCGACGCCGGCGGCGGCGATTTTCCTCGACCAGCGTGTTCCACTCGCCGCAGTCGTCGCACTTGCCCCTGCCAGCGCGGGCTGACCGCGCCGCAGTTCTGGCAGACGAAGACGCTCTTGCTCCTGACCGCGAGTTTGCCCATGGCGCCGCCCCTTATGTTCACTTTATGTTCTCATGGAACCAAGCCCGTGTCAATCCGCACCCAAATAGACGCGCCGGTATCGCCGCCCGAGCCCGGTGAGCAGCTCGTAGCCGATCGTCTCGGCATAGGCGGCGACATCGTCGACCGGGATGTTCGGCCCGAAGAGCTCGACCCAGTCGCCGCGTTCGACCCCGGCAATGTCGGTGACGTCGAGGGCGATCAGGTCCATGGAGACGCGGCCGAGGATCGGCGCCTCCGCCCCGCGAACGAAGCCGCGCGCCCCGATCCGCCGGTCGGAAGAACCGGCCCGGCGGTGGTAGCCGTCGGCATAGCCGACCCCGATGATGGCGATGCGGCTTGGCCGGTTGAGCATCTCGCCGGCGCCGTATCCGACGGTCTCGCCGGGTTTCGCGTCGCGAACCTGAAGCACCAGTCCCTCCAGCGTCACCACCGTCCGCATCGGATTGGCGACGCCGTTGACGGCGCGCGCGCCATAGAGGGCGACGCCGGCCCTGACCAGATCGAACTGGTATTCGCGGCCGAGGAAGATTCCGGCAGAATTGGCAAGCGAGGCGGGAACGTCGGGAATGAGGGTGCGAACCGCCCGGAATGCCGCGAGCTGTTTCCGGTTGAGCGGATGACCCGGCGTATCGGCCACGGCGAGGTGGCTCATCACCAGCGACAGGCCGAGCCCTTGGCGGAGCTCGCGGCGCTCGGCGAGCTTGCGCGCCTCTCCCATCGTGAGCCCGAGCCGGTTCATGCCGGTGTCGACCTGGAGGGCCGCCGGCGTCGTCGCGCCCTTCCGGCGGAACGCCGCCCATTCCTCGATCTCGGGCCATGAGTTGAGGACCGGCCGCAGTTCGGCCTCGGCGTAGGTTTCGGCGGCGCCTGGCAGAAGGCCGCCGAGGACGTAAATCGCGGCGTCGTTGACGGCGGCGCGGACGCGGAGCCCCTCTTCCGGAAGCGCAACGAAGAAGGTGTGGCATCCGGCCTCGGCGAGGGCGCCCGCCGCGACCTCGATCCCGATCCCGTATCCATCCCCCTTGACCACCGCGGCGGTCGCCGCGTCGCCGGCGCGTGCGTCGAGGTCCTGCCAGTTCGCCGCCAGCGCCGCGAGGTCGATGGTCAAGCGGCCACCGGCGATCGTGGCGGCGGCGTTGTCGATGCTGGGAGGACTATCGGCCATGGCGAGAAACGTTTCGGCGGCCGGAGATTTCCTGCGCGCGAGTCGCATTCTCGCCGATCCGGGCGGGCGGCGCCACGGCTCCGCTTGCGCCGGTCATGCGCCATCGGCCGCCGCCTATCGCGACCGCTTTCTTCCTTCGAAGGGGTTCTCGCCCTTGCGCAACAGCAGCCGGATCGGCACGCCGGGAAGCTTGAAGTCGTCGCGGAGCGCATTGACGAGATAGCGCTGCCAGGCCTCGGGCAGCGCCTCGGGACGCGAGCAGAAGGCGACGAAGCTCGGCGGCCGCGCCTTGGCCTGGGTCAGGTAGCGGAGCTTGATGCGGCGGCCGGAGACCGCCGGCGGCGGATGATGCTCGACGATTCCGGCGAGCCAGCGGTTGAGCTTCGCGGTCGGCAGCCGGCGGTTCCAGACCTCGTGGGCGGCGACGATCGCCTTGGCCAGCCGGTCAATGCCCTCGCCGGTGAGCCCGGAGACCGGCACCAGCGCGACGCCGCGGATCTGCGGCAGGAGCCGCTCGGCGTCCTCGTTGAGGCGCTTCAGCGTCGCCTGGCGGTCCTCGATCAGGTCCCACTTGTCGAGGGCGATGACGATCGCCCGGCCCTCGCTCTCGACGAGGTCGGCGATCTGCAGGTCCTGCTTCTCGAACGGCTGCGTCGCGTCGACGACCAGCACCACCACCTCGGCGAAGCGGATGGCGCGGAGCGCGTCGCCGACGGCGAGCTTCTCGAGCTTGCCCTCGACCCGCGCCTTGCGTCGCAGACCGGCGGTGTCGAAAACGCGGAAATGCCGGTCGCGCCAATGCCAGTCGACCGCAATCGAATCGCGGGTGATGCCGGCCTCCGGCCCGGTGAGCAGGCGATCCTCGCCGATCAGCCGGTTGATCAGCGTCGACTTTCCGGCGTTCGGCCGGCCGACGACCGCGATCTGGACCGGCTTGTCCGTGGCGCCTCGTCCGCTTCGCCGTCTTCGCCGGGCTCGGCGAGAACGCCGGCCAGCGCGTCGTGGAGGTCGCCCATCCCCTCGCCGTGCTCGGCGGAGACCGGCAGCGGCTCGCCGATGCCGAGCGAATAGGCCTCGAGCACGCCGCTCTCGCCGGCCCGGCCTTCGGCCTTGTTGGCGACGAGGATCACCGGCTTGCCCGACTGGCGCAGGAGACCGGCGAAATGCGCGTCGAGCGGGGTGATGCCGGCGCGGGCGTCGATCACGAAGAGGCAGGCGTCGGCATCCGCGATCGCCGCCTCGGTCTGGGCGAACATGCGGCCGGCGAGCGTCTCGGGCTCGGCTTCGTCGAGGCCGGCGGTGTCGATGACGGTGAAGTCGAGATCGCCGAGCTGCGCCTCGCCCTCGCGGCGGTCGCGGGTGACGCCGGGCAGGTCGTCGACCAGCGCCAGCTTCCGCCCGACGAGGCGGTTGAACAGCGTCGATTTGCCGACGTTGGGCCGCCCGACGATGGCGACCTTCGGCAGCGGGCGGGCATCGGGCATCGGCGGCTTTCGGGCGCAGGCGATCGGCCCGCTGCGCCCCTAGCCTTCCTCCGGCGCGGCCGGCGGCGGCGGTCCCTGGCGCGACTGGATCAGCGCCAGCATGAGCTGCGCGCGGCTCCGCACGCCCTGCGGCGATTCCTGGTCGTTGACGATCTCGTCGAAGTATTTGCGGGCGCCGGCCAGGTCGTTGGCGCGCTAGGCGGCGAGGCCGAGGATCTCGCGCGCGGCGTTTCGCCAGGGATTGCCGGTCTCGGCGAGATCGCCGATCCGCGGTGGACAGTTCCTCGGGCGCTGGCTGTCGACGAGGATCATCGCGGCGCGGAGGCGCGCGAGGTCGGCGACGAGCGGCGGCACGCCGCTCTGCGCCGGCGATGGCGTCATAGTCGGCGACGGCGCCCGCCACGTCGCCGGCGGCCGCCTTCTCGCCGGCGCTGCGGAAGGTGGCGAGCATCGGGTAGTCGCCGCTGCCGTCGGCGGCCACCGCGTTGAGGGCGGCGATCGCCTCCTCGTGCTTGCCGTCCTCGGACAGGTTGAGCGCGGCGACGAAACGGTCGCCGGTCGCTGCGCCTCACTGGTCTGCCACTAGTCCCAGCCGCGGTAGCCGGCGGTAACGACGACGATCAGGACGGCGAGACCGATGACATAGGTGCCAAACCGGTCCCACAGCCTCTTGAACTGCTCGCGGCGAAGGTCTTCGTCGACTTCGCGAAAGATATCGGACATCTGTTCTCTTGTTCTTTGGCCCGTCGCTGGGCGCGCGACATTATTATCGCCGGGCGGTGGCGTTGCAAACGCCCGGTAGTGGGTCAGTTTCAAGTTAGCCCTCGCCAATTTCCAGAGTGAGCTTCACTCGGTTCAAATCATACCCAGTGAGTGCGGCGATTTCCTCGCGGAGGCTCTCCACTCGTTCGGCTATGGTTTCGGGGTGTTCGGTCTCAGGAGGCGATGCGTCCGCATCGGGGATAGCATCTCCATCGCGCAACCAATCCTCAGTAACATCCAACTTGGCCGCCAGTGCCACCAAGGTTTCGGCACGAGGAAATGTATTACCTCGTAACCAGTTCCATACGCCGGTCGGAGTGTAGCCAACCTGTCGAGCAATATCCGACTGGCTAAGCCCTTTGACCATCATTCTAGCGCGTAGGCGGTTCGGGAATGTGTCGGTTGGGAAGACGCGTTTTGGAATTGCCATCTGAGCCTCCGTTGATAAGGCCCTTTGATAGCCCACGCCTTCATATCTTTCAAGTTCAAAGTTTCACTTATTTCATTTTTTTGTAGGAACCGCGAAACCAACCCACTGTCAAACCCCGAGATTCCGGTCAGCTCTTCGGCTTGTAGACGTTGTCCTCGGCCGGGAAGGAGCGGGCGCGCACTTCCTCGGCATAGGCGCGGACCGAGGCCTCGATCTGGCCGGCGAGGCTGCCGAAGCGCTTGACGAATTTGGGTACGGTGGGGCTGAGGCCGAGCATGTCCTCGAGCACCAGAATCTGGCCGTCGCAGGCCGGCGAGGCGCCGATGCCGATCGTCGGGATCGGGAACCAGTGCCGTGATCTCGCGGGCCAGCGGCTCGACCACCGCCTCGACCACGACGGCGAAGGCGCCGGCATTGGCGACCGCCTCGGCGTCGGCGCGGATCGACTCGGCGCCGTGCGGGTCGCGCCCCTGGACGCTTGAATCCGCCGAGGGTATTGAACGACTGCGGGGTGAGCCCGACATGGGCCATGACCGGGATGCCGCGCTCGACAAGGAAGCGGACGGTCTCGGCCATCCGCTGCCCGCCTTCGAGCTTGATCGCGCCGCAGCCGGTCTCCTTGATGACCCGGGCGGCGGTGCGAAAGGCCTCGGCCGGGCTCTCCTCGTAGCTGCCGAAGGGCAGGTCGACGACGACCAGCGCGCGCCTGGCGCCGCGCATCACCGCCTTGCCCTGCAGGATCATCATGTCGAGGGTGACCGGCAGCGTCGTCTCGAGCCCGTGCATCACCATGCCGAGCGAATCTCCGACCAGGATGACGTCGACCACCCGGTCGAGGATGCGGGCGGTGTGCGCATGGTAGGAGGTCAGCGCCACGATCGGCTCGCCGCCCTTCCTGGCGCGGATGTCGTTGGCCTTGAGGCGGCGGGACTGGACTTCCACGGACATCGCGAGCGTCTTCCGTTTTCCTCAGACCATCGGCGAGACGCCGAACGCCCATTCGTGCAGGCGCCACACCAGGGCGGCGTAAAGGACGAGCCCGGCCGCCACGGCGGCGACGTCATAGGCGACCGATGCCTCGGGCATCGGCAAATCGGCCTTGGCCGGTTGCGCCCACAGATCGAGAATCGCCCAGACGAGAAAGGCGCCGAAAAGAACCACGGCCGCTATTTCGCCGTTCACAAAAAGGTGAGCGCCGGCCCACAGGATGGTCCCGATCAGCAGCGGATTCCGCACTGCCCGTTTGATGTGCCCCGGCGGAAGCGCGCTCGCGACGGCCAGAATCAACGCCGGCGCCATCACGATCGCCGGCAGGACAAAAAGCCCGGGAGCCGGCGCATAGAGCATGAAGCCGCCGCCGGCGGCACGGCTAAACCCCCAGATTATAAGGACAAATCCGATCAGCGCGACCAGCGAATAGAGCCCCTTGAAAGGCCCCTCGCCGAGTCGCGCGGTCACCCGGTCGCGCCATCCCGGCGCGATGATCCGCAGTGAATGCACGCCGAGAAATACGACCAGCCCCAAGACCAGGATCGTCACAGTTGCCCTCTTTTTGCGCAGTGCACCATTAGCAGGGGTTCGGGCCGGTTACACGTTGTTTATGATGGCCATGCTATCGTAGCCTTGCAGGGCAGGGCTGAATTCCGGAATCGGGCGAACCGGAAGGCGTCAAAACCAACAGGGCTGGATCATCATGAAAGTGCTGAGCTTTCTCGTAGCGCTCGGAGCGCTGCTATTTACGTTGCCGGCTTCCGCGGCATCCGTCGAGGCAAGGATCTCACTGTCCCAACAGCGCATGTATGTGCTGGTCAACGGGGTGCGCCAGTACAGCTGGGCGGTATCGACCGCGCGGCCGGGCTATCGCACGCCGACCGGGACCTTCCATCCGCAGCGGATGGAGGTGATGTGGCATTCGACGAAATACGACAATGCGCCGATGCCGCATTCGGTCTTCTTCCTCGGCGGCTACGCGATCCACGGCACCAACGCGGTGGGCAGCCTCGGCCGGCCGGTGTCGCATGGATGCGTGCGGCTTGCTCCGGGGAACGCGGCGACGCTGTACAGCCTGATCGGCCGCTACGGCATGGGCTCGACCCGCGTGGTGGTGACCCGCTAGGCGTTCCGCGGGGAGGCGACAGGATGATCAGGGCGGCGACAGTCGTCGTTGCAGCCTTCGCGGCGGCAATGACGACGCTGGCTCACACCCCGGCAAAGGCGGCGATGCTCGACACGATGCGCGTGGCGAGCATCGAGCCGGTTGCCCTCACCGACAACACCGACGAGGTTCCAGGCCCGCTGCTCGTCGCCCGGATCGACCTCTCCGATCAGCGCATGACCGTCTATCTCGGCGAGAAGCTGATGTATGTCTTCCCGGTGTCGAGCGGACGCAAGGGTTACGGGACTCCGCCCGGCCGGTATCAGGCCGAGTGGCTTTCGCCGCATCACCGGTCGCGGAAATACAACAATGCGCCGATGCCGTGGTCGGTGTTCTTCCACGGCGGCTATGCCGTCCACGGCACCACCGACATCCGTCACCTCGGCAGCCCGGCTTCGCATGGCTGCGTCCGGCTTCACCCGGACAACGCCAAGACCTTCTTCTCGCTGGTCCAGCTGAGCGGCAAGGAAAACACGCTGATCTCGATCGTCCGCTGAGCGGACCGGCTCGCCGGTCCAGCCCGCGGGTCTTCGCCGGCGGCCGGGCGCTGTGCCTGCTGCAATCCCCGCGGCCCCGTCGCCGGACGCCCGCTCACGCCGGCGCCATTGCCTTCGGCAGCCCGTAGGACTCGACGAGGCGAAAGTTGAAGCGCGTCTGCTCGGGCGGGGCGACGCAGCGTACGCCGATCTCCGCGACATAGGCCTTGAAGCTCGGGAGTTCCGTGACCACGCTCGAATCGTCGCCGTTGACGTTGACGAAGAGATGGACGAAGTCGTCGCCGTCCCTGAAAAACGAATAGGTCACCCCGTCCGGCCTGGTCGCCTTGAGCTCGGCAAAGACCGTACGCGCCAGCCTTTCGTTCTCCTCACTGCGGCCGGGCTTGGTGGTGTAGCGAACCAGTGTCACTCTTGCCATGATCCTGCTCCTTCATTGGCGCGGCGTGCTCGCCGCACGCCGGTCACAATGAAGACGCCTCGGGCCGCGAAAAGGATTCGCGGATGATTTTTTTTCGCGGCGGCGAATCCTTTGACGCTCGGCAAGCGTCTTCAGATGGGGGTGGTGTTTCCACGCGAAAGCCGGGCGAAGGGAAAACCGACATGGCGGATGGCGGCATGGACAGCGACAGCTTCGGTCAATTGATGCTGGAGATGAGGCCGCGGCTTTATCGCTACTGCGCGCGGATGGTCGGCTCGGCGTTCGACGGCGAGGACATCGTCCAGGAGGCCCTCGCCAAGGCGGTCGAGGCGCTTCCGGAAGCGGCTCCGGTCGAGCGTCCGGAAAGCTGGCTCTTCCGCATCGCCCACAACACCGCGCTCGACGCCCTCAGGCGACGGAGGCGCGAGGCGATCGTCCGCTCCGACATCGACCTGACCGAGTTCCCCGACGCCGGGAACGCCGCCGACGCCCGCGTCGCCGCCACGGCGAGCCTCGCCGCCTTCCTGCCGCTTCCGCCAACGCAAAGGGCAAGCGTCATCCTCATCGATGTGCTCGGCTACGCGCAGGCGGAGACCGCCGAGATTCTCGGCGTCAGCCTCGCGGCGCTCAAGGCGGCGCTGCATCGCGGGCGCGCCCGGCTCAGGGAGAGCGCCGGCACGACCAAGTCGCCGGCGCCGGCTCTTTCCGCCGAGGAGACGGAGCGGCTCCAATCCTATGCCGACCGCTTCAATGCGCGCGACTTCGATGCGCTTCGCGATCTCCTCGCCGAGGATGTCCGGCTCGACCTGGTCAATCGCCTGCGGCTCGCCGGCCGCAAGGACGTGTCGGTCTATTTCACCCGCTACGGCGAATCCTCCGACTGGCGTTTCGCCCCCGGCCTTGCCGAGGGCCGCCCGGCCCTCCTCGTCAGCCATCCCGCCGACGCTGAAGGCCGGACCGTCTATGTGGTGCTGCTTGACTGGGACGACGGCCGCATCGCGGCGATCCGCGACTTCCGCTACGCCGCCTATGTCACCGAGGGACTGGAGCTGAGCCGCCTCAAGCAAGGGTCCGGAGCCGCGGCCCCGGACCCCTCGAGGGGCTAGACGCGCGCGCCTATTTGTAGTCGGCCGCGTTGTCCTTGGTGACGAGCACCGTGCCGGTGTCGATGACCGGGTCGATCTTCTCGCCGTGCTTGACCTTGAGGGCGTTCTCGACCCCGAGCCGGCCGATGTTCCTCGGGTTCTGGGCGACGGTCGCGGCCATGTCGCCGTCGAGCACGGCCTGCGCCGCGTTCGGATTGGCGTCGAAGCCGACGACGATGATCTTGCCCGACATGCCGGCCGACTTGATCGCCTGAACCGCGCCGAGCGCCATGTTGTCGTTGGAGGCGAAGACCGCCTTGATGTTGGGATGGCCGGTGAGGATGTTCTCCATCACCGACTGCGCCTTGGCGGTATCCCAGTCGGCGGGCTGCTCGGCGACGACGTTGAGGCCGCAATCGGTCATGCCCTTCTTCGAGCCCTCCGCCCGCGCCTGGCCGGTCGATTGGGTGATGATGCCCTGCAGGATGGCGACCTCGCTGCCCTTGTCGACGTTCTTGCAGATGTAGTCGGCGGCGAGCGCCGCGCCGACCTCGTTGTTGGTGCCGATGAAGGTCACCCCGTCATTGACGCCCTTGGTGTCGATGAAGACGACGCCGACGCCCTGCTTGATCGCCTCGTCGACGACCGGGGCAAGGGCGTTGGGGTCGGTCGGGGCCAGCGCCATGGCGTCGATCTGCTTGGCGAGCTGATCCTCGATCTGGGAGATTTGCGACTGGATGTCGCTCTCCTGCGGCGGCGCCAGCACGATCACGTCGACGCCGAGCTCCTTGCCCTTCTCCATGGCGCCGGCTTCGACCGCCGCCCAGAACGGGTTGCCCGAACCGGGACCCTTCATGTCGACGAGCACGGTTTCGGCGTGCGCCGCGGACGCCGCGAGCAGGACCAGGCCGCTGGCGAGACCCAACATTGTCTTCATGTCTTCCTCCTTGGATGGAAAGGCTTCTCCGTTTGTCTCCGCGACCGGCGGCGGAGAAGGTACCGCCGGCCGTTTGCCTCATTTCCTCACCGCGGCGCGGCGTCTCAGCACGTCGACATAGACGGCGAGAATGATGATCAGTCCGATCAGCAGCTGCTGCCAGAAGACGCTGACATTCATCAGGTTGAGCCCGTTGCGGAGCAGCCCCATGATCAATACGCCGGCGAACACGCCGAGCAGCGTCCCGCGACCGCCGAAGAAGCTCGCCCCGCCGATGATCACGGCGGCGATCGCGTCGAGCTCGGCGCCGAGCCCGGCATTGGGGAAGCCCGAATTGGTGCGGCCGGCGAGGAGCAGCCCCGACAGCCCGGCGAAGAAGCCCGACATCGCGTAGACGAGGAGGAGTATGCGGTCGACATTGATGCCGCTCACCCGCGCCGCCTGCGGGTTGCCGCCGACGGCATAGACGTGCCGGCCGACGGCGGTCTTCTGCACGAACCAGGCGACGCCGCCATAGGCGACGAGAAGCACGATGGCGCTCACCGGAACGGCGCCGAACTGGCCGAGGCCCGGGATCGGGATCTGGGCCGAGCCGAGGAACCGGATCGGGGCCGACAGGCCCGAGAGCGGCCGAGCCCCGGAAATCAGGTTGGTGAGGCCGCGGAACGCATTGAGCGTGCCGAGGGTCATGATGAACGGGTGCGGCAGCCTGAGCAGCGTCAGGCCGAAGCCGTTGACCAGGCCGCAGGCGAGACCGACCAGCGGGCCGACCAGGATGACGATCTCCCATGGCCAGCCGGCCTTGTCGAGGATCGCCAACGACATCATGGCAAGCGCCAGGATCGAGCCGACCGAAAGGTCGATGCCGGCGGTGAGGATGACCATGAACATGCCGACCGCCAGGAGGGCGTTCATGGCGATCTGCTTGAGGATATTGGTGAGGTTCTGCAGCGACAGGAAATATTGCGGCTGCAGGGCGTAGAGGAACACCATCATCGCGATGACGACGAAGATGATGCCGTATCGCTCGATGAAGCGGGCGACGCCGCTTCCCCTCTCGGCGGTCGCCTCAGCGAATTTGCTCATGGGCGAGCCCTTCCGTGTGGCCTTTGGTGCCCATCACCCATCCGATCACCTCGTTGCGGGTGGTGTCCTTGAGGGGGGCGTCGGCGAAATTGCGGCCATGGAAGAGCGCCATGACCCGGTCGCAGACGTAGAAGATGTCGTCCATGCGGTGACTGATCAGGATGACGCCGACGCCGCGGTCCCGGAGGCCCCGGATCAGGTCGAGCACCTTGCCGACCTCCTTGACGGCGAGGGCGGCGGTCGGCTCGTCCATGATCACCACCCGCGCGTGGAAGGCGGTGGCGCGGGCGATGGCGACCGCCTGCTGCTGGCCGCCCGACAATTCCTCGACGTTCTGGTCGACGCTCTTCACCTGGATCTTGAGGCTGTCGAGATGCTCGCTCGCCATCTCGCGGCTTTTTTTCTGGTCGACCACGGTGATGCCGAGCATCTTCGAGCCCGGCTCGCGGCCGAGGTAGATGTTCTCGTGGATGGTCATGTTCCCGGCGAGCGCGAGGTCCTGATAGACCATCTCGATGCCGCGGGCGCGCGCCTCGCGCGGGCTCGCGAAGCGGACCGGGTGCCCGTCGAAGACGATCTCGCCGTCGCTCGGCGGGTAGAGGCCCGGAGAGGATCTTCATCAGCGTCGACTTGCCGGCGCCGTTGTCGCCGACCACCCCGAGCACCTCGCCGGCCGATACGTGGAAATTGACATGATCGAGCGCGGTGATCGCGCCGAAATACTTGCTGATGTTGCGGGCTTCGAGAAGCGGCGGCGCGCGGCCGGCTTCCACCGTCGGTTCCACTTGTCTGCTCCTCCCGGTTCCGCCGCGTCACGCGGAACCCTGGTGCCGGTCGCGTTCTTGGGAGCGATCCGGCTTTGTACTTGTCGGCCCCGATCCTCCCTCTTTCGGCGGGAGGCATCAAGGCTCATGAAAATCGCGGGCGGGCGTCTGATGGTGGCGTAGCACAACATCGACCGCGATCGACCGCGGAGAAGGGCGAGAACCCTGTACGCTTCGCTTGCCGATCCTACCGCGGCTGCCCGGCCTGTCTTCGCAACTCCGACGGCGCCAGGCCGTAACGCCGCCGGAAGCTGCGGTTGAAATAGGAGAGATCGCCGAACCCGGCGGCAAAGGCGATGGCCGTTATCGTTTGGTGCGCTTGGCGCCGATCGGCCAGGAGGCGATAGGCGCGGGCGAGGCGCTCGGCAAGAACGAACTGCGAAAAGGTCGTGCCTTCAGTCTCGAAGAGCCGATGCACGTGACGTGGCGTCACGCCCTGCCGTAGTGCAACGTCAGCAACGGAAAGATTCGAGCTGCCGAGAAACTCAAAAATATCGGCCTTGACGCTGTGGAGCCGAGCCGCGGTGAGGCTGTCCCGTGCTCCGCGGGCGCCCTCCTCCGTGGTGCCGATCGCCAGCGCAACGAGATCCCGGACTTGGTTCGCGACAAGATGACTGAACTGGGCAGAGGCAACATCGTTCCGCAGTGCTGCAGGAAGATATCCTTTGAGCAGCCGCAGCACGGGGTTCTCCCGCCGAACACGACAAGCCGCCTTGGCCTCGACATCGCCCACAAGTGGCTCGAGAGCTTTGATCGGGAACATCAGACCGATGTGGCGACCACCCCCATGATTGAGAATTGCCGGCTCGAGTTGAGATATCGACACGGCGTCGCCGGGACGGAGCTGAAGCTGACGGCCGCGCTGAGCGAGAAGAGCTGACTTCCTGTTGACGTTGAAAGCGAAGCCGAAATGGTCATCCGCGGCGGTGATCATATCCTTGCTGCGCACCATGCGGCCAGGGGAACTCCGGAAGGACAGAGCCCGCATGCCTGGTAGCCGATACAAGGTGGCATCGCCGCTGAAAGGCCCGTCGTCCAGCGGTTCGAAATCGATGTGCAGAAAGCCTCTGGCGACCTGCTCACCCCAGTATAAAACGCGCTCCCGCCCGGGGAACGCTTCGGTCGAGAAGTGAACTCTTTCGGGGTTGCATGGTAATGCAGCCTCCGGTACCAAGAGCGCCGCCGCCCCAACTCCGGCCAACTCGCATAGCCTGCGGGAGTCCCTCTGAGCAGCGTCGGATGCTTCTCCAGTCCAAGCCGGATAGACATCAGAGGCTCAGCGTTGGGATTGGAGGCCTGATCGGTCGGGCCACAGTGTTGCAGCGCGAAACGCCGGAGCATTGACATGGCAGTCAACTTCACCCGCGTCGGCCAGGAGGTCCAGGTCAATTCTGCCGTCGAGCACGATGAGTTTAGCCCCGATGCAACGGCTTTGACCGACGGCCGGTTTGCCGTCGTCAATACGCGTGCGCTCTCCAACGACGATTGGGATGTCAATCTTCAGTTCGTGAACGCCAATGGGACCCTCTCCGGAGAGCGGCTGCTCATCGATAACAATCTCGGTATCCAGACCGACGCAGCGGTCGCGCCGCGGCTCGGCGGTGGGGCGGTCGTCGTCTGGACGGACGAGAACGGCAAGGACGCCGGCGGTAACGACGTTACGGATGACATCCAGCTGCGCGTGGTCAGCGCCGCCGGGGTCATGGGGACGACCCTGACCGTGGCCGCCAGCTTTGCCCCCACAGTGGCCTACAGCCACGCCGATGTCGCATCGCTGGCGGATGGGCGGATTGTGGCCGTCTTCCAGTTGAACATTTCAGGCGATCTCGATATTGACCTGCGGCTCGTCAACGCAGCCGGCACCAGCGTTACCGCGCCCCCTGACGCCTCCGTCGCGGGCGACGACGTGTCGACGACCCCGGCCATCGCCGCCTCGGGCAACAATGCGTTGATCGTCTTCGAAAATGACGCCTCCAGCGACATTCGCATGAAGCTCTTCAAAGGGAGCACGGATACGCTCAACTCTTCCGGCGACAGCGGCAAACTGGTGGCCAGCCAAGGAAGCCTTGGCGACCCCGACTTGGCGGCTTTGACCAGCGGCCGATACATCGTCGTCTGGGACAACACCACAAACAACCATGTCGAGGGCCGCTTCGTCGATGCGAATGGGAACGCCATCGGATCGGTTTTCACGATTGCCAACGCCAATGGTGAGAACAGGAACCCGAGCGTGGCCGCGTTACCAGATGGCGGCTTCGTGGTCACCTGGGACAACAATGGTGGCGTGATCGCGCCGGAAGTGCCAGACAGCGGAGCTGTTCTCGCCCGTCGGTTCAATTCAACCGGGGCTGCGGCAGGTGACCTCTTTCTCGTCAATACCGGAAGCCCAGAGGGCCAATTCGACCCGACCGTGGCGGTAAACCGCAGCACGGGCCAAGCCTTCATCGCCTGGACGGACATGCACGCTTTCACCGGGGCTGGCCAGGACAACCATCCGCCCGGCGTTCGCGGCCACGCTTTCAAAGCGACCACCGACGTGGTCAACGGCACCTCCGGCAACAATACGATCACGACCTACAGCCTGAGCGAGACCATCAACGGGCTGGACGGCAACGACACGATCAACGCCAGAGGCGGCAATGACATCGTCAATGGCGGCACTGGCAGCGACCTCATGTTCGGCGGTGTCGGCAACGACACGATGGCCGGCGGGGACGGCGCCGACACCGTGAACGGCGACGACGGGAATGACCTCCTCAACGGCGGCCTCGGAAACGACGTGCTGACCGGCGGTGCCGGTGCAGACCGTTTCGTCTTCGACTCCAAGATCAAGCCGAAGGGCAGCAACGTCGACACGATCAGCGACTTCAAGGCGGCCGACGACACCATCCTTCTCGACAATGCGATCTTCACCAAGCTGAAGCACGACGGCGTGCTCAAGGCCAAATATTTCGAAGTCGGCAAGAAGGCGCACAGTGGCAAGGACTACGTGGTCTACAACAACAAGACCGGCGACCTCATCTACGACAAGAACGGCGACCACAAAGGCGGCGCGCTCGTCTTCGCCCATATCGAAGGCACCCCCGACGACCTGAGCGCAGCGGATTTCCTGGTGGTGTAGACCCGCGAGCTCGCGGGAACTACCGCCCCAGCGTCTCCTTGACCGCGATGGCGAGCTGCTTGAGCGAGAACGGCTTCGGCAGGAAGTGGAAGATCTCGCCCTCGGGCAGGTTCTTCTTGAACGCCTCCTCGGCATAGCCCGAGATGAAGATGATCTTAAGGTCAGGCCGGGTCTTGCGGAGCTCGCGCAGGAGCGACGGCCCGTCGAGCTCCGGCATCACCACGTCGGAGACGACGAGGTCGATGCCACCACCGGCCTCCGCCATCACCTCGAGCGCCTCGACGCCGGAGGCCGCCTCGTAGACCTTGTAGCCGCGCGAGGTCAGCGCGCGGGCGGCGAAGCTCCTCACCGCCTCCTCGTCCTCGACGAGCAGGATGGTGGCGCTGCCGGTCAGGTCGGAGATCTTGACCTCGGGCTCGGCGACCGCGGCGACCTCGCCCGCCGCCGCCACGTGCCGCGGGATGAAGAGGCGGAAGGTCGTGCCCTTGCCGACGACGCTGTCGAAATAGATGAAGGCCTCGGTCTGCTTGACGATGCCGTAGACGGTCGAAAGGCCGAGCCCGGTGCCCTTCCCCACCTCCTTGGTCGAGAAGAACGGTTCGAAGATCCGGCTCTGCACCTCGGGCGGAATCCCCGTGCCGGTGTCCTCGATTTCGAGGAGCACATAGTCGGCCCGGGGCAGCGGCCGATAGGGGAACTTGGCGGCCTCGGCCGCCGGCAGGTTTTGCGTGCGGATCGTCATCGTCCCGCCGCTCGGCATCGCGTCGCGGGCGTTGACCGCGAGATTGACGATCACCTGCTCGAACTGGTTGAGGTCGGCCTTGATCGGCCACAGGTCGCGGCCGTGGACGACTTCGAGCCTGACGTTCTCGCCGAGGAGGCGGGTGAGCAGGATCGAGAGGTCGGATAGGAGGTCGCCGAGTTGCAGGACCTGCGGCCGGAGCGTCTGCCGTCGCGAGAAGGCGAGCAGTTGCCGCACCAGGCCCGCCGCCCGGTTGGCGTTCTGCTTGATGTTCATGATGTCCTGGAAGGACGGGTCGCTCGGCCGGTGATTGGCGAGGAGAAGATCGGAGAAGCCGATGATCGCGGTGAGCACATTGTTGAAGTCGTGGGCGATGCCGCCGGCGAGCTTGCCGACCGTCTCCATCTTCTGGCTCTGGGCGAACTGCCGCTCCAGCACGCGCTGCTCGGTGATGTCGATGGCGTTGACGATGACGACATCCTCGCCGTCGGCGCCCTCCTCGACGGCATTGATGTAGAAGCGGGCGCCGTGCTCGCCGTCGCCGGCAAGCGAGGCGTCGATCGGCGGGATCGGGCCGGGCTTCTTCGAGGCCAATTCGAGCGCGGCGGCGATCGCCGGCCGCTCGGCCGGCGCGACCAGGTCGACGAGCTTGCGCGGGCCCGCGCCGGCGGCGCCGAGCGCGCCGGTGAACAGCTTGACGAAGGCCGCGTTGGTGCGGCCGAGCCCGCCGCTCCGGTCGACCGAGGCGATGGCGATCGGCGTGTTGTTGAAAAAGCGGGTGAACCGGACCTCGGCGGCGCGAAGCGCCTCCGCCGAACTCGCCGCCGGGGCTGCGATTGAGGACGATCGTCCGCGTCGCGCCGGGCGCGCCGTCGGCGGCGACCGGAACGTGATGGAGGAGACGCGCCGGGAGCGGCTGGCCGTTCCGCTTGACGAGGTCGAGGTCGATGACCTCGTTGCGGTCGCGGCCGCGTTCGGCGAGCGCGCCGGCAAGGAGCGCGACGTTGTCGCCGCGGACGATGTCGCCGAGGGTCAGCGAGCCCGCTTCGAAGCGGGCGATGTCGATGCCGAGCCATTCGGCGAGGGTAGCGTTGAGGTAGACGATGCGGCCGTCCGGCTCGGCGGAGAAGAAGCCGGCCGGCGCGTGATCGAGATAGTCGATGGCGTGCTGCAGCTCCTGGAAGACGGTCTCCTGCTGCTTCCGCTCGTCGGAGACGTCGGCGATCGTCCAGGCGACATGGCCGCCGCGGCCCGACGGCGCCGGCAGCGGGCGGGCGCGGATCCGGTACCAGCGCGCCCCGCCGGCACCGCCCGACAGCGACCGCGAGAGCCGGATCTCCTCCTCGACCGGCCGCCCGTCGCGCACCCCCTGTCCGGCGCGATAGATCGCCTCGGCTGCCTTGGCGTCGCCGGCAAGCACGCGGTCGATCGACTGGATGTCGTCTTCGCCGGCGGCGCCGGTCAGGTCGGCATAGGCGCGATTGGCATAAAGGATGCGGCCGGCCGGGTGGGCGATCAGCACGCCTTCGCCGAGCCCGTCGAGGAAGGGCCGGGTGATGTCGAGGCCCGGGCGGCGTCCGCCGAAATGGACGACGCCGATCGCGAGGCCGAGCAGGCACGCGACGCCGACGATCGCAAGGATGGCGAGGAGGCCGAGCATCAAGGGCTGCGCCGCCTCGCCGCGGACGAGGGCGAACCCGATGGCGACGCCGGCGAGGCCGCAGGCAAGGACGATCAGCCGCCCGGCAGGACCGAGCCCCGCGGCCCGGTCGATCACCGGCCCGGCGCGAACGGCGTGGTTGACCCGTTCGTTCATTCCGGCCTGCTCGCTCCCTGCGCGCGTTCCGCCCCCCCCCGCTCCGGCCAAGTGTAGCGGTACGCGGGGCCGGTGTCTGGGGCCGAAGCGGCCGCCGCGATTTCGCCGCCGGGCTCCGGGAAACCGCCGTGCCCGGCACGGCCGGGGCGCCGCCGGTCGAGCGGGTTCGTCACACTTGATGTCCGAGGCAGGGACGCCGCCACGCTCGCATTCCGCCCTTGCATTGCGGCCGGCTTCGCTTGAAAAAGACTTGCAGTCCGACAATTCGCCACCGACGAATGTGCCGATCGACGCCGGGTTGAGCAAGGTCGACGAAACGTCGGCGGCGTCAGGAGACGCCTTATGCACGATGCGCTTGTCCCGGTCTTCGGTGATAGCGGCGCGGTCATCGCCCAGTACGTCATCACCCTCGTCGTCATTCTCGCACTGATGGCGCTGGTCATCCTCGGCGTCCGCCGCTTCGGCAGGAACCGGATCGGTCCGACGGCGCGCGGCCGGCTGCCGCGCCTCGCCATCGTCGACGCGCTCGCCATCGACAACAAGCGCCGCCTCGTCCTGGTGCGGCGGGACAATGTCGAGCACCTCGTCCTGATCGGTGGGCCGAGCGACCTCGTGGTCGAGCCGTCCATCATCCGCCAGCGCGTCGCCCAGCGGCCCGGCCAAACGGTCGGCTCGCGGATCGCGCCAGGTACGGCCCAGGCCGCGCCACAGCCGCCTCCGCCGCCGCCACCCGCGGCCCAGGCCGGTCCACCGCCGCCGCCCGCCTCGGCCCGGATGGCCGCGAGCCGCGCGATCCAGCCCGATCCATTCGGCGCCGAGAACCCCATCCCCTTCCCGCCGCGGCGCGTTCCGATCCGGCCGCCTATGCCGCCGCGCCGCGCCGCCAACGGTCCGTCCGCGCCAGCCCAGCCGCCGAAACCGCCGGTCCGGCCCGAACCGCCGCCGCCGGCCGCCGAGCCCGAGATTCCCGACGAGCTGCCGCCGGAGGTGCTCGCCGCCCGCCTCAGACCGCCGCCGGTCCGCCCGATCGACAACGACGAACCGCCCCCGGACCACGAGCCGCCCGCGGTCGAGCCGACCGCGCCGCCCGAGCGGCCGCCGAGCGCCTTCGCCCCGCCCCGGGCCACCCGAATCGATCCCGCCGACGCCGCCGCGCCCGAGCCGCCCGTCGAGGCGGCCGACCAATCGTCGGCGCCGGCGGCCGCCGCGGCCGAGCCCATGGAGGGCGGCAAGCGCGGCGACGTCAGCGCGCTCGAACAGGAGATGGCGCGGCTCCTCGGCGAGATCTCGACGAATCGCACCGCTTGAACGGCCCGGCGCGGCTCGCCTTTTTGCCGCCGCATTCGGCGCCAGAAGGGCCTCATCAAACCGTCACCGGAACGAGTCTAAGCGGTTATTGTCGCCGCCGAATCGCGTCGCTATATTCCGCGCCGCGTCGCAGTCAGAGGGTCGTCCATGCCGCGTTCAAGTGCCAACGTCAGTCTCCGTGAATACCGACCGACAGACTCCGAGATCTTCATGAACGATCGCCAGCGCGAGTACTTCCGGGACAAGCTTCTCGCCTGGCGGGAGGAGATCCTGAAGGAAGCCCGCGAGACGCTCCAGCACCTTCAGGACGATAGCCAGAACCACCCCGACTTTGCCGATCGCGCTTCCTCGGAGACCGACCGTGCCATCGAGCTCCGCGCCCGCGACCGCCAGCGCAAGCTGATCGCCAAGATCGATGCCGCCCTCCAGCGCATCGACGACGGCACCTACGGCTATTGCGAGGAGACCGGCGAGCCGATCAGCCTCAAGCGGCTCGATGCCCGTCCGATCGCCACGCTCTCGATCGAGGCGCAGGAACGCCACGAGCGCCGCGAGCGGGTCTACCGCGACGACTAGCGGGACGGCGGCGCTCGCACATCGCCGGCGCGCTTTTGCTTGCCTTTGGCCCCGGCTATGATCCATGTATCCGGTCGGAGGGTGGCAGACTTGCATCGAGCCGCGAGCGGGGCGCGGGTTCGAGGCAGTGACCTGAGAGGAACATCGGAATGAAGATCCTGATTTCTGCGCTGGCAGTCGTTGGAGCGATCATCGTGGGGACCGGCAGCGCCTCGGCCCAGGTCGATCCCTACTGCGACCAGTATGCCCGCGACTACGCCCGGCAGCATGCCGGCGGTGCCGCGATCGGCGGCGCGGTGGTCGGCGGTGTCGGTGGCGCCTTGCTCGGCAACATCATCGGCGGCAAGAATGGGATGCTGCCCGGCGCCGCGGTCGGCGCGGTTGGCGGCGGCGTGGTCGGCGGCGCGGCCTGGAAGAGGCAGTACAATGCCGCCTACGTTCAGTGCATGAGTTCGCGCCCGCCGGTCCGCGTGGCGCCGCCGCCGCAGCCGGTCTATTACCTGCCGCCGGTCGGCTCGCCCCAGTGGAAGCAGATGTGCTCCCAGAAGTACAAGTCGTTCAGCTGGGACACCGGCTACTATCTCGGCTACGACCAGCAGTACCATCTCTGCAGCCTGCCCTAAGGCCGGCCATTTCCCACGAAAGGGCGCCCGCATTCTTCGCCGGGCGCCTTTTTTCGCTTCGCCTCCCGCCTTTGCCTCAGAGGAAGTTGTCGGTGCTGAGCTCCCGAGATTGAGCGCGTCATCGAACTCGATGATCGGGTCGCTGGCCGCCTCGATGCTGTAGAGTAGCCTGCGAGGCTTCGATTCGGGCTCTCGATGCCGCGGCTGCTGCTCCTTCGCCATGCCAAATCGTCCTGGGGCGACCCGGGCCTTGCCGATATCGAGCGGCCCTTGTCGGCGCGGGGCCGGCGCTCCGCCGCGGCCGTCGCCAAAGCCATTGCCGACAGAGGCCTCGCTCCCGACCGCATCCTCTGCTCGCCGGCCCGGCGGACCCGCGAGACGCTCGCAGCACTCCTCCCCTATCTCGGCGGCGAGGGGCACGTTTCGATCGATCCGCGCCTCTACGAGCAAGGCGACGGCGACTACCGCGGCGTGATCGCCGCCTCGGGCGGCGACGCCGCCACGCTCATGGTGATCGGCCACAATCCGGCGATCCAGGCGACCGCGCTGGTTCTGATCGGCGGCGGCGAGCCGGGCCTGACCGCCGATGTCGCAGCAAAATACGCGACCGGTGGCGCTCGCGGTCATCGACTTCGAGGAGCCCGGCTGGGCGCGGCTTCAACCGCATTCGGGCCAAATCAGCGCCTTCATCAAACCGCGCGACCTCGAAACCGGCGACGATGACGGCGACGGCGAGGATTGACCGCGGCCTTCCAGACTGGCGCGGCTGAAGCATAAATGGAGGCGAACCCAGCCGTCCGGAGCCAGCGCCGCGTGCAACTGACCACCATCACCGACGAGACCCGGCTCGCCATCGCGACGCTGGCGGAGCGGGCGGTCGGGATCAGGACGCCGTCGCTCCGCCTCGGCGTGACCGGCCTCGCCCGCGCCGGCAAGACCGTTTTCATCTCGGCGCTCGTCCACAATCTCATCCATGGCGGCCGGCTGCCGCTGTTCAAGGCCTATTCCGGCGGCCGCGTCACCGGCGCGCGGCTCGAGCCGCAGCCCGACGACGCGGTGCCCCGCTTCGATTACGAGGCTCATGTCCGCGCCCTCGTCGAGCAGCGGATCTGGCCCGATTCGACGCGCCAGATCAGCGAGCTCCGGCTGACCATCCAGTTCGAATCGGCCTCGTTTCTCGCCCGCGCCGTCGGGCGCGGCCGGCTCAATCTCGATATCGTCGACTATCCCGGCGAGTGGCTTCTCGACCTGCCGCTCCTGTCGAAGGATTACGCGACCTGGTCGCGGCGAGGCGCTTGCCGCCGCGCGGAAGCCGGGCCGCCGGCGTTGCCGCGGACGGTGGCTCGCGCGCCTTGCCGGAGTCGATCCGCAGGCGCCGGAGGACGAGACGCTCGCCCGCGAGCTCGCGGCGCTCTTCACCGCGTATCTCAAGGCGGTGCGCGCCGGCGGGACAAGCCTTTCGACGCTTCCGCCCGGCCGCTTCCTGATGCCGGGCGATCTCGAGGGCTCGCCGGCGCTGACCTTCTCTCCGCTCGAGATCGGCGACGGCGCGATCCGCGCCGGCTCGCTCGCCGCCATGATGAGCGCCGCTACGAGGCCTATAAGTCGGCCGTGGTCAGGCCGTTCTTCCGCGATCACTTCGCCCGGCTCGATCGCCAGATCGTGCTGGTCGACGTGCTGCGAAGCGCTGAACGCCGGCCGCGAGGCGGTCGCCGCACTGGAGACGGCGCTCGCCGAAATCCTCTCCGCCTTCCGGCTCGGCCGGGCCGGCTGGCTGGCGGGCTGGTCACCCGGCGGATCGACCGCATCCTGTTCGCGGCGACCAAGGCCGACCATCTCCATCACGGCGACCACGACCGGCTCGAGGCGGTGCTGGCCCGGCTCGTCGCGCCGCGCCATCGAACGCGCCAACTTCGCCGGCGCGGCGGTCGAGGTCATCGCGCTGGCCTCGGTCCGGGCGACGCGCGAAGGGACGGTGACGCAGCGTGGCGAGCGGCTTCCGTCGATCGTCGGCACGCCCGCTTCCGGGCGAGCGGGTGAATGGCGAGACCTTCGACGGCAGCAGCGAGATCGCCATGTTTCCCGGCGACTTGCCGGAGGATCCTGAATCGGTTTTCGAAGCCGGCGCCGAACCGGTCCCGCTGCGTTTCGTCGGCTTCCGGCCGCCACGCCTGGAACGGACCGCCGAGGGATTGACGCTGTCGCTCCCCCATATCCGGCTCGACCGGGCGCTTGAGTTCCTGATCGGAGACCGCCTGACATGAAGACCGCGCAACGCCGCCCGGCCGCCTTCCGGCTCGACGATATCAACACCGTCGAAGCCGACTACGTTCCGGGGGTCGGCGCGCCGCCGGTCCTGACCCCGGACGGCGATCCTTTCGCCGTGCCGGTTCCGGCGGTCACCGAGGTGGCGATGCCCGCGCCGCGGCATCCGCTGGAGTCGCGCTATCTCGCCGGTGGCCTCGGCGGCCTTCTTGCCCTCGCCATCGGCCTTGCCATCGACAGCCTGATCCGCAGCCTTTTCGACCGGAACGACTTTCTCGGATGGCTCGCCGTCGCCCTCGCCGGCCTGGCGGTCCTGGCCCTTGTCGCGATCGCCGCCCGCGAGATCGGCGGCATCCTTCGTGTCCGCGCGGTCACCCACATCCACCGCGCCGCAACGGCGGCCGCCGCATCCGATGACCGGACGGCGGCACGCCGGATCACCGGCGAACTGATCCGGCTCTACGACCGCAGGCCGGAGATGGCGCGGGGCCGGGCGGCGCTCGCCGGTCACGCCAGCCAGATCATCGACGGCCGCGACCTGATCGGGCTGGCCGAAACCGAGCTGATGCTGCCGCTCGACGAGACGGCCCGCCGGCTGGTCCTTTCGGCATCGAAACGGGTCGCCCTGGTCACCGCCATCTCGCCCCGCGCCGTCATCGACCTCATCTTCGTCGGCGGGCAGATCCTGCGACTGATCCGTCAGCTCGCCGTCCTCTATGACGGGCGGCCGGGAACGCTCGGCTTCCTCCGGCTCACCCGCGCCGCGATCACCCATCTGGCGGTGACCGGCGGGATCGCGGCGAGCGACTTCCTCGTCCAGCAGATCGTCGGCCACGGCATCGCGGCGCGGCTCTCGGCCCGGCTCGGCGAGGGCGTCGTCAACGGCCTCCTCACCGCGCGCGTCGGGATCGCGGCGATCGAGGTCTGCCGCCCCCTCCCCTTTCTCAACGGACGCCCGCCGCGGCTCGCCGACGTGATGGCCGAGCTCCGCCGGATGAGCGCGGACGCCCGCGGAACAGCCAATCAAACTCACGACGATCAAATGGGTCGTGTCCGAAATTGAATCAGATGAAAAAAACCCTTCCGAGCCTGGAACATATAAGGGTTTCTCGCGGCAATTCCGAGACGCTTCGCTGCGCCTCGACCCGCTCCCGGGAAACTCCTGACGGCCACGACGCCGTGGCCCAAAACCCTAGGTGACGAAGCGCTAGCCTAACACTTCATTTTTGGGTAAGATCGAGGCAGAGTTGGAAACCCATGGTGGCTTCCTTGAATTCGATGAGTTGCTTGTTCGCCATTTACCGCCTTCAATGGAACAATCGGCGCATCTTCGCTATTGGCGCTATTGGATTTGCAGCACTAGCTCTCGTTGCTCTATACCCTTTATTAAGTTGGGAAAACTTACAATTCCGAGCCCAGACTGAGGCGGTAACATCAGTACTTAGTGACCTAAGATCAGGCGACCCTCCTGGCACGAGGTTAATCGATATACCTATTAACTTTTTGGTTCGCGCGACGATTTGTGTTGTGGTAGTAAAGGTAACAGATATTACCAAGATGCCCCCGGACGCTGAATTGTCTCGTTATGGAGATTTGGTTGTCTTGCCAGAGGGTGGTTACTATAGTTTGAACTGGCTATTGATAATAGCGTTGTCAACAGCAATTTCCTTGTTCTATACAATTTACGCCACGGTATCAGGAACCTCATCAGTTAAGTTCGACTCAACGAAACGGTCGAGGTCTTCCAACCGAAATCCAAAGGAGTTTTCAGCCGACGAATATCTGACTATATACGTGGATCGTGCTCTAGAGAGATCGGAAGAGCTATTCTTACGATCGACATTGCTTTTAGTTGGTGGTGTTGTTATGGCTTTCGTTGGCGTAGCAATTTTCTTTGTGGTTCTATCGAGCGCACTTAGAGGATTAGGGACGCCAGAGGTCGACAGTAGCAGGATATTTGGTCTAAGCGAGTCACAAATATTTCTTGCGTTCAAATCGACAGCTATGCTTGTCTTTATTGAGGCCATCGCTTGGTTCCTTTTGCGTCAATATAGAGCATTGATTGAGGACTATAAATCTTTTTATAGATATTATATGCGCAGATCAAACTATCTGGTCACACTGAAGTTGCTATCGGAATGGAAGGAGCCGGGCTTAAGAATATCCTTGGCTAATACTATACTAACAGAAGATCTCTCGGGTAAGCTTTCTCCGGGTGAATCCACCGAATTGATTGAGGGTCAAAAGCTAATAGACGCAAATTTCGTCGAATTGATAGTAACCAAAGGCACTGAAATCGTCGAAAAGGTCGCATCAAAAACATCTCCGTCGGCCTAGCTAAGGCTCCAGCTTTCAGTAGTCCCGTCCCAGCATAGCACACCGTCGCCGCCGACCGGATCGGCGCTCGGCATTGCCACCGCAGCGATCCGTCGCCGGATGCCGTCCTTGTCCTCGGCGCCCTCACGCATCAGGTCGGCTCTCTGCCCGCCCGGATAAGCGCCGATGACGAGCAGGTCGTCGCTCGCCGAGAGCCGCTTGTGCCCGACGCCGGCCGGAATAAGGACGGCGTCGCCGGCCTTCACCGTCATCGTCTTGCCGGCCTCGCCGCCGAAACGGACGGTGGCTTCGCCCGCCGCGATGCCCAGAACCTCGTGCGCGGTCGAGTGATAATGGTGAAACGGGAAGATGCCGTTCCGCCAGCCCCCGCCCCAGCCATTGGCCTGGAACAGTTGCTCGAAGGCGGTCGCCTTGTCCAAAGAAGACGGATCGACGGCTCCCGCATAGACGATCAGCGGCAGGCGGTTATTGGGAACATCGCCGTCATCGGCAAAAGTCAGCGCTTCGGTTCGCACCTTCTTTCTCCCCGCGACACCATGGCAGATAACGCAGCGAGTTTGACAGTCCTATGTCCAGCGGTCAAAAAGGAGCCTGTCCGGGCGGCGCGTGCCCGCGTGCTTCAGCGCGTCATCACTTGCGAAGGCGGGCCATGGCCTCCGGCGGAAATCTTCAGACGTTGAAAGCTTCCATCGCTCGTTCTGGTGCGACTGCCTCTTGATGTGGTCCCTCGGATTCGGCCTGGAACGTGTTGCCTGGATCGCCTTGAAGCGGCCGCGACTCGCTTTGGCCGGGTTCCTGGCGATGATCGCCGTCGCGGCGTTCGGAGTAACCCAGGTCACCTTTGACGAGGACCTTCGCGCCATCTTCGCCGGCGGCAACGCCACCTGGCGCGACTATGTGCGGATCACCGAGGAATTCGTCGATCCCGAGAACGAAACGCTTCTCCTCGTCGAGGCGCCCGACCTCGGGTCGCCGGAAATCTTCCCAAAGCTCCAGGACCTCCAGCTCCAGCTCCAGCTCCTCGACGGAGTAGACAGCGTCTACTCGCTATTCGCGCTCCGCAACCCGCCGGACGCCAACGGCGATTCCTCGCCCGTCGTCGACGACACCAGCCAGGGTTTGACCCCGGCGCTGATCGACAAGATTCGCGGCGATCCGCTGCTCGGCGACAAGCTTCTCTCCGCCGACGGAAAAGGCGCGCTCTTCATCATCACCCCGACCGAGCGAAAGGCTCCGCTGTCGGTGGTGCGCGCCCTCAATGCCTCGCTCGACGAGACCGCTGCCGAGGTCTTCGCCAACACCGACGTCACCGCCACCGTGACCGGATTCCCGGCAATTCGCGCCGGCATCATCGACATTCTCATTCACGACCAGGTCGTGCTCAACCTCGCCGGAGTCCTGGTCGGCTTCATCGTCAGCCTGATCGTCTTCCGCTCGTTTATCGGCGCCGTCCTTACCGCCGTCCCGGCGATGGTCGCCGGCATGGTGGTGCTCGGCGGCATGGGGCTTCTCGGCATTCAGGTCACGGCCCTGTCGAACATCATTCCGGCGCTGGCGATGATTGTCGGCTATGCCGACGGCATCCATCTCAGTCATGCGTGGCGACGGCACCGGGACGCCGGCGCCGACGCGCCCCGCGCCGAGCGGCTGGCCCAGGAACAGGTCGGCGCCGCCTGCATGCTGACGGCGATCACCACCTCGGTGTCGTTTCTCTCGCTGACAATTTCCGATGTCGCGATCCTGAGGAATTTCGGCTGGGTCGGCGCCATCGGCATCCTGGTCAGCGGCATGGTCGTGATCGCCGGCCATTCGCTTCTCGCGGTCTATGTCGGCCGCTTCTGGGGCCGCGGCGTGCCGATCCCCGATTTCTTCACGCCGCTGGCGCGGCCGGCCGCCGCGGTCAGCCGATTTGCAATTGAGAACGCGCGGGCGATTTCGCTCCTCATCGTGGCGCTGTTCGTGGTTTTCGGCACCGCCTACTACCACCTGCCGGCGGACTATTCGATCCGCGAGCACCTGCCGAGCGACAACCCGGCGAATGCGGCGCTCGGGCGGATCGACCAATCCTTCGACGGCACCTTCCCGGTGCAGATCGTGGTTCCGCTCCACGGCGCCGATCCGACGTCGCCTGAAGCCATCGCCAGGATTCGCGCCGTCCACGAGGCCGTCGCCAAGGTTCCCGGCGTGGCGTCGCCGCTTTCGGTATGGAGCCTGGTCGAATGGCTCGGCGGCGGTGCCGACCAGGCGACCTCGAGCCGACTCAAGGATGCCTGGTCGCAGCTCCCCGAGGCGACCCGCACCCGGTTCGTCGGGCGCGACGATGCCGATGCCGCCCTGGTCTCGGTCACCGTCAAGGAAGCGCCGACCTACAAGCTGGAGCCGCTGATCGAGGACATCGAGCAGGCGGCGCAGACGGCCGGCGGGCGGGACGTCCTGATCACCGGGGTTACGGTGCTCACCACCCGCGAAAGCACGCGCACCATCCAGAACCTCAACCTCAGCCTGACGCTCGCGGTATTTGCTGAGCTCGTGGTGATGGTGCTGGCGTTTCGGAACTTTTCGATCGGCTTCCTTGCCGTGTTCATCAATACGATGCCGGTGATGGCGACCTGCTCGCTGCTTCTCCTCGCCGGCCGCGGTATGCAGTTCAACACGGTGATCGCGCTGATCGTCGCCTTCGGCGTCACCGTCGACGAAACCACCCACTATCTCAACGACTTCATCCATCACGGAAAGCCGACCGCCCTCGGCGCCCGGCTGATCGACACGACGCGGCGAATGGGACCGGTGATGATCCTCACCATGGGCATCATTCTCGCCGGCCTTGCCACGACCGCGACCAGTGGACTGCCGACGGTGGCGCTCTTCGGCATCGTTACCGGCGCCACCCTGGTCTTCGCGCTGATCGGCGACCTCCTCTTCCTGCCGGCGCTGATCGCCGGTCCCGGCCGGCGCTGGTTCGAGGCGAAGGTCGCGGTATCCGGCGAGGCCGGCAAGGAAACCGCCTGAGTCCCCGCGACAAACCGCCCAAAACCGCAGCGCGCCTGCCTTATTGCGGCCAACCGGGCGGTACACTATGTCAGCCGTCACGATCGACTGCGACCCCACAAGCCCGGCGACGTAAGACGGTGCGGTTGCGGCGACGATGTCCAATCAGGGGCCGGCGATTGCGTGGTCGAGCCGGCGCTTACGGCGGAGCAGCCCTCGGATCGATTCGCTTTCCCCTTTCCAAAGACGGCGCGAAGCGCGCCGGCCGCGGCCTGATGATCGCCGCGCTCGCCGGCCTGATGCCGCTTCCGGCGCTCGCCGCCGCCGATCCCATCCTCAGCCAGCTTGCCGGCAACTGGATCGGCCGCGGCACGTTCAAGCAGAGCCCCGACGCCAAGCCCGAACCGGTCTACTGCAAGATCGCCAATACGCTGGCAAGTGGCGGGGCCGTGCTCACCCAGAAGGGCCGCTGCGCGGTCTCCTCCAATTCGGGCAGCATCAGCGGCACCATCCAGGCCAACGGCTCCGGCTCCTATCAGGGGTCGCTGCAGTCGCTGACGAGCAAGGGGCCGGCGACCCTCTCCGGCAAGGCCGCCAAGGGCGGCATCAATTTCAGCGCCTCGTTCATCGACCGCAAGACACAGAAGCCGAGCAAGGCGAGCGTGACCCTGGTGGTGGCCGACGGGAAATACCGGCTGGTCTCGAACCGGGTCAACCCGGCCGACAATGCCGAGTTCGCGGCGAGCGACATCGTCTTCACCCCGCAATAGCGTCGCGGGCTTGATCGATTTCTCCGAAAACCGCCGCAACCGACTCCACCGACTCCGAAAACTCAGATCACGCCGAGCTTCTTCTGGAGGCTCGACGAGGAGGTCGTGTACTGGAAGACGATCTTCCTGTCGGGCTGGCAGATGCGGACCGCGGCCTGCGCCATCAGCGCCGCCTCGTGGAAGCCGCAGAGGATCAGCTTGAGCTTGCCGGGATAGGTGTTGATGTCACCGATGGCGAAGATCCCCGGCTCGGAGCTCTCGAACTTTGCGGTGTCGACCGGGATCAGGTTCTCGTCGAGATTGAGGCCCCAACCGGCGACCGGGCCGAGCTTCATGGTAAGGCCGAAGAAGGGGAGGATGCGCGAGCAGGCGATCTCGGTGTCGCCGTCCTTGCCCTTGACGGTCGCCGCGGCGACGCGGCCGTCCTCGCCCTTGAGCCCGGTCACCTGGCCCATGGCGAAGCGGATCTTCCCGTCGGCGAGAAGCGCCTTCATCTTGTTGACGCTGTCGGGAGCGGCGCGGAACTCGTCGCGGCGGTGGACGAGGGTGAGGCTTTTCGCCAGCGGCTGCAGGTTGAGCGTCCAGTCGAGCGCCGAATCGCCGCCGCCGACGATCATCAGGTCGTGGCCGCGGAAATCCTCCATGCGCCGGACGGAGTAGAAGACCGAGGAGCCTTCATAGGCCTCGATCCCCGGCACCGGCGGGCGCTTCGGCTGGAACGAACCGCCGCCCGCGGCGATCACCACGACCTTGGCGATGAAGGCGTCGCCGGCGTCGGTGGTGAGCCGGAAGCGGCCGTCGGGCCGCCGCTCGAGCGTCTCGACCATGCGGCCAAGATGCAGGCTCGGCTTGAACGGCTTGATCTGCTCGAGGAGCTTCTCGACCAGCCCCTCGCCGGTGATGATCGGATAGCCGGGGATGTCGTAGATCGGCTTCTCGGGATAGAGCTCGGCGCACTGGCCGCCGGGCTTGTCGAGGATGTCGATCACCGCCGCGCCGAGATCGAGGAGGCCGAGTTCGAAGACGGCGAACAGCCCGACCGGACCGGCGCCGACGATGACGACGTCCTTCTCGATCACGTTCGTCTCGGCCGTAGTCTCGATGGAAATGTCGTTCATGGCGCCCGGAAACCTGCCCTGTCAGCTGTTGCGGCGACGCTTAGCCGCTCGCCCGATCAAATCAAAGCAAGAATGTTGCGAGCAAACCTTGATGCCGAGCAAATTGATCGCGGCGCGCGCGGCAAAGGCGTGCAGCGGTTTCCGCGGCGATATCGACCATCCGCTCAAACGCGAGGACCGGACACCGACGGGTCATGCCCGCTGGAGCGGGCATCCAGTAACCACCGCCGCGATTCGTTCGTGAGCGGCATCGTTTACTGGGTCCCCTTTCCTCGCGCCTTCGGCGCTCGCCGGGGATGACGCCTTGGGAGCTGGCATGGTCGGAACAACCTCAATCGTTCCCGCGCCCGCGTTGTGGGCCGGGTTGATCCTCGCTCCTCCGATGGGTTTCGGCTTCGCCTCGACCCATCCTACGTTCGTTCCCTCATTCCGCAGACGAGGGGGTGGCGGGCGCCGCGAAGGCACCGCTCAGATTTATGTTCAGGCGCCTCAACGAGCGCCCGCCGCGGCGTTTTTCGATCCTGACCTCCGCGCTCCGGGCGGGGGCGGCCGAACGGGTGTTTCTCCCGTCCCCGGCCTCGCCTTGCCGTCGGGCTCATCGCCCTTCGGCCCGGCGCCCCGCCCTTAAGGCCATCATCGTGGCAACCGCTCGTAGTGGCGGTGGGCGGATTTGGTCAGGGCCCTCCCGGGACGTTCGGACCGTCGTCCTCTGCGAAAGGATGCGGCCGGGAATTGGCACGCACATCCTCCGCTGCCATTCACTCATGGCACGTCGCAGGCGCCGCACCCCGCCCCACGCAGATGACGCCTCATGAGCGCGCCCCTCGGCGGGCGGGAATGCCTGTGAATATATTCCTAGTGACGCATCGTGTCAATACTGCGAATGCTCGTGAACTGATTCAGGGCCGCTTTCCGAAGCGGGAGCAGCGCGTTACGGTTGCGCACGCCGGAGACGCGAATCCTTCATGAGCCAATTGCTCATCAACCAATACCTCAATGAGCTGGCCGACCTCCGCCGCCCGGCTTCCGAAAATGAAGCGTGCGCCGGCCGGCGCACGGAGCAAGATGCCCCGCGACACGATCCTCGCGCCTGACGGGGAGGGCCTCATGGTGGAAACACCGGTGGTCGCATCGCTGGTCCAATCAAGTCCGCCGTGGCACGCGACAGTCTCGGTCGATGCCTGGCGGCTCATTGAGGTGTGCGACGGCTTCAAGAGAATCGGCGCCTATAAGGCGCCGACCGACACGTTCCTGCTCAGCGTTCAGGATGGCGAACTGCGCGTCAAGTATCGGACCACGACCGTGTCCATCCCGATCCTGTAGCCGCTGGCGGCGGCAGCCGATCATTCCCCCAACAAGCGGGCGTTCAGTCCTTTCAACATGGGTCGGTGCGGTGAAGGCTGGATTCCCGCTTGCGCGGGAATGAGCGGCCGGAGCGGTTCACCAGCAAATGTCAACGCCTCGGAAGAGCGGGTGCGACGGGCCCGGAGGCGCGGCCTCCGGGACATCGTCGCCGTCGCCGGGGCGGCGTGTCCGGGGCGCTCTGATCCCGCAACCGGGAACCTCGGCTTCACTGCGCCGAGATGCTAGACTTCGACCCATGACATCGTCGGGATTCATCCGGAGACGGTCGCGCTCTCGCGCGGCGGACACCGCCGGGCGCAAAGGGCCGGAGACGGCACCGGCGACCGGGCCGCTCCTCGGGCGCGAACTGTTCGGCAGGATCAGCGCGATTGAGGGAATCCGGCTCGACGAGGAAACGCGCGAAGTTTTTGCCGAGTTCGACCGGAAGGGCCTCTCCGCGGAGGAGCGCCGCCGCGAGATCATCGCCCGCTTCCGGCGCGAAGCCGCCGAATAGGCGATGTACGCCTCGCGGAGGCCCCGCTGCCAGCCCCTGTGCGGAGTCGCCCAGCCGCCCCTACCCCTGCCTTTCCGGCACGGTGACGACGAGGCCGTCGAGTTCGTCGCGGACGCGGATCTGGCAGGAGAGGCGCGAGTTCGGACGGACGTCATAGGCGAAGTCGAGCATGTCCTCCTCCATCGGCTCGGGCTCGCCGACGATTTCCCGGAAGGCCTCGTCGACATAGACGTGGCAGGTGGCGCAGGCGCAGGCGCCGCCGCATTCCGCCTCGATGCCGGGAACGCCGTTGCGGATGGCGTTCTCCATCACGGTCGAGCCGTTCTCCGCTGCGACCTCGTAGCGGTTACCCTCGGCGTCGATATAGGTGATTTTGGCCATGAAATCCGGGTGGGCGGAAGGGCCGCCGGCGCGTCGGGCGGGCGATCCGGCGCCCATATAGGCGATTCAGCCGGTTCCTGCCAACCCGGCTCTTCCCGCGCTACGCCGCGAGGTGGGCCGCGATGAAGGACCGCGCCGCCGCGGCCGCGGCGTCGAGCGCCGCGAGGCGTTCGGCGAGGGGCCCGTCAGCCTGTTCGATCCCGGTCGCGATCCCGGCAACCGTGAAGGCCCCGACGCCGCGCGCCGACCCGGCAAGGAGGTGCGCCGCCTCGCGGCGCTCGCCCGGGCTTGCCGCCGACCCGATCCTCGCCACGCAATCCGACAACTGGTCGAGGAAGAGCCTCAGCACCTCGGCCTGCAGCGCCCGGTTGCCGAGGGTCTGCCGTTCGAGATGGGCAAGGTCAACCGGCGGGGACGCGCCCTCGCCCGGTTCGCCGGTCTCTGCCACGCCTCGCTTAGCGGTCACGGGATGCCCTCCGGCGACGCGCCAATCGGCTTCGTCGAAGATTTTATTCGCCTTGTGCCGAATGCCGGGTAAACGCCTTGTCTCTCAGGCCGAAGATTTTCTTAATCGGCGGACAGGGATTCTTAAAAAATGGTTAACGGACATCCTTAAGGCCGGGTTAACGCCGGACCGGCGCCGGGCTCACGAGGCTGCCGCCTCGCCGAGCGCGAGGCGTCCCGCCGGGGTCAGCTTGCAGACCAGCCAACCGGGCTTCACCGGGTTATCGAACCACGGCTCGGCCCAGCCCCGTTCGAGGCAGGATTCTATGGTTTTCCGGTCGATTCGCTGCCCCTCCGCATCGAACAGCGGCAGCTTGCCGCCGGGCTGGTCGAGACCGCGCGAAAGGTATCGCCGTTGCGCCGGCGAGGGCCTCGCCGACGCCTCCGGCAAGGGGGTATCGCGCGGGTATTCGGCCGCTACTTTCGTAGCCGCCCGAAGGGGCTCCGACATGACGCTCAACCTGATCGACAGAAGGCCGCGGTTCGTTCGAGTTTCTTGTGCCGCTGCCATCAATGTGCCATTAGGATGGACTAGCGGCAAGCAAGTGGAGGCCAAGCGGATCGATGCGATCCGGGCGCGGAAGCTGCGCCGCGGCGGGGAGCGGGTACAACGCACAAGAAACTGGGCGTATTTCCTTCTTCTCCGCGGAAGAGTTTGCGTGCGCTTGCCGGGCGCCTGTGTAAGCCCGGCTTG
This sequence comes from uncultured Alphaproteobacteria bacterium, assembly GCA_963792845.1. GTDB lineage: Bacteria > Pseudomonadota > Alphaproteobacteria > Rhizobiales > Kaistiaceae > Bauldia. Next base: position 72,380 of record CAWBXW010000003.1, read on the forward strand.
GCGGCCGACATGGTATTGAGTACGGACGCGAGGCGATAGCATGGCAACGAACCCGCGAAAAACCCCCAATGATGCGGCCCTCTCGGCAGTCGAGGAGGCGCTCCGGCTCGATTTCGGGGCCGGCGAGGACAGCGAGCGGGAACGCCCCCCACCCCGGCGTCCGCCCGAGCCGAGGGCCCCCGAGCCGCCGCGCCAGCCGGCGATGGATGCGCCCCGGCGTCCCGAGGGAATGCAGCGCCGCGCCGAGGCGCCGCGCATGCCGGCGCCGCCGCGGCGCGCCGAGGGGCCGTCGCAGCCGCCTCCGCCGCGCCGTCCCGAGTCGGCCGCCGATATCGGCCCGCCGCCGCCGCTTGCCCAGCCGGCGCCGCAGCCCCAGCCGCAAATGCCGCCGCCGGCGCGTCCGCGCGCCGCCGAGCAGCGCGGCCGCGGCCGGTTCGCCGCCAATGACGACCGCCGCGCCCCGGTCAGCGCCGGCACCTATCCGCGCCGCCCGTCGCGCCTCATCTATCCCGTCGCCATGGGCCTTTCGGTCCTGTGGGCGGTGATCGCCGTCGGTGTCGCCCTCTCCATCGGAGGAGATGTTCCGCGGCGGATTTCGCTGGGCTCGCCGGGCTCTTCAATTTCGCCCTCCTCCTCTTCCTGCCGATCGGCTTCATCTGGGCGATCGCCACCATGATCTGGCGCGCGCAGGAGATGCGGATCGTCGCCCGCTCGATCTCCGACGTCGCCGCCCGGCTGTCCGAGCCGGAGAACATCGCCACCGACGCCGTCGTCAATGTCAGCCAGGCGATCCGCCGCGAAGTCGCGGCCATGGGCGACGGCATCGAACGCGCCCTCGCCCGCGCCAGCGAACTCGAGCTGCTCGTCCACAACGAGGTGGCGGCGCTCGAACGCTCCTATTCCGACAACGAAATCCGCATGCGCGCGCCTGATCGACGATCTCGCCGGTCAGCGCGAGGCGATCGTCATCAACTCCGAGCGCGTCCGCACCTCGATCGTCAGCGCCCAGGAATCGCTGTCCAAGGACCTTCGCCTCGCCAGCGAATAGATCGCCGACAACGTCACCCAGTCCGGCAACCGCATCACCGTGGCGCTCGCCGACCGCGGCGACCAGATCACCGCCGCCCTCGGCTCGGCCGGCGAGAACATGGTCGAGCAGCTGTCGAGCCGCGGCGAGGATCTGGTCACCCGCCTCGCCGACACGGTCAGCGACGTCGCCGAGTCGCTCGCCTCGACCGGCGCCGAGGTCACCGACGCGCTGCTCTCGCGGAGCGCCGACATCAACGAGACGCTCGAGACCACCGGGCGGGCGATGGCCGACACCATCGCCGAGCGCGGCCGCGAGGTGAACGACACGCTGGCCAGCGTCGGCGCCGAGCTGGTCGAGAGCTTCGACCGCCGCACGGTGGAGATCACCCGTTCGATCTCGGAGACCGGCAACCTCGCCGCCGAGACGATCTCGACCCACGTCAAGGAAGTCAACGAGGCGCTGAAGAGCAACTCCGATTCGCTGCTCGTCGACCTCGCGCTGCGCGGCCAGGAGATCAACGACAAGCTCGACGAGACCGGCACCCGCATCGCCGAGACCATCACCATCCGCGGCGGCGAACTCGCCGACCGGCTGTCGCGCACCGGCGACCGTATCTTCGAGGCGATCTCGGTCAACGGCACCGAGCTCAACGAGCGTCTCGCCTCGACCGGCGACGCGATGGCGAACCTCATCGAGGGCCGCACCAACGCGCTGCGCGAGACGATCGATTCCGCCTCGACCTCGGTCTACGAGACCTTCGACGAGCGCAGCGCCGAGCTGACCCAGCGCCTCGCCTCGGTCGGCGGCGAAGTCGCCAAGGCGATCGCCGTCCGCGGCATGAAGATCAACGAGACGATCATCGCCTCCGGCAACGAGATCGCCGAGACGGTCGCCTCGCGCGCCGGCGCCATCCACGAGCGGATCGTCGAATCCGGCACCCGCATCGCCGACCGCATCGTCGAGCAGGGCAACACGCTCCACCAGCGGATCGTCGAATCGGGCGGACAGATCGCCAACGAGATCGAAGGCCGCGGCGCCTCGATCCACGAGCGGATCTCTCCTCGTCCCGCGAGATCGCCGAGACCGTCGAGAGCCGTGGCACCGCCATCTACGATTCGATCGTCGAAGCGACCCAGCATGTCGGCGACGCCATCGAGTCGCGCGGCGTCTCGATCCACCAGAAGATCCTCGCCTCCGGCCGCGACGTCGCCAATGCCATCGAATCGCGCGGCGTTTCGATCCACGAGAAGATCATCAATTCCGGCACCGAGGTCGCCGACGCGATCGACAGCCGCGGCAGCGCCATCCACGACCGCATCGTCGAATTGGGCGGCCGGTTCGCTGAGGTGATCTCCGTCCACAGCAAGGAGCTCGGCGAGGGCCTCGACGACCGCTTCTCGCGGATCAGCACGCTGATCGGCGAACGCGGACCGGCGCTGATCGCCTCGCTCGGCGAGCAGGCGCAGGACATGGAGACCTCGCTCGCCTCCCGCCTCTCGGATTTCGGCGAGGCGATCCGGGTCAAGATCGACGCGGTCTCCGAATCGCTGGAAAGCAACGCCCACCGCATCGCCGAGGCGCTCGACCATCGTTCGCGCCAGATCAACCAGACGCTGATCGAACGGACCCGCGAGATCGCCGAGACCTTCACCGGCGGCCAGACCGAGTTCGCCGCGCTGATCGACGGGCGGCTGATCGAGGTGTCGAGCCACCTCACCGAACGCACCGGCGAACTCGCCGAGACGATGTCGGAGCGGGCCGATGTCATCGCCAACGCCCTCGCCGCCAAGACCGATTCGGTCGCCGAGGCGATCCGGCAGGCGATCAACGAGGTGACGCAGCAGCTCATCGCCGAAGCCGGCGACGCCTCGCGGGCGCTCCGCGCTTCCGCCTCGGAAGCCTCGACCGTCCTCGGCCGCGCCGTCAACGAGATCGAGAGCACGCTGGGCGAACGCGCCGGCACCGTCACCGAGCAGCTCGAACAGCGGACCCGCGAATTCAACGACGTGCTCGGCGCGCGGAGCGGCGAGCTCGCGGCGCTGCTCGACGGGCGGAGCAACGTGCTTCTCCGCACGCTCGACCAGCGCGGCACCGACATCGTCGAGATGGTCGTCACCCGCGGCGACCAGGCTGCCCGCAGCCTGATCGAGAGCAGCGACAAGGTCGCCCATATCCTCGCCGGCACCAACGACCGGCTGAAGGCCGACGTGTCGGAACTGGTCGACCGCCTCGGCAAGTCGAACGAGGTGCTGGGCGGGCTGCTTTCGGGCGCCGAGCAGAACCTGCTCAAGATCGAGACGACGCTCGCGACCCGCGCCGGCGAATTCGGCAAGTCGATCGAGCACGCCGTCGAATCGACCCAGCTTTCCTCGGGCGAGCTCGGCGGCCAGGTCGAGAAGCTGACCTCGGTCTCGCGCGAGATCCTCGAAGGCGTGTCGAACGTGGTCAAGCGCTTCGAGGCGCAGAGCGAGTCGCTCACCGAGGCGACGCGCCACCTCACCGAGGTCAACCGCCAGATCGAGACCACCGTCGAAGAGCGGCGGCCGGCGCTGGAGAACCTCGCCGCCGGGCTGCGCGCCCGGAGCGAGGAGCTCGACGGCATGATGCGGTCGTTCACCCGCATCATCTCGGAGACGCTGAAGACCGCCGAGGAACGCGCCACCGCGGTGAGCCGCATGCTGACCGAGAACACCGCGTCGGCGACCAAGGGCGTCATCGACAATTTCGAGAACCTGAGCCGGACCGCGAGCACGGAAAGCCGCAAGGCTTCCGAGGCGGTCCGCGACGCCAATCGCGCCCTCATCGACGAGATCAGCAGCTCCGTCGCCGAGGCGGCCAAGCACTTCGCCGAGGCGACCCGCGAGATGCGCGCCGCCACCAAGGACCTGCAGCACGACCTCGACGAAACCCGGAGCGAGATCAAGAAGGGCGTGCTCGAGATGCCGGAAGAGGCGCGCGAGAGCACCGAGGCGATGCGCCGCGTCGTCGGCGACCAGATCCAGGCGCTCTCCGAGCTCAGCGAGATCATCGCCCGCCACGGCAAGACCCTCGACATCTCCAGCCCGACGCTCGGCGAACGGCATGTCGCCCGCAGCGTCGAGGCGCCGGCCGCGGCGATAGGCGGCCGCGGCGGAGAGAGTGCCGCCGCGCCGTGGTCGCCGCCGGTCGCCTCGGTGGCCGCGGTCGACACCGAGACGCGTGCCGAGCCTCGCCGTCCCGGAAACGGCGGTGCCCGCCCGACGCCGATCCGGCCGGACGTGGCGCGCCCCCTGCCGCAGGGCGTCCAGCGCCCGCCGCCGCGTCCGCCGGCCGCCGCGATCGTGCCCGCTGCCTCCTCCGGCTCGGCGCTGGCGCCGGCCCAGGCTGAAGGTGGCGAAGGCGGCTGGGTTTCGGACCTCCTCCGTCGCGCGTCCCGCGATGAAGAAGGCGTAACCACGCCGGAATCGCCGCCAAAGGCAGAGGCGTCGGGGCAGCAGGTGGCGACCGCCGAGGCAAACGGTGCGTCAGCGCCCTCGCCTGCCAAGGTCGAAGCCGAGCAGCCGCTCGGTGCGCTGTCGGTCGACATCGCCAAGGCGATCGACCACGACGCCTCGATCGAGCTTTGGGAACGCCACCGCCGCGGCGAGCACAACGTGTTCACCCGGCGCCTCTACACCCTCCAGGGCCAGCAAACCTTCGACGAGATCCGCAAGAAGTACCAGCGCGACGCCAAGTTCAAGAGCGCGGTGGATCGCTACATCAGCGACTTCGAGAAGCTGCTCGCCGAGGTCAACCGCAAGAACGGCGACAATCGCGCCGCGAGTAACGCCTACCTGACCTCGGACACAGGCAAGGTCTATACCATGCTCGCCCACGCCAGCGGCCGCTTCGACTGAAATCCGTCGGCGTAGCCTCCGGGAATCAGAAAGGGGCGCCGCGAGGCGCCCCTTCTGAGTTTGGCCTTCAGGCGACGATCGCGGCATCCGATGCGGAGGGGCGGCCTCCGGCCGCCCGGTGCGGAGGGGCGGAGGGGCGGCCTCCGGCCACCCGGTGCGGAGAGGCGGAGGGGCGGCCTCCGGCCGCCCGGTGCGCGGGACGCGCACCCACCATGGGGCGGCGAGCCGCGGCGCATTCTCGATGCACGCGGAGGCTCGAACTCAATGGTGTCGTCAACCGGATCAGGGAACCTGGTTGATCACCGGCTGGCCGCGCTCCGTCACGTAGCTGAGCACGAGAACCGCCGGCTCGCTTCCGCCGGCGACGACCTCATGGACGACGCCGGGAGCGATCATGAAGGAATCGCCGGGCTTGAGGGACTTATCCGGTTGACCGTCGATCTTGAGGGCAGGATTGCCCGATACGACATAGGTCAACTCCGCGCCGGGATGGTTATGGCGCCCACTGGTCCCGCCGGCCTTGATCACGACGTAGAGCATGTTGATGTCATAGGGCGCCGTGCTCGGGATCTCCCACTTCTGGAGCGGCGTCCGGGTAATGTCCTCGGCGTGGCCGGTTGCCCCTCCCAGGACCCCGAGTGTCAGGAACGCTCCCGTCAAAATGGCTGCGTATCGCATGTCGTCGGTCTCCTCTTGATGCAGGTTCCGGGTCTGGATTACCCCCTTCGACGGCTTCGCACCGAGGCAAGGATTATCGCGGTTCCCGCATTTCGACCGCGCGGAATGACCATAGGCCTCCGTAGCCGCCGCTCCTTCAAATAACGCTGAGCGTCCAGCGGACCAGATCGACGAGGACGTCGCTCAGGGCCGCGTTGACGCCGGCGACGACGCCGGCGGCGGTGTCGTCCTTGACCGGAGCATCGCCGGTCAGCGTGCGGGTCGCGACGACCCGGCCGTTGCGGTCGTCCATGATTTTCACGAACACTTCGATATGGGCATAGCCGCCCTTGCCGTCGCCCTCGGAGCGGAACTCGAAGGCGCGCACATTGGTGAGGACCTGGTAGTCGATGCTGAGCCCCTCGCCCGGCCGCCCGACCGCCTTCGCCCGCTTCGATTTCTCGAACGCCTCGATCGCCTTGGCCTGATAGACCTTGGGCATGCGGTCGGGCCACTGGGCGTCGGGATAGTAGTAGAGGCGCGGACCGCTGGAGACGACGATCCGCTCGGTGTCGAGGGTCTTGAGCGCGGTCGGCTCGGCAATCAGGATCTGCGCCGCCGTCCCCGACGTCAGGTGCGGAATGGAACTCGGTCCGGGAAGGTCGTAGGTCTCCGGCGGCGGCCCGCGGAAGAGGCTGCAGCCGGCAAGGAACAGGGCAAGCGCCAGCGGCGGCAGCGCCCGGCAAAGCCACCCCATCAAACGTCGAAGCGCCAATCAGTCCCCCATCCGCCGCCGTGCCTCATTCGCCCCGAGGCAAATCAGCGGCGATTGTACTCGCGAACGCTGGGATTGCTACCGAAGACAATTCCGGACGGATTGCTGGAGAGATCGGTCACGGCGCGATCGATCCGCGCCGCCGTGGCACGGAGCTCGTTGACGAGCTGGGTGACGTTGGTAAGCCCGCGCGTCGAGAAGTCGGCGAGGCCGCCCGAAATCTCCGCGGCATGCGCATCGAGGGTTTCCGCCACCTTGCGGATGGCCCGGGCCGCTCCGGCGGCCTCCTGGAAGAAGTTCTTGCCCGCCCCATTCTCGTCGCCGAGGAACGCGTCGGCCTTGCCGAGCACCGAATTGAGCTTGGTCGACGCCGTGTTGAGGCGGTCGGCAAGCTCCTTGGCGTCGGCGACGATGGCGTTGAGGTCTTCCTTCTGCCCGGTGAGGTTGGCGGTGAAGTCCTTGGCGTTGGCGACCGCCGCCTTGGCGTCGGCGACGAGGTTGTCGACGTCGGGCGTCGCCGCCTTCAGCTTGTCGGAGAAGCCGGCGAGGCTGTCGACGGTGCTGCTCACCTTGGCGGGGTCGACGCCCGCCACGACCGCATCGACGTTCTTCAGGGTCGAGTTAAGCCCGTTGGAAAAATCGTCGAGCTTGGCGGCGATCTCGTCGGCCCTGGCGATGATTCCCTGGATGTTGGCGGACGCGTCGGCCGCCTTCTTCATGAAGTCGTCGGTGCTTGAGATGATGCCGCTCACCTTGTCCGGGTCGACCGCGGTGACGATCTCGTCGGCCTTGGCGATCACCCCGTCAAGGCGGTCCGAAAGCCGGCTCGCGGTATCGGAAAGGTCCGAGACGCTGGCGAGAAAGTTCTTGAGGTCATCGGCGTTCGCGGCGAGCGCGCCGGTAAAGGCCTCGACATTGCGGGTGGTGTTGGTGACCGACTCCTGGTTTTCCTTGAGGAAGGCGTCGACCCGGTCGACGATCGATTCGAGCTTGTTGACGGCCGAGCCGGCGGCGGCGAGCACATCGCCGAGGGCCGACTGGGTGCCGACCAGCTTCGGCGGCGTTGCCGCGAACAGGCTCTCAGCGCCCGGCGTGCCGCCCGACATCTCGACATAGGCGACGCCGGTCAGGAAGTTGGCGCCGACTTCGGCCTTGGAATCGACCTTGGCGGGGGTGTCCTGGCGCACCTCCGCGGTGACCAGGACCTTGTTCGGGTCGGTCGGATCGAAGGCGGTCGCGGTGACGGTGCCGACCTTGATGCCGGCGAAGAACACGGCTCCACCCGGGGCCAGGCCGCCGACCGAACCGCTGAACTCGAAATAGACGGTGGAGCGGATCCCGGTCTCGTCGAGGCGCTTCAGCCAATAGATGAAGCCAAAGGCGGCCACGATCACCACCAGGGTGAACAGGCCGATCAGGGCGTAGCGGGCGCGGGTCTCCATGCCGGCCTCAGGCGACCATGCCGCGCGCCCTCGGCCCGCGGAAATAACTTTGCACCCAGGGGTGATCGAATTTCAGCATTTCGGCGAACGAGCCCTCGATGAGCACGCGCTTGTCGGCGAGCACCGCGATGCGGTCGCACGCCGTGTGCAGGCTGTCGAGGTCGTGGGTCACCATGAAGACGGTGAGGCCGAGGGTGTCGCGCAGCGTTTCGATCAGCTGGTCGAAGTCGGCGGCGCCGATCGGGTCGAGGCCGGAGGTCGGCTCGTCGAGGAAGACGATCTCGGGATCAAGCGCCAGCGCCCGCGCCAGGCCGGCGCGCTTGGTCATGCCGCCGGAAAGCTCGGAGGGGGACTTCAAGGCGGCGTCGGCGGGAAGGCCGACCAGATCGAGCTTGAGGCGGGCAAGCTCGTCCATCAGCCCCTGGGACAGACGGAGATGCTCGCGCATCGGCACCTGGATGTTCTGGAGAACGTTAAGCGAGGAAAACAGCGCCCCCTGCTGGAACATCACGCCGAGGCGGCGGTCGATCGCCTCGCGCTGGGCCGGCGTGCAGGTCTCGAGGTCGATCCCGAAAATCTCGATCTTCCCCGCCCGCTTGGGAATGAGGCCGAGAATCGTGCGCAGCAGCACGGTCTTCCCCGTGCCGGACGACCCGACCACCCCGAGGATCTCGCCGCTATAGGCGTCGAGGTCGAGATTCTCGATGACGTTCACCTCGCCGAAGCCCGAGGTCAGGCCGCGCACCCTGATCACCACCTCGCCGCGCGGCAGCGTGCCATGCATGACTTCTGAGAGCTGATCGCTCATTCGGTACAGTCGATTCTAATAGTCGATCGCCGCGAAGAAGATCGCGAACAGGCCATCGGCGACAATCACCATAAAGATCGCCTTGACCACCGACGATGTCGTCCTGCGTCCCAGTGATTCGGCGCTGCCCTCGACATTGAGACCTTCGTTTGCCGCGATCAATCCAACGATGAGACCCATGAATGGCGCCTTAATGAGGCCGACCATCAGGGTGCTCATGTCGACGGCGTCGCGGAGGAGGAGAATGAACCGCTGGAAGCTCATGTTCCCGTAGATGAAGGCGACCAGAGCGCCGCCGAGGAGGCCACACATGTCGGAAAGGAAGGTGAGGAGCGGCAACGCGATCACCAAGGCGACGATCCGCGGCATGATAAGGGTTTCGACCGGATCGAGACCGATCACGGTCAGCGCGTCGAGCTCCTCGCGCATCTTCATCGAGCCGATCTCGGCGGTATAGGCGCTGCCCGAGCGGCCGGCGAGCATGATGGCGGTGAGGAGCACCCCGAGCTCGCGCAGCACCAGGATGCCGACGAGGTCGACGACGAAGTCCTCGGCGCCGAAGAAGCTCAACTGGAACACGCCCTGCTGGGCGACGATGCCGCCGATCAGGATCGAGATCAGGCCGATGATCGGGACCGCCTGCAGCCCGGTCCGGTCGATATGATAGACGATCGAGGTGAACCGGAAGCGCGACGGCCTGCGAACGGCGCGGACGAGACCGCGGACGACACCGCCAAGGATGCCGAGGGCCTGGATGGAATCGTTTCTGAAGTTGACGATCGAGCGGCCAAGCCCCTCGAGAAGCACGACCATGAAGAAACGGCGGCGCGGCTCCTCGACGACGATGTTCCGGGCGGGCTCGACCGCCGCCAGCAGCCGCCTTGTGTTCTCCGACGCGCCGACGATCTCGACGGTTGCGCCGCGCTGCTGCAAGCGGGACAGAATCCGGGTGATCAGCCAGGCGCCGGCGGTATCGATATGGGTGATTCCCGAGAGGTCGAGGATCACCCGGCCGCCGGCGTCGCCGACCGCCCGATCAAGACCGTGGTCGAGCGCGTCGGCGGTATCGATGACCCAGGCGCCCTGCGCCGAGAGCCGCGTCGCGCCGCCGCCGACGGCGGCCCGCCCCAGCGTGCCCTGCAGCATTGCATCTGAATTGGCCATGGCGATTCGCTCTTGGTCCGGAAGAGGGCCGGTGCTTGAGCCGTCGGTGCCCGGTCTCTAGTGTTGCGGCCGGAGTGTGCCCGCGACGGGCACCTGCGGCAACGGTCAAGCGACGGAGATGCCGAGAATCGTCGAGACGGCCGTCGAAAAGTGGCCGCTTGCCCGAGAGTTCGCCATTTCGCGAAGCGTCGCGAAGAGCGCCGTCGTCGTGGTCGCGTCGGTGCGCGAGGCCGATTGCGTCGGGCGCGGCGAATCAGCCCCCAATCCCCGCTACGGCGAATCGGTTGAGGCGACGGTTGCGGCGATCGACGCTGCCGCCGGGGCGATTGCCGGCGGGATGGACCGCGCCGGGTTGCGCCGGGCGATGCCCGCCGGCTCCGCACGGAACGCGCTTGACTGCGCGCTCTTCGATCTCGAGGCGAAGCTGAGCGGGGTATCGGCGGCGGCGATCGCCGGCCTCGGACCGCTTCGTTCCGTCGAGACCGCCTATACGCTGAGCCTCGATTCGCCGGAGGCGATGGCCGCCGCCGCCGCCGGGTCGCGCGAGCTCCCTCTCCTCAAGTTGAAGCTCGGCCGGGAGGGCGATCCGGCGCGGATCGAGGCGGTGCGGAAAGCGGCGCCCGCGGCGCGGCTGATCGTCGACGCCAATGAGGGCTGGCAGCTAGCCGACCTCGCCGGGAACCTCGCGGCTTGCGCGGCCGCCGGGGTCGAACTCGTCGAGCAGCCGCTTCCGGCGGCGCACGACAGTGGCCTGCAAACCATTCCGCACACCGTCCCGATCTGCGCCGATGAGAGCCTGCACACGACCGGCGATCTGGCGCGGCTCGCCGGCCGTTACGACGCCGTCAACATCAAGCTCGACAAGGCGGGCGGGATCACGGAGGCCCTCGCCGTCGCCGCCGAGGCGCGGCGTCTCGGGTTCAGGGTGATGGTCGGCTGCATGCTCGGCACCTCGCTCGCCATGGCGCCGGCCTTTCTCGTCGCGCAAGGCGCCGATTTCGTCGACCTCGACGGGCCGCTGCTCCTCGCCCACGACCGGACGCCCGGACTCCGCTACGACAGAGGTTGGATCCTGCCGCCGCCGCCCGAGCTGTGGGGTTAGAGCGCGTGAATTCAGGCTTGCATCGCTAATCGGGTTCCCGTCCACCTCGGCGAAAGCGGGGGTCCATCGCCGACGGCGTCATTCACCAGGCGTTTGACCAAATTGCACCGGCAGTGATGGATTCCGGTGCACGAGTTTGTGAAGAAATGGGCGGGCTGGATCAGCTTTTCCGCGTCCTTCGAGGCTCCGCTTCGCGGAGCTCCTCAGGATGGCGTTGCTAGCTTTCTCCCCAAGCGCCGGTCGCGTCCGGCCTTCCGGGAAAGCAACCCACGCCGCCATCCTGAGGTGCGAGGGCGAAGCCCGAGCCTCGAAGGACGCGACCACGCCTGGCTGAGGCATTTCCTGACAGCCTTGGATGCCGGCGTACGAGGTTGTGAGGAAATTACGGCCGCGAGAAGCAGCACGGGGCATCGCACCGAAACATTCAATACCGTCATCGTCCGGCGTGACCGGAGGATGACGGTGTGGAGATGGCAACGACGCGGATCATCCCATTGGTCCAGGCACTGAATTCCTTCGCAGGCGCATACGCCGGAATGACGATACGGGATTGTTTGACTGTGGCGAAGGGCGCGCGATCCAACCTCGCCTCGTCGCAGCTTGGGTCAGCCGGGGACAACATCGCGGGCCTTCCGCGCGGCGACGAGCAGAAAGGTCGGCCGGCGCAGGTCGTCCTTCGCGGCAGGATCGTCAGCGAGCATCTCCGGCGGCGGCCCGGGCTCGGCGATCCGCATGAGGGTGAACCCGCTGTCGATCACCGTGTCGATGTAGGTGGCGAGCGTGCGATGGTACTTGACCACGTCCTCGGCCAGCCAGCTCGTTCGCCGCGGACCCTCGTCCGTGTAGCCGTCGACGGCCCAATAAAGCCGCTCGCCGGCAGGGCCGAGAATCCAGTCCTGCGCCGCCCGGGCCGTGAACACCGGGTGTTCGACCGAGAAGACGAAATCGCCGCCGGGCGCCAGGCAGGCGTGGACCTTCCCGCACACCAGATCGAAACGTTCGACATAATGGAAGGCGAGCGAGCTGATCACGACATCGAAGGAGTTGGGCGCGAAATCGATGTCCTCGATGGCCGCCCGGACATAGCTTATCGTCGGATCACCGGTCTCCGCCCTGGCCCGGTCGAGCATCTTCTCGGAGACATCGACGCCGGTCACCGACCGCGCCCCGTTCTCGCGGGCATAGCGACAGTGCCAGCCGAAGCCGCAGCCGAGATCGAGGACGCGCCGGTTGGCGAGTTTCGGGAGCAGAGCCCGGAAGGCCGGCCATTCGCCGGCGCGATCGAGACCGCCGAGCGAGCGATCCATGGCGCTGTAGCGGCGGAAGAAATCCGGATCGTCGTATTTGTTCTGCGGCATCGGCGTCAGGCCTGGACGGAGTCGCGGGTCGCGACCCGATAGATCCCGAGCAACACCAGGGCAAGCGCGGGTGGGATGGTCATCACCAGGAACGCTTCGCTCCCGAGCGATTCGTAAAGCGGGCCGGCGAGGAAGGTGGCCCCGGCCATGAGCAGGCCGACGACCATGGCAAAAAGGCCCTGCGCCGAGGCGGTCGCCTCTTCCGGCACGGCGCGGGCAATGGCGTGCTGGTTGCCGAGATAGGTGGCGGCGAAGGTCAGGCCATGCAGCGTCTGAAGAGCCGCAAAACCAAGGAATCCCGGCTCAAGCGAGAAGAGGCTCCAGCGGACCATCGCGGCGACGGCGCCAAGGGCGAGCAGGCCGAGCGGACCGGCGAGGCGGACCGCCGCGCCTGAAAACATGAACAGCGTCACCTCGCAGGCGATACTGATCGCCCAGAAGATCCCGATGTCGACGCCGTGGAAGCCGAGGCGCTGCCAATAGAGGCTGCCGAAGCTGTAGAAGACGGCATGGCTCGCCTGGGTCAGGCCGCCGACCACGAAGAGGATCAGGAAAACCGGCTTGGCGAAGATCAGCCGCATCGGCGCGGTGCGCGGCCGGGCGGTGTCGTCGAGGGCCCGCAGCGCGGGTGGTGTTACCGGAAGCCAGAAAGCGACGATCGTCGAGAAGCTGAGCGCGCCGAGCGTCAGCCAGAAGATGACATCGGCTTTGGTCAGCGTCAGCAACGCGCCGGCGGCGAGATTGGCGACGATGAAGGCGACCGAGCCGCCGAGCCGCATCCGGCCATAGTCGAGGCCGAAGCGCCGCACCCCGGTCAGCGCCAGCGCCTCGGCGGGCGGCAGCACGAGCCCGTAAAGCGTGAACGATACGGCGACGACGAGGAGGATCGGGAGGTAGCTCTCGGCCGGCCAGGCCAGGAGGAACACCGCCGCCGCCGGCAAGGCGAACACGATCGCCGCGAACCGCCGGTTCGGGGCCCGGTCGGCGAACACGCCGGCAAACGGGGTGAGCAGCACGCGAAGGATGCCCGGAACCGCGATGACATTGGCGATCTGCACGTCGGTAAGGCCGCGAAAATCCAGCCAGACCGGAAAAAACGGCACGACCACGCCGCCATAGATGAAGTAGCCGGCGAAGAACATGCGCATGCGAAGCGCGTAGAAGCGAGGCGCGGCAGAGGGTGCCGGGAGGTCGGTCATCGTCGCGATTGGCGGTCGGAGGATCGGTGGCGAGGAGGCGGGCGCCGTCTCGCGCCGGACCTTACATCAGGGCTCCCGCCCTGACGAGCGGCGGCGACGGAATCTCAGCCGCGCTTGCCGGCCACCGCCAGAGCCCGCTCGAGGACCGGGAAGTCGATATTGCCGCCGGAAAGGACAACCGCAACCGTCCGCCCGCGGATGCCGAGGCGGCCGGAGAGCAGCGCGGCGAGGCCGGTCGCGCCGCCCGGCTCGACCACCAGCTTCAGCTCGGCGAAGGCGAAGGCGACAGCGGCCAGCGCCTCGTCATCGCTGACCACGACGCCGCGGGCCTTGTGCGCGAGGTTGAGGGCGAAGCCGATCGCTCCGGGCGAAACCGCGAGAAGCGCGTCGCAGACCGAACCCGCCTGCGCCGGGTTGGCGAGGATGCGCCGCTCGCGGAGCGAGCGGGAGTAATCGTCGAAGCCCTCGGGCTCGGCGAGCACGAGTTCGCAATCGGGATACGCAGCGCGGACCGCGATGCCGATCCCCGCCGACAGGCCGCCGCCGCTGCACGGCACGACCACCATATCCGGGATTGCGTCCATGGCATTCGCATCGGCCGTCATCTCGAGCCCCACGGTCCCCTGCCCGGCAATGACATCGGCGTCGTTGTAGGGATGGATGAGGGCGCCGCCGCGCTCGGCCAGCACCGCGGCGGCGATCGCCTCGCGGTCTTCGCTGGCGCGGTCATAGGCGACGATGGTGGCGCCGCTCCGCCTGGTGCGGGCGAGCTTCGCTTCCGGAGCGTCGGCCGGCATGACGATCGTCGCGGGGACGCCGAAAATCCGCGCGGCCTCGGCGACGCCCTGGGCGTGGTTGCCGGAGGAGACGGCGACCACGCCGCGCGCCCGGAGCTCCGGCGCAAGGCTCGCCAGCGCATTGTAGGCGCCGCGAAATTTGAACGAGCCGGTGCGCTGCAGATTCTCGCATTTGAGCAGGACGCGGGCCCCCACGATCTCGTCGAGGAAGGGGCTGAACAGAAGCGGCGTGCGGACCGCAAGGCCGTCGAGACGCCCGGCCGCGGCGCGGACGTCGTCGAAGGACGGATGCAGAAGCGACGCGTTAGCGCGGACCATTCATCGCTCACGCCAGGAATTGGAAGAAAAAATCGATCACGCCAGAATGCTCGAATTGGTTGACCGCGGTCTTGGCGAGCAAAAAAATGAACAGGACGTCGAGCCAGGTTTCCGACCGCCGAAAGCGCCGCGGCGCCAGTTCGTCGCCGATCTCGCCGGTCTTGCCCATCGCCTTCAGGACCGAAAGCTTGGCGCGGTGCCACTTCGAATTCAGATAGAGCCGCGGCACGACCAGGAAAATCAGCCCAATGATGGCAAGCGCCACAATTGCCGAATTGACGTTGCCGACCTTGCCGGCCGGCGATGCCTGCCAGAGGATGATGTTCACGGCATAGGTTGCCACGAGCATCTTGGCGACGATGTAGGCATAGGCATACTCGTCCAGAGTCTCCTGAATCTTCTTCTCCATGGAGCGCAGGAGTTCCTCCTTGCCATCCTCGCCCGGGCCAGGAGACGCCTGGGCTGCGACCAGCCTCGGAATGTATTTGCCGAAGCGGAATATCTCGATGCTCAGCGCAATGAACGAAAACGCCGCCATCGACGTGATGAACAAGAGGATGGCGTTGAGGAACACATAGTAGTAGCCGGCGCGATTGAGGGTACGACCGACGCCGTCGGGCATCGGCGTGAAGAACCAGTACAGCGTCTTGGTGACATGTGGATCGGCGAGATCGGTCAGGTATTCGGAAATGTAAAGTCCGGCGATCGTGAACGAGATCGCGAAGAACCCGACTGCCCTTGTCGAGTTGCTCCAGAACGACGTCGCGCCGGCCTGCTGCGCATAGATGGCGTTCAGCCGCCGCCAGCTCAGCGCCGAGACATAGATCAGGAAGATCGCGCATGACACATAGAGCGGCACGACGACGAGGTAGATGACGAAGTTCCACCAATCGTCGATGAAGGACAGGCCGGCGAACCCCTGCCCGGCGAACATCGTTTCCGAGACATATGAGAGAAAGCCGCTCACCACGTAGCAAAAGAAAAAGGTGAGCGGGGCCGCGCAGACGAGGATTTTAACGAACATGTCGCGCGGCGGCGGTCCGGCGCCCATGTCGATGTCGATCGCGGGAGATACCGCCTGCAGGCCGAGGGCGAAGCCGCGGCCGAGCCACCTCAGGGCGTCGCCGAGGCCGGGTACGGTCAGCACCGCCGTGCCGGCCAGCGAGGAGACCTCAAAGATCATCGCCCGCCGCTCGCTTGGGCAGTAGCGAAGGGCTGTCCTCAAATCGATTGAGTTGATCCGAAATCCCTCTTGGGTCCGATCCAAAGCTCGCTCCCGCGACCGGCGTCCCGGACAAGGATAGCGAAACGAGCATCCGGTGCAACGTACTGCGGTTGCGCTGCTAGGCGTCCGGAGCGGCCAAGAGAGCCGACAGCTCCTTGAGATAGAGGTCGACCGAAGCATTCCAGGAACGCCGCAGGGCATGCTCTCGGCACCGCTGCCGGTCGATCAGGAGCGCATCGAGGCAGGCGCTCCCCAGATCGGGGTCGAGGATCCCAACCGCGTGTCCGTCGATCGCGTCTAGCGGACCAGGCACTGGATAAGCGGCGACCGGAACACCGCTCGCGAGAGCTTCGAGCTGTACGACTCCGAAGGTGTCGGTGCGGCTTGGAAAGACGAAGACATCCGCTGAAGCGATCGCCTCCGCAAGTGCAGTCCCATGCAGTCGCCCAAGAAAAATGGCGTCCGGATATCTCCGCCGCAACCGTCCCTCGTCGGGTCCCGAGCCGACCACGACCTTCGATCCCGGGAGAGGCAAGCCGAGAAATGCATCGATGTTCTTCTCGACGGCAATTCGCGAAGCCGTGAGGAACACCGGCCGCCGAAAGGTCGTCGGACGTGCCCGCTCCGGCGAAAACAGGTCGGTATCGACGCCGCGTGGCCAGAGGCCGAGATGCGTGAATCCGCGGTCGCTCAGCTCCTGCGCCAGCCGCGGCGTGGCTACCAGGGTGACGCCGGCGGGCTGATGGAACTGCCGGAGTATGCGATAGGTCCACTCGGTCGGAACCGGGACGCGGGCCCGAATATATTCGGGGAAGCGCGTCGTATAGCTCGTGGCGAACCGAACGTGGTTCCGCAGGCACCAGCGTCTGACGAGCCACCCGAGTGGCCCCTCGGTGACGACGTGCACGATATCGGGTCGGAAGGCGGTAATCCGTCCAGCCACCGCGCGATAGGTGGCGAGCGCCAGAGGGATCTCGCGATAGAAGGGCATCGGGACGGTTCTGAAGTCCTCCGGCGAGAGGACGCTCACGTCAATACCGCGACGCCGGACTATCGCGATGGTCGATTCCAGCGTGCGGACGACGCCGTTGACCTGGGGGCGCCAGGCGTCGGTCGCGATGAGCAGCCTCACGCGGAGGCCTCGGCGAACACATTCTCGTCCTCGTCGTCGGGCAGATCCGATCGCGGGCTCAGCACCGTCCAGCGGATGATTTCGAGGTCGCCGTTGTGATGCTCGGCGACCGCCGTGCAGCTTTCCATCCAGTCGCCGGTATTGACGTAGCGGAAGCCGTCCCGGTCGGTGATGCGGGCGTGATGGATGTGGCCGCAGATGACGCCGTCGGCGCCGACCCGGCGCGCCTCGTTGGCGAGCGCCTCCTCGAAGGCGCCGATATAGTTGACCGCGTTCTTGACGCGGAGCTTGGTCCAGGCGGACAGCGACCAGTAGCCGAAGCCGAGCCGCCGCCGGATGCGGTTGAAGCCGGTGTTGACGGCGAGCACCGCCGAATAGGCGCTGGCGCCGAGATGCGCCACCCAGCGGGCGTGCCGGACGACCACGTCGAAGATATCGCCGTGGATGACCAGGAATTTCCGTCCGTCGGCGGTCTCGTGGATGGTGCGGTCCATTACCTCGACCCCGCCGAAATGGGTGCCGACATAGTCGCGGAGAAATTCGTCGTGGTTGCCCGGGACGTAGATGATCCGCGAGCCCTTACGCGCCTTGCGCAGCAGCTTCTGGACGACGTCATTGTGCTCCTGCGGCCAGTACCAGCCCTTCTTGAGGCGCCAGCCGTCGACGATGTCGCCGACGAGATAGATCGACTCGGCGTCGTGGTACCGCAGAAAATCGATGAGGAGCGCGGCCTGGCAGCCCCGGCAGCCGAGATGGATGTCGGACAGGAAGAGCGTCCGGAAATGCCGCGACGAAGGCCGATCGAGCATCGGCGCCACCATGCCGGGTGAAGAGCGGCTGGTAGGTAGCTGATTCGAAAGACAGTCCTGTGACGGATTATTCGAAGAGCGTCGGCGCCACCGAGGCGACGAGAAGCACCGCCATGACGATGTTGAAGATGCGGCGGTGACGGTCGTCGGCGAGGAATCGCGCAATCCCGGTGCCGAAAAGCGCCCAGACGACACCGTTGGGGACGCAGACCAGCCCGAACAGCACCGCGATCACGGCGACTTCGACGACCTGGTTGCCGTTCGGCGTGGTGAACAGCGCGAGCGCGCCGATCATGATCGCCCACGCCTTGGGATTGACCCACTGGAAGGCCACCGCGCCGATCAGGCTGAGCGGCCGCCCGCCCTCCGCCTCGAGTTTCGGCCGGCCGGCATTGGCGACCCGCCAGGCGAGGTAGAGGACGTAGGCAAAGGCCAGCCACTTGAGGATCTCGTAGAGCTGCGGAAAGGCCTTGAAGGCGGCGTCAAGCCCGACGCCGACCGCGACGATCATCGCCGGGAAGCCGAGCGCGATGCCGAAAATATGGGGAAGGGTCCGCGCCAGTCCCCAATTCGCCCCCGACGCGAGCACCATGAAATTGTTCGGGCCGGGCGTACAGGTCGCCACCAGGACGAAGACAAGAAGAGGAATGAAGTCCTGCATGGCGCTGGAAAAGGCGGCCGAGGCTTAGGTCAATAATGCTTACCGATCCCGCCCCGGCGAAACCTACGGTGCGGCGTTCGAGTCTGCAACCCGGTTCTTGCGGGCTTGAGCCGGCCGGCGGATGGGTCTAGTCGGTTGACGGAAAATGGGGGGCGGTCCTGGACCTCGGAATCTCCGGCCGGAAAGCAATCGTCTGCGCCTCGAGCCGCGGGCTCGGGCGCGGCTGCGCCACGGCGCTTGCCGAAAACGGCGTCGACCTCGTCATCAACGGGCGCGATGAGGCGTCGCTCGAGGCAAGCGCGCGCGAGATCGCCGGCCGGTTCGGCGTCCGCGTCGAGGCGGTCGCGGGCGACGTGAGCGAGCCGGAGGTGCAGCGAGGGCTGCTCGCCGCCTGCCCGAAGCCGGACATCCTGGTCAACAACAACGGCGGACCGCCGCGGCGCGAATTCCGCGAGCTCGACCGCGAGAAGATCATCTCGGGCGTCATCCAGAACATGGTGACGCCGATCGAGCTGATCATCGCCGCGGCCGACGGGATGGCGGCGCGCGGCTTCGGGCGGATCGTCAACATCACCTCGCTGTCGGTGCTCGCGCCGGTGACCGGGCTCGATCTTTCCTCGGGCGCCCGCGCCGGACTGACCGCCTTCCTTGCCGGCGTCTGCCGCGAGATCGCCGACCGCAACGTGACCATCAACAACATCCTGCCCGGCCGGATGGACACCGAGCGCCTCAAATCCGGCATCAAGCGCGAGGCCGAGCGGCGCGGCATCTCGCTTGCCGAGGCCGAGGCGCGTTCGGCGAACGCGGTGCCGGCGCGGCGCTTCGGCACGCCCGAGGAATTCGGACAGGTCTGCGCCTTCCTTTGCTCGGTCCATGCCGGCTATATCACCGGCCAGAACATCCTCGTCGACGGCGGTCTCATCGCCAAAGCCTTCTGAGCCCATCGCCATTCCCAGGGAGAAGCGACAACCATGAAGCTCCTGCGCTACGGCCGCCCGGGCCGCGAGAAGCCCGGCCTCCTCGACAAGACCGGCGTCATCCGCGACCTCTCGGAGGTGGTCCCCGACATCTCGCCGGAAACCCTCGCGGACGGCGCGATCGCCAGGATCAGGCGGGTCAAGCCGGACACGCTGCCGGCCGTCAAAGGCAAGCCGCGTCTCGGCCCGCCGATCAGCCGGGTCGGCAACTTCATCGCGATCGGCCTCAACTATGCCGACCACGCCAAGGAGTTCTGGGGCGCTGATCCCGACCGAGCCGATCATCTTCAACAAGGCCCCGACCTCGCTGTCCGGCCCGAACGACGACATCGTCATCCCCAAGGGCTCGAAGAAGACCGACTGGGAGGTCGAGCTTGCCGTCATCATCGGCAAGGGCGGCAGCTACATCAGCGAGAAGGACGCCCTCTCTTTCGTCGCCGGCTATTCGGCCTGCCACGACGTATCGGAGCGCGAGTTCCAGCTTGAGCGGCTCGGCCAGTGGACCAAGGGCAAGGGCTGCCCGACCTTCGGACCGCTCGGGCCGTGGCTGGTGACCCGCGACGAGGTCAAGGACCCGCAGAACCTCGACATGTTCCTCGACGTCGGCGGCAAACGCATGCAGACCGGCAACACCCGGACGATGATCTTCGGCGTGGCGACGTTGGTCAGCTACATCAGCCAGTTCATGGAGCTTGCCCCGGGCGACGTCATCACCACCGGCACGCCGCCGGGCGTCGGCGCCGGCATGAAGCCGCCGCGTTTCCTCAAGCCCGGCGACACCGTGCACCTCGGCATCGCGGGCCTCGGCGAGCAGACGCAGCAGGTGGTGAAGTACGCCGCTTAGGGCTTCGCCTCCTCGCGCGAGACGGCGTGATCCACGGGAAACACTGACGGTCATGCTCGCGGGAGCGGGCATCCAGTAGCCATCGCCGTGATTCATTCTGCGCCGGCATCGGTTACTGGGTCCCCGCTTTCGCGGGGATGACGCGAGGGGAAAAAGACATCGGCGGGCACACGTTCTTCTTCCCGCGCCCATTTTCCGGGCCGGGTTGATCGCCGCTTCAATGATGGGTTTCGGCTTCGCGTCAACCCATCCTACGGTGGTTCCCTCATCCGAAGACGCTCGACGAGCCCGCGTCGCCCGGCTGCCAGCGCATCCAGCGGCCGTGATAGTCGGCGCGGCCGAGGCTGACGGTCCTGCCGCCCGGCCAGAGCGTCAGGCGGATATTGGCGGAGCCGGGGACGCCGTCCTGCTCGACATTGAGCCAGGCGACGGGTGACTCGCTGGTGGCGTGGACGCCCGCCGCTGTGATCGCAGCTTCGATCCGCGCCCGGGTGGCGGCCGGCAGGTACTGCCAGACGATCGTGTGACAGAGCACGCGGGCCCGGCCTGCGGCGGGCTTCAGCCGGGCTTCGACCCAGTCGGCGGCATCGGCCCTCTCGACGCGAAGCCCGCTCCGGGCGGCGGCGGCGAGGGCGCCCTCGATCCGCGCCAGCCGCTCGGTCTGGTCGGGCCAGACATAGGCGAGGAGACGGTCGCGGTCGGCGGCGGCGCCGGGGTCGAGCGGGGCGAGGTCGCAGCCGGCGCGGCCGGCGACGGCAAGCGGCGCGTCGAGCGGCGGCAGGTCCCCATCCCAGCGCGAGCGGATCAGGACCGTCGCCCCCGGCGGCCGCCATTCGGCGACGCCGAAATCATAGGCGTAGGTGTCGAAGCCGAGGTTGAGGCCGGCGCTGGCTCCGATCTCGAATATCTCCAGCGGCAGCCGGGTCGCCGCGGCGATCGTCAGGCATCCGCCGAGGATCGCGCTCGACCGCGCCACCTCGTTGGTCTGCGGCGGACCGTCAAGCCATGACGAGAGAAACCCGTCTTCCCCGGCGAGGGCGCCGCGGATCGCCGCCCACAGGACGTCGGCGCCGGGCGGCGGATTGGGCGGATAGACCGCGGTCAGCGCCGGCACGCGGCCGGAGCGCGCCAGCGCGTTGAGGCCGCCGGCGGCGCGAAGCGGAAGCGCATCGGCCCAGGCGGAATCCTCCGGCCAGTCCGCGATCCGTTCGCCGAAGCGGCTGTCGGCTTCGAGACGATCGGCGAGGAGGCGGCAGACCTCCGCGGTGAACGGCGAGCCGAGATCGAGGCAGGCCTCGGCCTGCCTGTCGAAGATGCCGGCGATCGGCTTTGGCAGTCCCATCGGTTTTTCGTTCCTCGCTCAGCTCAGCGGCGTCGTGGTCGGGGTCTGGGCTCGGCGCGAGCGGGCCCGCTCGATGCCGAGGCGGTGCTCGCGCCAGATGACGAAGAGGCCGGCGGCGATGACGATGCCGGCGCCGGTGAGCACGATATGGCTCGGCCAGGTCGAGAAGACAAAGACGCTGGCGATCAGCGCCCAGAGCATCGAGGTGTAGTCGAAGGGCGCGATCAGCGAGGCGTCGCCGAAGCGATAGCACTGGGTGAGGAAGACCTGGCCGAGCCCGCCGAAAATGCCGGCGAAGACCAGGAGCGCGAAGTCGGCCGGCCCGGGCATGACCCAGCCGAAGGGCAGCGTCACCAGCGAGAACAGCGCGGTGAACAGCGAAAAGTAGACGACGATCGTCGCCGCCCCCTCGTAGCGCACCAGGCTCCGCACCTGGGTGGCGGCGAGCGCGCCGATGACGGCGCTCGCGATCGAGAAGCCGGCGCCGACGAGACTATGGCCCTTGCCGGGACCCTCGCCGGGAATGGCATAGTCGGAAAGGATGACGAGCACGCCGCAGAGGCCGACGCCGACCGCCGACCAGCGGTAGATGTGGACCTTCTCGCCGAGCAGGAAGACGGCGAAGACGATGGTGAGGAGCGGCGAGGCGTAGCCGATCGCGGTCGCGTCGGCGATCGGCAGGAGCGACAGCGCGGTAAAGCCGCAGAACATGGCCAGCGCGCCGGCGACCGAGCGGATCAGGTGCTGGCCGAGATTCATGGTGAAGAACACCGAGGGGAACTGGCCGCGGAAGCCGACCCAGACGAAGACCGGGATCAGCGCGAAGAAGCTCCGGAAGAAGGTCAGCTCGCCGATCGGGTAGCGCGCGCTGGCGAGCTTGATCAGCGTCGCCATGACGGTGAAGACGATAGTCGAAGCGACTTTGAGCGCGATGCCGAGAAACGGCCGCGCGGTGTCGGGCGGGGCCATGGATAAGGCAAAGCACCACAATGCGGCGGGAGTCGCAAGGGGGCGTCCGGCCGTCGCGCGGAGGAAAGTTCAGTCGAGCCAGGGCTCGCGAGACGTGTGATGGATGTGGAGGATCTCTATCGCCCCTTCGCTGACCCGATAGAAGACCCGATACGGATACCGCAGGATGGAAACGACGCGGACCTCCGGTCGCTGCTCGGTTGCCCGCGCGCTACGCGGCCAAGTGGCGAGGCGCTCTACGACAGCGCGAATCCGGCCCTCAACAGACTGGACCAACGTTGGGCAGTTTTCCGCGGTATAGGCGAGTATGTCGTCCAGATCGGCGAGTGCCAACTCCGTCCAGACGACCCTCATTTGCGACGATACTTGGCAAAAACCGCCTCAACGTCTGAATCAGAAGCGAAACGGCCGTCCGCCGCGTCGCGGAGGCCGCGGTCGATGCCGGCCAGCTCTTCCGGCGTGGCGCGATGATCGCCGCTTGCTATCTCGCTGTCGATCTCGCGGACCAGATCGGCAAGTTCCGCTTGCGCCTCGGGAGGCCAGGCTTCGACTTGCTCGAAAAGGTGTCTCAGCATCTCTTTTGTCATGGCGGAATCATAGACCGCCCCGCTCGTTCGTGAAAGGACGGCGCTACGCCTCGCAGGCAGTCCAAAAGGAGCGCCGACTACCCGATCAGCTTGTCGTAGTCGGCATGCGTACCGATCCAGAACCACACGAGGTCGGGGTCGGCTTCGACGGCCAATGCCCGATAGCGTAGGCCGATCCGCGCGGACCAGAGCTCTCCCACTTTTTTGAAGTGGAGCGACGGGTGCCGCGGGTCTTGCTTGAGGAGCGCGAAGCTGCGGTCGGCGATGGAGCGGATGTCCTCAGGCAGCGCCCGATATGCGGTCGAAAAAGCTGGCGTTGTGAAATTGCCTCATATTTCACTGGCGCGGCCCTTGTGGAAGTCCTCCAGCGCAACGCGTGCCAGCGCATTGAGCATGCCGGACCGGGCGTCGCGCCCAATCCTCTCGTCAAACCGCACGGCGACAAATTCCTCGAACCATCTGCGGAACATCTCCAGTTCCTCGGGCGCGAGTTGTTCGACGGCCTTCACGATGTCTTCTATCTTGGTCACGGGGTGCAACCTACCACAAACAGGCACAACTGGCGCCGCTCTCCTCCCGAAACTCGCTTTCTACAGAGAGGGCGCGGTCTTCAAAATCTGGGTTCCCGCTTGCGAGCGTGTGAAAAAATGGCGGAGGCGGGTTCCGGCTGAGCTAAGGCGCGACGCGCCGTAGCGGCAACCGAAAGAAGGCGAACCTCCTCGCCCCGCTCATTCCCGCGCACGCGGGAATCCAGTTTTTTTCAATGACTTACGTCGGTGATGTGAAGGCTGGATTCCCGCGTGCGCGGGAATGAGCGGAGGTGGAAGGTCCAGTCCCATCGGCCGAAGCTATCGGCGCTCCTCTATTCTTTCACACGCTCTTGCGCGGGAACGAGCGGAGGAAGGGGTGCTCGATTCCTGCGGCCGCGGTCTCCCTCAAGGGCCTCTCGCCGTCGGTTCCGACTCTCCTACCCCTTCGCCGCCTCGATCGCCGCCCACACCCGCTCCGGCGTCGCCGGCATGTCGATCTGGGTGATGCCGCGGCCGCGGTTGAGCGCGTCGACGACGGCGTTCATCACCGCCGGGCACGAGCCGATCGAGCCCGCCTCCCCTGCCCCCTTGATGCCGAAGGCGTTGGTCTTCGACCGCACGTTCCGCGTCTCGAAGTTGAGGACGGGGATGCCGTCGGCGCGGGGCAGGGTGTAGTCGAGGAAGGAAGCGGTGAGGAGCTGGCCGTCGGGATCGTAGACGGTGTGCTCGTAGAGCGCCTGGCCGATGCCCTGGACGATGCCGCCCTGCACCTGGCCCTCGAGCAGGATCGGGTTCACCGTCGCCCCGAAATCGTCGACGATAGTGTAGCCGACGATGGTGGTGACGCCGGTCTCCGGGTCGATCTCGACCTCGGCGATGTGGCTGCCGTTCGGGTAGGTCGGCTCCGGCTGCTCGAAGGAATCATCGAAGGCGGTGAGGAGCTCGCGGTCCTTCGCCGCGCGCGCCACCTCGGCCAGCGTCAGGCCGCGATTGGTGCCGGCGACCCGCACCATGCCGCCGCCGAGCTCAAGGTCGGCGACCGCCGCCTCGAGCTGGTCGGCGGCGAGGCTCTTGACGTTGGCGGCAAGCTTGATCGCGGCGTTGTCGACCGAGACCGCGCCGAGCGGGATCGAACGCGAACCGCCGGTGCCGTCGCCGTTCGGCACCTGGTCGGTGTCGCCCTGGACGACGTTGATCTTGTCGTAGTCGAGGCCGAGATGGCCGGCGATGAACTGGGCATAGGCGGTGGCGTGGCCCTGGCCGTTGGTCTGGGTGCCGATGAAGAGGGTGACGGTGCCGTCGTCGTTGAGGCGCAGCGTCGCCTCTTCCTTGCCCGGGAAGGCGCAGGCCTCGACATAGGTGGCGATGCCGAAGCCGCGGAACCTGCCCTTCGCCTTGGCGGCGGCGGCGCGATCCTCGAAGCCCTTCCAATCGGAGGCGGCGAGCGCCCGGTCGAGATGGCCGGCGAACTCGCCGCTGTCATAGATGCGCCCGCCCTGCGTCTCGTAGGGCATCGCCTCGGGCTGGATGAAGTTCCGCTTGCGGATCTCGATCGGGCCGAGGCCGGTATCGCGGCCGCACTGGTCGACCAGGCGCTCGATGAGATAGGCGGCCTCGGGACGGCCGGCGCCGCGATAGGCGTCGACCGGCGCTGTGTTTGTGTAGATGCCGCGGCAGAGCGCATAGAGGTGCGGGATGTCGTAGACGCCGGTGAGCATGGTCAGCCCGCCCTCGGGGATGAAGGGGGCGTATTGCGAGAGATAGGCGCCCATATTGGCGAGGAGGTCGACGCGGAGAGCGAGGAAGCGGCCGTCTTCGTCCATCGCCATCTCGGCGACCGCGTAATTGTCGCGGCCGTGGGCGTCGACCAGGAAATGCTCGCTCCGGTCGGCGATCCACTTGACCGGCCGTTCGAGCCGTTTGGCGGCGATCGCGGCCAGCGGGTATTCCTGATAGCAGAAGGCCTTGGTGCCGAAGCCGCCGCCGACATCGGGGGTGATGACGCGGACCTTCCTCGCCGGAATGCCGAGGATGTCCTTGGCGATGCGGTCGCGCATGCCGTGGCCGCCCTGGGTGCCGAGGGTGAGCGTGTACCGGTCGGTCTTGGCGTCGTATTCGGCGACGATGCCGCGCGTCTCCATGTAGTTGGCGACGAGGCGGTTGTTGACGACCTCGATCCGCGAGACGCGCGCGGCGCGGAGCATGGCCGCGTCGGTGGCGCCCTTGGCGCCGCGCGAGCAGGCGAAGGCGATGTTGGTGCCGAATTCCGGCCAGATCAGCGTCGCCCCTTCCTCGAGCGCGCGATGCATGTCGACCACCGCCGACAGCGCCTCATAATCGACCTCGATCGCTTCCGCCGCGGCGCGGGCCTCCTCCAGCGTCTCGGCGACGACGAAGGCGATGGGGTCGCCGACATGGCGGACCGCGTCCCCGACGAGGAGCGGATGCTTCGGCATCCGCGGATGGGTGCCGTCGACCTGGCGGATCTTGCCCTTGCAGGGCAGGCCGTTGACCCCGGTCAGGTCATCGGCGGTGAGGATCAGCCGGACGCCGGGCTTGGCGCGGGCGGCGGCGAGGTCGCCGAGCCTGATTTTCGCGTGCGCCATGGTCGAGCGGAGCACGAAGGCGCGAAGCGTCCCCTCCGGCGTGTAGTCCTCGGTGAAATGGCCGGCGCCGGTCACCAGCGCCTTGTCCTCCTTGCGGCGGACCGGAGCCCCCATGCCGTATTTGAGCGGGGCGGTGTCGTTCATGGGATGCACTCGGCCGGAAGGCCGCCTCTCTGTCGTCGATCGAATTGGGAACGCCGGCTCTGACGGCGTCGAACGCCGACGGCATCGGACCAGATCGGCACGACAAACGCAACTCTTTGCCGCCGCACCCGGGCGCGGCAGCCGACTGATGCCCACCGGCAGACGTCACCCCCGGCGGGCGGCGCCGGAAATGCTGGCCCGCCCGGCTTCAGGTCCGCCGGATCAACGGCAATCCCGGCCTATTCGGCGGGGACAAGCTCGCGGTCGTCGATCTTCTCTTCCGGAGCCGCCCTCACCGGTTCGCGCTGCGGCTTCGGCGTCGCCGCAACCACGCGCGGCTTGGGCTCGACGATCTTCGGTTTGGCGGCCCTCTCCCGGTCCGCCCACCACCACGCTTCGTATTCGTGGCACATGGCAAGCCTCCATTATCGAGCAAGGCCCGATCATTCTTCGCGCCGCTGCGGGCGGAATTGTGGCGATTTCGACGCCGTGACCGCATGGTTCGGAATCGGCGGCGACCCGGCGTCCGCCCAGGCCGGCGCCTTGTTCGCGACGACCGGCACTGATAGCAGGGGGCCGATCGCAGAGAGGGAGCCGGGCGTCGCCGCCGGGAACGGAAATGATCGAGGACCATCCGATTCTGAAGATCCGCCGGAACTTTCCCCGGCCGACGCGCCCGCAGGTCGCCGCTTTCGCCGGGCTGCCGACCGGGTGGGTGGTCGACGCGCTGATGGGAACCGGCGCACTCGACCACCGGATCAAGCCGATCGGCAACGTCATGAGCTTCTGCGGGGTCGCGCTCACCTGCGACGACGGGCCGGCCGACAATCTCGCGAGCTACGCTTCGCTCAGCGTCGCGCGGCCCGGCGACGTGGTGATCGCCACCTCCTCCGGTTTCGGCCGCGCCGCGACGACGGGCGACCTGCTCCTCGGCATGATGAAGAATTGCGGCATCGCCGCTTTCGTCACCGACGGCTGCGTCCGCGACGTGGCCGGCATCCGCGCCGTCGGCCTCCCCTGCTTCGCCGCGGGCGTGACCCCCAACTCGCCGGCCCGCCACGGACCGGGCCTGATCGGCTTCCCGATCGTCTGCGGCGGGACGATGGTCGGCCCCGGCGACATCGTCGTCGGCGACGAGGACGGCGTCGTGGTGGTGCCCTTCGCGCGGATCGACGAGGCGATCGCCCGCCTGCCCGCGATCAAGGCGGCCGAGGCCGAGCTCGAGGCCAAGGTCAAGGCCGGGCTGAAGCTCCCCGACCTCCTCAAGTCGCTGATCGACAGCGGCAAGTTCGAGGACGTCGACTGAGGCGACGGCGATGCGGATCGCGATGAGGGGCGGCCTCCGGCCGCCCCGTGCGCGGGACGCGCACCCTCCCCGGGAGGGGCGGCCTCCGGCCGCCCGGGTGCGCGGGACGCGCACCCTCCGTCTACCTGTGGAGGAGATGCGGGCCGAGATCGGCGACCGTGGCGGCGCCGAGGAGGCCCATCACCCGGTCGATTTCGCTTCGGTAGATGTCGAGGACGCGGGCGACGCCGGCCTCGCCGCCGACGGCGAGCCCCCACAGATTCGGACGGCCGATCAGGCAGGCGGTGGCGCCGAGGCAGAGCGCCTTGACGACGTCGGCGCCGCGGCGGAAGCCGCCATCGATCAAGACCGGCATGCGTCCGCCCGCCGCCGCGACGACGCCGGGGAGTGAGGCGATGGTGCTCGCGGCGCCGTCGAGCTGGCGGCCGCCATGGTTGGAGACGATCACCGCGTCGACGCCGTGATCGACCGCGGCGCGCGCCTCGTCGGGATGCTGCAGCCCCTTGAGGATCAGCGCGCCCTTCCAGCGCGCACGGACGGCGGCGATGTCCTTCCACGACATGTCCGGATCGAACAGCGCGGTCGCCCGCATCTCGCGCGAGCCGAGGTCGACCGGCTTGCCGTCGCGGATGTAGTTGGCGAAGCGGATATCGCCGAGCCCGCCGCGCAGACGCCAGAGCCAGGCGGGCTTCACCATCACGTCGGCGACCATCACCGGGCCGAACTGCGGCGGGATCGTGTAGCCGTTACGGATATCGCGCTCGCGGTTGCCGGAAACCTGGTTGTCGATAGTGATGATCAGGCCATGGTAGCCGGCCGCTTCGGCGCGTTCGATGAAGTCGTCGAGGAAACCGCGATCGCGATAGATGAAGGTCTGCATGAAGCGCGGGGTGACGCCGGTGCCGGCGAGCACCTCCATCGTGCAGAGGGCGCCGTGGCTGAGGCAAATGCCGGTGCCGGCGGCGGCCGCGGCGCGGGCAGCGCAGCGCTCGCCGTCCGGCCAGAACAGGCCTTGCAGCGCCGTCGGCCCGATCAGGACCGGCAGGGAAAGCTTGTGGCCGAAGAGCGTGACGGAAAGGTCGCGCGGCCCCGGACCGTCGAGCGGCTTCGGCAGGAAGGCGATGTCGGCGAAGTCGAACTCGTTCCGGCGCAGCGTCAACTCGTCCTCGGCGCCGCCGTCGGCGAGATCGAACAGGCCGCGCGGCAGACGCCGCCGGGCACGACGCCGCATATCGGCGATGCTGTTGACGCGGCGCTTCAGGGATTCAGGGGTCATGAACTGCAAGCAGCCGGTTTGATGTCTGTCGCTTGCGACCGAACTCGAGTCGCCAAACTCGCTGGTTCGAACACGATGACCGCTGTAACATCAGGGGACACGCACGTCACCGATCAAGCGCTTGGAATACATGGATGTCGACATGAGCGTACGTGCAGAATACGAGGAAATCGAAGTTGCCCGGAGCGATCTCGATCCGGAGTATGTGCACAAGCGCATTGCCGATTGGCGGAGTCGGGTCGAGGATGTCTTCACGCTGGTTCGACGCTGGGCGCTCAGGCAGGGGGCCAGCGTGGAAGAGCAAGGTCCCGCACAGATTCGGGAGGAGGTCATGCGCCGCCACGGCATCGGACCTTACTCCGTGTCCAGCCTGATTGTCCGCAAGGGCAAGCAGATTATCAAAGTGGTTCCCAAGGGCCTCTGGACGATCGGTGGGAACGGCCGGATCGATCTCGTCACCACGAGCGGCCTATACGCACTCGTGGATTTTGCTGAGCCGTTTGCGACGCCCGATTGGAAGATCTATGGGCCGGGGCGGCAGGACGGTGTCGCGCTCTCCGAGACGTCATTCTTCGAACTGTTCTGATCGTGCAGAGGCTCCCCGAGGTCAAGGCTGCGTACGATCGGCTTGTCGGGCTCCTTCGAGCGGAGATCGCGATCGCCGTGGCGGGCAGTGACGCGGTCAAAGAACGCAAGCTTATCGAAACCCAGCAAATTCTCGACTACGCATTCTTCGTCCTCTGCTTTGCTCAGTTCGAACGCGGCATCACCGAATGCTTCGAGACCGCACGGGACCGCCGTGAAGCGAACCCTGACTGGACAAGGCGACGTGGCTGGGACATCGACGGCTTGAACAACGGGCGACAAGTCCGGTTCGAGGACCGCGTCGCTCTTGTCCTGGACAGGAGGGGGGCAGACTACGGAAAGGTGATCAACGACTATCAGAAGCGGAACCATGTCGCACACGGCGGATTGAGCGAACCGATCGCGGCGCTTGATCAGTTCGTGCGGGAATTGTTCGATATTTCGTCGCGACTTCAAACCTAACGTAGTGAGCGCCTAAGGTGTCGTAGATCCACTCAGTCGCTCACGTCGCTCAGAAATTCCGCAGGAGGCGGATCGCGTCGATGAGACCGGCGGTCGAGGAATCGCGACCGGTGGCGGTTTCCTTGCCTTCAACCATCGGCAGCAGCTCCTTCGCCAGCGTCTTGCCGAGTTCGACGCCCCACTGGTCGAACGAGTTGATCCCCCAGATCACGCCCTGGACGAAGATCTTGTGCTCGTAGAGGGCGATGAGCATGCCGAGCGTTTCGGGATCGAGACGCCGGTAGAGGAGCGTGTTCGACGGGCGGTTGCCGGGAAAGGCCTTGTGTGGGGCGAGGCGCTCGATGTCGCGGGCGGAGAGGCCTTCCGATTTCATCTCGGCGCGCGCCTCGGCGATGGTGCGGCCGCGCATCAGGGCCTCGCTCTGCGCCAGGCAATTGGCGAGGAGGAGCGCCTGATGGCCGCCGTCCTGGTCCTTGTCGGAGCGGGCGGCGACGAGGAAATCGCAAGGCACGATGTCGGTGCCCTGATGGAGGAGCTGGTAGAAGGCGTGCTGGCCGTTGGTGCCGGGCTCGCCGAAGACGATCGGACCGGTCGCGCCCATCACGGTGGCGCCGCTGAGGGTGACGCGCTTGCCGTTCAATTCCATGTCGAGCTGCTGGAGATAGGCGGGCAGGCGCTCCAGCCGCTGGTCGTAGGGGAGGACGGCATAGACCGGGTAGCCGAGGATATTGCGGTACCAGACGCCGATCAGCGCGAGGATGACCGGCATGTTCTGTTCGAGCGGCGCCGAGCGGAAATGGTCGTCCATGAAGCGGCCGCCCGACAGGAAGGCCGAGAAATTCGGCGGGCCGATCGCGATCATCAGGGGCAGCCCGATCGCCGACCAGACCGAGTAGCGCCCGCCGACCCAGTCCCAGAAGCCGAAGGTGCGATCCTCCGAGATGCCGAAGGCGGTGACCTTCGGGATCGCCGTCGACATCGCGGCAAAATGCGCCCCGACCTGCGCCTCGCCGAGCCGCTCGACGATCCAGGCGCGCGCGGTGGCGGCATTGGTCATGGTCTCGACGGTGGTGAAGGTTTTCGAGGCGACGAGGAAAAGGGTGCGCGCCGGCTCGAGGCCGGCGAGCGTGTCGCGGATGTCGGCACCGTCGACATTGGAGACGAAATGAAGGCGCGGACCGTCATGCCAGGGGCTGAGCGCGCGCGTCGCCATGCGCGGGCCGAGGTCCGAGCCGCCGATGCCGATATTGACGACGTCGGTGAACTTGCCGGCGACGCCCTTGATCTCGCCCGAGCGGACGCCGTCGGCGAAGGCGGCCATGCGGTTGAGCACCATGTGGACCTGCGGAACCACGTTCTTGCCGTCGACGCGGTAGACCTCGTCGGGCATCGCCCGGAGCGCGACATGAAGGACGGGCCGCTTTTCGGTGCGGTTGATCGCCTCGCCGGCAAACATGGCGGCGCGCCGGGCCTCGACCTCTGCCGCCTTCGCCAGCGCGACCAGCCGGGTCATCGCCTCGGCGTCGACCAGGTTTTTCGAATAATCGAGAAGGAGATCGCGGAAGGACATTGAGAATTGCTTGAAGCGCTCGGGATCGTCTGCGAAGCGCTTCCTGAGCGGCACCGCCATCACCGCGCCGCGGTGCTCCTCCAGCGCCGCGAAGGCTTTGATCATCTCGGAATTCATTGCCCCTCGCCCGCGCCGCCGCCTCGCCCCGACCTCACCATAGCCCGCGGGAAGACCAGCGGGAAGTTTGTGTGGACGGAGCCTCGCGCCGGAGATCGGGAGGGATTCGACACGAGGCAATGCGCCCGGCGAAGGGCCGGGAGGAAGCATCCCGCGTCGATGCCGGGTTGATGATCGCGACCGGCACCGGGCGGCCAGGCGGGGCACGCCCGACGCCGTGGATGGCTCGCTACCGCGATCACACGATAACAAAGTCGAGATTCGAAAAACTGTGATGCCAGTCGCCGGTGATTTTGACAATGATCTTGTGATGGCCTTGATCGTTGCCATTGCCGTCGTAGATGAGACGATCCTTCCGGTCATCGAAAATTAGATGATCGTTCCTGTCGTGCGCTCTTTTCCCTTCATAGAAATAATTCGGGTTGACCGGTCCCTCCGGACCCAGCTTTTTGAAGATCGCGTTGTCGAGGACAATCGTGTCCTCGGCGATATTGAAATCGTGAACGACGTCACGGTTTTCCGGCGATTTGAAGATTTTCGTGTCGAAGACGAAGCTGTCTGATCCGGCGCCGCCGTAAAGGTCATCTCTGCCGGCCATGCCATCGAGCCAGTTGTCGCCGGAATTGCCGACCAGCGTGTTCGCCGATGCGTTGCCGGTCGCGGCGATCGCGCCGACGCCGGTCAGGGTGAGGTTCTCGATCATCCCTTTGGCGTGGACGCCGTCGGCAAGGCTGAAGCTGACCGAGGACCGCACCTTGTCGGTGCCGCCGCTTCCGGCGGCGCCCTCGTCGGCGACGTCGCCGAGATTGTCGACGATGTAGGTATCGTCGCCGGCGCCGCCCCTCATCAGATCGGCCCCGCCGCCCCCGTCGAGGAGGTCACCGCCGCCGCGGCCGTCGAGGGTGTTGTCGGCGCCGTTTCCGGTGATGTGGTTGCCGATGCCGTTGCCGGTGCCGTCGATAGCGCCGGCGCCGGTCAGGGTGAGGTTCTCGATCGTCCCCACGGCATGAGCGCCATCGGCGAGGCTGAAGCTGATCGAGGACCGCACCGTGTCGGTGCCGCCGCTTCCGGCTAGCGCCTTCGTCGGCCACGTCGCCGGCATTGTCGACGATGTAGACGTCGTTGCCGGCGAGTCCCCGCATCATGTCGGCGCCGCCGCCGCCGTCGAGCGTGTTGCCGGCGCCGTTTCCGGTGATGAGATTGGTGATGCCGTTGCCGGCGCCGTCGATTGCCGCGACGCCGGTCAAGGTGAGGTTCTCGATCGTCCCCTTGGCGTGGACGCCGTCGGCGAGACTGAAGCTGATCGACGACCGCACTTCGTCCGTGCCGCCGCTGCCGGCCGCGCTTTCGTCCACCACGTCGCCGGCATTATCGACGATGTAGGTGTCGCCGCCGGCGCCGCCTTTCATCAGGTCGGCCCCGCCGCCCCCGTCCAGCGTATCGCCGCCGCCGCCGCCGTCGAGGGTGTTGCTCGCCCCGTTACCAGTGATCTGATTGGCGACGGCGTTGCCGATGCCGTCGATTGCCGCGGCGCCGGTCAAGGTCAGGTTCTCGATCGTCCCCTTGGCGTGGATGCCGTCGGCAAGGCTGAACGCGACAGAGGACCGCACCTCGTCCTTGCCGCTGCTGCCGGCCGCGCTCTCGTCGGCGACGTCACCGCTATTGTCGACGACATAGGTGTCATTGCCGGCGCCGCCTTTCATCAGGTCGGCGCCGCCGCGGCCGTCAAGGGTATCGGCGCCGCGCATGCCCATCAGGATATTGGCAAGCCCGTTGCCGATGATGTGGTCGTTGCCGTCGCCGGCGATCGCGTTCTCGATGGCCGTGCCGGACGCGATCGAGAAGAGGGCGACGCCGTTGCGGCTCGATGTCGCCCCGGCGTTGAGGTCGATCGCGAGGTCTCCGGTCATCGCGGCCGCCTCGATCCAGTCGGCGCCGCCATTCGTGTCGGCAAGAATGCCGCGCGACGTGTCGAGCGACCGCAAGCCGGAAAACTCGTCGCTGTAGTGATAGACGTCGTTCGCCGACGGCGCGGCGCCATAGGCGACCAGCCGGACCGTGTCGAGCGTGCCCGAATAGCCGGCGATCGCGTCGGTGATCCAGACGGTCCAGGTGCCGGCTGCGAGCTCGCCGCGCAGGTCGTCGATGCCGAAGGTCCAGGTCAGACCCGAGTCGGCGGTCGAGCTGTTGCCGCTCAGACCGTCGTAGAGCTGCACCTCAGTTCCGTCGGGCGAAATCAGGAATATGCGGAGAT
The DNA here is from genome assembly GCA_963792845.1 of uncultured Alphaproteobacteria bacterium. Lineage (GTDB taxonomy): Bacteria > Pseudomonadota > Alphaproteobacteria > Rhizobiales > Kaistiaceae > Bauldia. The sequence continues at coordinate 106,301 of CAWBXW010000003.1, forward strand.
CGGTGAAGTAGGAGTGGGTGATCTTGAGGGTGAGGTCGACATGCTCGATCGACAGAGCTCCGCTGACGGTGAATTGGTAGTTGACGGTCGATAGGATCAGGAATCGCGGCATTGGCGGTCAATGCGCCGGTGGTCACCGACTGCTCGTTGGCCGAGGTCGCGCCGACCGGATGGATGTACTTCCAAGCCTCGGCCATACGCACGGCGTCGTGCGCGTTGAGCATGCCGTAGCCGTAGTCCTCGCTGAAATGGAGGCCGCCGCCGTTCCAGTTTCCGGCGCCGTTGAACTGCCAGCTGAAATTCTCATCGGTGCTCGGCCCTGCGCCATAGGCGCTGCCGGTGTGGGTGGATGAGGCGGCAAGGATAGTTCTGAACGTCGCGCCAGCCGAGGGCCGGGTTGGCGTCGAGCATCAGGGCGACGACGCCGGTGACGATCGGCGTCGCCGCCGATGTGCCGTTGAACGTGGTCGTGTAGTCGCCCGAACTGTAGCCTGCGTCGCCCGCGCGATCGGTAGTGACGATACTTCCCGGGACGCCGCTTCCCGGCGCGGTCAACAGGATCGAAGCGCCGTAGTTCGAGTAGGACGAGGCAAAACCGTCTTTGAAGCGCGGCGGCGACCGTCACCGTGAAACGCGATCCGTTGAGGCCGCTGCCGTTGGCGTCGAGATCGTCGTTGCCCGCGGCCTGGAGGACCACCGTCCCCAGTCCGCCGCGCCCATCGGCGGCGGCGCTGCCGTAGGCGGCAACCGTCTCCTGGTCGAACGACCCGGACGAATTCGACGCTCTGATCATCCAGGAAGGCAGGCGTCGAGCCCCAGCTGTTGTTGGTGACGTCGAAATTCGCCATCTCCGAGACGGCGTCGATGAACGGGCTGAAATCATGCGCGTTGACGTAGATCGCGCTGGTCGAATTCGAAGATGTTGACGCCGGTGATCGAGGCTCCGAAGGCGCCGCCGATCACGCCGAGATGGTTGTTGCCGACCGCGGCGATCAGGCCGGCGACCGCGGTTCCGTGGCTCTGCTTGTCCGAGCTGGCATCGTCCGGACCGCCGCCATAGGTCGATTCCGCCGACCGTCACATGGAGGGTCGCATCGTAGTTGCCGGCCAAATCCGGATGATTGAAGTCGACGCCGGTGTCGTAGATCCCGACATGCACCCCGGAGCCGTCGAAGTCGTCCCAGACGGCTTCGATGTCGCCGATCAGCGAATAGAACCACTGGTTCGGGAAGAGCGGATCGTTCGGGGTCATCGTGCTGAACCGGGCCTATCCGAGCCACACCTCCAACCGGTCCATCGCCTCGGCCATGTCGGGGGTGGTGCCGGCGAAGGAGAAGCGCATCCAGCCGTGCCCGCGAGCCCGGTCGAAATCGGGGCCGGGCGTCGCGGCGACGCCTGCCTCGGCAAGCATGCGGCGGGTGAATTCGACCGAGTCGTTGGAGAAGCGGCGGACCGACGCATAGACGTAGAAGGCGCCGTCGACGGGGTGGAACTCGTCGAATCCGATTTGCGGCAGGCGGTCGAGCAGGATGCGGCGGTTCTCGGCGTAGCTCGCCTTGATCGCCTCGAGCCCCGGCCGCGAATCGAAGGCGGCGATGGCTGCCCGCTGGGAGATCTCCGGCGGCGAGATGTAGAGGTTCTGCGCGATCCGCTCGACCGGTCTGACCAGCGCCTCCGGCAACACCATCCAGCCGATCCGCCAGCCGGTCATGCAGTAATATTTGGAGAACGAGTTCACGACGATCGCATGCGGCGAGACGCTGAGTGCCGTCTCGGCGACGCCGTCATAGACGAGGCCGTGATAGATCTCGTCGGAGATGAAGCGGATGCCGAGCCCCTCCGCCGCCTCGATCAGGGCGCGGAGCGCGTCGGGACTCATCATCGTCCCGCTCGGATTGGCCGGGCTCGCGACGAGAAGGCCGGAAAGCGGCGTCCGGGCGTGCGCGGCCTCGAGCAGGTCCGGGGTCAGCACGTAACGGGTAGCGGCGTCGATCTCGATGTCGACGACCTCGAGGCCGAGGGCGTGGAGAAGGTTGCGATAGGCCGGGTAGCCGGGTGAAGCGATGCCGATCCGGTCGCCATGATCGAAGGCGGCGAGGAAGGCGAGGTTGAAGCCGGCGGAGGACCCGGTGGTGACCGCGATCTGCCCGGCCGGCACCGCGACGCCGTATTCATCGGCGTAGTGCTGGGCGATCCGGGCTCGGAGCGCCCGAAGCCCGAGCGCCTCGGTATAGCCGATCCGCCCGTGTTCGAGGACGGCGCGGGCGGCATCGAGCACCGGGCCCGGCGCCGGCGCGCCCGGCTGGCCGACCTCCATGTGGATGACGCGTTCGCCGGCCGCCTCGCGGTCGATCGCCGCCCGCATCACGTCCATGACGATGAACGGCTCGACCGCGCTCCGCCGCGACGGCGCCGCCGGCAGGCGCGAAGCCTGCCGGTTCCGCCGGTCGGGAAAGTCTTTGTCCTGCCTCATTTTGCGGCCATCCCGGCGCGGCCTTCGCGCTCCGTGGTTTCGAGCCCGGAGTCCGGTGCTTCAGCCCACGATCATGCCAAGGCCGATGGGGCTCGCGAAAGACATCTCGGTGCCTAGCAGTCCGGGCGGGGCTTGGAAAGTCCCGCCGGGCGCCGTGTGCCGACGTGATGAGGCCTGCCTTGCCGGCGCGGCGGCGGTGGGCGCTGCCGTCGACGCTGGCCGACGCCACCGACATCAATATTGTCCGCGACGCCGAGGCCGAGGCCCTGCTCCACGACTATACCGCGCCGATCTTCAAGGCCACCGGGATCATGGGCCGCTTGATCCGGATCCACGCCACCCGTGCTCAAGAAAGATTGAAGCCGGGCACGCCGCCATGGCTTCGCGCCGACGACATCATATCCTATAAACCGCTCAAGATACGGTGAGCGCCTGCACCGGAGAATGACCCGATGAGCATACGGACCATCGCAATCGCCGCCGCCGGCGCCCTTATTGTCGGCGTCGCCGCCTACGCCGCCGCGACCGGCTTCGGCGGCAAGGGGCCGGAAGAGGCGGTCGCCGAGACCGCCGGCTCGGCCGACCCCGCCGGCACCGTTGTCGCCGCGGGGGCGGCCGATGCCCCGGTAGAGATCGCCGCGAACGCGCAGCTCAATGAGAGCCAGCGCAAGGAGGTCGAGGGAATTGTCCACGACTATTTCGCGGCGCACCCGGAGATCATCCGCGACTACCTGATGGCGAATCCCGAGGTGGTCCGCGACGCGATCGACGAACTGCAGAAGAAGCAGGACGCCGCCGAGCAGGCGGCGCAGGTCGCCGCGATCACCGACAACCGCGACCTCCTGTTCTCCTCGCCGCGGCAGGTGGTCTTGGGCAACCCCAAGGGCGACGTCACCCTGGTCGAATTCTTCGACTATAATTGCGCCTATTGCCGGCGCGCCCAGCCCGATATGGAGCAGCTGATCGCCGACGACCCCAACCTTCGCGTCGTCCTCAAGGAATTCCCGGTGCTCGGCGACGGCTCGATCGAGGCGGCGGAGGTGTCGATCGCGGTCCGCGTGCTCGCCCCCGACAAATCCGCCGAGTTCCACGACGCGCTGATCGCCCAGAGCGGCCAGGTCAACGGCGAGGTGGCGCTCGCGGTCGCCGAGGGGCTCGGCCTCGACCGCGCCAAGCTCAAGAAGACCATGGATGCGCCCGAGGTCAAGGACACCATCAACGAGGGCTACGCCCTCGCCACCAAGCTGTCGCTGACCGGGACGCCGTCCTACGTGACCAGCGAGGAGGTGGTGATCGGCGCCGTCGGCTACGACGCGCTCAAGGAGAAGATCGCCGCGGCGCGGGCCGCCTGCACGACGCAGAGCTGCTGAAGCGGTTCGAACACGCGGAAGCTTCCGCCAAAAGACGACCGCTACGATTCGACCATGATCGCCATCGACTGCGGAATGACGCCGTCATAGGCTATTGCGTCGGCGGCCTCGGACTTCATCGCCGCAATCACCGTATCCACGGCCGGGACATCCATCATTACTGCAACGCACGTCGAATCCGTCGGATCGACGACCGTCCGGATGTTGGTGACCCCGAGCGGCGAGCATATCGGTGGCCAGAATTCGGCGTAGACGGTCTTCGGCGCAGAACGCGATCTCTCAGATCACCATGATGTCGCTGTAGTTGAAGTCGTCGAGGTACTTGCCGATCTTCGCGAAGGCGAGGGGGTTGGCCGTGTCCGAGCCGTCCGCGGCCCAGAGCAGCCATCCGGTGTCCGCGTCGTAGAGGATCTTCTCCTTGGTAGTGAACGCTTCCGGGCCGATGTGGAACAGGTCCTCGTCGAGCACCCCCTTCGGGCCGATGCCGGGGAAGGCGCTCTTCTTCAGCGCGATCACGTCGCCGTCGGCCCAGTCCATCACCTGGTCCGGCTGCTTGGGGTTGGCGAAGACGAAAGTGTCGTCGTCGTCCCCGCCGGTGAGCTTGTCCCGGCCGGGGCCCCCGTCGAGCGTATCCGCGCCGGCGTCCCCGTTGAGCCGGTCGCCGCCCTTGCCGCCCTTGAGCAGGTCGTCGTCGTCCCCGCCGGCGAGCTTGTCCCGGCCGGCGCCCCCGTTGAGCGTATCCGCGCCGGCGTCCCCGTTGAGCCGGTCGCCGCCCTTGCCGCCCTTGAGCAGGTCGCCGTCGTCCCCGCCGTACATCCTGTCGTGGCCACGTTGCCCGAGCAGGGAGTCGCTTCCGGCGTCACCGTTGAGCATGTCACCGCCTCGGCCGCCCTTGATCGTGTCGTCCCCGCCAAGGCCTGAGAGGTCGTCCTTGCCGCCCTTGCCCTTGATCAGGTCGATGATCGCGGTGGGGAGGGGCTGACCGGGGACGGTGTTGGTGGCGTCGACGAGGTCGGCGCCGTCCGTTCCGATGATGGTGATGCTGGCCAGCAGCGCCACGTCGTTGCCGTCGCCGCCCCGGTAAGTGATGGCCATGACGCTGCCGTCGACATCGACCCGCGCGCCTTCGGCCAGGCCGGCGAAGGTTCCCGCGACGGTGTCGTTGCCGTCGTTGTCGATGATGACGAAGGCGTCGCCGAAGCCAGGCACGAACCCGCCAAGGAGGAGCGCATCGAGCGTCGCCCCGCCGAGGTCTACGGTGCCGGTGACCTTGACCTGGTCGTAGCCCCCCACGCCGGGTTTGCTCCCGCCTATCTCCGCCTCGAAGAAGGCCCCGGCGACCAGCGCGATGCTTCCCGTATTGAGGATGCCGGCGCTGGCGCCCGCGGCCAGCGTCCCGCCAGCGTTGATGTTGACAGCGCCGGTGGTGCCGTTGCCGCCCAGTGTCCCGCCGGTGTTTACGGCAACCGACGTGAGGATCGACCCGTCGATCCGGAGCAGCCCGCCATTCACCGTGGTCGCGCCGGTATAGGTGTTGGCGCCGGACAGAATCTGCTGGCCGGTTCCGACCTTGGTCAGGCTCAGGACATGAACGCCGTCCTGAATGACGCCGGAGAAGGCCGTCGAGCTGTTGTCGCCGCCCGTGGTCAGCACCGAGTCGCCCGTGTCGGCATTGGTGACGATGCCACCGCCGCCATCGCCATCGGCGAGCGATCCGATCGTCACTTCGAAGCCGTTAGTGTCAAGGGTGCCGCCCGGCCCGACCCGGAATGCCGAAGCGGCCGAAAAGCCGGTGTCGAAGCCCGCCAGCAGGACGCCATCGGCGACGGTGGTGGTGCCCGAATAGGTGTTGGGGCCCGACAGGATCAGGTTGCCCGCGCCGCCCTTGATGAGGCCGTAGCTCCCGGCATCCCCGCCGACCCCGCCCGAGCCGGTCTGGTCGCCAATCCCGTCGGCAACCGTCTGGGTCTGCCCTGCGCCGGGGCTGAAGGTGATCGTGCCGTTCCCTTGCAGGAAAAGACCTGAGCCGAAGGCGGCGCCGTCTCCAGCGTTTCCTCCTCCGCTGCCGCCCGCGACCGTATTGCCGTTGATCGTGAGCGGGCCGAGGAGCGTCAGGCCGCCGCCCTCCTGGACAAAGACCGCGCCGCCAAGTCCCGCTCCTCCGCCGCCGCCACCGCCGATGCTCTCGCCGTCACCGCCGCCAAAACCACCCTGACCAGCGCCACCGCCGCCGCCGCCAAAACCACCTTGACCAGTGGCACCGCCGCCGCCGCCAAAACCACCTTGACCACCGGCTCCGCCGCCGCCCCCGCCAAAGCCGCCCGTCCCGCCAGTGCTCTGATTTCCGTCTCCGCCGTCAACGCCGCCACCGCCGCCGCAGGGGAATCGCTTCAGGTTAACGGTGCGGATTGTCGGATGAGTTTTTCGAGATAGTCGGGATTGAGGTTAGCCTTTTTGCGTCGGTTTTTGAGGCTGATCTTGTCGGTTGGGTTTCTGACGAGGTTCATGGCCATGTGTTTGACCACGGCCATGTTTCGCGGGCCGTTTTGAGTTCTCAGTCTGGCGAGATCGTCGTGGAAGACGACATCGAGGACCCAGTGGAGGCGGTTTTCGATCCCCCAATGGGCGCGCACGGCGAGGGCGAAGACATCGGCCTCCATTTTAGCGGATGACAGATAGTATCGCCTTTCGGTGGTTGTCCGCCCGGCTTGTTCGATGCGGTTCTCGACCATTGCGATCATGGCGAGATGAGGAAAGCCGGGCTCGTGCGGGAAGCGGCGGTCCGAGAAGAGCCAGGCGACGTCGTAAGAGACGAGATGGCGCCGCGTCTCGATGCGGCCGTGGTCGGCATCGACGGTGACATGGGCTGTCTCGACCATGCCCGGGGGCGGATCGTCGAAGAAGGCTTTGACATCGGCATGGGTGGCGGGGCGGTTGGCCTTGAGCGCCAGGAGATAGTCGCCACCGCGCGCGACGATGGTCTCGGCGATGCTGGTCTGGGTGCCGATGGCGTCGATGGTGACGAGTGCGCCGGTGAGTTCGAGACGTTCGAGCAGCAGCGGGATAGCTTTGATTTCATTGGATTTGTCGGCGACCGCCTCCTGGCCGAGGACGAGGCGCTGACGCGAGGCCCAGGCCGAGACCATGTGCAAGGGCTCGATCCCCTTGGCCCGCGCATGGCTGCGCCGAGCGGTCTTGCCGTCGATGGCGACGATATCGGGCTCCGCCTCGCACAGCCGCTCCACCCAGCTTGCGAAGCAGCGCTGGAACAGCTCGGCGTCGAGCGCATTGATCACGTCGTTCAAGGTGTCGTGCGAGGGCAGGCCACGCTCGTAGGGCAGGAACCGGCGCAGGAAGTCGAGCCGATGATCGCCCCACATCCGCACCTCGACGAAGTCATCCATCCCCGACAGCGTCGCGCACAGCACCAGAAGAAGCACTTCCGGCAGCGGATAGACCACACGCCACTGTTGGCGCGGGTCCTTCAGCGCCGAGAAATGGTCAAGAAGCAAAAGCGACCGAGGCTGGGTCATGAGGCGGCTCCGATTCAACGAAGCCGTCCATGAATCACATCCGAGCCATCAGCGCACGCGCGTTAACCTGAAGCGATTGCCCTGACCGCCGCCGCCACGCTGATTGACAACAGGCGTGCCGGCCCCGCCGCCGCCGCCATCCGCTCCGCCGGTCCCTCCACCCGATCCATCCCCGCCGGCTCCGCCGCCAGCGACGTTTCCGGGCTGTCCGGCCCCTGTGTCTCCGCTGCCGCCGTCACTGCCAAATCCGAGCCCGCCGCCGCCACCGCCGGCGTCGGTTCCGTTGACGCCGCCGGCTCCGCCTATTCCGCCACCGCCGCCAAAGCCGAAAGCAGCACCACCGGTCCCGCCTTCCCCCCCTCCCGCTCCATTCGCACTTAGGGCGACGTTACTTACGGTGACGCTTGCGCCGTCTGTGACGAACAGCGCTCCACCGAGTCCGGCGCCTCCCCCTCCGCCCGCGACCCCCGCGCCACCGGTTCCCCCCGTCGCCACCGCATTCGTGATGGAGAGGTCCTGGATGAGCACATCCCCTGAGTAGACGAACAGCCCGCGGAACTGACTGTCGCCGTCGAGCGCGTGACCGTCGCCGTCGATGGTGATGTCGGCCTGAACGACCGGCAGCTCGGACAGCAGCGTGATGCCGGCGTCGAACAGGATGGTGTCGCCGTCGGCGGCGGCGAGAATCGCAGCACGCAGCTCGGCGTCGTTGGAAACGGTGATGGTCGGCATGGCATGCCTCCTCGGTCGAACCGATGGAGCCGCCAATCACGCCGCCCGGTCAAGCCACGTCAAGCCCGTCGAGCACCGCCGCTGCTAGCGGCCCCAGCCCTGCCGAAACCTTACCCCTCTCGTCATAAATCGCAATGATCGAATATCGTGACCTATCGTGACCGGTCGACGGCCCACTCCGCCCCCGCCCCTTCCCCTCGCCGGCCCGAGCCCCTATAACGGCGCGACTTTGGGCGGCGGTCCGCGGCCGGCGCTCGTTCCCGCTTGGCGGAAACCCGGACAGGCATGGCCTCCACCGTCTTCGTCCTCAACGGACCGAACCTCAACCTGCTCGGATCGCGCGAGCCGTCGATCTATGGCGGGAAGAACCTCAAGGAGATCGGCGAGGATTGCGTCGCCGCCGGCAAGGCGATCGGCTTCACCGTCGATTTCCGCCAGACCAATCACGAAGGCATGCTGGTCGACTGGATCCAGGAGGCCGCGACCGGTGCCGACGGCGTCGTCATCAATCCCGGCGCCTACAGCCATACCTCGCTCGCCATCCACGACGCCATCCGCGCCGCCGGCAAGCCGGTGATCGAGGTGCACCTTTCCAACATCTTCGCGCGCGAGCCGTTCCGGCATCATTCCTACGTCTCGCCGGTCGCCGCCGGCGTGATCTGCGGCCTCGGGCCGGCCGGCTACATCCTGGCGCTCGACGCGCTCAAGCTCGTGATCGCCAAGAGCGGCTGATGACGCAATGAGAGACAAGAAACCGATCGTCGACCGCGACCTCATTCGCGAGCTCGCCGACCTCCTCACCGAGACCGGGCTGACCGAGATCGAGATCGAGCGCGACGGTTCGCGCATTCGCGTCGCGCGAAACACTACGCTGTCCGCGCCGGTCGCGGCGCCCATCCCGCCGGTTCCGCCAACCCTGCCCGCGGCGCCTTCGGATGCGACCGCAGCAGCCGGCGCCGTCGGCGCCGCCGACCATCCCGGCGCGGTGCCCTCGCCGATGGTCGGCACCGCCTATCTTTCGCCGGAACCGGGCGAGAAGCCCTATGTCGATATCGGCGACGCGGTGCGCGAGGGGCAGACGCTGCTCATCGTCGAGGCGATGAAGACGATGAACCAGATCCCGGCGCCGCGATCGGGGACGGTGAGGCAGATCATGGTCGAGGATGGTCAGCCGGTCGAATACGGCGAGCCGCTGATGATCATCGAATGAACGACGCGCCGCCACTATTCGGCAAGATCCTGATCGCCAACCGCGGCGAAATCGCCCTCCGCATCCTCCGCGCCTGCAAGGAACTCGACATCGCTACCGTGGCGGTGCACTCGACTGCCGACAGCGACGCCATGCATGTCCGCCTCGCCGACGAGAGCGTCTGCATCGGCCCGCCGCCGGCCCGCGATTCCTATCTCAACATTCCGCAGATCCTTGCCGCCTGTGAGATCACCGGCGCCGACGCGGTCCATCCCGGCTACGGCTTCTTGTCGGAGAACGCCCGCTTCGCCGAGATCCTCGCCGCGCACCGGATCACCTTCATCGGCCCGAGCGCCGAGCACATCCGCATCATGGGCGACAAGATCGAGGCGAAGCGGACCGCCCAGAGCCTCGGCATCCCCGTGGTGCCGGGATCGGAAGGCGGCGTCGCCAACGAGGCGGCGGCGCGGAAGGCGGCGGACGAGATCGGTTACCCGGTCCTGGTCAAGGCCAAGGCCGGCGGCGGCGGCCGCGGCATGAAGGTGGTGCGCACGCCCGATGCAATGGCCGACGCCTTCGCCATGGCCCGGGCCGAGGCGCGCGCCGCCTTCGGCGACGACGCGCTGTACCTTGAAAAATACCTCGAGACGCCGCGGCATATCGAGGTGCAGGTGCTGGGCGACGGCGCCCACAAGGCGGTCCATCTCGGCGAACGCGACTGCTCACTGCAGCGCCGGCACCAGAAGGTGTGGGAGGAGGCGCCCTCCCCGGCGATCGGACCGGCCGAACGCGACCGGATCGGCGCCACCGTCGCCGACGCCATGGCCAAGCTCGGCTATTCCGGCGCCGGCACCGTCGAGTTCCTCTACGAGAACGGCGAATTCTATTTCATCGAGATGAACACGCGGCTCCAGGTCGAACATCCGGTGACCGAGGCGATCACCGGGATCGACCTCGTCAACGAGCAGATCCGGATCGCCGCCGGGCGCGGCCTGTCCTTCACCCAGAGCGAGGTCACCTTCGAGGGCAACGCCATCGAGTGCCGGATCAACGCCGAGGACCCGCGCACCTTCGCCGCCTCGCCGGGACGGATCGCTAACTACCACCCGCCGGGCGGGCTCGGCGTCCGCGTCGATTCCGCCGTCTATCAGGGCTACCGGATACCGCCCTATTACGACAGCCTGATCGGCAAGCTGATCGTGCACGGGCGGAGCCGGCAGGAATGCATGATGCGGCTTCGCCGGGCCCTCGACGAATTCGTCATCGACGGCATCCGCACCACCATCCCGCTGTTCCGCGATCTCGTCGCCGACCCCGACATCCTCGCCGGCGCCTACGACATCCATTGGCTGGAGCACAAGCTCGCCGCGGAGGCCAAGGCGGCCTGACCCGGGCCAGGCCTGTGGCCTTGATCACAAGCCGCGATGTTGACGATTTCCCCCGCCTGGCCAAGATATGCCGGCGAAGCTTCTTCCGGCCAGCCTCCCGATGACCAGCCGCAACGACATCCTCCTCGAGATCACGCCGCAGGTCCTCCTCAAGGCCTATGCGGTCGGCATCTTCCCGATGGCGGAATCGGCTGACGATCCGGGGCTTTACTGGATCGAGCCCGAGGCGCGCGGGATCATGCCGCTTGACCGCTTCCACCTGCCGAAGCGGCTCCGCCGGACGGTGGCGCAGGACGTCTATCAAGTCCGCGTCGACCACGACTTCGATGCGGTGATCGAAGGTTGCTCCGCCGCGGCACCTGGTCGCACCAAGACCTGGATCAACGAGCGCATCCGCCGGCTCTACGGCGAACTCTACGCCCTCGGCCATTGCCACACGGTCGAGTCCTGGCGGGACGGCCGGCTGGTCGGCGGTCTCTACGGGGTGCGGCTCGGCTCGGCCTTCTTCGGCGAGAGCATGTTCAGCCGCGAGCGCGATGCCTCCAAGGTCGCCCTCGTCCACCTCGTCGCCCGGCTCCGCGCCGGCGGCTTCACCCTCCTCGACACCCAGTTCACCACCCGCCACCTCAAGCAGTTCGGCGCGATCGACATCGACCGCCGCCACTACCACCGCCTGCTCGAGGCGGCGATCGCCGGCGACGGCGACTTCTACCGCTTGGCCGGCGGCGCCACCTCCGAGGTCATCTTGCAGTCGGTGAGCCAGACGTCATAGACCGGGTGGTCGACGGCGTGGAGGCCGGGACTGTCGGCGAACATCCAGCCGGTGAAGATGCGGCGGACCTTCCGCGCCAGCGTGATCTCATCGACCTCGACGAAAGCGTCGGTCTGCGGCGCCTCGGTGGGCGGGCGGGAATAGCAGACGCGCGGCGTCACCTGCAGCGCCCCGAACTGCACCGTCTCGTCGATATAGACGTCGAAGGAGATGATTTTGCCGGTGATCTTGTCGAGCCCCGAAAACACGGCGACCTTGTTGGATATCCTCTGGGCGGCCGGCGGGGGCTGCTCCTGATCCGGCGGAGGGGCATCCTGCGCCAAGCCCAGCCTCGGACAGAGGGCGAGTTCGGCCGCCACAGCGGCGGCCAAACGACGGTTTCCGACCATCAATGATGCTCATCTGGTGACGTCGACGGGGTGGCCTCGTAACACGGGATGTTGGCGGCGAAAAGGCTGATCCGGGGCGGGGCCGGGGTGATGTGCCGGGCGGCATCGTCTTCGATGCTCGATGGCGAGCGCCGAGATTTCTCAAGGGCCTGCGGATTGGGGAGGCGAATTGGGTTCGCCGGCCGTCCCTCACCCGACGCCGGCGGCGCTCCGCCGGCGTGTCCGCCGCGGCTCGGCGAGCCAGTCCTCGAGCGCGGCGACCTCGGCGGCGGAGAAATGGAGGCCGAGCTTGGAGCGACGCCAGAGAATGTCGTCGGCCGTCGCCGCCCATTCCTCGGCGACGAGGAAAGCAACCTCGGCCTCGGTGAGGTCGGCCCCGAACAAGCGGCCGAGATCGCCCATGCTGCGCGCCCCCGAGACGATCGCCTGGGCGCGGGTGCCGTAGGCTTCGACCAGCCGCCCGGCATGGGCTTCGCTGAGGAAAGGATAGCCGGCACGTAGCGCGCGCTTGAGGTCGGCGAGGCCATCGACCGGAAAGAGCCCGCCGGGCAGCGCCGCGCCGGCGGTCCACGGCTTGCCGACCGAGACAAAAGGCGCAAGCCGCTGGAGCACCTCCTCGGCGAGGCGCCGATAGGTCGTGATCTTGCCGCCGAAGATGAAGACGAGCGGCGGCTGTCCGCCGGCGGAGTTGACCTCGACGACATAGTCGCGGGTCGCCTCCTGGGCGATCGAGGCGCCGTCGTCATAGAGCGAGCGCACGCCGGAATAGGCCCAGACGATTTCGTCTTCGTGGACCGGCCGGCGGAGATATTCGCCGAGCGTGGCGAGGAGATAGGCGATCTCGGCGCTGTCGGCGGCGACCTCGCCGGGATTGCCATGATAGTCTTCATCGGTGGTGCCGATCAGGGTGAAGTCGCGCCGGTAGGGGATGGCGAAGACGATCCGCCGGTCGGCGTTCTGGAAGACATAGGCGCGGTCGTGGTCGAAGAGCTTCGCGACCACGATATGGCTGCCTTTGACGAGGCGCACCCGCGCCCGGACATTGGCATGGACGACATGGTCGAGGACGTCGGCGACCCACGGGCCGGCGGCGTTGACCAGGGCGCGGGCCATGACCGCGTAGCGTTCGCCCGTCCCGGCCGCCTCCATCGACAGACGCCAGACCTCGCCCTCACGCTCGGCGATGACGCAGCGGACGCGGGGATTGATGCTGGCGCCGTGGGTGCGCGCGTCAATCGCGTTGAGCACCACGAGCCGGGAATCGTCGACCGTGCAATCGGAATATTCGAAGGCCACCCGGTAGGCGGGCTGGAGCGGCTTGCCGGCGGGATCGCCGGCGAGCTCGATCATTCGCGTCGCCGGTAGCCGGCGGCGCCCGCCGAGGACGTCGTAAAGGAAGAGGCCGGCGCGGAGCATCCAGCGCGGCCGGAGGCCCCGGTGATGGGGGAGGACGAAGCGCATCGGATGGATGATGTGAGGCGCCGCCGCGAGCAGTACCTCGCGCTCCTTCAGCGCCTCGCGGACCAGACGGAAGGCGTAGTGCTCGAGGTAGCGGAGGCCGCCATGGATGAGCTTGGTCGAGGCCGACGAGGTGGCGCCGCCGAGATCGGCCCCTTCGCAGAGAAACACCGAAAGGCCGCGGCCCGCCGCGTCGCGGGCGATACCGCAGCCGTTGATACCCCCGCCGATGATGGCGAGATCGTAGACCTGACGCGACACGAAACCAGACCCCGGGGGCAAACCCCGCGGTCACCATGGCGCAATCGGCAATAAAAGCGAAGCGGAGATTTTGTCGCTCCCCTCGTGCCGGAAACGCCCGCCGGGGCTCGCTATACGCGACCGAGGAGGACGAGAACGAGAAGGACGACCACCACCACGCCGAGGATGGCCGATGGCCCGTAACCCCAGCCGCGCGAATAGGGCCAGGCCGGAATCGCGCCGATCAGGATGACGATGAGGATAATCAGGAGAATCGTGCCGAGCATGTCGCCCTCCAGCGGGAAACAGGTGTCTTTAGGTCTTCAAAACGCCAGCGGACGGGAGTTGGTTCCGACCGCGAAGCCGGCGCTCGGTTCGCGATGGACGCGAGGTGGCGCAAACCGGCGAGGGAAGATCGCTTTGCTTCGTTCCGATCCGGCCGCGCGCCAAGCCGGCTAAGCCAGCGACTGCGAGATCTGGCGGGCGACGACACGGAGCTGCGGCAGGAAGCGGTCGCGAAGCTCGGCGCGCGAGGTCCGGCTCGAATGCGCGGAGAGATTGATCGCCGCGATGTTGACGCCGCTCCGCGTCACGATCGGCACGGCGAGCGCGCGGAGCCCCTTCTCCAGCTCCTCGTCGACGATCGAATAGCCCTGGGCGCGGTCCTCGGCGATGCGTTCGGCCAGCGCCTCGGGATCGGTGATCGTCCGCGGCGTGTGCGGGACGAGCGGCGAAGCCGCGATGCGCCGGCGGAGATCGACCGGGTCGAGGAAGCCGAGCTGGATGCGGCCGAGCGAGGTATAGGCGGCGGGCAGCCGGGTGCCGACCGCGATCGTCGTCGACATGATGCGGTGCGGAGCCGGCATCCGCGCCACGTAGACGATCTCGATCCCCTGCAGGATCGCCGCCGAGCAGGACTCCTGCACGGTATGGCTGAGCTCCTTCATCAGCGGCTCGGCGCGGTCGATCCAGGACTGGGTCGAGAGATAGGCGAAGCCGAGCTCGAGGATGCGCGGCGCCAGCGAGAACTGGCGGCCGTTCTGCACGACATAGCCAAGGCTCGCGAGGGTGCGCAGCACCCGCCGCGAGGCGGCGCGCGACAGGCCGGCGACCTCGGCGGCCTCCGACAAGGTCATCGCCGAACGCTGCTCGCCGAAGGAGGAGAGGACGGCAAGCCCCTTGGCGAGCGTCGCCATGAACTCCTTGTCGGGGCGCGCCTCGGCCGCCTCGTCGTGCGACGCCGGCGCGGGCGGACCCCGGCGGGCGGTGGAAGGCACGGATCGCGAAGCCGTTGACACCCAAACCAACTCAAACAATGATGGTCGAATAACGAACTTGCGTTCGATATTCGAACCTAACGCAACACGGGTCAACCGTTTTCAAGCGGGCGGAAACAGGGAAAAAATGCTCGCCAGGCGCGAAGGTCGGGCGCCGCGGCGGGCGAAAGGACCCGGAAATCGAAACCAGTCCGATCGGCTTTGAAAGGGAGGGAAGTCCATGAGAAGAACGCTTTCAGCCATCGCCGTCGTCGCGGCCGCGGCATTCGCCGCGGGCGGACCGGCAATCGCGCAGGACAAGATCAAGATCGGTTACGCCGTCTCGAAGACCGGTCCGAACGCCGCCGGCGCCAGCATCACCACGATCCCCAACTACCAGCTCTGGATCCATGACCTCAACCAGGCCGGCGGCATCAAGCTCGGCGACAAGGTGGTGCCGATCGAGGTCGTCGAATATGACGACCAGTCGAGCACCGAGGAACTGGTCCGCGCCGTCGAGCGCCTGGTCAACGAGGACAAGGTCGACATCCTGCTCTCGCCGTGGGGCACCGGCATGAACCTCGCCGTCGGCCCGACCTTCAACAAATACGGCTACCCGCAAATGGCGGCGACCGCGGCGACCGACCGCGCCTACGAGATGGGCCAGCGCTGGCCGAACTCGTTCTGGATGCTCGGCACCTCGACGATGGGCGCGAACGCGCTCGTCGAAGTCCTCGACAAGCTCAAGGCCGCCGGCAAGATCAACAACAAGGTCGCCATGGTCTCGGTCGCCGACGCCTTCGGCATCGAGCTCTCGACCGCGGCGCGGCCGGCGCTGCAAAAGGCCGGCTTCGACATCGTCCTCGACGAGAGCTACCCGATCACCACCCAGGACTTCTCGCAGCTTATCGCCTCGGCGAAGGGCAGCGGCGCCGACACCTTCGTCGCCTTCAGCTATCCGCCCGACACTTTCGGACTGACCGGCGCCGCGATCGCCGGCGGCTACAATCCGCCGGCCTTCTACACCGCCGTCGGCACCGCCTTCCCGATCTACAAGGACCAGCTCTTCCACGACAATGTCGACGGCGTCCTCGGCATCGGCGGGGTCAATCCCGACGATCCCAAGTTCCAGGCCTACCGCAAGCGCCACCTCGAAGTCACCGGACAGGAGCCTGACCGCTGGGCGAGCCCGGTGACCTATGCCAGCCTCGAGATCCTGCAGCAGGCGATCGAGCGGGTCGGCAAGATCGACCGCGACGCGATCATCAAGGAGATCCAGACCGGCAGCTTCGACACCGTCGCCGGCACGATCAAGTTCGACCGCAACGTCAACACCAATGTCTGGTGGGCCGGGCAATGGCAGAACGGCGAGTTCTACGGGCTGGCGCCGTCGACCATGGCCGGGGCCAAGGAGCCTATCGCGCCCAAGCCGGCGTGGAAGGCGGCGCAATAGGGGTGGCTCGATGACGGGCGTGGAGGGGCGGCCTCCGGCCGCCCGGCGCGCGGGACGCGCACCCTCCCGGCGCGCGCATTGTCATCGACGCTATGGAGGGGCGGCGTCCCGCCGCCCGGTGCGCGGGACGCGCACCCTCCCGGCGCCCGGACACGCGCCGGCCGGGGCGGACCAATGATCGCGATCGACATCATCGTCTCCGGGCTGATCCTGGGCGGGCTCTATGCGATGGTGGCGCTCGGGCTGACGCTGCAATACGGCGTCGCCCGGATCATGAACCTCGCCTATGGCGAGTTCGTCGTCGCCGCCGCCTTCGCCGCGTGGTGGCTGTTCACGGCGAGCAAGCTCAGCCCGCTCGCCGGGCTGATCCTGATCGTGCCCGCCGCCTTCCTGGTCAACTGGCTGATCTACGACCTCCTGCTCATGCCCCTGGTCAGGCGGGCGCGGTCGCGCGACCAGCTCAAGGGCGATTCGATCCTCTTCACCTTCGGGCTGCTCTTCGTCATGCAGGGGATCATGCTCGCCACCTTCGGCGGGCAGCTCTACAGCTATTCCTACCTGCTCATCCCGCTCGACGTGCTCGGCTCGACGGTCTCGGCGAACCGGCTGATCGCCTTCGTCTTCGCCGTCGTCATCGGCCTCGGCCTCTATCTGATCCTGACCCGGACGCGGGCCGGCACGACGATCCGCGCGGTGGCGGTGAACCCGAGCGCGGCGAGCCTCGTCGGCATCGACGTGCCGCGGGTCTCGGCGCTGGCCTTCGCCCTCGGCGGCGCGCTTTGCGCCGCGGCGGGCGTGCTCATCTCGATGTTCCTCACCTTCAGCGCGAGCGGCGGCGTCGTCTTCACGATGAAGGCGCTGATCGTCGTCATCATGGGCGGCGCCGGCAATCTTCTCGGCACGCTGATCGCAGGGCTGGTCCTCGGCCTCGCCGAGGTCGCCACCGCCCGGCTGATCGACCCCGGGCTGACGCTTGCCGTCAACTTCGCGATCTTCCTCGGCGTCCTCCTCTTCCGGCCGACCGGCCTCTTCGGGAGCTCCGCCCGGTGAGCGCGACGCGCATCTCGGCGGCGGTGCTCATCGTGGTCGTCGTCGCGCTGCTCGCCGTGTTTCCGCTCTACGCCAACGGCTACTACCTGGCGCTGGGCGTCGGCATCATGATGTATGTGGTGCTGGCCACCGCGTGGGCGCTCTTCTCCGGCCCGACCCGCTACATCTCGCTCGCCACCGTCGCCTTCTTCGGCACCGGCGCCTACACCATGGCGGTCCTCTCCGAGACGCTGCCGATCCCGGCGATCATCGTCATCGCCGCCCTGATCGGGGTCGCCGTGGCGCTGGTGGTCGGGCTCGCGACGCTCCGCCTCCGCGGCGTCTACTTCGTCATCTTCACCTTCGGCCTCGCCGAGCTGATCCGCCAGCTCGTCGTCTGGTACGAGATCAACGTCACCAAGACGGTCGGCCGCTACATCTTCCTGTCGATCGGCCAGGAGCAGATCTACTGGCAGCTCCTGGCGCTGACCGTCCTCGTCTTCGTGACCGGCGCCCTGATCCGCCGCTCGCGGCTTGGCCTGGCGCTCCGGGTGATCGGCGACGACGAGACCGTCGCCCGCCATGTCGCCATCAACACCACCGGGGCGAAGCTCGTCCTCTTCGCGGTGAGCGCCGCCTTCATGAGCGTCGCCGGCGCGGTGATGGCGCCGCGCTGGACCTATATCGACCCGGCGATCGCCTTCAACCCGCTGATCTCATTCCAGGTGGTGATCATGGCGCTCCTCGGCGGCGCTGGCAAACTCTACGGCCCGCTCCTCGGCGCGGCGCCCCTGGTCATCCTGTTCGAATTGATCAATGCGAGCTTCCCCAACCACTTCGCGATCGTCCTCGGCGTCGTCTTCATCGTCATCGTCTACTTCCTGCCCGGCGGGGTGGCGGCGCTTCCCGAGCGCTGGCGCGCCGGCGGGCTGCGGCCGCGGCGGGCGGCGAGCCGCGCCGCGCTCCTCCCCGGCACGGCCATCCTCGAACTCAGCGGGGTGCGGAAGGCGTTCGGCGGGCTGGTCGCGGTCGACGATGTCAGCCTCGCCGTCGAGGCCGGCGAGATCCTCGGGCTGATCGGGCCGAACGGCTCGGGCAAGACCACCGTCCTCAACCTCGTCTCCGGCGCGCTCCGCCCGGACCGCGGCGAGATCCTCTACAAAGGCCAAAGCATCGCCGGGCTCCCGGCGAACCGCATCGCCCGCCTCGGTATCGCCCGCACCTTTCAGATCGTCCGCGTCCTCGACAACCTCACCTCTCTCGACAACGTCGTCGCCGGCCTCGCCTTCCGGCCCGACCCGCTCTGGGGCGAAGCGGCGCATCAACGGGCGCGCGAGCTTCTCGACCGGGTCGGCCTCGCGGCACGCGCCGACACCGGCGCCGGCAACCTCACCTATATCGACCAGAAGCGGCTGGAGCTCGCCCGCGCGCTCGCCCTCGATCCGGAACTGCTCCTCCTCGACGAGTGGCTCGCCGGCCTCAACCCGAGCGAATTGATGATCGGCATCGGCCTCGTCCGCTCGCTCCGCGGCGAGGGCCTGACCATCGTGCTCGTCGAGCATGTCATGGACGCGATCCGCTCGCTCTGCGACCGCTGCGTGGTGATGAATGCCGGCAGGAAGATCGCCGACGGCCCGCCCGCCGCCGTGCTCGCCGAGCCCGAGGTGGTCACCGCCTATCTCGGGGCCGCCGATGCTTGAGCTCCGCAATGTCGGCGCCGCCTACGGCAAGCACACC
Source organism: uncultured Alphaproteobacteria bacterium (assembly GCA_963792845.1). Taxonomy (GTDB): domain Bacteria; phylum Pseudomonadota; class Alphaproteobacteria; order Rhizobiales; family Kaistiaceae; genus Bauldia. The sequence goes on from CAWBXW010000003.1 coordinate 125,320, forward strand.
GCGCTCGCCGGCATCGACCTGGCGGTCGGCGAGCGCGAGATCGTCGTCATCCTCGGCGCCAACGGCGCCGGCAAGAGCACCCTTCTCAAGGTCATCGCCGGCGTCGTCCGCCACCTTCCCGGCAGCGTGGTGGCCCTGGGCGCGCGCCAGCTCGAGGCGCTGCCGCCGCACGAGATCGTCGAGGCGGGGATCGCGCTGGTGCCGGAGGGCCGCGGCATCTTCGCCGAGATGACGGTCGGCGAGAACCTCCTCCTCGGCGCCAATCCGCGCCGCGCCCGCGGCGAGGAGAAGCGCAACCGCGACATCGTGCTGTCGCTCTTCCCGCGGCTCAGCGAACGGCTGGCGCAGCCGGTCCGCACGATGAGCGGCGGCGAGCAGCAGATGGTGGCGATCGGCCGGGCGCTGATGTCGGCGCCCGAGGTGCTGCTTCTCGACGAGCCGTCGCTCGGACTTTCGCCGATCCTCGCCCGCGAGCTGTTCGACGCGCTGGTCCGCATCCGCGAGACCGGGGTCAGCGTCCTCCTCGTCGAGCAGAACGCCAAGGCGAGCCTCCGCATCGCCGATCGCGGCTACCTGCTCGAGACCGGACGCATCGTCGGCGAGGGTGAGGCGCGCCGCCTCGCCGCCGACCCGGCGGTGCGCGAGGCCTATCTCGGCGTCGCCGGCCACGCCACTTTGCCCGCGGCCGAGACGATCGAGATGGAGGCGCTCGCCGGGCCTTTGGAGGCGGACGACGACGTGACAATCGACGCGACGGTCAACCTCCCCCTTGCGGGGAGGTCGAGATCGGCGAGCGAAGCGACGCCGGCCTCGGGTGGGGGGCGCGACGTCTCCGACAGCGGACTTGTAACGACGGCCTCGCGTCCCGACGCTTTCGCCACCCGAAATCGCTCCGCGATTTCGACCTCCCCGCAAGGGGGAGGTTGGTCGCGTTCTACGCCTGACGGATCACATGCGCGGCAAGCGCGCGGCGGAGTATCGGAGGACGAAGCCATGTTCCACACCAAGCTGATCATTGCCGACCGCGAGCTCGGCGCCGGCAATTCGCGCACCTTCGACCGGCTCGACCCGGTCACCGGCGAGATCGCCACCCGCGCCGCCGCCGCCTCGATCGGCGACACGCACAAGGCGGCCGAGGCCGCCGCCGCGGCCTTTCCGGAATGGTCGCAACTCGCGCCGACCGAGCGGCGGCGGATGCTGCTCAAGGCCGCCGACATTCTCCAGTCGAAGGTCGACGATTTCGCCGCGGCGGTGATCGCCGAGACCGGCAGCCCGGGCCACTGGGCGCATTTCAACGTCGGGCTCGCCGCCGACATGATCCGCGAAGCGGCGTCGATGACCACCCAGATCACCGGCGAGGTCATCCCCGCCAACCGGCCCGGCTCGATGGCCTTCGCCATGCGCCAGCCGGCCGGCGTGATCCTGTCGATCGCGCCGTGGAACGCGCCGATCATCCTCGGCGTCCGCTCGGTGGCGATGCCGCTCGCCTGCGGCAACACGGTGGTGTTCAAGGCGAGCGAGAACTGCCCGCGCACCCATGCGCTGATCGTCGAATCGTTCCGCGAGGCGGGACTGCCCAAGGGCGTCATCAACCTTGTGACCAATGCGCCGGCGGATGCGGCGAAGATCGTCGAGGCGCTGATCGCCCACCCCAAGGTCAAGCGGGTCAACTTCACCGGCTCGACGCGGGTCGGCCGCATCGTCGCTGAGATCGCGGCGCGCTATCTCAAGCCGGTGCTCCTCGAACTGGGCGGCAAGGCGCCGCTCATCGTGCTCGACGACGCCGATATCGACGAAGCGGTGAACGCCGCGGTGTTCGGCTCCTTCGCCAATGCCGGACAGATCTGCATGTCGACCGAGAAGATCGTCCTCGACAACCGGATCGCCGACGCGTTCCTCGCGAAGTTCACCGCCCGTGCCGGCGGCCTGCCGGCAGGCGACCCGCGCGGCCACGTCGTCTTCGGCTCGTGCATCAGCACCGACGCGGTCCGCCGCGTCGCCGACCTGATCAGGGACGCCGTCCAGAAAGGCGCCACGGTGCTCGCCGGCGGCCCGGCGGACGGGCCGATCATGCAGGCGACGGTGGTCGACCGGGTGACGCCGGCGATGCGGCTCTACGAGGAGGAATCCTTCGGTCCGGTGGTTTCGGTGATCCGGGTCGACGGCGAGGAGGAGGCGATCTCGGCCGCCAACGACACTGAATACGGGCTGTCGGCGGCGGTCTATACCCGCGACATCGCCCGCGGGCTCAGGGTCGCGCAGCGGATCAAGTTCGGGCATCTGCCACATCAACGGGCCGACGGTGCACGACGAGGCGCAGATGCCGTTCGGCGGCACCAAGAGCTCGGGCTACGGCCGCTTCGGCGGCAAGGCGGCGATCGACGAATTCACCGAGCTCCGCTGGATCACGGTCCAGACCGAGCCGATGCAGTATCCGTTCTGAGATCGCCCTTGGCCATGTTCGAGACCGCGGCACAGGTTGCCCCCTCCACCATGCTCCGCATGGTCCCCCTCCCCTGCGACGCGGGGGGAGGATATGGCGCCGCGCCAATGACCACGGCGCGCACCGGGGTGGGGATCGTCGGGGCGGGGCCGGCGGGGCTCCTCCTCTCGCATCTCCTGGCGCGCGAGGGCATCGCCTCGATCGTCATCGAGGATACGAGCCGCGAGCATGTCGAGAGCCGCATCCGCGCCGGCGTCCTCGAACAGGGCACCGCCGACCTCCTCGCCGAGACCGGGGTCGGCGCGCGCATGGAGCGTGAGGGCCTGATCCACGAGGGCATCGAGATCCGCTTCAACGGCGAAGGCCACCGCATCGACTTCCCCGCGCTGACCGGCGGCAAGGCGATCACGGTCTATGGCCAGCAGGAGGTGGTGAAAGACCTGATCGCCGCGCGGCTCGCCGACGGCGGCGTCATCCATTTCGAGGTGGAGGGCGCCGCGGTCCACGGCATCGACGGCGATGCGCCGCGGATCGCCTGTCGGCTCGGCGACGAAGCCCTCGACATCGCCTGCGACTTCATCGCCGGCTGCGACGGCTTTCACGGCATCTGCCGGGACAGCGTCCCCGGGGGCGTCCTTACCGCCTATGAGCGGGTCTATCCCTTCGCCTGGCTCGGCATCCTCGCCGAAACGCCGCCGGCCTCGGACGAACTGATCTATGCCCACAGCGAACGCGGCTTCGCGCTCCTCTCGATGCGCTCGCCGACGCTGTCGCGGCTCTACGTCCAGTGCGGTCCCGACGACGACGTCGCCGCGTGGCCGGACGACCGCGTCTGGGACGAACTAGCAGGCGCGGACGGCGATTCGCGGCGGCACCTTCCGCATCGCCGAGGGGCCGGTGCTGCAGAAGGGCATCACCCCGATGCGGAGCTTCGTCGCCGAGCCGATGCAGTTCGGCCGGCTTTTTCTCGCCGGCGATGCCGCCCATATCGTGCCGCCGACCGGCGCCAAGGGGATGAACCTCGCAGTCGCCGACGTCCGCTGCCTCACCGAGGCGCTTGTCCTCTGGTACCGGAGCGGGGATGACACGCTTCTTTCCGGCTATTCGGCGCGCTGCCTCCGGCGGGTGTGGAAGGCGCAGCGCTTCTCGTGGTGGATGACGACGATGCTCCACCTCCATCCGGAGGCGACGCCCTTCGACCGACGGCGGCAGATCGCCGAGCTGGACTACCTGACCTCTTCCATGGCCGCGATGACGTCGCTCGCGGAGAACTATGTCGGGCTGCCGTTCGAGGCGGGGGGTGGTGGGTGATGATGGGCCTCCCTGTCGCCGCAGACGCCATGGTTTCCCGCCAGAGTCCTCACGCGCCGGATCAGCGTTGGTGCGTCCTTCGAGGCTCGGGCTTCGCCCTCGCACCTCAGGATGGCGACGAGCGGCGTTCGCCAACGCGGCCGCAGTCCGGTGTTGCGCTCGTGGAGATCGGCGGACTCGCCATCCTGAGGTGCTCCCCGCGAAGCGGCGAGCCTCGAAGGACGCATGACCGCGCGTCCAAAACGCTGGGACGGAAGGCGAGGCTCATTCCATGACCTTCGCCGCGATCGACTCGGCTCTCCTCGGCCCGCTGTTTGCGACCGAGGCGATGCGTGCGGTCTTCTCGGACCGCGCCCGGCTGGCGGCGATGCTTCACACCGAGGCGGCGCTGGCGCGCGCCGAGGCGAAGGCCGGGCTGGTCGCCAAGGGCCTCGCGCCGGCGATCGAGAGGATCGCCGCCGACGACCTCGATGTGGAAACGCTCGGCCGCGAGATCGCCGTGTCGGGTATCCCCGTGATCCCCTTTGCCAGAGCCGTCGAGGCGCGGCTCCCCGAAAATCTCCGCGGCGACTTCCATCACGCGACCACCACCCAGGACATCCTCGACACGGCATTGGCGCTGCAGATGGCGGAGGCTTTCGCCCTGATCGTCCGCGACCTCGAGGCGATCATGGCCGGCCTCGCCGGGCTCGCCACGCGCTACCGGACGACGCCCTGCGCCGGGCGGACGCTCGGCCAGCACGCGGCGCCGGTGACGTTCGGCTATGTCGCGGCACTCTGGCTTGCCGGCATCGCCGAAGTCGCGGCCGGGCTGCCGCGGGTCCGCGACCGCGCGCTCGTCGTCTCGCTCTCCGGCCCGGTCGGCACCCTCGCCGGGCTCGGCGACAAGGGACCCGAGGTGGTCGCGGCGATGGCGAAGGAGCTTGGCCTCGGCGCACCGCCGGTCGGCACCCACGTGCTCCGCGCCCGGATCGTCGAGACGGGCGCCTGGCTCGCCATGCTGATCGGCGGCGCTCGCCAAGATGGCGGGCGACGTCGCCCGGCTGTCGGCGACCGAGATCGGCGAGGTCGCCGAGCCGCACATCCCGGGCCGCGGCGGCTCCTCGGCGATGCCGCACAAGCGCAATCCGGTGTCGTCGATCGTGATCCTCGCGGCGCAGGCGGCGGCGAAGGGACACGTGGTCACCCTCCTCGACGCGATGGCGGCGGAGTATCCAGCGGCCGGTCGGGCTGTGGCACGGCGAGTGGCACGCGCTGCCGCAGCTCTTCGGCCTCGCCTCCGGCGCGCTTCACGAGGCGCGCAACCTCGCGGAGGGCCTGGTCGTCGATCGCGACCGCATGCGCGACAACCTCGATGCGACGCGCGGGCTGCTCGCCACCGGCGCCGCGGCGGCGGTGCTCGCCGAGGCGTTCGGACGCCGGCGCGCGCACGAGCTCCTCGAAGGCGCCGCCGACCGCGTCCGCAAGACCGGGCGGCCGCTTCGGCGAGATCCTCGACGACGAGGTGGCGACGCCCGCGCGGGCTCCGCGCCAGGGTTCAGGCGGCCCTCGACATCGCGCCGGCGATCGACGCCGCGGCCAAGGTGGTTGACCGCGCCCTGAAGGAAGGCAAGGCGGCGCGCGCCGCGCTTCGCAAGGATACGGGGAGACGCTGAGGATGCCGCAAGTCCGCGCCAACGGCGTGAACCTCCATTACGAGCTGACCGGGCCGGCAGGCGCTCCCGTCGATCGTCTTCGCCCATTCGATCGGCGCGACGCTTCACATGTGGGACGCCCAGATCGCCGCCTTCGCCGGCCGCTACCGCTGCCTCCGCTACGACACCCGCAGCCATGGCGGCTCGGAGGCGATCGACCGGCCGGCCACCGTCGACGATCTCGCCGACGACCTCGCCGGGCCTGCTCGACGCGCTCGGCATCGCGCAGGCCCATGTCGTCGGGCTCTCGCTCGGCGGGATGGCCGGGCAGGCCTTCGCGCTCCGCTACGCCGACCGGCTCGACCGGCTGGTGCTGATCGCGACCAGCGCCGAGATGGACAAGGCCGCCTGGCGCGAGCGGGTCGCGATCGTCAAGCGCGAGGGCTACGGGTCCTTCGTCGACATCATCATGGTCGCCGCGCTGGTTCACGCCGGCCTACGCGGCGGCGCATCCCGGCGTGGTCGCCGGCTTCCGCGAACGCTTCCTCGCCCATGATCGCGCCGGTTACGCCGGCGTCGCCAGCGTCATCGCGACGCTCGATCTCCTGCCGCGGATCGCCGGCATCACCGCCCCGACCCAGATCATCGTCGGGGCCGACGATCCGACGACGCCGGTATCGATGTCGGAGCGGATCCGGGCCCTGATCCCGCATGCCGAGATGATCGTCATCCCCAAGGCGGCGCACATGGTGGTGGTCGAGCAGGCGGACGTGGTGAACGGCTATATCGGCGCCTTCCTCGGCCGCGGCGACCGGCGCGAGGCGCCGCGCACCGGCGGCGTCGCCTTCGCGGCCGGCCTGCCCAACCGCAAGGCCGTGCTCGGCCACGCGCATGTGACGGGCTCGCTCGCCGCTGCCGGCGACTTCGCCGGCCCCTGGCAGGACTTCATCACGCGCACGGTGCCTGGGGCGAAATCTGGGGCGACCCGGCGCTGCCGTGGAAGACCCGCTCGATGCTGGTTCTGGCGACGATGATCGCGCTCCACCGCGAGGAGGAATTCAAGCTCCATCTCCGCCCGGCGCTGAAGAACGGCGTCACCCTCGACGAGCTTCGCTCGCTGTTCCTGCAGGCCGGCGATCTATACCGGGGTGCCGTCGGCCAACGCCGCCTTCCGCTGGGCGCGCGAGGTGCTCGGGGAGGAGCTGGGGTGATGCGAGCACCGTCACGAACTCCTCTCCGTCATCCCCGCGAAAGCGGGGACCCAGTAAACGATGCGATTTCCGGCGAGTTGCTGGCGCGAGTCGGAGGTCTCCATCGGCGCGTCCATTTCCCGACTGGCGGTGGTTACTGGGTCCCCGCTTTCGCGGGGATGACAGTTGGAATTTTCCATGGCTGAGTTCGTGTCGCTCGACGACGCCGTGGCGCGGCATGTGCGCGACGGCGACAGCGTCGCGATGGAGGGATTCACCCACCTCATTCCCTTTGCCGCCGGGCACGAGGTGATCCGGCAGGGCCGGAGGCGCCTCACCGTCATGCGGATGACGCCGGACCTGATCTACGACCAGCTCATCGGGATGGGTGCGGTCGACAGGCTGATCTTCTCCTGGGGCGGCAATCCCGGGGTCGGCTCGCTGCACCGGATGCGCGACGCGGTCGAGAACGGCTGGCCGCAGCCGCTCCAGATCGAGGAGCATTCGCATGCGGCGATGGCGAACGCCTACGAGGCTGGCGCCGCCAACCTGCCCTTCGCCGTTTTCCGCGGCTACAAGGGCGTCGACCTGCCCAAGGTCAACCCCAACATCCGCTCGGTCACCTGCCCCTATACCGGCGAAGTGCTGGCGACGGTACCGGCGCTCCGCCCCGACGTCGCGATCATCCACGCGCTCCGCGCCGACCGCGACGGCAACGTCCTCCTCGAAGGCATCATCGGCGTGCAGAAGGAGGCGGTGCTGGCGGCGAAGCGGTCGATCATCACCGTCGAGGAAGTCGTCGAGCGATTTGGCGAACGCTCGTCGAACGCCGTGATCCTGCCCGCCTGGACGGTGAGCGCGATCGCCGTCGTGCCGGGCGGCGCCTACCCGTCCTACGCCCACGGCTACTACAAGCGGGCCAATTCCTTCTACCGGGCGTGGGATGCGATCTCGCGCGAGCGTGACACGTTCCTTGCGTGGATGCGCGAGAACGTGCTCGCCAAGCGCCCCGAGGACTTCGCCGGCTATGCAAGGAGGGCGGCGTGACGGGACGCGGCCGGTGCGTGCTTCGAGGCCCGCGCTCCGCGCGAGCACCTCAGCATGGCGACGGGGGATGCACTCCGCGTGCGCCCCAAGAACTTGCGCTGCGGCTGAACACCAACGTCGCCATCCTGAGGTGCTCGCCGCGTAGCGGCGAGCCTCGAAGGACGCACCACCGCCGGCCCGGAGACTGCGGATCACGAGCGCCAGCATGACCGAGCCCTACACCCCGACCGAGATCATGACGGTGGCGGCGGCGCGGGCGCTCAAGAACGACGACGTGGTCTTCGTCGGCATCGGGGCGCCGTCGGCGGCGTGCAACCTTGCCCGGCTCACCCACGCGCCGGGCATCACGCTGATCTACGAGTCGGGCACCATTGATACCAGACCGGACGTGCTGCCGCTCTCGATCGGCGACGGCGAGCTGTGCGAGACGGCGCTGACCACGGTCTCGGTGCCGGAGATGTTCCGCTACTGGCTGCAGGGCGGGCGGATCAGCGTCGGCTTTCTCGGCGGCGCCCAGATCGACCGCTACGCCAACCTCAACACCACCGTGGTCGGGCCCTACGACAAGCCGAAGGTGCGGCTTCCCGGCGGCGGCGGCGCGCCGGAGATCGCGGTCCATTGCGGCGAGATCTTCATCACCATCGCGATGACGCCGCGCGGCTTCGTCGACAGGCTGCCCTTCGTCACCTCGATGGGCCACGGCAGCGGACCCGGCAGCCGCGAGGCGCTCGGAGTGAAGACGAAAGGGCCGACGCGGGTGATCACCGACCTCTGCATCCTCGCGCCCGACGCGGCGACCAAGGAACTGACCGTGGTGTCGCTCCATCCGGCGGTGACAAAGGATGAGGTGGCGCGGCAATGCGGCTGGGACCTCCGCTTCGCGGATCGCGTCGGGGAGACGCCGCCGCCCACTGACGATGAGCTCGGCGTGCTCCGCGAGCTTCACGCAAGGACGCGGCGCGCGCACGGAGGCGAGGACGCATGAGCCGCGACGTCTATATCTGCGACACCGTCAGGACGCCAATCGGCCGGTATGCCGGCGCCCTCTCCCAGGTGCGCGCCGACGACCTTGCCGCGATCCCGATCCGCGAATTGGCGCGGCGGCATCCCGCCCTCGCCGAAGCGACCGACGAGGTCTATCTCGGCTGCGCCAACCAGGCCGGCGAGGACAATCGCAATGTCGCGCGGATGGCGCTTCTCCTCGCCGGGATCAGCGAGACCGTGCCGGGCATCACGCTCAACCGGCTCTGCGCCTCCGGCATGGACGCCGTCGGCGCCGCGTCGCGCGCCATCAAGGCCGGCGAGATCGAGCTCGCGATTGCCGGCGGCGTCGAATCGATGAGCCGCGCCCCGTTTGCCATGGGCAAGGCCGAGACCGCCTTCCAGCGCACGGCGGAGATCCACGACACCACCATCGGCTGGCGCTTCGTCAACCCGCTCCTCAAGGCGCAATACGGCGTCGATTCGATGCCCGAGACCGGCGAGAACGTCGCCGAGGCGTTCCAGGTGAGCCGCGCCGACCAGGACGCCTTCGCGCTTCGCTCGCAACAGCGCGCGGCGCGGGCGATGTCCGACGGCGTCTTCGCCGGCCGCATGGTCGCGGTCGAGGCGCCCGGCAGGAAGGGCGCCAAGACGCTGGTCGATCGCGACGAGCATCCGCGCACCGACACGACCATGGACGGGCTCGCCGGGTTGAAGCCGATCGTCCGGCCCGGCGGCACGGTCACCGCCGGCAATGCCTCGGGCATTAACGACGGCGCCGCCGCGCTCGTCCTTGCCTCCGCCGACGCTGCCGAGAAGCACGGGCTCGCGCCGCTCGTCCGCGTGCTCGGCATGGGAACCGCCGGCGTGCCGCCGCGGATCATGGGGATCGGCCCGGTGCCCGCGACATCCAGGCTGATGGAGCGGCTCGGGCTCAGGATCGGCGACTTCGATGTGATCGAGCTCAATGAAGCCTTCGCGAGTCAGGCCCTGGCTTGTCTCCGGCAGCTCGGGCTCCCCGACGATGCCGGGCACGTCAACCCGAACGGCGGGGCGATCGCCTTGGGCCATCCCCTCGGCATGTCGGGGGCGCGGATCGTCGCCGAAGTGGCGCGGGAGCTGCCGCGGCAAGGCGGCCGGGTTGGCCTCGCCACAATGTGCGTCGGCGTCGGCCAGGGCGTGGCAATGGCGATGGAGCGGGTATCGTGACGTCATATCGACCCTGCGACTTCGTTTTGGCGCACAACATCGCCGCTCACCCTTTGGACAATGCTTATTTGACCCTCTCCCACCCTCCCCCTTTCACCCATGCCATTTACACATCTTGCTATCGCTGCGGCGCGATCCGAGGTGCGTTGCTTGTGCACACTCACAAATTCGAATCACAGCGCAGGACAGGGCTCCCCCTCGCCCCTTGGGGGAGAGGGCGGATTTCCCCGATTCGCCCTTCGCAAATCGGACTTGGAAATCCGGGTGAGGGGTGCCCCGCCGGGCGAATTCGCACGGTCGCCTCACGAAGCCGGCGATGGCGGAGCGAAGCGCCCGGCGGCGTACCCCTCACCCGGTTTCGCTAAGCTCGCCGCAAGCACACCGCCGTCTTCGGCGCCTGCGGAGGTTTGCTCGCCAAGCGAAACCGCCCTCTCCCACAAGGGGCGAGGGGGAGCCTTTTCCTGTGCCGCCGATCGGGGCCCAGAGAGATGTGTGAACCTCGTAGCCCTGAAAGGGGGAGGATGGGAGGGGGTCAAGACCTGACCCCACCGAAATCGAGGAAGGTAAAAAGTAGGATGAGCGCCATCTATCCCCGCGACGGGCTTGCCGCCGATCCGCCCTATCTCCACTCCGACTACAAATCGACGCGGACGCGCTCACCCGCGAAGCCGCTGATCCTCGTTCCGCAGACGCTCTCCGAGCTGAGCGGCCCGGTCTATGGTCGGGAGAGCGTGCTTGCCACCGATGCCGACCTCACCCGCCAGCACGCCGGCGAGCCGCTCGGCGAGCGGATCATCGTCACCGGCCGGGTCACCGACGAGGACGGACGGCCGATCGCGGACACCCTGCTTGAAATCTGGCAGGCCAACGCCGCCGGCCGCTATATTCACGTCAAGGACCAGCATCCCGCCCCGATCGACCCGAATTTTTCCGGCGCCGGGCGCTGCGTCACCGATGGCGAAGGTGTCTACCGTTTCACCAGCGTCAAGCCCGGCGCCTATCCCTGGAAGAACCACCACAATGCCTGGCGGCCCGCGCACATCCACTTCTCGCTGTTCGGGCCGAGCTTCCTGACCCGCCTCGTCACCCAGATGTATTTCCCCGGCGACCCGCTGATCCCGCTCGATCCGATCCTCAACGCCGTGCCCGACCAGAGGGCGCGCGAGCGGATGGTCTCGCAATTCGATCTCGACACCACCACCCCGGACTGGGCGCTCGGCTACCGCTTCGACATCGTGCTCCGCGGCCGTGAGGCGACCCCCTTCGAGGATGCCGAATGATGGGCGAGCGCGGACTTACCCCGTCGCAGACCGTGGGGCCGTTCTTCGCCTACGCGCTGACGCCCGCCGAATACGATTATGCCGCGCTCGCCGGCGACGACCTGCGCACCGACGACGTGGAGGGCATGCCGATCGTCGTCGAGGGGCGGCTCTTCGACGGAGACGGCGCGCCGGTCCCGGACGCCATGATCGAAATCTGGCAGGCCGACGGCAAGGGCCGCTATCCCGGCGCCTCGGCGGCGCTTGCCAATGCCCGCTTCAAGGGCTTCGGCCGCTCGGAGACCACCGGCGGCACCTGGCGCTTCACCACCGTCAAGCCGGGCATCGTTGCCGGGCCCGAGGCGACGACACAGGCGCCGCACATCAATGTCGGCGTCTTCGCGCGCGGCGTCCTCAAGCGCCTTTTCACGCGATTCTATTTCGACGACGAGGCGGCGAACGCCGCCGACCCGATCCTCGCCCTCGTGCCGGCCGACCGTCGCGCCACCCTCATCGCCCGCCGCGACGGCGCCCGCGACGGCTTGCCCCGCTACGTCATCGACATCAGGCTGCAGGGCGAGGACGAGACCGTATTCTTCGAGGCTTAAGAGCGGGATGACCCTTTGCCGAACCGCTGACCTCGGCTTCCGCTCGACCGCATCGATCCGGTCTCATCATGGGTTGGTCGCCGCACGGCATTCCCTTGTTGGGATGATCCGCCGCGTCCGGTAAACTTCCGGCTCCGCGTCATCCTCGATTTCGGGAGGGACCCATGCGCTGGCTGATTGTTGTGCTCCTGATCGTCATCGGCGGCGCCGAAGCGAGCGCCGCCGAGCCCTTGACCGCCGAAGAGCAGGGCTGGCTCGCCAAGGCGAGCCGGCAGGACGTCAACGGCTGGATCTGGCTGAAGACCGGCGGCGAACCGTTCGAGCGCGGCTTTCAGCACGGCTATCTCATCGCCGACGAGTTCAAGGACGCCTGGCGCGTCTATGACGCCATGACGCTCCAGACCACCGGGCTCGGCCTTGACTTCTTCGTCAATAAAGGCGCCGAGCTGCACAAGCCGAAAATCCCGCCGGAGCAGCTCGACGAGATGAGCGGCATCGCCGCCGGCCTCACCAAGGCCGGGGTGCCGACGACGCTCGACCAGATCATCGGCTGGAACGCCTACATGGAGATGACCGGATACTGGTGGCCGACCGTGGCCGCCCAGTATAGCGCCGCCGCGCCGGGCGCCTATGGCAGCAAGGCGAAGAGCCATTGCAGCGCCTTCATCGCCACCGGCTCGGCGACCGCCGACGGCAAGATCGTCCTCGGCCACGAATCCTTCACCGAGTTCTGGAACGGCCAGTACATGAACGTCATCCTCGACATCACCCCGGCCAAGGGCAACCGCATGGTGATGCAGACCTCGCCGGGCTGGATCGCCTCGATGACCGACTTCTGGGTGACCGGCGGCGGCCTGGTGGTCGCCGAGACGACGCTGGTCGGCTACCAGGGCTACGACACCACCAAGGTGCCGGAATATGTGCGGGCGCGGAACGCGTCGCAATACGCCGGCAGCATCGACGAATGGGTGAAGCTGATGGACGCCCAGAACAACGGCGGATACGCCAATGCCTGGCTGATCGGCGACATCAAGACCGGCGAGATCGCCAAATACGAGCAGGGGCTGATCTACACGAACCTGCAGAAGAAGAGCGACGGGTGGTATTTCGGCGCCAACGTCGCCGACGATCCGCGCATCCGCAATCTCGAATCGAGCGATACCGGCTTCAGCGACATCCGCCAGCAGACCGGGGCGCGGCGCACGCGCTGGCCGCAGGTGCTCACCCAGTACGATGGGAAGATCGACGCCGAGGTCGGCGAGAAGATGCTGGGCGACACCTTCGACGTCTATCTCATGCGGATCGAGCCGTCGTCGCGCACGATCAGCTCGCATTACGACACCGATCCGCAGCCCTATGCCAGCGATCCGAACGGCGTCTGGAACGTACCGTTCGATCCGGCCGGCTCGGTCGACGGCAAGGTGACCACCGCCGACGCGGCGAAGGCGATGAGCATGTGGGGCCGTTTCGGCCGCGCCGACGGCCTCGCCTTCGACGCCGACGAGTTCCTCCGCATCCACCCGCAATGGAACTGGCAGGCCGGCTATCTCAAATCGCGTCCGGAAGAGCCGTGGACCTATTTCGGGGGCGAAGCGGAGTAGAGCGGTCGCCGCTGCCGGGGCGCGGGCAGGGCCGCGGGCGGAACAGCATGAGGCGCAAAGTCGCGGTTGGTAGTTTTGCCCTGGGCGTACCGCTCGTCGCCGGACTCTGCCTGGCCTGGCCGGAGGTTTCGCCCGATCGGGCCCCGACCATCGCCTCCGACGGCCACGCCGTGGAAAGCGGATCGTTCGTCGCATTGGGCACCGGCCGCTATCTCGTGCAGAACGCGAACCGGGCCTGGAGCATCGCCGCCGTCGATGCCGACACGCTTCGCTTCAGGGTCTCGGCCGGAGACCGCTGGCGCATGGATCCGCTCGGAAAGGAGCGTTCCGAGGTCGCCGGCCCGGTCTTTGCGGCCAATGACAGCTTCTCGGTCAGCTACGACCTGATGGTCGAGCCGGGACCGGCAAATACCGCCGACTGGATGACGCTCGGCCAATTCCACGCGGAAGACCTGGTCAGCCGGCCCCCGCTTTCGATCCAGCTCTACGGGGAAAGGATCGGGGTCGAGATCAATCGCGGCGTTCCCGATTCCGCCGGCAAAGGCGTCCGCCTCTATCTCGATCCGCGAGCCATCGAGCGGGGCCGATACTACGCCCTCAGGATCGAGGTGCGATTTGCCAATGACGCCAGCGGCCGTCTCGCCGTCTGGCGCGACGGGGTTCGCATCGTCGACTATGCCGGGCCGATCGGATACGGCTCGCGGGTCTACTGGAAATTCGGCATCTACCGCGAAGCGTCGCCGGAATGGATCGCCGCCAAGTTCCGCAACATGCTCATCGCTGAAGGCGCGCCGCTGACCGTCGCCGAGGAATGAGGCGGGACAACGTGAACTAAGTCACCAAGCCGGCCCTTACGCGAAATCTCACCCCCCGGCGTCATTCCGGCGAAAGCCGGAATCCATCACCGCCGGACCAGTCTGCCCAATCGCCGGGCTTGTGGCGCGGTTCTCGATGGACCCCGGCTTTCGCCGGGGTGACGGAAAGCGTCGAGTGCTGGTCGTGACCGCGCGTAACCGAAGTCTGGTCGAAACCAGGCTCATCACGCTCAAAGAAGTCCTCTCGCCCGGCTCAACCCCATACCTCATGCGCGATCTCGACGATCTCGCCGAGCTTGGCCCATTGCGCCTCTTCGGTAAGGATGTTTCCCTCCTCGGTCGAAGCGAAGCCGCATTGCGGCGACAGCGCCAGCTGGTCGAGATCGACATGTTTGGTCGCCTCCTCGATCCGCCGCTTGACCGCGTCCTTGTCCTCGAGAGTGCCGGTCTTCGAGGTGATCAGGCCGAGGACGACCATCTTCCCGCCCTTGGGCAGGAAACGGAGCGGCTCGAAGCCCCCTGCCCGCTCGGTATCGTATTCGAGGAAGTAGCCGTCGATGCCGAGGCCGCCGAGCAGCGTCTCGGCGACCGGCTCGTAGCCGCCCGAGGAAATCCAGGTCGAACGGAAATTGCCCCGGCAGACATGCATGGTGATGGTCATGTCGGCCGGCTTCGCCGCAAGCGCCGTGTTGATGGTGCGGGCGTAGCGCTCCTGGAGCCGCCCGACGTCGTCGCCGCGCTCGGCCGCCTGGGTGAGCTGGGAGGCATCGCAGAGATAGGCCCAGACCGTATCGTCGAGCTGGAGATAGCGGCAGCCCGCGTCGTAGAAGGCGCGGATCGCCTTGGCGTAGGCGGCCGCGGCGTCGGCGAAGAACTCGTCGATGTCGGGGTAGACTGGCCGGATCGCATTGTAGCCGGAGCGGAAGTGGAGAACGCTCGGGCTCGGAATCGTCATTTTCGGCACGAGCCGGGTGTGGTCCTTGAGGAACCTGAAATGGGCGATCATCGGGTGGTTCGCCGGCCAGCCGATCTTGCCTTTGATCGCGATCGTCTCGGCCTTGGTCTGCGCCCCCTGGAACTGGATGCCGTGATCGAGCTCGACCAGCGCGCAGCCGTCGAGCGCCGCAAGAAAATCGAAGTGCCACCAGGAGCGCCGGAATTCTCCATCGGTCGCCGACTGTAGGCCGACCTCCTCCTGCCGCGCGATGACCTTTTCGATCTCGCGGTCCTCGACGGCTCGCAGCCCGGCATCGGTGATCTCGCCCTTGGCGTGCTTCGCCCGCGCCTCCTTCAAAGGCGCCGGGCGCAGGAGGCTGCCGACCATGTCGGCGCGGAACGGCGGCTTGGTTCGTTGCATGAGCCTCCTCCTCTGGTCCGTTGGCCCCGAGCGGTGACGGCCGGGGGGTCTGTGGGCGTCATTATGCGCGACCGGCGACGCCCGTGTCCAAACGCCGGCCCGACCATTCGTTCCGGAAAAACCGGAACCGTTCGCGGCCGAAAAAAGTTACCGGGGAACACCGCCTTTGGGGAGACGCGAAATGCTGAAATGGGCACTGATCTTCCTGATCGTTGCGATCATTGCCGGCGCGCTCGGCTTCACCGGCGTCGCGGCCGGGGCCGCCACCATCGCCAAGATCCTGTTCGGCATCTTCCTGGTCATCTTCGTCATTCTTCTCATCGTCGGCCTGATGGCAGGCGAAGCATTATTCTGAGATAACGGCGAAGTTGAGCGAAGACCGGGAGTTTAGCCGGCTCTTCAACTTGGCGTCTCCATTCCGGCGTTGATGCCCTTGGTAACTCGGCGGCCAAAGTGGAGACCTTCCACTGAATTTCGCCGAGGCTTTGCTCCTGATTTATCATGACGGCGCGCCTCACTTGTGGTGCCGCCTTAAAACTGCATAAAATCCGCGCGAAACTACGCCGATAGAAGGCGTAGCCGAAGCGGCGAGCGGCGCGCCAATTCGGGCTTTCTGGGGGTTCCTTGTTGGCGATTCGAGCCAGGCCGGCGCCGTTTCCGCCGTTACTGCCGGTCGGTTTCCACCGCACCGATATCGCCGGGCTGGAGCGGCTCTGCGTCGGCTATTTCGCCCACTCCACCACCCGGCCGCGGCTGATGAACACGATTTCCATGGTGGTGTCGCTCGTCAATCGCGTCAGCATTCCGGCGCGGCTGTGGATCGGCGGTCCCTTGATGACCGAGGAGGAGAATCCCGACGACTGCTGCCTGACGCTGGTGCTCGTCCAATCGATCTATCGAGGACTGTCCCCCGACCAGCGCGAGTTCATCGACTGGTTCGGCGACGTTTCGCTGTTCGAGAAATACCGCTGCACCAACTACATCATCGTTCTCGACGCCGAGCGCGAGGACTTCGAGACCCTGCAGGGCTTCTGGCTCCGCCAATACGGCTTTCACGACGAACGGCGCAAGAAGGGCGTCGCCGAGATCCTGCTTCCCGCGGTTGCCAGCGCATGAACCGGCTTCCCGACATCCTCAACGATCTCGCCGATGCCGACGAGGTCGCGGCCGAATTGCGGCGCCTCGCCGAGGCGCGGCCGAAGGACGACATCATCCCGGTCAATCTCGCGGCTGTCGTCCGGCGCCGGCGCGACCTCGAGCGGAAACTCGGGTCAATCCTCAACGCCGGCCAGTTCGACCTCGTCCGCTACCGGGTCGAGCAGTTCGACGGCAGCGTCCCGCCGGCTGCCGCCGTCGCCCGCTCCATCCTCCTCTTCCAGTCGCTGGTGACCTCGGTCTTCGATGGTCTCCGCACCGCCCCGAAACGGCGCCATAGCCCGTCCGCCGAGAGCGTGCGGCTTTCGGCGATGACCTTTGCCGCGGCGCCGACCGACAGCGCGGCCGTCTGGTTCACGGTTCCGAACGAACGGCTCCTCGTCCTGCACAGCGATCTCGACACCACCTTCGGGCTGGTCTTCGAGCTTCTCGCGGCGCGCTCGAGGACGATGCTCCGGCAACTCGCCGAGCGCACCGGCATCGCCTCGGTGACCGCGGCTCATGCGTGGGCCGAGAACGCCGTTCAGTACGGCCTGACGACCACCATCGGCTGGCGGAAGGCGAGCGACGAGCGACACTCGATCATGCTTTCCCATAGCGACGCGCTCCTCCTCAAGGCGGCGATCGACGCGGTCTCCGACCAGGAGGTCGAGGACGTCCACTGCGACTGCGAATTGACCGGCATCGACGAGGGGTCGGGGACGTTCCGGGTCCGGACCGCGGATGGCGAAGAGATCGCGGGAAGCCTCGGCGAGGGATTCCCGCGCGGGATGAGCTGGGAAACCCGGCGCTGGTACAGCGCGCTCCTCGTCCGTGCCGAGCGGATTCGCTACGCCGACGGCGAGGTGACCACCCGCTGGACGCTCAGGAACCTGATCCCGCAGGATTGAGAAAGGACGTGGGCGCCACGGGCTGAGCCCGAGGCGAACCGATCACGGCGCCGGCGCGCGCGACGCCTCGCTCCATGCCGCGCTCCGCTGAAGGAGAAGGTCGCGCTCGCGGGCATTCCGGGTGAGCCCGGCGGCGCGTGCCGCCTCCGCGCTCGCTTCCTCGTAGCGGCCGAGCTTGGCCAGGAAATCGCCGCGCACGCTCGGCAGGAGATGATAGCGGGCGAGCGCCGGCTCGCCGGTCAGGCGGTCAACCAGGGCAAGACCGGCCTCCGGACCGAAAGCCATCCCAACCGCAACCGCGCGATTGAGCTCGATCACGGGAGTCGGCGTCAACTCGGCCAACGCACCGTAGAGCGCGGCGATCCGCGGCCAGTCCGTCTCATCGGCCGTGCGCGCCCGGGCGTGGCAGGCGGCGATCGCCGCCTGCAGCGCGTAGGGGCCGGCGGCGCCGCCGAGCCTTTCGGCGCGCGCCAGCGCCGCCAGTCCGCAGCCGATCAGGAGCCGGTCCCACAGCGCCCGATTCTGGTCGAGGAGAAGGATCGGCTCGCCGGACGGCCCGATCCGCGCCCGCGACCGCGACGCCTGAATCTCCATCAGCGCGACGAGCCCATGGACCTCCGGCTCCTCCGGCGCCAGCTCGGCAAGGATACGGCCGAGACGGAGCGCCTCCTCGCAGAGCTGGGGCCGCATCCAGTCCTCGCCCGCAGTCGCCGAGTAGCCCTCGTTGAAGACCAGGTAGATCGCCTCGAGCACCGAGGCGAGCCGCGGTCCGCGTTCGGTCCCGCGCGGCACCTCGAAAGGCACATTCGCCTCGGCCAGCGTCCGCTTGGCGCGAACGATGCGCTGGGCGATGGTCGGCTCGGCAACAAGGAACGCGCGGGCGATCTCCTCGGTGGTCAGCCCGGCGATGAGGCGAAGGGTGAGCGCCACCCGCGCCTCGGTCGAGAGCAGCGGATGGCAGGCGGTGAACATCAGGCCGAGCAGCTCGTCGCCGATGTCGTCGTCGAGCGCGGCGTCGATGTCGGGCGCGTCCTCCCGGTCCGTCTCGATCTCGTAGGCGAGCTCCTCGTGCTTGCGGTCGAGCATCTTGCGCCGGCGGAGCCGGTCGATCGCCCGGTTCCTGGCCGCGGCCATCAGCCAGGCCCCGGGATTGTCGGGGATGCCCGTCTCGGGCCAGCGTTCAAGAGCGGTGACCAGCGCATCCTGCGCCAGCTCCTCGGCGACGCCGACATCGCGCACCATGCGGGCGAGGCCGGCGATGAGCCTCGCCTGCTCGATCCGCCAGACGGCGTCGATGGCGCGATGGGTATCGGTGGCTGTCACAGCCGCCGATACACCACCTTCATTCCATCAGCGCAAGCCGGTCGGAAGCCCCGGCCGCGATCGGCCTATTCGCACGGCGGCGGATCGAACATCTGGCGGATCTCGAGTTCGCCTTCATAGGCAGGCCCGAGCACGTCGGCGTGAAGCTGCATGAATTCGCGGCCGAGGCGGATCGCCTCCTCGCGCGAATCGGCGCGAAGGATGCCGTAGCCGCCGACCAGTTCCTTGGCTTCGGTGAACGGACCGTCGACCACCCGTGTCTTCCCATGCTTGACGAAGACGCGGGCGCCGGCCGAACTCGGCAGCAGCCCGCCGGCGTCGATAAGGATTCCGGCGGCGGCCTGCTCGCGGGACAGCTTGCCGATCGCCTCAAGCAGCGCCGGATCCGGCATCTTTCCGGCTTCGTAGTCCTTGTCGCATTTGACGATCATCATGTAGCGCACGGTTTTTTCTCCGATGCAGGGGACCAGGATTCGGACTTCGGCCCAGGCTAGCTCCTATCCAGCTCGGCGCGGAGCTTTCCGAAGCTTTCGATCGCGGGATCCGGAGCGAAGTCCTCCATCTCCTGGACCTGGCGGATCTCGATCACCTCGTTGTCCGAGGCGGGGCAGCGCTTCGCCCACTCGATCGCCTCCTCCTTCGACTTGACCTGGATCATCCAGTAGCCGCCGATCACTTCCTTCGCCTCGGCGAACGGGCCGTCGACGACTTTCGGCTTGCCGCCGGAAAACGAGACGCGGGCGCCCATCGACGGCGGATGCAGGCCATCAAGGGCGAGGAGCACGCCGGCCTTCTGCAGCGACTCGTCGTATTTCATCATCGCCGCCACCGCTTTCGGGTCGGGAAGGGTCCCCGGGGCCGCAGTCTCGTATCCCTTCGGAATCATCAGCATCATGAAGCGCATGGTGGTCGTCCTTTCCGGTTGGGCGGCGGCGCGTCGTCGGGCATCGCCGGCTTCCACCGGGACGACGAACGCGCGTGCCTGGAATCGACAAGCCGCCGGCGATTTCTTCTCCCGCCGAGGATTTTCGGGGTCAGGCGCCGTGTCGCGCCAAGGCTGCCCCGGCGAGAGCCGGTTGGCGATTGACTTGACTGGAAAGCGCCGGCCGTGAATGTCTAGCGGCGCGAGCGCTCGGCAACGGGGACATGGACGATGAATATCGACGAGGACAATCCGATCGTGTGGGCCATCCACCAGGAGGCTGTTCTTTCGCTCACTTTCGGAGTGTTGTCGGCGATCGTCGCGATCGCCCTTCTCCTGGTGATCCGCAAAACGTTTGCGCAGGTCCTGCGCGACCTCGCGTCGCGACGGCGGGGATCGAGCCAGATGCGGGTGCTTCGACGGGTCGGCCGGGCGGCGCTCCTCACCGGCTTCGTTTTCATCGCCACGGTCTTCGCCGGCAATCGGCTCCTCGACAGCGGGACCTGGCTTGCCGCGCTCGATCCCAACACCGCTTGGCTGATCGAAACCGGCGGCGTCGCGAACTCGAACTGAGCGGCGCGAAGGCGACGGGGTCCCGCGCCTATTCGCCCGACGAAGCCGGCTTTTCCAGCGACTTCAGATAGGCAATCACGTCGTTGACCTGGGCCGGATCCAGGCTGAACTGCGGCATCGTCGGATGCCCGACGGTGATGCCTTCGGCGAGCGATTCGGCGAGATCCTCGATCGGATAGCGCTCATGGAGGGTGCGGAACGGCGGCGCGATCGCCAGCGGGCTGTCGCCGAAACGTCCGACCGCATGGCAACCGGAGCAGTTGGTCTTGACGAAGGTGTAGCCACGCTGCTCCTCCGGCGTGAGCGCCAGCGCCAGCGAAGGCAGGCACAGCGCCGCAATCGCGATCGCGAAGCGGGAAAAACCCATTTCATCCTCCCAGAGAACGGCCCGACAACCCAAGGCGCATGAGGCCCACCAGTTTGCGGCGCCAGTTTGATTGCGTTTCCTTTTCCGGGTCGAGGGCCTCGGAGACGTTTCAGCCGGTGCTCCGGCTCAATGGAGCGTCGTCCCGTATTTCCGCATTTCGCTCAGCCAGGTCTGCCGCCTGGCGTCGCCGGCAGTCTCGACCGTGCCGAAATAGGTCTCGCGGACCGGCTTGATGCCGACGAACTTGAGGATGTTGCGGTCGAGGCCGCGGATGCCGTGCGCCATGTAGTACCAGCGGTATGCCATCGCCGGCATGCCCATGGTGACGAAGAGGTGAGCCGACCGTCCGCCGAGAAGCTGCTTCGGCAGCCGCTTCTCCCGGTATTCGAACGCCGTTCCGGGCCGCATCACCTGCTCGAGAAAGGCTTTGACGAGGGCCGGCATCGTGCCGAGCCAGAGCGGGAACACCATGACGATGTGGTCGGCCGCGACGATCGCGTCGCGCGCCGGCACCAGGCTCTCCGGCATGTGGCCGTTCTCGAATTCTTTCTGGCTGCGGACGAAGGGGACATCGACAAGGGCGATGTCGATCCGGGAGATGGCATGGCCGGCAGCGATTGCGCCCGCGGCATAGGCGTCGGCGAGGGCGTGACAGAGATGGCCACCGCCCGGGTCGGGATGACCCTGAATGATGGCAACCTCCCTCGGCATCGTCGTCTCCTGTGGCGGGAGCCCGGAAGCGCCGCCGCGTCAGCCGTTCAGCCTCTGGAGGCTCGCCCGGCTGCGCAGGACCACCCGGCGCGAGGTCGGCAGGCCGATTGCCTCCTTGCCCTCGAGCAGGGTCAGGGTCCGCGACACCGTCTCGATGGTCAGGCCGAGATAGTCGGCAATATCCTGCCGCGACATCGGCAGTTCGACGATCTGATCGGCGGACACCCGGCGGGCCAGATCGAGGATGAAGCTCGCCACCCGCTCCTCGGCGCTCTTGCGGCCGAGAAGAAGCATGTGCTCCTGCGCCGAGCGAAACCCGCCGGCGGTGTGCATCCAGAGGTCGGCCGCAAGGTCGCTGTCGCGGGCGGCCATGGCCACGATCGTCGAGCGGCGGGCCAGCCGAACCGTCGATTCGGCGATTGCCTCGGCGCTGAAATCGTGCGCCTTGCCGGCCTCGAGCCCGAACACGTCGCCCGGAAGGTAAAAGGCGCCGATCTGGCGGCGTCCGTCCTGCATCACCTTGTAGGTGCGGACCGCGCCGGTAACGACCTGGTAATAATATTCGGCCGGCTCGCCCTCGCCGTAGATCTCCATGTTGCGGCTGAAGCGCATCGCCGCGCCATGAACGGCAAAAGCGGCGGTGACCGCGTCCTGCTCCGGCGTCGTGACGGCGACGGGCGGGCGGCTGGTGGTGGCGGCAGTGGTCGAGCCGATCGTCTGGGTCATCATGGGGAAATCTCCTCGGGCAAATCCGTTGCGTGCCGCCAGAGTTACCGGAGGACCGACACACTCAAAATTCAGATATTTCCCCTACGTAGAATCCCTTAGGCGACGAACGGGCATCGCCTCGGCAATGGGCTAAGGGAGCAGACAACCCGAGACAGGCTCGAAATGGGCGCCAAGAAGACCACGGATCCCAAGCAGGAAACGGACCGGCGGTCGCGATGGATAAGAGACGGACCGGCCGCCGCCTATGCCGTGGCGATTGGTGCTGTCGCCGCCACCCTGATGGTCAGGCTGGCGCTCGACCCGCTGCTTGAAGGCCGGCTCCTTTTGATCCTGTTCGTGCCTGGTGTCCTGGCCGCGGCCTGGATCGGCGGACTGCGGCCGGGCATCGTGGCGACGGTACTGACCCTCGCCGGCACCGAGCTTGTTGTCTCCTTGGCAATCACAAGATCGACGCCAAGTCTTATCGACGAGGTCATCTTTCTCGCGGTCGGCATCGTCGTTTCGCTGGCGGGCGAACAGCTACGACGGAACCGGATCGAAGCCGAATCCCGCACCCGCGACCTGCTCGCGCGCGAGGCGCACCTCCAGTCCATTCTCGACACGGTCCCCGACGCGATGGTGGTGATCGACGAACGCGGGATCATGAGTTCCTTCAGCAAGGCCGCCGAGCGGCTATTCGGCTACAGCGCCGTCGACGTCGTCGGCCGCAACGTGAAAATGCTCATGCCCTCGCCCTACCGCGACGCGCATGACGGCTACCTCACCCGCTATCTCGACACCGGCGAGAAGCGCATCATCGGCATCGGACGCATCGTGGTCGGAGAGAGAAAAGACGGAAGCACCTTCCCGATGGAGCTCTCCGTCGGCGAAATGCGGTCGAGCAATCGCCGCTACTTCACCGGCTTCATCCGCGATCTCAGTGAACGCCAGGTGACCGAGGCCCGGCTTCAAGAGCTGCAGACCGAGCTCGTCCACATGTCGCGCCTGACGGCGATGGGCGAGATGGCCTCGACGCTGGCGCACGAGCTGAACCAGCCGCTGTCGGCGATCGCCAATTATATGAAGGGATCGCGGCGCTTGCTCGAGGGGGCCGACGACGAGCGCACGCAAAAGGTCCGTGACGCGCTGGACAAGGCGGGCGAGCAGGCGCTCCGCGCCGGCGACATCATCCGGCGCCTCCGTGACTTCGTCAGCCGCGGCGAGACCGAACGGCGCGTCGAGAACATCGGCAAGCTGGTCGAGGAGGCGAGCGCGCTGGCGCTGGTCGGCGCCAAGGAGCTGGGCGTCCGGGTCGTGTTCCAATTCGACCCCGAGGTCGAGCTGGTCATGGCCGATCGGGTCCAGATCCAGCAGGTTCTCCTCAACCTGATGCGGAATGCCGTGGAGGCGATGGAAGCCTCGAAACGGCGCGAGCTGTTGCTAGCGACGCGGGCGGGCGAGGACGCCATGGCGGAGGTGTCGGTCACCGACACCGGCCCCGGGATTTCCCAGGAAATCGCCGGGCAGCTGTTTCAGCCTTTCGTCACCACCAAGCGCCACGGGATGGGGGTTGGCCTATCCATTTCGCGCACCATTATCGATGCTCATGGCGGACGGATCTGGGTCGAACCCAATCCCGGCGGCGGCACCGCGTTCCGCTTCACCTTGCGGCAAGTCGACAGTGAGGAGGCGCTCGATGTCGAATGATCCAAGCGTTCACGTCATCGACGACGATGAAGCCCTTCGCGATTCGCTGTCGTTCCTTCTGAATTCGGTCGATATCGCGGTCGCCACCTATGCCAGCGCCGCATCCTTCCTCGATGTCTTGCCCAGGATTTACTCCGGCTGCGTTGTCACCGACGTGCGGATGCCCGAAATCGGCGGCCTCGAACTGCTTCAGCGCCTGAGGGAGGCCGGTTCGGAGCTTCCCGTCATCGTCATCACCGGCCACGGCGATGTCCCCCTCGCCGTCGAAGCGATGCGGCTTGGCGCCATCGATTTCATCGAAAAACCCTTCGACGACGAGGTTTTCCTGACGGCCGTGCGGTCGGCGCTCAGCCGGGAGCAGCATCGCGGCAAGGACCAGGAATGGAAATCCGAAGTCCACAAGCGCATCGCGGCGCTGTCGGCGCGGGAGCGCCAGGTCCTCGACGGCCTGGTGGCCGGAAACCCCAACAAGATCATCGCCTACGATCTCGGAATCAGCCCGCGCACGGTCGAAATCTACCGCGCCAACGTCATGACCAAGATGCAGGCGGGGAGCCTCTCCGACCTGGTCCGCATGGCGCTCTTCGCCGGGCCGCAGCGCGACGGGGGCAACGGGACGCACTGATGAACCGCGGTTGAGCCAAGTCAAAGCGGCGCGACAACATCCGTGGTTCCCTAAAGATCACATCTCGAACGAGTTGACTTCAATGGCCGCGCATTCCGCCCTGACCGCACCCAAGGACACCGTCGTCGTCATCGACGACGATCCCGCCGTCGTCGGCTCCCTCAAGTTTTCGCTCGAAATCGAGGGATTCGCCGTCGAGGCGTTCTACTCGGCCGAGGAGTTCCTCGCCCGGCTGCCGCTGCCGCGATCCGCCTGCCTGGTGATCGACTACAAGCTGCCCTCGATGGACGGACTGACGCTGGTCTCGGTCTTGAGGTCCCGCGGCGACGCCTCGCCGGCGATCCTGATCACCACCAACCCGAGCGCGGCGGTATCGCAGCGGGCTCGCGCTCAACAGATGAAAATTGTCGAGAAGCCGCTCCTCGGCAATGCCCTCGGCGACGCGATCCGAACCGCGCTCGGGCGCCAGATGTAGCGCGATTTCAGCGAATTCCCGCAATCCTCACCGCCTCGGACTGGAGCCTGGCGAGAACTCTCCGGCGAGCGTCGACATCTGCCGCGGGCACGGTACGATATGCGCCGCACCCGGCCCCTCGCGCCGCCTGCAGGACGGAAGCCGAGGGTCGCCGCGGAATCTGAAAAAAGCGGGCAACGCCCCGCGACCAATCGGGGGAGACAATGCTTCTAGGCTTCAACATGCTTCTATGGGCCAGCCAGCTCACCGACGAGCATTTTCCGATGCTCGAGAAGATCAAGGCGGCCGGCTATGACGGCGCCGAGCTGCCGCTCTTCGGCGGCATGCCGGAGGACTACCGGCGCGTCGGCCAGGAGCTCAAGGACAACGGCCTCCGGGCGACCGCGGTCTGCGTCATTCCCGACAAGGAGCACGACTGCACCAGCTCCGATCCGCAGGCTCGCGCCGGCGGCCTCGCCCATCTCAAATGGGCGATCGACTGCCTGGAGGCGGCCGGCGGCGAGGTGCTGTGCGGGCCGTTCTACCAGCCGCTCGGCATCTTCTCGGGCAACCCGCCGACGGCGGAGGAACGGAGCAACATCGTCGAGGTCCACAAGCAGGCGGCGAAATACGCCGCCAGGGCCAACATCACGCTCGCGGTCGAGCCGCTCAACCGCTTCGAGTGCTATGCGCTCAACACCGTCGGCGACGCCGCCGAGATCGTCCGCCGGGTCGACGAGCCGAACTACGGTCTCCTCTACGATACCTTCCACACCAACATCGAGGAGAAGGACCCGGTCGGCGTGATCGCGCCCAATCTCCGGGCGATCAAGCACGTGCACACCTCGGAAAACGACCGCGGCACGCCCGGCAAGGGCCACGTTCC
The DNA here is from genome assembly GCA_963792845.1 of uncultured Alphaproteobacteria bacterium. GTDB lineage: Bacteria > Pseudomonadota > Alphaproteobacteria > Rhizobiales > Kaistiaceae > Bauldia. Next base: position 151,096 of record CAWBXW010000003.1, read on the forward strand.
ATGGGCCGAGACGTTCAAGGCGCTGAAGGGCGGCGGCTATGACCGCTGGTATGTGATCGAGGCCTTCGGCCGCGCCCTGCCCGGCATCGCCGAAGCGACGCGGGTCTGGCGCGATTTCTTCCCGCACACCGACGAGGTCTATCAGTTCGGCCATGATTTCCTGCGCGCCGAATGGGCCAAGGCCTGAGCCGGGCGGGAGGAGCGGAACCATGAAAACCATCAAGGGGCCGGCCATCTTCCTGGCCCAGTTCGTCGGCGATACGCCGCCCTATGACAGCTTCGACGCGATCTGCGGCTGGGCGGCTTCGCTCGGCTACAAGGGCGTCCAGATCGCCGCCTGGGATTCGCGCCTGATCGACCTCGGAAAAGCGGCGGAGAGCAAGGCCTATTGCGACGACCTGAAAGGCACGGCGGCACGGCACGGCGTCGAGATCACCGAGCTCGCCACCCACCTCCAGGGGCAGCTTGTCGCCGTCAATCCCGTCTTCGACGATGCCCTCGACGCCTTCGCCGCGCCCGAGGTCAGGGGCAACCCGAAGGCGCGCCAGGAATGGGCGGTGGATCAGGTCAAGCTTGCCGGCCGCGCCAGCCGCAATCTCGGGCTCGACGCCCACGTCACCTTCTCAGGCGCGCTTGCCTGGCCGTTTCTCTATCCGTGGCCGCCGCGCCCGGCCGACCTGGTCCGCACCGCCTTCGAGGAACTGGCGCGGCGCTGGAAGCCGATCCTCGATCTTCATGACGAGCTCGGCGTCGACGTCTGCTTCGAGCTCCACCCCGGCGAGGACCTCTTCGACGGAACGACCTATGAGCGCTTTCTCGACATGCTCAAGGGCCACAGGCGCTGCTGCATCAACTACGACCCATCGCACTTCCGCCTGCAGAACCTCGACTATGTCGGGTTCATCGACGTCTACCACGAGCGGATCAAGGCGTTTCATGTCAAGGACGCCGAGCTCCGCTCGACCCCCAAGCAGGGGGTCTATTCCGGCTTCTCGGATTGGCCGGACCGGGCCGGGCGTTTCCGCTCACTCGGCGACGGCGACATCGACTTCGGCGCCATTTTCACCCAGCTCTCGGTCCACAACTACGACAGCTGGGCGGTCCTCGAATGGGAATGCGCGATCAAGAATCGCGACGACGGCGCCCGCGAAGGCGCGGAATTCATAGAGCGCCAGCTGATCAAGGTGAGCGAGTCCACCTTCGACGATTTCATCGATCAGGGCGCCGGCCGATCGGCCGTCAGCCGGGCGCTCGGCCTCGACCGCTGACCGGCCGGCGAATTGCCCGAATGAAGAAGGCCCGGGATAGGCGCCCCGGGCCTCGATCGCCGCAAGATCGCGGGCCTCGTCAGTAGGGACCGACGCAAGCGTGGGGGAGCCCGTCATAGCCGGTGAAGGTATTGGTCGCCGGGTTGTACGAGCGGTAGCGCTGGAGGCACCAGTTGACATGGGCCTGCGCGTAGGTCGGGGCATAGTAAGGCCGCGGGTAATAGGCCGGCACCGGGTAGTAGACTGGCGGAGGGGGCGGCGCGTAGTAGACCGGCGGGGCGTAGTAATAGGGCCGCGGATAGACCGGGCGCGTCGCGAGCGCGCCAACCGCGGCCCCGGCGATGAAGCCGGCGCCCGCGCCGATCCAGACATTGCCGTTGTTGTTATTGTGATACGGCGTGACGTAGCCGTGACTCTTGTGCACGACATAGCCGCCGGCCGAGGCGGTCGAGGCTGCGGCGAGCGGCGCGGCAGCGACGAGGAGCGCCACGGCAGCCGAGGTGAGCTTCTTCATGATCTTCTCCCGAGGGGTACGCGAAACCTGAACTTTCGGCAGGTCGTCCCGTTCCCTGCCGGATTGACGCGAAGAATGGCGTTGACGTGATGAACAGATGCTGAATGAGGATTTTTCGAGGCACGGCGCTTGACCTCCTGTCCGGCGCGGTTCAGAGAGCCGGCTCTCCGGGTAACGCCGAATGCCACGCCGCTACGCCATTCTCGACGTCTTCACCGACCGGCCGCTCGCCGGCAACCCGCTCGCCGTGGTGCTCGATTCCGCGGGGCTGGACGACGCTCGCATGCAGGCGATCGCCCGTGAATTCAACCTGTCCGAGACGGTATTCGTCCGGCCGGCGCAGAACCCCGTCCATAGCGCCTCGATCCGCATCTTCACTCCCGCCCGCGAATTGCCGTTTGCCGGCCATCCGACGGTCGGGACCGCGGTGATTCTCGGTCTCGAACGGTCTGGCGGCCAGCCGGGAAACGACGAGATGGTCCTCGTCCTCGAGGAAACCGTCGGCGCGATTCGCTGCGGCGTCAGCCTGCATGGAGCGAAAGCGGGCCACGCCGTCTTCGACCTGCCGAAGCTGCCTGAAGGCGGCGGCGACCCGCCGGCGCGCGACGCCGCGGCGGCAGCCCTGAACCTTATGCCGAACGAGATCGGCTTCGAGAACCACCTGCCCAGCCGGTATTCGGCGGGCGTCCCCTATACCTGCGTGCCGGTGCGCGACCTTGCCGCGATCGGGCGGGCGAAGGCCAATCACGCCGTCTGGCAGAACGCCTTCGGCAAGGGCGGCGCCGCATTCCTTTATTGCCGCGAGGCGGCCGGGGCCGGGCGTCAGTTCCACGCCCGGATGTTCGCGCCCGAGCACGGGATCACCGAGGATCCCGCAACCGGCAGCGCCGTCGCCGCCTTTGCCGGCGTCATCGCCGCCTTCGACCAGCCGCCCGGCGGCAACCACCGCTACGTCATCGAGCAGGGCTTCGAAATGGGCCGGCCGAGCCTGATCACCCTCGAGGTCGACATGGATGGCGGCCTGGTGGCGGCCGCACGAATCGCGGGTGACGCCGTGGTGGTGGCGCGGGGCGAACTGGAGATCTGATGAGACCGAAAGCCTCCCTGGCCGACCACCGGGTCGCAGCCCGGACGGTCTGGAGCATCACGGGATTGGTGCTGGTCTCGGTCACCTTCATCGGATCTCCAGCCGACAGCGGGTCGCCGCCGACGATAGCCGCCGCGATGACCGCGGTTCGGGAGCGCCATGCAACGGACGGGCTCGGCGGGAGCGCCGCCGGGTCGGCGCCGCTGATGACGAGCAACGGATTCGTCGCCGAAACCGGCTTGCCCTCGCCGACACTCCTCCTCGGCGTGCGCGACGCAGCCGGATTCAAGGCGTACGCCGACGCGGCGGCGGGCGTCGATGTCTCGCCGGCCGACACGGCGATGATCGGCAGCCAGACCAAGACCTTCACAGCGGCCGCAATCCTTCAGCTTGACCAGGAAGGGAGGCTGAGCATCAAGGAATCCCTGGCCGATCCGAAATGGGCCGACGTGGTGCGCTGGCCGAATGGGGAGGCTATTACCCTCGAGATGCTGCTCTCGCAAACATCCGGCATCCCGGATTTCACCACCACCAAGGCGTTCCAGCAGGGGATGAGCGATCCGGCATGGGCGCCGACCCCGGCGGACCTGCTCGATCTCGCTCGCACCGCCGAACCGACCTTCGCACCCGGCGACGGCTGGAGCTACTCGAACACCGGCTACATCCTGCTCGGCGTGATCATCGAAAAGGTGACCGGGAAGTCCTATGCGTCCGAGCTTGAGGACCGCTTCTTCGGCCCGCTGGGCCTCAGCGACACCCACCTCTACAGCGGATCGACCGTCGCCCCGACCATGCCCAGCTATGTCATCTCGTGCGCGGTTGAACCCGAGCCCGGGAGCGGCGAAGACAACAGCCCGCCGACCGGCAAGTCGGACGGCCCGCCGCCTTGCCCGGCGGGCAAGGCCAAATGGCTTCCGATGGCCAAGCCCTTCGACCACGTCTGGCCGATCATCTGGGCGGCCGGCGGCGTCCAATCGAGCACCCGTGACATGAGCCAATGGATAACCGATCTGGTCATCGGGGACGACGTGCTCGACGCCGACCATCGCCGGCTGATGCAGACGCCGGTGCCGCAATCGCGGGACGGGATCGCGCGGCAGTTCCCCAGCCTTGCCGGCACGATGACGGGCTACGGCCTGGGCTTATGCATCTTCACCTACGACATCGGCACCGGCTTCGGACATGCCGGCAACATCCCGGGCTACGCGTCGAACTCCGTCTACTTTCCCGGGCACGGCAACGACTTCGCCCTGACCGTGGTCGCAGGGGACACCGAGGCCGACGTCGTGGCGGCGGGCATGAACCTGCTCGCCACCGCGGTCAGGGCGCAGCGCTGACCGCGTTCGGAAAACCTGGTCGGCAGCTTTGGATCCGACGCCCCGCCGCGCGGCCGAGATAGGCCGCAGCGGCGGGAGCGAAGTCTGCTACAGTACCGAGATTCGGGTCAAAATTCGGGGGACGACGATGAACGACGTGTTGCTGATCCTGCATTTCATCGGCCTCGGAATGGGTTTCTCCGCGTCGGTCGGAAACGTCATCATCATGCGGCTCATCCAGGCCTCGCCGAAGGACATGCCGGTCCTCGGCCGGTTCCCGCCGATCGCGGCCAAGGTCGGAGCAAGCGGACTGGTCATTCTCCTGATCACCGGGCCGATCATGCTCTACACCAAGTATAACGGCGCCTGGGGAGCACTCTCGTGGACATTTGCGGCGAAGCTCGTCTTCGTCGCCATCCTGACAATCATGGTGATCCTCCTCGAAATGACCATGTCGCAGGTCAGGAAGGGCAATCTCGCCGTCGCCGCCCGCCTGCCGATCTACGGACGGATCGCCGGCGTTTCCCTGCTTCTCGTCATCATTTTCGCCGTCATCACCTTCAACGTCGACTGAAGGTTTCGGCTTGCCGAAACCGCCCGGTATTGGCTAAACATCGCTTGGACGCCCGCGAGCCGGGGTTCATCGGTTGCCGCGACCACTGTGCGCCACCAACAAGTGGAGCTTCTATGTTGGCTTGCGATCCTCGCGGAATGACGGCGGCGGCTTCGGCCGGCGGCTGCGATTCCGCGTCCGGATCGCCGCTCCTTCTCGGGCTGACCATCGCACTTAGACGCCCCTGAGCGTCGGCTGTCCTTCGGGACGGGCACTCAGGGGGAGAGTGAAGCGAGTGTGACAAGGGCAGCCGCCCGCCGAGACAGATCGCGGGCCAGCGTTCGAAGGAATGAATCCGATGAGTACAGAAGCCACCCCGATCTCCGGCAGGGATCGCGTCGTCATCTTCGACACCACGCTCCGCGACGGCGAGCAGTCGCCGGGCGCCTCGATGACCCTGGAAGAGAAGCTCCAGGTCGCCGAACTCCTCGACGAGATGGGCGTCGACATCATCGAGGCGGGATTTCCGATCGCCTCGAACGGCGACTTCGAGGCGGTGAGCGAGATCGCCAAGCGGGTGAAGCGCGCCGTGGTTTGCGGCCTCGCGCGCGCCGGCAACGCCGATATCGATCGCGCCGCCGAAGCGGTGCAACATGCCGAGCGGCGCCGCATCCACACCTTTATCGGGACCTCGCCCCTCCACCGCCAGTACCAGCTCCAGCTCAGCCAGGACCAGGTCCACGAGCGCGTCGTCTCCTCGGTGACGCGGGCACGCAACTACACCGACGACGTCGAATGGTCGGCGATGGACGCGACCCGCACCGAGCACGATTTCCTCTGCCGGGTGGTCGAGAGCGCGATCAAATGCGGCGCCACCACGATCAACATTCCCGACACCGTCGGCTACGCCACGCCGGACGAGTTCCGCGACCTGATCAGGATGCTCTTCGAACGGGTGCCCGGCGCCGACCAGGTCGTCTTCTCGACGCATTGCCACAACGACCTCGGCCTCGCGGTGGCGAATTCGCTGTCGGGCGTCGGCGCCGGCGCCCGCCAGGTCGAATGCTCGATCAACGGCCTCGGCGAGCGCGCCGGCAACGCCGCGCTGGAAGAGATCGTCATGGCGATCCGGACACGAGCCGACGTCCTCCCCTTCTACACCGACATCGACACGACGCTTCTGATGCGCGCCTCGAAGCTGGTCTCGGCGGTCTCGGCCTTCCCGGTCCAGTACAACAAGGCGATCGTCGGCAAGAACGCCTTCGCCCACGAATCCGGCATCCACCAGGACGGCATCCTCAAGAACGCCCAGACTTACGAGATCATGCGGCCCGAGGACGTCGGGGTGAAGTCGACCTCGCTGGTGATGGGCAAGCACTCCGGCCGGCACGCCTTCCGCGAGAAGCTGATCGAGCTCGGCTTCGAACTGGGCGACAACGCCTTCGAGGACGCCTTCCGCCGGTTCAAGGACCTCGCCGACCGCAAGAAGCATGTCTTCGACGAGGATATCGCGGCGCTGGTAGAGGACGAGATGGCGCAGGCGAGCGAGCGGATCCGGCTCGTCGCCCTCACCGTCATTGCCGGCACCGGCGGCCCGCAGAAGGCGATCGTGACGCTCGACGTCGACGGCCAGCACATCACCAAGGAAGCCACCGGCGACGGGCCGGTCGACGCCATGTTCAAGGCGATGAAGTCGATCACGCCGCACGAGGCGACGCTGCAACTCTACCAGGTCGGGGCGGTCACCGAGGAATTGGACGCCCAGGCCGACGTCTCGGTCAGGCTCGGCGAGGGCGACAAGATCGTCACCGGCCGCGGCGCCGACACCGACACCATGGTCGCCTCGGCCAAGGCCTATGTCTCGGCCTTGAACAAGCTCGTCACCCGGCGCGGCAAGTCGAAGCCGGAGGCGCTCAAGGCAGGGTGAGGCTCGGCGAGCCCGCCGCGGCTGCATTCCCTTCGCGGGGAAGCGGCCGCGGCACGCGCGGGGGGCTGCCGGCGGCACCGGGACTTGGAGCCCGTCCCCCCCCGGGAACGATCACCGATTGCATCATGCTTCGGCCTGTGCTCGGTTCTCGGCCGCGAGGACGCCACGGAAGAAGCAAGGACCGAACGCAATGGACGCAAAGTCTACGGCGACCGACCCGGCTCGCGCCAACCTCCTCGAAATCACCCTCGCCGCCGCCGCCCGCGACAGGCAGTCGGCGCGGCCGTCGGGCGAACCGGTCGGGCGCCTCACCCATGGCGTCAATGTCCGCGACCTCACCACGATCGCCGACGAGCGGGGCAGCGTCACCGAGCTTTACGACCTCCGCTGGAACTTCCATCCCGACCCGCTGGTCTTCGTCCACAGCTTCACCATACGACCCGGATTCGTGAAGGGCTGGGGGCTGCACAAGCTGCATGAGGACCGCTACGTCATCGTCGCGGGCGAGATGGCGCTGGTGCTTTTCGATCCGCGGCCGGACTCGCCGACCTGCGGCGAAGTCTGCCGCATCATCCTGTCGGAGCATCACCGGCGGATCGTCAACGTGCCGCGTTTCGTCTGGCACGCCGACCATAATATCGGGACGAAGGACGTGCTGGTCCTAAGCCTTCCGACGATGCCCTACGACCACGCCAACCCCGACAAATACCGCCTGCCGATCGACACCGACCTCATCCCCTACTCGTTTGGCAGGGCACGCGGGGGGTAGGCCGGCACGCGCGACCGCTCCCGCAGGCCTATCCGTCGGAATTCAGGGCGGTCCGCGAAGCCAGAGATTTTCTCGCCGCAAAGATTGGAGCTGCCGACCGTAGGCCCAATGTCGCAGTTATCTGTTCCTGCCGTGGATTCGCATTTCGGGTTGTCAATGGGGAGTAACCGCGGGCCCACTTGCCGATGCTATGTGTCCGCCGGCCTGTTCGAAGGCTTTGGACAATTGAACAGCGAGCAAGCCTTCGAGTAGGTCTTCCATTCTCGAAACATCCACGACGCCCGTGGTGCGCCATGCAAGGTCAGCGGCGTCCAGGGCGTCGAAATATGGCGTTCGGTTCCCGACTATTTGGTCCGGGATGGTCGGTGTGCCCGGAAAGATGAAGCCAGCCCGAATGCACATGACAACGTAGGAGCAGATGCGCGACGTACGACCGTTCCCGTCTGCGAACGGGTGAATCCAATTGAGGCGCCACATGGTGTATGCGCCCAAATGCAGGGACAGCTTGCCATCCCAATTGTCGTTCACGTAGTCGCACATCTCCTCGACAAGTTCGGGGACCAGATGTGCTCCAGGCGGTGCGTGCTTACTGCCTTCGATCGCCACCCCAGCCGGCCGGTAATTTCCAGCGAAGCTGCTAATTCCGGCCAGAGCCTCTCGATGCAGGGCCAAAACCAATGAGGGACGAAGTCTGAAGCCACCCCGTTCAATCGCGCTTTGCGCAGCGCGGATGCCGAGATCGTATTGGCGAAGGCCATTTAGGGCCTCCGCTTCTGCTCTTTCGTCGGCGTCTTCAATTAGCGGAGCTTCGAGGGCGCGGCTGTCCCGACGTTCCGTCATTCATGATGATCTTGCGTGCGTTTGGCGAGCTTCTCTGCTTGGCGATCTACCATCTCTCGGGTGATCCTGCTGTTTTCGAAGGCCGTGTTTCCGTAGGCAAAACTCCGCCGCTGCTCTTCGCGGTGCTCTGCGCTGGCAGTGACACGCCTGGCAGCATCGATTAGCGATCTGAGAGCGTTCGTCATTTTTGGACTCTCCGGTTCCCGACTCCCTCTTCCGATGACAATATGTCGGTGACGTCCGAACGCCAAATTAATTGGCAAGTCGCAAAGCGCATCACCCCCGCCCACCACCTCCCACGATGTCGACGCGGTCGCTGGTCGGCGAGGTTTCTCGCGATCTCGACCCCAGCATCAGCTTGCCGGCGCCGTCGAGGAAGAGCGCCGCGGCCATTCCGGATATGCCGCAGCCGACGATCGCAATATCGAGACGGGACGCGGATCCGGCCATTCTCCGACGGTATGCCGGGACACCCGCAGGATTGCAAAAGGGTCGCCTTGACGGGCAGGAGATGCTAACTCAGGCAAGGGTTCGACGGGGGCGCAGCGGGGAAAAGGATAATTCCGGCGTGGCAGGGACCGACCTATCGGCGACGATCGGCAAGACCATGCTGTTCGGCGGCCTCGACGCCGACGACCTCCGCCGGCTCGCCGGCATCGCGCGGGAATCGGGGCTCGGTCCCGGGCAGAACCTGTTCGAGCAGGGCGACGAATCGGACGGGCTCTACATCGTCGTCTCCGGGATCGTCCGCATCTACCTGACCGCCGAGGATACCCGGGAGGCGACCATCAACCTGCTCGAGGACGGCGAGGTGATCGGCGAGATGGCGCTTCTCGACGGCCTGCCGCGGAGCGCCGGCGCCGCCGCCCTCACCGAAACCAAGCTGATCTTCATCCCGCGCGAGCCGTTCATGACGATGCTCGACGGCTCGCCGAAGCTCGCCCGGTCGATCATCCTGATGCTCTGCGAGCGCCTGCGCGCCGCAAACGCCCAGGTCGACCAGGCGATCTTCCATGACCTCCGCCACCGGCTGCTCGTGCTTCTCCGCCATCTCGCCGTCATTCACGGCCGGGTCGAGGACGAGGTCGCGATCGTCGACATGGAGCTGACGCAGGGCACGCTTGCCCAGATGCTGGGGGCGAGCCGCGAGGCGGTCAACAAGCAGCTCCGCGGGCTTGCCAAGGAGGGCAAGATCGTGGTCAAGGACAATCACATCGAGATTTTGCGCTCGGCAAAAGCCTAGGCGCGGCCCATATGCCGGGGAAGCTGGACAGGGCGCGGCATGCCTTGCTAAGAACCGCGGGCAACGGCGGGTGTATAGCTCAGTTGGTAGAGCAGCTGACTCTTAATCAGCGGGTCACAGGTTCGAGCCCTGTTACACCCACCAATAAAATCAATGACTTATGATAGTTTAAGCCTCTTAGGAAGAGTATGGGGTACCGCACGGGGTACCATCTATTCGCTGGTAAGATGGCGAACCTGGATCAAGTCGTGAGGAGGCTGAATAGTGCCTTCCCTTCCTAGCATCGTCTTCCTAAACGTCGACCCGCGCTTTCGATTCAACGCTTACCAGCTTGCCGACGAACTCTCGAAGCGTGCGCCCCGCGACCAGCCCTTTTTTGCCAGCTTCGGCGGTCCTGTTCGGGAGGCCGTCCAGCGACTTCTAGCGCCATTGTTCGTTCCGCCGATGCCGTCGCCCGTCCGACCCCAGGATGAAGTCGCCCTGCACTGGACAGAGCAAATCCCCGGCGTGACCTACTCGCCAGACTGGGTTTTCGACCGATTGGTGAAGTCCCTTCCTCCCGAGGTCCTGGCGGCCCTTTTGATGAACAATCTCAATTCAGTGGTCGGAGTGTCCTCAACCGGAAGAGCCGCCCCTACCGATGACTGGACCTCGTTCGTCCTCGATGCCACGCCTGAACTCGTGACAGCCACCCTGACGGCGCGCCCATCGGCTCCGCGGCCGGACGATTGCCTGTATGTCGAGCTTCGAACGGCGGGTGATCCGCCGGTGCCGGCCCGGCCCGCTCTTTCCTGTCGCGAAGTCGTGCTCGCTGTCGCCCCGACCTGCGACCTCGACCTGGCGGTCAAGCGGATTCTCGATTTTCAGGCTCCCGACTGATCACCGGGCCGAGGACCTCCCACCCCCCCCAGGGGGGACCGGGGTCTCGGAATTCAAAATACGAAACGCGCGGCTGAATGATTTCAGCCAAAGTGCGCAGTCTTTTGCAAGCCATGGCAGCGAGGAAGTTTTCATGGCCGCGCCGGTACGCTAAGATACCTTGCGCTGCGCCCGTCGGGATTTATCAGGGCAAGGCCCCAACTTTTCACAAACTCGGGCAAAATCCGAACACCTCCGACATGCATAGAACGCTAATCCAATTCGGGAGCTTAGTAGGAGTAATCATCACCTTTGCCTCTTACAGCTATGCCGCCTCCGTGTCAATAACAAAGCAACTCGATCTTGATCTACATGATATTGTTCAAAACATTAACTATAGTCAGGCGGTTCGTTCGATTTTCGATCCGATTTCTACTCCGAAATGGGTGATATCTCTTCTGCGCTCCAACTACTCGGCCTTATATGAAGACGGCTTTGAGGTTAACGTTGAAGATCGCATTTACGAGTTTTACCTTGCTTGTCCTCGACAAGAGTGCGGTCGCCGGGATTTATTGGTAGTTTTCGTTCCGAAAACAGGTAAGGCTTGGGCTCATTCCGCTGATAGCTTGAACGGATTGCTCACTGAGATTTGGTATGGAAATCCTGACGAGATCGCGAAAACCGATATGCGTAGCTATTGCTTTGCATACGAGCAATTCTGCTGAATTTGCGAAGCATCTTCTAGGGATGGTCGGTGCTTATTCGCCGCGGATGTTCTGCCATATCGCTCGTAAAAGAGCAACGCCCGCGACGATGACAAAGAGCCACATAATACCTACTGGATATCCCACCCTGAGACTTTCGAGAAAATCACCCGTAATTAGATGAAGTACATCACCTGGTCTTTGAGCATCGCCCATGCTTTATATCCTTGTCTTCGGACAGTAATTTAAAAAGGTTTTCATTTCGAAGTAAAGGCAGCGTCGTTTACTCCTAATCCGACAGATCGTCCCGCGATCATCAGCGCGTGGGCTTGCTTGCTTGTCACCTGGCGCAACAAAGCGCAGGAAACTGTAGGTTTCCAGTAGGAAGTAGAGTCAGCCCGCCCGCGCGCTCGCTGGTTGGAGAAAGCGAAGCCGCACCTTGACAAATGCTTCATGCGCGGCCTCCGCGTACAGCGCCATGAATTCCTCCGACTTCATGATCCGCGAGATGTGCCACGGACTGTAGCCGGTCGCCGCGGCGATCGCCTTCAGCTTCGCGCCGGGATGTTCAAGGGCGTAGCGGAGCACCGCCGCGTGTCGGCGCTGCCAACTCGGATAGGGGCGTTTCGGCATCGGTCGAGCCTCGAAGTTTCACCCCTCGCATCGGCCGAAGGGGAATTCGGAAGTTCATTCTCGCGGGGCGCGAACCGGCAGGCGCCCCGCGAGACCGGGCGGCCGGATGTAGGCTGTCCTGGGCGGCGCTTCATTTCAGCGCCCCTTCGATCCGAGTGCAGGGTCGTCAAGCGTCCGCGACACCGGCCCCCATGGCTCTCAAGCTGCAACGCCGCAACATATCAATCATCTTCATGGGTTATGCCTGTTCAGCACCGCCACAGGGACGCAACGCCGCAATAGAACCGCGGTCGAAACGGTTGCCCTTTGTTGCGGCTTTCGAGAGTCGGTGTTGCGGCTGATCTGTTCCATAACTCTTTGATCCATATGGGGTGTTGCGGTGTGGCGTCCGCGGCGAGGTCAGGGGATGTAGCGGGCAAAGACATCCTCGAACTGCTTCTGGTCATAACCCTTGGGCGTCTTGTTGCCGATCCGAACCGACTTGGGTCTAATGCCAAAGGGGCGCAGCGCGGCAGCCAAGGAGGATTGCCAGTACTGCAAGCCATCGTCCTGTTCGCGGATGGATTTGCAGAGGTCCTCAGACGAAAGCTTGTCGGCCCCTGCTTTCGCGAAGGCCTGCCGGATCGCGCGAAGTAGCCTTTCGGCGGGTGCCGGCTCGACGTCACCGCGAAGTTTGACGGCCGCGTCCCTTACACGCTGGCCCCATGCGTGACCCGCGAGATCGGCGATGGCAAAGAGCGGTGCCCAATTGTCCGCGTCGCGGTTTGCGAAGCCTTTGGGCATTGCGGGTTGGGCGTTCTTGAGGGTTTCGGACACCGACGCGACCCACGTCCTGGCGCGCTTCGCGAGGTCAGCGAAGCGTGCCAAATCCGCTTCCTTGACCTTCCTCAGGCCCTCGTCGTCTCGGGCGCGGCGCATGGGCACGATGATCGACCGGCTTTCGAGAGCCGATGATAGTCGACCAATTAGCGCAATCACCATCGCGCACCACGTCGGAAATTTCCCCGGCTCGAAGCCCTTCTCCGTATCTGTTCTGAGGACGAACGCCATGGCCTTCGTGTACCCGGAGTTCATGATATTGGCGAGGTCAGGCTTTCCTTCAATGAAGGTATCCGCCTCATCGATTAGAAGCGTGTGCCGACCCTTGGCGAGAAAGCGGTAGATCGCCGCCGGCGAGGTGTTGCTCGTCGGCAAAGAGTCAGGCACTAACAACTCTAAAATTGAAAGCACCGTCGTCTTCCCGCACCCCGGCATCGGAGAAGTCAACACCAGCCTAGGCGAGACCTGAAAGCAGTCGAGCGCGTGTGAAAACAGGACCCATGCGGCTATGCAGCTTGCCGCCCCCTCGGGTAGCGAGATGTGCGTCTCAAAGCAAGACATTATCGCCTGAAGTAACTCCGCTGTTTCTTTCTCTTCAGGGCGGGGGGAAGAACCGGCGCTTGCAATAGGACTTCCTTGTTCTTTCGGGGCTCCTGCGGTAGAGTATTCTAATGACGTTTGTGAATGCGCTTCCTGAGCCCCGCCCTGGCCGGCGGGGCCTTCATTTGGAGCGTTCATCCCGTCGCCTCCTCCAAATCGGAGGGGCGGTCGGAGCAGGCGGGCCCGGCAGCCATGCCCCGCGGCCGCGCCTCGATCCAAGCGCGGACCTCCTCCTCGATCCAACCGACGCTGTTCTCACCGAGGCGAACGCGGGCGGGGAACGTACCGGCTCGCTCCATCCTCCAAAGGGTCGTGCGAGACAGGCCGGTCAGCCGGCTGACATCGCTGGTCCGCAAGATCATAAGCATTCCTCCGAGTGCATGGTGTCGCACGCATCATCGGAGGTCGGGGCTTCGCCGTCGTGGGCAACAATCGGGGTCTATTTCACCCCACCTGGACCTGGGCGATTAGGGCATCGGTCGCAGCGAGTGCTTTCTTAGCTGCCGCGCGGGCTGATCGGCCCCATTCTTCCGCGTTTCCGGGATTTGCTGAATTGACGCTTGGCCCAAGCAACGAGAAGAGGGCATCGTAACTGAGCTTGGGTGCCTCGAACAGGTCGGTATGGAAATCAAGGTCGTGAACCGCGAGCACCTGATGATTGGCCCAACCGGCTAGAATGCTCGGCGAGATTTCTGAGTTGATCGATCGCGGCCCGCGGCGCTGAATTGGGGACGGTCGCGACTCCCTCAGCTTAGTCAACCACTTCTCGAAGGCGCGCTTCAAAGTCGTGTCGGGAGTCGTGGGGTCAATGGCCAGAAGCCGATGACCAAGACTTCCGACCTGGAATTCGATGATCTGGTCCAAGATGGTCGGATCGCGCGTCACACCGTCGGTGAAATCGTCGAGAGCCGTGACACGCGGCAGGTTGAGGCCGGAAGGAAGGTCGATGCCGGGGCCCAAATCAGCGTTAGAGAGCCGGGCGTCTTTGAAAAACGTATCCCATAAAGCCTGCTTTGCCCGTGTTCTGAGCCTTGCTCTCGCTCCCGCAAAATTTGCAACTTTTTCGCGGAGTATCTTTAGCTGTTCCTGATACTCCTGGCGCACCCAAAGCATGATCGCCCAACCCCGAGCGTCGAGCGTCCTCGTGGCCTCGTAGTTCGCGGCGTCAAACCAATTCGGCGGGATGTTGGTCCACTTGGCTGCCATCGACGCATCTCGTTCCGACGATCTCGATCAACCGGACTGCCCACGCTTCGAGCGCCTGGCGCTTTTCGAGGTCGTAGCTGTGGCGATCGTAGACCTGGGTCACGCCTTGTTCGACGTGGTTGAGGATTTTCGCGACGACGAGGCGGGAGACGCCGATGGCGGTCATGTAAGTGGCCGCAGTGCGGCGAAGGTCATGGAGAACGAAGTCGGAAACACCGGAGTCCAAGCGGACGCGGCCGGCGGCCTTCTGGACGTTTTCGATGTGGCGTTCTCGGCGCTTTGGGGAAGGAAAGACCCACTCGCCTTCCGGAATGAGGGCGCGAAGGCCGCGAAGCAAGTCGACCGCGGCATCTGAGAGCGGGACGAAGTGTGCGAGGCCGTTCTTCGCCGCTTCGGCCGGGATCGTCCATGAGCGTGCGTCGAGGTCGAGGTCCTGCCAGCGCATCGCCTCGACTTCGCCACCGCGTTGAGCGGTGAGCAGCCGCAGCTTGAACATCGGACCCATGATCGGCCCAAGCCCGTCGAAGGTCCGCCAGGCGGCGCGCAGCTCATCCTCTGATAGGACGCGCTGACGTTGGCGTTCCCGCGCCGGCGCTTCGACCTGGAGGCATGGATTGTGCTGGACGATGCCGCGGCCGATGCCCCAGTTGAAGATCTTCCTGACGAGGGCGAGCGTGCGGTTGGCCTGGATCGGTGAGCCGCGATCAACGATCCCGTCGAGGAGTTCGAGCACGTCCGTCCGGCGGATGTCGTGGACCTTCCGGCGACCCCACTTCGGCAGTAACTCGCGATCTATGACGCGCGCGTCTTCCGGCCAGGACCGTTTCTTCCGCTTGGCGTGCTTGTCGAGGTACTCAGCGGCCAAGCCGGCAAAGGTGGCGGCCGATTTCAACTCCTGCTTCGCGTTCGCCGGGTCCTGGCCCCGCGATGCCGCCAGGAGGACTTCCTGAGCACGCTGGCGCGCATCGGCGAGGGTCAGGGCTGGATAGCCGTCGAGGGTCAGTCGGCGCTTCCTGGGGTCGCCCTTGACCCGGTACATGACGAACCAGGTCTTGCCGCCGGCGGGCGAAACGCGGAGGCCGAGCCCGGTCATCCGTTGGTCGAAATAATCGACGCGGGCGGCGGTGGGGACCGTAACCTTGGCGACCCATTGGGCGGTAAAGTTCTTGACAGGCATTGTGGCTCCGGGGTACCGCTTTGGGTACCACATTATCTGAACCACCCCGCGACATCAAGAAACAAGATGCACGGCCGAAATAGAAGAAATATCAGGGTGTTGATGCGATCACTGTGTTTGATCCAGTCCTAGAGCGTTTCATGAATAATCAACTCTTAATCAGCGGGTCACAGGTTCGAGCCCTGTTACACCCACCATCTAACCACCTGTAATACCAAGCAAATCGCCAGAGAGGCCCGCGCCGAACCTTATTTGGCGCAGACCTCAAATAAGGTAAAACGCCAGACTGCCGGCGCGCTGCCGCAAAGAGCCTAATCCTTGGCCTGCTTCCGCAAGATGGCATCTAGGCCAAACATACGCGCGTCGCTCATCATCACCGCAAACTGGTCGGATCGGGCTACTCTCTCGGGGTCGTTCGCGACGATCTTTCCGATCTTCTCGACCTGATGGGCTGGTATCTTCGCCGCAATTTCAGCTGACACCCGTGCGCGATCCGTCAGATAGTCCATAAGTTCGATTGGCAGGGTGAACTCTGAAGGCTTGATCAAACCACCCCTAACGGGCACGCGAGTTCCCCTAAATGGATTGCGCATTGGTGCCACGATCCCGAAAAGTGTCAATCGGCGCCTAATCGGGACCCCGGATCGGCGTCCAATAGGGACCCCCCCCAGTAGCAGCCGCGAGCGAGCGCGCCTCATAGCGCCGTAGCGAGGGAGCGGCTGCGCCTGGATCAGGCGCGGTTCTTGAAGCGCCAGCTTTCGTTGCCAGTCTCGACGATATCGCAGTGATGGGTAAGCCGGTCGAGGAGAGCGGTGGTCATCTTGGCATCGCCGAAGACGCTGGGCCACTCGCCGAAGGCGAGGTTGGTGGTCACGATGATGGAGGTCTGCTCGTAGAGCTGGCTGACCAGGTGGAACAGGAGCTGGCCGCCGGACTGGGCGAAGGGCAGATAGCCGAGCTCGTCGAGCACGATGAAGTCCTTGCGCGACAGCGTCTCGGCCATTCGGCCCTGACGCCCGGCTCGTCCCTCGGCCTCGAGCCTGTTCACCAGATCGACGACGTTGAAGAAGCGGCCGCGAGCGCCGTTGCGGATGCAGGCGCGGGCGATCGCGATGGCCAGATGGGTCTTGCCCGTTCCGGTGCCGCCGACCAGGACGACGTTGCGCTGATGGGCGAGGAAGTTCCCGCCGGCGAGGTCGCGTACCAGGGTCTGGTTGATCGGTGTGTCGTCGAAGACAAAGTCCTCGATGTCCTTGGCCAACGGCAGCTTGGCGATGGCGACCTGGTACCTAATGGAGCGCGCCTGCTTGTCGGCGATCTCCGCGGTGAGCAGGTCGCCGACGACGCGCTGGGGTTCATGCTGGCGCTTCACGGCTGTGGTGACGATCTCGTCGAAAGCCGCCTTCATCCCATAGAGCCTGAGCTCGCCCATGGTGGTCAGGATCTCGGTTCGCTCCATCACAAGGATCTCCTCAAGCTGTCGTAGCGGGCGCAGTCGGCATTGGGCTCGTGTCTGAGCCGCAGCGCCTCGGGGGTCATGATCGTGATCGGGGTCGCCGGCTGCCGCTGCCGGGTGAGGATGTTCAGGACGACGTCGGCCGAATGGACGCCTTCGCGCAGCGCCTCGCTGCAGGCGGACTCCACCGCCGGCAGCCCGTCGGTCAGCACTGCACTGAGGATATCTACCATCTGGCGATCGCCGTCGACGACACTGCCGAGCTTGCGACGGATGCGGTCCAGGCTGCCAGGCAGCACCCAGTCCTTGAACGGCGCCCCATTGCGCAGGGCGCCCGGCTTGCGGGCCAGCACCGGAACGTAGTGCCATGGGTCGTAGATGTTCCGGTCGCGGCCGAAGCTACGGCGATGCTCGCCGACCAGCCGGCCGTTCTGGCGCAGCTCGATCCGATCGGCGTAGGCTCTGACCTCGACCGGGCGACCGACCGCACTGGCGGCGACCGAGTAGCGGTTGTTGTCGAAGCGGACCAAGCAAGTCTTGGAGACCGACGCCGGCACCGCGTGGAACCCATCGAAGCGGCCGCCATAGGGCACCAGGCTCGGCCGTTCCTCCTCGAACACCTCCCAGACCGTCCGCTCACGGAACTCGGGGTGTGGGTGCGCTTTGGCGGAGGCGATGCACTGATCGAGCAGCCAGGCGTTCAGCTCGTCGTAGTCCTTCACCCGAAGCCGGGGGGTGAAGAAGCGTTCGCGAACGTTGCCAACCTGGTTCTCCACCTGCCCCTTCTCCCAGCCCGATGCCGGCGTGCAGGCGACCGGATCGACCAGATAGTGGCCGCACATCTGCAGGAAGCGACGATTGTAGGCCCGTTCCTTGCCGACGAAGATCGCCTCCACCGCGGTCTTCATGTTGTCATAGATGCCGCGCCGGCAGGCACCCTTGAAGAAGGCGAACGCCCGGTCATGGGCGTCGAACACCATCTCCTGGGTCTCGCGCGGGTAGGCCCGCACGAACGGCATGCGGCTGTGGCAGAGCCGGACGTGGGCGACCTTCACGATCACCGTCGCCCCGTTCATCACCACGACCTCGTGGCTCCAGTCGAACTGGTACGCCTCGCCCGGCGAGAAGCTCAGCGGCACATAGGCGTCCGCCGTCGCCGCCGACCGCTCCCGCTGCCAGCCGCGGGCATAGCGCCGCACCGCGTCGTAGCCGCCCGCATAACCCAGACCGCGCAGCTCCTCGAACACCCGGATCAGCGTAAGCCGCTCGCGGCTCGCCTTTGCCGCGTTCACCGCCAGGAGCCGATCGAGGTCAGCCTTCCAGGGACCGATCTTCGGCTGTGGCTGGACCGCCCGTTCGTACTCAAACGCGGTCGCACCGCTACGCACCACCTTCCGAACGACCTTCCGCGAGACCCTCAGTTCGCGGCAGATCGCCTTGATCGACTTCCCCTGAGCGAAATAGGCGCGACGGATCTTCCCAATCGTCTCCACAACCAGCATCCCAACCCAGCCCCCGATGAAACCCGGGAGCACTTGTGGACCCCTTTCTCGCAGGGGGTCCCGATTGGACGCCGATCACCCCCTAAACGGGGTCCCTATTGCACGCTGATTCACACACTGACCGCTGATCTCTTGGCCTCCGGCCAATCGGCCAGCCCATCCAGGCTGGTGAAATACGTGAGCACGCGCCAGGAAACCGACACGCAGAACTTCAACATCCAATCTCCGTACGCGGCTCGGAGGCCTTCGTCGGCGTTGTAAGGATGAAAGATCTGCGTGGCGAACTTCCTTTCCCAAAGGTTGAGCAGGGCTTCGCACCGCGAACAGAGCAACGGCACCTTAAGGCCGTCCTGAGCGCGCCGATGGGGACTCTTGCCGAAACGTAGATAGCCCGTGATCGAGGTTTCCTTAGCCCACCGGAAAACGAATGCTGGGAGGACGTGACTCATCAGCAGCCGGGAGGGCTCGCGACAAAGCGCGCAATGATGCTGCAACGAGTCCAAGGCGTTCTTCTTCTTTGAGAATCGGACGGGGGTCGATACATAGGCGCCAGCGTTTTGAAATTCAACGCTGCCGGGTAGGGGCCGGGCCGTACCTTGGCGTTGGCCTCATTTGGCGGCGACAATCTAGTCGTCCATGAAGAATTCGGAAGCGGTTGAGTCAGTTGGCTAAATCGGCGTGGTGAAGTGTTGGATTTTGCAGGAAAGCGGGTCGATGGGGCCCGCTTTCTTGCGTTTTGGGATTCCGGTTTTTGGCGATTTGTGATTCGATTCCTCGGCGCCGGGTGGTTCGGATTTGGGGGGGCGGATGGCAAGACCGAGAGACAATCGCCAAAGGGACCTGTTGCGGCCTTCGCTGGATCAGATCATCAACCTGCAACACCCGCTGGTGCGGCTTGCCGACAAGATCGACTGGGAGTTTCTCGATCGCCGCTTCGCCTCGGTGTGCGCGACTGGCCCCGGCCAGCCGGGTCTGCCGACGCGGCTGGTGTCCGGCCTCCTCATCCTCAAGCATGCCGAGAACCTCTCCGACGAGGTGCTGTGCGCGCGCTGGGTGGAGAACCCCTACTACCAATACTTCTGCGGCGAGCTGAGCTTCTGCCACGAGCTGCCCTTCGAGCGCAGCTCGCTGACTCGTTGGCGCCAGCGGCTTGGTGAAGACCAGTTGATTGCTCTGATCCAGGAGAGCTTGTCGGTGGCCCACAAGACCGGCGCCATCGCGACCAGGGACCTCGAGCGGGTGGCGGTGGATACGACGGTGCAGCCGAAAGCGATCGCCCACCCCACCGATGCCCGGCTGGCGCATCGGGCGCTGGTCAAGCTGGTCGCGCTTGCCAGGCGAGAGGGCGTCAGGCTGCGGCAGAGTTATCTCAGGGTCGCCAAGCGCGCCGCCATCATGGTCGGGCGCTACAGCCATGCCCATCAGTACAAGCGCGCCGGCAAGGCGCTGAGGTTCCTGCGCACCCGGCTCGGCCGGGTGATCCGCGACATCCATCGCAAGATCAAGGGCCATCCCGAACTCACGGCGCGCTTCGCCCCACTCCTCGATCTGGCGATCAAGGTCCGCCACCAGGACCATCGCCGGCGCGGCCAGAAGGTCTATTCCCTGCACGCGCCGGAGGTCGAATGCATCGGCAAGGGCAAGGCGCGAGCCCCCTACGAGTTTGGCTGCAAGGTGTCGATCGCAACACCGGTGACGATGCCAAAGGGCGGCCAGTTCGTGCTTCACGCCAAGGCGCTGCACGGCAATCCCTTCGACGGCCACACCCTCGGACCGGTGGTCAAGGATCTGGAGCAGGTGACCGGCGTGGAAACCCGCCGCATCCACGTCGACAAGGGCTACCGCGGTCACAATCACCCGGAGAAGTTCCGGGTCTGGATCTCCGGTCAGGCCCGCCGGGTCACCGCCGTCATCAAACGCGAGATGAAACGCCGCGCCGCCGTCGAGCCGGTGATCGGCCACCTCAAGGCCGAGCACCGCATGGGCCGCAATTACCTCAAGGGTCGCGACGGCGACCGCAGCAACGCCGTCCTCGCCGCCGCCGGCTACAACTTCCACCTGCTCCTGCGATGGTTCGCAGAGCTCTTATGCGCCTTATTCCAACTCGCCGCTCTCCAGCGCCTGCTGGCCATTCTTCACCTAATCCCAGCGTCACTCGCATTCTTCACGGACGACAATCTAGTTGCGAAATGCGGATACGAGGCCGCAAAGAACCCCGAGCCCAACCCCCGTACCGAGCGCTCTAGCCGTACCCAGCGAGAAATCGAGACTTCGACCCAAACCGCAGAACCAGCGACAAAACGGTATAGGCAACTCCAATCAAAAACCCGATTCCCATTATCAGGCGCGTGTTCCAACGAGTAGGCCCCACCAGTACGACTCCAAAAATCCTCCCGGCCCTCTTGCATAGTAACATCGGGTTAAGGGAACGCCCAGGACCAATGAAAAGGGACCGGCCCCATCGACCGGTCCCTGTGGGCAGCTCGGGCGGTGCGGCGGGCGCTACTCGACCAGCTTCTTGCCCCTTGCGTTCGACAGGAAGCCGCTCACCGACCCCTTGATGCCGGCCCGGTCGAAGGCCGCCCGCAGGTCGGCCGTGGTCATGCCGTCCCGGAGCAGCCGAGCCATCTTGGCCAAGGTCGAAGTCTCGCGGTACGGAATCTCCTTCGACAGCACCCGGATGGTGGCGGGCGGCCGGGCGGCCTTGGCCGACGCCGGCTTGACCTTGGCGGTCGGCCGGCCCCGGCCGGCGACTCGCTGGGGGTCGCTGGGCGATCGCTGGGCGGGCTTTTTGGCCGGGGCTGCCACTGCCTTAGCCGGTTTGGTCGCCGCCGCGACCCCTGCCGCCCGCTGGTCGGCCGTCACGGCGGCCCGCACGGCCGCCGCCTGCGGCGACTTGCGCAGCCGCCGGAAGCCGGGGCCGCCGGGGGTGGTGCTGGTGATCTGGATGGCCGTCATGGTCTGTCTCCTTCCGGGTCGCCGCCCTCGCTGGGCAACGAACAGGTAGCCCAATGGCGTGGGCCGTCCTTGCCCGTTCGTTGAGGTCAGCTCATTGCGGCGAAGCGGACATTGGTGACGTCGACGCGGCCTCGCAGCCGCCCGAGCCCTCATTGCCGATCAAGAAGAGAATTCGCCGGCCGGAAAGAACGTCAGCGCGGGCCGGACCGGTGAGGGTGACCCTGAGCCCGGCGGCCGGTCCGAGCAGACCTCTCCCGCGTCACGACCGTTTCCATGTCCGGAAAACTCCGCACCCCACGGCTTTTGCCCGCTCTCCCCTGCGATAGCAAAACCTCGATCAAACGACGAGAAAATCGTCGCCGGTCGGGTGAAGGTGATCCGGGAGTTTGGCGATCGCAATGGCGTGCTTGTGGCCATCGCCGTCCTTGTCATAGCTGAGCACGCCGGTCTTCTTGTTGTAGACGATATAGTCGTTGTGGTCGGCGGCCTTCTTGCCGATCTCGAAGAATTTGTCTTTGAGCACGCCGATCTTATGAAGCTTGGTGAACAGCGCGTTCTCCAGCTCGATCGTGTCGTCGGAAACCACGTAGTCGGTGATCGTGTCGATGTTGGCCGCGGGCTTGAAGGCGGCGTTGAGGACGAAGACATCTCTCCCGGCTCCCCCGGTAAGCGTGTCGTTGCCCAGCCCGCCGATGAGAGTGTCGTCGCCAAGCCCGCCGTAGAGATGGTCGTCGCCGGCGGCGCCGTCGATGCGGTCGTTGCCGGTGGCGCCGTCCAGGGCATCGTTGAAGCGCGTGCCGACCCAATCGTCGCCGAAAGCCGTGCCTACCAAATTTGCGGCCGCGGTGCGCGGGTCGAAGATATGGGCGCGCACGGAATCGCCCGAGATATCGGCGGCGCCCGGCGTTTGCCCGGGATCGGTCCACGTTATCACGAACCGGCCATCGGCGAGCGCCGCCACGGATGGGGCCGACTGGCTTCCCAAGGTGAATGTCGCATTGGCGATAAACTGATCGCTCGCCGGTCCCCCGGTCCCGTCATTGTTGATGAACTGAGCGCGGATATGCGTGCCCGATCCGTCGCTTGCGCTGGCGGAAACCGGCTCGACCCACGTCACCAGAAAGCCGCCCCGACCGGCCGTCACGGCCGGATGAAATCCGGTCGCGGCAAGATTGTAGGCAAGCGGGATGTTGAGCTGGGAAATCGGGGTGCCGTCGGCTTCAAACAGGCGGTAGAGGAGGCCGACGTGGCCAGGCGACGTGGTGTTGTCGCGGCTCCATACGGCGACGAAGTTGCCGTCGCTGAGACCTGCCACCGCCGGTTCGAATTCGGCGCCCGGCGATCCTGCATCAAGCTGGAAAGTAGGGCCATCGAGGTTGGCGCCGGTTCCGTCATAGATATGCGCGTGGACGTTTGAACCGGCAACTTCCGGCCCTCTCCAAGCCACGACATAGTGTCCATTCGCGAGGCTCGCGATGGCCGTCTGGTCTCTATAAAGACCGAAGTCGATGACATTGGGAGAGAAGGCGAAGGCGGCGTTATAGGATCGGCCCACTGCATCGGGGACCGGCCCCACCCCTTCCCCCGTCCACGCTACCATGAAGCGGCCGCCGCCGGCCGCCGCGATCGCCGGGTCCGTCTGGTTGTGGGTGGTATCGGTGTTGACCAGGAACTTGTTCTTGTAAGCGGAATTGCTGGCAAAGCTGCCGTCGGCATTGAAGACGCGCGCCACGATGTCCGACGTCCCGCCGCCGTGATCCTCCCACGCGACGACAAAACGGCCGTCGGCGGTGCCTGTGACCACCGGGTTCAGGTCGTTTTCGAAGGTCGTGCCGGCGATGGTCTTCTCGCTGCCGAACCGGGAGCCGTCGGCGTTATATATCTGCCCCTTGACGGCGGAATAACCGGAATGGTCGTCCTCCCACACGACGACGAATTTGCCGTTCGCCAGCGCCGCGATGGAGCTATGGTCCTGATTGCCGCTGACCGTCGTGTTGACCAGAAACTCGGAGCCGAAAGGTAGCGGGGCGGCCATCGGGAACCTCTTTCACTGGCTGGGCATGGCCCGCCGAGTTGGGGAGGTGAGAACAGCCGACCGAGGCGTCCCAGGCCACCAAGACCGGCGCAGGAGTTCCACCTAAGCACGAATCTTCGTTCGCCGTCTCAAGCAAACGCCGAAATGCAAAGCGTCGATTCCGCGTCACCTACCCTGCCAGTGGGCGCGGGTCTCGGGCCTGAACATTGTGGGCTCGTTGGCGTCAATAGTATTTGGCGGTGCTTCTTGCGAACCCCTCCCGGCATTTTGGCTCAGGGCCTTGATGCTGCCGGTGTCGAGTCCGTCGCTCGGCGTGGACAGGATCGCTTCGGGCGGTCTCGCGTCAAACAAGAATTCACGTGTAGATTGGCAATAAGGAAAGGGGGACACGCCCGGTTATCTTCCATCCATCGGCCGCGAGGCGATAATATGGGTTGCGGCCCCTGTATTCGCCTGGGGAAGGCCGGAGAGAGCTTGGATGGCAATGCGAGTGCTGGCCCGCGGTTGGTCGCAATCCCCAGCAGTCTTCGCCAGCCGCCCACCGATCGAGTACGCTGGGACGTAAGCGGATGCCTGACCGGCCCACGGAAATCAGATCGCTGGAAGCGTTCGTCCGACGTCTGCCGCTCTTCGCCGATCTCAGTGCCGCCGACGTGACGCAACTCTGTCGTTCGTCACAGCGAAGGCTGGCAAAACCAGGCGACCTCGTCGTCGAGCAGGGCGCCCCCGGGAATAGCCTTTACATTATTCTTTCCGGTGAGCTTGAAATCATCAAACGCGAAGGCGACCAGGAGGTGGTCCTCGCCTCGCTGAAGACCGGCGAGTTCGTTGGGGAGATGTCGCTGCTCGAGCAGAAGCCACGCACCGCCTCGGCGCGCGCGGCCATGGAGACCGAGCTTCTGGAAATCAGCCATGCCTCCTTTCGAAAGGTGCTCGAGAACAATCCACCGCTTGCGGCGACCATTATGCGAACTGTCGCCGATCGCTTACGCCGCACCGAGGCGGCGGTCGCCAAACACGAGAAACTGGCATCCCTCGGCACGCTGACGGCGGGGCTCGCACACGAACTGAACAACCCGGCGGCGGCGATCCAGAGCAGCAGCGCACATCTCCGCGAAGCCTTCGAGACGTGGCGGCAGTGCACGGTGGCACTGCATGCGCTCGCCCTGAGCGATGGCGAGCGCCTCCGGCTTGGCGAGCTGGAGCAAGGCATCATCGATTGCGGCTACTCGCGCGGCGGTGACGACAACGCCTCGCGGGAAGAGGACCGATTGATCAGGTTGCTCGAGGGCCGCGGACTCGAAAAGCCGTGGGAGATCGCGCCAGCCTTGATCGCCTATCGCTGGGCCGTTGAACGCGTAGAGCCGCTGGCGAGCGTGTTTGCCGCGCCTCACTTCATCCCGGTCGTTCGATGGCTCGGGGCCGGACTCGCCGCCCAGCAACTGATCGAGGAAATCCAGCGAAGTTCGCAAGCCATAGCTGACATCGTGCGGGTGGTGAAGTCCTACACCTATCTCGATAAGGCGCCGGTGCAGGAGATCGACCTTCGCGAGAGCCTCGAAGACACGCTTATCATCCTCCGCCACAAGCTCAAACAGGGCGTGGCGGTGGTGCGCGACTACGACGCCGCGCTTCCGCGCGTCGAAGCCTATGCGGGAGAGCTCAATCAGGTCTGGACCAACCTCATCGACAACGCCATCGACGCAATGGACGGAAAGGGAGTGCTCGAAATTCATGTGCGCCCGCTCGGCGACCAGGTGGAGGTTCGGATCGCCGACAGCGGCGCCGGGATCGCTCCCGACATTCTTCCCAGCATCTTCGACGAGTTCTTCACGACCAAGGAGCAAGGGGTCGGAACCGGACTGGGCCTGCATATCACCCACAACATCGTGGTGAACCGCCACCGCGGCAGGATCGCCGTGAAATCAAGGCCGGGGAGGACGGAATTCGGGATTACGCTGCCCGTCCGGTTATCGCGGGACAAGCACGACGCGAAAGGGCGTATGTCGGGCGCAACGCCTGAAGGCTAGCGGAGCTATGCAAAGAATCCGCCCAAGGAAGCCGGAAACCGGTCAGGAATGCCCGGATCGGCGATGGCGTTTCGGTCCGGAGAGGACCCCGCTCATGCAAGAAGCGACCGATAGTCGGCGATTGCACGACAGGTCTCGAATAGTAGCCGGCGATGCCCGGTGAAATCCGCAGGTGGCTGGCAGAGCTCGGTCTCGAGGCCTACGCCGACCCATTCGAGCAAAACGATATCGACCTCGACCTCGCTTGCGACCTCCAAGATGAGGATCTGAAGGAACTCGGCGTCGCCTCTCTGGGGCACCGCAAGCGGCTGCTCCGAGGGATCGTGGCGCTTAAGGCCGCCCGCACGGAGCCGCCATCGCCGGGCGCGGCCGATGCTACTACCATTGGCGAGCGCGCCGCCTCATCCGCCTCGGCCGGACCTGCGGTCGCGCCCGCGCCGTCGCAGGCGGACCGGCGTCAGCTCACCGTCATGTTCTGTGATCTCGCGGATTCGACCGCCCTGTCGACCCGGCTCGATCCGGAAGACTATCGCGATCTGATACGCGCCTACCAGGATGCCTGTACGGCTGCGGTCGTGCGCTACGGTGGCTACCTGGCGCGCTACATGGGCGATGGCGTGCTTGCCTATTTCGGCTGGCCGAACAGTCACGAGGATGACGCCGAACGCGCAATCAATGCCGGACTGGGCATTGTCGATGCCGTGGGCGCGCTGACCCCGCCTAAAGGCGAGACTAATGTACCGGCAGTGCGCATCGGGATTGCGACAGGCCCTGTCGTGGTCGGCGACATTGTGGGCGAAGGGGCTGCCCAGGAGGCTGCCGCCACCGGGATAACGCCCAATCTCGCGGCGCGGCTTCAGTCGATCGCGGAGCCCAATTCGGTGGTCATCAGCGCCTCGACCCGGGCCCTGGTGCGCGATCTGTTTTCCTATGAAAGCCTCGGAGCGCGTGACCTCAAAGGTATCGGCCGCGCCGTCGAGGCCTGGCGGGTCACCGGGACGGGAGTGGCAGGCAGCCGCTTCGAGGCCGTCCACGGAGACTCGCTGACGCCGCTTGTCGGCCGGGAACATGAACTGTCACTGCTGCGAGACCGCTGGGAAGCCGCGTTGGCCGGTGAGGGGCAAGTGGTCGTGCTCTCCGGAGAGGCCGGCATCGGCAAGTCGCGCTTGACCCAGGCGCTGATGGACTACGTGCAGGCTGCGCCGCATTTCCGCGTGCGCTTCCAGTGTTCGCCGTATGAGGCCAACAGCGCATTCAATCCGGTCATACGGCAGCTCGAGCGGGCCGCGAGCTTCCTGCCCGGCGACAGTGCTCACCTCAGGCTGGACAGGCTCGAGTCGTTGTTGCGGCAAGGCGGCGAGTCCAAAGCGGAGAACATGGCGTTGATCGCCAACCTCCTGATGCTGCCGCTCGAAGGACGGTATCCGAAGTCGAACCTGTCGCCGCAACAGGCCAAGCAGCGCACGCTCGACGTCTTGTGCAACCAGGTATTCGGGTTGGCGCGGGAAAGACCGGTTCTCTTTCTCTGCGAGGACGGCCACTGGATCGATCCATCCAGTCTCGAGCTCCTCGAGATGGTCGTGCA
This sequence comes from uncultured Alphaproteobacteria bacterium, assembly GCA_963792845.1. Classification (GTDB taxonomy): domain Bacteria; phylum Pseudomonadota; class Alphaproteobacteria; order Rhizobiales; family Kaistiaceae; genus Bauldia. Next base: position 178,176 of record CAWBXW010000003.1, read on the forward strand.
ACGGGCCCCCGGTTCCCGCATGTTCGTCATTGTCACCCAGCGGCCGGAATGGCATGCGCCTTTCCTTGACCAGACCCACGTAACCCTGCTGCAGCTGAGCCGGCTCGGGCGGCGCCAGATCGCCGAGATCATTCGCTATGTCGCCGCGGCGGAAGTCCCTGACAGTGTCGTAGAGGACATCATCGGGCGCACCGACGGGATACCGCTCTTCGTCGAGGAGATGACCCGTACCATTGTGGAAGCCGGGTTCGAATTGGGTAGAGCAGCCGAGATCCCCGACACGCTCCAGGCCTCGCTGACGGCCCGTCTCGACCGGCTTCCTGACGCTGCCAAATCCGTAGCCCAGGTTGCCGCCGTTATCGGTCGCGAAGTCCCCTTGCCGCTGCTCGCGACGGTCGTCGGCGAGGATCCTGCACGGATCACGAAGAGTATCGAGGACCTGTCGCGCTCACAGCTCGTCCTGCGGGCGGTCACGTCGGGCGAGCCACGTCTGATCTTCCGCCACGCCCTGATCCGGGACGCTGCGTACCAGAGCCTTCTGATCAGCCGCCGGCGCGATATCCACCGGCGCATCGCGACGACCATCCTCGAGGCCTTCCCGCAGCTTGCAGAGGGGCAGCCGGAGCTGGTCGCCCGGCACTTTGCCGAGGCCGGCGAAGCTCTTTCCGCCGCCGGCTATTGGCGGCGAGCCGGCGAGCGGGCGACCGAACTCATGGCCAGCTACGAGGCGGTCGATCACTTCCGGAACGCCCTTGCCCAACTCGAGCGGACCGCCCCCGGTCCGGCGCGCGACGCGAATGAGCTGCAAATCCTGCTTGAGATGGGCGTGCCGCTCATCGCGGCAACGGGATATGCCTCCGACGAGGTACGCCAGGCCTACAATCGGGCCCGTGAGCTGAGCCAGATCGCAAATGACGCCGATGGCTTGTTCACATCAACGCGCGGCCTGTGGAACTGCGTCTACGACCGCGCCGAGCTCGATGATGCGCTCGATCTCGCCACGACACTGGTCCGTCTCGCGGGATCGCGCCCCGACAGACAGGCCCTCGCCCAGCGCGCCCTCGGCTCGACCTACATGAACCGCGGTGCTTTCGACGACGCCGTTGCCGCATTCGACCTCTGCCTCGCCAAGCACGAGGACACCGCTCAAACCGCCCAAATCGGCGATCACGTCGAGGCGCCCTATATCATAGCACTCCAGTACAAAGGCTTTGTACGCTGCCTTCAAGGTCGGCCCGGCGAGGGCCTCGCGCTGGTCGGCCAGGCGGTGGAGCATGCGCGCAAACTGCGTCACGCTCTTGCGCTGGCGTTCGCATTGCACATGCAGTCCACATCGTGCTTATTGGTCCGTGAATTCGGCCCGTCGCGAGAGGCTGCGACCGAAACGCTTGCGCTCGCCAAAGAGCACGGCCTGGTCTTTTGGATCGCCGGCAGCAAGATCACCCTGGGCTGCGCATCGGTTCACCTCGACCCTTCTTCTCCTGGCCTCGACATCAGTCGGGAGGGCTTGCGCGAATGGCTCGCGACGGCGGCAAAGCTGCACATCCCGACCTGGTCGTCGTTCATCGCCGACGCTGCGCTGTCGGCCGGAGACCTTGATACGGCCGGCTCGGCGGTGACCGGCGCCGTAAGAATTGCCGAATCCAACCACGACGTCATAGCGCTGGCGGACTTGCAGCGGCTTCAGGGCGAGACCGCGGTCCGTCGCGGTGATCCGGCCGGCGGGAAGATCTACCTCGAAGCTGCGATCGCCACCGCCCGGCAGCAAGGCGCGCACCTCTTCGGTCTTCGCGCCGCCACCAGCCTGGTACGCATTCTCCTTGACGATGGCGAGAAGGAAGAAGCTCGGAGAGTGCTTGAACCGATGGTCGCGCGCTTCGCCGACGATGAGAGCTTCCCGGACTTAATCGACGCCAGAAGAACGCTCGCCGGCTAACACCAAACTGCAATTCGCAGGCCCGCCGTAGGCTGCCGGCGCTTCGACCTGTCGCGCTTCGTCGCATTCATATGGTGTTCCCGAAGAAATCGGATATTTTCGCGGAATGGGTACCGCCGCCGCGCTTGGCTCCATCGCCGACAGCACCTACGACCGGATCAAGCGGGACATCATTTTCGGGAGGCTCGCCCCCGGCGAGAAACTCAAGCTCGAGCGGCTGCGCGACCGCTATGGGACGAGCGTGTCTACCCTTCGCGAGATCCTCAACCGCCTCGCCGCCGAAGGATTTGTCGTGGCGGAAGGCCAGCGTGGCTTTGAGGTCGCCCCGGTCTCCGCGGAAAACCTCCGGGAGCTTTCGGCGCTTCGCCAGCTTCTCAAGGGCTATGCGCTCGAACTGTCGTTCAAGGCGGGGGACGTCGATTGGGAAGGCCGCGTTCTCGCCGCCCACCACAAGCTCCATCAGATGGAACGTCGCATGATGTCGGATGACCGCTCCATTACCGAATTATGGAAGCGGTACGACTGGGAATTTCACCAGGCGCTTATCTCGGCCTGCGGGTCGCGCGTCATCATGGATACACACGCGACCATCTTCGACAAATATCTGCGCTACCAGATGCTGTCGCTTACTCACCGCGGAAAGATCGCCGCCGACGAGCACCTCCGCCTGCGCGACGCAGCGCTCAGCCACGATGCCGCCAAAGCGAGGGAAATTCTCCGGGTTCACATCAGCGCCGGCGTTGAGCACAGCCTCGCGGCCGAGGCGTTGAAGGATCTCTGACGCCGCCCGGACCGTCTTTCATCCGATCAGCGGGATCGCGATGGCGGTAACGGTCGGCTCGATGGACCAGCGGCGCAATCACGGTGGTTCCGGGCACAACGCCACAGCGATCACTTCTGATATCATATGAAAGCGGTTTTCTATGATCTAACCGATTACCTTGGTTGTCTCGCAGATTGAGATATGCCAGCATCCGAGGCCGCGGGGGCGTGGACCTGACGCCATGCCAACACGCGCCAATAACAGCGGGAGGAACAACGATGGCAGTCGTATCCAGGCGCGCTTTCCTCGAAGCCACAGCCGCTTTCGCGGCCGGAGGCATGATCGGGCTCATGCCGGTTCGCACGATCGCGGCCGACAAGGTGCTGCTCCGCCTTTCATCTCCGGCAACCCCCACCGATCAACGCGCCGTCGCCCTCACCGAGGTCTTCGCGCCGGCCGTGGCCGATTTCGCCACCTTCGAGCCGCACTGGAACGCCACGCTGTTCAAGCAGGGAACCGAGCTCGAAGCCATCTCGCGCGGCAACCTCGAGATGTCGATCACCTCGCCGCAGGAACTGGCGACCATCTTCCCGGCCTGGTCGATCTTCACCGCCGGCTATCTCCATCGCGATGCCGAGCATCAGCAGAAGGTGTTCGCGGCGAGTTTCATGGATCCGCTCAAGAAGCAGGTCGAGGACGAACTCGGCGTCAAGCTGCTGACGGTGATGTATCTCGGGCGGCGCCAGCTCGATCTGCAGGATCGACAAGAAGATCATGACGCCGGACGATCTCGCCGGCGTCAAGCTGCGCATGCCCGGCACCGACGCGTGGCAGTTCCTCGGCAAGGCGCTCGGCGCCAATCCGGTGCCGATGGCCTTCACCGAAGTCTACACAGCCCTGCAGACCGGGGCGATCGACGGCCAGGACAATCCGCTGCCGACCGACAAGGATTCAAAGTTCTACGAGGTGACCAAGCAGATCGTGTTGACCAGTCACCTTGTCGATCTCAACTATCTCGCCCTCAGCAAGAAGGTCTGGGACTCGCTGACGCCCGATCAGCAGGCGGTCGTGCAGAAGGCGGCCGATGCAGCCGCCGAGTCCGGCCGGCAGAAGCAGCTTCAACTCGAATCCGAGCTGGAGCAGTTCTTCAAGGATCAGGGCCTGCAAGTCTATGCGCCGGACGTCGAGGCGTTCCGGTCTCACGTCCAACAGGCCTATCTGAACTCCGATTTCGCCAAGGATTGGCCGGAAGGGATGCTCGACAAGATCAACGCGCTCTGAGCGACCTGACCGCGATGCGTGCGGCCATCGCCTGGTTGCGCGCCCGTGCCGACAACGTGGCGGTGGGGCTCCTCACCGCCATGTTCGGAGCCTTCATCATCCAGATATCGGCGCGCTATGTCTTCAACTTTCCCCTCGGCTGGACGCTTGAGCTCTGCCTCACCACGTGGCTCTGGCTGGTCTTCTGGGAGGGTGCGTTCGTCCTTGAGAACCGCGATCAGGTCAAGTTCGACCTCGTCTATCAGGCGGTGACGGGGAGAATGCGCCGAACCCTCGCGATCGTCGCGGCGCTTGCCCTGATCGTCGGTTTCGCCGCGTCATTTCCCGCGACCCTCGACTACATCACCTTCTACAGGATCAAACACAGTTCGACCCTGCATATTCGCCTCGACTATGTGTTCGCCATCTACGGCGTCTTCGCGCTCGCCACCATCATCCGCTACTCCGTTCGCCTCTGGCAGGCCGCGACGCGTCGGGACTTGCGCGATCTCGAGCATCCGCCGGCGCAATGAGCGTCGCCTTCGCTCTGTGCCTGCTGACGCTGTTCGCGCTGGCCGGCATCGGCGCCCCGATCGCGCTGTCGATGATCGTCGCCGCGATCGTCTACCTGGCTGTCAACGGCCAGGATCTGTCGCTCGCCGCCGAGCAGAACATCCAGGGCCTCTACGACAGCTTCGTTCTCCTCGCCGTACCGCTGTTCATCGTCGCCGCCAACATCATGAACGCCGGGACGATCAGCGAGCGGCTCCTCCGCTTCTCGGTCGCCATCGTCGGGCGCTATCGCGGCGGCCTCGGCCAGGTGAACGTTGTCGCCAACCTGATCTTTTCGGGCATGTCGGGCTCGGCGGTCGCCGACGCCGCCGGCATCGGCCAGATCATCATCAGGCTGATGACCCGCGAAGACCGGTATCCGCCGGCTACGCGGCGGCGATCACCGCCGCCGCCTCGACGATCGGTCCGATCATCCCCCCATCCATCCCGATGGTGCTCTATGCGCTCGTTTCCGACACCTCCATCGGCTACCTGTTTCTCGGCGGCATCCTGCCCGGCCTCTTGATGGGCGGGGTGCTGATGCTGCTCAACGCGCGGATTGCCCGGGTCCGGTCGTTCCCGGTGGAGGCAGGGATTCCGGTCAAGGCGTTGCCGGCGATCACGCTCCGGGCCTTTCCCGCCCTGATGATGCCGATCATCCTGCTCGCCGGCATCTATGGCGGCGTGACGACCCCGACCGAGGCCGCCGCGCTTGCCGCTGCCTATGCGCTTCTCCTCGCCGGGCTCTTCTACCGTGCCCTGACCTGGCGCGACCTCTATTCTCTTCTGTCGGAGAGCGCGCGTTCCTCGGCTTCGATCGGTTTGGTCATCGGCGCGGCGTTGATCTTCAACTATATCGTCGCCGCCGAGAACCTCCCGGCTACCATCGCCGAGGCCCTGAGCGGCATGAATTTCTCGCCTCTCGGCTTTCTCTTCATCGTCAACGTGATCCTTCTCCTGCTCGGCTGCGTGCTCGACGCATCGACGATCATCCTGGTCATCCTGCCCCTGTTCATCCCCACCTGCCGCGCTCTCGGCATCGATCTTGTCCATTTCGGGGTGGTCGCGGTGGTCAACTGCATGATCGGGCTGATCACGCCGCCATACGGGATCGTCCTCTTCGTAATCAACGCGACCACCGGCATTCCGCTGCGTTCGATCATCGGCGAGATCTGGCCGTTCATCGGCGTTCTGGTCGTCGCGCTGGTGATCATGATCCTGTTTCCCGAAATCGTGCTCTGGCTGCCGCGCCAGCTGGGTTACGCCGGTGGCTGACGTCGAAGCCATGACCGGCGCCGGTTCGAGCTTCCCGGAACGAACCGTCAGGCTCGCACTGATCGGCGGCAACATCTGGCAATCCAGGTCGCCCGACCTTCATCGGCTTTGCGGCAGGCTGACCGGGTTCGATGTCGTCTACGACCTGCTTGTCCCGGACGAGCTCGGCCAGGAATTCGAGATCGTCTTCGAGACGTGCGCGCGATCCGGGATGCGCGGGGTGAACGTCACCTATCCCTACAAAGAGCGCCTCGCCGGCAGGATCGAATGCGGTCCCATCGTCGCGCGCATCGGCGCAATGAATACCGTCGTGTTCCACGACGGCCGGCCGGTCGGATTCAACACCGACCACACCGGTTTCATCGCAGCCTATCGCAAGAGATTCGGCGCGATCCCGCCGGGCCGGGTCACCGTCATCGGCGCCGGCGGAGTCGGCAGGGCGATCGCCTTCGCGCTCGTCCGGCTCGGCGCCTCCGAGCTTTCGCTCATCGACCGTTCACAGGAAAAAGCGGAAGCGCTGGCCAAGGCTCTCTCAGGCCTTGACGCCGACATCACGGTGCGTGTCGCAAGCGATCTCGCTGAAGCTTTGCGCGATGCCGACGGCATTGTGAACGGTACCCCGGTCGGGATGACCGGACACTCCGGCTCGCCGGTGGCGCGCCGTCTTCTCGGGCCCCAGCGCTGGGCGTTCGATGCGGTCTACACACCCGTCGACACGGTCTTCACCCGGATGGCGGCAGCGGCCGGCCTGACCGTACTGAGCGGCTACGCGCTTTTCCTTCATCAGGGAGTCGAAGCGTTCGAGCTTTTCACCGGCGCTCGGCCGGTCGATCTCGACCTGCTTGAACGCCACCTCGAAGCGGGGCGCGCTCCATGACGGCGATCGGCATTCCGGACCCTGAGATTGACGCGCGACCGGCTCGAACGGCACTATGTCGCCCGGTCATAGCGCCGATGGCGCGGAGGCAGCGTGATACTTCCTTCACTCACCGCATTGGTAGCGATGCTTCTCCTTGCCCCACCCGCTTTGGCTCAATCCGGGTGCCAGCTTGACGGGGTTGGAGATTGCTACGCCGACTTCTCCGAGTTTCAAGCGGCTGTCGTCGATCGCCATGACCGCATCGTGGCCGTCGGCACGCTTCGCGAGCCGGCCGCGACCGGCCACAGCGCCGCGATCATTCAGATCGAGCCATCCGGAACAACGGTGGAAATCGAGCCGCCCGCCGAGAAGAAGGATGGTCGCGACCTTGCCTATGTCGAAGGCCGCGACATCGTCGAAGTCGATGACGGCGACTTCGTCGTTTTCGGCTTCGCCGTCTACGGCAAGGCAAACACTCTGATCAATTATGCCTGGGCCGCCCGCGTCGGATTGGATGGAGAAACCGACTGGAGCCAGACTTACGACGGACCGCAAGATACGCATCAGCTTTTTCACTTCGGCATGGTTCTCTCCGACGGCAACCTGCTGGCGGGAGGGCGGCAGCAGCTCGGGGTCGATCCCGACGGCACCTGCCGGAGCTGGTCCAAAGGCCTTCTCCTGAAGATCGACCCGAACGACGGCAGCCAGATCGGCCAGGCATCGATCAGCGGTTCGAAAAAGGCCCGGCGGGCCTATTACGGGGCTGTCGAGATGCCCGACAAGGGATTCTTCATCACCGGCTTCGCGACCAGCCCGAGCGACAGCAATCCGGGCAAGTGCCAGGACGACCTCGTCTACGCCACCGCCGGCAGCGATTTGACGGTGACCGAGGTCGATCGGGAGCCCAGTAGCAGCAACAGCGATCAGGATCTCGGCTACGACGTCGAGAAACTCGGCGACACGCTGGCGGTCGTCGGGATGAGCCATGACGGCGGCTTCCCGGTCGCTTGGCTGATGACGAGGCCGTTGGCGAGCGGCGGCACCCCGGCGGCGTGGCCGCACGGGACGGGAGACGACGGTAAGGATCGCTTCGTCGCAGTCACCCGAGACCCGGCCACCGGCGACCTGCTGGTCGCGGGTTACTGGTCGGAGAGCGAGAAGGCCTGGAACAAGGCGTGGTGGTTCACCCTGACCCAGGAATTCGCCGTCAACGGAAGCGGCACGATCGAAGATTTTCCCGGTTCGGCGATCAATGCGCTGGCCGTCACTCGCGGCGGCCGGACGATCGGCCTCGGCTCCGTGCGAACCGATGCCGCCAATATCGGCCAGCAATTCGGCTGGACCATCGTCATCAATCCGGGCGCCTCGCAGCCATTGGTTTCCGAGATCAAGCTGCGCCCGGCCGAACTCCAGCCTGCCGAGGCTCGATGGCCTGCCGATGGTGGACGGCGACTTCAGCGCCGGGCGCTTGGGAAGCGCGCCGTCTGCCTACTACCAGGGCGAGCTGGCTGCCGGGGCGCATCTCGGCCTCGATTTTCAGGCGCCGCCCAAATCGCGGCTGCGGATCGTGCTTCACCCCGAAGGCGGCGACGTCGACATGGCGCTGCGGCGCACCGACGGCACGCTGGTCGATTTTTCCAACTATCGGGGCAACGCCACCGAGTTCATCGAAGTCCCCGCGGCGGCAGGCGAATACCGACTGGAGATCGTTGCCCAGTCGGCCGTGAAGGGGTTCGACGTGACCGTCGAGCAGGCCGAGCCTCTCGTCACCATGCCGAGGCTGAGCAACGCGCCGCCGCTCGACTATGAGGAGAGGCTGCTCGTCGCGGCGACGCTGGAGCAGGCGGGCTACTTCAGCGGATCCGCCACCGAAATCGCGCTGAGCGCCGAAACGATCCGGGCCTTCGTCGCACTGCAGGATTCGGTCGGCGTGCCGATCGACGGCGCGATCGACGCCAACACGCTCGCCGGCATTCTCCATCGCTAACGATCGCCGGCGGCGAATCCCGTCGCCGCAACCTCAGTTCGCTGCCGCATCGTCGAGCCAGAACGACGCCCGCGCCGACTGCGCCTTCCCGTCGACCACCATCACCTCGAACTGGCCGCCGCCGGGTGGCCGCCACTCGGCCCGGTCCGACGGGGTCGTGGTCGTAGGGCGGCGCCATCGACGAACCATTGATAGGGCGGCGCGCCGCCGTGGGCGACGAGCGGCAGGGTGGCGTCGGGGCTGGACGTCGGCAAGGCTCACGACGGAATCGTCTCGCGGAAAAAGGATGGCAAGATCGACGCTGTCGTCGCCGCGTCGTGGCGGCGAAGTCGCTTCAGCCGCTCGGGAAGCTCACGCGGGCTGGCAAGCGGCCCGAGCGGAGCCCGACGAAATCCACCGCGTGGGCTGGCCGCGGCAAGCGCGTCGAAGACCCGCAACATGACCGGCGCCGCGGCGGTGATGCCGTAGCTGCCGAGATGCGGCCCGCCGTCCGGGCGGCCGATCCACACGCCGACCGCATGCAGCCCGTCATAGCCGACCGCCCACGCATCGCGGAAACCGTAGGACGTGCCGGTCTTGAACGCGATGCGCCGGCCGCCGTCGAGCGGCGAGCCGCGGCCGATGCCCGGTGGCGGCGGCACGTCGGCGAGGATGTCGCTGACCGCCGCGCGCGGCCGGCGCCGAGAGATGAGGCGCGGCGCCGGGCCGAGCGCGGTCGTCGAGCCTCAGGCGGAGCGGCAGCACCATCCCGCCCCGCCCCAGCCCGGCATAGAGATCGGTGAGGGTCGTCGAGCGTCATGCCGCCGCCGCCGAGGGCGATGGCGAGCCCGGCCTCGTCGTCGCTGTTCTCGGTGACGAGCGGCGCCCCGACGCTGCGCAGCCGCGCCATGAAGCGGCGCGGCCCGACTGCGCGGAGGAGCGACACCGCGGCGGTGTTGACCGAGCGGACCAGCGCGGTGCGAACGCGTCATCTCGCCGGAGAAGCCGCCGTCGAAATTCTCCGGCTCGTAGTCGCCGTAGCGGACCGGCGCATCGGTGATGATCGTGTCGGGATGGACGATCAGGCTCCTCGAAGGCCATGCCGTAGATGAACGGCTTCAGGGCCGAGCCCGGCGAGCGCAGTGGCGTCGACGAGATCGACCTGGCCCGGCCCGCCGGTCGTCGAAATAGTCGGCACCGCCGACATAGGCGGCGACGCTGGAATCGGCGAGCCGGACGACGAGGATCGCGATGTTGACGCCGTCGTCGATCGCCGCGCACGGCAGTTGGCCGCGATCGCCTCGACCCGCATCTGGAGCGCGGCGTCGACGGTGGTGCGGATGACCGCGCGCGTCGGGACGTATCGGCGTGGACCCGCGCCGCGAGATGCGGTGCGAGCCGCGGGGCGCATGAAGGCCGTCGGCGCTGCCGCCGCGCCACGGCGCCGGCTCCGGGAATTCGCGCCGACGGCCGTGCGCAGCACGGCATCGGCGCGCCGCGCACGGCGGCCCGCGGTGGCGGTCCGGCCGAGCGCCTCCGGCGAGCGCGGGAGCGCCACGAGCATCGCCGCCTCGCTCGGCGGGAGAGGGTCGGGCTCCTTGCCGAAATAGGTCAGGCGTCGCGGCGCGCAAGGCCCTCGATATTGCCGCCATAGGGGGCGAGCGTCAGGTAGATCGACAGGATCTGGTCCTTGCTGAGCGTCCGCTCGAGCTTCAGCGGCGGCCGAGCATCTCGGCGAGCTTCGCCGCGAAGCGTGCGCGGCTGCGGATCGACAGGAGCCGCACCGTCTGCATGGCGATCGTCGAGGCGCCGGACACGATCCGGCCGGCGCGCCGCCTGCCAGAGCGGCGCGGGCGACGGCGAGGGGATCGACGCCGCGATGGCGAACAGAAGCGCTTGTCCTCGTAGGCGATGAGCAGCCCGAGATAGCGGGGTCGACCGCGCGCGAGGTCGGCCGGCAGGCGCCAGCGATCGTCCGAGGCGAGGAACAGCCAGAGCGGCCGGCCCTCCGTGTCGGTGACCATCTGCGAAACGGCACGGAGCGCGCGACAGGTCGGGAAGCGGCGTGCCGCGGACCGCGGCCTCGGCGAGGCCCATCAGCGACAGGCCGAGGATCGAAGCGCCGTCAGGACACCGGTCAGGCGCCGCTCGCCCATCCGGAGCCGCCGTTTCATCGCGGTCGGGCGGGCGATGGTCAGCCGGCCCGCCGCCGAGCGCAGGGTCTCCGCCGGCTGGGCCAGCGGTTCGATGAAGGTCGCCGGGCAGAGGAACTCGCCCGAGGAGACGACCCGCGGACGTAGTAGCGCGATGCGGAAATCGAGGGCGAGGCCGGCTCGGCCGATGGCGCCCCGTCCTCGCCTTCTCCCGAGGCTCGCTTGCGCCCCCTTCGGGCAGCACACCGCGACGAGGCGGTCGTCGCCGGCCTCGACCGAGCGGAGCTTGCCGACCGGCGACGATGCCGCGCGGCAGGCCGGCGGGGGGGCGCCGCCCTCGGCGTTGAACGCGTCCGGCTTGATGATCTCAAAGGCCGACGGCAGGAGATCGGCGAGATCACGGCGCGACTGAGGTCGGCCATGCCTTCGGATTCTCGGCCGCCGGGACGTCGTCGCGCAGGGCCGCCCTCGACACGACGAGCAGGAGAGTCGCCGATCGTGACCTGGGTCTTGGCCGGGATCGATCTCCCCCCGCCGGGTTGAAGTATCGTCGCCTGGATGTCGCGCCGGCGATCGGCCCCCGTCGGTCGCGATGCCCTCGATGACAAGCGTCAGCGCGAGCGGCTGCTTGCCGGCGTTCCGCAGGTTGACGGCGCCGGATTCGACCTCGCCGTAGGCGAGGAAGGCCGAGGCAAGCGTGTGCCGAGTCCGCGCCATCGGCGTCGAGATAGCCGTTTGGCGTCACCTCGATCGAAAGGGGCGTCGTCATCGTCACTGCTGCGTTGACAGCGCCATCTGAGACCGTGACAGCCAGACCTGGTCGCCCGGCGCGAACCTGGTCGGCACGCCGAAGGCGACGAGCTCCTCATAGACCGCCTTGAGGACCTCGTCGGCGCGTTCGCCTGCACCAGGAAGCTCAGCGCCATGGCAATCTTGGTCGGGGTGGCGCCTCTTCGATCAGCGAGTTAACGTCATAGTCGACGAGCACTTGGTTGCGGTAGTCCTCCTCGCCGAATTCCTTGAAGAACGCGGCAAGGATGGCCTTGGCGAGCGGCGACGCCGTCGCATTTTGCCGCAGGTGTCGTGGAGCTGCCCACGTCGTCCTGGTGATCGGCCGTGGGCATCAGCACGAGAGAGGCATAAATATAGGCGGGATCGCACCCCTCGTGCGGTTTCTGGCCGGCGTTCGACGAGGAAGTCCGCGGCCTTGTTCTCGACCGCGAAGCTGACCGGGATCGCGGCGTTCGCGCTGCCGCCACGATAGTGCCCGCCCACCGAATTCAGGAAATCCAGCGCGAAGGCGGTCCGGAATACAAGGCCGTTCTCATGGTCGTAGCTCGAGCCCCATGTCGCGACCCGGGTCTTCACTTTCCTCCCGCACGAAGTCGCCAATCGGACGGTAGGGCAGGAAGGAGCCGTTGTGGGCCTGCAGGCCCTGAACGCTGCGGACGATTTCGGCGAGGTTGTCGCCGGGGCCCGGCATCGTCGCCCCGGTACTGCTGGCTGGCTCGACAGCAGCATGCCCGTCCACACCAGCCGCTCGAGGAGCGCCGCCGGCTCCCTGTTCGGTCCGGACCCGGGGTCGAGATGGCGATCGGCCCGTCGCCGGAGACCCGCGTCTGCAGCCTGACGCGGTCCTCGACATAGCGCCCGTCGACCAGGCCCGCCGCAGGTCGGCTATGGCGACACTCCTGCGACGGGGGCGAGGCATGACCACGGTTTCGATCGTCGCGGGCGCCGACGGCCTGATCGGCACGTCCGAACTCGCGGCGGATGTCGAGTTGCCGTCGACCGAGACCGCGAGGTTCACGTCGCCGTCGACAGAGGTCGTCGGCCATAGCGAGGGCAGACATAGATCATCGCCGTCGCCCCGCGCTCCAGGGTGATGTCGAAGCCGCGGCTTCGCCGCCCGGCACCGCGAGGTTCCCTGCGGCGTCGGCGATGCCGGTGATGGCCGCGCCGGGCGGAGGCTTCGAGGTCGACCTGGTAGGGGCCCGGGCCGAGCTCGCGGTTGCTGAGGAGGAGCGGCACCGCCGGCTTGTCGCCCGGGGTGAGGAAGCTGCGGCACGTCGAGGCGCGGCACGATCGAATCGCCGACAACGAGCGTGCTCGTCGTCGGCGGCGACGCCGTCCCCGGTCCAGCCGATCGCGACGAGGCGGACCGAGCCGTCGAAGTCGAGCGGCGGGATCTCGATCTCGGCGACGCCGTCTGTCAGCGCCACCGGCCCGACGAGCTTCGAGACGATGCGGTCGGAGGTGTAGTTCGAGAGTGCGAGCCGGCTCGGCCGATCGCCGCCCTCGCCGGCCGTCGTTTCCTTGAGCAGGATGCGGCCGTAGTTGTCCATGATGGCGAGCGGCAGCCGGAACTGGCCGAAATAGTAGCCGTGCGGGTCGGCGACCGGGTGGTCGGTCAGGCTGACCAGCCCTCATCGACCGCGTAGAGCGCACGAAGCCGCCTCGTGGAAATCGGTCGCGGCAGGACGCCCGCTCGCTGACGCAGACCGCGACCTTGACGGGACTTGCCGGGCTTGGCCTGGAGCGGTGGCCTGATGGCGAGATCGAAGTAGTTCGCTCTTCGCCGGCGACCTCGAAATAGGTCGTGCCGATCGCCCGCGCCGGCCCGCGCAGCACGGTGCCGTCGGTCTCGCGGCGGTAGACCGTGGTCAGCGCGTAGAGCCCCTTGCCCGCCCATTCGGGCTCGGATCGGCACCTTGATCGTGGCGACGCGGTCGGTGGTCGACCCCGATACCCATTCCTGGATCTCGTCGTCGGCGATCGCGACGAGCACCTCGCCGTCGAAGGGCGCATAGACCTGCAGCGTCGCGGTTGCGCCGGCGTCGTAGCGCCTGGCGTCGGATGCCACCTCGAGGAGGTTGGGCTCCGGATTGCGGATCGCGGCCGTGGTCGAGCCGGTGACGAAGGGGACGGAGGCGTCTTGCCGGTGATCTCGTCGGTCACCTCGAGGAGGTAGCGGCCGAGCGGAAGCTGCAGGTCGATCGTGCCCTCGGCCGCAGGCAGTCGCCGTTCGCGCGCGTGTCGCCGGGCGGGAGCGTCGCCGTCTTCTGGTCTCCGGCACAGTCGCGGTGATCTCGTCGCGCGCGACATCGCTGGCGCTCGTCCAGACGCCGTCCGCTGCTCCCAGACGAAAACGTCGCGCTCGCTGTAGAGCTTGAAGCTCAGCGACCGCTCGGCGAGGGGCTGGTTGGCGCCGTCGAAGCCGACAACGTCGAAGGCGAGACGGAAGGCGCCGTCGCGTCCGGCGGGGCGGAGCGTCGGATTGCGGGCGACGCCGATCCAGTCGCGGTCGTAGCTGCGATCGGGATCGTGTTGGTCGCGCGACGCGACGCGCCGGCATTGTCGAAGACGGTGACGCCGATACGGCCGCTGATAGGGATGGTCGCTGGGGGGCAGCACCCAGGCCGCGGCGCCGAGGTGAAGGCGAGCTGGCCGACGCCGTCGGTGACCCCGTCGAGCCGGCCGAGCACGACGCCCGGCGGCGGGGCGTCGCCCGGGACCGAAGCGAATTCGCCATAGCAGCCCTTGACCGGGCTTCGGCGCGCCTCGAGCCGCACGTCGACCTCGCTGCGCAGCCTCGCCGCCGCGGCCTGGCCGATGATACGGGCGTCGCCGAACAGATAGTCGGCCGCGGCGACACCACTCACCAGCCAGCTGTTTCGCCTGGTCGGCGGTCGCCGACCAGTCGGCCGCCGACATGAAATTGATGCGCGCCCGGTCGGGCCGGAAATGATCGATATGGATGGACTGGCGTGGCGAGCATCTTGCTTGTCTGTCGCCGGTATTGAAGATCTGCAGCTCCGCGGTCCCGAGCCGCGCGGTCGGCGGGACGTCGCAGGTCGAGGGTCGCGCCGCCGAGCTTCCAGCGGTCGGGGTCGATCGGCTCCTCGTCGAGAATGGTTTCGCCGGCCGAGAGGCGAAGGGTGAGCGGCGCCAAGGCTTCCGGCAGTATTCCGTTGGCGTCGCGCACAGGACGGTCAGATGGATGCTGTCGTTCGGGCGGTAGATGCCGCGGTCGGTATAGAGGAAGACGTTCTGCTCTCCCGGTTCGGCTGCGGCCGAAGACGCCGAGGCGCGACAGGTCGAGCCGATCCTCGCCGAAATCGATGAAGCTGAAGTCGTCGCTGGCATGCGCGATGACCACGGCGAGCCGATTGCCGCGCGTGCCTTCCGTCAGCCGGCGGGGGAAGCGTCGCGACGCCGTCCGGTCGGTATTCTTCTCGGCAAGCACGCGATTGTTCGCCGCAACGAGCTGGATGGCCGCGCCCAGCATCGCCTTGCCGGAGCCGAGCGAACGCGCCACGACATGGAGATTCTCGCGCGTTTCGTAGAAGGCCAGGCCGATGTCGGTTCGCACGATCCACTGCACGACGTAGTTGTCGGCGCAGATACGCCTCGCAGAAGTCCTCGACGTGCTCCTCGCCGTCGTCGGTCGGAGGAAATCGACGCTCTCGGTGACCAGCGCATAGAGTCCCGGCTCCGACATCGAAGTCGCGCGCCGCCTGATAGGAGACCCGGTCCGCCGTGTATCGGCCCTTGACCGGCCCGACACTTCGATCCGATGAGACATGCGGCAGTCCCGACAGGTCGGCCGGCACCGGCTCCTCGGCAAGCCATGCTTTTCGATCTTCGAGAATCTTGAGAACCGGTATTTGCGATGTGACGAGCTTGTTGCGCTCGCCCTCGATCGGAATCGACCCATCCCAGATCGGATCGGAGAACAGTTCCCGCATCTCGCGATATTCCTTGGCGGGCAGGCGGCTTCCGATCTCGCCGAGTGCGACGTGCCGATGCAAATTCCGGTCGGTGATGCGCAGAAGATGCAGCGAAACCGATGCCGCGTTGACACTGTAAAGCGGCACCTCGCCGTCCCCCTCCCGCGGGAGGATGAATGCCGAGCCGCGGAATCCGACCAGCTCGGCGCGGGCCGGGATCGCGATCGGGATATCCTCGACTGCTTCCGCCAGGGCAACGCCGGTTTGCGACATCAGCCCGTCGGCGACCGACAGCAGGTAATTGTGCTCCGGTTCGAGGGCCAGCACGCAAAGCCTGTCGTCGTCGATTTGTATGCTTTCGATGGCGATGCGCTGGTTGGTGTCCGCGTCGCGCAGCGTCAGCCTGCTCTTGACCTTGTCGACGTCGAGGCTGATCGGAAGGGTGAAGCGGATGCAAGCACGCGAATAACCGTCGAGCGTTTCGGCCACGACGTCATAGTTGGGTGTTCCCGCGTCGGCGCCTTCCCCTTCCCCTTCCCCCTCCCCTTCTCCGCCACTCGCCCCGTTTTCGGCGCGGACGGCAATCTGGAACGGGCTCGGAGCGATCTCGGCCTGGACGCGGGCAAACGCGTCCTGATCCTTCACCACGACAAACACCGCGTTGTAGATCTCGTCGAGCTGACCGGTCACCGTCGAGATTTGCGCGGCCGCCGTCACGCTTTCCTGAAGGGCTTCCGCGTGAGCCTTGGAGAAATCGCCGTAGAGCGGCGACGGTTCGCCGGTCGAACTATCGGGACCGATGGGAATCTTCCAGACCCGGGCCGTCTCCTCGATGGTCAGGATGCGCTGGCGCGACCGCTCAAAATCGAGCTGCGCCCGGTGCAGCTGCTCGCGAAGGACGCCCGCGACCATCAGGAGCGCCTCGAACTGTTCGAAATCGTGTCCGGCGACACGCGCCGCCTGAACCGCGGCGGCGACCGCCTTTTCCGAGTCCGGAGTGACCTTTCGCCATGCGGCGGCGAGTTGCAGCCAGGCGCGATAGCTTTTCGGTTCGAGAGCCGCGAGTTCCTCGTAGGCCGCGATGGCGGCGCCGGTGTGCCCGTCGCTTTCGGCGGCGGCTATGCTGGAAAGCGCCTTGTCGACGGTGTCTTCGCTCTGCGGTGGCCGTCTCTGGAGTTCGTCGAGATAGTCGTCCGCGGCGTTGGAGAGGGCTTGCGGAAACACCGTGGACTGGGCTCGCGCGGCGATCGGCGCAATCGTCAACAGGCCCAGGATGATGAGGAAGACGCGGCCGATCGCTACCAAAACCCGTTCCCCCGCTAGGCTCACGGCCTCTCCTTGTCTATCCTATCGTAAGGCGAACTCGGCGCAACCGACCCTGAACACCGAACCAATGAGCGACGGCCCGCAGTTCTTCATCTGCTACGACAAGGTATACCAGGCCGAGGCGCTCCGACTGCACGAACTCCTGGTCAACGATCTGCGCGGAAAATTTGGCCGCGACATTGATGTCTTCATCGACCGGCGAGAAATAGAGACCGCGCAGGATTGGCTGAGCCAGATCGACACGGCTCTGGCCGGTACGGAGCTGCTGATCGTTCTGGTCAATGACGGCATCATCACCCGGCCATATTGCCGATACGAATTCAACACGATCCGCCAACGCATGGA
Source organism: uncultured Alphaproteobacteria bacterium (assembly GCA_963792845.1). Lineage (GTDB taxonomy): Bacteria > Pseudomonadota > Alphaproteobacteria > Rhizobiales > Kaistiaceae > Bauldia. The sequence continues at coordinate 195,341 of CAWBXW010000003.1, forward strand.
TCGCGGCGAAGCATGCCGCATCCTGCCGGTGCGTTTCCAGCGGGATAGCGAAATCTTCCAGTCGGCACCGCTCACCCAGTCGAAACTGGAGGAGCAGGATCGCTCATTCCTCGACAGCCTGAGCGCCGACGAGAAGGAGATGGTGCTCGCCTTGCGAAGCCTGCAAAGCATCGACGGCGCGGACCTTCGCGAATCGCCGGCGAATTCGGCGCCGTTTAACGAGGCCTTCCTCCGCCTGTCCGCGGAAGTCGCCAAGCATCATCGCGTGTTGGGCAGGCGCCGGACAAATGACGGCGCCCGCATCGTCGCGGACCGGCAAGAACCTTCCCCGCCACCGACAGCGCCCGAAGGCGGCCGCCGCCGCACCCCGATCTACATAGGGGCGTCGGTTGTCGCCGCCCTTGCCCTCGGCGCGGCGATCCCGTCCTCGCGCCATTGGATCGAGGGGTTGGTTTGGCCGCCGCCAGCCACCCCGCCCGCTGGCTCCGGGCAATCTCCCGGCGGCGAGGCTGTGGTCACCCCTGTCCCGTTGCCACTTCAATGGAAGCACTTTGCCGACAGCATCCAGAACCGATCCGGAAAGCCGGTGGAAGCCTATCCGGACCCCAAGCGCGGGCTGCCGGCCCTGGAACAGATCGACCCGGATTTCGATTCGCCCGGTGATCGGCCTCAAAGGCGGCGTCGACCAGGCGGAGATCGATGGAGAAATGTGGTTCCGCTACCCGACTCAGACCGGCGGATTTGCCTGCGTCCCGGCCGCGGACCTCGGCCCTGGCGTGTGAGGCGAGGCTGCAACAGCGCCGGCCGCCGGATTGAGCGGACCTCGGGCAGTGGATTTTGGAACTCGCCGGCGCCGGTGGCCCGGAGCTTTCTCACGGCGTCCTCTCCGACGAAGACCGGCATGCCGGTCTCCTGCTCTCGGGTTCTCGGCAAGGCCGCAAGCGATTGGACAATGCCCGGCTGGCGATGGTCGGGCGACGGCGGGGGCCGGCCGATCGGCTACGGCTATGGCTTGTGCCAGCCCGCATAGAACGGATCGTCGCGTCCGATCGGCAGCGAGACGGGGGCACCGATCTCGACCGAGCGGTAGGCGGCGGTGAGCAGCTCGATCGAGGCGCGGGCGTCGTCGATGGTCACCGGCAGCGGGCTTCCGTCGACAAGCGCGGCGTGGACAGCCGCGAATTGGCCGGTCCAGCGCTCCGCTCCGGGCACGAAGTCGGCGAGCGCGGCGGCGATGCGCCGCGCCAGGGCGCCGTCCTCCGTGACGAACCGCCAGGGGTCGCCGCCGGGATGAACGGCGCCAGGCTGCTTTCCACGGTCAGCCCGGCATAGCAGAGGCGGAGCCGCGAGATCTCTTCCTCCGAACCGAGCGTCACCGAGGCCGTGGCAAGGCCGCCATTCTTCATAGTGAGCGCCAGGATGGCGCAGTCTTCCGTCTCGATCGGATTGACCCGCGTCGCGGCCCGCGCATAGACGCTCGCGATCGGGCCCATCGCCTGGACGAGCATATCGTGGGCATGGATGGCGTGCGTCACCAGGCAGCCGCCGAGCTCGGCGGCGGCGCGTCCGCGCCAGGGATTGTTGTAGTAGCCGGCGGTGCGCCGCCAGTGCGTCTCGACCGTCGCGACATAGGGCTCGCCGATCAGCCCCCTCGCCTGGAGATGGCGAAAGCGCTGGAAACCATGCCCGAAGCGGTACTGGAAGACCGGGGCGATCCGCTTGCCGCTTTGCCGTTCGGCGTCCTTCAGGGCGTCGACCGCGGCGAGCGCGCCCGCGAGTGGTTTCTCGACGAGGACGTCGTGGCCCGCTGCCAGGGCCCGTTTGGCGTGGTCGAAATGGAGGTTCGACGGCGTGCAGATATCGACGAGATCGACGTCGAGGGCGAGGAGGTCGTCGAACAACGCCGTGGTTCGCGGGACACCGTGCTTGCCGGCGACACCTTTCGCGCGATCAAGGTCGAGATCGCACAGCGCCTCGACGCCATAGAGGTCGGGCAGGTCCCTGAAGGCGGCGAGGTGGTGCTCGCCAATCCCGGCGCCGACGATGCCGACCCTGAGACTTCCGGGTCATCTCCGCCCCGCCGGCGGCCGAGGCCCGCCCATCCGGACGGCGCGCGCCTGCGCTGCCAGCGCCAGTTCCGCGGCGAGAAACACGCGCGCCTGCGGGATAGCGGTGTCGGTGCGGTTGATCACGTCGTCGCGGAGCCTCTCGCCGTAGGTCACGACAACCTCGTTACAGTCGATGTGGCGGGTGCCCCTGGCGTCGATGAGGAAGAGGTGGTTGGCGCCGGCGCGGCCGTCGATGTCGACATATTTGCGGAGTTCGATTGTGCCCTCGGTTCCGAGGATGAAGAGACGCCCGTCGCCCCAGGTGCCGAGGCCGGCCGGGGTGAACCAGTCGACCCGCGCGTATCCGGTGGCGTCGCGGCTGCGGAGAAGGACATCGCCGAAGTCCTCGAATTCGGGCTTGTCGGGATGGGCGAAATTCCCGACCTGGCTCGCGACCACTTCGGCGGTCTCTGATCCGGTGAAGAACAGGAACTGCTCGAACTGGTGGGCGGCGATGTCGCAGAGGATGCCGCCGGATTGTTCGCGGTTGTAGAACCACGGCGGCCGTCCCTCGCCTTCCCGGTGCGGGCCGATGCCGATCGTCTGGATCACTCGGCCGATCGCGCCGGCCGCGACCAGTTCGCCGGCGCGGATCGTGGCTTTCTGGGTGAGATGCTCCGAATAGAGGATCGAGACGATGCGGCCGGTCTCCTGCGCCGCCTGCCGCAGTTCGCCGAGCTGATCGAGCGTCGTCGCTCCCGGCTTGTCGAGCATCACGTCCTTGCCGTGGCGCATGGCCGCGACCGCCATCGCGGCGCGTTCCGAATTGATGCCCGCGCCGAGGACGAGGCGCACCTCGTCGTCCTCGAGGATCGCCCTCTCGTCGCCGACCCGGGCGGCTTGCGGGAAGACGGCGGCATAGCGCGCCGCGACGCCGTCCTCGCGCGAATGGAAGCTCTTCAGCCGGCAGCCGGCGCGGAGCATCTCGCGGGTCTGCTCGAAGATATGGCCATGGTTCACGCCGATGGCGGCTATGGCGAAACCCGGTTCGGCCATTGGCTTGCCCGTTACCGTCAGCGTTTGAGCGCGCCCGCCGACACGCCGCGGATGATCCAGCGCTGGCAGGCGAGAAAGACGAGGAAGACCGGCACGAGCGACAACGCGGACATGGCGAAGAGCTGGCCGAAGCGCGACTCGCCGGTCGCATCGACGAAGGTGCGAAGGGCGAGCGGCACGGTGTAGTCGCGCATATCGTTGAGATAGATCAGCGGTCCGAGGAAATCCTCGTAGGTCCAGATGAAGGAGAAGATCGCGGCGGTGGCGAGCACCGGCGCCGACAAGGGCAGGATGATCTGCCAGTAGATGCGGAACGGGCCGCAGCCGTCCATGATCGCCGCCTCGTCGATCTCGCGCGGGATGCCGCGGAAGAACTGCACCATGAGGAAGATGAAGAACGCGTCGACCGCAAGGAATTTCGGCACGACCAGCGGCAGGAAGGTGTTCACCCAGCCGAGATGGAGAAAGAGGACGTATTGCGGCACCAGCGTCACGTGATAGGGCAGCATCAGCGTGCCGAGCATCAGGGCGAACCAGAATTTCCGGAAGCGGAAATTGAGTCGCGCGAAGGCATAGGCGGTGAGCGAGCAGGCGAGCACGTTGCCGACTACGGCAAGGCCGGCGATCAGGAACGAGTTGATATAGAAGGTGGTGAACGACACCCGGAGCGCGTTCCATCCCTCGCTGAAATTGGTGAAGATCCACCTCGCCGGCAGGAGGTCGAGGGTGTGGAAGATCGTGTTCTCCGGCTTGAAGGCGCTGAACACCAGCCAGAGCAGCGGATAGACCATGACCAGCGAGGCGATAATCAGGAGCCCGTGACGAAGGAGCCGGCTCGCCGGGCCCGCCTGTCTGCCGGTGACGATGGTCGCCATCAGCGCGCCTCGTCCTCGTAATAGACCCAGTAGCGCGCGCTCCAGAAGGCGAGCGCGGTGAAGATCGCGATGATGACCAGGAGTATCCAGGCGAGCGCCGCAGCATAGCCCATGCGGAAATTGGAGAAGGCCTCGATATAGAGATACAGCGAATAGAACAGCGTCGAATTCGATCGGCGCGCCGGTACCGCCGGAGATGATGAAGGCCGGCGTAAACGCCTTGAAGGCGTCGATCGACTGGAGCACCAGATTGAAGAAGATCACCGGCGCGATCAGCGGCAAGGTGATGCTGCGAAAGCGGCGAACCGGCCCGGCCCCGTCGATGGCCGCCGCCTCATAAAGGTCCTCGGGCACCTGGCGGAGCCCGGCGAGGAAGATGATCATCGGCGAGCCGAACTGCCAGACGGCGAGCACGACCAGCGTCCACAGCGCGTAGTCGGGATGCGTGATCCACGATGTCCCCTGATAGCCGAACAGGCCGAGCAACTGGTTGGCGATGCCACCGTCGCCGAACACCTGACGCCACAGCACCGCGATCGCCACCGACGCGCCGAGGAGCGACGGGAGATAGAACACCGAGCGGTAGAAGGCGAGACCGCGCACGCCGCGATCGAGCACCATGGCGAGGCCGAGCGCGACGACCAGCTTCAGCGGCACCGAGAAGAGGACGTAGTGGAAGGTGACGCTGAGCGCGGCGCGAAAGCGCTCGTCCTCGAAGAAGGCATATTGGTAGTTGGCCGTCCCCGCCCAGCGCGGCGCGGTGAGGAGGTCATAGTCGGTGAATGAGAGGACGAGCGAAGCAAGGGTCGGCAGCAAAGTGAGGCCGAAGAAGCCGATCAGCCACGGCGTCAGGAAAAGATAGCCGGCCCCGTTGCGCCTCAACGCCAGGGCCCACCATCCATCCCGTCCGCGCGCCGAAAGGCGCGTCTCGCTTTCGATCGTCGCCGAGGCGCTGGCCATCGCCGGTCAGGCGCGCTGCAGGATCGCCTTGGCCTTCTCGATGAAGGCTTTCGCCCCGTCGGAAACGCTCGTCTTGCCGAAGGCAATCTCCTGAAACGCCGATCGGATCTCGTTCTGGATTTCGCCGGCGCCCTTCGGCGGCGGCGGCGGCAGCGGGGCGACATGCTTCGCCAGCAGCTGCAGATAGGCGATGATGCGGTTCTCGGTCTCGCCGAGCTGCGGCTGCAGATGCTTGAGGACGTTGGCGTCCCCGCTGACGCCGCGCTCGATCTGAAGGATGTCGTTCGCGTCGAGGTCGGTGATCATGAAATTGAGGAAGGCGGCGGAGGCCTCGGCCTGTCCGGTGTTCGCCGACATCGAGATGAACATCGACGGCTTGAAGTACTGCCCGGGCTTGTTGCCCTCCTGGTTGGGGAGAAGGGTGAGATCGACGCTGTCCTGGGTGAGCTTCTGGATGCCGACGAGCTGGTTGGAATTGGTCCAGTCGGTGATCGATTTTCCGGTGACCAGCATCATCTTTTCGAGTGCGCCGGAGCTGTCGAGGGCCTGCACGTCGGGCGGCGGCGTCAAGCCGTCGTTCTGCATCTGGGACCAGAAGTTCCAGTAGTCGCCGACGTCGCCCGCGTCGAAGGCGAGCTGGCCGTCGGCGGTGTAGAGCGCCTTGCCGCGCTGCCTGACATACATTTCAAGGCCGGCTTCCTCGTCGCCGTTATTGGCGGTGAAGAACAGGCCTTGGGCGAGGTGCGGCTGCACGTCCTTGGCGAGGCGGGCGAAGTCGTCATAGGTCCAGGTCAGCGGGTCGGGAAGCGCGATCTTGAGCGCGTCGTACTGGGTCTTGCTGTAGACATAGGCGACCGAGTTGGCCCCCATCGAGATGCCGTAGAGCTTGCCGTCGACCTTGCCGCTGTCGAGCTGGTTCTTGTCGAAGGCGCCGAGCTGAAGCGCGCCGTCGAGATAGGGCGTGAGGTCGGCGAGCTGGTTGCGGCGCGCCCATTCGAAGATGTAGCGATAGTCCATCTGGATGACGTCGGGGAGATTCTGGCCGGCCGCCTCGGTCGCGAGCTTCGGCCAGTAGTCGCCCCAGGCATAGGTCTCAGGGTCGATCGCCACATCGGGCTGCTTGGTCTTGTAAAGATCGATCGCGGCGATCGTGCGCTTGTCGCGGTCGGGATTGCCCCACCAGATGTAGCGGAGGCGGGTCTCGGCGCGGGCGACGCCGGCCGAAGCGAGGACGGCCAGCGAAGCGCCGGAAGCGACCAGCCCGCCAAACTCGCGCCGCGTGAGTTGGTTCTGCATCGTCTCTCTCCCTTGAAATTGCCGGCTGACCGCCTGCGATGTTTTTGGGACTCGCCGCTGGCGGCGCGACCGTCCGAATAAGTAACCCTCCGGTTATTGCGAGGCAAGCGGCGCGGGAGCAAGCCCGCCGAGCCGACCTGCGATTGCTCCTGTTCACCCGGTAACCATCTGGTTATAAGTTCAGGCCGGCGGGGTTCAAGCGCCCGCCGGAGGAGGATCGATGGCGACGCGACGCCTCGGAATCATCATGCACGGCGTCACCGGACGCATGGGCTACAACCAGCACCTCGTCCGCTCGATCTGCGCCATCCGCGACCAGGGCGGCGTCCTTCTCGACAGCGGCGATCGCGTCATGCCCGACCCGATCCTGGTCGGGCGGAACGCCGGGAAGCTCGAAGCGATTGCCCGCAAGCACGGGCTCTCGCGGACCACGACCGACCTCGAAGCGGCGCTCGCGGCCCGCGACGACACGCTCTTCTTCGACGCCGGCTCGACGCAAATGCGGGCCGGCCTGCTCGCGCGAGCCATCGACGCGGGCAAGGACGTCTATTGCGAGAAGCCGGTGGCCGACAGCCTGGCGCGTGCGGTCGAGGTGGCGCGCCTCGCCGAGCGCAAGGGGATCAGGGGCGGCGTCGTCCAGGACAAGCTCTATCTGCCGGGGCTTCGCAAGCTCCGCACCTTGATCGACTCCGGCTTCTTCGGCCGCATCCTGTCCGTCCGCGGCGAATTCGGCTACTGGGTCTTCGAGGGGACCTGGCAGGCGGCGCAGCGGCCGAGCTGGAACTACCGCAAGGCGGAGGGCGGCGGCATCATTCTCGACATGCTCTGCCACTGGCGCTACGTGCTCGACAGCCTCTTCGGCGAGGTGAAGGCCGTGTCCTGCCTCGGCGCAACGCACATTACCGAGCGCGGCGACGAGCGGGGCCGCCCCTACATCGCCGACGCCGAAGATGCGGCCTACGCCACCTTCGAGCTCGACGGCGGCATCATCGCGCAGATCAATTCATCCTGGTGCGTGCGCGTCCGCCGCGACGACCTCGCCGTCTTCCAGGTCGACGGCACGCACGGCTCGGCCGTGGCCGGGCTGACCCGCTGCTTCACGCAGCATCGCGTCAACACGCCGAAGCCGGTATGGAATCCGGATCAGCCCCAGACCATCGACTTCTTCGGCACCTGGGACGAGGTTCCCGACAATCAGGTCTATGACAACGGGTTCAAGGTGGAGTGGGAAGAATTCATCCGGCATCTGGCTGCGGGCACGCCTTGGCGTGCGGATCTGCTCGAAGGCGCTCGCGGCGTCCAGCTCGCCGAGCTCGGCTACCAGAGCTCGGCCGAACGGCGCTGGATCGACGTGCCGCCGCTCAGCCTGAACCTCGTCTCGGACGCGGCGGCCTGAGCGGATGACGAGCGTCAATCTCCCGACCGCCGACGGACGCATCGAGGCCTACCGGATTCGCAACCGGCCGCTCGCCGTGAATGGCAATGGCGGCAGCGCGAAGTTCAATCGCATCGCCTTTGCCGCCGCGCACGTCGTCGCCGATCCCCTCGCCGACAACGATCCCTGGCTCGACGCCGCGATCGACTGGGAGCGGACGATCGCCTTCCGCGAATACCTGTGGGACCTCGGCCTCGGCGTCGCCGAGGCGATGGACACCGCCCAGCGCGGCAGCGGCCTCGACTGGCCGGCGGCGCTGGAGCTGATCGGCCGCTCGATCGCCGCCGCGAAGGGGCGCGACGGCGCGCGCCTCGCCTGCGGCGCCGGCGCCGACCAGCTCGCCGCCGGGCCCGATGTCACCATCGACGACGTGATCGCCGCCTACGAGGAGCAGGTCGAGGCGATCGAAAGGCTGGGCGGGCGGATCATCCTGATGGCGAGCCGCGCCCTGGCGAAGGCGGCGAAGAACTCCGAGGACTACGCCCGCGTCTATGGCCGCATCCTCGGCCAGGTCCGCGAGCCGGTGATCATTCATTGGCTGGGCGAGATGTTCGACCCGGCGCTTGCCGGCTACTGGGGCTCCAACGACCACGCCGTCGCCATGCGGACCTGCCTCGACATCGTCGCCGACCACGCCGACAAGGTCGACGGCGTCAAGATCTCGCTCCTGTCCAAGGACATGGAGATCGCCATGCGCCGCCGGCTTGCGCAGGGCGTGCGCACCTATTCCGGCGACGATTTCCACTATGCCGAGCTGATCGCCGGCGACGCGCAAGGCTATTCCGACGCGCTCCTCGGTATTTTCGACGGGATCGCTCCGGCCGCGGCGGCCGCCCTCGCCCGGCTCGCCGAGGGCGACGAGGCGGGGTTCCACGCGATCCTCGCCCCGACCGTGCCGCTCAGCCGCCATATCTTCCGGTCGCCGACGCGGTTCTACAAGACCGGGATCGTCTTCCTCGCCTACCTCAACGGACTGCAGGACCACTTCACCATGGTCGGCGGCCCGCAGAGCACCCGCTCGTTCCAGCATCTCGCCGAGCTGTTCCGCCTCGCCGACGCGGCCCGCGTGCTCCGCGACCCCGAGCTTGCGGCGCGGAGGATGAGCGAGGTGCTCGCCGTCGGCGGCATTCACTGAGGGCATCCGAAGCGTGGACACCGACGGCCTCTCGATCAACTTCGCCACCGTGCGCGAGCAATGGGACCTGCGCCAGGCCGCCGAAGCCTGCGCCCGCCACGGCATCGCCGCGATCGGGCCGTGGCGCGACCAGGTCGAGAAGGCCGGCCTCGCGGAGGCCGCCCGCATCGTGCGCGACCTCGGTCTGCGCGTCTCGGGCCTCTGCCGCGGCGGCATGTTCCCCGCGCCCGACCGGGCCGGCCGCCTCGCCGCGATCGACGACAACCGGCGCGCCATCGACGAAGCCGCCGCGATCTCGGCCGATTGCCTGGTGCTGGTCGTCGGCGGCCTCGTCCCCGGATCGCGCGACATCGGCGCGGCGCGGGAAATGGCCGCCGAGGGCATCGCCGCCATCCTGCCTTACGCGCGGGCGGCGCAGGTGCCGCTCGCGATCGAGCCGCTCCACCCGGTCTACGCCGCCGACCGCTCCTGCGTGAACACGCTCGGCCAGGCCCTCGATCTCTGCGACAGCCTTGGCGACGGCGTCGGCGTCGTCGTCGACGTCTACCACGTCTGGTGGGACCCCGAGCTTGCCCCGCAGATCCGGCGCGCCGGCAAGCGCATCCTCGCCTTCCACGTTTCCGACTGGCTGGTCGAGACGCGCCACCCCCTGCTCGACCGCGGCATGATGGGGGACGGCGTCATCGACCTCCGCGGCATCCGCGCCATGGTCGAGGATGCCGGCTTCCACGGCCCGCAGGAGGTCGAGATCTTCTCGCGGGAAAACTGGTGGAAGCGCGACGGCGATGCGGTGCTCGAGGCCTGCATCGCGGCCTATAACCGCTTCTGCCGGACCGGCCGTCCTACTTCTCCGGCCGGAGATAGGCGGCAATGACGTCAGCGATCTCCTCGCCACGGCGGGCGAGCACCTTCGGCGCGGCAAGGTCGCGGCGGAAGATCGTCGACAGCGTCCAGCGGTTCGACAGGTAGAAGAAGCCGAGCGCCGCGATGTCGATATAGAGCGCCACCGGGTCGATGCCGGCGCGAAACTCGCCGGCGGCGACGCCGCGCTTCAGGGTCTCGTCGAGGAGAGCGACGAACGGCGAGTGCAGCGCCACGATCTTCCTCGACTTCCGGAGGTGCCTCGCCCGGAGAAGATTCTCGGTGTTGAGGAGGCTCAGAAATTCCGGATGGGCGAGGAAGTAGCGCCAGGTGAACAAGGCCAATTCGCGCATCGCCTCGGCCGGGTCGCGGTGGGCAAGGTCGAGCTCGGCCTCGGCCGACCGGATCGCGACATAGGCATTCTCGAGGACGGCGAGGTAGAGGGCCTCCTTGCCGCCGTAGTAGTGATAGAGCATCCGCTTGTTGATGCGCGCCCGCGCCGCGATGCCGTCGATGCGGGCGCCTCCGAAGCCTTTCTCGGTGAATTCCTGGGTCGCCGCCTTGAGGATCGCCGCGCTCGACCGCGCCGGATCGCGCCCGTTCCGTTTCCTTGTTGCGCGCGGCTTCGTCCTTGTGGAGGCTGGCTCCGTCCGTTTCCTCAAACCGCGCGGTGCCAAAAGTCCGATGCTCCCCGCCGTCGGCCATATCCGGCGGCCAATGCTCCGATCCGACCATAGCGCGACCGGGCGTCGCTTTGCACGGCCGATCTCGCGGGAAGGACGATGCCGGCCGCCGGGCGCAACCCCGCGCCGACGCGGTTATCCGCATGCCGCTTGCCGGCGCTCCAGGGTAACCATATGGTTACTACGAGATCGAGGCAATTGCGGTTAGCGGGCACGGGCGTGGCTCAAGTCCGCGCCGGGGAGGCAACGGGATGAAAAGGCGCGTCGCGCTGATCGGCACGGGACATCGCGGAGCCGGCACCTGGGGCCGCGGGCTTCTCAGGAATTGCGGCGAATGGGTCGAGCTCGTCGGGCTCGCCGACCCAAACCCCTTGCGGCTCGCGCGCGCCCGGACCGCGATCGCGACCGATGCGCCGACCTTCGCCGATCTCGGCGAGATGCTTCGATCGACGGAGCCGGACACGCTCATCGTCGCGAGCCGCGACGATACCCACGACGAACACATCGTGCGCGCCCTCGAAGCCGGCGCCGACGTCGTCACCGAGAAGCCGATGGCGACGACGGCGGACAAGGTCCGCCGCATTCTCGACGCCGAGGCGCGGACCGGAAGGCGCGTCGATGTCGGCTTCAACTACCGCTATGCCCCCACCGCCCGCAGGGTGAAGCAGCTGCTCGTCTCGGGCGTCATCGGCGAAATCGTCTCGGTCGATTTCCACTGGTACCTCGACGTCGTCCACGGCGCCGACTATTTCCGCCGGTGGCACGCCTTCGAAGCCTTCTCCGGGGGTCTGTTCGTCCATAAGGCGACGCATCACTTCGACCTCCTCAACTGGTACCTCGCCGCCGAGCCGGTGGAGGTCTTCGCCCGCGGCGCGCTTCGCCACTATGGAACGAACGGTCCGTTCCGCGGGACCCGCTGCAAAACGTGCGCCTACGCCTCGCGCTGCGAGCATTTCTTCGACATGGACAAGGACGCCTGGCTCGAGCTTCTTTACGAGGAGCCGTCGCGCGAAGACGGCTATTTCCGCGACGCCTGCGTCTACCGCGAGGAGATCGACATATTCGATACGATGAGCGCCGCGATCCTCCATGCCAACGGCGTCCAGGTCGCATATTCGCTGAACTGCCGGATGCCGATCGAGGGCTACGACCTCGCCTTCAACGGCAGGGGCGGACGGATCGAGGTCCGCCACCGTGAGCGCGAACCGTGGGGCGCATCCGATTTCGACGAGATCGCGATCATGCGGAATTTCGGCGATGCCGAGCGGCTTCGGGTTGCGCACGAGCCGGGCGGCCATTTCGGCGGCGACCCGGCGCTGCAACGCGCCCTGTTCGGGCCGGCGGCTCCGGACCCGCTCGGACAGCGCGCCAATGCCCGCGCCGGCGCGATTTCGGTTCTCTGCGGCATCGCAGCGCGGGAGAGCGCCAAGCGCGGCACGGCCGTCACGGTCGGCCCGCTGCCGGTGTGAGGCATGCAGCAAAGAACGGATTTCACCGAGGCGTTGGGGCGAAGCGCACCGGGCTCGGTGCTGCCCGGCTGTCGCCCGATTTTGCGGTTCGAGCTTGCCGGCCGGTTCCGGGCCTGGATGCGGCAGTTGCCGGCGGTCCGGCCGCGGAGCCATGCCCGAAGGCCAGCGAAAGCACTCCCACCATGATCGCGGTGATCAGGATCGAGACCGCGAATCCGGCGAACCCGATCGCCATCTGGCGGTTCTTCGCGCGCGACCGGGCGATCAGGTCGGCTCCCGTCAGGGACGCTTCGGGATTGGAAGGCATCACCCCCGCCCGCGCCTTTTCCATCCGGGTCTCGTACTGACCGAACGCGTGAACGACGAGGAGGATGGCGATCAGGCACATCATGCTGCTCGGGATCCAGATCAGAACGCCGCCCAATTGCTCGTCGGCGAGGGCGGGCACGCCGAACAGCCGGCCATGCAGGTCGTAGGCATGGTAGAGCACCATCGGCTTGAGAGTGGTCACCGTGCCGAGCACGATCCCGGCGAGGATCACGATCCACAGCATCATCAGCCGGACGCCGTAGCGGATGCCCTTCGGCGCCGGGCGGGCATCGAAAATCCGCGCCCAGAACAGGAGCCCCGCGGCCAGCATCGTGACATGCATCAGGTAATGCAGGCGATCGTCGAGCAGCGCAGCGTCGTGGAGAGACGGTATTTCCCAAACGACGAGCGAGGCGATGAACAGCACCGTCACAACGATAGAATTGCCAAGGAAACGGAAGGTCCCCTGAAAGGCGCTGTTGGAAAGGAGCGGCGCCAGCAACCGCGTCTTTGCGACCCGCGGCAGGCCGGCAACGAGAATGGCCCCGGGCTGCGACCAGGCGATGAGCATCGGTCCGACAATCCGGAGCAGCATGTGTTGGAGCTGGTGCATGGAAAACAGGCGCTCGGCGATCGGGTCGATCGGCGATTGCAGCGCCAGAAATACCAGACCCACCCCCGCGATGAACGCCGGCGCCTGTATGCGCCGACCGTCATGCGCGCTGCTCCTTCGGCGCCATAACCCGGTGCCGTAGACCGCCAGCACCAGTAGGGTCGGGATTACGATGTCGGGGGTAAGCTGCCAGGCGTTCCACGCCTCGCCGCTATCGAGATCCGCCCCGCCATGCGCCCAGACGGTCTGCGTCAGCAACAAGAGCAAGACGGCCTGAACAGCCGTCCTCGCGAGGAAAACCATATCTGCATTGTGCAGACATGGCCGGTCGCCACAACCGTTCGGATCGTCGCATCACGGCCATGCTGCGCCGCGAGCCGAGAGCCTTCATGGATCAGACTGCCAGGCGTGCCTGCGGTGGAATCGCCAAGGCACCCTGAGCTTCGACCTTTGAAGTCGGCGGGCGGCGGCCGGCGTGCTTGAAGTGAGCGTTCCCCCGCGACCCGTCAGGCAACGGTCAGGGAGGCCGGCTTCGGTATCGGAATACCCGGACGCCTGATTTCGGGGTCGTCGCACTCGACCAGCGTCGCCCAGCGGCGAGACCACGAGTGCCGGCTGCCGCATGCCCAGCAATCGACCTCGCGATTGGCAAGCGGCAGAGCCTCGAAACTCGAGCGATCCATCTCAAGGCCGGTCGAAATCTGCCGACCGGTCTTCGGACATAGAATGGCTACGATGCTCATGGCTGTTGTGCCCATTCGGACGCCATGCCCCATCGTCCCACAGGGGGATGAGCGGAGTTTTGCCCAATATCCGCAAGGTCTAGGCATCTTGGCAAGGGAAAATTGACGTCTGCCGCCTTCGCTCCGCCCGTCCCGAGGCAACCATTGGCGGCCTATCGGCGTTGCTTGCCTATGCAGGCGGTCGATCAGTTCGGTGCTTTCCCCTCCTCCCCGGTTCCGAAACCCGGGCCGGATCCCGACCCCGGGCCGGCGCCGACGCCCACACCCGAGCGGCCGACGCCGGTGCCGGGCGATCCGGCGCCGCCGCCGGGACCGCCATCGCCGCAGCGGCGGCGCGCAGTCAGGGCGCGGTCGTCGCGATCTCGCCGTCCGGGGCGGTCAGCACGGCCATCGCCGCGGCGACGCCGCCTTCCGTGTGGGGAATACCGGCGAGCCGCAGCCCCATCTCGACCCCGCCGAGCGTCCCGATCAGCGACAGGTCGTTGAAATCGCCGAGATGGCCGATGCGGAAAACGCGATCCTTGAGAATGCCGAGGCCGTTGCCGAGGCTCATGTTGAACCGCCGCAGGATGAGCGCGCGGAGCGCGTCGGCGCCGTGGCCCTCGGCCAGCCGGACCGCGGTGAGCGAGCCGGAATAGTCGCGGGGTTCCTGGCACTGCACTTCGAGGCCGCCGGCCTCTCCCCAGGCGCGCACCGCGGCGCGCGTGGCGGCGCCATGGCGCGCATGGCGGGCGATGACATTAGGCATCCCCTCCTCCTCCAGCATTGCCACCGCCTCCTGCAGCCCGCGCAGGAGGTTGGTCGCGGGCGTGTAGGGGAAATAGAACCCGGCATTGGCGTCGAGCATCGGCCGCCAGTCCCAGTAGCTCCGCGGCAGCCGCGCCGTCTCGGCGGCGGCGAGCGCGCGCTGGCTGACAGCGTTGAACGACAGGCCCGGCGGCAGCATCAGCCCCTTCTGGCTGCCGGCGACGGTGACATCGACGCCCCATTCCTCGTGGCGGTAGTCGATCGACGCCAGCGAGGAGATGGTATCGACCATCAGCAGCGCCGGGTGGCCGGCGGCGTCGATCGCGCCGCGCACCGCGGCGATCGGACTGGTGCATCCGGTCGAGGTCTCGTTGTGGACGACGCAGACGGCGCGGATGCGGTGCGACGCGTCCCGCCGGAGCGCCGCCTCGACCGCCGACGGGTCGGCGCCGCGGCGCCAATCGGTTTCGATGACGACCGGATCGAGCCCGAGCTTGGTCGCCATGTCGCGCCACAGCGTCGCGAACCAGCCGGTTTGGACCATCAGCACCCTGTCGCCGGGCGAGAGCGTGTTGACCAGCGCCGCCTCCCAGGCGCCGGTGCCCGAGGCGGGAAAGACGATGACCGGTCCGCTCGTGCGGAAGATCCGACGAAGCCCGGTAAGAACCGAGCGGCCGAGTTCGGCGAAGCCGGGACCACGGTGGTCGATGGTCGGTTCGGCGAGCGCGTGGAGCACCCGGTCCGGCACATTTGTGGGCCCGGGAATCTGCAGGAAGTGTCGGCCAGGCTGACGTGCGTTCATGGCGTTTTGTCCAGGACGGGAAGGGCCGGGGCCGGATGTCGCGTCATGAAATCTCCGGCAAAGTCGAGGAGCGCCATGTCGGCGCCGAAACCGGCGACGAGCTGGACGCCGATCGGCAATCCGGATTGCGACACCGCCACCGGCAGGCTGATCGCGGGATTGCCGGCGATGTTGACCCAGCCGGTGAAGATCGCATGGTCGCGCGGGCCCGCCGGCCGGCCGTCGATCCGGTCGGGAAAGGCCGTCTCGGCCGGCCACGGCAGGGCCGCGGCGGTGGGCGTCAGCACCAGGTCCACGTCGGCGAAGAGCTCGGCGCAGCGGCGGCGGAAGGCGGCGACCCGCTCCAGCGCGTCGATATAGTCGGCGCCGGTGAGTTTCGCGCCGTCGGCGGCCATTGCCGTGACCGAGGCGCCGGCTTTCGCGGCGAGCGCGCCGCCGTCGCGCGCGGCGAGCCAGGCGACGCCGGCCCGCGACACGACATGCCAGATGCGCCCGGCATCATCGAGATCGAAGAAGACGTCCGCCTGACGGACGGCGTGACCTTCCCCGGACAGCGCCGCGGCGATGCTTGCGGTCGCCGCCGCCACCTCGGGATCGACCGGGGCGCCGCCGAATTGCGGAATGTAGAGGACGCGCCGGCCGCCGGCCGGCCACGGCGGCGCCGCCGCGTAGAGCGAGCGACGGTCGCGCGGATCGGGACCGCTCATCGCCGAATCGAGGAGGCGCGCATCCGCGACGGAGCGGGTGAGCGTGCCGATCGTCTCGAAGTCGGTGAGGATCGACGGGAATCCGTCGATGCGGGCAATATGGCCGGTCGACGGCTTCCAGCCGACCAGCCCGGTATGGCAGGCGGGCCGGCGGATCGAGCCGCCGCCGTCGGTGCCGATCGCCGCCGGCACCAGTCCCGCCGCGACGCTCGCCACCGCGCCGCCCGAGGAGCCGCCGGGCGTAAGACGCGTGTCCCACGGATTGCGGGTGACGCCGAAGAGGTCGTTGCCGGTATAGCCCTCCAGCGTCAGCTCCGGGACATTGGTCTTGCCGACGATCACCGCACCGGCGGCGCGGAGGCGCGCCACCGGCAATTCGTCGCGGTCCGGCACGAAGCCCGAAAGGGCGCGGCTACCCCAGGTCGCCGGCATGCCGGCGACGAGGATGTTGTCCTTGACCGAGAGCGGAATCCCGTCGAGCGGCGAGCGCGCCTTGCCGACGGACCAGTCGCGCGTCGCTCGCCTTGGCCGCCTGGCGCGCGCCCGCCTCGTCGATCGCGACGAAGCTGTTGAGGCTCGGGTCGATGCGACGGATGCGGTCGAGGCAGCGGTCGAGCAGCGCCTCCGCCGTCAGCGTATGCCGTCGCGAAGCGAGCCGGCAAGTCCGGAAATGTCGAAGCTCATCGTGCTCCCTTCCCGCTAACGCGGCAATGGCTGCCCGATCGCAGCCGGCATTCTCGAGGAACGACCGATACCCGCCAGCACCGCAAGCGCGACGAGATAAGGCACCATGTGGACGACGTACGAACTGACCGGCACCCCGAAGCTCTGCAGCCGCAGCTCGAACGCCTCGGCCGCCCCGAACAACAGGCAGGCGACCGCCGCCCCCCAGGGTCTCCAGCGCCCGACAATCAGCGAGGCGAGCGCGAGATAGCCGCGCCCGCCGGTCATGCCTTCGGTGAAGGTCCCGACCTGCTGCAGCGTCAGCACCGCGCCGCCGAGCCCGGCTACCGCGCCGCAGGCGACCACCGCCAGCATGCGGACCCGCATCGGGTCGGCGCCCGAGGCAAACACCGCCTCCGGATTCTCGCCGGTGGCGCGGAGCGTCAGTCCCGCCTGGGTGCGATTGAGGAAGAAGGTCAGTCCGACGCAGCCGATCACGGCGAGATAGGTGAGCGGCTGCTGGTCGAACAGCAGCGGGCCGACCACCGGCAGGTCGGCAAGGCCGGGGATCGGCCACGAGGGCAGCAGCGGGAGGTGGATCGACACCGGCCGGCCGCCCTCGGAAAGCGCGCGGAGCAGATAGCTGGTGAGGCCGAGCGCCAGGATGTTCGCGGCGAGGCCGGTCACCATGTTGTCGGCGCGGAAGCGCACCGCCACCACCGCCACCGCCACCGCGATCACCGCGCCGCCGACCGAGGCGAGCAGCACGCCGGCGAGCATGCTGTCCGTCCCCCAGGCGCCGACCGTCGCGGCGAAGGCGCCGGCGAGCATCATGCCCTCGAGCCCGACCGCGAAGACGCCGGCGCGCTCCGACAGGATGCCGCCGAGCGCGGCAAGGAGCAGCGGCGTCGCGATGCGGATGGAGGCGGCGAGAAAATCGATCATGTCCGGCGCACCGTCGCTGCGAGCACGAACAGCATGGTCAGCCCCTCGATCACCGCGACCAGCGCCGAGGGAACGCCGACCTGCCGCTGCATCGAGAGCGATCCCGCCTCGAGGAAGCCGACGAAGAGCGCCGCCGGTATCACCGCGAGCGGCTCGAGCGCGCCGAGGAGGGCGACCGTTACCGCCTTGAAGCCGAAGCCGAGCGAGAAGCCCTCGATCAGCCGATGATGCACGCCGAGAACCTCGATGCCGCCGGCGAGGCCGGCGAGCCCTCCGGCGAGCAGCATGACGCTCCAGGTCAGCCGCGGCAGGGAGAATCCGGCATAGGCCGCCGCCGGCCGCGAGCTGCCGGCAACGCGGAGCGCGAAGCCGAAATTGGTGCGCCACAGGACGAAGGAGAGCGCCGTGGCAGCGGCGATCGCGATGAGGAAGCCGGGATGCGCGTCAAACCCGACGAGCCGCGGCAGCCACGCTTCGCGCGGGAAGAGCGGGGATTGCAGGAAGCCCGCGCCGAACTGTCCGAGCGGTCCGGCAAGGAGCTGCTGAACCAGAAGCAGCGCCACGAAGTTGAGGAGCAGCGTCGCCAGCACCTCGTGAACCCGCCGGTAGAGGTGGATCGCCGTCGCCACGCCCGCCCACACCGCGCCGGCCAACGCGGCGCCGAGGAGCGCCGCGATCACCGCCACGACCGGCGCCGCCGCAGGCATGACGAGCACGGCCGCCGTCGCGCCGATGCCGCCGACGGCGATCTGGCCCTCGGCGCCGATATTGATGATCCCGGCGCGAAAACACATCGCCACGCCGCTGCCGGCGAGGAGGTAGGGCGTCGTGCGGTTGAGCGCCGCGCCGATCTGATGCGGCGACCCGACGGCGCCGGCGACGATGGCGGCGAACGCGGTGAGCGGATTGTGGCCCGAAATCGCGATCAGCGCCGCGGCGCAGAGCATGGAGAGGAGCACCGCGAGCAGGATGCGCCCGGCGAGCCCGTCGGTGGCGAGCTGCAGCCGCCCGCGGCCCGCGGCCGCCGCGACCGGCGGAGCCAGAACCGGCTCGCTCATGCCGCCCGCCCGGCCATCCACAGGCCGATCTGGCGGAGGTCCGCATCGGCGCGGGGCAGGACGCCGGCGAAGCCGCCGCCGGCCATGACGGCGATGCGGTCGCCGACCGCCATGACCTCCTCCAATTCCGAGGAGATGTAGACCACCGCCGCGCCGGCGTCGCGGAGCGCGATCACCCGGTCAAGGACGAAGCGGGTGGCGCCGGGATCGAGCCCCCAGGCCGCCTGATGCGCCACCAGCACCGTCGGCGCACGGTCAAGTTCGCGCGCCACGACGATCTTCTGCTGGTTGCCGCCCGACAGCCGCGCCACGATCGCCGATGGTCCGGCAGCGCGGATGTCATAGTCGGCCATCAGGGCGCGCGCCTTGGCCACCCCGGTAGGCTGGGTGAGCAGGACGCCGCGTCCATAGGGGGGACGATGGCTGTCGCGCAGCATCAGGTTTTCCGCGACCGACATGCCTCTTACGAGGGCAGTGCCTGCGCGATCGGCCGGCATGTAGGCCATGCCGGCGAGCACCCGATCCGCGACCGAGTCCTGCGTGATGTCGCGACCGTCGAGCATGATCGTGCCGCTTCGGGCGCGCCGCAATCCGGCAAGGGTCTCGGCAAGCTCGATCTGTCCGTTGCCGTCGACGCCGGCGATGCCCAGAATCTCGCCACCGCGGACCTCGAAGGTGAGGGACTGGAGACCCGGCGCGGCGAGGCCGCGCGCCGACAGCCGCACCGCGCCCGGCTCTCGCGGCTCGAGGCTGTGGGGCGCCGTGACGTCGCGGCCGACCATCATCTCGGCGAGTTGCGCCCGGGTTGCCCCGGCGACCGGAGTCTCTCCGGCGACGCGACCGTCGCGAAGCACCACGACGTCGTCGCAGACATCCAGCACCTCCGGCAGCTTGTGGGTGATGAACACGATGCCTTTGCCTTCGGCGCGCAAGCGGCGAAGGATCGCGAGGAGATCGGCGACCTCGGTCGGGGCGAGATTGGAGGTCGGCTCGTCGAGGATCAGAAGCTCGGCGTCGCGAAGGATCGCCTTGAGGATCTCGACCCGCTGCCGGCGGCCGAGGGGCAGCGTCGCGACCCGCGTTTCAGGATCGAGGTCGAGTCCGAAGCGGCGGCTTGCGTCCCGCACCCGCGATGCGATGGCGGCGGTCTTCAAGACGTGGCCGGCCTCCGGCCAGCCGAGCATCACGTTCTCGACGACCGTCATCGCGTCGATCAGCATGAAGTGCTGATGGATCATGGCGATGCCGGCGGCCATCGCCTGGCCGGGATGGTGCCCGGAGAGCTCGCGGCCGCGAAAGACGATTGTGCCGGAATCCGGCGGCAGCATGCCGAAAAGCACCTTCATCAAGGTGCTCTTGCCCGATCCGTTTTCGCCGAGCAGGCCGAGGATCTGGCCGGGCTGTACGTCGAGATCGATGCCGTCATTCGCCCGGAGCGGGCCGAAGCAGCGCACGATCCCGCGCATTTCGAGGAGCGCCGTCATCGGCGGCGCCGGATCGGGCGGACGGCGGACTTGATGGAGCGGCCGGGCGCGGCTCTCGCCATCATGCGCGGCCCTCGGCCTAGCATCAGGGCCTTCCCATGCGACGCGTCGGAAACGCCGGCAAGGACGGCCGGGTCAGTCCCGGCCATCCTTTCACCTTTTCCCGGCATCTCGCCGAAGCACGGCGACCCGGTCAGCCGCCGCTGCGGGCGTCGTCTTCGGTGGGCGCGATCTTCATCGCTCCCGAGGCGAACTGGGCGGCAAGGTCGTTCAACTCCTTGACGACGTCGTCGGGCACCACCGGGTTGAACATCTTGCCCTCTTCATAGGCGGAGACTCGCGCCGGTCACTGGCGCGGTGTCGTAGCCGTACTGGACGAAGTCGCCGAAGAGCTTGCCGGCTTTCACCTGATCGGCGGTGCTGCCGAACATGCCCGGCCAGTCCTCGAGGATGTTGGTCAAGACCAGGTCGGGCGCGATCTTGGTCTGGTCGAAACCGCGGCCGGTCACGTAGACGCCCTTCTCCTTGGCCGCCTCGACGAGGCCGGTCTCGGCCGCATTGAGCTTGCCGGTGATCACGTCGGCGCCTTGGGCGATCAGCGACAGCGCCGCCTCCTTCGCCTCGGCGGCGTCCTCCATGTCCTTGATGTAGAGAATGGTCACCTCGGCGCCGGCCTTGGTGGCGCAGAGGCGGAAGCCGCCGGCCTGGGCGGTGATGTTGGGCACGCCCTGAAGACCGTAAACGCCCCCGACCTTGTGCGTCTTGCTCATCCGCGCGGCGAGCGTGCCGATCTGGCAGCCGAACTGCGCATTGTTCCAGTCGATCGACATGACGTTGGGCGCCATGCCCTCGTTGCCGCTCACCGCGATGAACTGGGTCTTGGGAAAGTCCGGAGCCACCTGCTCCATCGCCGAGACGAAGCGGCCGGAATGGCCCATGACGATGTTGTAGCCCTGGTTCGCATAGTCGCGGAGCGCCTCGGCCTCGTCGGCGTCGGCAACGTTCTCCGAATAGGCGGTGGTGAAGCCGTGCCCTTCGAGGCTCTTCAGAATGGCGTAGCCGAGCGCGTTCCAGCTCTGGTCGTTGATGCTGCCCGGCAGCAGGATCGCCGCCTTGTCGTCGGCAAGCGCCGGGGCGGTGAAAGCCGGCAAAGCAACCAAAAACGCCGCGGCGATCGCCGGCCGCCACAGCCTCTGAGATGTCCGTCTGGTCATGGAAGTCTCCCTCTTG
Source organism: uncultured Alphaproteobacteria bacterium (assembly GCA_963792845.1). GTDB lineage: Bacteria > Pseudomonadota > Alphaproteobacteria > Rhizobiales > Kaistiaceae > Bauldia. Next base: position 216,460 of record CAWBXW010000003.1, read on the forward strand.
TGATCCCCGCCCGGCGCTTTTTTTCTCGCCTCGAGGAACAGACCAACGCAGCAAATTCGATGCCAGCGGCAGCAGGTGGCCCTAGACGCGCGCGATTGCCGCGATCGGGGCCTCGCCCGGCTTGCATTGATGTTCGGTGCCGCCGGAGACGAAAATCGCCGCGTCGCCGGTCACCGAGGCGATCACGGCTCCCAACGCGGCGCGTGCATGCCGCTCATAGTTGATGTCGGCATCCGACAGCATTGTGGTGCGCCGTCCGCGCAGCATGCCGCCCGGCGGCGCCTCGGCCTTGGCGAATATGGCGAGGATGCGGGCCGGGTCGACCTCCGCCGATTTGCCGCCGAGCGCGTCGCCGGCCGCGGCGCGCACGCCGGCGGCATCGATGACGTCGCGAAGCACCGCGTGGCCGATGCGGAGATCGCCGCCCGCCGCCGCCGAGTTGCCGAAGAGGAGCACTTCGCAGTTGCGCAGTTCGCCGCCCGCCGAGGTGTTGGCGACCGTCGAATAGAGATCCATCCGCTGCGCGATGACCGCGTCGCTCAGATCCGCTTGCTTGACCTCGCCGAGCCCGAGCGCGACGCCGAGGGCGGTGGCGCCGCGGGCGAACGGCTTCGACCCGTTGGGGTCTTGGGTGACGAGCTTGGCGCCCCGGCGGTTCGCGTCGGCGACCGCGGCCGGCGTCAAGAGCGGGCCCTTGACCTGGACATAGTGGACGTCGGCGGGATCGGTGATGCCGGCCTCGGCCTGGGCACGCCGAACCGCATCGGCGACCTCCCGCACCTCGGCCATCGTCCCCACTTCCTCCGGCGCAAAATCGCGCGTCACCGCGATGCCGATGGCAAGCCGCTTGGCGTTTGCCGATTCCGAGGCGCTCCGCGTGAACACCGTCGCGTGCGGGCTGAGCACGCCTTCGGTGCCGCCCGACCAGACGAAGGCGATGCGGCGCGTCACTTCCTCGGCGGGGATGCCGAGACGGCGCGCCAGCGCCAGCGAAAACGACAGCGTGGCGAAACCGCGGGTGAAATCGTTGGCGCCGCCGTTGCCTTCGGTCTTGCCGATCAGAGCGACGATTTCGCCGGGATCGACGGCGCCGTCATCGATCAGCTTCTCCAGGCCGGAGACGTCGCTCGGGCTGTTCATCAGCACCTTGTGAACGCCGACGCGCATACCCGCTCCTGCTGTCCGCGATCAATACTAAACCGGCATGGCGGGCGGTCAACTTCGTTGGAATGTTTTTCACGATGTGGAATAGTGCCGCTCCTTCGATCGGGGGAACGGGCAGATGGATGCTCCGGTAAGGCAGTCGCGGGGCCGGCAACGCAGCAGCGGAGCGCCGAGCGAGGCGCCGGGCGGCGTCCAGTCGCTGACCCGGGCGCTGAGCATCCTCGACGCGCTTGCCGAAAGCGACGAGGGGATGACGCTGACCCTGCTTGCGCGGAAAGTGGCGCTGCCGCCGTCGAGCGCCCACCGGTTGCTGACGACGCTGCAGCGCCAGCGCTTCGTCCGCTTCGACCCGGCCTCGATGTCGTGGCAGATCGGCGTCCAGGCCTTCGTCGTCGGCAATGCCTTTGCCCGCTCCCGCGACGTGGTCGCGCTGGCCAAGCCCTATATGCGCCGGCTGATGGAGGAGAGCGGCGAGACCGTGAACCTCTATTTCGCCAGCGGCGGCGAAGCCATCTGCATGGCGCAGGTGCAGTGCCAGCAGGTAATCCGCGCCATCTCCCGTCCCGGCGGCCGCGTCGGGATGCACCGCTCGGCGGCGGGTAAGGCCATGCTCGCGCACATGCCGCGCGAGGACGTTGCCGATATCGCCAAGCACGGCCTGTCGCGGGCGACGCCGAACACGATCGTCAACCTGAAGAAGCTTCAGGCGGAGCTGGCGAGGATTCGCGGGCGCGGATTTTCGATCGACGACGAGGAGGTCGCCGTCGGGCTCCGCTGCGTCGCCGCGGCGATCCTCGACGAGCGCGGCGTTGCCCACGCCGCCCTGTCGCTCGCCGGACCGGCGGCGCGCATGTTCGACGAGCGGATCGCCACGCTCGGCAACGTCGTCGGCGCGGCGGCGCGTTCGGTCACGCTCGAGCTCGGCGGCATTGTCGCGGCCAACGGCGCCATCCGCTGAGACTTCGCCGGCAGAGCCGGTGCGGTCTTCGCCGCGCGCCGGCAGTCCTTCACAGGCGGCGGCGCCTCACCGGCCTTGCCAGTCCGGCCGGGTCTTGTCGATGAAGGCGCGGACGCCGGCCTTGAAGTCCTCGCTCGCGTAGACTTCGGCGATCACGTCCGCATCATCGCGGTCCGCTACGTCATGGACGATGCGCCGGATCATCTCCTTGGCGGCCCGCACCGTCAGCGGCGCGTTGGCGAGGAGCGTATCGGTCAGTTGCGCGGCCCGGCCGTCAAGCGCGCCCGGCTCGACAACGTCGAGCACGAACCCCGAGGCGCGCGCCTCGTCGGCGGTGATCATCTCGCCGAGCATCAGGATGCGCTTCGCGGCGCCGACGCCGACCCCGGCGACGAGGCGCCTGGTATTGGCGAGCGAAAGGCAGTTGCCGACGGTCCGCGCGATCGGCGCGCCGAACCGCGCGCCGGGTGTCGCGATCCGGAAGTCGCAGGCGGCGGCGATGGCGAGGCCGCCGCCGACGGCCCAGCCATCGATCAGCGCCACGGTCGGTTGCCGCAGCCGTTCGACGCCGCCGATACATGTCTCGATCCTCGCCTCGTAGGCGAGGCCGGCGTCGCCGTCGGATATCGCGGTGAACTGGCTGATGTCGGTTCCCGAGACGAAGGCCCGACCGCCCGCCCCGCGGAAAACCACGGCGCCGACGCCGCGGTCGGCGGCGACTTGCCGACAGGCCCCGTCGAGCTGGTCGTACATCGCCCAGGTCATGGCGTTGTGGGCTTCCGGGCGGTCGAAGGTGACGGTCGCGACGCGGCCGTCGATCGCGAGGGTGACACGGCCCTCGCTCACGCGAGCCCGCCCTCCTGGCGCAGGCGCTCGACCGCCTCGGCGTCGAAGCCCAGCTCGGCGAGAACCTCGCCGGTATGCTCGCCGAGGAGCGGCGGGTGCCGGTAGACGGTCTGCTTGGTCTCGCTGAGCTTGACCGGGAAGCCGATCGACCGGACGCGGCCCTCGACCGGATGATCGATCTCCATGACCGTCTTGCGATAGGCGGCATGATCGCTGTTGAGCGCCTGCTCGTAGTTGTAGATCGGGCCGGCCGGAATGCCCTTAACGAGAAGCTCGTCGACCCACTCCGCCGCGGTGCGCTTGGCGAAGGACCGCTCGAGCTCCTGCGCGAGCACCGACCGGTGAGCCAGCCGGTCGGAAATGGTCGCGAAGCGCGGGTCGTGCCTCAGGTCGTCGCGGTCGAGCGTCTCGCAGAGCAGCGCCCACAGCCGGTCGTTATTGGCGCCGAAGACGAAATAATCGTCCTTGGCGCGCATCGCCTGGTACGGCGCGCTCATCCGGTTGCCGGTGCCGAGCGGCCGGGGGATGACGCCGGTCCCCCAATATTCGCTGATGTCCCAGATCGCGAAGGCGATCGCGGCTTCGAACAGCGAGGCGTCGATGTGCTGGCCGCGGCCGGTCTTGTCGCGGAGGATCAGGGCGCTGAGGATGCCATAGAGCGCCATCAGGGCGCATCCGATGTCGGCCACCGGGACGCCGGACTTGGCGGGCGGCTGGTCGGGATAGCCGGTGATGCTCATGACGCCGCCCATCGCCTGCGCGATCAGGTCGAAACCGGGGCGTTGCGACCACGGTCCGGTCTGGCCGAATCCGGAGATGCTCGCGTAGATCAGCCGCGGATTGATCGCCTTCAGTGTCTCGTAGTCGATGGCGAGACGCGCCGACGCGCCTGGCCGATAGTTCTCGACGAGAATGTCGGCCGTCTTGACCAGCGCATAGAAGACCTCCCTGCCCGCCTTCGATTTGAGGTTGAGCGCAACGCTTCGCTTGTTGCGATTCATGTTGATGAAGCCGAGGCTGTCGTCGCCCTTGAGCTTGAACCCCATCGCGTGGCGGGTCTGGTCGCCGGTCTTGGGCGGCTCGACCTTGATCACGTCGGCGCCCATGTCGGCGAGGAGCATGCTGCAGAAGGGGCCGGCCATCACCTGGGTGACGTCGAGGACGCGGAGGCCCGACAGCGGCATCGGAGCATCGCCCGGGCCGGCGTTCGCCGAGGGGTCTTCAGGCTTCGCCGATCGTGGTGCCGCCATCTTTTTTCGCGAGCTCCTGCAGGCCGGTTTCGGCATCAGCGGCCGAAATTTGAGCAGAGCGTGACGCTCATTTGTGCATTATGCATGCATAGTCCGACACACCGACATTAACAAGGGCCACGCCCGCCGCCTCGCGTCGCGGCTCATGACGCCCGCTCGCTCCGCTCCGGCTGGCGTCCGCGGTCGAGCGATTGGCGCGAAAGCTCGGCGGCGGTGTCGGTAAGGTGCGCCTTGAGGATGTCGGCCAGGCGGCGCCCGTCCCGGGCGTCCAGCGCGGCCATGATCCGTTCGTGATCGTCGACCGCCTTCTGCCAGTCGGTCTGACGCTTGTCGATGAGGAAGCGGACGAGATGGATGCGGCCGAGAAGCTGCTGGTAGAACTCGGTGAGGGCCGCGTTCCCGGCAATGTCGAACAGGGTTTGGTGAAACTCGCGGTTGAGGCGCCGATAGGCGCTTTCCTCGCCGTGATGGAAATGGTCGAGCATCCGCTCGTGGAGCGTCCGCAACCTGCGGAGGTCCGCCTCCTGCAGCCGCTCGCAGACCAGCTCTCCGGCCAGCGCCTCGAGCGCGCCGAGGATGGGAAAAAGCTCGTCAATCTCCTTCTCGGTGATCTTTGCGACGATGGCGCCGCGATTGGGCACGAGCTGCACCAGGCCTTCGGCGGCAAGCGCTTTCAGGGACTCGCGGAGCGGTGTCCGCGAAACGCCGAAATGGACGCAAAGCACGCGCTCCGGGATCTTGTCGCCCGGCTTGAAGCGGCCCTCGAGGATCATGTCCCTGATGCCGTCGAGAAGCTCGTCGTGCAGGCTTCGACGCTTGAAAGGCGACGCTCCGAGAAGGTCTGGCGGCATGGGTTTTGCGGACGTCCCCGACTGGTTGCCTTCCATGGCATTTCAACAGGACTCAGTCCACCACGAAAATGCATGCATAATGCATAGATCATGGTAAGATCGAATGGGCGATCGCGAAAGGGGTACTGCGCGGTCATGCCTCAGGAGCAGCCCTTCCGGCCGGACACGGCGGAAGAAACTGCATCAAACGGGAGAGAGGGGTTTGGCTATGCGGATGATCTTGAAGATAGGCGGCCTCATCGCGGTCGCAAGCGCCCTGCTCGCCGGCTCGGCCGCGGCAGAGGACAAGGGCATCGGATTCTCGATCGACAAGGCGAGCCCGGGCACCGATATACCGAAGGTCGACGTCAGCCTCGGCATGCGGCCCTTCGCCAACGACCTGGTGTTCGTCGCCGGCATCAAGCTAGGCTACTATGGCGACGTCGGCATCACCATCACGCCGCCGCCTTACGGCCGCAAGGTCCTCATCGACCAGGCGACGCCCCTCCTCATCAACAAGCAGATCGAGCTTGAGGCGCACTATCCGCCCGACCTCATCGCGGCGATGGATTCGGTCAAGAACGTCCGCTTCATCGCGTTGACCGATCTGTTCCAGGGCTTCGCCGTTCTCGCCGCCCCCGACAGCGGGGCCAAGACCGTCAACGACTTCATGAAGGGGGGGATGTCGTTCGAGGACGCCATGAAGGCGACCATGGCGCAATTGAAGGGCCAGAAATTCGTCACCGCCCCGAACATTGACAACCGCATCTTCCTCGACACCGCGTTCAAGCTCGGCGGCATCGACATGGCCAACGACACCCAACTGGTCATCACCGAGGACCCCAACGCGCTTCAGCTCGCAAGCAGCGGCGAGGTCAAGTTCCTCTCGCCGACCGGTGCGCCCTTCACCGCGCAGCTCCGCGGCGACGGCTGGCTGCCGCTCGTCACCCCGCTCGACATCCTCACGCATATGCCGGCCGGCCCCGGCTCACCGACGGCCGCCCTGGTCGGCACGCCCGGCGTCGCCGGCGACGCCGATTGGATACGGCAAAATCCCGAGACGGTGCTTCGCTTCCTGTCGGTAATGTTCAGGATCACCCGCGACGAGCTCGCCAACCCCGACCTCGTCCTTGGCGCGATGCTCGACTACGTCAACGCCTTCGCCGGCACCAGCCTCGACGTGGCGGGCCTGAAGGTAACGATCAACTCGCTGAGCCCGCTGTCGGACTTCGACTTCCAGAAGAACTACTGCGACAACAAGGACTCGGCGCTCTACTACCGCACTGCCTTCGATGCCGCGATCAAGTTCAACATCGACAAGGGCGTGCTGCCGGCCGGCGAATATGACGCCGACGACTTGATCTGGGCCTGCGATGCCTATCACGACCTGGTCGCCTTGAAGAACGCCTCCGACGAGCTGATGACCAAGCTCGGCGGGATGACGCTCTCGGCCGACAAGCAGGCGCTTGTCGACAAGGCCAAGGCGCAATACGACAACCTCAACTACCTCGACTCCTATCGCATGCTTCGCGCTGCGGCGGAATGACGGATGAAATCGCAGATGCCGCCGGCGAGATCGCCGGCGGCAAGCCCCGACCCGGCGGCGGCGCCTCGCGGAGCCGCCCGCTTCTCCACGCGCTGACCGCGTCGGCGGGCATCCTCCTGTTCCTGGCGGTATGGACCTTCGCGGCCGCGGAGCTGCCGCCGAGCCGGCTGGTCTCGCCGCTCGCCACCCTGGTCCACATCCGCGACAACTTCTTCTTCTCGCCGCGGCTCGAGGTCTTCGGCCTCGGCAGGACGGGCTACGCGGCGCTCCTCCTCTATACGGTGCGCAATCTGATGATCGGCCTTGCGATCGGCGGCAGCGTCGGCATCATCATCGGCATCGCCAGCGCCCGCTTCCGGCCGTTGCGCTTCGTCGTCGATCCGATCGTGCTGGTTCTCGGCACGGTGCCGGTCCTGGTCGCGGCGCCCTTGTTCCTGTTGTGGTTCGGCGTCGTGCCGTTTGCGCAGGTTCTTCTGGTCGGCGCCTACAGCGCCGTGATGATGGTGATCTTCGCCCAGCGCGCCGCCGACAATGTCGATCCCGTCTACGAGCAGTCGGCGATGACCCGCGGCGCGTCGTGGCGGCAGCGGCTCGGATTGGTGCTCATTCCCGGCAGCTTCCCCGAAATCCTCGGCGGCCTGCGCATCACTCTCGCCAGCGCCTGGGGCCTCGAGATTTTCGCCGAGATCCTCGGCGCGCCGAGCGGCATCGGCCAGGGCATCAAGACGCTCAGCTACGGCAACAACGTCGCCGGCATCCTCGCCTGCGTCTGCCTGGTGGCGGCCGCCGCGATCGCGACCGACATGCTGCTCGTCGCGGTCGCCCGCCGGCTGACGCGCTGGGCCTAGGATATGCCGATGTCGCAGCCCGAGACCCGATCCGCCATATCGGTCCGCAGCCTTTCCGTCGAGTTCACCCGCACCGACGGTACCCGCGTCCTGGCGCTCGACCGGATTTCCCTCGACATCGCCGCGGGAGAATTCCTGTGTGTGCTCGGGCGGTCCGGCCACGGCAAGACGACCCTCCTCAATGTCGTCGCCGGGCTCCTCCGCGACTACACCGGCGAGGTCGATGTTCTCGGCAAGGCGATCACCGGGCCGGGCGTCGACCGCGGCGTCATCTTCCAGAAGGACGCCGTCTTTCCGTGGATGCGGGTCGAGGACAACGTCGCCTTCGGCCTCCGCGTCGCCGGGACGGCGAAGGCCGAGCGCCGGCGGGTGGCGCGCGAAAACCTCGCGATGGTCGGGCTCGGCGACGTCCCCCGCGCCTGGCCGCGCGAGCTCTCCGGCGGCATGCGCGCCCGCGTCGCGGTGGCCGGCGTCTTCGCCAGCGATCCGCCGATTCTGCTTGCCGACGAGCCGTTCGGCGCGCTCGACTACGTCACCCGCCGGCAGCTCCAGGAGGTCCTGTTCAGGCTGTGGCAGCGGACGCAGAAGACGGTGGTGTTCGTCACCCACGACGTCGACGAGGCCCTGCGGCTCGGAACCCGCGTGATCGTCATCGCCAACGGAACCATCGTCGAGGACCGGCCGGTGCCGCTGCCGATCCCGCGGAGCGACGATGATCTTGCCACCGCCGACGGCCTCCGCCTGAAGCATCTCCTCCTCCACCATATCGGTCTCGAGTGACGATGGCGGCGCGCCGCGACAGGCTGATCAGGGCGCTGAGCGGCCTCGCCGTCCTTGCCGGGCTCGTGCTCTTCTGGGAAATCCTGTCGCGGATCGTCACCGCGACCGGCAGCTACCACGAGCCGCTGGTCCCCGGCTGGGGCTATCTCTGGTCCAACTCGCTGCTCCGCATGGGCGACTACTGGGACGGCAGCCTCGGCGTGCCGTCGCCGGTGGAAGGCGCCCCGCATACCTACGCGGCCGCCTTCCTCGCCCTCGGCAAGGCGTCGCTGATCACCTTCCAGCGCGTGATCATCGGCACCGCCTGCGGCCTCGCCGCCGGGATCGGCCTCGGCCTTGTCGTCTCGATATCGGCGATCGCCAGGGGGCTGGTGGCGCCGACCATCCACATCCTCCGGATGACGCCGTTCCTGGCGATGATCCCGCTGTTCAATCTGTGGTTCGGCGCCGCGACGTTCGGGATCATCCTGTTCGTCGCCTATGGCGTTGCCGTGATCATGTTCATCGGCACGATCAACGCCGTCGGCAACGTCCCGGCGGTCTATTTCGACCGCGCCGTCACCTCGGGCGCCGGCACCCTGACGCGATATTGGCTGATCCTGGTTCCGGCGATCGTTCCTGAGTTGCGGGCGTCGCTGATGCTGAGCATCGGCCTCGCCTGGAGCCTGGTGGTTGCCGGCGAGCTCCTCGGCGCCCAGGAGGGGCTCGGCGTCATCGTCGTCTACGCCCTCCAGTTCGCCTATACCGGCCGGGTGATGATCGTTGCCTTCCTGTTCATCCTCTACGCCGGCGCAAGCTTCGCCATCGTCGACGCGATCACGCGCCGGCTGGTTCGCTGGCACTGGTCATAGCCGCTCGCCGGAACCGGCAAGCGTTCGATGACGACCCGCCGACGGCACCGGCGGGCCGCCGATTCGACCATCGCGGGCCAACGGTAACGTCAATTTTTGTGTGTCAGCGGGAAGGGGGAAGCGACGCCCTGTGATTTGTTTTCGTGGGTGAAGACGGCGAAGAGGATGCGGTCCATGGAAGTCTTGTCCTGGAAGGTGCCCATCGGTCTGGTTCGCCGCCTGACCTCGCGAAAGCGACGTTCGATGGCGTTGGTGGTGCGGACCTGTCGGCGCTTGTCCTGTGACTTGTAGCGGAAGCAGGTGAGCAGTTCGTCGAGATCGTTGCGCAGGCAGGCGACAGCCGCTGGATAGACGGCCTCGAAGCGATCCCTGAAGCGGCGGGCGGCGGAGCGGGCCTCGGCGACATTGCCGGCATTCATCACCTTGTGGAGGGCGCGCTTGGCAGCAGGCCGGTCGGCCTTTTTGACCTTGTCGAGGATGTTCCTCATCTTGTGGGCCCAACAGCGCTGGACGGCGATGGCGGGGAAGACGGCGGGAAGCACAGTCAGCAGGCCGGCACCGCCGTCGACGCAGATGATGTCGAGACAACTCTCGCCGGTGAGCCCGCGCTTGAAGAGGTCGGTGAGGAAACGCTCCCATTCGACGGCGCTCTCGCTCGCTGCCAGGCGGAAGTCGATCACCTCTTTCTTGCCGTCGGGACGGATGCCGAGGGCGACCAGAACCGGTCGCCTGATGGCGCCGGCGCCGGTCTTGCGGGCGAGCACGACGCCGTCGAGCATCAGGGCCGTATATTGGTTCTTGAGCGGCCGCCGGTGGAAGGCGGCGACCGCCTGATCGAGGGACTTGGCCACCGTGCTGACGGTCGAGGCGCTGACCTTGCGTCCGAGCAGGGCAAGCAGCGTCTCGCCGACCTTCCTGGTGGACAGGCCGAGCACGAAGCCGGCGAGGATGATGTTGTCGATCTCGGCCTCGCGGCGGGCATAGGCGCGGATCACCCCGGTCGGGCTGAAGCGGCGGGTGCGCGGCACACAAAGCTCGATGTCGCCGAGCACGGTCAGGAGATGGCGCTTGTAGTGGCCATTGCGCCGGTCGGCGGTCTCCTCGCTGTCGAGCTGATCGAAATAGCGGTCGACCGCCGCCGCCATCTCGGCCTCGATCAGCCGCGCCACCGTCCGACGGCCAAGCTCACGGTAGCCTTCGCCCCACTCCAGTCCGTCGGCACGCATCGCCTTCACGAACTCGAACGCCATCGGTAGACTCTCAATCGTCGCAGCTTGCTGTGGCATGGGGGTGCTCCTTTGTTGGGTCTTGGCAGACCACAGGGAGTACCCCCTTCTCCTCCTGACACACAGATCCTTACGTCACCCGGGCCAACCCGGCTCTTGATGTCGCCGCCGATGATCGGCAGTCTGCTTACGCGAAATGTTGTTTCCATTCCGTCGGCGATGCGACAAACGCCCGGGATGCGGACAACGATCGCGGAGCGACCTTCGCTACCGCCGCCCTCATTAGGCGGAACTCCGTGCCGCCATCGCCGGGAGAGTGCAATGGACACGAGCGAGATTCTACTCGGCATTCCGCTGTTTGCTCATGTCCTCGAGCCCGAGGAGATCACGGCGCTGGCTGCTGCGTCGGAAGTGAGGGAATACCCCGCCGGAACGATCCTGGTCAGGCAAGAAGATCCGGGCAGTTCGATGTTCATCGTCGTCAGCGGAACCCTGGCGGTCTCGGTGAAAGACCGCGCCGACGAAATCCCGATCGCAACTTTGACCGCCGGCCAGATCGTCGGCGAGATGTCGCTCCTGACCGGTCTCCCCCGGCTCGCCACCGTCACCGCAAAGGACGACGTCCGCGCGATCGAGATCGCCAGGGACATGATCCGGCCGATCCTGACGGCGTCGCCGAAGCTCTACGACCGCTTCGCCGCGTTGTTGCAGAAGCGGCAGGGCGATCTCGACCAGATTCTTGAGACCGAGTTCTGGAAGGAGCACGGCCGTTCGCGCGAGAACCTGTCCAAGGCGATGCGCCGCTATTTCGACGGCAAGCCCGACTGACGGCCACGCGGCGCGCCGTCGGCTCCCGGGCCGCCCGGTTCAGACCGCGGCAAGACCGCCCAGGATTGCCGAAAGGCTGAGCGGGATGACACGCTCGTTCCTGAAGTCGAGCGCCGACAGGATGTCGACGAGGTGGCCGCGCATCAGGTCGGCGGCCCGCTCGCTGGCCCCGGCCGCGATCGCGTCGACCAGAGCGCCATGGGCGTGCCGTTCGCACAGAGCATCGGGACGCCGCCAATAAAGCGCCACGACCAGCGAGGATCGCGACACCAGTTCCCGGATGAAGCCGGCGAGGATCTGCTGCTCGGCGACCTCGGCGATCTGGTTGTGGAAGGCGCCGGAAAGGGCGATGGCGCGGTGACGGTCACCGGCGAGCAGCGCCGCCTTCTCCTGCTTGAGATGGCGGCGAAGCGATGCGACCGCCGCCTTGCCGGCGCGCCCGGCGGCGAGCGCCGCCGCCCGCGGCTCGAGCAGCGACCGCGTCTCGAAGACCTGGCGCGCCTCGTCCACCGTCGGCCGCGCCACCCTTGCGCCCCGGTTTCGCTCGATCACCACCACCCGCTCATGCGCCAGCCCCTCCAGCGCCGCCCGCACGATGGTGCGGCTGGCATTGAAGAGCGCGCCGATCTCATCCTCGGGAAGCCGGGTGCCCGGCGGCAGGCGATGGTCGAGGATCGCGGTGAGCACGCCCGAATAGATTCGGAGCGCCCGCTCGCTGCGGAGCGGCGACGGCCCGGCCTCGCGAGGCTCGCGAGCCTGCGTCAGTTCGGTCCTCGCCACCTCCTCTTCCCTCCCGACCCGCGACGACAGCGCCATCATAGCCGAACTGCACAACCAAATCGTATACAATCTTTGCACACATTGAAGGCGTTCTGATCAAATTCGATGCGGCGGCGCCGCCCGCGATGGCAGCCTCGCCGCCGCGGCGCGACGCCCGCGCCCGGATATCCAAACCCCGACAGTCCGTTGCGTCGCCCGGTCGGGGTTGGCACGCGGCTTGCGACATGTCAGGAATGCCTCGCGAAGCGATCACGCGCCCTGCCGCGGACACCGAGCTCGTCGCCGTCACCAAGCGTTACGGCGATACGCTCGCCGTCGACCGTATCAATCTCAGGATCAAGGCAGGCACCTATTGCTGCCTGCTCGGCCCGTCCGGCTGCGGCAAGACCTCGACGCTCAGGATGATCGCCGGCCATGAACGGGTCACCGAGGGCGACATCATCCTCGGCGCCGAGAATATCACCGACCTCGCGCCTGCCGCGCGCGGCACCGCGATGATGTTCCAGAACTATGCGCTCTTCCCGCATCTCAACGTCCGTGACAACGTCGCCTTTTCCTTGAAGATGCGCGGCGCCGACAAGGCCGAACGGCATCGCCAGGCCGACGCCATGCTGCGGCTTGTCGCCATGGAGCCGCTCGCCGGCCGGCTGCCGGCGCAACTTTCCGGCGGCCAGCAGCAGCGCGTCGCGCTCGCCCGCGCCCTCGTCACCAACCCTTCGATCCTGCTCCTCGACGAGCCGCTGTCGGCGCTCGATCCTTTCCTCCGCATCAAGGTCCGCGCCGAGCTGAAACGATTCCAGCGCGACCTCGGCATCTCCTTCATCCACGTCACCCACAGCCAGGAAGAGGCGATGGCGCTCGCCGATCTCATCGTCGTCATGAATGACGGGCGGATCGAGCAGGCCGGCCTGCCCCGCGACATCTTCGAGGCGCCCCGCACCGAATTCGTCGCCCGCTTCATCGGCGGCCACAACGTCATCACCGTCGGCGGCCGCAAGGTGAGCGTGCGGAGCGACCGCACCCGGCTCGTCGCCGGAAACGGCGGCGAAAGCCGCCCGGTCACCATCCGTGACGTCGAATATGTCGGCGCCCAGGTGATCGTCGGCCTCCAGGCCGACGGCGCCGAGATCACCGCCGTCGTTCCCGACCATGTCTTCTTCGAGCGGCCCTTCGCCGTCGGCGAGACGGCGGCGGTGAGCTTCGACCCGGCCGACATCCACGAACTCGCCGCTTCCGCCTGAAGCGGCGCCAACAGGGAGACCTCATCAATGACGGACGTTAAGCAGAAAGGCATATCCCGGCGATCGGTGCTGAAGGGAAGCGCGGCGGCGGTGGGTCTCGCCGCCGGCTCGGGCGCGATCACCGGCTTCCCGACGATCTGGGCCCAGTCGAACATCACGCTGCGCCAGTTTGGCACCGGCGTCTCGAACCTCAACGCCATCGCCGACAAGTGCAAGGAAGACCTCGGCATTACGCTTGAGATGACGGCAATGGATTCCGACGCCGCCGCCCAGCGCGCCGTTACCCAGCCCGACTCCTACGACATCGCCGACATCGAGTACTGGATCTGCAAGAAGGTCTTCCCGGCCGCCGTGCTCCAGCCGATGGACACGAGCAAGCTCAAGTATTTCGACCAGATCGTTCCGCTCTTCATCACCGGCAAGCTGACGCCGGATTCGGTGATCGCGCAGGGCACCGCGCCGCATACCGTCGGCTTCGTCGAGGCGCAGGATTCGACGACTTTCGCCAAAGAGCCGACCAACTGGTTCACCATGGTGCCGACGATCTACAACGCCGACACACTCGGTATCCGTCCCGACCTTGTCGGCCGCGACATCGCCAACTGGAAGGACATCCTCGACCCCGCCTTCAAGGGCAAGACGTCGATCCTCAATATCCCGTCGATCGGCATCATGGATGCCGCGATGATCATGGAGTCCGACGGCCAGATCAAATATGCCGACAAGGGCAACATGACCAAGGACGAGATCGACAAGACCATCGCCTTCCTCATCGAGACCAAGAAAGCCGGCCAGTTCCGCGCCTTCTGGAAGACCTTCGACGAGTTGGTCAACCTGATGGCCTCGGGCGAGGTGGTGATCCAGTCGATGTGGTCGCCGGCAGTGGCGGCGGTCCGCGCCAAGGGCATTCCCTGCAAGTACCAGCCGCTCCAGGAGGGCTACCGCGCCTGGGGCGGTGGCCTCGGCCTCGCCAAGCATCTCTCCGGCGCGGAGCTCGACGCCGCCTACGAATACATCAACTGGTACACCTCCGGCTGGGTCGGCGCCTATCTCAACCGCCAAGGCTACTACTCGGCGGTGCTCGACACCGCCAAGAAGTACATGTCGGCCGACGAGTGGGGCTTCTGGATGGACGGCAAGCCCGCCCAGGCCGACATCCTCTCGCCGGACGGCAAGGTCATGGAGAAGGCGGGCGCGATCCGCGACGGCGGCTCCTTCCAGGAGCGCATGAGTCACCTCGCCTGCTGGAACTCGGTGATGGACGAGGACCGCTACATGGTCTCCAAGTGGAATGAGTTCATCGCCGCGTGAGCGAGGCGGCCGCCACGTCCTCCGCAATGCCGGACCCGCGCCTTGACAGCGCGGATCCGCTCGTTGCCGCGCGCGCGGCGCCGACCCGGCGCCGCCGCAGGAGCGGTGGCTATGCGTCCTACTTCGAGGCGGCGCCGCTTACCCTCATCCTCGTCGTCTTCCTCCTCGTGCCGATCGCCACCATCGTCGTGGTCAGCTTCTGGGACTACGACTTCGCCCGCATTATTCCGAGCTTCATCTTCACCAATTATGAGGAGACGCTCGGCTCCGCCGTGACCTGGCGGACCTACCTCAACACCCTCCGCTACGCCGCGATCGTCTGGGCCCTGACCGTGACGATCGGCTTCACCGTCGCCTATTTCCTCGCCTTCCACGTCCGCACCCGGACGATGCAGATGATCCTGTTCCTGGTCTGCACGGTGCCGTTCCTGACCTCGAACATCATCCGCATGATCTCGTGGATCCCCTTTCTCGGCCGGAACGGATTGCTCAACTCGGCGCTGATCCGCCTGGGCGTTGTCAAGGAGCCGCTCGAGTTCCTGCTCTTCTCGGATTTCGCGGTGATCCTCGCGATGGTCCACCTCTACACGCTGTTCATGGTGGTGCCGATCTTCAATACGCTGATGCGGATCGACCGCTCCCTGGTCGAGGCGGCTCACGACGCCGGCGCCAGCGGCTGGCAGACGCTCACGAACGTCATCATCCCGCTCGCCAAGCCCGGCATCGCCATCGGCTCGATCTTCGTCGTAACGCTGGTGATGGGCGATTTCATCACCGTCCGCTTCATGTCGGGCGGGCAGAGCGCCTCGGTCGGGCTGATGATGGCGAACCAGATCTCGCTCCTCCAATATCCGGCGGCCGCCGCCAACGCCGTGATCCTGCTTATCACCGTCCTAGTCATCCTCGCCGCGATCGTCCGCGTCGTCGACATCCGCAAGGAGCTGTGAAGCGATGGCAGCGGCCGAACGTCGCGCGTGGTTCGAGGCTCGGCCTCCGGCCTCGCACCTCACCATGGCAATGATGGGCGAGAGCCGAGAAGCACCGCCGCGCGGGAAGGTTCTGTCGCACACCAACCTCGCCATCCTGAGGTGCTCCGCGCAGCGGAGCCTCGAAGGACGCGCCAACGCGTCGTGGACGGCCGCATGAGCGTCCGCTCCGACCGGCCGCGCGGCCGCGCCTTTTACGTGCTTGCCGCTTTCTTCGTCCTCTTCGTGCTGTTCCTCTATGGGCCGCTTTCGACGATCGTCATCCTTTCCTTCCAGGGACCCGACGGCGGCCTCACTTTCCCGATGAACGGGGCCTCGCTCGAATGGTTCGGCAACCTGTTCGAAAAACAGGCGGTCGGCGACTTTGGCGGCTCCTTCACCCGCTCGCTGATCCTCGGCCTGATGGTGATGGCGGCGACGGTGGTGGTGTCGCTGCTTGCCGGCCTCGCCTTCCGCCGGCGTTTTCGCGGCGCGAGCCTCCTCTTCTATCTGGCGGTGGCGAGCCTGATCGTGCCGTCGATACTGGTCAGCCTCGGCATCGGCCTCGGCTTCCAGATCGCCGGGGTCAAGCCCGCCTGGTATTCCTCGGCCTTCGGCGCGCAGCTCACCTGGACGCTGCCCTTTGGCCTGCTGATCATGTTCGCGGTCTTCAACCGCTTCGACAAATCCTACGAGGAGGCCGCCCGCGACCTCGGCGCCTCGCACTGGCAGACCTTCCGCCACGTGGTGATGCCGATCATTCTTCCGAGCCTGATCGGGGTCGGGCTGTTCGGGTTCAGCCTGTCCTACGACGAGTTCGCGCGGACGCTGATGACCGCCGGCACCTTCAACACGCTGCCCCTCGAAATCTACGGCATGACCACCAACGTGACGACCCCGGTGCTCTACGCCCTCGGCACCCTGACCACGGCTTTCTCCTTCGCGATCATCCTCGGCTGCCTCGCGGTCATCGGCATCCTCCGTGTGCGGCGGGCGCGACGGGCCGCCGCCTGAGCCGGACCGAGATGCGCGTCAACGTCGTCAATCCGAACATCACCGCGACGATGACCGCCAAGATCGCCGCGGCCGCCCGCGCCGTCGCGGCGCCCGGCACCGAGATCATCGCGTCGCAACCCGATTCGGGGCCGGTGTCGATCGAGGGCTATCTCGACGAGGCGTTGAGCGTGCCGGGCCTGCTCCAGGAAGTCGTCCGCGGCGAGCGCGCCGGGGCTGCCGGCCACGTCATCGCCTGTTTCGACGACAGCGGCCTCGATGCGGCGCGGGTCATCGCCCGAAGCCCGGTGATCGGCATCGGCGAGGCTGCATGCCACGTGGCGAGCCTCATCGCCGACCGCTTCGCGATCGTGACGACGCTGTCCCGGTCGATCCCGGCGCTCAGGCACAATCTCACGCGCTACGGCCTCGCCGCGCGCTGCGCCGCCATCCGCGCCAGCGATGTGCCGGTCCTGGCCCTCGACGAACCGGGATCGCCGGCACGCGAGCGCATCTCGGACGAGATCGCCCGCTCGCTCCGCGACGACGGCGCCGAGGCGATCGTCCTCGGCTGCGCCGGCATGGCCGATCTCGCCGAGGCGCTCGCCGCCGAACACGGCGTGCCGGTGGTCGAGGGCGTATCGGCGGCGGTCAAGCTGATCGAGGCTCTCGCCGCGCTCCGCCTGGTCACATCCAAGGTCGGCGCCTATGCCCCGGCACGGGAGAAGGATTATTCGCGGACGCCGAACGCCGATCTCCTCGGCCTCGTGGCCGCGTCGACGGCCTGACCGGCGCGGAACGCCAAAAAGCGGAACCGCGCAGCCACTCGTCTCGCGCGCGGGGCGGAGCGGCGGGCTCGGCCGCCTGCGATGATGCCGCCCCCCGGGAAAAAATCGGGCGCGCCGGTCGAATTCGGGCCGCGCCGGCGACTATCCTTGCAGCCGAGCAAGGAGGGTCAGCGATGAAATATGCATGCCTGGTCTATATCGACGGCGGCGCCGCGGCGGCGCTGTCGGCTGAACAGTCGCGCCAGCTCACCGACGAGACGATCGACTTCGATTGGGAGGTCAGGCGTCGCGGCCACCTGATCCTGGCGCAGCCGCTGCGGGCGCCCGAGTTCCGCGGTAACCATCCGGGTTCGCGACGGCAAGATGTCGCGAACCGACGGCCCCTTCGCCGAGACCAAGGAGTTCCTCGGCGGCTTCTTCCTGATCGAGGCGCGCGATATCGAGGAAGCAATTGGCATCGCCGGGACCAGCCCGGTCGCGAAAATGGGCAGTATCGAGATCAGGCCGTTCCTCGATCAGGCCCACAGCGCGACCGGCGCGACGCGGCCGCCGTACTGAGCCCCTCGCACTACGCGCGACCGGCCATGAGCTCGCGGAGCGGCCCGAGATTGGCGGCGTCGGGCTTCAGCTTGCCCTTCTCGACCCGGTGGGCGAGCTCGGTGATCGCGGCGTTGACCGGCGCCGACAGGCCGAGCCGCTTCGCCTCCCTCGCCACCAGTCCGTTGAGGTCGTCGACCTCGCTGTGGCGATGCTTCATCCAGTCCTGGAGCACGGTGGTGATGGTGTGCGGCAGGGTGAAGCCGGCGAGCAGCGTGTCGAGGAGCGTCTCGACCAGCCGGTTCGACTGGCGCATGTCGTCCGGCTTCAGCCCGAAGATCGGCAGCGCCTGATAGCCGCGGGCAAGCCCGGTATCGAGCGCCTCCTGGCCCGAGCGGAGCATCAGGTCGCGGATCTCGGGCACCGCCGCGGCCTGGTGGATCGACAGGCCGAACAGCGCGGTCGAGACCAGCGTCGTGGCGTTGCTGACGAGCTTCATCCATTTCGTCGCCTGGATGTCGGCGACGATCTCGACGCTGCCGGAGTGGCGGAGGAGGTCGGCGATCTCCGCCTCGCGGCCCTTGGTCGCCGGGTCGATGCCGCCGACCGCGAACCAGGAGCGCGGCGGCGGCGAATGGCGCATCACCACGCCCGGATCGAACATCGCCGACGAAATCTCGATGACGCAACCCATCGTCCGGTGCGCGCCCGCCACCTCGGCGATCACGTCGGTGGTCATGCCGTTCTGGACGCCGGCGATCAGCCCGTCCGCCGCGAGATAAGGCTCGATGAGCTGGCACGCCCAGCGCGAGTCGTAGGCCTTCATCAGGAGGAGGACGATGTCGAAGGTCTCGGTGAAGGTGCAGACATCGCAGAGATTGTAGGCGCGCACCCTCACTTCGAGGGTCACGTCGGGCATCTCGATCCGCACGCCGCGATCGCGCATCGCCTGGACGTGCTCGGGCCATTGGTCGATCAGGACCACGTCCAGTCCGGCTTTGGTCAGGTCGGCCCCGATCGAGGCGCCGTTCGCTCCGGCGCCGAGCACCGCTATCTTCCTGGACAATGTCGCTCCGCCCCTTCTTTCATCGCCCGCGCCGGCGATCGGCGCCTGCGTCGAGATCTGCCAAAAGAGTTGGCCACTTTACACAAAGGATTTATATCGGCGATCGGTTTCGGAAAATGTCGTAGCGTCGATCGCCGGGGTTGCAGTCTCCTGCCGTCGATAGCCAGGAGGCGAAGACATGGATCTCGGTTCGGGCCTGGGGCACCTGTCCTACTCGACGCTCGTCCACCCGGCCGACAACTGGCATCAGCTCTGGGACAGCGTCACGCGCTATCTCCCGGCGGTGAAGAAGCGGGTGTCGCCCGACAAGCCGTTCGCGGTTTCGCTCCGCCTGGCGGCGAAGTCGGCCTACACACTCGCCGCCAATCCCGGCGAACGGACGATGCTCAAAGAGTTCTTCGACGAAAACGACATGTACCTCTACACGGCCAACGCGTTCCCCTACGGGCCGTTCAAGGGCGAGCCGGTCAAGGCAGAGGTCTACGAGCCGGACTGGCGGACGGACGAGCGCGCCGACTACACCATGCGGGTCGCCGATATCCTCGCCGAGATCGCGCCGCCCGGAGCCAATCCCTCGATCCAGACGCCGCCGCTTGGTTTCAAGCCGCGCGTCACCGGGCCCGAGGTGATTCAGGCCTATACCGACCAGGTGATCCGCGTCGTCGCCTATCTGGTCGAACTGGAGCGGAGGACCGGCCGGGTGGTCGGCCTCGCCATCGAGCCGGAGCCGGCCTGCTTCCTCGAACTGACCAGCGAAACCATCGACTATTTCACCAACCATCTCTACGCGCCGCCGGCGGTCGAGGCGCTCGCCGGTCAGACCGGCCTGTCCAGGACCGAGGCCGACACCGTCCTCCACCGGCAGCTCGGCACAGTCTTCGACGTCTGCCACCAGGCCGTCGAGTTCGAGGATGTCGTGAAGTCGATGCAGGATCTCGGCGGCGCCGGCATCCCGATCCTCAAATTCCAGATCGCCTCGGCGATCCGCATTCCCGACTTGTCGCCGGAGACGGCGAACGCCCTCAAGGCCTTCGACGATCCCGTCTATTTCCATCAGACCGTCGAGAATCGCGGCGGCAACATCACGCATTATCTCGACATTCCCGAGGCGCTCGCCGCCTATGACGGGAGCCGCGACGGCCGCGAGTGGCGGACCCATTTCCACGTTCCGGTCTTTCTCGAGGACGTCGGCGTCTTCAAGACGACGCGGCCCGACATCGACGCGGCGCTTCGCTATCACCGCGCCAACCCGGTCTCCGAGCAGGTCGAAATCGAGACCTACACCTGGGACGTGCTTCCCGACGAGTTCAAGACCGGCGATATTGTCGACTACATCGTCCGCGAGCTCGATTATGTGCGCGAGGGCCTGACCGGGACGAAGGCTGGGGACGAATCCGCCGCGGCCGACCTCGACACGCGGGTTGCGATGGCCGTCGGCGATGCGCTGAACCAGGTCGAATTGAACAAGCTCCCGGAGGAACCGTCATGAAAGCCCTGATCTTCGAAGCGCCCGAAAAGCCGATCGTCGCCGATGTTCCGATGCCGTCGATCAAGGACACCGAGGTCCTGGTGAAGAGCGCCGCGATCGGCATCTGCCATTCCGACTACGAACTCCTCGCCGGCCGCTACATCATTCCGATCTCCTACCCGGTCACCCCCGGTCACGAATGGTCCGGCGAGATCGTCGAGGTCGGCAAGGCGGTCAAGGGCTACGCCGTCGGCGACCGGGTGATCGGCGAATGCGTGGTCAGGACCCCGGAGCGGCTCCACCATTTCGGCTTCTCGATGAACGGCGCCGACCGCGAATATTTCGCCGTCGATCAGGCGTGGATTCACAAGCTGCCGGAGAGCATCAGCAACAAGACCGCGGCGCTGATCGAGCCGTTCACCTGCGGCTTCTATGCGCTGCTGCGCGCCGGCGGCGTCAATGCCAGCGAGACCGTGGTGGTTTCGGGTGGCGGCCCGATCGGCCTCGTCACCGCAGCCGCGGGCGTCGGCATGGGCGCCCGCGTCGTCCTCCTCGACCCGATCGAATCGCGCCGGAAGGTCGCGAAAAAGCTCGGCGCCGACGCCCTCGACCCGACCGCCGGGGACACCGTCGAGGCGATCAAGGAGATGACAGAGGGGCGTGGCGCGGACGTCGTGATCGAGGCGTCGGGCCACGACGCGTCGCTGGCAAACGCCTTCACCTATGTCCGCGAGGAGGGCCGCGTGACCATGGTCGGGATCAATATCGGCCGGAAGATCCCGTCGTCCTCGGCGACATCCAGCTCAAGAACCTGACCGTCCGCGGCAGCATCGGCTCGCCCGGCGTATGGCCGGCGGCGATCCGCTTCATCGAGCGGACCGGCCTCGACCTGTCGCCGATCCAGACCCACGACTTCCCGCTGGCCAAGGCCGACGAGGCCTTCGCCTTCGGCAAGGACCCCCGGCAGTCGATCAAGATCACCATCCTCAACGCATAGGGGTTCCGGTGACTTGACCCCGGGAGGGTGCGCGTCCCGCGCACCGGGCGGCGGGACGCCGCCCCTCCGGGGAGGGTGCGCGTCCCGCGCACCGGGCGGCGGGACGCCGCCCCTCCTTGCTCGGGGCGGTAACCTACGCGACCAGTGACCGGGTGTTGTCCGCGAGGCAAATTTCGGTGATGCGCAGGCCCTTGTCGGTGATCCGCGACGGGAAGCGCTCCTTGAGCCGCTCCTCGTGCGGCGGAATCACGCGCCGGGTCTCGTTGCCCGCCGCCTTCACCATCGCTTCGGTCGTCGCGATCAGGTTCTGCTGGCTACCGGTGGCGAGGCCGACCGGGATGTACATGCGGTCCGGCGCGCCGCCCTTGCCCGAGTCCCCGAGATTCTCGAACTGGTAAGCGAGGTCACCGGCGAGGACCCAAGGGTCGTCCGACTCGGCCTTGCCGTCGTTCCGCACCTTCACCCACATCGAGCCGAAGGTGTGGGTATCGAATGCGGCGCGAAGGTCGATGCCGGGAAGCACGTCGTCGCGGTCGCCGTCGACGCAGACAAGCCGCCGGTTTCGCGCGAGGTCGACGCCGCGGAGGATGTCGGCGGGATCGATGCCGGTCATCAGGAACCGGAAACGGTCGCTGAGCGACATCGCCCAGACCCATTTCTCGATCTCGCGCTCCTGGATGTAGAAGGTCGCCTTCGGGAAGTCCTCGACATTGCCGAAATGATCGAAATGGGCGTGCGAGATGAAGATGGTGTCGATGTCGTTCGGCGTGAGCCCGATCTCGGCGAGCACGGTTTCCGGCGAGTGCCAGTTCTCGACCCCGAGCGATTCGCCGAACTCCTTGCCGAAGCCCTTGTTCATGTGGCCGACGTCGAACATGGCGACGTGGCCGAGGCCTTTGATCACGGTGTAGCAATAGGGAAGCTTGAGGTAGCCGGCATTGTGGGCGCCGTAGAGCACGCCGCTCTTGTGGAATTTCATGACGTAGCTGTATTCCAGCACCCAGATCGAATAATGCGCCACGTTCGGTTTCCTCCCGAATTTTTGTTTGCCGCCGTCAGGCGAGCCGTCCCCCGCAACTGCAACAGGCCCCGCTCGCATCGACCATGGTCAGCCCGAGGCGGTGATCGCAGGCCGCCTGCATCAGCCGGTAGGCCGACTTGAGGTGAGCCGATGCGAGATCGACGCATTCGTCGATCCGGCTGGGCCGCATCTCCGCGACAATGCCGATGGCGTCGCCGACATGGGCCGTCGCCTGCCTCAGCCGGATCACGTCTTCTCGTCTCGCTTCGGGCGCCGCGACGCGGGCGAGATGCTCGACGGTCTCCGACAGGCGCTCGCGG
Source organism: uncultured Alphaproteobacteria bacterium (assembly GCA_963792845.1). Taxonomy (GTDB): domain Bacteria; phylum Pseudomonadota; class Alphaproteobacteria; order Rhizobiales; family Kaistiaceae; genus Bauldia. The sequence continues at coordinate 239,074 of CAWBXW010000003.1, forward strand.
GCGATTGCCAACTCGGGCGCGGCAGCGACGTCGCGGTGACGCCGCGCCTGGGCGAGGATGAGAAGGCCGGAAACCTGGCCGATCAGGGCGCGCATGCCGGCGAAGACCGGGTCGGCGGCGAGCGCATAGGCGATCAGGCGGTCGTCCTCGACCCCCGCCGGCGGCACCGGCTCCGCCCGGAAGACTGGCGGCGCGTTGGCCGCGCCGCGGCCGCTCCGCATCGCCCGATTGCCGGTCATGCCGCTCTCCCCTCCATCCGGCCGCTCAGTCGGCCGTCCAGCCGCCGTCGACCACGACCGAGGAGCCGGTCATCAGCGACGAGGCGTCCGAAGCAAGCAGAAGGAGAGCGCCGAGCAGGTCGTCGACCTGGCCGATCCGGCCGAGCTTGATCTTCGACAGCACCTCGGCGCGGAACTCGGGATTGCCGAGATAGCGGTTGGCCATCCGCGTCTCGACAAAGGTCGGGCAAAGCGTATTGACCCGGATGCCGTAGGGCGCGAGGTCGACCGCCATCGCCCGCGTCATGCCTTCCATCGCCCATTTCGAGGCACAGTAGACGCTGCGCAAGGCGGCCCCGACGAGGCCCATCTGCGAGGAGACGTTGATGATCGAGCCTTTCTCGCCGGCCGTCACCAGACGCCGGGCGACGGCCTGCGCGACGAAGAAGGCCGCCCGCACATTGAGGCCCATGACAATATCGAAATCCTCGACCTTCACCTCGAGGAACGGGTTGGTCCGGTTGGTCCCGGCATTGTTGACCAGCACGTGGTAGGGCTCGCGCCCGGCGACCGCCGCCGACATCGCCGCGAGATCGGTGACATCGAGGACGAGCCAATCGGCGGCGCCGCCCTTGTCGCGGATCGCGGCGGCGGCCGTCTCGACGTCCTCGCCGGTCCGGGAAACCAGGGTCACCGCCGCGCCCATCTCGGCGAGCGTGTTGGCGGCGGCGAGCCCGATGCCGCGCCCGGCGCCGGTGACGAGAGCGCGCTTTCCGTCGAGCCTGAAGCGATCGACGAAGGATGGGGCCGCCATGGTCATTCCGGTGCCGCCTGAAGCATCTGGCATCTACTGGTGGATCAGGATGCCGCCGTTCACATCAAGCACGATTCCGGTGACGTAGCTCGAGAGATCGGAGACCAGGAAAAGGCACGCCTTGGCGACGTCGTCGGCGGTGCCGAGCCGGCGGAGCGGCGCCTCGGCGGCGATCTCTTTCCGCCGCTCCTCCGACAGCTTGCCCTGGAAGATGTCGGTGTCGATGGTTCCCGGCGCGATGGCGTTGGCGCGAATTCCGTCCGGGCCGAGCTCGCGCGCCATCGACTTGGCGAGGCTCTGCACCGCGCCCTTCGACGCCGAGTAATGCGGCCCGCCGAACAGCCCGCCGCCGCGCTCCGCCGCGACCGAGCCAATGCAGACGATATTGCCCTGCCGGCGCGAGCGGAAATGCGGAACCACTGCCTGGCACATGTTGAGCGTGCCGCGCAGGTTGACGTTCATCACCAGGTCGTAGTTCTCCTGGGTTATCTCCATCAGCCGGTCGGGCTGGCTGACGCCGGCATAGTTGACCAGGATATCGACCTGGCCGAAATCGGCGATCACCTGCTCCGCCAGTTTCCGGCACGCCGCCGGGTCGGCGACGTTGCAGCCATATCCGCGATGCTTTGCGCCGATATCCTTGGCCGCGGCGGCGGAGGCGTCCCGATCGAGGTCGACCAGCGCCACCCGGGCGCCCTCGGCGGCGAAGTGCCGTGCGGTCGCCTTGCCGATACCACGGACCGAGGCCGCGCCGGTGATGATCGCCACCTTGTCGGAGAGCAGCATTGTCGATCTTCCTCCCTCGGATTCCGTCAGCCGCCGTTCTTGGCGGCGACGGCCGTGGCATAGGGCACGTTCCGGCCGCCGTAGCGGCGGACGCGGATATTGGCCTGCTCGGCATGGCCGGCGAAGCCTTCGAGCATGCAGAGCCGCGAGCAGCGTTCGCCGATTTCGGCCGATGCGGCGTCGGTAAGGACGCGCTGATAGGTGCAGGTCTTGAGGAACTTGCCCACCCACAGGCCGCCGGTATAGCGGGCCGCCTTCATCGTCGGTAGCGTGTGGTTGGTGCCGATCACCTTGTCGCCGTAGGCGACATTGGTGCGCGGGCCGAGGAACAGCGCGCCGTAGTTCCGCATGTTGACGAGGAAATAGTCCGGATCGCGGGTCATCACCTGGACGTGCTCCGAGGCGATGCGGTCGGCCTCGCGCACCATCTCGGCCTCGTCATCGCAGACGATCACCGTGCCGAAATCGGCCCACGCCTGTCCGGCGACCCCGGCGGTCGGCAGCATGGTCAGGAGCCGCCCGACCTCGGCCATGGTGTCGCGGGCGAGCTTCTCCGAGGTGGTGAGGAGAATCGCGGGCGACGTCGGACCGTGCTCGGCCTGGCCGAGGAGATCGGTGGCGCAGAGTTCGGCGTCGATGCTGTCGTCGGCGATGATCAGCGTCTCGGTCGGCCCGGCGAAGAGATCGATGCCGACGCGGCCATAGAGCTGGCGCTTGGCTTCGGCGACATAGGCGTTGCCGGGGCCGACCAGCATGTCGACGCGGTCGATCGTCTCGGTGCCGAGCGCCATCGCGCCGATCGCCTGCACCCCGCCGAGGCAGTAGATCATGTCCGCCCCGGCGAAGTGCTGCGCCGCGACGATCGCCGCCGCCGGCTTGCCCTGATAGGGCGGGGCGCAGGTGACGATATGCGGCACGCCGGCGACCTTGGCGGTGATCACCGACATGTGCGCCGAGGCGACCATCGGATATTTGCCGCCCGGCACGTATGAGCCGACCGAACTCACCGGGATGTTCTTGTGGCCGAGGATCACGCCCGGCAGCGTCTCGACTTCGAGGTCGACGAGGCAGGCCTTCTGCTTTTCGGCAAAGCCGCGCACCTGTGCCTGGGCGAAGGCGATGTCGTCGAGGTCCTGGGCCGAAAGCTCCGCGATGCAGTCGCGGATCTCGGCGTCGGTCAGGCGGTAGTCGTCGCGATCCCAGCGATCGAACTTGACCGACAGATCGCGCACCGCGCGGTCGCCGCGGCTTTCGATGTCGGCGAGGATCTCCTCGACCGTCGCCCTCACCTTGGCGGCATCCTCGGCGGCCGCCTCTGCGCTCCGGCCTTCCTTGAGCGTCCGCATCTAGTGCGCTCCTTCGTGGCGGGCTTCCCGCGACGCGGCCGCGCCCTCGTACATCTTCACCACCGCCGAGGTGTCGAGTTCGGCATCGCCACGATCGACAAGACCGGCATAGAGGCGGCCCGCCTCGCTCAGCATCGGCGTCGCCATTCCGGCGTCACCGGCCAGTTTTTCGACCATGCGGATGTCCTTGAGGAGCTGGCGCGCATACGCCTTGGGCCGGAAATCCCGCGCCACGATCCGCGGATAAAGCTGCCGCAACAGAACCCCGTCGGCGTGGCCGCCGGCGACGCAGGATGGAATCGAAGCGGCATCGATGCCGGAAAGCTCGGCGAGCCGCGCCGCCTCGGCGAGAACGACGTGAAGACAGCCGACGATGAGCTGGCTGACCATCTTGGCGACGAGGCCGTCTCCGCTCTGGCCGACATGGGTGAAGTTGGCGGCGATCGCCTCGAACAGCGGCCTGAGCCGCGCGATGTCGGCGTCGTCGCCGCCGGCCATCACGGTCAGCGTCCCGTCGCCGGCCGCGACCGGTCCGCCCGACACCGGTGCGTCGACCCAGCGGCACCCCGTCGCGTCCTTGAGCCGCCGCGCGAAATCGCGGCAGCGGTCGACCTCGATGGTCGAGAAGTCGACGAGGAGGCGGTGCGGGTCGATGCGGCCGGCGAGGCCGCCTTCCCCGAACACCGCCTCCTCGACCGCCCGCGTCGAAGGGAGGTTCAACGCGACGATCCCGGCGCCGTCGACGACGTCGCCCGGCGAATCCGCGGGCTCGGCGCCCGCCGCGACAACGTCCGCGAGCTTCTCCGGCACGATGTCGAAAGCCCGCACCGCGAAGCCCCGCGACAGCAGGTGCCGGACCATGGCGCCGCCCATCAGGCCGACGCCGACATATCCGATTGCGCTATTCATCGATCCGATAAAGCCGCATGGCGTTGTCGTGGAACATCTTCCGGCGTTCTTCGTCGGTGAAGCCGGAGGTGATGGTCTTGTAGCCCGAGAAGATCGTGTCGAGATCGCCACAGACGCTGTCGACCGGGAAGTTGCTCCCGAACATGCAGCGCTCGACGCCGAAGAGGTCGATTGTGGTGAGCACGACGTTGCGATTGTTCTCGGCCGTCCACGGCACGCCCGGGATGCCGATGCCAGAGATCTTGACGGCGACGTTGGGGCAATCCGCGAACGTCGCCATCCCCGCCTTCCATCCGGCGATTCCCTCCGGGCTGCGGTCGGCGGGAAGGCCGGTGTGGAGAAGGATGATCCGCGTCTCGGGGAAATCGCGGGCCAGCGCCGCCGCCTCGTCGAGATGCCACCATGGCGTCTGCAGGTCGAACTGCAGGCCGAGCGGCTTAAGCCGCGCGAAGCCGGCGCGCCAGACCGCATCGCTCATGCTGGTCGGCTTCCGGTCGTTCGGCGACGTGCTACCGCGCGGTTTCTGGCGGACGCCGCGGACGAAATCGCGCGCGGCGTGGCTCTCGAGGACGGGGCCGACGTCGTCGCGGTCGAGCCAGGCCTGGGCGATCGCGACGCTCGGGAAGCCGGTGTCGCGCCGCAACTCGGCGATGAAGTCCATCTCGCCGACCGGGTCGCGCGGATCCCATTCGGCCTCGAGGTAGACCGTCTTGACGACGTTGTGGCCCTTGGCGTCGCGGAAATAGTCGGCCGGGTAGTAGGGCCGGCAGATCGATGAATAGTCGCCGTATCGGAACGGGATCAGCGGCCTGTCGTTCAGCCAGGGATAGTAGTGCTTGGTCGGATCCCAATAGTGGAGATGCGCATCAACCATGGCGAGGTCGGATGTCATGCGCCGCTCTCTCCCTCCTCCACATGGCAGATCGAATCGCCGCCCCGCGATTCCCTGCCCTGTCTTATCGTTGCGGCCGGCTTCGCGCCCCGATCCGATTTTTTTCCCGCGACGGGAGGGTCGCGACCAGCCGTGTCTGAGAACGTTCTCGGGAACGTTTACACCTGACAGCCTATGGCCCACCATTTCGTGGTGTCAAGCCATCCGATTCGCCGGCCGCGGCGGATCGGCGCGGCGAGCCGCGCGGCGCTATGTCGTGTTCCGCTCGACCAGTTCGCCGAGAATGCGGATCGCCTTCGGCTTCTGCGAGGGATTGCGCCTGAGCTTTCGCACCAGATCGATCGTCGTTTCGATCATTGCCGCCGTCGGCTGGCGGAGCGTAGTCAGCGAATAGGGCGGCCAGTTCGCCATGGCGATGTCGTCGAAGCCGGCGATCGCCACGTCCTCCGGAATGCGCAGACCGAACTCCCGGCGAGCCGCGTCGACGATGCCGAGGGCGACGATGTCGTTGGCGCCGAACACCGCGTCGGGCCGCGGCTGCCGCGCCAGAAGCCGCTGGGCGGCGGCGTAGCCGGCCTGGTATGCGAAGGCCCCCGCCTCCTCCCGCATCGGCTCGTCGAGTCCCCGGCGGCGGCAGGCGGCGCGAAACCCGGTCCAGCGGTCGACCGTGGTCGACGCGTCGGGACGGCCCGCGACATAGGCGAGCCGCCGATGTCCGCGACCGATCAGGTGCTCGGCAATCTGCCGCCCCCCCCGCACATTGTCGCAGGTGACCGCCCACGACGCGCCGTCGGCGGCGTAGCGGTTGAAGAAGATCACAGGCGTCCCCGCCTCGCGACACGCCTGCGCCGCCGCCGATGGCAGCGTCGCGGCGAGCAGGATCGCGATGTCCGGCTGGTAGCGGAGGAGAATCCGCAGCGCCTCGTCGCTGCTTCGCGACGGGCTGGCGGTCACCAGCATGACGTTCATGTCGATCGAGCGGAGCCCCTCGGTGAGCCCGTTCAGGACCTCCGGATAGAACGGGTTGGTGATGTCGGCGGCGACGACGCCGGCGATATGGGTGCGTTTGGTGATCAGGCTCCGCGCGAGGGGGTTGGCTCCATAGCCGAGCTCGGCGGCCCGCTTGAGGACCATCCGCCGGGTCTCGCCGGCGATCGCCACGTCCTTGTGGAACGCCCGCGACGCCGTCGAAACCGAGACGTTGAGATCCTTGGCGAGATCACGCAGGGTGACCCGGGGCTTGTGCCTGAACACGTTCGATTTCCGGTTTGCCGCCATTTCGAATGGGCCATGACCTCTAGCGGCACCAACCCCCGGTGCCAATCCCGGACGATGCGCGTCCCTGTCCATTTTGGACAACTCGATGCCTTGACAGCTACGAACACAGAACCATAGGCTAACCACCGTGTTAACGTTCCCGAGAACGTTCTCACTCGCTCCCGTTCCGCTCCGGGAGATAGTGTAGCGGCCCGTCCGTCGGGCTGCCAAGAAGAATGCAAAGAAGGGAGCCGCGGCCGGAACGCCGGTCCGCTTCCGACCGAGGGAGGATAGGCGGTCGCATGGCAATGACGGGTGACCGATCCCGATGCCGCCGGCGTCGAAACTCGCGGCGCCGGACGCTCGCGCCGGCCCGGCAAGTCCGGTGCCACGGAGCGCGCGATGGTCATGGAACGTCGCCGGTGACCGATCCCACTCCCTCCTCCGCGCAGTCGCGGCCCGGCGCCGCCTCCGCTTCGGGCTGAAGGCGTCCGCGGCTGGCTGCGGCCCACCGGACTGCGCTCCAGCCAGCGGCATCCTGGTCGCCACCATCCTCCTCTTCGTGATCAGCTGGTTCGTCCAGCCGGCGAGCCTCGGCAGCGGCGCGCTGAGCGGCATGATCCCCTTCGCCGCGATCCTGGCGCTGGTCGCGCTCGGCCAGACCCTGGTGATCCAGCAGGGCGGCATCGACCTGTCGGTTCCGGGCGTCGTCTCGCTGAGCGGCGTGATCGTCTCCTACTATGCCAGCAACCAGCCCGGGCATCGGCACGTCGACGCTCGGCATCGCGATCGTCTACGCCTTCGCCGCGGCGTTCATCGCCGGCCTGATCAACGGTCTCCTCGTCAGCCGGGCGCGGGTCGCGCCGATCGTCGCGACGATCGGCATGAACGCCGTCCTCTACGGGGTCAACCTCAAGATCTCGGGCGGCACGCCGGTCCAGGTGCCGGAGAGCTTCTCGACTTTCGTCGACTACAAGATCTTCGGGGTCACGACGCTCGCCTATATCGCCGTCGCCGCCACCTGCCTCGTCACCTTCATCATCAAGAAGACCGTCTTCGGTCGCCGCTTCGAGGCGGTCGGCGCCAACGCCCGGGCAGCGCGCGCCGCCGGCGTCGTCGCCGGACCGCTACCAGCTCGCGGCTTATGCCGGCGCGGCGCTTCTCTACTGTAGCGGCGGAATCTTCCTTGCCGGGCTGATGTGGCTGCCGAGCGCGTTCCAGGGCGACACCTACCTGATGCCGTCGATCGCCGCGGTCGTGCTCGGCGGAACGTCGCTCTTCGGCGGCCGCGGCAATCTTGCCGCCACGGTGATCGCCGCGCTCTTCCTGACGCAGCTTCAGCAGCTCGTGCTGACGACCGGCGCGAGCGTCGGCGTGCAGTTCCTGTTCCAGGGCGGTGCGATCATCGTCGGCGTCGGCGTCTACAGCCTCAACCTCAAACGGATTGGCGGAGCTGTTTCGCGGGCTCGGACCGCGCGGCCTCGCCGCCGAGGGCGCGGCGGCTCGACTGCCTAGAGGATTTCGAGGCGTCGTCCACCGTCGGGCGCTTCGGGATAGTGTGGACGAAACAATAGTGGAGGAGAACTAGAATGACATCCAAGCGGGAAGCATGGCTCTTCTCGGGAGCCGTGGTCACGGCGGCAATGATGGCCGGCGCGCTCGCCGCTGCCGCGGCCGAGCCGCCGGAGTGGTGCAAGGAGATCGCCAGCGGGATCTACTGCGCGACGCCGGAAGCTACGCCGCCGGACTTCTGCGGCACCAAGGAGATCTCGGTCGCGCTCGCCGACGGCTTCGCCGACAATCCGTGGCGGCAGATGACGACGGCCGCCGCGATCAACGAGGCAAGCCGCTGCCCGAACGTCACCGGCTGGACGCATACCGACGGCCAGGGCAACACCCAGAAGGCGATCTCCGACCTCCAGGGCCTCGCCGCCAGGGCGTCGAAGCGATCGTCGTCTTCCCGGATGCCGGTCCGGCGATGCTTCCGGCCATCCGCGACGCCTTCAAGCAGGGCAGCGCCGTCGTTCCCTACCGCGTCAAGGTCGGCGGCAAGGAAGGCGAGGACTACAGCGTCTTCGTCGGCACCAACTTCTACGACCACGGCGTGCTCTGGGCGAAGTGGATGGCCGAGCGCCCTCGGCGGCAAGGGCACCGTCGGCCTATCTCGGCGGCCCTCCCGGCAACAGCGAGAGCGTCGAGAAGTCGCAGGGCATGCAGGAGGTGCCTCAAGGACTATCCCGACATCAAGTGGATCGGCCAGGATCCGTTCGAAGTGACCAACTGGGATCCGAGCATGATGGCGAAATCCATCACCGCGCTCATCGCCCAGTATCCGGAGATCGACGGCATGTTCGGCGACCTGTCGATCCCGATCCTGACCTCGGGTGCCTTCCAGCGCGCCGGTCGTCGAGCTGCCGCTGGTCGCCGGCGAGGACGCCAACGGCTTCGGCTGCGAGTGGAACAAGCTGCACGCCGACGGCAAGGAATCGTCGTTCCAGTTCATGACCACCAGCGCCGAGCAGTGGAACGTCCGCCTCGCCATCCAGTGGGCGATCGCCGAGGCCGCCGGCGGCAAGGTCGATCAGCCGCTGGTCATCAAGGACACCAAGGGCGGCGAGCATGTCGTCGCCAATCCCGGCGACAAGATCGTCACGAACTTCGTCGATGGACGATTCGCTGAAGGGCGTCGTGTTCTGCGACGCCGAAGCTGCCGGAGTCGGCGGGCAACGGCACCAGCCTGACCACCGAGCAGACGCTGGAGGCGCTGAAGGGCGGCCTCTGATCGCCTGGGCCGCTCGACCGGGAACGGAGGGAGACCGGCCAGATCGGCGGGTCTCCCTCCGCTCCTCTTTCCTGCCCGACGCGGCGTCTTGCCGGGCAGCGATCTGGCCTTCGCAGAGGAGGAAGTCGACACGTGACGGTGTTGGAGCGAGCGCCGGTTCGCATCCGGATCAGCGACCGGACGCATGAGACGAGAAGCGTCGGGCTGCGCCTGTCGCACGTCTCGAAGCGCTTCGGCGGCGTGCAGCGCCGTCAAGGACGTCTCGTTCACCGCCTTTGCCGGCGAGGTGCATGCGCTCCTCGGCGAGAACGGCGCCGGCAAGTCGACCCTGATGGGAATCGCCTCCGGCGACGTCCGTCCCGACACCGGCGCCATCGAGATCGGCGGCGAGACCGATCGAGCGGCTCACCGCGGCGCAGGCCCAGCGCCTCGGCCTCGCCATCGTCCACCAGCATCCCGCCGTGCTCCCCGATCTCACCGTCGCCGAGAACATGATCCTCGCCGTGCCCGCGAGCGATGCGGCGGAGCAGCGAGCGCGGGCATGGATTGGGTGCGCGAGCAGCTCGAGCGCGTCGGCTGCAGCGTCCACCCGAAGACGCGCATGACCGAGGTCGACGTCGCGCAGCGCCAGCTGATCGAGCTTGCCAAGGCGCTGGCGATCGAGCCGAAGATTCTCGTGCTCGACGAGCCGACGGCGCCGCTCACCGCCGATCTCGTCGACCTGCTGTTCGAGAAGATCCGGGCGGCGGCGGCGCGCGGCGCGGCGATCATCTACATCTCCCACCGCCTCCAGGAGGTCCGCCAGATCGCCGACCGGGTGACGGTGATGCGCGACGGCGAGGTCAAGGGCTCGGCGCCGGTCGACGAGATGTCCGACGAGGAGATGCTGCGGCTGATCGTCGGCAGGACCGTCACCAGCGTGTTTCCCGCCAAGGGCAAAGCGACGGAAGCGGCGCGCGGCGCCCTCGTCGTCCGCAATCTCTCGGGCGCCCATTTCCACGACGTGAGCATGACCGCGCGCGGCGGCGAGATCGTCGGCATCGCCGGCATCACCGGCAACGGCCAGAGCGAGTTCCTGCGCGCCGCTCGCCGGACTCGTCGGCGCCTCCGGCGAGATCAAGCTCGGCGACCAGGCGCTGAGAGCCGGGCACCCCGAGTCCGCCTACAAGGCGGGCGTCACTTTCCTCTCCTCGGACCGGCAGAAGGAAGGGCTGTTCATGCGGCTGTCGGTCCGCGAGAACGCCGCGCTCTCCGCCCTGCCGCTTCTTCGCACGGCTCGGCGTCGTCAGCCGGCGGATCGAATACACGCGCGTCGCGGAGCAGGTCACCGCCCTCAGCATCCGGACGCCGTCGGTCGACACCAACGTCGCCAGCCTCTCCGGCGGCAACCAGCAGAAGGTGATCCTGGCGCGCGCGCTTCTCGCCAACGCGTCGCTGGTCCTCGCCGAAGAGCCGACGGCCGGCGTCGACGTCGGCGCCCGCGCCGAAATCTATCGCATCCTGCGCGAAATCGCCGACCGCGGCACGCCGGTCGTCATCGTCTCGTCCGACCTCCAGGAGCTCGAGGGCCTCTGCGACCGCGTCATCGTCTTCTCGCGCGGCCACAATGTCGGCGAACTGTCCGGCAGCCGACGTGACCGAGGAGAAGATCGGCCGGACGATGATGACCGCCACGACGCACCGCAAGGCCGAGAGACGCCGGCGCGGGCGACGCGCGGACCTCGGCTGGCGCCGGCGGCTTCGCCAGTTCGCCGCCGGCGACTTTGCGCCGAGCCTCGTGCTGGCGGTCCTGATCATCGCCCTCGGCGCCTACGCGACCGGCCACAACATCCGCTTCGTCTCGGCCTTCAACATCGAGAAGATGCTGCTTCTCACGGCGGCGCTGTCCTTCGTCGGCTTCGGCCAGATGTGCGTCATCCTGACCGGCGGCATCGACGTCTCGGTCGGCCCGCTGGTCGGGCTCGCGGTGGTCATCGCCTCGTTCTTCTTCATCGATGGAAGCACCGCCGGCCTGATGATCGTCGGGCTGCTCGCGATGTTCGCCGCGGGCGCTGCCGTCGGCCTCGCCAACGGCGTCGCTGGTCCGCTTCGGCAACTTCACCGCGGTCGCCGCGACGCTCGGCATCTACATCATCATCCAGGGTTGCTCGGTGCTGCTTGCGCCCGCAGCCGGCGGGCAGCATCAGCGTCAACGTGATCGACGTGATCCAGACCAGCGTCGGCGGCATTCCCATCGCCTTCGTCGTCGCCGTGGTTCTCGGCATCGGGCTTGAGCTCGCGCTTCGCTATACGCGCTGGGGCCTCAGCCTCCGCGCGGTCGGATCGAACGAGCAGTCGGCCGCGCGCATCGGCGTCAGGACCGATCTTGTCGTCGTCGGCGCGTTCATCGCCTGCTCGCTCCTGACCGTTCTCGGCGGCGTCATGGTGATGGCGCAGCTCGGCATCGGCGATCCCAACCAGGGTGTGACCTATACGCTCACCAGCATCGCTGCCGTCGTCCTCGGCGGCACCAGCCTGTTCGGCGGGCGCGGCGCCTTCATCGGCGTGCTGTTCGGCGCCGTGCTCATCCAGGTGATCAACTCGACCACGACCTTCCTCGGCCTGTCGGGGGCCTGGCAATACTGGTTCATCGGCGGCATCACGCTGGTCGCCGTGGCGATCTACTCGCAGGCGCAACGGGCGCGGGGCTGAGGCAAATCCGCGGCGGCCGGCGGGACAGCCGGCTTGACACGGTCGGGCGGATTCGGCTCGGCGGCAATCATTGTGACGGGAGTTGAAGGAGCATCATGCAGGGCATCAAGGGCAAGAGCATCATCGTCACCGGCGGCGCGCAGGGCCTCGGCGAAGGCATCATCCGCCGTCTCGCCGACGAAGGCGCGCGGGTCGTGGTCGCCGATCTCAATGGCGCCAAGGCCGAAGCGCTGGCCGACGAGCTCAGGGGCAACGGTCACGAGGCGATCGCCGTCAAGGTCGATGTCGCCGAGCGGAGCGAGGTGAAGGCGATGGTCGCCGAGACCGTCAAGGCCTTCGGCGGCATCGACGTGCTCTTCAACAATGCCGGCTTCAACAGGCCGGTGCCGTTCTTCGAGGTCGACGAGGACAACTTCAACTCGATCGTCCGGGTCAACACCCTCGGCGTGCTGATCTGCATGCAGGAGGTCGGGAAGCAGATGATCGCGCAGGGCCGCGGCGGCAAGATCATCAACACCGCCTCGATCGCCGGCCGCCAGGGCTACGCCGAGTTCGCCCCCTACTGCGCCAGCAAGGCCGGGGTCATCTCGCTGACCCAGGCCGCCGCCCGCGAGATGGGCAAGCACAAGATCACCGTCAACGGCATCGCACCCGGCGTCGTGGTGACTCCGCTTTGGGACGGGCTCGAGCAGGACATGATCGACAAGGGCGTCATCAAGAAGAAGGGCGAGTTCATCGAGTCCTTCTCGGCCAACATTCTGGTCGGCTGCCCGGCCAAGCCGGTCGATCTCGCAGGACTCGCCGCCTTCCTCGCGTCATCGGAGTCGGACTACCTCACCGGTCAGATCATCATGTGCGACGGCGGCATGGTGCTGGTCTAGGCCCGCGGCCGGGTTCCGACGCTTCGCAGGCAATGCCGAACCAGAAACGAGGAGGACATTTTGCAGCCCCAATGCATCCTGATCGCGACGCTCAACGCCAGGCCCGAGAAGCGCGCCGAGCTCCTCGAAATCCTCAACGGCTTCGTCAAGCCGACCCGCACCGAAGAGGGATGCGTCGCCTATCACCTCCACGTCAGCGATGAAGATCCCGAACGAGTTCGTCTTCTACGAGGTCTGGCAGACGAAGAAGCAGCTCGATGAGCACCTCGAAATGCCTTACCTCAAGAGCTTCTGGGCGAAGCGCCTCGATCTTCTCACCAAGGACGTCGACCTCAAATTCGCGACCATGCTGAGCGAATGGCACGCCGGCTGAGATGCCCACGACCGGGAACCGCAGGCCGCGGCTGACCGCGGGCGGGATCGGAGAGAGAACCGCGTCGCGGGGTGCATCACGACACCGGTACTCAGAATCACAATTCCCGGCGACGGGCGTTTTGGGCAGCCCGTACCATCTTCATCCCTGGCGGTCCGTGTCGCGCAAGGAGGGGCGGCGTCCCGCCGCCCGGTGCGCGGGACGCGCACCCTCCCCGCACAAGGAGGGGCGGCGGCCCGGTGCGCGGGACGCGCACCCTCCCCGCGCAAGGCGGGCGGCGTCCCGCCGCCCGGTGTGCGGGACGCGCACCCTGCCCGCACAACGAACCGGGTCCGCGGAGGGATTCCGTGTCGAGGCCGTGACTCATCCTGCTAGGAAAGCGAGTATCAGGTCTTTGGCCCCGAGACCTCGGCCGATCGCAGCCAAAGCCGGCCGGATGATGATCCGCGGCCATCCCGGGCAGGCGCCGCAGGCATGAGAAAAGTCACGTCCTACGAGGTGGCGCGCGCCGCCGGGGTCTCCCAGTCGACGGTGTCCCGCGCCTTCAGCCGCGAGGGGGTGGTCTCCACCGAGACCCTCGAGCGCATCCGCGTCGTCGCCTCCGAGCTCGGCTACCGTCCCAACGAGCTGGCGCGGTCGCTGATCTCGCGCAAGTCGAACATGGTGGGGATCGTCATGGGGGACATCCTCAACCCCTTTTACCCGGCGGTGCTCAACGCCTTCACCCAGAGCCTGCAGCGGCTCGGCCGCCGCGTTCTTCTGTTCAGCGTGCCTCCCGGGCACGATGTCGACGAGGTGCTGCCGCAACTGATGCAGTATCAGGTCGCCGGCGTGGTCATCACCTCGGCGACGCTGTCCTCGCGCATGGCCGAAGCCGTCGGCCGGACCGGCACTCCGGTGGTGCTGTTCAACCGCACCGTCTATGGCGACGCCGTCAATTCCGTCTGTTGCGCCAATGACGAGGCCGGACGGCTTGTAGCGCGCGCCCTGCTGGCGGCAGGCCATCGCCGCTTCGGGCTCATCGGCGGGCTCGCCAGCACCTCGACCCACATGGAGCGGAGGAACGCCTTCGCCGGGGAGCTGCGGCGGAACGGGATCGCCGCGCTTCGCGAGGCGCCCGGCGGTAACACCTATGACGGCGGCTATCAGGCAGCGACCGGGCTTCTCTCGGGACGCGACCGGCCGGACGCCCTCTTCTGCATCAGCGATATCATGGCGCTCGGCGCGCTCGACGCGGCGCGGCGCGGTCTCGGCCTCCGCGTACCCGAGGAGGTCTCGATCGTCGGCTTCGACGATATCGCCGCGGCGGCCTGGCCGAGCTACGATTTGACGACGGTGCGCCAGCCGGTCGAGACGATGACCTCGGAAGCGGTCGCCATTCTGCTTGCGCAGATGGACCGGCCCGGCGCGGCGCCGGTCTCGATCCGGGTCCCCGGCGAGCTGATCGTGCGGAGTTCCGCCCGGATCGCGCCGGCCGTGTGACGCGGCGCGTTTATGCCGGCACCGCCGCGCGCGCGAACAGCTCGGCCAATGCGCAGGCCGCGATCAGCCCCTCGGGACTCGCCTGGTTGCGGCCGGTGATGTCGTAGGCGCTGCCTGACGAGGCGGTGATCGCCGGCACCGGCAACCCGCCGAGCAGCGTCACGACGCGGGTGAAGCCGAGCGCCTTGAGCGCGATCTGGCCCTGGTCGTGGTACATGGTCACGACGAGATCGTAGGCGCCGCGATAGGCGACCGTCATCACGATGTCCGGCGAGACCGGACCATGGATGTCCAGCCCTTCCCGCCTCAGGGCTTCGACCGCCGGCTGGATGACCTCGATGTCCTCGCGGCCGATCGTGCCGCCGTCGCCGGCATGCGGATTGAGCCCGGCGACGGCGATCCGCGGCGGCGGCAGCCCTGCCAATTTCATCGTCGCGACGCCGAGCCGGGTAGCGTCGATAACGAGGTCCGTCGTCAGGCTCGAGGCGACCTCGCCGAGCGGGACATGCGAGGTGGCCCGCACGGTCCACAGCTTGTCGAGGACGTTCAGTTCCGAAAAGAAATGCCTCACGCCGAAGAGGCCCGCGAGATAGTGCATCTCGTCGATCTCGGCGAACCCGGCAAGGTTCATCGCGTGCTTGTTGAGCGGGGCGTAGACGATCGCGTCGATCTGCCCGGACTTGACCGCGTCGACCGCCGCCCGAAGGCTGCGCAGCGTGAAAAGTCCCGCGGCGCGGCTCGCCTCGCCCGCACGAATATCGGTTGCGTCCGCGTCGTCGATCCGGAGCAGGACCTGACGCGGCGCGGTTGCCGGGATCGCTTGCCCGGCCTTGTAGGTGGGCAGCTTGAGGTCGACCCCGGCGACGGCGGCCCCGGCGCCGAGCGCCGCCTCGGTGCCGATGACGATGAACCGGAGATCGTCGCGGTCCGCCTCGCGCGCGAGGAGCTTCGCCGCGATTTCGGGGCCGACGCCCGCGGGGTCGCCGAGGAGGAGGCCGATCCGTGTGTCCGTCATCGTCTTCGCTCTCGATTGGGGAGCGATTGCCGGCAATCTCCCCGTTGCTATTGAACTCGCCGCGAAGCGGGACGTTATCGCATATGCATACGAATGCAAGACGCGCCGGCCGCCCGCTTTGCACGCCGCGAAGCGTCGGCGCGACGGGTTCGGACGGCAATCGGCATCGCCCGCGGCGAGCGGGGAGGAGGAGCGCCATGAACGATCTTTCCGCGGCAAGCACCGCAGCCGAACGCGCACGGACCGCCAAGGCGATGGCCGTGCGCCTTTCCGATCGCATCGTGGTCGGCGGCCGCCTGACCGAGGCCGTCGCCCGCGACAGCTTTCCGGTGGAGAACCCCGCGAACGGCGAAGTGATCGGCAGCGCGCCACGCTGCCTGGCGCCGGATGTCGACCGCGCGGTCGGGACCGCCGCCGCGGCGTTTCCGGCCTGGGCCGCCCTGCCCGCGCGGAAGCGGAGCGGCATCATGCTCGAGATGGCGGCGCGGCTCGAGGCGGAGGTCGAATCGCTCGCGCAGCTTTCCTCGCTCGAGACCGGCAACGCGCTGGCGACGCAGACGCGCGGCGAGGCGCGGACCATGGTCGACATCCTCCGCTACTTCGCCGGGCTCGCGAGCGAGGTGAAGGGGAAGACGACCCCTTGGGCGCCGTCCAAGTTTCTGTACACCAAGCGGGTGCCGGTCGGGGTGGTGGGCGCGATCATCCCGTGGAACGCTCCCCTGATGCAGTCGGCCTGCAAGATCGGTCCGGCGCTCGCGGCCGGAAACACGGCGGTCCTGAAGACGGCGGAGCAGGCGCCACTCGCCGTGCTCCGCGTCTTCGAGCTCATCCAGGAGGTGCTCCCGGCCGGCGTCGCCAACGTCATCTCGGGATATGGCGAAGAGGCCGGCAAGCCGCTGGTCAAGCATCCGCTGGTGCGCAAGGTCACCTTCACCGGCTCCAGCGCCGTCGGCGCCGAGATCATGCGCGACGCGGCGGACAAGTTCATCTCGGTTACGGCCGAGCTCGGCGGCAAGAACCCCAACATCGTCATGCCCGACGCCGATCTCGATCTGGCGGTGCCCGGCATCATCCAGGGGCTGCGCCTCTTCCGTCAGGGCCAGTCCTGCACGGCGGGGACGCGCGTCTATATCCACGAGGCGATCTACGACGAGGTGCTCCGCCGCGTCACCGCCGACATCGGCAAGGGCCGACTCGGCGATCCCCTCGACGATTCGACCGAGGTCGGGGCGGTGATCTCGGCCGAGCAGCTTGCCCGGATCGAGCGCTATGTCGAGATGGCGCGTGAGACGCCCGGCGCGCGCATCCTTGTCGGCGGCGAGCGGCCGGGAGATGAGTCGCTTCGCCGCGGCTACTTCTATCGCCCGACCCTGATCGAAGGCGTGCCGGCGGAGTCGCCGGTCTGCCGCGACGAAATCTTCGGTCCGGTCGCCACCGTCGCGCCATGGCGCGACTTCGACGCGGTGATCGCCGAAGCCAACGATTCCCGCTACGGCCTCGCCGCGGTTCTGTGGACCCGCGACCTCGCCCGCGCCATGGAGTTCGTCGACCGGATCGAGGCGGGCTTCGTTCAGGTGAACCAGTTCTCGGTCGCCGAGGCGAGCATCGAATATGGCGGCACCAAGATCAGCGGGATGGGCCGGGAACTGTCGCTCGAAAGCATGGTCGAGCATTTCACCTGGTCGAAGACGGTGATCATCAACTCCGGCACGCCCGGCGTCTGAACCGGCCTGGAGAGGGAGGAAGACTGATATGCGCGTTGCCCTTATCGGGATCGGCAATATGGGAAAGCCGATGGGCCGAAACATGGTCAAGGCCGGCTATGAGGTGACCGGCTTCGATCTGCTGCCGGAGGCGGTCGCCTATCTGGTCGAGCACGGCGGCAGGAGCGCGCCCTCCGCGGTAGCGGCGGCCAAGGGCGCCGACGTGGTCATGACGATGCTTCCGACCAGCGACCACGTCCGCGATGCCTATCTCGGCAAGGGCGGCCTCCTCGACGCGGTTTCGCCCGGCACGCTGTTCATGGATTCGAGCACCATCTCGATCTCGGTCACCCGCGACCTCGCGGAGGAGGTCAGGAAGCGCGGCAGCAAGATGATCGACGCGCCCGTCTCGGGCGGCACGGTCGGCGCCGAGGCGGCCACCCTCACCTTCATGGTCGGCGGCGATGCCGCGGACCTCGAGCGGGCCCGCCCGCTGTTGCAGGCGATGGGGCGGAACATCGTTCACGCCGGAACCAACGGCGCCGGGCAGACCGCCAAGATCTGCAACAACATGCTCTCCGGCATCTGCATGGTCGGCGCCGCCGAGGCGCTGGCGCTCGGCGTCGCCAACGGGCTCGACCCGAAGGTCCTGTCCGACATCATGCGGACGAGCTCGGGCACCAATTTCGCCCTCCAGCAGCTCAACCCCTATCCCGGGACGATGGAAAACGTCCCTTCGGCGCGCGGCTATACCGGCGGCTTTCGCACCGAGTTCCAGTTGAAGGACATGCTGCTTGCGGTCCAGCTCGCCAACCAATCGCGAGCGCTCGCCACGCTCGGCGGCATTGCCTGCAACCTGTTTGCGATGCATTGCGACGCCGGCTACGGCAAGCTCGACTATTCGAGCATCATGCTGATGATGAAGAAGGACCTGAAGGACGAAATCCCGCTTCCGTAGTTCCTCGCCTCGAACAGGCGATGGTCTGCCGGACCGGCGTGACGCGTCTCATCCTGACATCCCGGTGCGGCGGTCCGCACATCGCGAACCGCCGCAGAGGGAACATTCACTAGCCGTTCGCGTGAAGCAGAACGGAGTCAGGCGAGTTGAGGTATTTGTTCTTGTCGTAGGTCGGCGCCGCGTCGAGCTCGGCCTTGGTGAAAGGCGTGTTCAGGTAGAGGTTGCGGTTGGCGTCGGAGACGATCTTCAAGTCCTTGAAGGCGATCGCCACCGGCTTCTCGCCGATCCCGAGAAACCCGCCGATATCGAGAACCACCGCGTCGATTTTGCCGTCCTTGCCGAGGAGGACGTCGCCGACTTCGCCGATGTTCTGGTTATCGGCGGAATAGACGGTGGTGCCGGTCAGGTTATTTGCCGAAATCGTCGACACATCGACCGGACTCACGCCTGCCGGCTCATTGCCCGTCATGTTGGTGGCCATCCTGGTCGCCGGTGGATTGTTAGCCGGCGCGGACGCCACTGCGGGAGGATTCGCCGCCGTCGAGTTCATCGCGGTCCTGTCGAATGCGGGCGCAGCATCGAGGCTTTCCTTGGTGGCCGGGAAGACCAGAAACTCGGCGGTCTTGTCCTTGTTCCAGGCCCATTCCAGGCCGTTGAAGCTGACGGCGACGTCCTTTTCGCCGATGCCGAGAAATCCGCCGACCCCGATCAGCACGGAATGTACCGTACCGTCATTGCCGATGACGAGATCATCGATCTGTCCGATGCTTTCGGCGTTCGGCTGATTGCTGCCATAGACATTCTCGCCGATGAGCTTCGAGGCGAGGTGGTCGCCCTGCATCGGCGCCGTCATGTACTGCGAGACGGTGACCGTTCTGTCTGCCTTGTTGGCGGCAAGCGCTGCGGTGGCGGACATCGCCACCAGCGCGGTTGTCACAAGTAGGTTCTTGATCATCGATTGCCTTCCTCTTGTCGGGTTGGAATAAAAGGCCGCGGAAGCGGTCCTGTTGATTAACCCGACAACGGCCGGATCGTTCCGCTGCCGCTGGTCTGTTGCTGTCGAACACTTTTCCCGTGAGAGCGCTCGGCCTCGCTCAACCACCACGGGGCCACCGGACCTTCGGCCCGAAAATGGTTGAAGATTCCTCGACAAGGGCTTTGCTGGGCCGGGCCGGTGATCGCAGGTGAAGGAAACGATGCTCAGTCGAGCCGACGTCGAACGCTACGAACGGGACGGCTTCATCGTCGTCCCCGATGTGTTGACCGGCGAGGAGGTCGCGGGCCTCCGGCAGGCCACCGACGAATTGGTCGAGCGCTCGCGCGGCGAGACCCGCCACACCGAGGTCTACGACCTCGAACCCGGCCACAGTGCCGCCGAGCCGCGGGTTCGCCGCATCAAGACGCCCGACAAGTGGGACCGCCGGTTTGCCGCGATCGTCCGCCATCCCCGCGTCATCGCCTGTCTCAGCGCGTTATGGGGGCCGAACATCCGCTTCGACAGCGCCAAGCTCAACATGAAGGCGGCCGGATTCGGCGCGCCGGTCGAATGGCACCAGGACTGGGCGTTCTACCCGCACACCAACGATGACCTCGCCGCGGTCGGCGTGATGATCGACGATATGGCGGAGGAGAACGGCCCGCTGATGGTGATCCCCCGCTCGCACCAGGGACCGGTCCACGACCATCATTCCGAAGGCCGCTTCTGCGGCGCGATGGATCTGACGAAAACCTCGCTCGATATCGCCGACGCGGAGCCCTGCCTCGGAAAGGCGGGCTCGATCAGCATTCATCATGTCCGGGCAATCCATGCCTCGGCGCCGAACCGGTCGGCGCGGCCGCGGCGCTTCTTCCTGCTTCAGTTCCGTTCGGCGGACGCCTGGCCGTTGCTCAACGCCCCGGACTGGGAGACGTGGCGGAATCTCCTCGTCGCCGGCGAGGAGAAGGAGCCGCGCCTCGCCGACGTGCGGGTGCGGCTGCCGTTGCCGGCGGCGCTGAACCAGGGCTCGATCTACGAGAACCAGCGCGACCTGAAGCACCGCTTCTTCGAACCAGCCGAAGCCGCCGCCGCCACCTGACGCGATTGTCGCGGACGGCGCGCCTGTGCCGGGAGCGTTCGCAATCCGAACGCGATTGTCCTCGGCGTTTGCAGCCGCTGTTGTAAGGCATGAGACGCGTGTCTAAAATTCCTGCCGTGCAGCGGACCGATCCGAAAGGGAGTCCGACAGGGCGACCATAGCCGGGAGGAAGACAATGCGAATCATGTCGATAGGCACCGTCTTGGCCGCCGCCTTTCTCGCCGCCGGGACCGCGGCGCATGCCGAAGACACGGTCAAGATCGGCCTGATCGCGCCGATGACCGGGCCGTTCGCCCCGAACGGCAAGCAGATGCAGATCGGCGCTCAGCTCTACATGCAGGAACACGGCGACACCGTCGCCGGCAAGAAGATCGAGCTCATTGTCAAGGACGACGCCGGCGTGCCCGACAATTCCAAGCGGCTGGCCCAGGAGCTGGTCGTCAATGACGGAGTCAAGTTCCTGATGGGGTTCGGACTGACGCCGATCGCGCTCGCAGTGGCACCGATCGCGACCGAAGCCAAGGTGCCGGCCGTGATCACCCTCGCCGGCACCTCGATCATCACCGAGAAGTCGCCCTACTTCGTCCGCACCAGCTTCACCCTGCCGCAGTCCTCGGTGATCATCGCCGACTGGGCCGCGCAGAACGGCATCAAGAAGGTGGTGACGCTGGTCAGCGATTACGCGCCCGGACAGGACGCCGAAAAGGCTTTCGTCGAGCGCTTCAAGGCCGCCGGCGGAGAGACCATCGAGTCGCTCCGCGTCCCGCTCGCCAATCCCGACTATGCGCCGTTCCTGCAGCGCGCCGCCGACGACAAGCCCGACGCGCTCTTCATCTTCGTGCCGGCCAGCCAGGGCGGGGTATTGATGAAGCAGTTCGTCGAGCGCGGCCTCGACAAGTCCGGGATCAAGCTGATCGGAACCGGCGACTTTGCCGACGATGACGTGCTGAACGGGATGGGCGACGCCGCGCTCGGCGCGGTGACCGCGCACAACTACTCCGCCGCGCACGATTCCGACATGAACCGCGCCTTCGTCAAGGCCTACAAGGCCGCGTCCGGCGGCGGCCGGCCCGACTTCGTCGCCGTCCACACCTATGACGGCATGCACCTCATCTATGCGGCGCTGGAAAAGACCGGCGGCGACACCGACGGCAACAAGCTGATCGAGGCCATGAAGGGGATGGCCTGGGAAAGCCCGCGCGGCCCGATCTCGATCGATCCGGAGACCCGCGACATCGTCCAGAACATCTATATCCGCGAGGTCAAGCGCGGCGATGACGGCGAGCTCTACAACATCGAGTTCGCCACCTTCGAGAACGTCAAGGACCCGGTCAAGGCGGCGAAATAGGTTGATGGACAATGATTTAGGTAAGCCCTGATCGTCGACTCCGGCAGGGAAGATGTACATCCTGAACAACAGCTTTGGTTTCAAGGTTGGAGACACGGTTGTTTTTGTCCGAGATGGTCCGAATTTGCTCGTAAAGCAGCAAGGTGCGTTGCGAAGACGGAAGGCACCCATATCCCGCCAAGGAGTCAGGCTTAGGAAAGTTGAGAAGGAGGAACTTCAGTCGCTTCTGTCGAGCTATCCCGTTCAGATTGGCGCGATTGTCGGCTATTCCGCCGGCGCGGTCGGAGCGATAGTCGGTGCGGCGCTCGGATCGACGCTTCAGAAGCGGTGGGCAGCCGTTGGATGTCGCTTGGACTACCCCTCGGGGGACTATGCTGAGTTCCTGGGTAGTGGAAAAGAGATCAACGAGATTGAGAAGTATTTTCCACGTCAGTCGGCCCAAGAGGCTTAGTGATGGAGTGCCCGGTGTGTGGTGCGGAGGCATCAGACCTAACTCGGCGTGACTTCGACGGGATTGTCGTTAAGTGCCCCCGCGACGGCACGTTTGAGATCGCCGACGGCTATTTGGAGAAATTGCGCGCGCTACCGCTGCAGGACCGACCAGCACTGCTGGCCAAAGCAAAGCGGTTTGCGAAGCCTGCTCAGCGACCGGCAATCAACCGACTTGTCCTATGAGACCGGCCCCAAGGAGCGCAA
Source organism: uncultured Alphaproteobacteria bacterium (assembly GCA_963792845.1). GTDB lineage: Bacteria > Pseudomonadota > Alphaproteobacteria > Rhizobiales > Kaistiaceae > Bauldia. The sequence goes on from CAWBXW010000003.1 coordinate 261,300, forward strand.
GAAGCCCCGTACTACCGGCTGACAGCGACGCGCCATGCTGACGGTCCTCTTCGACGGCACCGCCTACGGCATGCTGCTCTTCGTGCTGGCGGTCGGCCTCTCCGTCACCCTCGGCCTGATGAACTTCGTCAATCTCGCGCATGGCGCCTTCGCCATGGCCGGCGGCTATATCGGGGTCGCGCTGGTCAATCGGATGGGGGTGCCCTTCTTCGCCGCCCTGCCGCTGATCTTCGTCGCGACCGCGGTCATCGGCGTCGTGATCGAGCGCTCGCTCTATGTTCACATCTACGCCAAGAGCCATCTCGACCAGATCCTCTTCACCATCGGCCTCGTCCTGATGGCGGTGTCGGCGGTCGACTATTTTCTCGGCTCGAGCCAGCAGTTCATCGACATTCCCGACGTGCTCCGCCAGCGTTACGAGATCCTCGGCGTCGGCATCGGCGCCTATCGGCTGTTCATCGTCGTCGTCTGCGGCGTCCTCGCCCTCGTCCTGCAGCTCGTCCTCACCCGGACCCGTTTCGGCGCGCAGCTCCGCGCCGGCGTCGACGACCGCGCCGTGGCCAGGGGAATGGGCATCAATGTCGGGCTGATCTTCACGCTGACCTTCGCCGTCGGCTCCGGGCTCGCCGGATTGGGCGGCGCGCTCGGCGCCGAGTTCCTCGGCCTCGACCCGACCTTTCCGCTGAAATTCCTGATCTACTTCCTGATCGTGGTCGCCGTCGGCGGCACCACCTCGCTGATCGGCCCGTTCGTCGCGGCGCTCCTCCTCGGGATCGCCGACGTCGCCGGCAAGTACTACCTTCCGGCGTTCGGCGCCTTCGTCATCTATACGCTAATGGTCGTGGTGCTGTTGTGGCGACCGCAGGGTCTCTTCGCCCCGGCCGACTCGCGGTGAGCGGGCCGGAGCAACCGCGGCGCATCGCGCGGAGCGCCGCCCTCCGGCCTTTCCTGCGAGGCCGGATTCTGGCTCGCCGTCGCGGCGAGCTACTTCGTATTTCCCGACCGCCGCCTTCTCATCAACGACATCGCGATCTTCGCGCTCTTCGCCCTCTCGCTCGACCTGATCCTCGGCTATGCCGGCATCATTTCGCTCGGCCACGCCGCCTTTTTCGGGCTCGGCGCCTATGCCGCCGGGCTGCTCGCCTCGAACGGCCTCGGCGACCCGCTTCTCGGACTTCTGCTTGCCGCGGCCGCCGCCGGCTTTGCTCGGCTTCGTCACCAGCCCGCTGATCCTGCGCGGCTCGGACCTGACGCGCCTGATGATCACGCTCGGCGTAGCATCGATCCTCGCCGAGATCGCCAACCAGCGCCTCGGACCTGACCGGCGGCGCCGACGGTCTGAGCGGCATCGAGATCGAACCCGGTCCTCGGCCTGTTTCGCTTCGATCTCCGCGGCAACACCGCCGCCGCCTACAGCCTGATCGTGCTCTTCCTGCTCTTTCTCGTCGCCCGCATTCTGGTCGGATCGCAATTCGGCCTGTCGCTCAAGGGCGATCCGGCGTCAACCGGCTTCGCGCCGGCGCCATCGGCGTGCCGACGCATCGTCCGGCTGGTCGCGATCTATACGATCGCCGCCGCCTATGCCGGCGTCGGCCGGCGCGCTGCTCGCGCAGACCACGCAGTTCGTCTCGCTCGACTGACCTCGCCTTCCATCGCTCCGCCGACGTGCTTCTCGCGCTCGTCCTCGGCGGCGCCGGCTATCTCTATGGCGGGCTCTTCGGCGCGACCGTGTTTCGCGTCATGCAGGACATCCTCTCCGGCCTCACACCGCAATACTGGGAGTTCTGGATCGGCTTCGTGCTGGTGGTGATCGTGCTGCGTCGGCCGCGAACGGATCGGCGGCCTTGGCGCGCCGCGTTCGCCGCCGGACGGGGTGGCGGTCGATGACCGCGGCCCTCGAAACCCTGAGCTGGAGAAACGTTTCGGCGGGCTCGTCGCCGCGAGCCGCATATCTCTGGCGCTTGAGCCCGGCGCGCGGCATGCCCTCATCGGCCCGAACGGCGCCGGCAAGACGACGCTCATCAATCTCCTCACCGGCGTCCTCAGACCGAGCGCCGGACGCGTCTTCCTCGGCGGCGCGCGACATTACCGCCATGCCGCGCCACCAGCGCGGCGCGCCACGGCCTGCAGCGCACCTTCCAGATCAACCAGCTCTTTCCCGGCCTTGACGCCGCTCGAGACGGTCGCGCTCGCCATCGCCGAGCGGCGAGCGCGCCGTCGTCAACTGGTGGCGGCCGCTGCGAAAGGACGGCGGGCTCTCGCCGAGGCCCGCGGCGCTGCTCGACCGTTTCGGCATGTCCGGCATGTTGCCGAGACTCCGACCGCCTTGCTCGCCTACGGCCAGCAGCGCCTGCTCGAGATCGCCGCCGCCATCGCCGCAAGGCCGCTCGTCCTCCTCCTCGACGAGCCCGCCGCCGGCATCCCCGAAGGGAGAGCGCGACGATATCCTCGCCGTGGTCGCCGATCGCTGCCGCGCGACGTCACCGTCCTTCTCATCGAGCACGACATGGACCTCGTCTTCTCCTTCGCCGAGCGCATCTCGGTGCTCGTCGCCGGAGCGGTCCTCGCGGAAGGGACGCCCGAGGAAATCGCCGCGCGATCCGCTGGTGCGCGCCGCCTATCTCGGCGAGGAGCGACCGTTGGCTGAGGTTCTCGCCGTCGAGCGACTGACCGCCGGCTACGGCGCCGGCGGTCGGCATCGAGGATATCGGCCTGGCGGTCGCCGGAAGGCGAGGTCGCTGGCGATCCTCGGCCGGAACGGCACCGGCAAGTCGACGCTGATCAGGACCATGGTCGGGCTGACCACGCGCTTCGGCGGGACCATTCGCCTTGCCGGCCGCGACATTGCCCGCCTTTGCCCGGAACAGCGCGCCGCCGCCGGGCTCGGCTGGGTGCCGCAGGAGCGCGGCATCTTCCGCTCGCTCAGCGTCGAGGAGAACCTGACGGCGGTGGCACGCCCCGGCGCCTGGACGGCCAGCCCGCGTCCTGGCGCTGTTCCCGCGGCTCGCCGAGCGGCGCGGCAACCGGGGAACCACCCTGTCCGGCGGCGAGCAGCAGATGCTCGCGATCGGGCGTGCGCTCATGCTCAATCCCGCGCGTGATCCTGCTCGACGAGCCGCTGGAAGGGTCTGGCGCCGCTCATCGTCGAGGAGGTCCTCGCGGCGCTTCGCCGCATCCGGAGCGAGGAAGGCGTCGCCGCGGTGATCGTCGAACAGAAGGCGCGGAAGGTGCTCGCCATCGCCGATCGCGCCATCATTCTCGACCGCGGCCGGATCGTGCGCCGGGCGAGCAGCGCCGAGCTCCTCGCCGATCCGGAGCTGCTGGAGATGCACCTCCGCCCGCGCGAAGGGAGCCCAAGCGATCACCCGGCCGACTCTGACGAGATTCGCACATCGCGCTGATTGTCGGGAATGGCTGACACTCTTCATGGTTAGGGCTCGGGGCCTCGAGCCGGAGACTGTGAACCTCATAAGGGCGATCGCGAGGCCCGCCTGCCCGACCACCCCCCCCGTGGACCCTGCAACCCGCCGGCGATGCCGGGAGGCACGTCCCTGGGGCCGCACCTGGCAATGACTTAGGCAAACCGGCGCGCAGTGTACCCCTTCGATAATGCGAAACTGGCCCTTTTCCGGGGACACCCCGGCCCATACCGTGGCAATTGCTGGAGTTTGCCATTGGATCGATCGAGATCGGGGGAAAGGAAACTCCAAATGCCAGACGGTTTGCCCGAGGCCGCCCGCGCTTTGCGGGAGGTTGTCGACCGGGCCGCACCCATAAGGGCTCGCTGACATGGCTTTGCCATGCGCACGGGAAATCCCGAGGCCATGGCATCGCCGCGCTGCGGCCCCGACGGAGACGACCGCTACCCACACCGCAACCGACCGCGCAAGAACCGGCTTCACAGCCCGAGAGGAGAACAGTCATGACCTTGCGACTTAGCCTGCCCAAATTCGGCCTGCTGCCGGCGATCGCCGGAGCCGCCGTTGCGTTGGCCTGGTCCGGCGCCGCGATGGCGCAGGACAAGCCCATCTCGATTTACTTCGTCGGCTGCGCGGCGCCGACCGGGTTCCACGGCTACCTCGCCCGCGGCGCCGAAGAGGCCGGCAAGAATCTCGGCGTCAACGTCACCTATATCTATCCCGACCAGCTCACCATTCCGAACCAGGTCCAGAAGATCGAGGAGGCGATCGCCGCCCAGGCCAACGGCATCGCGCTTTGCGCATTCGCCGAGGACGCGGCCTATGCCGATGTCGCCGCCGCCGCCAAGGCCGCCGGCATCGCCTTCGGCAGCGCCGCTGCGCCGCCGGCCGGCTCGCAGGTCCGCGACCCCAACGACTTCTTCCTCTTCCGCACCGGCTCGGACGAGCGCGCCGCCGGCAAGCTCACCGCCCAGACCCTGCTGTCGATGGGCGTCAAGGGACGCGTCGTGGTCGGCGATCAGCAGCCCGGCGACGCCACCTGCCGCGACCGCGCCGACTCGGAGATCGAGACGCTGAAGGCGGCCGGCGTCGAGGCCGACTTCCTCGAACTGACCATGGATCCCGGCCAGCAGGCGGAATCGCTCTCCAACTATCTCCGCGCCCATCCCGATACGGTCGCGGCGACCAGCGTCTGCGACGTGATCGACGGCTTCCTCAGCGCCAAGGCGGACAGCGGCAAAGACGACCTGATCCTCACCGGCTATGACATCGTCGCCCAGGCGCTCGAGGCGATCAAGGACGGGCGCGAGGCGTTCACCATCGACCAGCAGCAGTTCTGGCGCGGTTACATGCCGGTCCTGCTTCTCACCCACTACATCAAGTACGGCCTGGTCGAGGCCAACTACTTCCTCACCGGGCCGACCATCGTCGACAAGAACAACGTCGACCAGGTCGCCAAGCTGGTCGAGGCCGGCTACCGCTAGGCGGAGCGAGACTTGCCGGGAAGGGCGCGCTCATCACGCGCGTCTCTTCCCGGTTCCTATCGTGAGTGGAATGACGCACAATAGAGTTCAATGGCTGACGGTACCGGACAAGGCCTGAACGCGGCGGGAATGTCCCGCGGCGTTGTTCTCGGCGAAGCCTTGCGCCGTTTCATGCTGAGGCCCGAAGCGACGGCGCTGGTGGCGGTGATCGTCCTTTTCATCGTTTTCACGATTCTCGCCCCCAATCTCTTCCCGCAGATGCTCACCTTCGTGAGCGTGATGTCGGTGGCGGCCGAGCTCGGCATCGTCAGCATCGGCGTCACTTTGCTGATGATCGGCGGGCATTTCGATCTCTCGGTCGGGGCGGTGCTCGGCCTCACCTCCTATGTCGCGGTCATCCTGATGCGCGACCTCGGCCAGTCGCCGCTGATTGCGGCGCCGGCGGCGATCGTCGTCGGCGCCCTGCTCGGCATGGTCAACGGCCTGCTCGTCGTCCGCTTCCGCATTCACTCCTTTGTCGTCACCCTCGGCATGATGCTGATCTGGCGCGGCGTGCTGATCGCCTTGACCGGCGGCTTTCCGCTCACCGTCAAGGTTCCGCCCCTCTTCAAGGACATGATGGCCGGTCCGCTGCTCGGCGGCTTCCGCATGTCGATGCTGTGGTTCTTCGTCATCGGCGCGCTCGGCACCTTCCTGCTTTCCCGAACCCGCTTCGGCAACTGGATCCAGGCGGCCGGGCAGAACCCGCAGGCGGCGCGCAATCTCGGTGTCCCGGTCGACCGCGTCACCATCATCCTCTTCATGATCACTTCGGCGCTCGCCGCGGTCACCGGGGTCGTCCAGGTGGCGCGCTTCTCCTCGGTCGACGCGCTCCGCGGCGAGGGTATGGAACTGCAGGCGGTCGCCGTCACCGTGATCGGCGGCACGCTTCTCTCCGGCGGCTATGGCAGCGTCATCGGCACCATTCTCGGCGCCATCACCTTCGGCATGATCCAGGTCGGCCTGGTTCTCGCCGGCGCTCCGGGACATTTCTTCAAGACGCTGACCGGAGCGATCGTCGTCGCCGCCGTCATCCTCAACACCTCGGTCGCCCGGCGGATGGCGACCTCGAAGCCGCTCGGCGGCTTCAAGCGCGGCAGCGCCGCCGCCGACGCCGCGATCGCCGCGGCCGACGACAAGATCGCCGACGACAGCGTCGTTCCGGGTGAGGGACCGTTACGGGTCGGCGCCACCGGAGACCCGAGATCATGACCGCGACCCCGCAGCCGGCGAGCGAACGCAAGAGCCGGCTCCCGGCCGGCAGCGGCTCGGACGGTTCGACCGAGCCGCGGCACACGATCGTGCCGATCCCGGACGACGCCGTGCCGGTCATCGAGGCGGTCGGCATATCCAAGCATTTCGGTGCGACGACGGCGCTCGTCGACGTGTCGCTCAAGGCCTATCAGGGGCGCATCCTTGCGCTCCTCGGCGACAACGGCGCCGGCAAGTCGACGCTGATCAAGATTCTGTCGGGCGTGTTTCCGCCTGACCGCGGCGAGCTTCGCTTCCGCGGCGACAAGGTGGTCTTCGCGAATCCCGCCGAAGCCCGCACCCGCGGCATCGCCACCGTCTTCCAGGACCTCGCGGTCTGCGAGCTCCTGTCGGTGACGCGGAACGTCATCCTCGGCCGCGAACCGCGGAGGGGGGTCGGTCCGTTCAAATGGCTCGACCTCAGGCGGGCCGACGAGATGGCGCGCTCCGCGCTCCATCAGCTTGGCGTGCGCTGGGAGCGCGGCCTCGACGAGAAGGGCGTCAACATCTCGGGCGGCGAGCGCCAGTCGCTCGCCATCGCCCGCGCCATGTTCTTCGGCTCCTCGCTTCTCATCCTCGACGAGCCGACCTCGGCACTCGCCGTCCGCCAGGCGGGACGCGTCCTCGACCACATCGCCCACGCCCGCGACCAAGGTCAGGCGATCATCCTCATCACCCATAACTTCCGCCACGCCCTGTCGGTCGCCGACGATTTGACTGTGCTGGCCCAGGGCCGTGTCGCGGCGCATTTCCGCCGCGACCAGGTTGAGCTCGACGATTTGACCGATCTCGTCGCGCGCGTCGCCTGACCGAGAAATCCTCACAAGGAGCGCAGGAACTTGACCACCAACCCCGCGGCCAAGCGCGTCGTCATCCACGAGGACGATGTCGGCATGACCCATGGCGCCAACGCCGCCTTCGTCGAATTGTCGAAGCTCGGCACCTGCAGCTCCGGATCGGTAATGGTGCCGTGTCCGTGGTTTCCGGAAGCGGCCGCGATCGCGGCGGGCGACCCCTCGCTCGACGTCGGCGTCCATCTCACGCTGACCAGCGAGCAGAAGCCCTACCGCTGGCGTCCCCTCACCGCACCGCCCCGCTCGGCCGGGCTCACCGACGAATACGGCTACTTCTGGCCGGACGTGCCGCGGGCCCGCAAGGCGGCGCCGGACGCGGTCGCGGCCGAGCTCCGCGCCCAGCTCGACACCGCCATCGCCGCCGGCATCGACCCCACCCATCTCGACGCCCATATGGGCACCGCCCAGATGCCCGAATTCGTCGGCATCCTGCGCCGGCTCGGCCACGACTACCGGCTGCCGGTGCTGCTGGTGAAGGACCTCTCCGGCTACAACCCCGCTTCCTATGCCGGCCCGCTCGACACCGCCCGCTACGATGCCGCGGTCGCCGATGCCAGCGCCGCCGGCGAGCCGGTTTTCGAGATCGTGCAGGAGACGCCGTGGGCGCGGAAGACCGACGCCGAGACCGCCTATCGCGCCATCTTCGCCGATATCCGCGCCGGGCTGACCTTCCTTTCGCTCCACTTCAACAAGCCCGGCGACTTCGAGGTGATCGCTCCCGATTCGGCGCATATCCGGACCGAGGAATACGCGCTGTTCGCGACCCCGAAGATCGGCGAGTGGGTGAAGGAGTTCGGCATCGACGTCATCGGCATGCGCGAACTTCGCGACGACCTCCGCGCCCGCGCCACTGCCAAGACGCACTGAGTCTGACCCCGGACCCGCAGGAAGCAATCACCATGGCGGCGATGATCGAGTTCAACACGCTTGCCCTCGTCGTCGAGGGCTATGCGGACAGGCTCAGCTACCGGCCCGGCGAGGAAGTCGCGTTCCGCTGCTCGGCCCGCTGCCGGACGTTTTCCGTCGAGATCGCCCGTATCGGCGCGACGCGCGAGGTGGTCTGGCGGCGGGCCGGCATCCACGGCTCCGAGCAGCCGGTCAGGGCCGGCGCCTACGGCATCGGCTGCGACTGGCCCGTCTCCTTCGCCTTCACCATTGCCGAGGACTGGCGGTCCGGCTTCTACGACGTCACCCTGGCCGCCGACGGCGTCACAGGGCCCGAGGCGACAAGCCACGCCTTTTTCGTCCTTAGATCCGCCGCACCCGGGCGTGACGCCTCGGCCGTGCTTGTCCTCAGCACCAACACCTACAACGCCTATAACAAATGGGGTGGCGCCTGCCTCTATACCGGCGTCCCCAAGGTGTCGTTCGCCCGCCCGCTCGAGCGCGGCTACATCACGCGGGACGCCGACCCGGACGGCTTCGACGGCCGCGTCGCCAACATCACGCCGGACCCTGACCCCGACCACAATCAGCTCCAGCGCTATCTCCGGACGCACAAGGTTCCGCTCTGGGCCGACTCCGCCGGCTGGCACAACTGGGAGCGCCGCTTCGTCCGCTGGGCGGAGGGCAACGGCTTCCGCTTCGACTACGCGATCAACAGCGACCTCGAATTCCACCCCGAGATTCTCGACCGCTACAAGCTGATGCTCAGCGTCGGCCACGACGAGTACTGGTCGTGGGGGATGCGCGACACCGTCGACGCCTTCGTCGACCGCGGCGGCAACATGGCCATGTTCTCGGGCAACGCCGTCTATTGGCAGGTCCGCTACGAGGACGACGGCCGCACCATGGTCTGTCACAAGTACAGGGCGCGCGACAACGACCCGGTCATGGGCACGGACCGGCAGAACACGCTTACCAGCATCTGGTCGGACCCGCTGATCGGGCGGCCGGAGAACCTGACCACCGGCCTGAGCTTCTGCCGTGGCGGCTACGTCCGCTTCGGCCGCGCCGTGCCGCGGAGCACCGGCGCCTACACGGTCTGGCGGCCGGACCACTGGGCCTTCGCCGGCACCGATCTCCGCTATGGCGACCCCCTCGGCCTTGGATCCTACATCGTCACCTATGAGGTCGACGGCTGCGAGATGGCGCTGAAGAACGGTCTGCCGATCCCGACCGGCAGCGACGGCACGCCGAAGGACATGACGATTCTCGGCACGGCTCCGGCCCGCCTGATCTCCGCCAGCGCCGGCGAGAGCGAAACGATCCTTCCGCTCGATTTCGCCGAGCAAGGAATTGGCGACCTGCAATTCACCGCCCAGACGCTCTTCGGCGATACGTCGCCGGAGAATCAGGCGCGCGTTGCGCATGGCCACGCGGTGATGGGCGTCTTCCCGCGCGGCAAGGGCATGGTCTTCAACGCCGGCACCGCCGACTGGGCCTACGGGCTGGACAATGATCCGCTGGTGCAGATGGTGACGCGGAACGTGCTGACGCGGCTGGGCTGACGCCTTCGCGGAATGAGTAGTCGCGGCTTGGCAAACCCTCAATCGGCGTGTTTCGCTTCGGGTGCGGTCGACGTATTCCAGACGCGAGCGGCATTGGCGAATGAGCTCGCAACGATCCGTGACCCGTCCGGCGAGAAGGCGCCGGTTCCATAGACACTCCGGAGGCCCGTCACCGCGTACATTTCAGCCCCCGTCGCAACATCCCAGACGCGCAGCGTGTGGTCCCACGAAGTGGTGAGGACGAGCGTTGCGTCGGGAGAGAAGGCGGCGCTCATCACGGGATCGGTATGCCCCTTCAGGATGCTGAGAAGTGTCTCGCTCGCCGCATCCCAGATCCGGGCGGTGTCGTCCCACGACGCGGTAACCACCTTCGTCCCGTCGCGGGAGAAGGAAGCGTCCATGATGGAGTTCTCATGACCCGAGAGGACACCGAGGATCTCGAAGGTCGAGGCGTCCCAGATTGTCGCAGGGCCCTCGTAGGAGCCCGTCACAAGTCGCGTACCGTCGGGGGAAAAACGGACCGTCGACACCGCCGTCTCGCCGTCGGGCGGAGTCCGGAGCGGCTGCCCGCTCGCAACGTCCCACACCCAGAGGCCCTCGCCGGCACCGGTGGCGAGCCGGCTCCCGTCCGGGGAAAAATCGGCGCTTGAATCGACGCGCGCCTGGCTGAGCGAATGGAGGAGTTCGCCGCTCGCGACGTCCCAAATCCGCACCGTGCCTTCATCTGGCGCCGAAAAATCCCCGATGATATTGGCCAGGGTGACGACGCGGTTTCCGTCCGGCGAGAACGCAACGTAGGTAACCGGCATGCCGGAGACACGAAGCCGCTCCCCGGGAATCTCGCCGGCCGCGTCAAGGACCTGCAGCTCCTTGCCGGTCGATGTCTCCCAGATGCGGGCAGTCCCGTCGTCGGAAGCGGTGACGATTTTGCTGCCGTCGGACGAGAAGGCCGCGCTGAGGACCCCATCGGTATGGCCCTCCAAAACTCGAACCGCTTCTCCGGTGACGGAGTCGAAGATCCTGGCGGTGTTGTCATGCGACGTCGTGACGATAAGTTTGCCGTCAGGTGAAAACGCCGCGTAGGTTACCGGGCCGGTATGGCCGACGAGCTCCAACGAGACTGCGACATCGGCGGCTGCCGCCGGTGCCCCGGCGATGACAGCGACGACAGCGGCGGCAACTCCGACACGGGCTGCCAGCGCCGCTTTCGTTCGCGAAAGCATTCCGGACATGTCTTCCCCCACGCTCACCACCCCTGGCGATAGCCTCGCCTCGTCGCCGATGGCCGTCAAGCGCGATCCCGACGGCTCGGGGTGCCCCGGCAAGGGTTCAGGGGAACGGGCCGCCCTGATGGAATCCCCCCAAGGTTCCGGTTTGCGTTACAATGCGCTCGCCATAGCGTCGCGCTAAATGGGACGGCCCGACGAATCCGGGGCGTCGTCGCCGGTTGCGCAGGCTCGTGCGGACCGAAGGCGGCTGGGCCCCGTCCGAAGGATTGAGCCCGGGAGGAACAAGACGATGGCTCAGGTCGATGCCGATCTCCACGCCCGCGACAGGCGCGGCGACTGGGAACCGCATGAGCTTCTCGAAGGCGCGCCTCGGGCGCTCACCTGGCCGCTGAATCCGCTCGCCGTTCTGAAGTGGTTCTTCGGCTGGGAGGGTTTCCTGTTTCCGTGGAACGCCCTCTACATCGCGATCGCGACCTTCACCTGGTTCTTTCTGACGCCCGATCCCTCCGCCTGGAAGACCTTCGAGGTCTGGTGGATCGCCGCCATCTTCGCCCGCAATCTCGGGCTCATCTTCCTCGTCGCCGGCGCCTGGCACCTCCGCCTCTATGTCCAGCAGTCGCAGGGGCAGAAGTTCAAATATAACGGCCGCTGGCTCGCCCGCGACAACCCCATCTTCTTGTTCCGCAGCCAGATCCTCGACAACATCTTCTGGACGGTGGCGAGCGCGGTTCCGATCTGGACGGCCTACGAGGTGATCACGCTCTGGGCGATGGCGAACGGCTATATCCCCTATGTCGACTTCCGCGCCCACCCGATCTACTGCATCGCCATCCTGCTTCTCATCCCGGTCTTCCGCGAGCTTCACTTCTACCTGATCCATCGGCTGATCCACTGGCCGCCGCTCTACCGGACCGTCCACCATCTCCACCACAAGAACGCCAATCCCGGGCCGTGGTCAGGCCTTGCCATGCACCCGGTGGAGCACCTCCTCTATTTCTCGGGCGTGCTCATCCACTGGATCGTGCCGTCGCATCCGCTCCACGTCATCTTCCACCTCCAGCACCTCGCCTTCGCGCCGGCACAGGGCCATTCCGGCTTCGAGCGGGTGATCATCAAGGACGGCGTCGAGCTGAAGACCAACGACTACTTCCACTACCTCCATCACAAATACTTCGAGTGCAATTACGGCGCCGAGCTGGTGCCGCTGGATGCATGGGTAGGCACTTTCCACGACGGCTCGAAGGAAGCCGAGGCGCGGATGAACCAGCGCTTCATGGAGCGGAACCGGCAGGCGCGGGAGAAGTCGGCGAAGGCTTAGCCCTTCACGCCTTCGCCGGCAGGTCGGTGAAGAACACCGACTCCATCTGCGCCCACCATTCGTCCTTCTTGCGGGTATCGAAGGGCTGCTGGAGCGGCATGCAGATGTCCCACCAGCGCTGCATTTCACTGTCGGCCGCCATCTTCTTCATGTCGGCGGCGAAGTCGTCGCCATGGTATTCCCAATAGGCGAAGAGGAGGTTCTCGGGCTCCTTGAGGAAGATCGAATAGTTGCGGATATTGCAGTCGGCGATGAGCTGGAGCACCGACGGCCAGACCTCGGCGTGCAGCCGCTTGTATTCCTCGATCGTCCCCGGCTTCAGCGACAGGACCTGCCCCATTCTCTCCATACCGCACCTCCCCTTACCGTGGGCCGTTGATCCGGCGCATTCCGTCGCCGATGCAAGGCCCCGCCTCACCCGTCTCTCGCGACGATGGCCGGATTGCCTCGGACCTGGCAAGTCCGCCGCCTGATGCAAATCCCTCAAATTCGGCGCGATCCGCCTTCGACGGCGATCCCGGAATCCTGTATCGAAAAGGCGTCGGGGCCGCGGGCCCCGGCCCCCGGGTTTGCTCGCACGCGCAGAGGCCGTTGCGCGACGGGTGCCGAACCCGCTACCGAAACGCCGTCCGGTGTTCCGCCTGCCGCGCCCGACCCCGCCGGCTCGGCCGGCTCACCGAGGTCCGCTCGTCCGCCAGAGAAAACGCGCAGGAAGGATAGCATGACAGTGACGACGACAGGCAGCTGGGTCGCGGCGTGTGCGACCGACGACATCGAGCCCGAAGACGTCATCCGCTTCGATCACCGCGGCACGACGTTTGCGATTTACCGCTCGCCCGACGACGAGTATTTCGCGACCGATGGCGTCTGCACTCACGAGCACGCCTTCCTGTCGGACGGTCTGGTCCTCGACAACATCATCGAATGCCCGAAGCACAACGGGCGCTTCGACTATCGCACCGGCGAGGCCAAAGGGGCGCCGGTCTGCGTCAACCTCAAGACCTATCCGGTGAAGGTCGAAGACGGTAAGGTGCTCATCCTCATCGGCTGACACCCCTCAACAATCCGCTTTTCGTGAACGCGCTCAGGGACCCGACCGTCGCCTCGGAACCGCCTCGCCTCGCCCTCCCGGAGCAGCGCCACGACGCCCTGCGCGGCATCATCCTGGTTGTCCTGTCGGCTTCGCTCTTCGCCTTCGTCGATAGCCTGAGCAAGATCCTCGCCGAGACGCAATCCGTCGGCCAGATCGTCTGGGCCCGTTACGCGATCGCCCTTCCGGTGATCGTCGCGACGACGCCGCGCCTTCACTGGCGCGGCCTGTTCAAGACGTCGCGACCGGGCGCGCAGCTCGTCCGCGCCGCCGTGCCGCTCGGGGTCAGCGTCACGATGGTGCTTGCCGTCCGCTACCTGCCGCTGGCAGAGGCGACCGTCATCCTGTTCGCCGCGCCGTTTCTGGTCGTGGCGCTGTCTCCGCCGTTTCTCGGCGAGAAGGTGCAGGGCGCCACCTGGATCGGGGTCGTCATCGGCTTCGCCGCCGTAATCCTCGTTGCGCGCCCCGGGTTCAGCGAGATTTCCGTCTACGCGCTGTTCCCGCTGGCCGCCGCCGTCTTCTACGCCGCCTACCAGCTCGTCACGCGCCGCCTCGCCGCCCTCGGCGAGCGCCCGCAGACGACGCTGGCCTGGACCCTTGCCACCGGCGCCGTCGTCGCAACTCCTGTCGCGATCGCCACGTGGGCCCCGGTGAGCGGCAGGGCGTGGCTTTATATCGTTGCCCTCGGCACACTGTTCGGCCTGGCGCAGTCGCTGATGGTCCGCGCCTACGCCTACGCCCCCGCCGGCCTGCTCGCGCCGTTCGCCTATGCGCAGCTTGTCTCGGCGACGATCCTCTCCATCGCCATCTTCGGGGCGGTGCCCGATGCCTGGACCTTCGTCGGGATCGCGATGATCATCGCCGCGGGCGTCTATGTCGCCCACGGCCAGCGCACGGCGGCGACGGCGCCCGAGGAACTTTAGTTCTTGTCCTTGTCGACGAGCTTGTTGGCGCCGATCCACGGCATCATGCCGCGCAGCGTCCGGCCGACTTCCTCGATCGGCAGCGCGTCGTTGTTGCGGCGGATCGCCTTGAACTTGGGCAGGCCGGCCTTGAACTCGCGGATCCACTCCGAGGTGAAGGCGCCGGTCTGGATGTCCTTGAGGATCCTCTTCATCTCGGCGCGGGTCTCGGTCGGTGATGACGCGCGGGCCGGACACGTACTCGCCGAACTCGGCGGTGTTGGAGATCGAGTAGTTCATGTTGGCGATGCCGCCCTCGTAGATGAGGTCGACGATCAGCTTCACCTCGTGCAGGCACTCGAAATAGGCCATCTCCGGCGCGTAGCCGGCCTCGACCAGCGTGTCGAAGCCGGCGCGGATCAGTTCGACCAGGCCGCCGCAGAGCACCACCTGCTCGCCGAAGAGATCGGTCTCGCATTCCTCGCGGAAGGTCGTCTCGATGACGCCCGAGCGGCCGCCGCCGATGGCCGAGGCGTAGGAGAGCGCCGAGGTCCTGGGCGTTGCCCGAGGCGTCCTGGTGGATGGCGATGAGGCAGGGCACGCCGCCGCCCTTCTGGTATTCGCCGCGCACCGTGTGGCCGGGGCCCTTCGGCGCGACCATCACCACGTCGACCGTCTTCTTCGGCTCGATCAGGTTGAAATGGATGTTGAGGCCGTGGGCGAAGGCGATGGCCGCGCCGTCGCGGAGGTTGGCGGCGATGTGGTCCTTGTAGATGTCGGCCTGCAGTTCGTCCGGCGCGCACATCATGATGAAGTCGGCCCACTTGGCGGCGTCGGCGACCGACATCACCTTGAAGCCGGCCTTCTCGGCCTTCGCCGCCGAGGCCGAACCGGGACGGAGCGCGATGGCCACGTCCTTGACGCCGGAATCGCGGAGGTTCTGGGCATGGGCGTGGCCCTGGCTGCCATAGCCGACGATCGCGACCTTCTTGGCCTTGATCAGGTTGAGGTCGGCATCCCGATCGTAATAGACGCGCATTTATTGGTTCCGTCTTCGGACGTTTGGGTGTTTTGGGTCGCTAGCTTCTAAGCGGCGAGCAAGGCAGGCACAAGCGTTCATTCCACGTCCCGGAGAGCGAGATTACTACTGAGGTGGTTCTATCGGGGGGTTGATGGGATAGAGGTAGGAAGGTCGCCCTTGACCAGGCTTCTTTTTCTGAGCGAGGAACCACGGTGACCAGCACATCGGCTCGAGACATCGCGCTCGGCAACGAGATACTCCGCGGCGTGGTCGGTTCAAGCGCCCACGGAACCGCGATCGAGGGCCAGGACGATCGGGACGAAATGGCCGTCTTTGTCGAGCCGTCGGAAAACGTCTGCGGGCTCGAGGCCTGCGATCACTACGTCCACCGCGACCGGCCTGAGGGCGTCAGGAGCGGTCCCGGCGATCTCGATCTTGTCATGTACAGCCTTCGCCGGTTTTGCCGTCTGGCAGCGCAGGGGAATCCAAGCGTATTTCTGCTGCTGTGGCTCCCGTCCTACGTCAACGCGACCGAAATAGGCGAAGGCCTCGTCGGATTCGCGACGCCTTTGTCAGCCGCGCCGCGGGCGAGCGGTTCCTCGGCTACCTGGCAGCTCAAAAGAAGAGACTTACCGGCGAACGCGGTCTGAATGTGCGTCGACCCGAGCTTGTCGCGAAATATGGGTACGACACGAAGTTCGCGATGCACGCCTTGCGTCTCGGATACGAGGGCGTTGAGTTGATGAGGCATCGCCGGCTGATCCTGCCTGTCCCAGAGCCGCAACTTACCTTCTGCGCGCGGTTCGAGCAGGTCAGATGAGCTATGCGGACTCCCTTGTCCTCGTCGAAGACCAGGAGCGTCAGCTGAGAGAGTTAGTCGAAAAATGCGCCTGGTCTGCCGACCTCTCAATGATCAACACGTTCATGGTGAAGGCGCACCTGCGGCATTGGCGATTGCTGCCGGCGCAAGGTTCAGTCCACCGCCTGCCAGCCGAATTCGAGGAGCGGCCTCGCCCGTTCGGCGAAATCGGCGATTGCCGTCGGCGAGCTTCGGCGCTCTTCACCAGCGCTCGGGCAGCTTCTCCTCGACGATCAGCGACTTCATCCGGACCATGGCGTCGAGCGGGCCGTCCTTGAGCGCCTCGAAGCCGCGCGGGATGCGGGTGAGCTGGTCGAAGCTCGCCGAGCGGCAGGCCGCTCTTCTCCAGCCGGTCGAGCAGCGCCTTCGCCTTGCTTGGGCTGCGCGAGCATCGCCTTCCTGAGCGCCGCGAGGCCGCGCGCTTCCGGCTGGTAGAAGCCGGCCGCGGCGAAGCAGCCGGTCGGGTCGATGTGGATATAGAGGAGGCCGTTGTCCTTCTTCGACCCCGAGCGGGTCATGACCGCGCCGGCATGGGTCTTGTAGGGGCTCTTGTCCTTGGAGAAGCGGACGTCGCGGTTGAGCCGGAAGATCGAGCGCTTGCCGTCGCCGCGGAGCGGGATGCGCCGCGCGGCGAAGGCCGCGGTGAGGTCGTCGATCAGCGCGACCATCGGTGCGAGCACGTCGCTCTCGTAGAGCGCCGCGGTTCTCGTCGAACCACGCCTTGCTCTGGTGGAACTTGAGCGCCTCGAAGAAGGGCAGCGCCTTCGGCCCGAACCCGGTGAAGCTCGCCATCGTCTCCCTCTAGTCGGCGTAGACTTCCTGGCTGGTGATGTTGCGGTACTTGCCGTTCGGCAGCCGCGCGACGATCGACAGCGACAGGCTGTCGACGAGGCCCGGCAGGCGCATGGTTGAGCCGGTCGACCGTGGTCTCGAGCCGGGCGATCTCGTCGCCGCCATTGCTGCGGAAGAGAAGGTCGTAGAAGTAGATGTCGAAGAGCGAGCTCCGCGTATAGTCGATCTCCTGGCCGTAGCCCGCCGCCCAGATCAGCCGGTTCTTGACGGTCTGGCCGCGGATCTTCGACGGGCCGGAGCACCTCGATCAGGTTCCGCGGCGTCGCCGAATTTGCACGAGCCGAACAGCACGCCCTTGAGCCGGCGGCCGCCGGCGGTTGACCTCGCAGATCGTGTTGCGGAGGAAGGTGCGCGACAGGCCCGAACCGTCGGGCGCCTCGATCTTCCCGAAGTCGCCATGGGCGGCGATGTAGAGATAGTCGACGTCGCCGCTGCCGGTCATGAACCGCACCGCCTCGCGGAACGAGGTGGCGCCGACGAAGCGCTCATAGGTGAAGGCGTCGGGGCGGTTCTTCAGGGCATAGGACAGGAACTCGAACAGCGGCCGCACCGTGTGGTGATGCTCGTCGAACCAGCGCGTCTCGATGACGCCGAGCCCCAGGTGCCGCGTTACCGCCATCCCCTCCGAACCTCCTGAGACCGGGGATAGTGCCAATCGCCTCGGCCGGGCCAGAGCCAAACCGCCGCGAGGCGAGATTTTTTCCGCAATTTTTAACATTTGAAATCAATATGTTGTCGACAGGTTTCCTGCGGTCGAATTTCTGGACGGGATCGCCGGTCGATCGACCGCTCCGGACGCCGGAGCGCCGAACGATGACGGCGCGTGGTGGAGCGCGAAGCGGAGCCCTTTCGCTGCGCTGCGGGAGATCGGCTCCTTTGGTCACGCTCCGGAGATCGGCAAGTCGGATCTGACGGGAGCCAGCCGCCATTGACAAGCCACCGGGCTTCTTCTCTATCGGACCCGGCCGACCGGCGGTTTTGCGAGGTCGGCCGCTTCGGATCAAGGGCCGAACAGGCCGATCGCCGAGCGCCGACGGATCAGGCAGCAGAATCTGAAATGCCCAGCATACGCGTGCTCATTTCCCACACGCACCGGCTTGTCTCTTCGTAGCAGATGTATTCCACGCAACAGAATAAGTTATATGGAATTCCCTAACTGAATTTCTGATCAATCGAAAGCTTCGAGAGCGACATCAAGCATGTCCTCGCCGCGACCGGTGTGACGGATCGGCGGGTCCTGCAAATCGCCGAGAGCACGCGCGAAAACGCGACAAGCCGCGCCGCGCCTGCCGAGGAATACCTGACGCCGCGCACGCGGCGGATGATCTACGATCTCTACGCCCCGGATTTCGAGGCCTTCGGATATCAAAGCGGCCTCGCCGAGGCCGACATAGCCGAGCGGCCCAAACGGAAACGCGGCAAGCCCGCCGAAGGCGACTGACGGCTTCGGGCTCGCCTTGGCGCCTCGCGGCCCGGCGGAAGCAGGCCGCGACCCGCTTCCCCGCCGCTAGAGGCCGTACTTTGCCGGCCAGCCTTTTGCTGCGCCGCCAAAGGCGTCG
The DNA here is from genome assembly GCA_963792845.1 of uncultured Alphaproteobacteria bacterium. Taxonomy (GTDB): domain Bacteria; phylum Pseudomonadota; class Alphaproteobacteria; order Rhizobiales; family Kaistiaceae; genus Bauldia. The sequence continues at coordinate 279,627 of CAWBXW010000003.1, forward strand.
GCGCAGACCCTGATCTCTGCCGCGAGGAAGCGGCCGATCTCGGCCCGAAGCGCCTCCGGCAGGCCGACCTTCCCGGGTCCTGCTTGCGGTTGAAGGCGGCCGGGATGCGCGCCGCTCTCCTTGCCGGGTCGCCGCCGAGGAAGGCGATGATCCGCTCGCGGAGAGCCGTCGGCGTCGGCGACGAGGTCGTCGAACAGGAAGAGGCCGAACTGCCTCGCCGGGACATGCGGCCGCCAGCGCGCGACGATCTCGGTCGGGTAGCTCCGCTCGGCGACGAAGCGCTTGCCGGACGAGCCGCATCACCGCTTCCGGCGTCGACGTCGCGGGCGAGCGTGCCGCGCGCATGTGCATGGTGAGGTGGGACCACACCCGCTCGACCGGGTCGCGGGCGATGAACACGACCCTCGCCTCCGGGAAGCGCGCCATGATCCGAGCGATCGCGCTTGCGTCGAGGGTCGAATAGTCGGGCGTGATGTCGCCGGACAGGCCGTCGCCCTTGAGCGCGAAGAGGCGGGCATAGGCGTCGAGGTCGGTGCGCCACCAGGGCATGCGCACATAGGCGGCGAGGAAATCGACGTCGCGCTGGTCGAGCGGGCGGAGAGCCGGATTGGGCCTGGCGCCGGTTGGTGCGCTTGAGGTTGTTCTCGGCCCGCCGCGCCAGGTTGAGCGAGGCCGCCGAGGGCGCGCGGCGGTCGAAATAGTGCAGTTCCTTGACCGGCGGCATCCAGAAATCCGGATGGAGCTGAAGCTGGTCGTAGAGCCAGCGGGTGCCGCCCTTCTGGGCGCCGACGCAGAGGAAGTCCGGGCCCGTTGCCGGGCGCGCGGACGAGCGGACGCGGGGCGGTCGCCGCCTGGCCTTCCGCGCCGCCTTTTCGACCGGGTCGCGCTTCGGCCTCTTGCCTTGGGGCTCGGCGCGCGGCCCGCGGCGGTCTTTCCGGGCGGCCTTGTCTTTCTTCTTGCCGGGCTTGGCGGCCCCGGTCTTGCGCGGGTGTCGCCCTTGCGCTTGCCTTTGTCACGCCGTCTACCGGGTCGCCGCAGGCGGCGCGATAGCGGCGGACCGCTTCGGCCATGCCGTAGATCAGGGCGTCGGCGATCAGCGCGTGGCCGATCGAGACCTCGGCGAGGTGCGGCAGCGCCGCGACCAGCGGCGGCAGGTTGTCGAGGGTGAGGTCGTGGCCGGCATTGAGGCCGATCCCGGCCGCGCGCGCGGCATTGCCGGTGGCGACCACCTTGTCGAGCTCGCGCGGCCTCGCCGCCGGATCGAAGGCGCCGCCATAGGGGCCGGTGAAGATCTCGATGCGGTCGGCGCCGACCTCCGCCGCGAGCCGGCGACGGTGCCGCCTCGGCATCGGCGTCGACGAACAGCGAGACGCGCATGCCGCCGATCCCTTCAGCCGGGCGATGATGTCGGCGAGGAAGGTGCGGTGGGCGGCGATGTTCCAGCCATGGTCGGAGGTCGACTGGCGGATGTCGTCGGGGACCAGCGTCACCTGGTCGGGTCGACCGCCTCGACCAGCTCGACGAAGCGGGCGTCGGGATTGCCCTCGATGTTGAACTCGCGGCCGGGAAATTCCGTCGCGATCAGCGCCGCGATCTCCGGCACGTCGGTGCGGCGGATGTGCCGCTCGTCGGGCCGCGGATGCACCGTGAGGCCGTGGGCGCCGGCATCCAGCGCGATCCGCCCCATGCCGACGACGCTCGGCCACGGCAGGTCGCGCCGGTTGCGGAGCATGGCGATGGCGTTGAGGTTGACGGAGAGATGGCTGGTCATGGCGTGCGGCTCGGGCGGTGGCGGCCCGGACTACAAGGCCGTGCCGCTCGGCCTGTCAACCGCGAAATCGAGGCGAGACAACAGGAAAATCCACTCAGCCGGCGGGAGCTGTCGCCAGGGGCAGGTCCGGCGCGTTGGCGAATCCGGCCGTCTGCCTCCGCGACAATCGACTTCGACGGTCTCTGCCGGCCGCTTCATTTCGCGCAAGCGCCCGCCCGCGTGCGGGTTGACTCCGTCGTCAACAACGATAGATGGCGAGGCTACCGCCGCCGGCCGGACGCCGGTCCACGTTCCACCCCGAGGAGGATGGTCCGATGAAGAAGTTCCTGGTTCTGTACATGGCGTCTGCGGCCGATTTCGACAAAATGATGAAAGAGTCGACCCCACAGCAGCAGAAGGAAGGGATGGACGCCTGGATGAAGTGGATGAACGCCAACAAGTCGTCCTTCGTCGACGGCGGGGCTCCGCTCGGCAAGACCAAGCGCGTCGACGCCAATGGCGTTTCGGATGTCAGGAACAACATCGGCGGCTACTCGATTGTCCAGGCCGAATCGGCCGACGCGGCCGCGAAGTTATTCGGCAAGGACATGCCGCATCTGAAGACGATGCCCGGCGCCTGGGTCGAGATCGTCGAGATCATGCCGATGCCGGGAATGTAGGCGGCGACCGCCGGACCGTTGCCGTTCCCTGACCTTGCCCGAAGGCGTCAGAACCCAACCAGGACGTAGTGCCAGACGGGCAGGGTCAGGAAGGCGAGCGGGATGCCGACGCCGATCATCAGCGTCAGGAGCGGCGGGTCGAGCTCGTGGTCCATGGCGACGATGCTCGCCCCGATCATCGGCGGCATCGCCGCCTCGAACACGGTCACCTGGAGGACGTCGCCGCGGCTGCCGAGGAGGCCGGCGAAGAGGAGGAGGATGAGGGCGGGGCCGATCGCGAGTTTGAAGACGAGGCCGACGGTGAGCGGCAGGGCCTTGCCGCGGACCTGGCTGAGGTGGAGCTGGTAGCCGACCGAGACCAGCGCGATCGGGATCAGCGTCGCGCCGAGGCGCTGGAGCAGCACGTCGAGCCAGGCCGGATAGGCGACGGGAATCAGCACCAGCGGCGAGCACGAAGGCCTGGAACGGCGTGAAGAGCAGGATCTTGCGGAGTATTGTGCCGGCGCCCGACCGCGTCGCCACCCGAATAAAGGGAAGCGACAAGGATGCCGAGGGTCGAGAGGACGAAATAGGAGCCGACCTGGTCGATGAGGATGCCGAGGCCGAGATATTGTTCGCCGTAGAAGGTCTGGATCATCGGCAGGCCGATGAACGAGGTGTTGGCGAGCCCGCCGGTCAGCATCAGGCCGCCGGTCGTCGCCGGCGAGAAGCGGAAGACGCGGCCGGCCAGCCAGAAGAAGCCGGCAGCCGATCGCCGAACATGATCCAGGCCATCAGCGCCGGCAGGATCAGGCTCGTATCGAGCGTGAGGCCGTGAACATAGGCGAGCGTCAGCGCCGGCAGCGAGATGTGGACGACGAAGCCGTTGAGCATGGCGGCCGCATTGTCGGGCAGCCGGCCGGAGCGGCGGAGCAGGATGCCGAGCAGGAAGCACGCCCCGAGCAGGACGAAGTTGCTCATTGATCTTCCCGTCCGCCCGGGTCCTGTCGCGTACGGCCTAACCAGTATCACAAACCGTGTCCTGGTCGGCCAATTCCACCCGACTTCATCCCCCGCTCTAGGGGTGATGCCCCGATTGGGGTACGCTTGCGCCCGACGATCGACGATGGCCGCGGAAACCATGGCGGAACAGGCGCAGGCACCGGACCTGAACCGGGTGATCGCCGCATTGCGCGCGGCGGCATCGGGGACGGGCGACCATCTGTCTTTGCCGGACTGGGGCGACGAGGATTGGCGGCGGCTGCTCGCCGCCGGGACGTTCCGCCGCGTGCCGGCGGGCGAGGCGCTGATCCGCCGCGGCGCTCAGGACCGCACGCTGTTTCTCGTCCTCAACGGCGAGCTCGAAGTGATGGCCCATGCCGGCGACGGGATGAGCCTCGGACGCCTCGCCCGGATCGGCCCCGGCTCGGTCGTCGGCGAGCAATCCTTCTTCGACGGCGAACCGCGCTCGGCTGGAGCCTGGGCGGTGCGCGACTGCGAGTTGGCAGCGATCACGTTCGTGCAGTTCGCCGCATTCGCGGAGACGAATGCAGGCCCGGCGCGCGACTTCCTGTTCGCGCTCGGCCGCATCCTCGCGACCCGGCTCAGGCGGACGACGGCCAAGGTGGTGGCCTGACGACTGCCTGTTTGGACGAAGCGAGAGCGGTGAGTTCGTCGCTCAATCCCTCGCGGCGAACCTGGGCGAGGTCGGGCGGCGCAGTGATGGCGATGAACTGCTCGATCGTGTCGGCGCCGCCCGCAGCGTCGTCATGGCATCGACCATGCGGTTGGCCGCCCGGCGACGTGTCGTCATATCGACTGGATCGGTGCTGGCAGGCGGCGGGAATCTTGTTAAGAAGGCCGGTGACGGGCCTGCAATCGTCAGGATGAGACCGTCGTAATTCGGCATTGCCCCGGCATTTTGCGATGGTGCCGACGCACGCCTATCCGGAGGACTCCACGTGCCTGGCTCGCTCTTCGCGCAATTGCGGTGGCGCTATGGCAAGCCGGTCGACGGGCTGACGCGGCGCGGGTTTCTTGGCGCGTCACTGGCCGCCGGCGCCGCGCTCCTTCTGAGTGCTCGGAGTGGCCACGCCGATAGCGCGCCAAAGACCGGCCGGTCGGTCATTGTGATCGGCGCCGGGTTTTCCGGCCTGGCCGCGGCATACGAGCTGCTTGCGGCAGGCTACGAGGTTACCGTCATCGAGGCCCGCGGTCGGGTCGGCGGCCGCGTCCTCACCTTCTACGATTTCGTTCCGGGCCGCTTCATCGAGGGCGGCGGCGAGCTGATCGGCAGCAATCATCCCTCATGGGCAGCCTATGCCGCGCGGTTCGGGCTGGAGTACCTCCCCATTCCCGAGACCGACGCCGAGGTGCCGGTCGTATTCGACGGCAGGTCGCTCGCCGACGCCGAGGCGGAGCACCTCTTCGAGGAGATGGACGCCATCCACGGGCTGGTCAGCCAGGCGGCCGCGGCCGTCGTCGATGAAAACGCGCCGTGGACCTTGCCGGATGCCGAGCGGTTGGACGCCACCAGCGTCGCCGACTGGCTGGCCGGGATCGATGCAACGCCGATGGCGAAGAGAGCCATCGAAACCGACTTTGTTTCCAACGGCGGACAGGTGCTCAACCGTTCGAGTTGGCTCGGACTGCTGACGATGGTGAAAGGAGGCGGCCTTGAAAAATTCTGGACCGAGAGCGAGGTCTATCACTGCAACGGCGGCAACCAGCAACTCGCGCTCCACTTCGCCGACGCCATTGGTTCCCGGCATATCCTCCTCAATGCTCCGGTGAGCGAGGTCGCCGTCTCTCCCGACGGAGTCGTCGTCAGGCTTGTCGGCGACAGAAGCCTCAACGCCGACGACGTCATCCTGACGGCGCCTCCGTCGGTCTGGAACACGATCCGTTTCGATCCCGCCCTGCCGGAGTTTCTCGCGCCGCAGATGGGCAGCAACGTCAAATACCTGATGTGGCTGAAGGACCGCTTCTGGCTGGCAGACGACCGCGCCGCGTTGTCCTTCAGCAATGGCCCGGTTCAGACCACGTGGGAATTGACCGCTGGTCAGCCGGGCGACACACCGGCCGGGATGGTCGCCTACTCGGGCGGACCCGAAGCGGACGCCATGCGCGCGCTCCCGGCAGCCAGGCGTGACGCCGCCTACGCAGAGATACTCGCCCAACGCTACCCGGGGCTCGCCGACGCCTTCGTCAAGAGCCGCTTCATGGACTGGCCGTCAACACCCTGGACCAAGGCCAGCTATTCTTTTCCCGCACCGGGCCAGGTGACAACCATCGGCCCCGTGCTTCAGTCGGGACTCGGCCGCCTTCACTTCGCCGGCGAGCATTCTTGCTACAAGTTCGTCGGATACATGGAGGGGGCCCTCGCCTCCGGGGTCGCGGTCGCACGCCGTCTGGCGACTCGCGACGGTCTTGCCGAACCGTGATCATCGTCGCCCCTATGAGGAATGGCGTCTATCGGCCACCGCGCCGAGCCTGACCGGCTCGGGCCCGACGATTGGGATTGCCTCTCTGCCGGGGCGGCGGGGATATTGCTAAGAAAGGCCGGTGACGATCCGGCAAACCGGCGTCAAGGAGGGCGGCATGAAGATAACGAAGACGATGGTCGCGGGAGGTTGTGCGGCGTTCATCTCCATGACCACAATGGCGGCGAACGCGAGCGACAGCGACGCACTCGAAATCGAAGGCAGCTACATCCTGTATCAGGACGACGGACATCAGCGTGTCCTGTCCTTCGACCGCAGCGGCAACGTCATCCAGGCGAGCGATCTGGAGTCCGTCATCGGATTTACCGGCGGCGTCGGCGCCTGGGAGCAGACCGGTCCGGATTCGGCGACAGCCCGGATCGTCAACTTCAACTTCAACGTCGACACCGGCGAACGGATGGGGTCCGCCATGATCGAATACGGATTCACCTTCGGCGACTTGGTTCAGGGAGGGTACCAGACCGTCACCGGCTCCATCTCGGGCAGGCAATACGGCGTCGGCGAGGATCCGCTCGCGCCGGTGAAGCAACCGTACAGGACCTTCAATTATAATTTCAAAGGCAAGCGCATAACCGCCGAGTGAGGACATGCGCGGCAATGTCGGGCTGACCAGCAGCAGGCGCCCTCACATCTCCGGCCCGTTCGCCCCCCGCCCCAGTGCCGCGATGCCGGTGCGGCAGACCTCGCCGAGGCCGAGCGGCGCCATGATGGCGATGAACTGCTCGATCTTGTCGGTGCGGCCGGTGAGCTGGAAGATGAAGTGCTCGGTCGAGGCGCCGACCACCTCGGCGCGGAAGGCGTCGGCGATGCGCAGCGCCTCGACCCGGTCGTTGCCGCGGCCGGTGACCTTGACCAGCGCCAGCTCGCGCTCGAGCGGGTTGCCCTCGGCGGTGAGGTCGATGACGGCGTGGACCGGCACCATGCGGTCGAGCTGGTTCTTGATCTGGGAGAGCACCATCGGCGTGCCGGTGGTGACGATGGTGATCCGCGACAGGTGCTTGGCGTGCTCGGTCTCCGAGACCGTCAGGCTGTCGATGTTGTAGCCGCGGCCGGAGAACAGGCCGATGACGCGGGCGAGGACGCCCGGCTCGTTGTCGACGATCACCGACAGCGCGTGCCGCTCGGTGCGGTCGTGGCGCTCCTCGATGAAATAGGCCGAGGCCGGCGGCAGCATGGCCCGCTGGTGGTGCGGCGGCAGCGGCTTGCCCGCCGGCACGGCGTGGGAGAGGGCTTCGCGGCCGCAGTGGCGGCGGATTTCCGCCCGCCGCGCTCTCGTTTCGTTGACGTTGCCTCGCTCATGTCAGGCTCGATCCCTCTCATGAAAATCCCGGTCCGGTCCGGAGGTCGGATGTGCCCCCCCTCCCACCCTCCCCCTGACAGGGGGAGGGGTTGATCTGCGCCGCCGGAGATTAAGCGGCGACGGTAGAGGCGATGCCGGTCCCATGGCGTCCCTCCCCCTGAAAGGGGGAGGACAGGAGGGGGTCGCAGTCACGACCAGCACCGACCGGCTCAATCAGACCAGCGCCTTGCCGCGGGCGTCGATCGCGTTGGCGACCGCCTCGTCGTCGCCTCCTCGGGGAGGAGCATCTCGTTGTGCGCCTTGCCCGAGGGGATCATCGGGAAGCAGTTGGCGAGCGCCGCGACGCGGCAGTCGAACAGCACCGGCTTCTTCACCGTGATCATCTCCTCGATCGCGTCGTCGAGCTCGTGCGGCTTCTCGGCGCGGATGCCGACGCAGCCATAGGCCTCGGCCAGCTTCACGAAGTCGGGCAGCGAATCCATGTAGCTGTGCGACAGGCGGTTGCCGTGGAGCAGCTGCTGCCACTGGCGGACCATGCCCATGTACTGGTTGTTGAGGATGAAGATCTTGATCGGCAGGTGGTGCTGAACCGCCGTCGACATCTCCTGCATGGTCATCAGCACCGAGGCGTCGCCGGCGATGTCGATGACCAGGCTGTCCGGGTGGGCGACCTGGACGCCGACCGCCGCCGGCAGGCCGTAGCCCATGGTGCCGAGGCCGCCGGAGGTCATCCAGCGGTTGGGCTCCTCGAACTGGAAGAACTGGGCCGCCCACATCTGGTGCTGGCCGACCTCGGTGGTGATGTAGACGTCCTTGTCGCGGGTCGCCGCATAGAGCCGCTCGATGGCGTATTGCGGCATGATGACGTCGGGGTTCTGCGCGATAGGCGAGGCAGTCCCGCGCCCGCCAGTGCTCGATCTGCTGCCACCACGCCTTGAGCGCCGCCTGGTCGACCTTCGGCTTCTCCGCCTTCCAGACGATCAGCATGTCCTCCAGCACCTCGGCGACGTCGCCGATGATCGGCAGGTCGACGCGGACGTTCTTGTTGATCGACGAGGGGTCGATGTCGATCTGGATCTTCTTCGAGCCCGGCGAGAAGGCGTTGACCCGGCCGGTGATGCGGTCGTCGAAGCGGGCGCCGATCGCGACCATCAGGTCGCAGTCGTGCATGGCGTGGTTCGCTTCCCAGGTGCCGTGCATGCCGAGCATGCCGAGCCACTGCGGGTCGGCGGCCGGATAGGCGCCGAGGCCCATCAGCGTCGAGGTGATCGGGTAGCCGGTCAGGTGGACCAGCTCGCGGAGCAGCTCCGCCGCCCGCGGGCCGGAATTGACGACGCCGCCGCCGGTGTAGAAGACCGGGCGCTTGGCCTTGGCGATCAGCTCGATCGCGGCGCGGATCGCGTGCGGGTCGCCCTTGGTGCGCGGCCGGTAGGTCTTGTGCTCGACGTGCTCGGGCCCGGTGTAGATGCCGCGTGGCGAACTGGACGTCCTTGGGGATGTCGACCAGCACCGGGCCGGGCCGGCCGTGCCTTGGCGACGTAGAAGGCCTCGTGGAGGACGCGGGAGAGGTCGTTGACGTCGCGGACCAGCCAGTTGTGCTTGGTCGCCGGCCGGGTGATGCCGACGGTGTCGCACTCCTGGAAGGCGTCGTTGCCGATGAGATGGGTCGGGCACCTGGCCGGTGATGCAGACGATCGGGATCGAATCCATCAGCGCATCGGCGAGCGGGGTGACCATGTTGGTGGCGCCGGGGCCGGAGGTGACCAGCGCGACGCCGACCTTGCCGGTCGAGCGGGCATAGCCCTCGGCGGCGTGGCCGGCGCCCTGCTCGTGGCGGACGAGGATGTGGCGGACCTGGTCCTGCTGGATGATCTCGTCATAGATCGGCAAGCACCGCGCCGCCGGGATAGCCGAAGACATTGCTCGACGCCCTGGTCGGCGAGGGCCTGGACGACCATCTCCGCCCCGGTCATCTCGGTCGCCGTGCCGCGACACGGCCTTGCCGCCCGGGCTGCGGTCGCCGCTTGTCGCCCTTTTCTGCTGTTCTTCATCTCGCTACCTCACGCCACCCTGGTCTCTGGCCCGATTTAGCCAATAAAAAAGGCCCTTCCGGGCCTGTCTTCTGCGCACCACCTGTCGCGACGGCTGTCAGGCCATCGTGGCGGTGCGCTCCCTAAGTACGATAATGGACTTCGCGGCCATTTCGGCAACCTTCCGGAACTCTCGCGACGAAAATAGTGGGCCGGACCGCGCCGGTCAATGCCAATAACGTCGCGGGTCGATTCTGCGCCGTCCCCCCGGTCAGCCCGTCGCCTGCACCGCGACCGGGCAGCCTCGACGGAGGCTGTTGGCGGCCATGCTGATCGCCTCGGTTCGTTTGATGAGCGCATGCGGGTCGGAACCGTCGAGCGTCTCGCAATCGATGGTCATCGTCGCGCCGGTCGCGAGCAGCGGCTCCCCGTCCATGTCGAGGGTGACGCTGACGGCGATCCTGCCGAGCGAGATCCCGGCGGCGCTTGCCACGTAGCGGAGGTCGTTGCAGAAGCAGCCGCCGAGGGCGAGCGCAAGCAACTCGCCGCCATTGAAGCCCAATCCGCGTCCTCCCGCTTTCCCGTCCGGCCGGTCGACGACGATGGTATGAGCACCGGCCCAGCCCAAGGCCGCCTCGGTGCCTTCGATGTTTCTGAGTTCAATGGTCATCGAGCTCATCGCAAGGCTCCTTCGTCCCGAGCGATATGGCGAAAGGACCGGCGCCGTCCATGCCCGTCACACGGCATTGCCGGGAACCCGCGGCCAGTCCGCCATCTGGTGGCGGAACCAGGTCATCTGGCGCTTGGCGTAGCGGCGGGTCTCGGTCTTCACCGCGGCGATCGCCTCGTCGAGGGTAGCTTGCCGAGGTCGTGGTCGAGGAACTGGCGGACGCCGATCGCCTTCATCGCCGGCATGTCGGGCGAGAGGCCGAGGGCGCCAAGCGCGCTCGCCTCCTCGATGGCGCCGCTTCCGACCATCGCCTCGGCGCGCTCGGCGATGCGGGGGTGGAGGTCAGCGCGGTCGACGTCGAGGACGATCCGGTCGACCGTTTCCGGATCGACCAGCGGCTCCGCCGGCCGGGCCTGCCAGGCGAGAAGCGAGCGGCCGGTCGCCTCGAACACCTCGATGGCGCGTAGCATGCGGGCGCGGTCGCTCGGCCGGATCGCGCCGGCATCCTCCGGGTCGGATGCGGCAAGGCGGGCGTGGAGAGTCGCGGTGGCGATGCCGTCCGCCTCGGCGAGGACCTGCTGGCGCACCTCGGCCGGGATCGGCGGGATCGAGACGAGACCCTCGGTCAGCGCCTTGAAATAGAGGCCGGTGCCGCCGACGAAGATCGGCAGCCGTCCCTCGGCGCGCGCGGCGGCGAGCGCCATCGCGACATCGGCCAGCCAGGCGCCCGACCGAGTAGCGGGTCGCCGCCGGGACATGGCCATAGAGGCGGTGCGGCGCCTCAGCCTCGTCCTCGGCCGACGGCCGCGCGGTCAGGACGCGGAGCTCGCGATAGACCTGCATCGAGTCGGCATTGACGACGACGCCGCCGTGTTTTCGGGCGAGCTCCAGCGCCAGCCGCGATTTGCCGCTCGCGGTCGGTCCGGCAAGGAATATGGCAGCGAAGCGACCCATCATCCGGATGTGGAACCCGGCGTCTGCTGCGTCAACCCGTCAACGCCCGCCGGCCCGGCCGGGTTGCGGATTGACTTCGTCGTTCCGTCGCCGACGATCCTGACCGGATGGACCGCTACGCGTTCTGGGACTATCTCGGCCGGTGGATATTTCGGGTCGTCGACGGTTTCGCTCCGGAGACGCGCCCGGTGATGGTGGGTCTCTCCGCCGTCCAGGGCTCGGGCAAGACAACGCTTACCCGCGAGGTCGGCCGCATGGCGGGAGAACGCGGGCTCCGGGCGGTCAGCCTGTCCATCGACGACTTCTACCTGACCCGCCGCGAGCAGGCCGACCTCGCCCGGACCCATCCGGACAATCCCTACCTTCAGCATCGCGGCTATCCGGGGACGCACGACGTCGCCCTCGGGACGCGCACGCTGGTTGCGCTCAAGCGGATCGGCGCCAGTAGCCATGTCGCAATCCCCGCCTACGACAAGACGGCGTGGGAGGGGTCGGGCGACCGGCGACCGGAGGGTGAATGGACGGTCGTCGACGGTCCGCTCGATCTCGTCATCCTCGAAGGCTGGATGCTGGGCTTCGCGCCGGTTGGAGACGCCGATCTGCCCGACCGATTCATGATCCCGATCAACCGGGCCCTCGCCGCCTACCAGGCCTGGTGGGACCTCCTCGACGCCGTCATCTGGATCGAGGCGGAAGACCCGCGCTATGCCGTCGACTGGCGCGCCGAGGCGGAGGCCCGGTCCCGCGCCGCGGGAAATCCCGGGATGACCGATGCCGCGGTGCGGGCGTTCACCAGTGCGTATATCCCGGGCTACTTCACCTATCAGCGGACCCTCGCCGCGAGGCACACGGGCGGTCGCTTCCTCCATCTCGTCATTGGCCGCGACCGCCTGCCGAAATCGCTGCCGGCTTGACCGCCGCGCCTGCCGCGGCGGCGCGTCGATGGCGTCACCGTCGAAATCCGCATAAGCTTGGCCGGCAAAACCTCGACCAAGAAGGGGGGAACCATGCCGGACACCATCAAATATCTTCTGCCCGAGGACCGGATTCCGAGGGCCTGGTACAACATCGCCGCCGACCTGCCGTCGCCGCCGCCGCCGCCGCTCCATCCGGGCACCGGCCAGCCGATCGGGCCCGGACGACCTCTCCGCGATCTTTCCGATGGCGCTCATCGCGCAGGAGGTTTCGGCCGAGCGCGAGATCGAGATTCCCGGGCCGGTGCGCGACATCTACAAGCTGTGGCGTCCCGCGCCGCTGTTCCGTGCCCGCCGGCTCGAGCAGGCGCTCGATACCCCGGCCCGCATCTTCTACAAGTACGAGGGCGTCAGCCCGCCGGGCAGCCACAAGCCCAACACCGCCGTGCCGCAGGCCTTCTACAACAAGGAGGCCGGGGTCACGAAGCTCTCGACCGAGACCGGCGCCGGCCAATGGGGCTCGTCGCTTGCCTTTGCCGGCGCAGCTCTTCGGCATCGAGGTCAAGGTCTACATGGTCAAGGTCAGCTTCAACCAGAAGCCCTATCGCCGGGCGCTGATGGAGACCTATGGCGCGACCTGCATCGCGAGCCCGAGCAACGAGACCAATTCCGGCCGCGCCATCCTCGCCCAGGACCCGAACTCGCCGGGCAGCCTCGGCATCGCCATCTCCGAGGCGGTCGAGGTCGCCGCGACCAATGCCGACACCAACTATTCGCTCGGCAGCGTGCTCAACCACGTGCTCATCCACCAGTCGGTGATCGGCATCGAGGCGATCGAGCAGATGGAGATGGCCGGCTTCTGGCCCGACATCGTCATCGGCTGCGCCGGCGGCGGCTCGAACTTCGCCGGCATCGCCTTCCCCTTCCTCGGCAAGACGCCTCCGCGAGGGGAAGGATCGTCCGCATCATCGCCGCCGAGCCGGCGGCCTGCCCGTCGCTGACCCGCGGCCTTTATGCCTACGACTTCGGCGACACCGGCCACCTGACGCCGCTGGTCAAGATGCACACGCTCGGCTCGACCTTCATCCCGCCGGCCTTCCACGCCGGCGGGCTCCGCTATCACGGCATGGCGCCGATGGTGAGCCATCTCAAGGAGCTCGGCCTGATCGAGGCGCGCGCCGTGCGGCAGATTCCCCTGCTTCGACGCCGGCGGTCGACCTTCGCCCGCGCCGAGGGCATCGTGCCGGCGCCGGAATCGACCCATGCCATCCGCGTCGCCTTCGACGAGGCGCTTCGCTGCAAGGCGGAGGGCAAGGCCGAGACCATCCTCTTCAACCTCTCCGGCCACGGCCATTTCGACATGCAGGCCTATACCGATTACTTCGCCGGCAAGCTCGAGGACCGCGACTACGACGAGGCGGAGCTGCAGGCGGCGCTCGACGAACTGCCGAAGGTCGCGGCGTAGCGGCCCGCGACTTGCCGGTCACGCCGCACGCGCCGACAGCGCCTCGGTGACCGCGCTCAATGCGCACTTGGCCGCGGCCGAGCGCCTTCGCCTCGTAAAGGGCGCGGTCGGCCGCCGAAAGGAGATCCTCGACGGAACGCGGCATCGACGACGACTGCGCTACGCCGGCGCATGCCGAGCCGACCAGGCCCGGCGCGGCCATCGCCGCGACCGCCGCCTCGAAGGCCTGGTTGACCTGGAGCGCCACCCGACAGGCGTCCTGGCCGGTCGTGTCCGGCAGGGTCGCCGCGAATTCCTCGCCGCCGAGCCGCGCGACGAAGTCGCCGCCGCGGAGGCGGTTCCGCGCGGCCTCTGCGAAGAGCTGAATGACCGCGTCGCCGATCGGGTGGCCGTGCCGGTCATTGATCTCCTTGAACCGGTCGAGGTCGAAAAGCACGATCGCAAGCGGACGCTTGCGCCTGATGCCCTGCGCGATGGCCGCCTCGCTCCATTGGAAGAAGGCGCGCCGGTTGCCGAGCCCGGTGAGCGAATCGGTGTGGGCCACCGCGCGAAGCCGGCTCTCGACCCGCTCCTTGGTCAGCGACACCATCGAGGAAAGAAGAATCTGGATGAAGATCGCCGCCTCGAACGTAGCGACTCCGAACCAGCCGACGGCCGGGATAGAGGGGATGCCGCTGACATTGTCGAGGAGCACGAAAGGTATGCGAAGCAGGACCGCGACGGCGTGGATGAGCAGGATCGCCGACACCGCGAAGCGGGTGAGCAGCCCGTCCTTGACCGCGAACTCGCGGGCGGCCACGATGAAATAGGACGCGACCATCGCCGAGGCGAGAACCACCCGGGCATCGAGGTTGTCGTAGAAGGCAGGGATCCTGCAGACGAGCAGCCACAGGATCGGACCAGCGGCCAGGGCCCAGGGCCGAACGGGGCGGTGGTTGAAGACTCGCGCCGACGTCCAGATGAAACTCGTTCCGAACAGGAGCAGCGCCACGCCCGCCTGGACCGATAGCCATTCGGGAAGGGCGCCCGGGCGGCGAACAGGAGGTTGGCGCTCGACGCCAGGAAGAACCCGACCGCGATCCAGAGAAGGCTTCGCTCGCCCCGGTTCAGGCAATAGCACCACAGCAGAAGGAGCACCGCCGCCATGGTCGAGGCGACGAGAGCAATAAACATCGTAAGGGGGTCGATCGGAAGGCCCATGTCCGGGTCGGATCGGCGCCTGTTCGTTGCGGCGGCGGGACTATCGGCAAGGGACCTTGCTCCGGCCTTAACCGTAAACGTGAAATTCGACTCAATCCGGTCCGATGGCATGAGCCGACAACGGCATTTTGACCTCCGGTCCGGCTCTCAGGCCACGACCCTGCGGAGCGGTGATTGAATGCCCCGCGGCGCTGCGGTAAGTCCGCGCGCCTGATCTCGTGTGCGGAGATGCTCCTTGACCCTGATCCAGCCCTTCCGCGCGCTCCGGCCGGCGCCGGGGCGGGCGGCGGAAATTCTCGCGCCGCCCTATGACGTGCTGTCGAGCGATGAGGCGCGCGCCCGCGCCGGCGGCAAGCCGTGGAGCTTCCTCCACGTCTCCAAGCCGGAGATCGATCTCGCTCGGCGGCACCGACCCCTACAGCCCAGCCGTCTACGCGAAAGCCAGCGGAGAATCTCGGCCGCATGGTCGGCGAAGGCGTGCTCGTCCGGGATGCGAGCGCCGTCCTACTACGTCTATCGCCTGACCCGCGCCGGCCGCGCCCAGACCGGCCTCGCCGCTGTCGCATCGCTCGTCGACTACCGCACCAACCGCATCCGCAAGCACGAGCTGACGACACCGGCCAAGGAGGACGATCGCGTCCGCCAGATCGAGGCGGTCAATGCGGAGACCGGACCGGTGATGATGGCCTATCCGCGGCGCGCCGGCCTCGACGCGATCCTGGCGCGCGCCGCGGAACCGTCGCCGGACGTCGACGTCACTCTGGCCCGACGGTGTGCGCCACCAGTTGTGGCCGAGTCGCCGACGAGGCAACGATTGCGGCGCTGACCGGCGCGGTCGACGCGCTGCCGGCGCTCTACATCGCCGACGGGCACCACCGTTCGGCCGCGGCGGCGCGGGTCGCCGACGCCCGCGGCAACCAGCCGGAGTCGGCTGCGCTACTTCCTCTCCGTGCTCTTTCCCGACCACGAGATGACCATCCTCGGCTACAATCGCGCTGCTTCACGACCTCAACGGCCGCGACGCCGAAGGATTGCTCGCCGCGCTCCGGGAGACGTTCACGGTCGAGCCCTCCGAAGCGCCGGTCGAACCGGCGTCCGCCGGCGAATTCGGGATGGTCCTCGGCGGCCGCTGGTACCGGCTGCGGCTGGCCCCGGCCTGATCCCGGCCGATGATCCGGTCGGCCGGCTGCCGATCACCCTCCTCACCCGCCATGTCATCGAGCCGCTCTTCGGCATCACCGATCCGCGCACCGACAAGCGCATCGACTTCGTCGGCGGCGGGCGCGGGCTCGGCGAACTCGAACGGCGCGTCCGCTCCGGCGGGAGCGCGGCCGCCTTCGCGCTCTATCCGACGCAGATGAGCCGACCTGATGGCGGTCGCGGACGCCGGCGCGATCATGCCGCCGAAGTCGACCTGGTTCGAGCCGAAGCTTGCCGACGGCATGGTCAGCCACGTCCTCGACTGACGGGGCCCCGACGTTGGCCGCCGCCAAGCTCTATGTCGAGACGGAACGCCTGCGCCTTCGCGACTGGCGCGACGTCGACGCCGAGCCCTTCGCGGCACTGAACGCCGATCCGCGCGTCATGGAGTTCTTCCCGAAGCCGCTCGCCCGCGAGGAATCGGACGCGCTGGTCGGCCGCGAACGGGCGGAGATCGCGCGGCGCGGCTACGGTCTCTACGCCGCCGAGGAGAAGGACACCGGCGCCTTCATCGGCTTTGTCGGCCTGGCCGAGGTCGGCTTCGCCGCGCGCTTTACGCCGGCGATCGAGGTCGCCTGGCGTCTCGCCCGCTCGTCCTGGGGCAAGGGCTTTGCGACCGAAGGCTGCACGGGCCGTCGTCGGCGACGCATTCACTCGGCTCGGCCTGGATTCCCTCGTCGCGTTCACGGTGGCCTGGAACCTGCCGTCGCGCCGCGTCATGGAAAAGATCGGCATGATCCATGACCCCGCGGGCGATTTCCTCCACCCCGCTTTGCCGGAGGACCACAAGCTCACCCCGCATGTGCTCTACCGCGCCGACCGGCGACGCTGGCCCGGCCTGAAATAGAAAGGGCGGCGCGAACGCCGCCCGACAAGATCGCCCCGGGAAACGCCGGCTATTCGGGGATCGTCACCGCCACGAAGCGGAGGTTGCCGTCCTTGTTGGCGAGGAGGAGGAGCGCCGACTTCCGGCCGTCCGCCTTGAGCTGGGTGATCCGCTTCTCGACGTCTTCGGGGCTCGCCACCGACTCCTGGGAAATCTCCATGATCACGTCGCCGGGCTGCACCCGCTTCTCGGCGGCGGCGCTGCCGTCGGCGACGTCGGTGACCACGACGCCCATCACCTTGTCCTTGATCCCGAACTTGCTGCGGAGCGTCGGCGAGAGATCGCTCAGCGTCAGGCCCAGCGGTCCCGCCACCGTCGCCGCCGGCGGCGGCGTCTCCGCCTGGGCGTCCGGCGCTTGATCCTCGGTCGCCGCCACGTCCGGGGAATCTTCGAGCCGCCCGAGCGTCACGTTCACCGTCTCCTGCTTGCCCTTGCGGAGCACCAGCAACGGCACCTGCTTGCCGATCGGCTCGTCGGCGACCATGCGCGGCAGGTCGTGCATCGCCGCGACCTTGCGCCCGTCGAACTCGAGGATAACGTCGCCGGCTTCGATTCCGGCTACCGCCGCGGGACCCTTGTCGGTGACCCCGGCGACGAGCGCGCCGCGTCGCCTGATCCATCGACAGGCCCTCGGCGACCTCGTCGGTGACCTCCTGGATGCGCACGCCAAGCCAGCCGCGCCGGGTCTCGCCGTACTGGCGGAGCTGGTCGATCACATTGACCGCCGTGCTCGACGGGATGGCGAAGCCGATGCCGATCGAGCCGCCGGTCGGCGAGATGATCGCCGTGTTGATGCCGATGACCTCGCCGTCCATGTTGAACAGCGGGCCGCCGGAATTGCCGCGATTGATCGATGGCGTCGGTCTGGATGAAGTTGTCGTAGGGACCGGAATTGATGTCGCGGTTCCGCGCCGAAACGATGCCGACGGTCACCGTCCCGCCAAGCCCGAAGGGATTGCCGATCGCCATCACCCAGTCACCGACCCGAAGCGCGTCGGAGTCGCCGAAGGCGGTCGCCTTGAGCGGCTTGCTCGGCTCGACCTTGAGCACCGCGAGATCGGTCTTCTCGTCGGTGCCGACCAGCGTCGCCTTCAGCTTGCTCCCGTCGCTGAAGTTGACGGTGATCTCGTCGGCGCCCTCGATCACGTGATTGTTGGTGACGATGACGCCGGAGGCGTCGATCACGAAGCCGGAGCCGAGCGACTGGACGCGATGCGGGCTTTCCGGCTTGTTGCCGCCCTTGTGGTTGAAGAAATCGTCGAAGAAATCCTGGAAGGGCGATCCGTCCGGCAATTGCGGCGCCGGCACCCCATCCTCCGAGCCGGCGACGGTCTGGCTGGTCGAGATATTGACCACGGAATCGAGAAGGGCTTCGGCCTCGTCGGCAACCGATTCCGGTCCCTTGGCGAGCGCACCCGCCTGAACCGTCATCGTGACGCCGAGGCCGAGGGCGGCGGCGGCGGCCAACCGCCGCATCCGCGGCGAGCGAGCAAGTGGCGCTGAAAGATAGGCCATCGACCTAACCTCCTGAAGGGCCGCGGCGGAAGCGCCGGCGCGGCCGGAGTCGATTGTTCGGTTACACAGACAGTATCGAATTAGGGCGAAATGGCGACGGGCAAAGATGGCCGTGTCGCCCATGGAAATCATTCGATCGCAGGCGCGCTGGCCGGCGCGGCGTCCTGGACTCCGGCGGTCGGCGGCGTCCCTTCGAGACCGGCCCCCGAGGGAGGCGGTGCAGATGGCGTCGGCGAGACCGGTTCCACGGGCGCCGGCGTCATCGGCTCCACGGCGACCGGCGGATTGGCGCCCTCCACCGGAGGCTCGGCGCCCGCAGCCGGCGGTGTCGCCACCGGCGGCGGGGTCGGAGTCCCGCCGCGGGCGGCTTTATCGCCGCCAGGTCGGCGTTGTTGAAGAATTTGAAGAATTGCGAATCCGGCGTGATCACCCAGCGCGTATCCGAGCTGCCCAAGCCCTGCTCGTAGGCCTGCATCGAGCGGTAGAAGGCGAAGAACTCGGGATCGGCGTTGAATGCTTCGGCAAGAATGCCGTTCCGTTTGGCCTCGCCCTCGCCATGAAGCGTATCCGACTGCTTCTGGGCTTCGGCGACGATCACGGTCGCCGTGCGGTCGGCCTCGGCGCGGATGCGCCGCGCCTGCTGCTCGCCGAAGGCGCGAATCTCGGTGGCCTGGCGCTGGTAGTTGGTCTGCATCCGCTGATAGATGGCCTGGCTGTTCGCCTCCGGCAGATCGGCGCGCCGGATCTTGACGTCGACGACCTTGATGCCCAGCCCTTCCGCCTCGCGATCGACCCGCTCGGCGATCTTGGTCATGAGACTGGCGCGTTCGTCGCGGACGAGCTGGATGAAGCTGGCGTCGCCGAGCACCTGCCGGACCGCCGAATTGAGGAGCACCGAGAGTCGCGAATTGGCGATGTCGACGGTGCCGACCGACTGATAGAAGCGGAGCGGATCGATGATGCGGTAACGGCCCCAGGCGTCGACCACCAGCCGCTTCTGGTCGGAGGCGATGATCTCGAGCGGCGGCGAATCGAGGTCGAGGATGCGCTTGTCGAAGACGACGACGTTGTCGATCAGCGGCAGCTTGTAGTAGAGGCCGGGGTCGCCCACCTCCCGGACAACTTGTCCGAAGCGGAGCACCAGCGCCTGCTGCGTCTGGTTGACGATGAAGATGCTGAGATAGAGCAGGATCGCCACCGCGGCGATGATGACGATACCGACTCCTCCGAAGATGCTGCGCCTCATTGGCTGCCTCCCGTGCCGGAGGAGGGAGGCGGCGGCGTCTGCGTGGCGCGCGGCGAGGTGAGCGAATCGAGCGGGAGATAGGGCACCACTCCGGATGTGCCGGTCTTCTCGTCGACGATCACCTTGTTGGTGGTTTTGAAGACGCCCTCGAGTGTCTCGAGATACATCCGCTCGCGCGTCACTTCGGGCGACAGAACGTAGCTCCCATAGACCTGTTTGAAGCGCGCCGCCTGGCCTTGCGCCTCGGCGATGATGCGGTCGCGATAGGCGATCGCCGCTTCGGTGATCTGCGATGCCTGTCCACGCGCCTCCGGGATGACGCGGTTGGCATAGGTCTGCGCCTCGTTCTGCAGGCGCTCCTGATCGGCGCGCGCCGCCTGGACGTCGCGGTTCGATGCGATGACCTCGCTCGGCGGATCGACCTTGAGAAGCTGGACGTTGTCGATCTCGACCCCGGCCTTGTACTTGTCCATGATCTGCTGGGTGAGCTCCTGGACATCCGTTTCGGTGATCTGGCGGGCCTGGGTGAGAAGCGAGTTGATCTTCGACCGGCCGACCACCTCGCGCATGGCGCTCTCCGCCGCGGCTTTCACGGTGCCTTCCGGATCCTCCATGTTGAACAGGTAGTCCGGCGCATTGTTGATCTTCCAGAATACCGAGAAGTCGATATCGACGATGTTCTCGTCGCCGGTGAGCATCAGGCTTTCTTCGGGGATGTCGCGCCCGGGCGTGTTCGATCCCGAGTCGTCGGCGAACTGGCCGATGGTGACGCGGTTCACCCGCGTGACCCGCGGCGTATAGACCGTCTCGATCGGATAGGGCAGGCGGAAATTCAGCCCCGGCGGAGCGTTGCGGTCGTACTTGCCGAGGAACAGGACGACGCCGACCTCGTCCGGCTGCACCCGGAAGGTGAAGAAGTTGTAGACCACTAGCGCGGCGACCACGGCGAGGATGCCGATGATGGTGATCGGGTTGAGCTTGCGGCCGCCGCCCGGCAGCACCCGCTTCAGCCGGTCCTGGCTCCGCCGCAGCAGTTCCTCAAGATCCGGTGGTGTCGGTCCCCCGCTGCCTCCGCCGCTGTTCCGCGGGGTCTGTCCCCACGGACCACCGTTGCCCCCTTTCCAGCCGCCACCGCCGCTGGACTGATTGTTCCAGGGCATTTCGCTCCTTTCCGAGCTTCGATGTATCGCGGGAGAATGGCGCGACACCGCCACGTTTCTATGTGGTGCGGTTTATAGGCGAACTGAGCAGGCCTTTCAACGCGCCGGAACCGCCGCCTTTTCCGGACGAGGCGCGGGCCGCCCATCACGTGGTGCGGCCCGGTCACGCTGTCAACCGGCGGCTTGCCCCCGCCGCCGCTCGTAGACGACGAAGGTCGTCGCCGCCGCGTCCTTGCCGCCGGCCGGCACCGGCTCCGTCGCGACCGGTGTCCAAAGCGCCGGATCGATCGCTGGAAACCGCACGTCGCCCTCCGGTGTGGCTTCGACGTGCGTGATGTAGAGGCGGTCGGCGCGGTCGATCGCGGCAGCATAGATCTCGCCGCCCCCGATCACCATGGCCTCGCTCACCCCGGCTCGTCTGGCCTCCGCCTCCGCGACCGACACCGCCGCGTCGAGGCTCGGAACGACCGTTACTCCCCCCGGCCGGAAGTCCTGCCGGCGGGAAACCACGATATTCGTCCGGCCGGACAGCGGCTTGCCGATCGACTCGTAGGTCCGGCGGCCCATGATCACCGGCTTCCCCATGGTCAGCGCCTTGAAACGCCGCATATCGCTCGACAGGCGCCACGGCATGCCGCCGCCCTCACCGATAACACCGTTCCGCGCGACGGCCGCGACCAGCGAAATCGTGATCCGGTTCACGGGCGCGGCCGCGCCCTCTGCCCGTCCCCGAAGCGGCGACGATGTTGACGGGTCATGGCTGCTTCGGATCGTGAGATTTCGACGAGACGCGGTCGACCGATGCGAGGAGCAGCGCGGAAACCACGAAGGTCAGATGGAGGAGCATGAACGGCACTGTCTTGTCGTTGGAGCTCGACACTATCACCATCACCAGCAGGCTCGCGACCAGCCCCGCGTCGATCAGCCCAAGCATGGCGAGGATCCTTTCGCCTTCCTCGGCTCGAAAACCCGCCTCGTCGCCTTGACGAATTTGTAAAAACGAAGGAGAGGGCATAGACGACCAGCGCCCCGCCGAGTTCCGCCGTAGAACGCAACCCGCAGCCAGCGCGCCGCCGTGATCGCCTTTCGATCATGTCCTCGATAGATAGTGAAGGTTGACCGTTCTTCAGTGAAGGCGGAATACGTACGCCTTGTCGATGTAATACCCGTTCCCATAGACGCCGCTGATTTTCCGTCGGCCGCGGACTTCGCCCAAGTTAAGTGCCTTAAGTGCCCGGACGACCGGATGGTCCGGCCCCACTACGGAATAGAGAAGCTCATCGCGATCGGGGAGCTCATCCGAGTGTTTGGACATCGTGTAGGCCACCCGGATGGTGGATCGGAGATCGGTTTCGGAGTGGTCTGTTGGCACGATGTAAAGCCGCCACCGATCGGCATCGTCCGTGGTCCAGACGGCTGCTTCGACCGGATAGCCATCATTCTCGAGGAAGTCCACGAGCCTTTCGGCTGTTATTCCCGTGGGGTCTAAAGATACTGTCTCAACCATTGCAACACTCCGCGGTCGGCATCCTCCAATGCGTCAATGATCTGGCTCGCGTCGGCCTCGGAGGACAGCTTGTATCGGGATTCCTCCGACCAGTCCGTGACTTTTTGCCAGCGCGCCGCGAACTCGGGATCGCTGCTCTGACTTTCAGCCAGATCGGCGCCAAGTCCGGCCAGTTTTGCCAACGTTTCGATAGAATGCGTGTGCAGGTCATTGACGAGCTTCTTGTTCGGCAGGGTCTCGGCCTTGAACTGTCGGACGACTATCGCCTTGAGCATGGTCTCCGCCGCGTAGCCGGCGATATAGTAAGCG
Organism: uncultured Alphaproteobacteria bacterium; assembly: GCA_963792845.1. Taxonomy (GTDB): domain Bacteria; phylum Pseudomonadota; class Alphaproteobacteria; order Rhizobiales; family Kaistiaceae; genus Bauldia. Next base: position 301,895 of record CAWBXW010000003.1, read on the forward strand.
TTGGTGAACCTGCCCATCCTCATCAGAAGCTTGGCATCACTTAGTTTTTCGTCGGCGAGTTCGACCAGCCGCGTCTTGGTGAGGTCGGACATGAGAGGCTCAGCCGAACATTGTCCCAGATGCGTCCGCGGCGCCAAGCACATCGAGCGCCTCGCCGTCGACCCTGCATATGGTCCAATCGTCCAGGAGATGCGCGCCCTGCCGGCGATAGAATGCGATGGCGGGCTCGTTCCAATCAAGCACCGCCCATTCGAGCCGGCCCAGCCTTTCGCTGACGCAGCGCCGCGCGAGATGGCGAAGCAGCGCCCGCCCCGCACCCTGCCTACGGAACTCCGGTTTGACGTAGAGGTCTTCGAGGTAGATGCCGTGGCGGCCGACGAAGGTCGAGAAGGTGTAGAACCAGAGGCCGAAGCCGGCCACCATGTCGCCCGTTTCAACGATATCGCAGAAGACCCGTGGCGCCTCTCCGAACAGGGCTCCGGCGATCCCGGCTTCGCTTGCCTCGACCTTGTGCTCGAGCTTTTCGTAGCGGGCGAGCGCGCGGATAAGGTCGAGGATGGACGGAACATCCTCCCGCCGCGCGGCCCGGATCGCGAGGCTCACACCGCCACCTCGGCCTTGATGTGCGGATGCGGGTCGTAGCCCTCCAGGACGAAGTCGCCATAGACGAAATCGAAGATCGAGCCGATCTCCGGATTGATCCGCATCTTCGGCAATGGCCGCGGGTCGCGCGAAAGCTGAAGCCGGGCCTGGTCGAGGTGATTCGCGTAGAGATGGGCGTCGCCGAGAGTGTGGATGAACTCGCCCGGCGCGAGGCCGGTCACCTGGGCCATCATCATCGTCAGCAGCGCGTAGGAGGCAATGTTGAAGGGCACCCCGAGGAAGATGTCGGCGGACCGCTGGTAGAGCTGGCAGGAGAGACGCCCCTCGCCGACATAGAACTGGAAGAGGCAATGGCAGGGCGGCAGCGCCTGCCTGCCGAGGTCGGCGGGATTCCAGGCGGTGACGATCAGCCGGCGTGAATCGGGATTGGAACGAATCCCGTCAACCACTTGGCGAATCTGATCGATCGAGCCGCCGTCGCGAGTCGGCCAAGCCCGCCATTCGGCGCCATAGATCGGCCCGAGATCGCCGTTCTCGTCCGCCCATTCGTCCCAGATGCGAACCCCGTTCTCCTGAAGATAGCGGACGTTGGTATCGCCGGAGAGGAACCACAGCAGCTCATGGACGATCGACTTGAGATGGAGCTTCTTGGTGGTGACCAGCGGAAACCCGTCCGCGAGATCGAACCGCATCTGGTAGCCGAAGACCGACCGCGTTCCGGTTCCGGTCCGGTCGGTCTTCTCGACGCCATGATCCATCGCATGGCGCATCAGGTCGAGATATTGGCGCATCGCTGATTCTCCGACCGCCAATGTAGGTCGGAAGGAATGCGCGCGGAAGAATGCCTCCCGCGCCCACCATCCGGCAGGATCACTCCGCCGGCTGGGCCACCGGCTCGCGCTGCCTCAGGGTCACGCGGGAGAGGACGAAGGCGCCGACCGCGCAGCCCGCGATGACGCTCACCATCGGCAGCGGCGTCCCGTCGAAGACCAGGCTCGCGAGCGTGATCATGACGGCGCCGGTGATGAACTGAAGGGTTCCGCCGAGCGCCGAGGCCATGCCGGCGATCGGCCCGTGCTCCTCGAGCGCGAGCACCATGCTCGAAGGAATGACGAGGCCGAGGAAGGCGAAGCCGAGAAACAGCATCGCCATCAGGAAGCCGAGGCTGTCGACCCCCGTGGCGGTCACCACGAAGAGCGCGACGACGATCGCCGCATAGGCGCTCACCGCCGTCGAGATCACCCGCGGAAAACCGAACCGGCCGGCGAGCCGCGCCGCGAACTGCGAGGCGCCGATGAAGCCGACCGCGTTCACCGAGAAGGCGATGCTGAACTCGGTCGGCGTCAGCCCGTAGTGGTCGATATAGATGAAGGACGAGCTCGCCAGGAACGCGAAGAAGCTCGCCATTCCGAAGCCGCCGATGAAGGTAAGGCCGAGGAACCGCCCATCCCGGAAGAGCGTGGCAAATCCGGACATGACGCTGCCAAAGCTCGACCGCACGCGCCGCTTCGGCGGCAGCGTCTCCGGGAGCGCCGTCGCCGTCAGCACGAATCCGAGGATTGCGACAATGGTGACCGCGACGAACACCGCTCGCCAGCCGAAGGGCACGATGAGGGCGCTGCCGATCAGCGGCGCCAGAATCGGCGAGACGCTGAAGACGAGCATCACCGTCGACATCAGCCGGGTCGCCTCGATGCCGGTGTGAAGGTCGCGGATCACGGCGCGCGGGATCACCATGCACGCCGCCGCCCCGATCCCTTGGACGAAGCGGAAGAAGATGAGCCACTCGATGCTGGGCGACAGCCCGCAGCCGACCGCGCCCAGAGCGAACAGCACCAGCCCGAAATAGAGCGGCCGCTTCCGGCCGAGCATGTCGGAGATCGGCCCATAGGCGATCTGCGCCACCCCGAAGGTCACGAAGAACACCATCAGCGTCATCTGGGTCGCCGCGGTCGAAGTATCGAGGTCGGTCGAGATCGACGGCAGCGCCGGCAGGTACATGTCGATCGCAAAAGGTCCGACTGCGGCAAGCAGCCCGAGCACGACGGCGTTCTTGGCAAAGCTGGACTTCATGACAAGGCCTTTCGAACCGCGGGAGGCAATCCCGAATCGCTGTGGATATAGCGTCATTGTGCGCTGCACAAATGACAGTTTCGGTCAGTAGCCATGCGTGAGGCGCTCCCCTGCTCGGCTGCGCGGCTTTTCTGGTGTGGGACGCCGCTCAACCTGGCGGTTTCCGGATTCTCATGCTCCGCAAGGCCGGGTTGGCAGTGAGAATTTTTCCGTGGGACCCGGCTTGGCTGCAAGCCTTGAGGGAACCTCAACCGGCCGCGGCGCGACTCTTCACCGGATTCGAGCCGGGATCCGGAATTGCCCGTCCTCGAAGAACATCCGCTCCATGAAGGTCTGCGCCCCGGCCGGGTCGGACGGAACCGTGCCGGGATCGACGCCGACCATGCGCGCGGCGTTGCGGAGCGTGAACTCGGCGATCTGGCTGAGACGCGCATTGCCGCCGACCGAGGGTTGATAGGTCTCCACCGTCAGCTCGGGCCGGTCCGTGCGCGGCGTGGTCAAATTGAACGCAGGCGCGAGGCTCGGTGCGATCGCGTCGCGGCGCGTCAGCGGCGGGCCGAGGTCGAACTGGTCGCGCATGGTCCGCAGCACCGAGCAGCTATGGAAGGTGTCGCGAATCACCGTCCCCTGCCCCGTGTAGGCCGAAACCACGATGACCGGCACCCGAAGCCCGAGCCGGTCGAAGCCGAAGCCGAGGTCGCCGCGATGATCGTCGGGCGGCTCGATCGCCGGCGGGGGAACGTGGTCGTAGCAGCCGCCGTGCTCGTCGAAGCAGATGACGAGCGCCGTCTCCTCCCATGCCGGCGAGGCGCGAAGGGCTGCGTAGGTCGAGGCCAGGAATATCTCGGCGGCGCGAATGTCCTCCGGCGGATGGTAGTCTGTCAGGGGCGGATGCATCATGTTCGGTTCGAGCCAGGTGAAAGCGGGGAGCTTCCCCGCCGCCGCGTCGGCCAGGAAGTCCTCAAGCGTCCCGAGGCGGAGCGCCCACTCGATCGGATGGTGCAGGCCACCGAGATTGATCACGCATTCCGGCACGACCTGGGTCTTGCGGTCATAGTAGATCTTCCAGGCGACGCCCTTGGCTTCCAAAAGGTCGAAGATCGACCGCGATGTCTCGGACCACGAGTAGTTGTAGACAAGCTCGTTATCGATCCGCCCCTGGCTCGTGCCGGTGAAGAAGAAAGCCCGGTTCGGCATCGTGCAGGTCGGCACCTCGCAGAACCAGCGGGTGAAGACGCCGTATTGCTCGGCGAGCGTATTGATCACGGGCGCGGTCGCCGGCGTGTACACCGCCGCGATGCTTCGCATCTCCGCGTCGGTCGGCTTCCGGCCCACCCACCAGACGAAATTCCAGTAATAGTCGAGCGCGAAGCCGTCCATCGTCGGAACACCGCGGTCGGCGGCAAGGTTGTAGGGAGCCTCCATGAAATCGGGAAATGCAGCGTAGGCCGACTTGCCGCCGTTCGAGGCCGGCAGGTACGCGTTCCAGAGCTGGACGTTGACATTCGGCCAGGCCTCGCCGGGATCGGGATCGGGATTCCAGAAGGCGGTCGCCGGATGAAGGTCGACGCTGCCGCCTGGGTATTCGAGCGAGATCGCCCGATCGCGGACGCCGTCCTCCGCCGGGATGTGGGGAAGGTGGCCGAGAAGCGAATCGAACGAGCGGTTCTCCATCATCAGCACGACCCAGCGCTTGATCTTGCCGATCGAGGACGCGCCGGATTGGGCCTCGCCGGCGCGGGCGCCGACGACCGATGCGGCGCCCAGCGCCAGGGCCCCGGTCCCGAAGCGACGACGGGTCAATTTCATGGCTTCGCCCCACGCGAAAGATCGCGGCCTGAAGGTGGCCGGCTCGCCGGCCGGAACTATACGCCAGGGGGCGTCTTCGCAGCTACGGCTTCTCGACGATGTCCTTTTCGAGCGGCCCGACCGCCGCCGCGAGGTCGGTCTGCACGTCCGCAGGCACCTTGAACTTGTTCATCGAGGCGACGAAGAAGCCCAGCGACTTCTGCCACTCTTCCTCGGTGATGCCGAGGCCGGTGTGAACCGTCTTCATGTCGCGCCCGATATAGTAGCAGGGCCCGCCGGTCGCCTGGCAGAAGAAGTCGACGACGAGTTGCCGCACGCGCTTGACGGTATCGTCCGACATGCCGACGAAGAAGACGGAGAATTCCTTGTCGGCCATCAGCTGGGCGAGAAAATCGTCGGTGACGGCGGCGATCGCATCGTAGCCGCCGAGCCGCTGGTAGAGCGTCATGTCCTCGGCTGCCGCGGCCTGGCCGAGGAAGGGTAGGGCGACTGCGGCCGCAAGCGCGGCCTGACGAATCCGGCTCATGGGTTTTCCTCCCGGGTAAGTGAGCGTGCCTTCGCAAGCCTAGATACGCGACATCCCGCGGGAAGTTTCAATCACGAACCGCGACGCCGCAACCGGCAAGTCGGCGGAAATCGCGCGGAATCGCGCGCCGACCCGGCTTCCCATCGGCGTGCCGAATCCCTATATTCAGCCTGCCGGAGCAATCCGGATATGGCGATAAACGGTCATCGCAATAAACCTTCGGACCCGGGGGCAGTGCCCGGCGCCTCCACCAGAGCCCGCTTCATCGAGCCGCGACGCGGTCTCCGGCGGGGGCGAAACAGGATCGACGAGGGCGTAAAGGATGGGCTTTCGCTCGGCATGGTATCCACCGTTATCGGGCCAAACATATAGTTGCCAACGACAACTATGCCGAGGCTCGCCTCGCTGCGTAATGCGGTGATGCAACCTCATTCAAAGCCCTTGCGGTTCGCACCGTAAGGCGGGGTTCGGAGGCACCTGGCAACAGAAGCCTCCACTTCCTTCCCCGGGGCGAGTGGCCCCGTTTTGTGACGCCGGGGCCATGGCTGAAGATCATATCCGCTACGACATCCTGACCCAGGACGCGCTGCGCGGGGTGGTCCGCAAGGTCCTCTCCGAGGTCGCGCGAACCGGCCTTCCCGGCGAGCACCATTTCTTCATCACCTTCGCCACCCACGCGCCGGGCGTGCGCGTCTCGAGCCGCCTGCTCACGCGCTATCCCGACGACATGACCATCGTCCTCCAGCACCAGTTCTGGGACCTGACGGTGACCGAGCACGGCTTCGAGGTCGGACTGTCCTTCAACGGCATTCCCGAGCGGCTGATCGTGCCCGTTCACCGCGGTGAAGGGCTTCCTCGACCCCTCGGTTCAGTTCCAGGTCCAGTTCGAGGTGCAGGCGCGCGCCGGGCAGCCGGAAGCCGAGCGCCCGCACGTCATCGACGAGAGCGAGGAGGAGGTCGAGGCGGAGCAGCCGGAAGCCCTGCCGGCGCCGGTGCAGAAACGCCGACGCCCGAGGCGGAAGATCAGCCCTCCCCCGCCAACGAAGCCCAGGTGGTCAGCCTCGACGCCTTCCGGAAGAAGAGCTGATTCGGGCTGATTGCGTCCGGCTTCTCTGGACGCTCCCGCGAAAAATTCATACATCCCCGGCATCCCAACCAGATTCCAGAGGCCGATCGATGGGCAAGCGATCGCATTTCCAGCCGGCCACCACGGCCAGAACCAGGACGCGCGTCGAGACCGACACCTTCGGTCCGATCGACGTTCCCGCCGACCGCTACTGGGGCGCCCAGACCCAGCGTTCGATCGAGAACTTCCCGATCGGCGGCGAGCGCATGCCGGAGCCGATCGTCCGCGCGCTCGGCATCGTCAAGCGGGCCTCCGCCGAAGTGAACATGGACCTCGGCCGCCTCGACCCGAAGATCGGCAAGGCCATCGTCCAGGCGGCGCAGGAGGTGATCGAGGGCAAGCTCGACCAGCATTTCCCGCTGGTCGTCTGGCAGACCGGCTCGGGCACCCAGTCCAACATGAACGCCAACGAGGTGATCGCCAACCGCGCGATCGAGATTCTCGGCGGCGAGATCGGCTCGAAGAGCGCCGGTCCATCCCAACAACCACGTCAATATGAGCCAGTCGTCGAACGACTGCTTCCCGACCGCGATGCACATCGCCGCGGCCGAGGAAATCGTCCACCGGCTGGTCCCGGCCCTGCAGAAGCTCCGGAACGCGCTCAACGACAAGGCCGAGGCGTGGAAGGACATCATCAAGATCGGCCGCACCCACACCCAGGACGCGACGCCGATCACCCTCGGCCAGGAATTCTCGGGCTACACCCAGCAGGTCGAGAACGGCGTCGCCCGGATCGAGCTGACCCTGCCGCATGCTGATGCAACTCGCCCAGGGCGGCACCGCGGTCGGCACCGGGCTCAATGCGCCGGCCGGCTTCGCCGAGCGTGTCGCCGACCGCATCGCCGCGATCACCGGCCTCAAATTCACCTCGGCGCCGAACAAGTTCGAGGCGCTCGCCGCGCACGACGCCATGGTCTTCTCCCATGGCGCGATCAACACGGTGGCGGCGAGCCTCTTCAAGATCGCCAACGACATCCGCTTTCTCGGCTCGGGCCCGCGCTCGGGCCTCGGCGAGCTGGCGCTGCCCGAGAACGAGCCCGGCTCGTCGATCATGCCGGGCAAGGTCAATCCGACCCAGTGCGAGGCGCTGACCCAGGTCTGCGTCCAGATCTTCGGCAACAACGCCACCGTCACCTTCGCCGACAGCCAGGGCCACTTCGAGCTCAACGTCTACAATCCGGTGATGGCCTACAACTATCCTCCAGTCGGTCGACCTGATGGCGGAGTCGGTCAACGCCTTTACCGACAACCTGCGTGGTCGGCATCGAGCCGCGCCGCGACAACATCAAGGCGGCGCTCGACCGCTCGCTGATGCTGGTGACCGCGCTCGCGCCGAAGATCGGCTACGACAAGGCCGCCGAGATCGCCAAGACGGCGCACAGGAACGGAACCACCCTCCGCGAGGAGGCGATCCGCCTCGGCCACGTCACGGCGGCGGAATTCGACGCCCTGGTCCGGCCGGAGCAGATGATCGGGCCGGAGTGAATGTTGTATAAGGCATAGGATCGGGTAGCATTCACAACAAGTTCGCGATCTCGGAGTTCCAAAATGAACACTCCTCAGCCAATCATCCTGGACGAGAATCTCGTCGAGGAAGCGCGTGAGTTAGGTGTCGAGGTTCAGAATGTGCTCGAGCAAGAACTCCGCTACCGAATAATGAAGAAGAAGGCTGCTCTCAGGTGGGCGGAAGAAAATCGGACGTTCATTGACGAGCATAATGCGCGGATCGAGCGGGATGGGCTCTGGTACGAGCGTTTCTTCCGTGATGCATGAGTGAGCAATTCGACATTCATCGCAACCTTAGGGCACGGACTGCCGCCGATCCGCAGTACTTTGTCAATCTGCAGTCGGATATCGTAGAGGCGTTGAACACACTGATTGTGGCCCCGCTCTGGGAGGTGACTCCGCCTGGTCCGCAGAGTCGCCTGGCGATTCCCGTCTCGATCGGCTCACGTCCCTATTTCGTCAGCTTGGCCGAGCTGATCGCGATTCCGCGCTCGACAGCTGGTCCCGTTGTGGAAAACATCAAGCATGCGAGAGACCGCATCATTCGCGGCCTCGACCTTCTGTTCACCGGAGTCTGATCCCCGCCATGGCCGCCGACATCGTCAATCTCCGCGGCGTACGAAAGGCCAAGGCGAAGCGCGACCGCGAGGCCGGGGCCGAGGAGAACCGCCGCCTCCACGGCAGGACCAAGGCCGAGCGCGACCGGGAAGCCGACGCGCGGCGCCGCCTCGACCGCCACCTTGCCGGCCACAAGCGTGAACCGGACGACGGGACGGCGTGAAGCGGTCGGTCACCATCGCCGGACACCGCACCAGCGTCTGGATCGACGAGCCGTTCTGGCAGGCCCTCGGCGAAATTGCCGGCGAGCAAGGCGTCAGCGGAGCGGCCCTGATTGCCGGGATCGATAAGCGGCGCGCCGCTGGCGACAACCTCTCCTCGGCGATCCGGACCTACGTGCTCGAATGGTACCGCGCGCGGCACATGCCGGCGCAACGCTGAATCCGGTTACCGCGGCGGCGTGATCGCGAGCGGCCTTTCCGCCGTCGGCAGGCTGAGCGGCGGGTCGGACCGCGCCGGCTTGGCGGCTCCGCGATCCGGCCGGAGACGCGGCGTCACCGGAAGGAGATCGATCGGCTTTGCCGGCTCATCGACGGCGCTCGGCGGCGCCTGCGGCTCGGCGGCAACGGTGGCGAGGCCGGCCGGCGTGGTTTCGACCTCGGCTTTGGTCGGCGTCTTTTCCTCCGGCGGCCGCCATCCCGCCGGCAGGGCGGCGGCGTGATCGGCCGCTTCCCTCGCCGCAACCGCGGCCGCCGCCGCCTTGTCGGCCGCCTCGGTTGACGCCTGCTCGGCGGCGTTGAAATCGGTCATCGCCTTGTCGGCCACCGAAAGCGCGGCACTCTCCGTCTGCTTGGCCTCGGCAAGGGCGTTGGTCGCCGCGTCGACCGCGGCCGTCGCCACAGCGAGCGCATCCTTGGCTTTGGCGAGGGTCGCCTTCGCCGCGTCCGCCGCGGTCCTTGCGTCGGCGAGCCCCGCCGTCGCCGTCTTCTCGGCCGCGTCCGCGTCGGCGGCGCGTTTTTCGGCGGCCGCCTGATCGCTGGCTGCCGTCGTCGATGCGGTTCGCGCCGCATCGGCATCCTTGGCCGCGGCATCGGCCTTGGCCGCAGCGTCCGCGGCCTTGTCGGCGGCGTCCTTGGCCGAGGCGTCGGCCGCGTCCGCCGCGGCGGCGAGCTGGTCGCGCGTCGCCGTCTTCTCGTCGACCACCGACTGCGCCGCGGCGGCGTTAGCCGCCGCATTGTCGGCCGCGGTCTTCGCCGCCGAGGCCTCGAGCTCCGCGACGCGCTGGGCGGCGGCGGCGCTGTCGGCGTCGCTCCGCGCCGCGGTTGCCGCGGATGTCTTCTCGCCGAGCACGGCCTGCGCCTCTTTGGACGCCTGTTCGGCCTCTTCGAGCGCCGCTTCCGCAGCCGCGGCGTCGAGCGCCGCGTTGTGTGAGGCAGCCTGCGAACTGGCCGCAATGTCCGCCTTCGCCTTGGCCTCGCGGTCGGCGTCCTCGGCTTTCGCCATAGCGGCCTCGGCGTTGTCGCCGCTGGCGCTCGGGCCGCCGGGCGTCACCTCGCCACCGCCGGCCAGCGCCAGTTCCCGCGCCGCGTCGGCGGCCTTCGTGGCTTGGTCAGCGGCGGCGGCATCGTTTTCCGCCGCTTTCTTGGCGTCGTCGGCGGCAGCCTGGGCCCGGTCGTTTTCCGCCTTTGCCTCGGCGAGGGCGGTATTGGCGGCATCGAGCGCCTTCGCGGCCTTTGCCCGGTCGGCCTCGGCCTTGCCGGCGGATTTTTCCGCCGCGTCGGCGACCTTCCTTGCGTCGGCGGACGCGGCTTCGGCATCCTTGGCGGCGCTCGATGCGGCATCGGCCACCTGCGCCTTGGCGCTGGCATTGGCGCTCACCCGGTCGAGGTCGGCATTGGCGGCGGCGAGCCCGTCCTCGGCGGACTTGGCGGCGGCGGCAAGCGTCGTGGCGTTCTCCGCCGCTGCGTCGGCCGCCGCCTTTGCCTCGGCGGCCTTGGCCGTCGAGGCGCTATCGGCGTCGGCGATCGCGGCGCTCTTCGCCGCCGCGGCCTGAGCCTCCGCCACCGCCGTCTCCCGCGCCTTGGTCGACGCGGCGAGCGCAGCACTCGCCGCATCGACCGCCTTTGCGGTCCGCGCCACCTCGTCCTCCGCGGTCTTCACTGCCGCGGCCGCGTCGGCCACCTTGGCCTCGGCATCGCTGAGGGCGGTCTCGGCGCGCGTCACTTCGGCGGTCGCGGCATTCGCGGCGTCCGCAGCCTGATCGCGGACGTCCTGTTTCGCCGCGAGGAGGCGCGCCGCGTCATCGGCTTGGGCGCGGACCGCGGTCGCGGTCGCCGCCGCCTCGGCGGCCGCCGTTTCCGCGGCCTCCTTGTCGCTCGCCGCCTTCGCCGCCGCCGCCCACCAGGCAATCAGCTCGTCCTCGGCCTTCTTCTCGGCCACGACTTCGCTGTTGGCATGGAAGGCAGCGATGCTGGTTAGCGCCGCAATCCGCGCCTGCTTCTCCTCCTCGGTGAGCTTCGCGGCGCGCGCCTCATCCTCGCGAATCTTGCGCCGCACCCGGTTGAACCAGTCGTTCTCCAGTCGCGTTTCCTGCTCGAGTTCGAGGATCTCCTGGAGCCGGACCTCCTGGCGGATATTGAGGTACGAGTTGAACTGGAGCACGTCGAGGATGCGGCTCGGCGCGCCGAGCGGCCCGCGGAAGACGATACCGACCTGCGGCGGCGTGTCGCCGCCATAGCGGTCGTCGCCGGCGTCGAGGGTCAGCGTCCAGTCGCTGTCGATCGCCATGGTGTTGAGGTCGATCGCGGCGCTGCCCGAGGCCTTGGTCTTGTCGCCCCCGACCATCATGTTCTGGAAGCGCACGGTCCCGGCGGCGATGGCGAAGGGCGCCTCGACCTCTGTGAAGGTCAGGCTGCCATTGTCGATGTAGCTCGCGAGAAGATCGCGAAGCGCATCCTCGGTGAATTCCTGGCCGAGATCGGAATCGCGGACGACGAGCGCCCCGGCCTTCGGGTTGAGGTAGCGGGCCTCGCCGTCATGGATGGCAAGCGTCCCGCCGCCGGTCAGCGACGATATCATCCCCGCCGGCGAGCGCCCGGTCGCCTCGAAGTTCGCCGAGAGGTCAAGCGTGCCGGTCGCCACCGACCGCCCTGCCCGCTGCCAGATGATCGAATCGAGCGACGCCCCGACCAGGCTGAGGTTTCCTGTCATCGAGGCGTTGCCGCCGACATTCCGGGCCGAGAAGCCGCCGGCGACGGTGCCCGCCAGGGCATCGCCGGTCTTCACGTCGACGTCGATCCGGTTGGGTGCGACCCCGACCTTGAGCTTGGCGTTGAGGATTGGCACCGCATCGCCGACAAAGAGCCGCTCGGTCGCGATCTCCATGTCGGCAGTGAGATCGGCGAACACCGGCTCGGCGAAGGGCGTCCGCGACCACGGCTCCGCCGGATCGCCGGTCGGGAGCGGCGCCGCGCCGAGCTCGAGCGAGGCCAGCCAGCCGGCATCGACGAGATCGACCTGGAACTGTCCGTTATCGATGCGGATGCCGCCCTGGTCGCTCTCCGCGATATGGGCCCCGCCGCTGATCGCCCGTCCGCCGATCGTGCCGTTCTCGAAGGACAGATCGGCGCCGAGACCGGTGCTGTCGATCTTTCCCGCGACCGAAACCGGCAGGCCCGCCTCGGTCCCGGGAATGGTAAGGCCGACCATGCGGACGAGCGGCGCGAGATCGTCGGAATCGAGCCCGAACGCGCCGTCGAACTTCGCCGGAGCGCCGGCTGCCATGGCGAAGCTTCCCGCCGACGTGAGCCTCAGGCCTCCGAAGCTGCCTTCGAGCTTCGAATCGAGGCCCTGATCGGGAGTGCCCTTCGCCGTCAGCCGAAGTTGCGCCCCGCCCGCCACCGGCGCATCCGATTGGCCGAGCCCGACCTGCCGGGCGACGCCGGCCGCGTCGTAGGACTTGAGCGACGCCGTGAGCATCACCGCGTCGCCACGCCATTCGGCGGGCGCACCGGCAAGCTCGAGGCTCGCGTCGAAGTTGGTCGCCTTGGCGCTCCCCTTGATGTCGAGCCGCGAATTCGGCTTGCCGCTGTCCATCACCGAGTCGATGGTGACGGCGATCGAGGCCGGGGCGAGCTCGGGCGCGACGCCGCGGAACCAGCGCGAGAACGGCGTGTCGGGGAGAAGGCGGTCGACGATGCGCACGGCTCCAGCCAAGGTCGAAGCGGTGAGCTGCGCCTCCAGGCGGCCGAGCGGCTCGGTCAGGATGTTGTCGATCTGGCCGCGGGTCACGACGAAGCGAGCTCCGCCGATATCGCCGATCTCGATGCCGCTCACGGTGAGCCCGCCGTCCTTGAAGCCGGCGTCGACCGAGACATCGCGCATCGTCAGGTCCTGGACCGCGAGCTCGCCGGCCTTGAGCTTGATCTGGTAGCTGTCGGCGAGCGCGCTCGTATCGGCGAGGTCGCTGCCGGCGAGCAGCTCGGCGAGCGCCGTGATCTGCACGAAGTCGAGCCGGTCGGCGTCGAGGTCGGTGCGAAGCTCGCGGAGCGGCGCCTCGCTGGTCGCGCCCGCCCAGGAGAAGCTGCCCTTGATCGTCGCGTCGCCGATCTTGGTGGTCATGTCCTCGACCGCGACCCGGCCGACGGTGATCGTCGCCCGCCCGGAAAGGTCGAAGGGCGACAGCAGGCGGCCCGCGCCCGCTTCGCTCTTGCCGCGCCACCACGCCGCAAAGCTCGCCGGCTGGCCGACGGCGAGGTGGACGGCCCCGCCGAAGCCGACCTTCTCCCCGGTCGATAGCCGCCCATTGGCGGTGAAGCTCGCCTGGCCGGGCAGCCGCGCCTGCAGGCCCCGGATCTGCCAGCCGAGGTCCTGGGGCACGGCTTCGAAGCGAACGTCCTGGATCACCGCGCCGCCGACGACGATCGCCGGCACGTTGAACCTCAGCCTGCCGCCGATCCCCGGCACCGGGATGCCGCGGAGCCATTCGACGAACTTGCCGGCGGCGGCGCTGACCGCGATCGGCTTGGCCGGTCCCGATCCGATCGAGCGGTCGAGATCGAGCTGGCGCGCCTGTAGCGTCGCGTCGAAGCTCGCGTTCTTGCCGAGGTCGATGGAGTAGGACCCGGCGAGGCTGGCCGGCCGCTCCGGCGGCCCCTCGGTGAACACCGCCTTGTCGACGGCGAGCCGCTCGCGGGTCAGCGTGAAGCTGCCCTCGCTCCTCCAGCCGGTCGCGTCGCCGCCTTCGCCGCCTCCATTGTCCTTCGCCTCGGACGCGGGCACGACCTGGGTCACGTCGTAGGTCCCGGCATAGCTCGGGCCGGCCGGGCCGAGCGTCGCCAGCCCGTCGGCGGCGATCGCCACCGGCCACTGCCCCGGCGTCGCGTCGACCTTGACCCGGATCGAGCCGTCATCCGCCCGGCGGCCGGTCGACACCTCGAACTGCATCGGCCGGCCGTCGAGATTGGAGCTTCCGTCGATCCGCCATGGCCCGGCCAGCGAGCGCGCCCCGATCTCGGCCTGGATATCGGTGAGGCTAACGGCGGAGCCGCTCCGCGCGTCGTTGTAGATCATGGTGCCGTTGCTGACCTCGACGCCCTTGAGTTCGACGGCATCCGGATTGAGCCCTTTCGAGGCCTCGCCGCGGAGCATCCAGTCGACTTGGCCGGCGTCGTCGATCGACACCCGCACCACCGGCTTCTCGAGCTTCATCGAGACGACGCGGATCTCGCCCTGGATGAGCGGCATCAGCTCGATGGTGACCGAGAATTTCTCCACCGTCATCATCGGCTGGCCTTCGGTATCGCCGACCTGGACGTCAGTGAAGGTCAGCGACGGCGACGGCAGGATGCTCGCGTCGGCGGTGCCGGTGACATGCACCGGCTGGCCGAGGATCTTTTCGGCCTCGGCCTCGAAATTGGCCTTGTAGTCGTTCCAGTTGATGAACCAAGGGGCGATCAGGGCCGCGAACAGAACGACGACCACAAGTCCGCCGACGATGAGGTAAAGCCGGTTCAGCGTAGGCCTCCTTCCTGGCCGTGCGCCCCGTACCGCTCAGGCGATCGCGACGATCTTGCCGGGATTCATGATGTTCCCGGGGTCGATCGCGCGCTTGATCGCCCGCATCACGTCGAGCCCCCTCCCGTGCTCGGCGGCGAGATATTTCATCTTTCCCTGTCCGACGCCATGCTCGCCGGTGCAGGTTCCGTCCATGGCGATCGCCCGCATGTTGAGCCGGCCGACAAACGCCTCGCCGCGCTCCACCTCGTCGGCATTCTCGATATCGACGAGGAGCGAAACGTGGAAATTGCCGTCGCCGACATGGCCGACGATCGGTGCGACGAAACCCTCCGCCTCGATATCGGCGATGGTCTCGGTGATGCATTCGGCAAGCCGCGAGATCGGCACGCAGACGTCGGTCGCGACGACCTTGGCGCCGGGCCTGAGCCCGGACGCCGACCAGAACACATCGTGCCGCGCCTTCCACAGCCGGTTCCGCGCCTCCGGCGTCGTCTCCCACAGGAAGTCGCCGGCGCCGAACTCGGCGGCGATGGCGCCGAACTGTTCCGACTGCTCGCTGACCGAGGCGTGGGTGCCGTGGAATTCGAGGAAGAGCGTCGGCGTCTCGGCGAGGCCGAGCTTCGAATAGGCGTTGCAGGCCTTGACCTGAAGCGTGTCGAGGAGCTCGATCCGCGCCACCGGAATGCCGCTCTGGATGGTGAGGATCACCGCGTTGCAGGCGTCCTCGACCGTCGGGAACGGGCAGACCCCGCCGGCGATGGCCTCGGGAATCCCGTAGAGGCGGAGCGTGAGCTCGGTGATGACGCCGAGCGTTCCCTCCGAGCCGACGAGAAGCCGGGTGAGGTCGTAGCCGGCGGAGGATTTCTTGGCCCGGTGCCCGGTCTTGACGATGGAGGCGTCCGGCATCACCGCGGTGAGGTTGAGGACATTGTCGCGCATCGTGCCGTAGCGCACCGCATTGGTGCCGGAGGCGCGCGTCGCCGCCATGCCGCCGAGCGTCGCTTCGGCGCCCGGATCGATCGGGAAGAACAGCCCCATGTCGCGGAGATGTTCGTTGAGCTGCTGGCGGGTGACGCCCGGCTCGACCACGCAATCGAGATCCTCGCCGTGGATGGCGAGGATGCGGTTCATCCGCGACACGTCGATCGAGACGCCGCCGCCCGGCGCGTTGACATGGCCTTCGAGCGAGGAGCCCATTCCGAACGGGATCACCGGCACGTGATGGTCGCCGCAGATCCGCACCACCTCGGCGACGTCCTCGCTCGATTCGGCGAAGACGACGGCATCCGGCGGCTGGTTGGCGAGCCAGGTGAGGGTGTGGGCGTGCTGTCGCCGCACCGCCTCGGAACGGACGAATCGCTCGCCGAAGCGCTGGGCGAGGATCGGCAGCGCGACGGCGAGGCCGGCCTCGTTCCGCAAGACAGGCTCGACCGCGACCTGCAGCGTCATCCGATTTCACGTGCCTCCTGATTTGGCGGGCCTAGAGGCACCGTAGCAAAATGGCGAATGTGAGCCAAAGCCTTCATATTCGGCGTCGATCCCCGGAGGAGGACCCACTCGCGCAAGAAACGGGTGCCGCTGGCCCGGCCTCTCGCCTAGAGTGCCCGCCCCGTTTCAGCCGATTTCCCCCCATGCCGCCCATCATCCACCGCTCGATGACGCCGACCGAATGGGCCCTCCTGGCCGCGCTCGCCATCCTCTGGGGCGGCTCGTATTTCTACATCGGCGTTGCCGTTCATGCGCTGCCGCCGCTCTCCATCGTCGCCTTCCGCGTCGGCCTCGGCGCGGTCCTCCTGTATCTCGTGGTCCGGGCGAGCGGCGCCCGGATGCCGGCCGACCGGCAAAGCTGGCGCGACTTCCTGGTCATGGGCCTCCTCAACAATGTCGGCCCCTTCACGCTGATCACCTGGGGCCAGGGGCATCTCGCCAGCGGCCTCGCCGCGATCCTCAACGCGACGACGCCGCTCTTCGGCGTGGTGGTGGCGCATGTCCTGACCGCCGACGAGAAGATGACCGCCGGCCGGGTCGCCGGCGTGCTGATCGGATTCGCCGGGGTGGTGGCGATGATCGGGCCGGACGCGCTCCAAGGCATCGGCGACCACCTCCTTGCCGAGCTCGCCTGCCTCCTCGCCGCCCTCCTCTATGCCTTCTCCGGCGTCTTCGGCCGCCGCTTCGGCCGCCGCGGCATCGCGCCGATGGTCACGGCGACCGGCCAGATCACCTGCGCCGCCTTGGTTCTCGTGCCGCTGGCGCTGGTCGTCGACCGGCCATGGACGCTGCCGGCGCCGGGAATCGGGGTGTGGGGCTCGCTCCTCGGCCTCGCCGCGCTGTCCACCACCCTCGCCTACATCATCTACTACCGCATCCTCGCCACCGCCGGCGCCGTCAACCTCCTCCTCGTCACTTTCCTGGTGCCGGTCTCGGCGATCGTGCTCGGCACGCTCATCCTCGGCGAACGTCTCGCCGCCGGCGAATTCCTCGGCATGGCGCTGATCGGTCTCGGCCTCGCCGCGATCGACGGCCGTCCGCTCCGCTTCATCGTCCGGCGGCTGGCTCAGGCGTAGTGGTTGGCGATGACCGCGCCGGAAATTTCGGCTGCCGCAATGACGCCAACCACGTCTTCGGGGCGCGGAATCCCGGACGGCCGGTTGACGACGATGGCGAGACTCCGGCCGCGGCGGTTCATCCGGGTGATGATCGCGTTGAGGATGCTGGTGTCGGGCGCCACCACATAGTCGTCGGCGACCACCGAGCGGAGCGTCTCCCCGGCAAGGCGGTCGGGCGCGTAGGAGCCGGCCGCAAGCCGCGCCACGCCAAGGATGCGCGGCCCGTCGGAAACGATGATATGGGCGTTCGGCCGTCCGGCGATCACGGTGAGGGCGGCGGCGATCGAGGTCTCGGCGGGGAGCACCACGAAATCACGGTTCATCAGTTCGCGGGCCTGGCGGACCAGGTACATGTTGGTGTGGCGGATGGTCGGGATCGGGCGCCCGCGGTTGCGCAGCTTGATCGTGTAGATGTTCTCGGTGATCAGCGCCCGGCGGGTGCCGGTGGCGATCGCCACCGCCAGCACCAGCGGGACGATGACGTTGTAGTCGCGCGTCATCTCGAAAATCATCACGATCGCGGTCATCGAGGCGCCGGTCGCGCCGCCGACTACCGCGCCCATGCCGACCACGGCGAACTCGATCACCGAAAAGCCTGCGCTCGGGAAGAGGACCGCGCCGAGCCCGCCAAAGGCGGCGCCGAGCGTCGCGCCGATGAACAGCGACGGCGAGAAGACGCCGCCCGAGGCGCCCGCCCCGAGGCTCACCGAGGTCGCCGCGAGCTTGCCGAGGAACAGCGCGGTGAGCAGCGCCACGCCGGTGATGCCGCCGTTCAGCACCCACTGGATCGTGGCGTAGCCGACCCCCGCCGTCTGCGGGTGGCCGGTAACCAGCTCGAAGGCGTAGAAGAGCACGCCGATCAGGAGCATCCCGACGATGTTCTGCGTATAGGCGTTGCCCGGCAGTTTGGGGAACCAGTCCTCGCAGAAGGCGAGGAAGCGGATGAAGGCCCACGAGGCGATGCCGGCGGCGAGGCCGAACACCGCAAACCCGGCGAGCACCAGGGGGCCGATCGCCAGGGTGGATGGCAGCGCCGCCTCCGGCACGTAGAAGGCCGGGTCGAGCCCGAACACGTAGCGGCCGATCGAGGTCGCGGTGGTCGTCGCCACCACCACCGGCAGGAAGGTGCGGTTGCTGACCTCGGGGAGGAGCAGCTCCGCCGCGAACATCACCCCGCCGAGCGGGGTGTTGAAGGTCGCCGCGATGCCGGCGCCGGCGCCGGCCGAAAGCAGCGTGATCTTCTGCCAGCGCGCCAGCGACAGGGCGCGCGCCAGCGTCGAGCCGAAGGACGCGCCGATCTGGATGATCGGACCCTCGCGGCCGACCGAGGCGCCGCTTCCGATCGAGATCGCCGAGGCGAGCGACTTCACCACCGCGACGACGCCGCGGACATTGCCCTTGTTGTGATAGACCGCATACATCACCTCGGGCACGCCGTGGCCCTTCGCCTCCGGCGCGAAGGTCTGGACCAGCCAGACCACGATGAGGCCGCCGATCACCGGCGCGAGAATCAGGAACGGCCCCCACGGGCTCGGCGGGTCGAACTGGTTGGCGTCGTAGATGATGCTGAAAGTGCCGAGGAAGAAGAGGTTGTGGACCGCCGCGATGAGGGCGCGGAAGACCACCGCCCCGAGCGCGGCGACGACGCCGATCAGAAGCGCGAGGAGAACCAGGACCGGAAGCGAGACGCTCCGGGATTCCCTTGCCAACTCGGCCGCAGGGGTCTCGGCCGTGGCGGTTGCGGTTTTGTCGTTCATGGCAGGGTCGAGTGCGGGCGGGGAAAGGGTGTCGTCCTGCACCCTCGGGACGGCAAGGTCAAGTTTGTCGCCGCCGGCGTGACCGGCTTCACTGCCGTCAAGACGCGAAAACGCCATACCCCTGACCCTGTGGAGCCGGTCCGGCGTCCGGACCGGCAACCCTCGGGATTGCGTAAGACCGGCGCGCGCGCGCACGCCGGCAGTCTCGAATTTGTCGCAATTTCCCGGCGAGGCTCGACGCCCCGAGGCCGGTCAGGAGACAGACATGCGCATTATCGATGCCTGGAAATTCTCATGGCTTGCCGGCGCCGTCGTCGCGCTCGCCATGGCGGAAGCGCCGGCCTCCGCCAACCAAGCCGCGAACAAGATCGCCGTCGACAGCCTTTATGCTGGCACCCTCGCCGCCGGCGACAGCGAACTCGCCGCGATTCTCGCCGCCGATCCCGGGAACGACGATGCCCGGATCGGCCTCGGCACGATTCGCTTCGTCCGCGCCATCGAGAACCTGTCGCAAGGCCTCTACCGCTACGGGATGAAGACCCCCCACTCCTTCCTCCTGCCGATCCTCCGCCTTCCGGTCCCGGAGAACCCGAACCCCGAGCCGATCACCTTCGCCGATTTCCAGGGTCTCCTCGACGGTTTCATCAAGGATCTCGACACGGCGGAAGCGACGCTCGACGGCGTCGGCCCCGAGGTCGAGCTCACCCTCGATCTCCGCAAGATCCACTACGACGTGAACGGTGACGGCAAGATCGGCGACGACGAAAGCTTCATCGCCGTCATGCAGCAGGTAACCGGAATTCCGGCGGACGGCATGCCGGACTCGCTCACCTTCGCCTTCGACCAGGGCGACGCGCTATGGCTCCGCGGCTACTGCCACGTCCTCATGGCCTTCGGCGACTTCATGGTGGCGCATGACTGGCACGAGAGCTTCGACGCCGCCTTCCATCATTTCTTCCCGAAAATGCAGTCGGCCTTCGCCGAGGCTCTGGCGCCGCCCGACGACAACAACCCGATGTATGTCGAGGGCGCTCCGATCGCCGACTTCGTCTCCTTCTTCCACATCCGCTGGCCGGTCACCGACCCGGCGCGCATGGCCGAAGCCCGGCAGCACCTCAAGCAGATGATCGAGCTCAGCCGCGAGAGCTGGACCGCCATCGAGGCCGAAACCGACGATCATCTCGAATGGCTCCCCAATTCGCACCAGAAGAGCCCGTTCGAAAGCGTCCAGGTGAGCGCCGATCAGATCGCCGCTTGGCGGGGCGTGCTCGATGAGGCGGAAGCGATCATTGACGGCAAGAAGCTGGTGCCGCATTGGCGCTTCACCAAGGGCGTCAACCTCGCCCGCGTCTTCGACGAGCCGCAGCCCTTCGACTTCGTGCTATGGATCACCGGACCGGCGGCGCTGCCCTATCTCGAGGACGGGCCGATCTCGACCTCGCAGGATTGGCAGACGATCGTCGACGGATTCGGCGGCCGCTTCGGCATCTTCGCCGTCTGGTTCAACTAGCGACACGGATGCCTTTCATCCGCGCGTTCCCGCGCACGAGCCCGTAAGGAATTCAGTGCCTGGACCGATGGGACGACCCCGCGTCGTTGCCATCTCCACACAGTCATCCTCCGGCTTGACCGGAGGATGACGGTATTGAGTGTTTCCGGCGCGCGGGATGTCGCCAAACAATGAAGGCCCGCCGGAGTCGCCTCCGGCGGGTCGATCGCGTCGAGATGCTCGCCTTACTGGGCGGGCGCGGGAGCCGGGGCGGGTTCGGGCGCCGCCGGGGCCGGAGGCTCCGGCTGCTTCGCCGCCGCCTGGGCGGCGGCCAGCGTCACGAACTCCGGCGCGGCGTCGAGCTGATCCTTGGTCGCATTCAGATAGAGGACCATTTTGCCGTTTTCGTTCGTGCGCGGTTCGATCGCGCTGAAGGCGACGGCGACGTTCTTCTCGCCGATCCCGAGAAATCCGCCGACCCCGAGGATCACCGCCTGGGCGGAGCCGTCGGCGGCGAGCAGGATGTCGTTGATGTCGCCGAGATTCTCGTCGTTGCTGTTGTAGACCGTCTTGCCGATCCAGGTCGAGGCGAGGTTCTCGTCGGCGCCCTGCTGGGTGATGAACATCTGATCGCTCGCCGGCGGCTTCGGGGCCTCTGCCGTCTGGTCGGTGCTCGTATCGGGCGTCGTCGCCTGGCTGTCGAGCTTCTGATCCGGGTTGACCTGCGGCACGGTCGCATCAGGCGCCGCCTGATCGGCTGCAGCCAGCGGCTGAGCCGTGTCCGGTGCGGCGGGAGCCATCTGCTGGGTGGCCGGTTGGTCCGTAGCCGGCGCCGGATTATCCTGCGCCAGCGCCGGCGCGGCGACCAGAAGCGCCGCGAAGGCCGTGGTGGTGAGGAAGGTCTTCATTGTCGCGTCTCCACGTTAGCATTGGCCAGCTGTCGGGATGCCGCTGAGGCGTCGCCCTGACCATCGCTTTGAACAACGCGACATCGTTTGCTCCGGTTCCGTTGAACGGGACCGGGCCACAATCAAGCCTTAATTCGTGTGGAGTTCCGCCGCGGCCCGGCTGAGCCAGCGCCGCTCTTCGTCGTCGAGGAGGTGGTCGAGCGCCGGCGCGAGCCGGCGCATGGTAGGCGTTGAGCCAGCCGATCTCCGCATCGCTCATCAGGGCCGGTTCGATCAGCCGCCGGTCGATCGGGGAGAGCGTCAGTGTCTCGAAGGAGAGCATCTCGCGGTCGCCGCCGGGGACCGCGGCCGGCGGCAACACCACGACCAGGTTCTCGATGCGGATACCATAGGCGCCCGGCTTGTAGTAGCCGGGCTCGTTGGAAAGGATCATCCCCGGCTCGAGCGCGATGCCGCCGAGCCTGGAGATGCGCGCCGGTCCTTCATGCACCGACAGGAATGAGCCGACGCCGTGGCCGGTGCCGTGGTCGAAGTCGAGGCCGGCCTGCCAGAGCGCGACGCGGGCCAGCGTGTCGAGCTGCGCTCCGGTCGCCCCGATCGGAAAACGCGCGGTGGCGATCGCGATGTGGCCCTTAAGCACGCGCGTGAAGCGGTCGCGCATCTCGGCGCTCGGCGGGCCGATCGCCACCGTCCGGGTGATGTCGGTGGTGCCGTCGCGATACTGCGCACCTGAATCGACGAGGTAGAGCGAGCCCGATTCGAGTTCGCGGTTGGTTGCCGGCGACACCCGGTAATGGACGATGGCGCCGTTCGGGCCGGCGCCCGAGATCGTCTCGAAGGAGAGGTCGACCAACTCCGAGCCGTCGCGCCGCGCCGTGTCGGCGCGAAACCCGGCGAGCTTCGCCGCGACCCCGATCTCGTCGAGTTCGTCGCCGGCTTCGGCGGCATGATCGAGCCACGCGAGGAAGCGCACCATCGCCGCCCCGTCGCGAATATGGGCGCGGCGGGAGCCGGCGAGCTCGGTCGCATTCTTCCGCGCCTTGGGAAGCTCGGCGGGATCGAGGCCCTCGACGATCGTCCCGCCGGCATCGCTGATCGCGGCCGCGATCGCCTGCGGCGTGGTCCGCGCCTCGAGCAGCACCCGCGCCCCGTCGCGGCCGAGAGCTGCCAGCGCCCCGCTGAACTCGGCCGGCTCGCGGATGTCGGCAAGGCCGGCGAGTTCGGCGCGGACGCTGTTGGAGAGTTTCCGCCCGTCGATGAAGAGAGCCGGTTTGCCGGCGCCGGGAAGGATTGCATAGGCGAGCGCCACCGGATTGTGGGCGATGTCGGAGCCGCGGAGATTGAACGTCCAGGCGATCGAATTGGCTTGCGACAGCACGGCCGCATCTGCCTTCGAATTGGCGAGCGCCGCCTTGAGCCGGGCGATCTTGTCGCGGGCTTCCTCGCCGGCGAAGGACACGGGGTGGATGACCACGGCGCCGACAGGCGGAGCCGGCCGCTCGATCCAGATGCGGTCGATCGGATTGCCCGTGGTCGGCACCAGCGCCGCATCGGCGGCGCGGCAGACTTCGTCGAGACGGCGGACCTCGGCGATCGTCATCAGCCACGGGTCGTAGCCGATGCGGTCGCCCGGCTTGAGCCGCGGTTTCAGCCATTTCCATGGCGGCGTCTCGATCAGGTGCTCGGGCGTGAACAGCTCCGGATCGACCTCGCTCCGCACCTGGATGGTGTAGCGACCGTCGGCGAAGACGGCGGCTTCCGTCGCGAGGACGACGGCCGCCCCGGCCGAGCCGGTGAAGCCGGTCAGCCAGGCGAGACGCTCCGCCGACGCCGGCAGATACTCGCTCTGGTGCTCGTCGGCATGCGGCACGATGAAGCCGGTCAAGGCTTCGCGGGCGAGCTCGGCGCGGAGGCGCTTCAAACGGTCGCGCCTCGCTCCGTCACCCGCGCTTTTGCCGCTTTTTCTGGCCATCGGTTCTTCCCACTCATGAAGCCCAGTCGCCGACCGGGCCCGCACTGCATATAGGCGGTGCGGAGTGCCGTCTATTTGTGCATTGCACAATTATGACAGTGCGCTGCGAAAAACTCATGTCAGTCATGCGCTTGGGCGGGTTCCCGCAATCGGGAGAACGGCCTATGTCGCGAGGCCGTGGGAGGCAGAAAGCGAATTGGAAAGGGTCCGATCATGGCTACCACCACCAGGTCGCTCGGCGACATTGCCAGCCGTGCCGCGCCGGGGCGCGTCGTGCTGCGGCACGCAATGGCCCGCCTGATCGCGGCGCGCCAGGCGGGTGCCGGCCGCATCGCGAGGGCCTCGCTCCTCGGCCTGGACGACGCCACCCTCGCCACCTTTGGCTATGACCGGATGGCGGTCGACGACGCCGGGCGGGGTTCGTTCCCGCTTTAGCGCGACTTAGGCCGCGGCCAGCGGGGGCAGGTCGTCATAAGGATTGAGGACGTCCACCCCGAGGGGCGCGAAATCGGCGACATTCCGCGTCAGGACGGTCAGCCGTCTTTGGATAGCGGTCGCCGCGATCGCAACATCCTCAAAGCCCGCCGAGATCCCCGCCGCACGCGCCCTGTCGATGAGGAGCCCGGCAAGTCTTGCGGTGGCGAGATCGATGGGAAGGATCCGGTCAGAGTAAAGGTGCTCGATCGCGCCCCACCATTCGCTGAGGGCCGAAGCCTTTGTCGTGGCGCGCGTGCGACGCGCCTTGGCAATGCCGTCGGCAATCTCGGCTGCCGTGACGACCGAGAGAAACAGATGCTCGGAGGCGCGTTCGATCCATCCTGCGATCCTCAGCATGGCCTCGGTGCGCCGTCCGGTCGGCGCAGTCAGAGAAAGAATATTGGTGTCGAGGAGGTACAAGTCAGCGCTTGCGCCGCGTCAGCGCCCGGGCCGGCTTGCGAGGGCGAAGGTCGGAATCTTGGAGAGGGGACATCGCCAGCAGCTTGCCGAAACTCGGGGCGCTGGCGAGCTTGGCGTACTCGGCATAGGAGATCACCACCGCAGCGCGGTGACCGTGCCTGGTGATGATCGATCCTCGACCGTTCAGGGCGTCATCGATCACCGCCGAAAGAGAAGCCTTGGCCTCGCGCAGCTGGATTTCCTTCATCGCAAAGTCTCGTTTGTGACCAATGTGGTCATAATAGTAATCCTGGGACGTCTCGGCAACCACCTCGCGGATCGGCGGGGACCTGCGATCCGGGATACCGAGGACGGCCTCTCCGGGCGTAGGCGCCGAACGCCGCTACCCGGCTACGATCCGGAAAACCTGTTCAGGCTGAACCAGAACATCCCGCCCGACTTCGACGGGGCCGTGAGCCAGGCCGCGGAGTGAGGGTCAGGATGACCCACCCATCGCGGCGATCCGCCCGCTCGAGCCGGAGGCCCGCCGCCCGATAGGCGGCGGCCACGCGGTTTTGCTGGTCGGGAAGCAGGCCGGACAGGATGACGGTTCCCGAGGGCGCCAGCGCGCGCCGGATGGCTGGCGCGAGCCCCACCAGCGGACCGGCGAGGATGTTGGCGACGATCAGGTCGAACCGCCCCGGCCTCCGGAAGCCGCGGCCGCGAAGTCCGGCCGCCGCCGCGATATGGACGAGCGGGGCGACGCCGTTGAGCCGCACATTCGCCGTCGCCACCCGCACCGCCACCGGATCGATGTCGGTGGCGAGCACCGGGACGTGGGTGCGCCTGGCGATGGCGATGGCGAGCACTCCCGACCCCGTGCCGAGGTCGAGGGCGTTCCGGATCGGGCGGGCGCGAAGCGTACGCTCGATGGCGGTGAGGCAGCCGGCGGTGGTGCCGTGATGGCCGGTGCCGAACGCCTCGCCCGCCTCGATCTCGATGCCGATGTCGTTCGGCCCGCACCGGGCGCGGCCGTGATGGCCGTAGACGAGGAACCGCCCTGCCCGCACCGGCGGCAGCCCTTCGAGGCTCTTCGCCACCCAGTCGGTGTCGCGGAGCGATGACCAGGCGAACTCCGCCGCACCGCCGGCCACGGCGTGGACCGTGCGTTCGATAAGGCCGGCGAGCCAAGCCTCCGGCGGCGCGGCGAGGTAGAAGGTCAGCCTGAAATTCCCGTCGCCGGCATCGGCGGCGTCAATTGCAATCCGGGCCAGCGCCGGCTCGGCGACGAACGCCTCGAACAGCCGGAATACGTCGCGTTCCGGGACGATGAGGCTTGCGGTATAGGTCATCGCCGGTCTCGCGAGGGAGGGAAAGTCAATGTACGCGGTGGTCAACCACCTGCCGATCCGCGAGGGCGCGGACTGGGCTGATATTGCCGCGAAATTCGCCGGATTCGAACGGGAGATGCGGAAAGCGCATCCGGAACTCAGATCCGTGGTGGTGGTCAAGGCGAGCGACGCCGAGGCGATCCTCTTTGCCCTCTACCAAGACCGCGAGAGCATGGAGCGCCTGTCGAGGACCGTCGCGGCGCCCTGGTTCGCCGAGCACATCCGCCCGTTCCTCTCCGGCCCTGTGTCGCGCTCGACCGGCGAGGTGATCGCCGGCGCGCCGTGACGCCTAAAGGCCGGCGAACCAGCCGTGGCCGCTGTGGCTCGCGGCGATCATGCCGTCGGCCACCGACTTCGCCTGGTCGGCGGGGATGTCGAAGCCGATCCCGACCGAGCCGCCGGACGGCGTATAGATCAGCGTGTTGACGCCGACCACGTGGCCGTTCACGTCGAAGGTCGGACCGCCGGAATTGCCCTGGTTGATCGGCGCGTCGATCTGCATGTAGCGGTCATAGACGTTGCTGCCGACGTCGCGGTTGAGCGCCGAGACGATGCCGGCGGTGACCGTGTTGCCGAGCCCGAAGGGGTTGCCTACCGCCACCACCCAGTCGCCGACCTGCGCCGACCGGTCGGCGAACTTGACGTAGGTGACCGGCCTGCCGGCATCGACCTTGAGGAGGGCGAGGTCGGTCTTGGGGTCGGCGGCGACGACGCGCGCCCCGTACACCGAGCCGTCGTCGGTGGTGATCTGGACGTCACGGGCGTGGTCGATGACATGGTCGTTGGTGATCGCGTAGCCGTCGGGCGAGACGAAGAAGCCGGAGCCTTCGCCGACCACCGGCGCGCTGCGTTCCGGCCCGAAGGGCGTGAAGGCCGCCGGCCCGCCGCCGATATCGACGCGGACGGCGAACACCGCCGGGCGGACCTTGGCGACGAGGTCGGCGAAGCCGGTCGGGATCGAGGCCGGAGTCGTCGCCTCGGCCGGCGGGGTCGTGTAGGCCGACGCCGGGAGGTCGGCGATGCGCAGCCCGTTGATGCCGGCGGCGAGCGCAATGACGGCAATACCGGCGATCGCGGTGGTCGCGATCAGGCGGGCCGGGGAGAAGCGGGGACGGGGGTGGTGGTGAATTGGGTCGGCATACATGGCGGATACCCTGAAGCGAAGGCGCCGACACGGCGCCTCCTAGCGATATGGACCTCCCGCCTTACGGCCGCCTGTCCGGAACATGAATTCGCGGTAAGGATGGGAGCTCGAACGACGGACGCAGTTCCGATGTCGGCTGGCCCTGGGCCGACCCCGGGTAGGACCCAGCATCCCGGAGGATGCCGATGAGTTTCGATGTATCGCCGGATCACGGCTGACGATCTGCCAGCGGTGTTCAGGGTAAGGGTGTCGACCCGCGAAAACACCCTGACCATGGAGCAGCTCCGTGACGATTACGGCGTCACACCGGAATCCCTCGCGGCGGGTCTCTCCGCTGACCTCCGAGGCTGGCTCTGCGAGGAGGCGGGTGCCGTCGTCGGCTTCGCCATCGGAGACGGCGCGACGGGTGAGGTTAATGTCGTTGCGGTGCTGCCAAGTCATGAAAGGAGCGGGATCGGCAAGGCCCTGCTCCTCGCCGTGCAGGACTGGCTCTTCTCGAGCGGGCACCGGGAAATCTGGCTGCTCGCCAACCCCGATCCGGCGATCCGGGCAACCGGTTTCTACAGGGCCCTCGGCTGGCAGCCGACCGGCCGCATGATTGGCCCTGACGAGGTCCTGGTCCTCACTGCATCGACACGAGACGGCAAGACCTCCACCTGAGCCGCTGGCGTCCCTCAATGCCGCTCGACGAAGAGGTCGAGCACGCGTTTCTGGCCGGCCTTGTCGAAGTCGATGGTGAGCTTGTTGCCGTCGATGCGCGGCGATCTTCCCGTAGCCGAATTTCTGGTGGAAGACCCGCTCGCCGGCGGCATAGGCCGACGATCCGCCGATCATGCTCTTCGCCACCAGCTCCCCCTCGATATAGCGCTGGCTCGATTTCGGGCCGGAGAAGTTGCCATAGCCGCCCATCGTCGAATCGTCGCTGCTGCCGCCGCGGTTCTTCTGCGCCCGCTGCCAGCCGGGGGTCGAATAGGTGTTCTCGAACGGATCGCGGGTATCGAAGCGGCTCGCGCCATAGGCGTTCATGCCGTAGCCGCCATAGGTCGAGGTCTCCTCGGTGACGTCGACATGCGCCTCGGGCAATTCGTCGAGGAAGCGCGACGGGATCGAGGTCTGCCAAAGCCCGTGCATGCGCCGGTTCGAGGCGAAGCGGATATAGGCGCGCTTCCGCGCCCGGGTGATGCCGACATAGGCGAGGCGGCGCTCCTCCTCGAGGCCGGCGCGGCCGCTCTCGTCGAGGGTGCGCTGCGAGGGGAACAGGCCCTCCTCCCAGCCGGGCAGGAAGACCGTGTCGAACTCGAGGCCCTTGGCCGAATGCAGCGTCATGATGCTGACGGCGTCGGTCGAAGGCCTCGGCTGTCGGCATCCATGACCAGCGAGACATGCTCGAGGAAGCCGAGTCATGGAATCGAACTCCTCCATGGAGCGGATCAGCTCCTTGAGGTTCTCGAGCCGGCCCGGCGCGTCGGCCGAGCGGTCGGCCTGCCACATCTCGGTGTAGCCCGACTCCTCGAGGATCGATCTCGGCGAGCTCGGTGTGGCGGAGGTGCGTCCATCTGGCCGCGCCAGCGGGCGAAGGAGGCGAGCAGGTCGCGGAGCGAGGTGCGGGTGCGCGCCGCGAGCTCGTCGGTCTCGACGATGTCCTCGGCGGCGTCGATGAGCGGCACGCGTCGCGCCCGGGCGCGGTCGTGCAGCAGCTTCACCGTCGGCTCGCCGATGCCGCGCCGCGGCGTGTTGACGATGCGCTCGAAGGCGAGGTCGTCGGCGGGCTGGGCGACGACGCGGAAATAGGCGAGCGCGTCGCGGATCTCCTGGCGCTCGTAGAAGCGCGGGCCGCCGATGACGCGGTAGTTGAGGCCGAGGGTGACGAAGCGGTCCTCGAAGGAGCGCATCTGGAACGAGGCGCGGACCAGGATGGCGATCTCGTTGAGGCGTGATGGCCCTGGCGCTGGAGCTGCTCGATCTCCTCGCCGACGGCGCGCGCCTCCTCCTCCGAGTCCCACGACGAGGCGACGAACGACCTTCGCGCGCGTCGCGGTCGGTGCGGTCGGTGAACAGCGTCTTGCCGAGCCGGCCCTCGTTGTGGGCGATGAGGTGCGAGGCGGCGCCGAGGATGTGCGAGGTCGAGCGGTAGTTGCGCTCGAGGCGGATCACGGTGGCGCCGGGAAAATCCTTCTCGAAGCGGAGGATGTTGTCGACCTCGGCGCCGCGCCAGCCGTAGATCGACTGGTCGTCGTCGCCGACGCAGCAGATGTTCTTGCGTCCCTGGGCGAGCAGCCGCAGCCAGAGATACTGCGCGACGTTGGTGTCCTGGTACTCGTCGACCAGCATGTAGCGGAAGCGCTTGTGGTAGTCGGCGAGCACGTCCGGATGCTCGCGAAGGATCTTCAGCGGCTCGAGGATGAGGTCGCCGAAATCGGCGGCGTTGAGCGTCTTCAGCCGCTCCTGGTAGGCGGCGTAGAGCTTCCGCCCGCGGCCGTCGGCAAAGGCGTGGGCGTCGGCTTCCGGCACGTCCTTCGGCGCAAGCCCGCGGTTCTTCCAGGTGTCGATCCAGCCCGCGAGCTGGCGCGCCGGCCAGCGCTTCTCGTCGATGCCCTCGGCCTGGATGATCTGCTTCATCAGGCGGATCTGGTCGTCGGTGTCGAGGATGGTGAAGCCGGACTTGAGGCCGGCCAGCTCGGCGTGGCGCCGGAGCAGCTTGCGCGCCGATCGAATGGAAGGTGCCGAGCCACTGCATGCCTTCGAGCACGCCGCCGATCAGGTCGCCGACGCGGTTCTTCATCTCCCGCGCCGCCTTGTTGGTGAAGGTGACGGCGAGGATCTCGTAGGGCCGGGCGCGGCCGGTGGCGAGGATGTGGGCGATGCGGGTGGTCAGCACCCGCGTCTTGCCGGTGCCGGCGCCGGCGAGCACCAGCACCGGCCCGTCGAGCGACTCGACCGCGAGCCGCTGCTCGGGGTTGAGCTTGTCGAGGTAGCTCTGCGCGCTGCTGCCCGAGCGCCCGCGCGGCGATCCCGCCCGGCTTCGGCGCGGGCGGGTCGCTTGCCCGGACTTCGATCCGGGTCGCCGGGAATGGTGGCACGGGACCGGGGCAGTCCGGACATCGGCAGGGCTAGAGGTTCGGGCGAATCTCGGGAACACTATAGCAACAGATGGGGCGGCAAGGGGGCGATGGGGAGGGGGCGTCGTGCTGCGCAGCGTCGAATGAGCAAAGGGATAGTGTCGGAGGACCACAAACTTGACCCTGGTGACGGGGATGGGCACCCTACCCACCTCTCCGCTCGAAGATCAGTTAGGCCGTGTGTGGCCTGAAGCATTTGTGGAGGAAATCATCGCCGGTCGGCTAACAGGATTCGGCTGAGTGATCCACGACCGGCAATCGGCCAGGAGGCATTCGTCTGGATTCATCCGAGCACTGAGTGGGAATCTGAATGTCGACGAACAACCACGATGATAAGACGGTCGGGGCTTTTTCGCTTGGACTGCCGGAGCAGCAGGTCATGGTCCTGCAGCCAAAGGAGTGGGACCAGTTCGTGCGGATGCTCGACGAGCCGGCTGAGCCGACACCTGCGCTCAAGGCCTTGATGGCCCAAAAGCCGCCTTGGAAGGAGGTGGGTGAGGAGGCCGAGGGTTCCCCGTAATTCCGCTTCTTATCTACCAGCTTGCTCGCCCGTATCCACGGCATCCCGCGGAACGTGCGCCCAACATCCTTGCGCCACCCTTGGACCGCTCGTCCCCGCGCAAGCGGGGACCCAGCTTTTCACAGGCGAGCCCTTCACAGTCTGGGTTCCCGCTTGCGCGCCTGTGAAGAAATCGGAAGATGCTTTTCTGACGATTTGATAACGCAACTCTCCGACCTCCGCTCATGCCCGCGCAAGCGGGCATCCAGTTCTCACCTCCCCACCGCATGCCGTTAAAAAACTGGATTCCCGCTTGCGCGGGAATGAGCGGCTGTGTGGAGGCAGCCTTTGAGCCTGGGCAGAAGAAAGAAGGGGACACCGAGACAGCTCCCCAACCGCCCCCCGGCAATTCTTTCAGCAAACTCTTGCGCGGGAGCGAGCGGAGGGAAGGTGCCGGCAGGCTTTGCGAGTTCCGCCAAGCAGGATCGACGTCGCGTTGGCTGTGCCGGACTCGGGTTAGCGAGTTTCGTACAGGCAGCGCGCCGCGAAGTCATCGCCCCATCCTCTCCGCCCTCTCCCGGTGTAGATTGCCCCCGGCAACGGCAACGGGGGCGCGGCATGGCGCGGCGGCCGATACTGACCCGCGAGCGGCTCGACGGCACGGTCGTCGACATCGAGTTCCTGCTGATCGCGGTGATCCAGGGGCTGGCGCTGACCACGCTCGCGCTCGAGGCCGAATCGGTGATCGGCGAGGGCGAGTGGATGGCCTGGCCCTATATCGCGGCAGGCTTCGTGCTCATGCTGAACTTCTGGTCGCTCGCCGTCATCCATTCGATCAGCTTCATCAGCTGGCCCTTCGACCTCGTCCACACCCTCCTCTATCTCCTCGTCGCCTTCGTCGAGGTCACCGCCTTCACCCAGGTCGCCCACCCGGCGATGTGGTTCGTCCTGATGTTCGTCTTCTTCGCCGTCTCCTTCCTGCTCTATGCGTGGGACGCGAAAATGATGCGCGAGCGCGAGGGCGAGTTCCGCGACACCCCTCCCCGCGCCCGGCTCTACGATCACATGTATGGCCGCCAGAGCGCGGAGCTCCGGCTGCTCCTCCCCGGCGCCCTCGTCTTTCACGGCGCCATCGTGGTGGTGCTGTGGGTTTCGCCCGAGACCATCCTCGCCGACGGCCGCCATCTCTACGTGGTCGGCGCCCAGCTCGTCTTCGGCCTCATCTATCTCGCGAGCACGATCATCGGCTTCCGGGTCCGTGAGCGGCTCCTCAGCCAATGCATCGAGGACGAGCCCGAGGCGAGCTAGGGCCGGGTCCGGTCAGCCGCCGCCGACCAGGTCGAACCAGCCGGCTTCGTCGATCACCGCGACGCCGTGCTTCGCGGCGTCCTTGAGCTTCGAGCCGGCGCCGGGTCCGGCGACGACGAGGTCGGTCTTCTTCGACACCGAGCCGGCGACCTTGGCGCCGAGCCGCTCGGCCATCGCCTTCGCCTCCTCGCGCGTCATTCGTTCGAGCGCGCCGGTGAAGACCACCGTCTTGCCGGCGACCGGCGAGGATGCGGCGACCGCCTCGGCCGGCTCGACGCTCACCTCGGCGAGCAGCGCGGCGACCGCCTCCAGATTGTGCATCTCGCCGTAGAAGTCGGTGAGCGCCTGCGCCACCGTCTCGCCGATGCCGCCTATCGCGTCGAGATCGGCGAGCGCGTCGGCGTCGCCCTTGGCCGCCGCCGCCATCGCCACCTGGAACGCCGCGTAGGTGCCGTAGCTCCGGGCGAGCAGCCGAGCGTTGGTTTCCCCGATATGGCGGATGCCGAGGGCATAGATGAAGCGGTGGAGCGGGATCTGGCGGCGGGCCTCGATCGCGGCGAAGAGATTTCCGACCGAGACCTCGCCATAGCCCTCGCGCTCGGCGAGCTTCTTCTCGGGCGGCGCCGCGGCGTCGCGCTTCTGAAGCGTGAAGATGTCGGCGGGCGTGGTGATCAGCCCCTCGGCGTGGAACGCCTCAATCTGCTTGTCGCCGAGCCCCTCGATGTCGAAGGCGTTCCGCGAGGCGAAATGCTTGAGCTTCTCGACCACCTGCGCCGCGCAGATCAGGCCGCCGGTGCAGCGGCGGACCGAATCGAGCCGGCCGGTCTTGGGGTTGATGTCGCGCACCGCATGGCTGCCGCAGACCGGGCAGACGGTCGGGAAGACATAGGGCTTCGCGCCATTCGGCCGTCGCGCGAGGTCGGCATCGACGATCTGCGGGATGACGTCGCCGGCGCGCTGCACAGTGACGGTGTCGCCGATCCGCAGGTCCTTGCCGTCGCGGATCGGCTCGCCGTCCGAGCCGATGCCCTTGATGTAGTCCTCGTTGTGGAGCGTGGCATTGGTGACGACGACGCCGCCGACGGTGATCGGCTCGAGGCGCGCCACCGGGGTCAGCGCCCCGGTGCGGCCGACCTGGATGTCGATGCCGCGGAGGATGGTCTGCGCCTGCTCGGCGGGGAATTTGTGGGCGATCGCCCAGCGCGGGCTCCGCGACACGAAGCCGAGCCGCGCCTGGAGATCGAGCCGGTCGACCTTGTAGACGACGCCGTCGATGTCGTAGCCGAGGCCGGCGCGGCCGGCCTCCTCCTCGCGGTAGAACTCGAGCGCCTCGTTGACCGAGCGGCAGACCCGCATGCGCGGATTGGTCGGGAAGCCCCAGTCGGCGAAGACCTTGATCATGCCGCTCTGCGTGTCGGCCGGCAGCGCGCTGATCTCGCCCCAGGTATAGGCGAAGAAATGCAACGGCCGCGTCGCGGTGACGCTCGCGTCGATCTGGCGGAGCGAGCCGGCCGCGCCGCTTCGCGGATTGGCGATGGTGCGGAGCCCGTCCGCCTCGAGCCGCTGGTTGAGCGCGCGGAAATCTTCGTGAAGCATGTAGATCTCGCCGCGCACCTCGACCACCTCCGGCGCGCCTTTCGGCAGCTTCTCCGGCACATCCGGCACTTCGCGGATATTGGCGGTGACGTTCTCGCCCTCATAGCCGTCGCCGCGGGTAGCCGCCGTGGCGAGCCGGCCGCGCTCGTAGCGGAGCGAGCAGGAGAGGCCGTCGATCTTGGGCTCGGCGGTCAGCGCCAGCGGCGCGTCGGCGGCAAGCCGGAGGAAGCGGCGGACACGGGCGACGAACTCGACGACGTCCTCCTCCTCGAAGGCGTTGTCGAGCGACAGCATCGGCACGGCGTGGACGACCTTGCCGAAACGGGCGACCGGCGCCGCGCCGACCCGCTCGCTCGGGCTGTCGGCGCGCTTCAGGTCCGGGAAACGCGCCTCGATCGCGGCATTCCGACGGCGGAGGTCGTCGTACTCGGCATCCGAAATCGCCGGCGCGTCCTCCTGGTAGTACCGCGCATCCTGCTCGGCAATCTCGGCGGCAAGCCGGGCGAGCTCCGCCGCCGCCTCGGCTTCGGTGAGGTCGGTGACGGGTTTGTCAACGGGGTTGGGCATGATGGGTCCGGTTCGTGTTGGGCGCCGGCATTTTAGCAGGCTTGCGAAGGGAGGGGCGGCCTCCGGCCGCCCGGTGCGCGGGACGCGCACCCACCGCGCGCTCGGTCGACCAGGCCGACAGAGAGAGTTACGCCGCCCCCAAAATCAGCCGGTCGGCGGCGGCGCGGGCCTCCTCGGTGATGGTGGCGCCGGCCAGCATCCGGGCGATCTCCTCGCGCCGCCGCCTGGCGTCGAGCCTGGTCACCCCGGTCAGCACCGCCGTCCGGCCCTTGGCGGCGTCCTTGGCGACGAGGAGATGGGCGCCCGCCCGCGCCGCGACCTGCGGGGCGTGGGTCACCGACAGCACCTGGACCCGGCCGGCGAGGCGGGCGAGACGCATCCCGATCGCGTCGGCGACCGCCCCGCCGACCGCCGTGTCGATCTCGTCGAAGACCAGCGTCGGCGCCGAGCCGCGGTCGGCGAGCGCCACCTTGAGCGCGAGCAGGAAGCGCGCCAGCTCGCCGCCGGAGGCGATCTTCATCAGCGGCCCCGGCGCGGCGCCGGGATTGGTGCGGACGGTGAAGCCAACGCTGTCGATCCCGAATTCCGAGGCGAGTTCCGGGTTGGCGGCGAGTCCCACCGAGAATTCAGCGCGGTCGAGCTTCAGCGCCGGCAGTTCGGCGGCCACGGCTTTTTCGAGGAGCCGCGCCGCCTTCCGGCGCTCTCGGCTCAGGGTCGCCGCGGCGCGGTCGTAGCGCGCCTTCGCCTCTGCCGCCGCCCGGTCGAGCCCCTGAAGCTGCTCCTCGCCGGAATCGAGCGCGGCGAGCGCCTCGGCCATCCGCTCGGTCAGGCCCGGCAGGTCCGCGACCAGGACGCCATGCTTCCGGGCCGCGGCGCGGAGGGCGAAGAGCCGCTCCTCGGCCGCCTCGAGCTGGCGCGGATCGGCCTCGGCGGCGCGCGCCGCCGCCTCGAGCCCGCGCGTCGCCTCCTCGAGCGCGACCAGCGCCCGGTCAAGCGCCACGATCGCCTCGTCGAGGAGGCCGCCCGCCTCCGGCGCCTTGCGTTCGAGCCGCCGGACCAGGCTCGCCAGCGTCGGCACCGGGCTCGCCGTGCCGGCGAGCGTCTCGTAGGCTTCGCCGATGTCGCCGACGATTTTCTCGGCGCGCATCAGCCGTTGGCGGAGATCGGCAAGCGCGTCCTCCTCGCCGGGCTGGGGCGCCAAGTGGCGCAGCTCGTCGACCGCGGCGCGGAGATACTCCGCCTCGGCCCGCGCCGCATCGATCCGGCGGCGGAGGTCGGCCGAAGCCCGCTCCGCTTCGCGCCGCTCGCGATGCGCCGCGGCGACCGCCGCCGCTTCCGCGTCGAGCCCGCCGAAAGCATCGAGCAGGGCGCGATGCACGCGCGGGTCGACCATGGCGCGGTCGTCGTGCTGGCCGTGGATCTCGACGAGCATCGCCCCGAGCTGGCGGAGCAGCGTCACCGACACCGGCTGGTCGTTGACGAAGGCGCGGCTCCGGCCGTCGCCGCCCTGGACCCGGCGAAGGATCAGGTCGCCGTCGGCGGCGATGCCGCTTTCGGCGAGGAGGGCGCGCGCCGGATGATCGGCGGCGACGTCGAACACCGCCGTCACGTCGCCCTGCTCGGCGCCGTGGCGGACAAGGGCGCTGTCGCCGCGGCCGCCCAAAGCGAGCGACAGCGCATCGAGCAGGATCGATTTGCCGGCGCCGGTTTCGCCGGTGAGCACGGTCAGCCCCCGCGTGAAGTCGATCGACAGCCGGTCGATGAGGACGATGTCGCGGATCGCAAGGGCGGCGAGCATGGCTTGGCGTCTGGCTTCGGTAACGGTCGCGAGTTGCGCTCCGGAAAGATTACGCGACCTCGATCTCCGCCCCTAACCCAATTCCCCGACGGCCGCCAGCCGGGTGCTCAGGGGAGACGCCCGGCGCGCCGGGTGCGGGCCTCGTGCAGCCTCGGACATCCCATCCCGACGGGTGAACGGCTCGCGCCGCTCTTTCGCGACGGGAGTA
Source organism: uncultured Alphaproteobacteria bacterium (assembly GCA_963792845.1). Taxonomy (GTDB): domain Bacteria; phylum Pseudomonadota; class Alphaproteobacteria; order Rhizobiales; family Kaistiaceae; genus Bauldia. The sequence continues at coordinate 337,352 of CAWBXW010000003.1, forward strand.
AGCGGCTCAGGTCGTCTTCTTGTCGAAGGCGGTGCCGACCGCGCCGCCGTGATTCTCCGGAAGCACGCCTTTCTTCTGGAGAAGGTTGTAGGCGTCCTTGTACCAGCGGCTGTCCGGGAAGTTGTGGCCGAGCACCGCCGCCGCGGTCTGGGCCTCCGGCACGAGGCCCATGGCGAGATTGGCCTCGACCAGGCGTTCGAGCGCCTCCTCGACGTGGCGCGTGTCCTGGTACTGGGTGACCACGACGTTGAAGCGATTGATCGCGGCGACGTATTCGCGCCCCTCGAGATAATACCGCCCGACCTGCATCTCCTTGCCGGCGAGCTGGTCCTTGGTCATGATTATCTTCTTTTGCGCATCCGCGGCGTATTCCGAGTCGGGATAGCGCGTGGTGATCTCCTCCATCGCCGCGAGCGCCTTCTGCGTCGTATCCTGGTCGCGGGTCACGTCGCGGATCTGGGCGAAGTAGGACTGGCCCATGATGTACTGGGCGTAGGCGGCGTCGGCGCTGCCGGCGTAGAGGGTGAGGTAGCGCTGGGCGGTGGAAATGGCGATGTCGTAGTCGCCGCGCCGGTAGCTGGCGAAGGCCGACATCACCAGCGCCTTCCGGGCGAACTCGGTGTAGGGGTGCTGGCGGTCGACCTCGTTGAACTGGTCGATGGCGTCGCCGAACTTGCCGGCGTTCATGTAGCCGAGGCCGCGGTTGTAGAGGACGCCGCCCGGCTCGTCGTCGGCATAGGCGGCGGCCGTCCCCTCGATCGAGTGCTGGCAGGCCGAAAGCAGCGCCGAGCCCCCGACGATCGCGATTACGGCGGCGATCGTCCAGAGCTTGCCGCCGATGAATGTCACCCCGGACCTTTCGGCCTTCATCACGCCCCCGCTCCGGCCGGCTCGCGCCCCGGCCAAGCCCGTCAAATCACCCGCTGTCCGCGGCAGGTCTGTCTAGCGCAGATCGGCCGCGTCGCCAATCTGAAGCATGAATGGTTTGCCGGAGGTTTATGGCGAAACGGCGGTAACCGGGACGGTCGCGAAGAACCGGGCCGGCGGCGACCCGCCTGCCGGCTTTCGCCGGCGTGGACGGGCATCGGACAGAAAACCGGCCGGCTCACGCGGATATCTACTGCCCGGCGCCCTGGTCGAGCAGGCCGTAGACGCAGAACTGATTCGAGAAGCTGCCGAGATAGACCTTGCCGTTGGCCACCGTCGGGACGACGAATTTGGCGAAATCGCCGCAACTGTCGCGGGCTGCGTCGGCCCGGTCGTTCCACAGTTCCCGGCCGACGTCGGCCGCGTCGAAGGCGCGTAGAATGCCGGGCTGGACGGCCTGATTTGCGTTGCCTGAAAGCGGCAGGGACGCCCACAGCACCGCGCTTCCCGGCGTGTCGCCGTCGGCGCTGAGGGTGAGGAAGCCGCCCGGCGTGAAGGTCACCGGCGTTTCGTCGGTCGGGGCGCTGACCGTGCTTTCCTGGACGTTCGCGACGTCGAGCACGGTCGCGCCCCGCTCGTAGCTCTCGTGGAACGGGAACGACTTCAGGTGGTCCTCGTTGGCCCAGGCGAACACGCGCGCCCCGTCCGGCCCCTTCCAGAAGAGCGGCGTTCCGTGAAGGTTGTTCGGCTGGTTGAGACCGAAGCTTTGAACGATGTTGTCGTCGGCGCCGGTCTTGCTGACCCCGCCCATCTTTTCAGTGTCGACGACGTAGAGCATGCCGCCCTTCGAGCCCGCGATCCCGAGATGGGTGCCGGGAACCAGAAGCAGGCCGGTGCTTCCCAGGCCGATGTCTTTCTGGGTGAGCTCCTGCCAGTCGTGAGGGGAGAACCAGGTGATGGCGTCGAGCGTGCTGCCGCTGGGGGCGAGCTTCATGATCGCCTGGCTGTGGCTGCCGGTTGACGCCGTGTTGCGCTCCGCGTCAACCCAGCCATTCGCCGAAATCGCGTAGATATAGGTGCCGTCGGAGGCCAGCCCCTGGCCCGATTGCCAGATTCCGCCGCCGCCGCCGTCCGGCGTGGCATTCCAGACGAACGCCTGCTTCAGCCTGGCTGCGTCATAGCCCATCACCCAGCCGTGATAGGGCGGCCAGTCGCAATGCCCGGCCCAGGTCATGTAGACGACGCCGTTGAGGAGGAGGAGCGCGGTTCGCTGGTTCTCCCGGAGCGGATCGAAGACGACCATGCCGTTGACGTTGCCGCGTCCGGTGCCTGGCACCGCCGCCGCGATCGCGACCGGACTGTTCGGCCGCTCGCTTCCGTCGGTGATATCGACCGCGTGGAGGCGCTGGACCGCGTGCCCGTCCTCAACGCTCCGCGCCACGAAGTACATGGTGCCGGCGGCGCGGTCGATGACCGGGGTGCCGACGATGCCGATATTGTTGCTGAAATCCTTGTAGTCGCCGTGGCAGGCGCCGGTCATGTCGGCCGCCCGCGTCGGCCTGGCCCCTTCGGGCGTGTAGTTGATATGCCAAAGCGGCTCGGTTTCGTCCGGATTGTCGGCGTCGAAGGCGTAGATGCTGTTGTTCACGGTCGCGGCGAAGACGACGTTGCGCACGCCCTTTCCCGGGATTTCAAGGCCGCTCGCGACGAGGAGCTGCGCGTAGATCTCGTCGTCGACGGCGCGCGAGAACAGCTTGCCGAAGCTGTCGCGCCGGACATTGCCGGTGTTGAGCTGCTTCTCCCGAAGGTTCAGGCCGGACCGGGCGATGTCGTTCCGCTGGGTCGGGACATCGACGCCGTCAGACACCGAAGACGGCGCGGATTGGTCATAGATCGCCTTGATTTCCTTCTCGTTCAGGGCGCGATTGTAGATCCTGACTTCATCGATCTCCCCGTTGAAATCGCTCTCGACGACGTGCGACTCGGCGCCGTTCTCCTCCGCGCCGATCGTCACCGGATTGTCGTCGACCTGGATCTTTCCGGTTGCCGGCTGTTCGCCGATCTTGCTGCCGTCGACATACAGCGTCATCGTGCTCCCGTCATAGACCCCGGCGAGGTGCACCCAGCGGTTGGACGTCGGCGTGCCGGTATAGATCGCGAGGTCATTGACCTTGCCGTCCTCGATGGTTCCAAGGTGCCATTTGTAGGTCGCGGCGCCCTTCTTGACGCCGAATCCCAGATAGAACTGGTCGGGATGCTGGAGCGTGCCGATCTGGCGCGAGGCGATCACCCGGTAGTCCTCGACCGGTGTTTCGGGGAATACCCAGGCCGTGACGGTGATCTGGTCGTCGAATTTGGCAAGGCTCGGCGAGGCCGGAACGGTGAAGTGCGAATTGTTGTCTCCGGTCACTTTCAGGACATGGCCGTCCCGGCCCGAGGTCACGCCGCTGTTGATGAAGACGCCGTTGTTGTCCTTGCCTGAACTGTCGGCGGCGGCCTCCTCGCCGGAGCCCTCGAATTTCCAGTAGCCGACCAGGCCGCGATCGAGGTCGGCTTTTCGGTCCTGCTTTTCGCCGCCATGCTTGTGGTTTGCTGCCAGCGAATCCGTGGCGCTGCCCAGCAGCCCGGCAGAGCCCGCGAAGGCAGCAAAAACGGCGATGACGAGAGCAAGCGACGGCAAGCTTGGCGGCCGCGCAATCCTGGACATGAGGGCCCTTCCTCGAACGTGACGAGCCGACATCCGCCGCGAAGACCGGCTGCTCCGCAGAGATTGAATTGAGGCTACGGGATTGGCAAGTCCGGCCGGCCGCGCCAAAGCGCCGCCTGGACCGCGCGTCTATACAGCGCGAATCCCTTCGACACCCGGAGCGCCCCCGGGATCCAGAAGCCTGCTTTGGGGAAGGTGTCGCCTACGAGACGTCCGGCCCGAAGGCGGCAGCCGCCATCCCGGCATGGAGCTCGGCGTGGCCGCTCTCGCGGCGGGTCGGCATTTCGACGAAGCCCCAGGCGTCGCGGTCGGCGAGGAGGGTTTCGACGGCCAGGACGTTGAGGCGGTGGCCGCCGCGGTAGGAGCGGTAGCTGCCGAGGATCGGCGCGCCGGCAAGCGCGAGATCGCCGACGGCGTCGAGCGCCTTGTGGCGGACGAACTCGTCCTTGTAGCGGAGGCCCTCGGGGTTCATCACCCGGTCCTCGCCGATGACGATGGCATTGTCGAGCGAGGCGCCGAGGGCGAAGCCGCGCGCCCAGAGATTCTTGACGTCGGCAAAGAAGCCGAAGGTGCGGGCCCGGCCGATATCGGCGCGGAAGCTGTCAGCGGTGACGTCGGCGGCGTAGCGCTGGCGTCCCACCAGCGGATTGGCGAAGTCGATCTCGACCTCGATGCGGCGCCCATCATAGGGCTGGAACTCGGCGAAGCTGTTGCCGAGCTCGACGCGGATCGGTTTCTTCACCTTGATGTGGCGGCGCGCCTTGGAGAGCGTCTCGACGCCGGCAGAATCGACCGCATCGACGAAAGCCTCGGCGCTGCCGTCCATGACCGGCACTTCCGGCCCGTCGACCTCGATCATGCAATTGTCGACGTCCATGGCGCGAAGCGCCGCCATCAGGTGCTCGATCGTCGCCACCGAAGCTCCGGACGACCCGATCGTCGTGCAAAGGTCGGTCGCCCGCACATAACGATAGTCGGCCGGGATCTCGCGATCCCGGCCATCATCGAGATTGGTCCGGTAGAAGTAGATTCCGCTGTCCGCCTCGGCCGGGTGCAAGGTCACCGACACGGCGTGTCCGCTATGGACACCAACTCCCGACAACGTCGCCCGATTGGCGAGAGTCGTCTGTGCCCCGTTACGCCGTGTCCCCATTCCCCGCACCCGCCCCTGGTCTTCGGTCCCCGCCGCTTTCGCGGCCGAATGGCGGCACTTGGGGGTGTACTTCCCGGCTTGGTGCTAGTCCGATACTCTGGCTTCGCCCCGCCTGGCCGGTCCCACTCGACTGCCCCAGCGCCCTCTTCGAATCGAAGACTAACCGTCACCGGGCGGATCGCGAAATCACTCTTGTTTACACGATTGTTACGTGGCGTCCATGTTCGGCCGGATCGCCTTAATTACATGTTTTCAATGAGTTAGCCCGGAGCCGGCGACCGGCTCCGGGCTAATTCCCATGGCGTTTGTTTCAGTTCGCCTGGCGGCGCAGAAAGGCCGGAATCTCCAGTTCGTCGTCAGCCGGGCGATTGTCCCGCGGCACCGGCCGGCCGTGCTTGTCGAGTTCGGCCTGGCGCTGCGGCCGGTAGACCGAATCCGGGGCCGGGCCCTCGGCGCCGGGGGGCGCTTGGCGTAGTCGCTCGGCGGCGGAGGCGGCGCCGCGATATGCTGCTGCGCCGGACGCTGCGGCGGCGGTGCCGACTTCGGCCGCTGCCCCTGCGGTTGGGTCTGCGGCCGCGGCTGGGTTTGCGGCCGCGGCTGAGGCTGCCGTGGCGGCGGCTCGTCCTCGCGCCGGCCAAGTCCGACATTGGCGATGCGGCGAAGCAGGCTGAGCGGACCGCGGTCCTCTTCGCTCGGCTGCGGCGGCTGGCCTCCGCCCTGGCGCGCCTCGATCTGGCGCTGGGCGATCGGCGGGAAGTCCTCGACCCGCGGCATCCGTACCGACGGCGCCTCGGCCGCGGGCGGGATGAACGGCGCCTCGGACTGGACGTGATGGTCCTGCTCGAAGGCGGCGCGCACCTCCATCTCGACGTCGAATTCGGCCTCGTGATAGGCGGCGGCGGTCGCCGCGGCCGGCTTGAACGGCGCGATGGTGATGTCGCGGTCGCGCGTTGCCTCGCGCGCCGCCGGCGCCGGGGCCTCGGCAATCTGCGGCGGACTCACCGGCTCGCCGAGCCCATAATCGGCTTCGAGCGGCGGCTCGGCCGGCAATGCCGCGGCAACCGGCTTCGGCGCCGGGGCCGCCGCGGCGGCAGCCGCCGGCCGGAGCGGCTGGATCGCCGGCTTCCCGGCGCTCGCCGCGGCCGGCTTTGCCGCTTCCGGCTTGGTCGCGGACCGCAGGCGCTGGCTGAGCTCGGCCATGCGGATCTCGGCCGGGGTCGAATCTTCGCGCGCCTCGGCCTCGATGCCGGTCGCCACCACCGAGACGCGGATCACGCCTTCGAGCGATTCCTCGAAGGTCGCGCCGAGGATGATGTTGGCGTCGGGGTCGACCTCCTCGCGGATGCGGGTCGCCGCCTCGTCGACCTCGAACAGCGTCAGGTCGTTGCCGCCGGTGATCGAGATGAGCAGGCCCTTGGCGCCCTTCATCGAGGTCTCGTCGAGGAGCGGATTGGCGATCGCCGCCTCGGCCGCCTGGATGGCGCGCCGGTCGCCGGAAGCCTCGCCGGTGCCCATCATCGCCTTGCCCATCTCGCGCATCACCGAGCGGACGTCGGCGAAGTCGAGGTTGATCAGGCCTTCCTTGACCATCAGGTCGGTGATGCAGGCGACGCCCGAATAGAGCACCTGGTCGGCCATCGCGAAGGCGTCGGCGAAGGTCGTCTTCTCGTTGGCGATGCGGAAGAGGTTCTGGTTGGGGATGACGATCAGCGTATCGACGCAGGCCTGCAGGTCCTCGATCCCCTGGTCGGCGACGCGCATGCGCCGCGCGCCCTCGAAGTGGAACGGCTTGGTGACGACGCCGACGGTCAGGATGCCCTGGTCGCGGGCGGCCCGGGCGATGATCGGCGCCGCGCCGGTGCCGGTGCCGCCGCCCATGCCGGCGGTGACGAACACCATGTGCGAGCCGGCGAGATGGTCGACGATCTCGTCGATCGCCTCCTCGGCCGCCGCGCGGCCGACCTCCGGCTGCGAGCCGGCGCCGAGACCCTCGGTGACCGCCACGCCCATCTGGATCATGCGCTCGGCCTTCGACGAGGACAGCGCCTGGCTGTCGGTGTTGGCGACGACGAACTCGCAGCCGATGAGGCCCGAGCGGATCATGTTGTTGACGGCGTTGCCGCCGGCGCCGCCGACACCGAACACCGTGATCTTCGGCTTCAGTTCCTTGATCTCGGGCATTTTCAGATTGATCGTCATGGCACCTCGTCCTGACCCAATCGGCCGCTTGCGTCCCGCCGGCCTTCGTTCCTGCCTGACCAGGCGCCGCCGCCGCGGCGCCCGACGCCTAGTCTCCGGCGTCTAGAAGCTTTCCCTGATCCACTGGCCGACGCGGGCGAAGTACCCGCCGGTGCCCGTCATGGCGTAGTGCTGGCCGCCGCCCGACTCGAACTGGTCGATGCGGGCGACCTGCGGATAGATGAGCAGGCCGACCGCGGTGGCGAAGGCCGGCCCCTTGGCGACCTCCGGCAGTCCGGCGACGCCGAGCGGGCGGCCGAGCCGGACGTTGCGGGCGAGCACGCGCCGCGCCGCCTCGGCGAGGCCGGTGAGCTGGCTGGCGCCGCCGGTCAGCACCATGCGGCGGCCGACCAGGGCGGCGAAACCGGAGGCGTTGAGGCGGTCGCGGACCAGTTCGAGGATCTCCTCGACGCGCGGCCGGATGATGCGGGTCAGCGCCGAGCGCGGCACCTGGCTCGGCCGGCTCGTCCTCCTCGCCGATCGGCGGCACCGACAGCATCTCGCGCTCGTCGGCGGGCTCGACAGCGCGCTGCCGTACATCGTCTTCAGCCGTTCGGCCTCCTCGATCCGCGTCGACAGGCCGCGCGCGATGTCGGTGGTGATGTGCTGGCCGCCGATCGCGACCGCGTCGGCATGGACGAATTCGCCCTTCATGAAGACGGCGATCGGTGGTGGTGCCGCCGCCGAAATCGATCGCAGGCGCAGCCGAGCTCGGCCTCGTCGTCGACGAGCACGGAGAGGCCGCTGGCGTAGGGCGTGGCCACCAGCCGCTCGATCGACAGATGGCAGCGGTTGATGCAGAGTTCGAGATTGCCGAGCGGCTGCGTGTCGGCGGTGACCATGTGCATGTCGACGCCGAGCCGCTGGCCGACCATGCCGCGCGGATCGGCGATGCCGCCGTCGGCGTCGAGCGAGTAGCCGATCGGCAGCGAGTGGACGACCGAGCGCCCTTCGCTGACCGAATGGCGGCGGCCGGCGGCGAGCACGCGGCCGATGTCGGTCTCCTCGACCGACTTCGCCGGCGATGGCGACGCTCGCCGAATAGGTCTCGCTCGCCAGCCGGCCGCGGAAAGGTTGACGATCAGCGAATCGACGGTGACGCCGGCCATCCGCTCGGCGGCGTCGACGGCGAGCCGGATCGCCTGCTCGGCCGCGTCGAGATCGACGACGACGCCGGACTTGATGCCGCGCGAACGCTGGTGGCCGATGCCGAGCACCTCGATCGAGTGGGTGCGGCCGCGGCATCGCCTCGCCGGCTCGCCGCCTCGCTCGGGGTCAGCCGCGCGATCAGGCAGCAGATCTTGCTCGAGCCGACGTCGAGAACCGAGACGATCGACGGGCGCGCGCGCGGCGCGGGCGTCCGGTCTGATCGGGCGAGCGGAAGAGCTTCATCAGGCCGCCGTCCCCTTCTTGCCGGCGAGTTTGTCGCGCTCCTTGAGCAGCGCCTCGCGCGCCTTGACGCCCGTCATCGGTCAGCCGGAAGACCAGGCGGTTGCGGAGGCGAGATCGATCGCCGCGATATCGCGGGAGAAGACGTGCTGGCCGTCGTCGAGCGCCGACCGACTGGATCAGCGCCGACCGCCGGGTCGGTCTTCGGGCAGCAGGATCTCGATGCCGTTGTCGAGGACGACGTTCCAGCGGCGCTTCGGAGACGAGCACGCCGGCCTTGACCCGCGGCTTGAGCGACGGGAACCTCGTCGATGAGCGACGACGAATTCCTCGGCGCGCTCGGTTGGCGCCGTCACCGACCACCCGCGGCAGCTCGGCGTAGCGCGGATCGACGTGGTCGCTGATCACCCGTGCCGTCTTCTCGATCAGGGCGAAGCCGCTGTCGCGCTGCCAGACGGCAAAGGGCGTGCGCTCGGCGATGGTGATCTGCAGCGTGTCGGGATAGAGCTTGCGGATCGTCGCCTGCTTGACCCAGGGCAGCGCTTCGATCCGCGCCCGCGCCGCGTCGACATCGAAGGTGACGATCGAGGGGAAGTCGCCGAGTGCGAGCTTGTCGAGGACGTCGACCTCGGAGGTCTCGCTCTGGCCCGTGATCTCGACCTTGTCGACGGCGAGGCCCGACCACGCCGTCAGCGCCGAGGCGACGGTGACGGTATGCCCGCCGATGATGCATGCCGGCGACCGCGGTCGTCGCCAGGAGAAGCCGCGGCGCCCTTCAGCCCGGCATGGCGCGGCGCGCGCCACTCCAGCCGCGCCAGCACGCGCACCGGCCGCCGCAGGAGGCGCGGCAGCACGATCCGGCGAGCCCCGGCCTCGCTGATCGGCCAGGCGTCATTCCCGCCCTGATCCGGCCCTGCCGCTACCGCCTGCACGACGCGTCCTCCACCATCCAGCGCACCAGCGCGCCGAAAGTCCATGCCCGCATATGCGGCCATCTCGGGCACCAGCGACGTCGCCGTCATGCCGGGCTGCGTGTTGACCTCAAGGCAGACGAGTTGTCCGTCCCCCCGGCCGGTCGTCGTAGCGGAAGTCCGCCCGGCTGACCCCACGGCACCCCAGGGCCTGATGAGCCCGTAGCGCCAGCATCCGTATATTTTGGTAAACATCTGGTAAAAGTTGTGCCGGAAGAACGTGTCTTGATCCGCCGGCGGCATATTTGGCGTCATAGTCGTAAAACCGGTCTTCGGTAAGGATATCAATGACATCGAGCGGTTCGTTACCACGAACCCCGCAGGTCAGCTCGCGCCCGCCGACATAGCGCTCGACCATAACCATGTCGCCATAGGGCCAGTCGTCGGCAAAAAGCTGCTGCGGCGGATGGGGAGCGTCGTCCTTGACGATGATCACGCCGAAGCTCGATCCTTCGTTCGGCGGCTTGACGACATAGGGCGGCTCGATGACATGCGCCTTCGCCGCCTCGAACCGGCCGACCAGGACCGCCTCGGCGACCGGAATGCCGGCCGCCTTCATCACGTCCTTGGCCTTCGGCTTGTTCATGGCGAGCGCCGAGGCGAGAACGCCGGAATGGGTGTAGGGAATGTCAAGGATTTCCAGGATTCCCTGGATGCAGCCGTCCTCGCCGAACGGGCCGTGGAGGGCGTTGAAGGCGACGTCGGGCCGGAGCCGCGACAGCACCTCGGCGACATCGCGCTGGACATCGAGACGGGTGACGCGGAAGCCCTCGGCCTCCAGCGCGTCGGCGCAGGCGTTTCCCGACGACAGCGACACCGGCCGTTCGTTCGACCAGCCGCCCATCAGGACGGCGACATGCTTGGGCAAAACCCCTCCTTCCCGGTGATTCGCGGGCGGCTGGGACGACTATCGGGGAGAAGTGGTTAACAAGCGTTAACCAAGGCGGGGGAGCCTGCCTATTCGAAAAACCGGCTCAGACTGCCGCCGGCCGAACATCGGTGCGGTCGAAGTCATTGCCCTTGAATAGCAACGGCTCGGACTTGTCCTTGGCCAGCGCGTAGGCGAAACAGTCGCCGAAATTCAATTGCGCCGGGTGGCCGCTACCCTTGCCGAAATCGCGATACGCCTCTCGGGCGATGCGCGCTTGGTGCTCGGTAACGGGCTCGATGAAAAGGGCCGCTTCCGCAACTAATTCATCAAGGCGTCGCGACAGAGCAGGATCTCGCTTCCCATCAAGGACGGTCCCGGCTTCAAGATAAGTCGCCGCTGAAATGGACGGCTGATCGGCGGCCTCGATTGCCTCAGCAAACATGATCGCGTCCGGCTCATCGAGAAAGATCGCAATAAGTGCCGATGTGTCGATGATCATTTCGGCAACCCGGTTTCTCGGTCATACAGGCCATTCTCACCGTACATGGCTTCGTCCATGTCGAAATCCTTGAGCAGCGGTGCCGTCTTCTTGGCTATCGCCATGAGCCGTTCTGCCAGCCCCTTACGCCTTTCGTGCGCAAGCATCCGCTCAACGGCCTCACCGACGACCTCCGTCTGGCCCTTGCCCGTCATCTGGGCAAGTTCGCGGATCAGACCCTCAACCTTCGGATTCTTGATGTTGATGCCCATCGAGGGCTCCCTTCTACCATCTCAGAATAGAAATATACCCCCTTCGCCCGGCAGGTTCTACCCCGCATCTCGATGCGTTAAACTCGGGCCGCACGGCATCCTACCTCCAGCTCTCCGCCTGAACGCCCGGCATCCTTGAAAATTCGCGGAGATTGTTGGTGACGACGATCAGTCCTTCGGCGGCGGCGTGCCCGCCGATCATCATGTCGAGATTGCCGGCCGGTCGCCCTGCCCTTTCGAGCGCCGCCCGGATGTGGCCATATCGCGCGGCGGCACGTTCGGAGAACGCTTGCGTCGGGACATTCGCCGCGAAGGCTTCGATGGCCTCAATGTTTTTTTCTCGCCGCGAGGATTTTTCGGCCCCGAAATAGAGTTCAGCAAGGGAAATGCTGGAAAGACAGAGGTGTGGCCCGAGCCTGACAAACCGCTCCTCGAGTTTCGGCGGCCGATCCCTCATGAGGAAGATGCAGGTGTCGGTATCCAACATATAGCGCGCCATCAGAACGACTCACGTTCGTCCGGCGGCAGGTCCGGCCCCCTGGCAAAATCGGCCGAAACACGGGGCCCATTGCTAAACCACTCCGCCCACCTTCCGGCCGCCGGCGTGATGATGCGGCTGTCGCCGGATACGACCACAACCACTTCCTTCACGTCGTCGGGAAAAGCCACAGCCTTCGGGAGGCGAATGGCCTGGGAACGATTGGTCTTGAACACCTTGGCGCGCACGGACATGGCTTTCCGGTCCCGTATATCCCACCTGGATATACTTAGGCCAGGCATGCCGTGCTGGCAAGTGCGGTTATGCCGGTTTCAAGAACGGCTCGACTTCATGCTCGTCCTCAAACCGCCCGACCCGCTTGATCTCCCATTCGAGCCGCACGCCGCTCGTTTCGTAAACCCGCGCCCGCACCGTCTCGCCCAAAAGCTCGAGGTCATGGGCGGTGGCGTTGTCGACATTGATCAGGAAGTTGCAGTGCATCTCCGACACCATCGCCCCGCCGATCCGCAGCCCGCGGCAGCCGGCGGCGTCGATCAGCTGCCAGGCCTTGTGTCCGGGCGGATTGGTGAAGGTCGAGCCGCCGGTCTTCTCCCGGATCGGCTGGGCGCTCTCGCGATGCTGCTCGACCGCGTCCATCTCCGCCTGGATCGCGGCACGCTCCGCCGGCGGCCCAACGAAGACCGCCTCGGTGAAGATCAGGTCCTCCGGCGCCGCCGAATGGCGGTAGGCGAAGCCCATTTCCCCATGGCCGAGCACCCGGCGCCTGCTTTGCCGGTCGACGGCGTGAACCTCGACCAGCCGCTCGCGGGTCTCGACGCCGTTCGCACCGGCGTTCATGCGGAGCGCGCCGCCGATGGTCCCGGGGATGCCGTGGAAGAAGGCGAAGCCGCCGATCCCCTCGTCGCGCGCGAAGGCGGCGAGCCGCTTGTCGGGAAGCGCCGTCCCCGCCCTGATCCGGCCGTCGGCCGTACCAACGGCGTGGCCAAAGCCCCTGGCCGAAAGACGCACCACGACGCCCTCGATGCCGCCATCGCGGACGAGCAGATTTGAGCCGACGCCGATAACGGTTACCGGCGTTTCCGGATTCAGTCTCTCAAGGAAGAGCGCGAGATCCTCTTCGTCGGCCGGTTGGAACAGGAGCTCGGCCTTGCCGCCGACCCGGAACCAGGTGAACGGGGCGATCTCGGCGTCCGGCGTCAGGCGGCCGCGGATGCCGGGGACAACGCTATCTTTCCGATTCATCGGCGCTTTGTCGCGAGCATGGCATCCACCGCTCGTTCCAGCGGATCAAGATCGTTCTCGTAGATCGACCAGAGAATCTGAAGGTCGATGAGCCGATATTCGTGGCGAATACGATTTCCCAGGGCGGCGACGTCGCGCCATGGGATTTCGGCGCCACCTCCGGTTTTCCAATCGTCGGGAAGGTGGCGTGAAGCCTCGCTGATATCTCGAGAAACCGTTCGAATGCAGCACGCCGATGTCGATCGACGCTGAGCTCCGCAAAGGATCTGTCAGCCAGGAGCTTCCTGATCTCGTCGATGCATTCCTTGATGTCGCGCAGTCGGCTTATGGCGCGATCGACCATCAGAAAATGCTCACGCCATCGCGATCGAGTTCATTGATGAAGTCGGGCCGAAGACTGCGGCGCATCTGAATGTTGGCGGGAATTCCAATATGGTCCTCGATCAGATGCTCAACCCCGATCAGATCAAGGAGCGAGAATTTTCGGTTCTTCTCGACCTCGATGGCCAAGTCGACATCGCTGTCGGGGCGGTTGTCACGACGGGCCCGTGACCCGAACAATGCCATGCTCGTAACCCCCTCACGCTCAAAGACCTGCCTCAGCGCGCGAAGCGCTGCGACGAGTTCCTCGCGCGAGATGTCCTTGGGGGCGTTGACCGTCGCTTCCGCCATGGCCCAATTTTACGCATTCGTTGCCGCCTGCGCCAGTTCCCCCGGCAGGGCATAGGCCCATTGGCTGATCGAGCCGGCGCCGAGGCAGACGACGATGTCGCCCGGCCTGGCCGCCTCGCGGACCATCCCGGCGAGCGCCTCCCGGTCGGGAAGGGCGCGGGCGTCGCGGTGGCCGCGAAGCCGCAGGCCCTCGACCAGCGCGTCGCGGTCGATGCCGGCGATCGGCGCCTCGCCCGCCGGATAGACCGGGGCGACGATCACCGTCTCGGCATCGTTGAAGCAGCTGCAGAAGCCGTCGAAGAGGTCGCGGAGCCGGGTGAAGCGATGCGGCTGGACGACCGCGATGACGTGCCCGTTCGTCACCGACCGCGCCGCCTTGAGCACGGCGGCGATCTCGACCGGGTGATGGCCATAATCGTCGAAGATGTCGACGCCGTTCCAGGTGCCGGTCTGGGTGAAGCGGCGCTTGACCCCGCCGAATCCGGCAAGGCCCGATCGGATCGCCTCGTCGCCGATGCCGAGGTGATGGGCGATGGCGATGGCGCCGGTCGCGTTCAGGACATTGTGGGCGCCGGGCGTCGACACCGAAAGCCCCTCGATGGCGTGCGTCGTCCCGCTCTGCCGGTCGCGGATGAGCGTGGTGAACTTCGAGACGCGGTTCTCGACCCGGAAGTCGACGGCGCGCACGTCGGCCTGCGGGCTCATGCCGTAGGTGATGATGCGGCGGTCCTCGATCCGGCCGATCATCGCCTGCACTTCCGGATGGTCCATGCACATCACCGCGAAGCCGTAGAAGGGCACGTTGTCGACGAACTGCCGGAAGGCGTCGCGAACCCGGTCGAAACTGCCGTAATGGTCGAGATGCTCGGGGTCGATGTTGGTGACCAGCGCCACGTCGATCGGCAGCCTGACGAAGGTGCCGTCCAACTCGTCGGCCTCGACCACCATCCAGTCTGAGGCGCCCATCCGCGCATTGGTGCCGTAGGCGTTGATGATGCCGCCATTGATCACCGTCGGGTCGAAGCCGCCGGCATCGAGGAGTGCGGCGACCATCGAGGTGGTGGTGGTCTTGCCGTGCGTGCCGGCGATGGCGATCGCCTGCTTGAGGCGCATCAGTTCGCCGAGCATCTCGGCCCGGCGGACGACCGGCAGCAGCCGTTCGCGCGCCACTTTGAGCTCGGGATTGTCGCGTTTGATCGCCGAGGAGACGACCACCACCTGCGCTCCGTCGACATTAGCGGCGTCGTGGCCGATCGCCACCCTGACGCCGAGGCCGCGCAGGCGCTGGACGTTGGCGTTCTCGGCGACGTCCGAGCCCTGCACGCGGTAGCCGAGATTGACCAGCACCTCGGCGATGCCGCTCATGCCGATGCCGCCGATGCCGACGAAATGCACCGGACCGATATCGCGCGACATCTTCATGGCGTGGCATTCTCCTTGGCCGGCTTTTTCGCAGCGACCCGCTCGACGAGATCGGCGAGACTTTCCGCCGCATTGGGGCGGGCGATGAGGCGGGCGGCGGCCGCGGCCGCGGCGAGATCCCGCGGCTCCCGCATGAGGAGCGCAAGGTCGCCGGAGAGCCGGTCCGGATTCATGTCGCGCTGTTCGACCATCCACCCGCCCCCCGCCCGGGTCAGCACCGTCGCATTCGCCTTCTGGTCCTGGTCGAGGGCATGGGGAAGCGGCACCATGATGGCAGGCCGGCCGATGACGGTGAGTTCGGCGACGGTCGAGGCGCCCGACCGGCTGACCACGAGATGCCCCGCCGCGATCCGCTCCGGCATGTCGTCGAAGAACGGACGGAGCTCCGCCTCGACCCCGATCCCGGCATAAGCGTCGCGGACGCGCGCGATGTCCTCGGGCCGGCATTGCTGGGTGACGCGGACAAGGCCGCGGAGGTCATCCGGCAGCTTCGCGATTGCCGGCGGCACGAGGTCGGACATGAACCGCGCCCCCTGGCTGCCGCCGAAGACAAGAAGAAGAAACGGCTCGCCGGCCGCTCGCGCCGGATAAGGTTGCCGCGCCGCTTTCCGCACGGCTTCGCGAACCGGGCTTCCGGTCTCGACGGTCTTGGCGACGAACATCTCCGCACCCTTGACCTTGGGGAAGCCGGTAGCGATCGCCGTCACCCGCGAGGCGAGGAATTTGTTTGCCCGGCCGAGCACGGCGTTCTGGTCGTGGATGACGGTCGGCACCCTCGCCCGCGCCGCGGCAAGCATCGGCGGCACGGTGGGGTAGCCGCCGAAGCCGACCGCCGCCGCCGGCTTGAGGCCGCGGACCAGCTTGCGCGCCGCCAGGTAGCCGCGGCTGAGATTGCCGAGCGCCCGGACGAAGCCGGCTGGGCTCCTGGTGAGCGTGCCGGAGGGAATGACATGGATGTCCTCGGCCGGGAATGCCTTGGCGTAGGTATCGACCCGGTGGTCGGTGGCGAGCCGGATGCGCCAGCCGCGGGCGACAAGCACGCTCGCCAGCGCCTCCGCCGGGAAGAGATGCCCGCCAGTCCCACCCGCGCAGAGCAGAATGTTTCCTGGAATCTCTTCTGTCACGGCCTGCAAGCGTAGGCCACCATGGTAGCTGCGTGCCCGCGGATCGCCGCCCGACGCGTAGGGGTCATCTGGCGAACAACTCGGTCTGGTCAGGCGCGATGGGCTTCCGGATCACGAGCGTTGGCGAACCGACGAGTCCGCTCTTCTTGAGAAGATGTCCATCGAAAGTCTCAAGAACCGGAATTCGGTCGTCGAGCGCCGTTGCTACATGAATCGCGTCTTTTGGCATGACTCCGTCATTCCAATAGATCTGCTGCGCAGATTCCGCGATCCTGCGCGTCACGTTCCGAACCCGGAAATAGGAACGCCGGAAGAATTGATTGAGCATATCCGCCTTGTCCTTCGGCAGCGGTGGACCGCCCCGGCGCCAAAGCACCTCCGCCAATGTCAGGGCGGAAGTGAAGATGATCACCTCTCCAAGCCTGGCGCGTCGCAGGGTGCCCTCGCAGAGCTCGACCTTGCCCAATTCCTCTTGGAGCCAGCCGAGGAATGCGTCGTTATCCCAATAGACCAGCTCGACGGCCATCGCCAGATTTCAGGATGCCCCGAACGTCCTCCGCTGTCGGCAATTCATCGTCGTCGGGAAATGTATCGATACGATCTACTTCGATACTGACTGCCCTGCCACCGCGGCCGTAGTGTATCACGCCGGATATTTCGACTCTCTTTCGAAAATTGCCGAAAACCTCCTTGAGCATATCATCGCGGAATTGACATACGATACTTTGGCGCATCGCCGGATCGCGGACACGAAGCTGCAATCGCCCGTGGTTGTCCTGTATCATCTCCAACCGGCCCTCGACCGAGCCAAAATCGCGGTAGTCGACGCGCCATTCATCGTCGATGGTGCGGCCAATCTCCGGCGTCATGTCCAGAGCAATTCTCTCGATCCACACGCGCATCCGAATTGGCGCGTCCTTTGGCCCCTCGCTGAGTTCGGACAGCACCCGAAGATGTTTCAACGCTGGCTCAGGCAAGCCGGATTCGTTAAGGCGTCCACGCGCCACCGATTCGATTCCTTGTCTCGCCTTGGCGTAGATGCCGCGCAACATTTCAGCGGAAGCCGGCGCGCTTGGCTCGACGCCGACAACCGCACTTCCTTCTCTAACGACGACTGTCCAGCCGACCAGGCGCGGGTCACCCGCGACCATGGCGGTCACCTCCTCGACATAGCCGAAAAAGGCGCGCGCAATCTTGAGAAACGCCTCCGGAGTGAGCGCGTCGCCGATCTCCAGTGCAAGATCGGTTGGAATCCGCTCGTGCGAAACCATTCGCTAGTCCACCTGCCAATGACCGTTTGCTAGACTGCCGACGATAGCCAAATTTCCTTCCGGTTCCCAGCCCCATCCGGTCCCGGATCAGGCCGCGCTCGCCGTGGGCTCGCCCCGGCCGATGGCGCGGACGACGCGCTGCGGCTCCGGCCGGCGCCGCGTCAGCGCCAGGATCAGCCCCATGCCGAAAGCCACCGCGATCATCGACGACCCGCCATAGGAGATGAAGGGAAGCGTCATGCCTTTGGCCGGAAGCAGGCTGAGATTGACCGACATGTTGAACACCGCCTGGACGCCGAAAAGCACGACCAGGCCGGCCGCGGCGAGCCGGGTGAAGGCATCCTCGCTCCTCAGGCTGTTGCGGAGCCCGCGCAGCACCACCAGCGCGAAGATGAGGACCAGGACGATGCAGATGATGATGCCGAACTCCTCCGCGGCGACCGCAAAGATGAAGTCGGTGTGGGCGTCGGGAAGGATCCGCTTCACCGTCCCCTCCCCCGGCCCGCGGCCGAGCCAGCCGCCGCGAAGGATCGACGCCATCGCCGTGTCGACCTGGAAGGTATCGCCGGACTGCGGGGACAGGAAGCGGTCGATGCGGCCGGCGACGTGCGGCAGCATGATGTAGGCGGCGAAGATGCCGCCGACCCCGGTCGCGCCGAGCCCGGCGATCCACAGCCATGGCACCCCGGCCATGAAGAACAGCGATCCCCAGGCGATCGAGATGAGCATGGTCTGGCCGAAATCCGGCTCGGCGACGAGGAGGGCGACGACGATGCCGAGCAGGATGAGGGCGAAGACATTGCCGGGGATGTCGGGCCGCCGCGAATTCTCGGCGAAGAGCCACGCCGCGATCACCACGAAGGACGGCTTCATGAACTCGGAGGGCTGGATCGACAGGCCGAACAGGTTGAGCCAGCGGCGCGAGCCGTTGTTCTCGATGCCGATGAAAAGCACCGCGAGCATCAGGACGAGCGAGACGACGAGGACGATCAGGGCGGTGCGGCGCGCCTGTCGCGGCGACAACAGTGAGGTCCCGACCATCACCGCGAGCGCCGGCAGGAAGAAGGCGATGTGCCGGTCGACGAAGTGAAAGCTGTCATAGCCGAGGCGCTCGGCGACGGCGGGGCTTCCGGCGAGCGAAAGCACGACGCCGCCGACCATCAGGACGACCGCGCCGGCGAGCAGCACCTTGTCGACGGTCCACCACCACTCGGCGAATTCGGAACGATCGGCGCGGCTGACCATCAGGCTGCCTCCTCGCGGTTGTGGACGCCGTCAAGCGACAGCGCAAGCGAACGGAAGGCGTCGCCCCTCCGCTCGAAGTTCTGGAACTGGTCGTAGGATGCGCAGGCCGGCGACAGGAGCACGACCGCCTCGGGCGACGGATCGAAAGCCGCGTCGCGGGCGGCGGCGGCGATCGCCGCGGCGAGCGTGCCGGAGCGGTCGACCGCGACGGCCGGGGCGAGCGTCGCGGCGAACGCCTCCATCGCCTCGCCGATCAGATAGGCCTTGGCGATCTTCGGGAAGAAGCCGGCGAGGCTGGCGATGCCGCCCTCCTTGGGCCGGCCGCCTGCGATCCAGTAGATGCGGTCGAAGCTCGCCAGCGCCTTCGCCGCGGCGTCGGCATTGGTCGCCTTGGAATCGTTGACGAAGAGAACCCGGCCGCGGCGGCCGACCTCCTCCATGCGGTGCGGCAGGCCGCGGAAGCCGGCGAGGCCGTGTGCGATCGCCTCGCCGTCGAGGCCGAAGAGGCGGACCGCGGCGACGGCGGCGGCGGCGTTCTCGGCGTTATGGGCGCCGCGGAGCGAGCCGATGCCGGCGAGCGTCGCGATCCGCACCTGCGGCGCCGTCGTCGGCATGGAACAGCATCGCCGCGATCGGCGTAGACGCCGCGGGCGAGCGGCCGCCGCGCCGAGACCCGCACCACGGCATGGCCGCGCTGCTCCAGCCGGTCGGCGACCGCCTGGCAAGTGTCGTCATCGACCGCGATCACCGCGGTGCCGGACGCGGCGGCGAGCCGCTCCTTGATCGCCGCATAGCGCGCCATCGTTCCGTGCCGGTCGAGGTGGTCGGGCGTGACGTTGAGGAGAACGCCGACGCTCGGATCGATCGAGCGGAGCGAGGTCGATCTGGAAGGAGGAGACCTCGACGACGTGGTAGCGGCCCATCCGCGGCGGATCGAGCGACAGGATCGGCGGTCCCGATATTGCCGCCGAGCTGCACGTCGCGTCCCGCCGCCGAAAGCAGGTGGGCGATGAGCGCGGTGGTCGTCGACTTGCCGTTGGTGCCGGTGATCGCGATGAACGGCGCCGCCGGAACGTTGCGGCGCCGCTCGCGGCAGAAGATCTCGACGTCGCCGATAATCTCGATCCCCGCCGCCTCCGCCTTGCGTACCGTCCAGTGCGGCTCGGGGTGGGTGAGCGGGACGCCGGGCGCGAGCACCAGCGCGTCGAAGGCGCGCCACGACGCCGTGGTCAGGTCGACGATCCGCACCCCCGCCGCGGCCGCCGCCTCGACGGTCGCGGCATTGTCGTCCCAGGCGGCGACGACGGCGCCGCCTGCGGCGAGCGCCGCGGCGGTGGCGCGCCCGCTCCCGCCGAGGCCGAAGACCGCGACCTGCTGCCCTCTGAAGCTGGTGGCCGGGATCAATTTCGCCTCACCGGATCTTCAGGGTCGAGAGGCCGAGAAGGGCGAGGACGACCGCGACGATCCAGAAACGGATCACGATCTGCGGCTCGGTCCAGCCGATCTGCTCGAAGTGATGATGGATCGGCGCCATCTTGAAGACCCGCCGTCCGAACAGCTTGAACGAGAAGACCTGGATGATCACCGACAGTGCCTCGAGCACGAAGAGCCCGCCGATGATGACCAGCACGACCTCGTGCTTGGTGGCGACGGCGACGGTGCCGAGCATTCCGCCGAGCGCCAGCGACCCGGTGTCGCCCATGAAGATCGCCGCCGGCGGCGCGTTGAACCAGAGGAAGCCGAGCCCGGCGCCGATCACCGCGCCGCAGATCACCGCGAGTTCGCCGGTGCCCTGGACGAAATGGATCTGCAGATAATCGGCGAAGACCGAGTTGCCGGAAAGATACGCGATGACGCCGAAGCTCGCCGCCGCGATCATCACCGGCACGATGGCGAGGCCGTCGAGGCCGTCGGTGAGGTTGACCGCGTTGCCCGCGCCGACGATCACGAAGCCGGCGAAGGGCACGAAGAACCAGCCGAGATCGAAGATCACGTCCTTGAAGAAGGGCAGCGCGAGCGCCGTCGACAGCGGCGCCTCTCCGACCAGCGTGAAGAAATAGCAGGCGACCAGCGCGAGGGCGAACTCGATCGTCAGCCGCAGCTTTCCGGAGAAGCCCTTGTGGGTCTGCTTGGTGACCTTGAGGTAGTCGTCGTAGAGCCCGATTAGGCCGAAGCCGATGGTGACGAGGAGGACGATCCAGACATAGGCGCTCGACAGATTGGCCCAGAGCAGCGTCGAGACGAGGAGTCCGGAGAGGATCATCAGCCCGCCCATGGTCGGCGTGCCGACCTTGGTGACAAGGTGCTGCTGCGGGCCGTCATTCCGGATCGGCTGGCCCTTGCCCTGGCGGATGCGGAGCGCGGCGATGATCGCCGGCCCGAGCAGGAAGACGAAGACGATGGCGGTGACGGTGGCGCCGCCGGTGCGGAAGGTGATGTAGCGGAAGATGTTGAGGATCGGGAACTGGTCGTCGAACTGGCTGAGCAGGTAGAGCATCAGGCGACTTCCCGTCCCTGGCGCTCGGCGTCGGCCTCCGCCGGGAAGCGGGTCTTCAGGCCGGCGACAAGCGCGCCCATCCTGCTGGCATTGGATCCTTTGACCATGATCACGTCACCGGGCTCGATCGCCGCGGCAACCATCGGATTCGAGTTCCGCCGCGCTTTCGGCATAGCCGCTTCGCATCGCGGCCGGCAAGGCGTCATGGAGCGCGCGCATCAGCGGCCCGGCGAGATAGACCGCGTCGGCCTTCGCCTCGACCAGCGCCGGCGCCAGGCCGGCATGGAGCGCCGGCCCGTCGGCGCCGAGCTCGCGCATGTCGCCGAGGACCGCGATCCGCCGGCCGGCCTTTTTCGGCTCGGCCTGGCCGAGAATCGCAATCGCGGCGCGCATCGACGCCGGATTGGCGTTGTAGCTCTCGTCGATCAGCAGCGCGCGCTTGCCGTTGACCGAGAGAAGATGGCGCTCGCCGCGCCCCGGCGGCGCCCGCATTTCGCCGAGCGACAGGGCGGCGTGGGCGAGGTCGCCGCCCATCAGGACGACGGCCGCGAGCACCGCGAGGCTGTTCTGGACCAGGTGGCGCCCCGGCGCGCCGAGCTTGTAGGAGATCTTCTCGCCGAGAATCTCCGCCGAGACGCAGGAGCAGTCCGGCTTCAGCTTCACCAGTTCGAGGCGCGCGTCGGCGTCCTGGCTCTCGCCGAAGCCGACGATGGTGCGCACGCCCGCCATCCGCGCCTCGGAAACGAGGATGCCGGCATAGGGATTGTCGCGGTTGATCAGCGCGACGCCGTCGGGATCGAGGCCGCGGAAGATCTCGGCCTTGGCGCGGGCGATGTCCTCGACGCTTCCGAAGAACTCGAGGTGGACCGGCTCGACGGTGGTGACGATCGCCACGTGCGGCTCCACCATCTCCGCCAGCGGCTCGATCTCGCCGGCATGGTTCATGCCGATCTCGAACACCGCGAAGCGGGCGGATTCCGGCATCCGCGCCAGCGTCAGCGGCACCCCCCAGTGATTGTTGAACGAGGCCGGCGAGGCGTGGACCTCGCCTTCGGCGGCGAGCGCCCGCGCCAGCATCTCCTTGGTTCCGGTCTTGCCGACGCTGCCGGTCACCGCGGCGATCTGCGCGCGGCTCCGCCGGCGCGCCGCGCGGCCGAGCGCGGCAAGCGCCTGGAGCACGTCGCCGACCACCAGCAGCGGTCCGCCGATCCTGCCGAGGCCGGGCAGCTTGCCTTCCGCGACCACCGCCACCGCCGCGCCCGCGGCCAGCGCGCGGCCGGCAAAGTCATGGCCGTCGAGGCTGTCGCCGCGAATCGCAAAGAAGGCGTCGCCGCGCTTGACGGTGCGGCTGTCGATGGAGATGCCGGTGATTGCCGCCGGCGCCGCGCCGGCCGGCCGGCCCTTCATCGCCTTGACCATCGCGTCGAAGGTCCACAGCGGCTCGCTCATGCGACCGCCTCGACGGAGCGCCGCAATTGTCTCTGCGCCAGCCTGAGCACCGTGAGATTGGTGCAGGCGACTGCCTCATCCAAGCGGCTCCCCATCGCCCGCACCTTCGGCGTGACCTCGCCCCACCGGAGTGCCTTATATAGCCCCCATCCCGCTCGTCCCCGCGCAAGCGGGGACCCAGATTGTGAAGGACGAGGCCGGCAACAGTTGATTCCCGCTTGCGCGGGAATGAGCGGGGGAAGGGTTTCCGCCCGTTGTGTTCGCCCGACATCCTCCGCCACTTCCGTTCGGGCGGCCCCGGCCGGCAGACGCGCATCGACGAAGCGCTCCGCGACTGGATCAAGCGATCGGCATAGGCCCGGCTCACGCGGCCTCCTCGGCGGCGAGCGTCGCGCGCACCACCTGGTGATCGGAGAACGGCAGTTCCTCGCCGCCGATCTTCTGCCCGGTCTCGTGGCCCTTGCCGGCGACACAGAGCACGTCGCCGGCCCGAAGCATCGCAATGGCGCGGCGGATCGCCTCGCGGCGGTCGCCGATCTCGATGCCCTTCGGCGCGCCTTCGAGGATCGCGGCGCGGATCGCCGCCGGCGGCTCGCTCCGCGGATTGTCGTCGGTGACGATGACGACGTCGGCATAAGTCGCCGCCGCCTCGCCCATCAGCGGGCGCTTGCCCGGATCGCGGTCGCCGCCGGCGCCGATGACGATGATCAGGCGGCCGGAGGTGAGCGGACGGAGCGCCGTGAGCACGCGTCGCCACCGCGTCGGGCTTGTGGGCGTAGTCGACGAAGATCAGCGCGCCGTTCGGCTTCCGCCCGGTCAGCTCCAGCCGGCCCGGCGCGCCCTCGAGCTTCGCAAGCGCCGCGATCGCCTGGTCGACGTCGACTCCGGCGCCGATCGCAAGCCCGGCCGCGACCAATGCGTTAGACGCCTGGAAGGCGCCGGCAAGCGGCAGGAGAACGTCGCGCGGCCGGCCGAAGATTTCGAGCGAGAGCCGCTGCTGGAACCCGCTTGGCACGATGTCGCGGAGGCGGAGCTCGCCCCCGCTCCGGCCAGTGCGGATGACCGCAAGGCGGCGCCGGCCGGCAGCCGCGAGCACGTCCTCCGAGCCCGGCCCGTCCACGTCGATGACGGCGACGCCGTCCTGCGGCAGGATCGTCGTGAACAGCCGGAGCTTCGCGGCGAGGTAATCCTCGACGCTCGCGTGATAGTCCATGTGATCACGGCCGAGATTGGTGAAGCCGGCGGCGCGGATGCGGATGCCGTCGAGGCGCCGCTGGTCGAGCCCGTGGCTCGAAGCTTCGAGCGCCGCGTGGGTGACGCCTTCCCGGGCAAGGCGATCGAGCGCCTCGTGGAGCGCGACCGGATCGGGCGTGGTCAGGCTGCCATAGGTGCTCCACCGCCGGCTGACGATGCCGATCGTCCCCATGCTTGCGGATTCGTGACCGGCGGCGGCGAATATCTCGCGGGCGAAGGCGGCGACCGAGGTCTTGCCGCTGGTGCCGGTGACGGCGACGAGCCGGTCCGGCTGGCGCGGATGGAAGCGGGCCGCGGCGAGCGCCAGCGCCCGGCGCGGATCGGCGCTGCGGATCACCGGGATGCCCCGCGGCAGGGTGAGGACGGCGTCGTTTGCGGCAAGGATCGCGACCGCGCCGCCGGCGACCGCCTCGCCGACGAAGCGGACGCCGTCGGTGGTCGATCCCGGCAGCGCGGCGAAGAGAAAGCCGTGGCCGACGCCGCGGCTGTCGGCCGTCAGCCCGGCGATGTCGATCGCCGCCGCCCCTTGCGGGAGCGTCACATTGGCCGGAGCAAGGTCCCCGAGAAGCATGTCGCCGTTTGGAAGCCGGTTGTGCGTTTCATCAAGTCGCCACGTCAATTGGACACGAGCACCGTGCCGTCCTGCTCGACCGTGCGTGGCTTGACCCCGAGGAGCGCCGCCGAGCGGCGGATGACCGCGGCGACCGTCGGCGCGGCATTGAGCCCCGCCGTGGCGCCGGCACCTTGTTTCTCGGGCTTCGGTTCGTCAAGCACGATGAGCACGACATATTGCGGATCGTCCATCGGGAATGCAGCCAGGAATGAATTGAGCCGCTTGTTGGCGGAATAGCGGCCGTTTTCGACTTTCTCGGCGGTGCCGGTCTTGCCGCCGACCAGGTAGCCGGGCACGGCGGCGCGGGTGCCGGTGCCCTTCTCGACGTTCATGGTGAAGAGGTAACGGAGCTCGGCGCTGGTTTCCGGCTTGACCACCTGGACGGCGAGCTTGTCGGCTTCCTCGCGGGTCCGGGTCAGGAAGGTCGGCGGGATCAGCTTGCCGCCATTGACCAGCGCCGCGTCGGCCACCGCCACCTGGAGGGGAGAGACCGCGATGCCGTGGCCGAAGGCGGTGGTCATGGTGGTGAGCTCGGACCATTTCTTGGGAACGATCGGCGCCCCCACCTCGGGCAGGTCGGTCACCGGCTTGTCGAAGAAGCCGAAGCGCTTGAGATAGGCCTGCTGCGTCTCGCCGCCGACCTTGAGCGCCATCCGCGCCGTGCCGACATTCGAGGAATAGATGAACACCTCCGGCACGGTCAGCACCCGGTGCTTGCCGTGGAAGTCGTTGATGGTGAAGCGGCCGACATGGATGCCGCTGGTCGCATCGACGCTGTCGTTCATGGTGAAGGTGCCGCTGTCGAACGCCATCGCGAAGGTGAAGCTCTTGAAGATCGAGCCGAGCTCGAAGACGCCGGCGGTGACCCGGTTGAGCCGGTCCGGCTTGAGCGCGTCGACCGGGTTGTTGGGGTCGTAGTCGGGCAGCGACGACATCGCCAGCACCTCGCCGGTGTGGACGTCGAGGATGATGCCGGCGGCGGCGATCGCATGATAGCGGTCGAGCGCCTGGCTGAGCTCGTCGCGAAGGATGTGCTGGACGTTGATGTCGATCGACAGCTTCACCGGGTCGAGGTCCTCGCCGCGGGCGAAACCGACGGAATGGAGATCGGCGAGCCAGTGGTCGTCGACGTATTTCTCGATTCCGGCGATGCCCTGATTGTCGACATTGACCAGGCCGAGAATATGCGAGGCGGTGTCGCCGCCCGGATAAAAGCGGCGATTCTCGGTGAGGAAGCCGATGCCGGGAATGCCGAGCGCGTGGATCTCGGCCTGCTGCTTCGGGGTGATCTCGCGCTTGATCCAGACGAAGCCGGCATTGCCGGAAAGGCGCTTCCTGAGGTCGGCGGCGTTGAGGTCGGGGAGGACGCCGGTGATCAGCTCGGTGGCTTCGTCGGGGTCGAGAATATTGCGCGGCTCGCCGTAGAGCGAGGCGGTCTTGATATCGGCGGCGAGCACCTCGCCCTTGCGGTCGACGAGGTCCGGCCGGCTGGTCGCAATCGTCGCGTTGGGGTCGACGCCGGCGCTGCCTTCCGGCGGATCCATCACGCCGAGCATGGCGAGCCGGCCGATGACCACGAGAAAGGCGAGGCCGAAGACGCCCATGGTCACGACGATGCGCGAGCGCATCTGATCGCCGCCCTGCCGCGACTTCCGCTTCGGCGCGACCGCGAACTCGCGCCGCCTCGTCCTCGGCGCGGGCGACCTCCGACGGCATGCTGGCGAGATCGATGCCGGTCATGGTCTCCTCCCCTATCTCGGCGCCTCGCCGGCGGTGGCGGCGGCGACGGTCGCCTCGCTCGCGCCCGGCGTGCCGCTTGCCGGCCGCATCGGGATCTCGTCGAGGGTTGCGACCTGGTTGGCGCTGAACGGCGCGAGCTTGAAGTGATCCTGGTAGCGGGCGACCAGTTCCTGGAGCCGCGACGGCTGGCTCAGCATGCTCCACTCGGCCTTGAGGAGCGCCATCGTCTCCCGCTCCTTGGCGATGCCGGCATTGAGGCGCGAGACGCGGGTCGCCGCCTTCTCGGTCTGGTGCTTGAGGTTGTAGGTGGCGATGGCGCCGGCGATCATTACCGCGACCAACAAGACGTTGACGATCCTCAGCATCATCCCCTCCAAACTCCGAACTCGGGCAGGCCGGGAACCCCGACCGCGTCTTTGTCGAGCCGCCGCGCCGGCGCCCCGGTCCGCCGCGCGGCGCGAAGCCGCGCCGAGCGGGCACGCGGATTGCGCGCGACCTCGCCGGCCGTCGGCACCACCGCGCCGCGCGTGATGAGCGCGAAGCTCGCCGCCGGCCGCTCCGCTTCCGGCAGGTGCCGCGAGCCGCGCGGCCGGGCTTCGGAGCGCTCGGCGAGGAAGCGCTTGACGATCCGGTCTTCGAGCGAATGGAAGGCGACGACGACGAGCCGGCCGCCTTCGGCGAGCACCCGCTCGGACGCCGCCAGCGCCTCGGCGAGTTCATCGAGCTCGCGGTTGACGAAGATGCGGAGCGCCTGGAAGGTCCGGGTCGCCGGGTGGATCACGTCGGCGCCGTGGCGGCCGACGGCGCGGGCGACGATCTCGGCGAGTTCGACCGTGCCGCTGAGCGGCCGCTTTGCCCGCGCCGCGGCGATCGCCGATGCGACCGCCCGCGCCCGCCGCTCCTCGCCGAGGACGGCGATGACTTTGGCGAGGTCGCGCGGCTCGAGCGAATTGACGACGTCGGCGGCGCTCGCGCCCTCCCGCCCCATGCGCATGTCGAGCGGCCCGTCGTGGCGGAACGAAAAGCCGCGCGCCGCGTCGTCGAGCTGCATCGAGGAGACGCCGACGTCGAGGACGACGCCGTCGACCCGCGCGCTGCCGTGGGCTGCGGCGATGCGGTCGAGGTCGGAGAAGCGCCCCTCGACCAGCGTCAGCCGGCCGCCGGCCTCCCGCGCCAGCCCCGCCCCCTCGCCGATCGCCGCCGGGTCGCGGTCGATGGCGATCACCGACGCGCCTGAAGCGAGGATGGCGCGGCTGTAGCCGCCGGCGCCGAAGGTGCCGTCGATGAAGGTCTCGCCGGCCGCCGGTTCGAGGCTCCGCATCACTTCGTCGAGCAGCACCGGCGCATGGCGGGGCGCGCCCGCCGCGTCATCGGCGGATGGGCGGTAGACGCCGCTCATGGCGTCGCGCCCGGCCCGGAGGGGGAGCGCGCGCCGAGCCTGCGGCGGAGCCCGCGCAGCCGGTCGTTCGATTCCTCGAGGAACTGTCTGAAGCGGCCGGGCTCCCAGATCTGGAACTTGAAGCTGTGGCCGACAAAGGTGACGAGGTCGGCGATGCCGGCATGGGCCTTGATGGTGTCGGTGAGGATGACGCGCCCTTCCGAGTCGAGCCTGAGGATCTCGCTCTGTCCGATCAGCGTGGTCGAGAGGTATTCGTGGTCTTCCGAGAACGGCTCGAAATTGGCGAGGTTCGCCCGGATCCGCTCGCGGAGCCGATTGCCGCCGGCGTCGACCGCCTGCCGGTCCAGCGTCGGGCAGCAATAGAGGCCGTCGAATCCGTCCACCGCCAGCACGGCGCGGTAGGGCGCCGGGATCGACACCCGGCCCTTGGCGTCGAGCTTGTTGGTGAAATTGGATAGGAACTCGTCCATCGCCCTCGTCCACCCCGTCGAACGGCGGCAGTCCGCTCGCGATCCCGTCCGAAGGCTGCCGATGTTCCGGCCAGCGCCACCCTGGGGTGCACTGAAGGGCCTCGGTCTCGCGTGTCGCCCGCCCGGCGACGCGCGTTCAGCCCTCGCATGGGATCATATGGGATATCATGGGATTTCGGGGACAGTCAAACGCTTAAAATGCGACACATCTGGGCTCACGCTTGGGATGTGCATGAAGCGCACAATGATTCGTTAGGCTTAACATTGTGTTGGCGGCGCGCCGCCGCCTGAACCAGATCGGGATTCGTGATCGCTCGGCCACGCAAACGGGCCCTCCCTCCCCCTTGTGGGGAGGTCGAAATCGCGGAGCGATTTCGGGTGGGGGCCTTTCCCTTGCGGGGCGACCCGATCGGGCATCGAAATCGCGCAGCGATTTCGGGTGGGTTTTCTCCCTTCCGGCGAGATCCTGCCTCCCCCTCGCGGCTACGAGATTGGTCCGGGGTGGCTTCCCTGCCAACCCACGCGCTGTCGTCCCGTGCGCGCCGCAGCGCGGAACGCGGTGCGGCGCTAGACACGGGACCCCGTTCCTCCCGGCCGGAGCACGCTGAGGCCGGACGAGGTTCCGGGCCAGCAGCGCACCACGGCGCGCTGCGCCGCGCCCGGAACGACATCGTGGGGGCGGGCCACGACGGACGCGCCCGCCACACCCGCCAACCGTGTCATCCCCGCGAAGGCGGGGACCCAGTAACCACCGCCGTCTCAGGATACCCGCCAACGACATCGTCTGCCGGATTCCCGCTCTTGCGCGCATGACACTCGGGTTTATGGCGACCGCCGCGAACCCGGCTCTCGGCGAAGCACGCCGCCAACTCGGCGCTCGCGATTGGGGCGTCGCCCTCCCCACCCCCGCTCGTTCCCGCGCAAGCGGGAACCCAGCTCTCATGGAGCCGACGATGCCCTTGAGAAACTGGATTCCCGGGTGCGCGGGAATGAGCGGCTGAGATGTCTGTGTCGGATGCGAAGCGCGCTTACGGCTCGCAGCGAGACAGCATCGAGAACCTTGCGCGCCGTCTGCCGGATTCCCGCTCTTGCGGGCATGACACTCGTGTTTGTGGCGACCGCCGGGAACCCGGCTCTCGGCGAAGCACGCCGCCAACTCGGCGCTCGCGATTGGGGCGTCGCCCTTCCCACCCCCGTTCGTTCCCGTGCAAGCGGGAACCCAGCTCTCATGGACCCGGCGATGCCTTGAGAAACTGGATTCCCGCGTGCGCGGGAATGAGCGGTTGAGATGTCCATGTTGGATTTGAAGCGCGCTTACGGCTCGCAGCGAGACAGCATGGAGAACCTTGTGCATCGTCTGCCGGATTCCCGCTCTTGCGGGCATGACGCTCGTCTTTGTGGCGACCGCCGCCAACGCGGCTCCTCCGGGCGGGTGCTTCCCGCGCCAAACCCACCAACCGTCATCCCCGCGAAAGCGGGGACCCAGTAACCACCGCCGTCCCAGGATACCCGCAACGGCATCGTCGACCGGCCGCCCGCTTGCAGACATGACGCTCGTGTTTGTAACGACCGCCGCCAACGCGGCTCTCGGCGAGGCACGCCGGCAACCTCAACGCCGGTCGGGCCGCTCGAGATTGGGGTCGCTTTCCCCACCCCCGCTCGTTCCCGCGCAAGCGGGAACCCAGCTCTCACGGAGCCGGCGATGCCCTTGAGAAACTGGATTCCCGCGTGCGCGGGAATGAGCGGTTGAGCAAGCGTAGCAACCATTAAGTCGCGGCTGTGTGATTGACCCATGGGGTTCCGCGCTGGACGACGGTGTTTGCGTAGATGAGGAGCTTCCTGGCGCAGGCGGTCAGGGCGGCATTGTGGGGCTTTCCGCGCCCGATGAGGCGGCGGTAGAAATCGATCAGCGCCTGGTTCCAGCGGAAAGCGGCCGGCAAGGCGGCGGCGAAGAGCGATCGGCGCAGGCGACCGCGTCCGCCGGCGATGTGGCGGGCGCCGCTGTGGGTTCCGCTGTCGTCGTCGAACGGAGCCAGTCCGGCCAGTGCTGCGGCTTCCTCGCGGCTGACGCGGCCGAGTTCCGGCATACGGATGATGAGCGCCAGGGCAGTGCGTTCGCCGATGCCGGGAACGCTGAGAACGAGGTCGAGGCGCCTGGCCAGATCGTCATGATCACGCAGGAGCTTGGCGAGGCGCGCCAGCTCGGCGAGACGACGGGTCTTCAGGCGGGCGATGTCGGCCATCATCATGCGCCTCAGCCTTTGGTCGTGGACATGTTCGAGGCGAACCTTGAGCCGAGCGATGTCCTCCTCGGTCTGCTCGACGAAGGTGAGATGAGACGCCATCGCCGACAGGCGTTCGTCGGGGGCGATCTCCGGCGGCTCCATGACCGACGCGCAAGCGGCGATCAGCGCCGCGTCGAGCGCGTCGTTCTTGGCCCGGCGCAGATGCAGGCGGGCATAGGCCTTGACCTGGGCCGGCTGCAGCACGAGGACCGTGAAGCCGGCCGCACGCAGATCAGCGACCACGCCGCGCTCATAGCCGCCGGTCGCCTCGATGCCGACCCGGGTCACCCCCGCCGCCGTGAGGTCCTCGGCCAGGCGCCGCCGGCCGGAGGCTGAATTGGCGACCTGAAAGCGCATCGCCCGATCGTGAACCGCGACCTCGAGTTTGGTCTTCGAGGTATCAATTCCCGCCGTATTGGTGATAGGATTGATCATCTTCGTCGACCCTGCCTTGTGAAGCGAACCTGAGCGTTCCCGCAACCATCCGGGTCCGATGAAGGCGCTGGCGCGATCACGCTACGAGGCAGCCACGAGCGGCTCAGGGCGGACACGATCCGATCACCAGCGGCCTGTGGCGGATGGCCATCCGCCACAGGCCATTCCTCTCGGAACACCCCGACGATAAGGGGATTCGCTATTACAAGGGCGGAATAGCGAAGCGTATTCCGCCGTCATGTCAATCGACGCTGGCGGAACATCCCGCAAGCCTCGACACACCTCGTCACCCGCCTCACCGCGAACGGCGGAATACGCTTCGCTATTCCGCCCACCGGTAACGTCAATTTTTGTGTGTCAGCGGGAAGGGGGAAGCGACGCCCTGTGATTTGTTTTCGTGGGTGAAGACGGCGAAGAGGATGCGGTCCATGGAAGTCTTGTCCTGGAAGGTGCCCATCGGTCTGGTTCGCCGCCTGACCTCGCGAAAGCGACGTTCGATGGCGTTGGTAACCGGTATGAGGATGGCGGTGCTGATTTCCCGCCGTGGTTTTTTGGACCGTGGCATATGGTGCGACCATCCGGGACAGAGGCACCGGGAGCACGAAGGTGCGGGCAGGCCGATCCGAACGATGAGCTGCGAGCTCGTGTTAGTAGCTGGCCGCCTCTGCGAACTCGCCCGGTTGCGCTGAGAGCGCGAATCCGTAGTTGTCGTGTCGCCCCGCCGCTCCCCCTTTGATTCGATCAAGAGGAGGTAGGGATGCGACGTGTGATCGGGATCGATACCCACCGCACCTTTGGCGAGGTGGTGATCTGGGATGCCGGCCGGCTGCGGCATGTGGGCCGGATCGACATGACGCGGACGGCGCTGGAAGGCTTCGGCAAGGAGCTTCTGGCCACCGACGAGGTGGTGATCGAGGCCACCGGCCACTGCATGGCAGTGTCGCGGGTCTTGACGCCGTTTGTGAAGCGAGTGGTGATCGCCAATCCGCTGCAGGTAAAGGCGATCGCGCACGCCCATGTGAAGACCGACAAGGTCGACGCCGGGACGCTAGCCAGCCTCTATGCGGCCGGCTATTTGCCCGAGATCTGGACCCCGGATGCGGCCACGGAACGGCGACGCCGATTGGTGGCGCGGCGCTACCAGGTGGTCCGCCATCGGACGCGGATCAAGAACGAGGTGCATTCAATCCTCTACGCTCATCTGATTCCGCGCTGCCCGCACGCGGACCTGTTCGGGCGCCTCGGTCGTGCCTGGCTCGCCCGGCAGCCGCTACCGGATGACGAGCGGACGGCAATCGAACGCCATCTTCGCGAACTCGACAGGCTGGCTGATGACCTTCGCGTGCTTGATCAGGAGATTGCCGAGAGCGCGCTCGACGATGCAGCGATCAAGCGGCTGATGACGATCACCGGCGTCAATCTCACGGTCGCTGCCGGGCTGGTGGCGGCGATCGGCGACATCGGCCGCTTCTCCAGCCCGCAGAAGCTGGTGAGCTATTTCGGACTGAACCCGCGGGTGCGCCAGTCGGGTCTCGGCGTTGCCCATCATGGCCGCATCAGCAAGGTCGGCCGCAGCCATGCCCGTGCCATGCTGGTCGAGGGCGCCTGGGCAGCGGCCAAAGCACCAGGGCCGCTGCACGCCTTCTTCGTTCGCATTCGGGCGCGGCGGGGTCATCAGATTGCCGCCGTCGCCGTTGCCCGCAAGCTCGCGGTGCTGTGCTGGCACCTGCTCACCAAACAGACCGATTATCACTGGGCCCGACCGGCATTGGTCGCCAACAAACAGCGCGCCATGGAACTGCAGGCCGGGCGTCCGCAGAAGAAGGGCAACCAGCGCGGCCGGGCCTATGCCTACAATGTCAAGGCACTGCGCGACCAGGAGATGCGCCTCGCTCAGCAGGCCGAGAAGTCCTACGAGCACCTGGTCGCCCACTGGCAGCCGCGGCCGCCCAGGAAGCAGGCGCGTGGACGCCTCAAACCGGCAGGGCTCGAGTGAGGCGGCCCGACGAAGCTTGCAGCCGACGCTTCGCTCTTCGCCACGAGGTCATCCACGCACGGCCGAATATATCACGTGGAGAAATTGGAACTTGACCTTTCGGACAGTGTCCGATGACGTTGCCATCGCGGCACCAGAGATGATCGCTCGGTGCGCGGCCTCGCCGTCAAGCCCCGCGCCTTCGGCGCGCCGCTAACGCGGCTTTGGAGCTTGACCGCGCGGCGCGCCCGAGCAGACGCGCAACCGTGCCGCAGATGCCTGGCGAAAGACGCTTCGCTGAAGCCCGAAGCACCCCATTGGTCGGGACAAGGTCTTCTCAGATCACGTCACCAGCACAAATTGCTTGTCCATCTCATCCGTGGTGCGGACCTGTCGGCGCTTGTCCTGTGACTTGTAGCGGAAGCAGGTGAGCAGTTCGTCGAGATCGTTGCGCAGGCAGGCGACAGCCGCTGGATAGACGGCCTCGAAGCGATCCCTGAAGCGGCGGGCGGCGGAGCGGGCCTCGGCGACATTGCCGGCATTCATCACCTTGTGGAGGGCGCGCTTGGCAGCAGGCCGGTCGGCCTTTTTGACCTTGTCGAGGATGTTCCTCATCTTGTGGGCCCAACAGCGCTGGACGGCGATGGCGGGGAAGACGGCGGGAAGCACAGTCAGCAGGCCGGCACCGCCGTCGACGCAGATGATGTCGAGACAACTCTCGCCGGTGAGCCCGCGCTTGAAGAGGTCGGTGAGGAAACGCTCCCATTCGACGGCGCTCTCGCTCGCTGCCAGGCGGAAGTCGATCACCTCTTTCTTGCCGTCGGGACGGATGCCGAGGGCGACCAGAACCGGTCGCCTGATGGCGCCGGCGCCGGTCTTGCGGGCGAGCACGACGCCGTCGAGCATCAGGGCCGTATATTGGTTCTTGAGCGGCCGCCGGTGGAAGGCGGCGACCGCCTGATCGAGGGACTTGGCCACCGTGCTGACGGTCGAGGCGCTGACCTTGCGTCCGAGCAGGGCAAGCAGCGTCTCGCCGACCTTCCTGGTGGACAGGCCGAGCACGAAGCCGGCGAGGATGATGTTGTCGATCTCGGCCTCGCGGCGGGCATAGGCGCGGATCACCCCGGTCGGGCTGAAGCGGCGGGTGCGCGGCACACAAAGCTCGATGTCGCCGAGCACGGTCAGGAGATGGCGCTTGTAGTGGCCATTGCGCCGGTCGGCGGTCTCCTCGCTGTCGAGCTGATCGAAATAGCGGTCGACCGCCGCCGCCATCTCGGCCTCGATCAGCCGCGCCACCGTCCGACGGCCAAGCTCACGGTAGCCTTCGCCCCACTCCAGTCCGTCGGCACGCATCGCCTTCACGAACTCGAACGCCATCGGTAGACTCTCAATCGTCGCAGCTTGCTGTGGCATGGGGGTGCTCCTTTGTTGGGTCTTGGCAGACCACAGGGAGTACCCCCTTCTCCTCCTGACACACAGATCCTTACGTCACCCCGCCCACCCCGCCCCTTGACACATCTCCTCGATAGGAATAAAATCCGCACATCCCTGCCCATGAAGGGGCGTCTACCGGTGACGGCCGACTGACGGGGCGGGGTGCGGCGCCTGCGACGTGTCTCCTCATCCTGAGGCGCCCGGCGAAAGCCGGGCCTCGAAGGGCGGAGGCAGCGGAGGATGTGCGAGCCCATCGGGGGCCGCATCCCCCGGAGAGGACGACGGTCCGAACGTCCCGGGAGGCCCTGACCAGGTCCGCCCACCGCCACTACGAGCGGTTGCCACGATGGATGGCCTTAAGGGCGGGGCGTCAAGCCGAAGGGCGATGAGCCCGACGGCAAGGCGAGGCCGGGGACGGGAGAGATACCCGTTCGGCCGCCCCCGCCCGGAGCGCGGAGGTCGGGACCGAAAAACGCCGCGGCGGGCGCTTTCGTGGCGCCGCTAAAACAAATCGGAAGGCGTTCGCGTAAGCGCCCGCCATCCCCTTCGCCACGCGCGAAGGACAGGAATTGTAGGGTGGGCAAAGCGCCCCCGCGAAAGCGGGGGCCGTGCCCACGTGGGACATCAGGATCAGCCCGGCCGGCATCGGCGCGGGAACGGAAAACCGCGCGCGTAAGGAAGGATCGAACGCGATGCCGAGGACCAAGCGGAGGCGGGACGCGGCGGCGGTCGATCCGGTGGCGATGCGCGCCGAGTTCCACCGCAGCATCGCCGAGTGGGCGGAGCTGTGGCGCGACTGCCCGCGCCAGAAATGCCGCCGCGGACGGACCTGCCTCGACGTCGGCCGTTGCGCCGCCGCCCGTCCCGCTCCGGCAGGCCCGCTGAGCGCGGAGGACGAGGCGGCCTGGGCCATGATTCGCCGGCTCCTCGAAGCCAAGGCCGGGCGATGAGACGTGGCGCCGGCCGGGGCCGGCGCCACCGCCGCCCGGGACGAATTCGGCCGGCAGCCCGATGCCGATCCGAATGTTTTCCACACCCGACGGAGAACCGAGAAATTTCCGTCATATGCGGCGTCTAGGGTCGCCGGCGTCGAGGCCCAAACCCCGGATAGACCCACCATGACAAAGCGCTCCCTCCTCCTCGCCGCCTGCGCGGCCGCTGCCCTTGTTCCCGCCGGCGCCTTCGCCGACGGCGTCAAGCTCACCCCCGTCCCCAACGCCATGCCGAAGGCCGAAGGCGCCGCCGGCGCGGGCACGGTGATCCCCAACGCCCTTTCGCCGGAGCTGGTCCAGACCGTTGCGGCGCAAGGCGCGATGCCGCTCGAGAACCCGACGGCGCTGATCCCCGCCTACGGCTACGCCGCCGACGGGCCGATGGTTCCGCCGGCCAATGCCGTTCAGGGCGCCGACCCGATCGAGGCGACCAAGACCGAGCCGGACAAGAACACCTACCTGGTGCTCGCCGACCAGAAGGGTCCCGACGCCGCCTACAATTACGGCACCCACTTCCTCTTCCAGGGCCACGAGCACGGCGCCAAGACCGCCGACGGCGGCGACCAGGGCTATCTCAGCCGGATCAATCTCGATGCCGACGCCGCCCACCGGGTGACGCTGATGGCCGACCGGACCGCCGATGGCCAGCCGATCCTCTATATCGACGGCAGCACCTGGGATCCCTTCGCCAACCGCCTGCTCCTCACCGTCGAGGAAGGCGAGCCGGGCGGGGTGTGGCAGGCGACCGTCGACTTCCCCTCCAAGGTCGAGAGCCTGACCGGTATCATCGGCAACGGCGCCTATGAAGGCATAGAGGTCGATCCCGACGGCGCAATCTGGATCGTCGAGGACTGGGGCGGCAAGTCCGGCAAGACCGCCAAGAACGCCAAGCAGCCGAACAGCTTCGTCTACCGCTTCACCCCGAAGGACAAGACCGACCTCACCAAGGGCGGCAAGCTCGAAGCCTTGCAGATCATCGATTCGACCGGGCAGCCGGTCGCCTATCACGAAGGCCAGGGCGACGCCGACATCATGTCGCAAGGCATGAAGGACCTGCACAGCTACGGCACGGCGCTCAAGACGAAATGGGTGCTCGTCCACGATACCGACGGCGACGGGATGACGCCCTTCAACGCCAATATCCGCGCCAAGCTCGCCGGCGCGTCGCCGTTCAAGCGGCCCGAGAACGGCGTGTTCCGTCCCGGCAGCGACTTCAAGGAATTCGTCTTCACCGAGACGGGCGACACCAATGCCGATACCGAGGCCGGCGCCGCCTATGGCGGCTTCGGCGCGGTCCTCAAGCTCAGCCAGGCGGCGCCGTCGGCGGCCGAGGGCGAGATCGCGCTGGTCTTCCTCGGCGATCCCGAGCACAGCGGCTTCGACAACCTCGCCTTCTGGTCGGCCGACGAGGTCCTCGTCGTCGAGGACCGCGGCGACAAACTCCACGACCAGAAGAACGCCCTCGACTCGGGCTGGGTGATCGACCTCGCCGCGGATTATGCGAAGGGCGACGTCGCCCCGGTCCGCTTCCTCGCCGAGGGCCGCGACACCGCCGCCACCATCGATTCCGGCCTCGCCGCACTTCCCGACACCGGCTTCCAGAACGACGGCGACAACGAGATCACCGGCATCCATGTCTCCGACGGCGACGCTTCGCCGGAGGGCCTGCTCGGCGCCAAGATCCCGACGCCGTTCGAGAACGGCTGGCGGATGTTCTGGACCCAGCAGCACGGCGACAACGTCACCTGGGAAGTCTTCCGGAAGGACAGCCTCCTGAAAACCGCGAGCCAATAGGCGGCGGCGAGCCTTCCCCGATCGGCGCCGCCCGCGCCGGGAGGCGTTCGGACGAAAACGCGGGCCTGGTCCCGCGGAAAGGGCCGGGGATCCCCCGGCCCTTTCCTTCGGGAGCCGATTTCGTCGGCTCCGCTTGGTTAGCCGGCGCGGCTTGCCCTAAAGTGATGCGGCCGATCACGAAGGGAACGCCGATGCCGAGACTTGTCCTCTACGGGGCCGCCCTGCTGCTCGCCATGGCGGCGAGCGCCTCGGCCGCCGATCCGGTGAAGCGGATCGACATCTACGTCCAGCCCTATTACGCGGCCGCGGCGTCGCCCGACGGCGCCCCGCAGGTCTCGGTCGGCGAGACCTTCAGCGGGGTTCTCGCCTCCAACCGCCAGGAGGACATCATCGCCGCCCGCGACCTCGTCGAGCGCAAGCCCGAGCTGATCACGCCGATGACGATCATGGCTCTCGCCATCCGGCTCTACGACGTCGGGCTGCGCGATGATTCGGTCTTCTGGTTCTACGTCGCCAAGGAGCGCTACATCACCCTCGCCTCGGTGATCAACATAGAGGCAGCGGGCCTGTCCGAGGTCGATGCCGCGATGAACGCCTTCGTCCAGCTCGCCGGGCCGTTCATCAATGGCTACGCCTTCTGCGACATCTCCCGCCAGGCGGCGGCGCACGCGGCCTCGATCGATTGGGTCGAGGCCCATCCCTATCAGGTGATCTTCTCGGACAAGCTCCCGGCGTATTCCGATGACCGCGCCGCCAGCCTCGCCGCGGCGGTCGCCAATCTCCGCGACAGCGCCGCCAAGGAAGGCGAATACCTGTCCGACCCCGACCATCTCGCCGCGATCGCCGCCTCGCGCGCCAAGAACGAGGCCGACGCCAAATTCTGCTGGAAGTAGCTCCACGACCAAAGAGCCCGAAAGAAATAAGTGCCAGCCGGCCTGTAAGCCGGGTTCTGTATGGCGGCTTGTCGCCGCGCGACGGCCATTCATCTGGGACGCCCGTTGCCGGACGCCTCGCGCAACCTACCCGGATGGCGGCCCGGAAACAGGCCTGGGGCCGAAGCCCCGTACCATCCCTATTCGGTCTTGCTCCCGGTGGGGTTTACCGTGCCGGTCCCGTCGCCGGGCCCGCGGTGGGCTCTTGCCCCACCCTTTCACCCTTGCCGCGCCGATCGGGGCGTGAGCCGCGAAAGGCGGGCGGTTTGCTTTCTGTGGCACTTTCCCTGGGGTCGCCCCCGCCGGGCGTTACCCGGCACCGTGTTTCCATGGAGCCCGGACTTTCCTCCCCGGCGGCCTTTCGACCCTTGCCGGAGCGGCCGTCCAGCCGGCTGGCGGCATGGAGATAGGCATTCCGCCGTAGCCCGGTCAAGCCTTCCGAAGCGCCGCGGCCAGCCGGGAGAGGGTCGCAAGCGTCGAGGCGTCGGCGATGCCGTCGAGCCGCGCCGGACGGAAATGCCGCTGAAAGGCGCGCACCACCGCCTCGGTCTCGGCGCCGAATTCGGCCTCCGCGTCAAGGCCGTAGCCGTATTCGCGGAATTTCTTCTGAAGGGTGAGGACGGCCTCGCCCCGGTCGCCGCGGCGAAGCATCGGCCCGCCGTCGATCGGCTCCGGCGGCACCCAATGGCCGATCCCCGCCTCATGGAGCCGCTGCCACGGAAATCGCTCGCCCGGATCTTCCTTGCGTAGCGGAGCGACGTCGGAGTGGCCGAGCACCCGCTCCGGCGGGATCGGGTGGCGCTCAAGGATGCCGCGGCAAAGCGAGATTACCGCCGAAACCTGGGGCTCGGGAAAGTCGCGGTAGCCGAATTCATGACCCGGGTTGACGATTTCGATGCCCACCGACCGCGAATTGATGTCGCCCTCGCCCGCCCACCAGGATTGCCCGGCATGCCAGGCACGCCGCGCTTCATCGACGAGCTGCACGGTCCGTCCGTCCTCGAAGACGACATAGTGGCTGGAGACCTCCGAAACCGGATCGCACAGCCAGGCAAGGGCGCGCGCGCCTGAGGCCATCCCGGTGTAATGGAGGAGGAGAATGTCGACCGGCAGGCCGGGAGCGCGAACCCCGAAATTGGGGGACGGGTGCTGTTCGATCACGGGCCCGAATGACATGATCTCTCTGCTCAATTCGCCCGCGAGATTACCGGTGCTCGCGGAGTGCGCTACCCGTCTTTTCGAGGCGACAGGCTGATGAACCTCGCGCTTGCCGGTCAGGCCCTTTCTTGGGGACTCGTCTCGGGCAGCGCCCTTGTCCTCGGCGCATTGCTTGGCCTTTATGGCAATCTCAAGAGGCAGACCGTCGCCGTGGTCATGGCGTTCGGTGGCGGCGTCCTCGTCTCGGTGATTGCCTTCGACCTGATGGACGAGGCCTTCGGCCAGTCCGGCCTCCTCCTGTCGACCGGCGGCTGTCTTGCCGGCGCCTTCCTGTTCACCGCCGTCGCCACGCTCGGCGACGAATACGAGAATCGCCGGCGGCCGGTCGGCGGCAATGACGAAGCGTCGGGAGCGCTCGGCATCGCCATCGGCTCGTTCATCGACAACATCCCGGAATCGATCGTGATCGGCGTCAGCCTGATCGAGGGAAAGGGCGTCGCCCTCGCCACCGTGATCGCCGTCTTCGTCTCCAACATTCCGGAGTCGCTCGCCTCGAGCGCCGGGATGAAAACCGGCGGCGCCGCGCTGCGGCGCATTCTGTTACTGTGGTGCGGGATCGCGGTCACAGGCGGGTTGCTCTCCCTTACCGGCTTTGCCGTATTCTCCGGCCTGCGCCCGGAGTGGACCGCGATCACGGAGGCGATCGGCGCCGGCGCTCTTCTTGCCATGATCGCCGATTCGATGATCCCCAGGGCCTTCGCCGAGACCCACGACGCTGCCGGATTTGTCGCCGCGCTTGGCTTCGTCTCCGGCTACGCTCTGTCGCACGGCCTCGGCTCCCACGGCCTCTTGCCTCACGGATCGGGGTGAGAGCCGCCATGGCGATTCACGCCCTCGAATGGGGATTCATCGCCGGCAGCGCCGCCTTCATCGGCGCGCTGATCGCATGGTTCGTCGAGCCGCGGCTGGCGGTGACGGCGGCGATGATGGGCTTTGCCAGCGGCATTCTCCTCTCGATCGTCGCTTTCGACATTCTCGACAAGTCTTTCGGGCGTGGCGGCTTCCTGCCGGCGGCGGGCGGCTACCTGGTCGGCGCGGTCCTGTTTGCCCTCGGCCTCCGTGCCCTCGAGCGGCGCGGCGCGCGCGGCGCCGAGCAGCCGGCCGAGGCGCTGCTTGCCAGCCGCGACGCCAGCGGCATCGTCGCGCTAGCCACCGTCGTCGAGGGGGTTCCCGAGGCGCTGATCATCGGCCTCAGCTTCGCCCAAGGCGAAGGCATCGCGCTCGCGACGGTGATTGCCGTCTTCCTGTCCAACGTTCCCGAGGCGCAGCTTCATACCGCCCGGATGAAGCAATCCGGCCGGAGCGGTGTTTACGTCTTCGGCGTCTGGCTGCTGGTTGCCGTCACCACCGGTCTCGCCTCGCTTGCCGGCTACCTGCTGCTCGGCGACTTCCGGCCGGAGGCGCTGGCGGTTATCGAGGCCATGGCCGGCGGCGCCTTCATCGTCTTCATCACCAATGCGATCATTCCGGAAGCCTTCTCCCACGCCCGCGATCTCACCGGAGTCCTGGCGGCGCTCGGCTTCCTCACCGGCTTCGGTTTGTCCCGCCTGTTTCACTGATAGCGCCGCTCGATCTGGATGCGCTGCCAAGCGAGGTTGATCGCCGCCATCCGCTGGTGCGCCAGCGCCGCCGCCTCGGGCGGCACGCCGCGAGCGAAGAGCCGGTCGGGATGGTTCTCGGCGGCAAGCGCCCGGTAGCGTGCCCGGATTTCGACGAGGCTGAAGGAGCGGTCGGCGCCAAGCACGCGGTAAGGGTCGCCCTCCTCCGGGACGACGTGGCGGAGCGCGATGCGGTCGAAGCCGGCCTCGTCGATCCCGAAAATGGTCGCCACCCGACCGAGATAGACGAGCTCGGCGCTATGCACGGCGCCGTCGGCTCGGGCGATGGCGAAGAGCCCGTCGACCACGTCCTCCAGTCCCTGCCGGTCCTGGCCGTAGAAATCGGCGATCCTCTGCGCGTAGGCCTCGAACCCGGCCACGTCGCGCTTGGCGAGATCGAAAAGCCGGGCGACGTTCCGCTCCTCCGACACCGGCACGGCGAAGATCTGGCGGAATGCCGCGACCTCGTCGGCGGTAACGATGCCGTCGGCCTTGGCCATCTTTGCCGAGAGCGCAATCAGCGCCACCGAGAAGGCGACCTGCCGCCGGGTCGCCGGATCGCCGGCGAGCACGGTCCCCAGCCATTCGGCGACGCCGCCGACGGCTCCGGCGCCGCCTTCCGCCGCCCGCCTGATCCACACCCAGATCGCCATTTGGCCGATTTAACGGGGTGAAGCCGGGTCTTGTCGAGCCCATGTCCGCCGGCTCCGACAATCGTGCAAACCGGCATGCCGTCAGCCCTCGCCGTCATTCCCCGCGACAGAGTCTGTGAGGAAATCGGAAGGCTGGATCGGCCTTTCCGCGTCCTTCGAGGCTCCGCTTCGCGGAGCACCTCCGGATGACGTTGCTGGTTTTCTCCCCAAGCGCCGGTCGCGTCTGGCCTTCCGGGGAAGCACCCCACGCCGCCATCCAGAGGTGCGAGGGCGAAGCCCGAGCCTCGAAGGACGCGACCACGCCTGGCCAAGGATTTCCTCACAGCCTCGAAAGCAGGGAGCCGGTAAACGACGTCGGTCACGGATCGAGGCGAGCCGTGAAGTGGCGTGGAGTGACCGGTGGCGACGCTTCCGGCACGGGCAATGTCTACTTGGCCCGCTTCCGCGGAGATGACGGCTGGTGGAAGCCGGATGGGGCTTGCGCCGGCGCGCGAAGTGCCGTCTACGCTTCCGTTCCGCGCCATGCCCCGTTCCCGCCACACCTTCGGTCTCGTCCTCGGCCTTATCGCCGTCGCTTTGTTCGGCGGTTCGCTTCCCGCCACCCGGATGGCGGTTGCCGGCCTCGACCCCTGGTTCGCCACCGCCGCCCGCGCCCTCGTCGCCGGGATCGTCGGCGGCGGCATCGTGGTGTTCGCCCGCCTCCCCTTTCCCCGCCGTCATCTCGGCCGGCTCGTCGCCATTGCCGCGGCGCTGGTCGTGATCTTTCCCGGCCTGATGGCGGTGGCGTCGGTGACCGTGCCCGCCTCGCACGGCGGCATCGTGCTCGCCCTCCTGCCGCTCGCCTCGACGCTCGGCGCGGTGATTTTCGCCGGGGAGCGGCCGTCGCTCGCCTTCTGGCTGCTGACTGCGATCGGCGCGGCTCTCGTCACCGCCTTTGCGCTCCGCGAGGGCGACGTCGCGATCGTGGTCGGCGACGTCTTTCTGGTTCTCGGCGTTCTCGTCTGCGGCAGCGGCTATGCGATAGCCGCGATGCTGTCGCGCCTGATTCCGGGCTGGCAGGTGATCTCATGGACGGTCGTCATCAGCCTGCCGCTCGCGCTCCCGGTGACGCTGATCCTCTGGCCCGCCGATGTCGGCGCGGTGCCGGTCAGCGCCTGGGCCGGGGTCGCCTATGGCGGGGTGATCAGCCAGTTCGTCGGCTATGCCATCTGGAACGCCGCCCTTGCCGCCGGCGGCGTCGCGCGGATCGGCCAGCTCCAGCTGCTCCAGCCCTTCGTCACCTTCCTGATCGCGGTCCCTCTCCTCGGCGAGAAGGTCGACCTGACCATGGTCGGCTTCGCCGCGGCGGTGGTGGCGGTCGTCGCCCTCGGCCGCCGCGCCGCGGTCGCCGGCTCACCTAATCCTGCGACATCTATGTCCGGAACGCCACCGCGCTCAACAGTCTCAGCGCGGACGAACTCATCCTCGGCGCCGCTGCGCCAGGATTGCCGATCAACCGACGCTTAGAAATCGGAGTCCCCACCGTTGCGGCCGCCCCAACCGTTGATACGCTCAAAATGGATGAGCCAATAACCCCTTCGGAGCGAGCACATGCCTTGGTTCTCCAAGAAGAAGTCGGATCAGGTTTCGCCTTTGTTCGAACGGGTGCACCGCCTGCTTTCTGATGAGAGCCTACAGAACCAGATGCTCCCGGAGGGATTGAAGCACGAAATCCTTTGGTCGGATTCCGTCGACGTTGTGCCGGGCGCGTGGGGGGAGTTCGCCAGAGACCTCAATAACCCAATTCCGACTAACGGCCCTCTCGGAGAAATTCTCTACCTTTCCTCGCTGAAATTGGAGGATGGGCGACCGATAGCGTTCCAACGCCTTGGATCTGTGGACAAGGTCGACGTGTTCGAGGTCGTTACTTTCGATGGGGGCTGGTGGGATTTGCTCCACCTGACGATGTATTTTCCACGAAAATCGAAGGTTGCTCCCACTGGGTATCGATTCTTCGGAGAAGAGCGTGGACAGTTCTGGATACGCGGCGTGAACGATTTTGCCCCCGAGTTTCCGGCCGGAATCCTGCGACGTACCGTTGAATACACGGAGAGGCGCTTCGGATGGTCGATAGCTGATCCCGGTTTGAAATCTTTGGACAGTGTGCCGTGGGAACGCTCCGCTCGACACAAGTCTGTTCTAGATCAGCTTCAATTCAGCGGGCAGCTTCGGCGTTAGGCGGCATTTCACCGGCGACACTCTTGACACCGCCACTACACTCGATCCCGGAGTTTCGCCCTTGTATCGTCACTCTTAGGGGCCTCGCCAGTCAGTTCACGTACCTCCTGTCGCTGGCGAAGAAGGCGGTCCCTAGAGACGGTATGCCAAACGCAAGAAGCAATCGCCGATGATCCAGGTCAATACGCCGCGGTAAATCCAAATTTCGAAAGAACCCACACCGCGCCCGCCGGCGCCGACGCTACTGCGTCTGCGACCCCGAGGCCGGGTCGGTGATCTTCATATCGTCGAAGGCCCAGACGGCGCGGTCGTTCCGCGGCGAGGTCGCGCGGACGCCGATCTGCTGGCCGTCGGCCGGCGGCTGGCCGCGGAAATGGCCATATTCCTCGCCGTTGATGAAGATCGTCGCCTCGTTTCCGACGGTGACGACCCGCAATTCATTGGTCTCGCCGTTGCCTTTCTTCAGTCCGTCGAAGCTCGCCCAGCGAAGTTGC
This sequence comes from uncultured Alphaproteobacteria bacterium, assembly GCA_963792845.1. GTDB lineage: Bacteria > Pseudomonadota > Alphaproteobacteria > Rhizobiales > Kaistiaceae > Bauldia. The sequence continues at coordinate 381,222 of CAWBXW010000003.1, forward strand.
GGCAGGACCCGGCCGCGCTGGCGGCGGAAGGCGCCGACCGACCCTTCGGCGGTGACGACGAGGTAGTAGTAGTTGTCGTAGTCGCTCGCCCAGAAGATGATGCCGGCGAAGCTGTTGCCTTCCGGGTCGGCCTTGACCGCGGTGAGCTCGGTGCAGAAATCGATGTCGTCGTAAACACCCATTGTGTTGAGCGCCGAGTAGTATTCGTCGTAGCCCGGCGAGATGGTCAGCGCCCCGTCCTTGAGGAAGAAGGAATCGTCGGCGGTGCCCCAGGTCGGCATCAGCGAATCGAAGCTGTCCTCGAACAGCACGCGGCTGCCCTGGCAGGCGAAAGCGTCGGCGGAAACCGCGGCCGCCAGGAAAAGACCGGCCGCCAATACCGTCAGGCGCATGGCTCCCTCGCTCCCTCGATGTCGCCGCCCGCGACTATGACCGTAACCCTTTCGCGGCTCAAGGCTTGGTGACCTTCAGGTTGTCGAAACCGAAGCGCGCCTGTCCCGACGGCGGGGATGCGGCAAAGAGTCCGACCTGCTGGCCGTTCTCGGGGGGCGATCCCTCCAGTTCCTCGAACTGCTTGTCGTTGACGTAGAAGGCGGCATGGCTGCCGACCGTCGTCACCCGCAACTCGTTGATCCCGCCGTCGCCGGTATTGGCGCCCCCGGCGTCGCGCCAGCTCACCTGTTCCAGCCATTTGCCGCGCTGGCGGCGCCACACCGAGGCCTTGCCGTTCGGCGCCAACTCGAAGACGTAGAAATTGTTGACGTCGACATACCAGAAGATGAGGCCGGCCTTGGCTTCCATCGGGTCGCCCTGGGCCAGCGTCGTCATCGTCACGCACATGTCGATATCGTCGTAGAGATTGGCCGAGTTCGCCGTCCAGTAGTAGGAATCGGCCAGCGGCGAGACTTCGAGCTGGCTGTCGACGACCTTGAACGAATCGCTCGGCTCCCCCCATGTTGGCTGCAGCCGGTCGAAACTGTCCTGGAAGAGGATGGTTGCGCCCTGGCAGGCGGCCTCCGCGGCGCCGCCGCCGCATAAGACCAGCGCCGCGGCGACGATTGACGGAAACTTCATTGCATTCTCCCCGCGGGAGTTCGAAACCTACACGAAAACTTAGCCTCGCACGCGCTAGAAACCTAGCCCGGCAGTCCTGCGGCGATGTCGCCGTCGGCACGGTCGCATCCACGCCAATCTCCTTCACCCTGGCACCCTGACGATGTCCGCCTCACCTCCCGGCCGATGGGACTTCTGGATCGACCGCGGCGGCACCTTCACCGACATCGTCGCGCGCGATCCTGAGGGGCGCCTGAGCGCCACCAAGATCCTGTCCGAGGATCGCGCCGAGTACCGCGACGCCGCGGTGACCGGCATCCGCAAGCTGATGGGCCTCAAGCCCGGCGAATGGACGCCGACCGAGCTGATCGCCACGGTCAAGATGGGCACGACCGTCGCAACCAATGCGCTGCTCGAGCGCACGGGCGACCGGGTCCTGCTCCTCGTCACCGGCGGGTTTCGCGATGCCCTCAGGATCGGCTACCAGGCGCGGCCCGACATCTTCGCCCGCCGCATCGTCAAGCCGGAGATGCTCTACGAGCGCGCCGTGGAAGTGGCGGAGCGGGTCCGCGCCGACGGCACCGTCGAAAAGGCGCCCGACCTTTCCGCGGTGCGCCGGGCCCTGGAGGACGCCTGGGCTTCCGGCATCCGCTCGGTCGCCATCGTCTTCATGCATGCCTGGGCGTGGCCCGAGCACGAGCGGCAGGTCGCCGAGCTCGCCCGCCGCATGGGCTTCCCGCAGGTTTCGGCCAGCCACGAGGTGTCGCCGCTGATCAAGCTGGTCGGCCGCGGCGACACCACCGTGGTCGACGCCTATCTCTCGCCGCTCCTCCGCCGCTACGTCCTCAAGGTCGCGCACGAATTGAACAGCCCGGCGACGCAGCATTCGATGACCGGCGATGCCGGCGCCGCGGAGAACGGCCGCGCCCATCCGCGCCTCATGTTCATGCAGTCCTCCGGCGGCCTCACCGCCGCCGCCCTGTTTCAGGGCAAGGATGCGATCCTCTCCGGTCCGGCCGGCGGCGTCGTCGCCGCAGTCGAGACCGCGCGCCGCGCCGGCTTCGGCAAGGTCATCGGCTTCGATATGGGCGGGACCTCGACCGACGTCTCGCATTATGACGGCGACTATGAGCGCGCCTTCGAAACCGAGATCGCCGGCGTGCGCATGCGGGCGCCGATGATGCGGATCAACACCGTCGCCGCCGGCGGCGGCTCGGTGCTCCGCTACGAACAGGGCCGCTACCAGGTCGGGCCGCAATCGGCCGGCGCCGTCCCCGGGCCCGCCTGCTACCGCCAGGGCGGTCCGCTCGCCGTCACCGACGCCAACGTCATGCTCGGCAAGCTCCTCCCGCAATATTTTCCCCGCATCTTCGGCGAGACGCGCGACCAGCCGCTCGACGGCGCGGCCGTCCGCGCCGGCTTCGCGGCGCTCGCCGAGGCGATCGGCGACGGCCGCGCGCCCGAGGAAATCGCCGACGGCTTCCTCCGCATCGCCGTCCAGAACATGGCGAACGCCATCAAGAAGATCTCCGTCCAGCGCGGCTACGACGTCACCGAATACGTGCTGAACTGCTTCGGCGGCGCCGGCGGCCAGCATGCCTGCCTCGTCGCCGATACGCTCGGCATGAAGACCGTGCTCACCCATCCGTTCTCCGGCGTCCTCTCGGCGTACGGCATGGGCCTCGCCGACATCCGCGCCACGCGGAACCGCGCCGTGATGAAGCCGGTCGAAGCCAGCCTCGACCTCGCGCCGATCGAGGCGGGGCTCGCCGCGGAGGCGGTCGACGAACTCCGCCGCCAGGGCGTCGCCGAAGCCGACATCGCCGTCTTCGTCCGGGCTCATATCCGCTACGACGGCACCGACACCCCGCTGCCGGTGACGATTCTCGAATGCCGGCTCGGCGAGGCGGCTTCGCCGATGATGACGCCGGCCGGCATGGCCGCCGCCTTCGAGGCGGCGCACCGGCGGCAATTCGGCTTCGTCTTCGAAGGCAAGGCCATCGTCGTCGAATCGCTCGAAGTCGAGGCCGTGGGCGGCGGCGCCGATATCGACGAGCCCGAGGCGCCTCTTTCAAAAACGGTTCCGCTGCCGCATCAGACGACGCGATTCTATTCGAACGGCGGCTGGCACGACGCCGCGATCTATCTCCGCGAGGCGCTCTTCCCGGGGGCGGTCGTGGCCGGCGCCGCGCTCATCATCGAACCGCACCAGACCATCGTCGTCGAGCCCGGCTGGCGGGCGGAGGTGACGGCGCGGAACCACATCGTGCTCACCCGCGTCGTGCCGCCGCCGGCCCGCGCCGCGATCGGCACCGACGCCGACCCGGTGATGCTCGAGGTCTTCAACAATCTCTTCATGGCGATCGCCGAGCAGATGGGCGTGACGCTGCAGAACACCGCCTACTCGGTCAACATCAAGGAGCGGCTCGACTTCTCCTGCGCGGTCTTCGACGGCGACGGGCGGCTCGTCGCCAACGCCCCGCACATGCCGGTCCATCTCGGCTCGATGGACCGCTCGGTCGAGACCGTGATCCGCCTCAACCAGGGGAAGATCGGGCCGGGCGACGTCTTCGCGCTCAACGCGCCCTATAACGGCGGCACTCACCTCCCCGACATCACCGTCTGCACGCCGGTCTTCGATGCGGCCGGCAAGGCGATCCTGTTCTGGGTCGCCTCGCGCGGCCATCATGCCGATGTCGGCGGCACCGCGCCGGGGTCGATGACGCCGCGGGCGACCACGGTCGAAGAGGAAGGCGTCCTCATCGACAACTTCCTCCTGGTCGAAGCCGGTCATTTCCGCGAGGCCGAACTCACCGCGCTTCTTACCGGCCACCGCTACCCGGTGCGGAACGTCGGCCAGAACATCGCCGACCTCAAGGCGCAGATCGCCGCCAACGAGATGGGCGTCCACGAGCTTCGCAAGATGGTCGCCCATTTCGGCCTCGACGTGGTCCGCGCCTATATGGGCCACGTCCAGGACAACGCCGCCGAGAGCGTCCGCCGCGTCATCGACGCCCTCCACAATTCCGAGTTCGCCGTCGCGACCGACCAAGGCGCGACGATCCGCGTCAAGATCACCGTCGACCGCAAAACGCGCGAAGCGACGGTCGATTTCACCGGCACGAGCGCCGAGCAGAACACCAACTTCAACGCGCCCGAGCCGGTCACCCGCGCCGCGGTCCTCTACTCTTTCCGCGTCATGGTCGAGGACCAGATCCCGATGAATGCCGGCTGTCTCCGGCCGATCCACATCGTCATCCCGGACGGCTCGATGCTGAAGCCGCGCTATCCGGCGGCGGTCGTCGCCGGCAATGTCGAGACCTCGCAGCACGTCACCGACTGCCTGTTCGGGGCGCTCGGGGTCCTGGCCTCGGCCCAGGGCACCATGAACAATCTCACTTTCGGCAATGCGCGCTATCAGTACTATGAGACGATCTGCTCGGGCGCGCCGGCCGGGGTTCTCGGCGACGGCGCCGGCTTCGACGGCGCCGACGCGGTCCACACCCACATGACCAATTCGCGCCTCACCGACCCCGAGATCCTCGAATTTCGCTTCCCCGTTCTCCTCGAGGATTTCCACATCCGGGAGGGCTCGGGCGGCAGGGGCCGCTGGCATGCCGGCAGCGGCACCGAGCGCACCATCCGTTTCCTCGAGGAGATGGACTGCGCCATCCTCTCCTCGCACCGGATCGTCCCGCCGCATGGGCTTGAAGGCGGCGGGACCGGCGGGCTCGGCCTCACCCGGGTTCGCCGCACCGACGGTAGGATCGAGACGCTTGCGGGCTGCGACCAGACCGTGCTCCGGCCCGGCGACGCGGTGATCCTCACCACGCCGACCGGCGGGGGGTTTGGGCGGGGGTGATTGCGGCCATATATGGTTGACCAGCGCCGCGTGCAGACTGATAGTCGCTGGACGGTCGGAGGCTGCGACCGGCAGGCAGGACGATGAACGAGACCGGACCGGGACGGAATCTGACTTGGGATGAAAAAAGGCGCGAGACCCTGGTCAACCACAAGGTCTTCCGCGTTCTCATCGAGGAGCCCGGGCGCCTGGTTCCACCCGGCCGTTTCGCCTTGATACACCGCCGGCAGCTGGTTGGGGTCTTCGAAACCAGGGAGGAAGCCCTCGACGAAGGCCGGCGCCGCTTTTCGGATGATCACTATTCTGTTCATTGTGACCGTCGGCAATCCGATGTCCGCCGCACCGGCTTGCCCTCGTCTCTTTGGATTCCGAAACATTCCAATACTTGAATGACGGTCTATCGCGGCCGTAACGGCCATCACGGCTGCCTGGTGCCGGTCGAAATCCAGCCTGACGACAACCCCGCGCGGTATCACCCGGAGCCGGCGGTGGGGCATTTTGCGCAAGTCGATACCGGCTCGACCGAGACCCTTCTATCGAGCCAACTCGCCGGGCTCCTCCGCCTTGAACCTCTCGGAACAGATCTGGTCGAGACGCCACACGGCGTATTCGATTGCATCGTGTACAGCGTGGCGATTGACCTCGTCGTGGGTGAGGGCCTGCGCCTGTCGACGGAGCGTCGGCGCCTCGCAAATGCGATCGAGGTGTTCGAATTCGACGCCCTTTACGACGACTACTCCATGGTCCTGGGGCGAAACGCACTCGCCGGCTTGCGCCTTGCGCTCGATGGGCCGGCGAGAAGCTTCGAAATCTCGCTCGACTGACCGCCGGCCGCTGAGCGAGCGTTCGCGCAACCCAAGCCTGTGCCCCTGCGCCGTGTTGTGCGCGGACCTAGAGAGCGGATGCAGACCCCATGCCCGACACCACCAGTCATCGCCCGCCGAAAAAGGTCATCAAGGCGCTGCAGTTCGACCTCCCCGGCGCATTCGATCCGCTCCACCATTCCTCCGGCGCGCCGCTCAAGCTCGGCTATTCCTTTGACGCGTCCGCTATCGCCAGCCTCCATCTCGGCTACTCCGGCTGGGTGCCCTTCTCGGAGACCCAGAAGGACGCCGTCCGCTCGGCGCTGACCGAATTCGCGGCGGTCGCCAATGTCGTCCTTGTCGAGGACAATTCCGGGGGCGATCTCGACCTCTGCTTCGGCCGCACCGACATCGCCCCGGCCGGGCTCGGCGGCTTCATGTCCCACAGCACGGGCGACCGGATCGACATCGACGGTTACGCGATCTTCGACACCCAATCTCCGCTCGGCGGGAGGACCGGCCGCCATCTCATCCTGCACGAGGTCGGCCACGGCCTGACGCTGAAGCACAGCGGCAACTACGGCAGCGGCGATGTGCCGCCCTTCCTGCCGAAGCATCAGGAGAACAACAAGTACACGGTGATGTCCTATCGGCCCAACCCGGACACGGGAAGCGTCGCCGACCACCTGATGCTTTACGACATTGCCGCCCTCCAGGCCCGCTACGGGGCGAACCTCTCCTATCACGACGGCGACGACGTCTATGCCGGGGCCGGCGGCGACCTCCTGGCGATCTGGGATGCCGGCGGCATCGACCGGATCGACGGCAGCGCCGAGTCGGGCGCGGTCAAGATCGATCTTCGCGACGGCCGGTTCTCATCACTCAGCGCAAAAGACGATGTCGCGATCGCCTACGGCGTCGTCATCGAGAATGCGACCGGTGGCGACGGGAACAACTCTCTTGTCGGCAACAAGTGGGCCAACCGGCTCGCCGGCGGCGACGGCGACGACATGCTCGACGGCGGCAAGGGCGCCGACCGGCTCGACGGCGGCCCTGGCGACGATATCTTCCGCTTCACCGCGTCGCCCGGCTCGGGACCCGATACGATGGACGACTTCGCCGCGGGCGACAGGATCAAGCTCGATCGCGGTGCCTTCGCCAGGCTCGGCCACCACGGCGAACTCGCCGCGGGGAAATTCTGGGTGGGCAGCGCCGCACACGATCGGAGCGACCGCATCGTCTACGACGGCGACAAGGGCCTGCTCATCTACGATCAGAACGGAAGCCGGGCCGGCAAGGCCCATGTCTTCGCGGTGCTCGACCCGCATCTCGCCATCGACCACCACGACATAATCGTCGCCTGAGGATCGACGCACACCGCCGACCCCATCGGCAAGCCGCCGTGCGCCGGTCAGAGGTCTCCGGTGAAGTCGGACTTCGCCACCGGCACGCCGTTGTGACGGAGGATGTTGTAGGCGGTGGTCAGGTGGAAATAGAAGTTGGGCACGGTGAAGGTCAGATAATACTGCCGTCCGGTCATGGTGCGCTGCTCGTCGCCGGCCGGGAAGATGATCTCGCGCGTCTCGCCGGCGGCGACCGCGGCGGGATCGGCGCTCTTGACGAAGGCGATCGTCTCGTCGATGCGCCCCTTGAGATCGGCGATGCTCGAAGCGGCTTCGGTGATCTTCGGGATGGGCAGCCCGGCAAGCCGCGCCGTGCCGCGGAAGGCGTGGTTGGTGGCCGCCTGGACCTGCCGCTTCAAGGGCCACATGTTGGGATATAGCCGCGCATCGAGCAATGCGGCCTCTTCGAAATTGCCGGCCTTGGCATAGGCTGCGGCCTTGTCGAGCTGGCCGGAGAGGCTGGTGAGAAGCCTGACATAAACCGGGACCGAGACGTCATAAAGCGACAGCGCCATGGCTGAAGATCTCCGCTGGATTGGGAAGAGACGGCGTGAGGAAGCCGGAAAATAGCACTCCCGGCGGCCGCGGCAATGGGGGCCGCAGCCTCACGCGGGCGGAGAACGGTCAGTCGGTATCGAGAAGGAGCTGCCCGTTCGGCGTGACGACCGGCGCGACCTGCGAATCCGGAATCGTCGCGGGCGCGTCGAGAAGGGACGGGTCTGCCTGCGGGACAAGCAGCGCCGGCTGGTCGTTCGGGGCCGGAGCGGCGCCTTCGTCGGTGCGGCTCTTGGCAAGCGTCTTCTCGATGCGGGCGATGAAAGCCGCATCGTCGTCCTGAGCCGGCGCGGCAGCGGTCTTTGGCTGCGGCGCCGTCGCCGCCATGGAAGCGGGCGCCGCGTCGGGGGCGGCATCGGTGGCGGCGCTCGTCGAGGCCGGCCGGTCGGGCCGGACCCGCGGCGACGGCGGAGCGACCGGGACCGCCGTCGGGGCGTCGCCGGCCTTTCCGGTCAGCGGTATCTCGCGGACGCCGGGAGTGAGGTCGACGACGGCGCCGGTGCCATCGGCCGGCTGGCTTTTCTCGACGGTAACGCTGCCCTCGTCGGCCGGCGCACTGACCGTCAGCGATGTCGACGAACCGAAGCTGAGGGCGAGGATGCCGACCCCCGCTGCGATGGCGACCAGCGCCGCGATCAGGACAATGCGGAGCGCCGGCGACCGCTTCCGCGGCGGCGGCGGGCGATCCTCGAAGTCGTCGTGGTCCTCCGGAGGAGGTGGTGGTGGCGCACGAAGCGGCTCCGCGCGAAGCGGCTCCGCGCGCCGCGGGCGCCGCGCCTGGCGCGGCGGCTCGACCGGCGGCACCTCGACGGCGTCCCACTCGACGGCTGGCTCCCCGCTGAAACGCGGCTCGGCGCGGGCGTCGCCGAACGCGTCGGCGTCGGCGTCGTCACCGTCGATCCTGGAATAGGTCACCACCGGCGGTGCGCCCTGCAACTGCCGACGGCTACGCTGGTTCGACAAACCTTGGCTCCCCGAACTTTGTCTCCGCAGGTTACAACAGCAGCCGATTGCGGACCTTTCATGGCTGAACTCTGCTCGATATATGGCGGGTCGCAATCGACGCGGCGATAGCCGGGATCGCCTTGATTTCGGCCGAGACACACAGCAAGAGACCGGCGCTCCCGCCGGCTCACATAGCCGAAACCGCACGCCCCCGAAAGGACGCCATGACCACAGAACCGCTTCATCCGACCCGACGCACCGCCCTCGCCGGCCTCGCCGGCCTCGCCGGCGGACTGGTTCTCGGCCGCCCCGCCCTTGCCGAGATCGACGAGGCGGCGGCCCGCAAGCTCAAGCCCGGCCAGTACAACTGGCAGCCGGAGCTGCAGCCCTCCGGCCCGGTGTCGATCATCGTCTCGGTCAAGGAGCAGCTCCTCCATGTGCATCGGCGCGGGGTGCGAATCGCGGTCTCGACGGTTTCTACCGGCAAGCCCGGCCACGACACCCCGACCGGGGTCTTCACCATCCTCGAGAAGGACAAGGACCACGTCTCCTCGATCTACGATGCCGAGATGCCCTTCATGGAGCGATTGACTTGGAGCGGCATCGCGCTCCACGCCGGCAACCTGCCCGGATATCCGGCCTCGCATGGCTGTGTGCGGATGCCGCTCAAATTCGCCGAGCTCCTCTATGGTGTCACCAAGATCGGCACGCCGGTGGTGGTCGCCACCGATTTCACCACGACGCAGTCGGTGCAGAACCCGAACGTCGCCGGGACCTTCTACTCGGCGAAGAACATCAGCGGCTTCTCGGCGCGCGAGCGGGCCTACCAGGCCGGCGAGCCGGAGGAGCGGCCGGTCACCTCGGTGCTGGTCTCGCGCCGGGACCACCAGGTGATGGTGCTCGAAAACGGCACGATCGTCGCGGAAGGCCAGGCGACCATCGACGACCCCGACAAGCCGTTTCCGTCCGAGGTCTTCGTCCTCTCCGGCGCGGGCGAGGGCGGCGAAGGCCTGTCCTGGGACGCGATCGGCTACGGCGAGGGTGGCGAGGAAGCCGTCACCGTTCCCGACAGCGCCACGATGGACCGCATCCACGGGCCGGCGAATGTCGCCGCCGCGATCCGCGAGCGGCTCGCGCCCGGCATGATTCTCTTGATCACCGACCAGCCGCTTTCGGCCGATACCCGGAGCGACACCGACTTCGTGGTGATGACCACCGACGGCGAAGACAAATAGGCCGGAGCCACGCGCCGATCGAAACCCTCCTTCTCGCGCGCGGGCGCCAGGAGATACATTCGCCGAGACGACATCGAAAGGGATGGGCGATGGCATACGAACTATACTACTGGGCGGAGATCCAGGGGCGCGGCGAGTTCGTCCGGCTCGCGCTCGAGGAAGCCGGCGCCGACTATGTCGATGTGGCGCGGGTCGAGGGCACCGCGGCGCTGATCAAGCTGTGGAACGACGCCAGGCTGGAGACGCCATCCTTCGCGCCGCCATTCCTCAGGCACGGCAAGCGGGTGATCGGCCAGATCGGCGAACATCCTCCTCTATCTCGGCGAGCGCCACGGGCTTGCACCGAAGAGCGACGCCGGCAAGCTGTGGACCCACCAGATCCAGCTCACCGTCGCCGATTTCGTCGTCGAGGCGCACGATACCCACCACCCGATCGGCGGCGGCTTCTATTACGAGGACCAGAAGCCGGAATCGAAACGCCGCGCCGGCCATTTCCGCAAGGACCGGCTGGCGCGCTTCCTCGACTGGTTCGAGACGATTCTGACGCGAAACCCGAAGGGACCCGGGCATCTCGCCGGCGCCCGCCTCACCTATGCCGACCTGTCGCTGTTCCAGGTCGTCGAGGGCCTGCGCTACGCCTTCCCCAAGGCGATGCGGCGGGTCGAGGATGACTGTCCGCAAGGTCGTCGCCGTCCATAACGCAGTGGCGGCGCGGCCGCGGATCGCGGCCTATCTCGCGAGCCCGCGCCGCATCCCCTTCAACGAGGACGGCATCTTTCGCCACTACCGCGAACTCGACGCGTAGGAGCCGTTCGCGCCTTTCCAATTTGCCGCAGCCCGCCTTTGATCTGCCGCAACATGCGCCCCCGCGCGCGGTCGCAGTCTTCCAATGTCTCCCCAGGCATCCGCCGGAAAAATCCGGCGACCGAAAGAAGACGAAGGAGGACGATCATGTTCAAAGCTTATCGCGCCGCCGCGCTTTCGCTGGCCGCGGCGCTGATCTTGGCCGTGGCCCCGAGCGTCGGGCAGGCCTCGACCACGGTCCGGGTTTCGCTGTGGGACAAGGGCGCCGACATGGAGATGCCGACCGGCCTCATCTACGGCACGCCCGGCATTGACCTGTCGAATGCGACGATGGGAATCAAGGCCTCCCCGGCACTGCGCCCGCCGGCGTCGTCACCTTCAAGGTGACCAACAATTCCAAGGACACCGTCCACGAGATGATCGTGATGTACCTCCAGGAACCGGGAAAGCCGCTGCCCTACATCGCCGGCGACAAGCGCGTCGACGAGGACAAGGCCGGCGACAAGGGCGAGGTCTCCGAGCTCGATCCCGGCCAGTCCGGCACCCTCACCGTCAACCTCAAGGCTGGGACCTATCTCCTGATCTGCAATGTCGCCGGCCACTACGAAGCCGGCATGTGGACCGAGTTCACCGTGACGCCGTAGCGTCACGGTTCGGGGGCGGTGGACCGGATCATTCGAGCTCCGCGAAGGGGCGCATCCGGTCGACCGTGACCACGCTGGTGTCGGCGCCGGTGAAACGTCCCAGCATCGCCCGGAGATCGGCGACGGCGGCATTGAGGTCGCCGGCGCCGTTCGCCTGCACGGTGATCAGGGCGCGGCTGGTAAGCGGCGTCACCAGCGAACGCAGGTCCTGTCGCCAGTTCCAGCGCCGGCAGAGAATCTTCTCGGCGTCGGCGTAGACCACCTCCCCCGATTTCGGCGGATCGGCCGACGGCGCCTCGCCCTCGTCGGCCCCGCTCGCCATGTCGAGGAACTGGTCGCCGACGCGGCTGTAGCGGAAGGAGATGTCGCCCGCGACCTTGTCGCGGTCGTCGGCGCCGAGCGGCATGACGGAGGCGAGCGAGACCGCGTTATAGGCATCGACGAAGGCGTTGATCTCCGGCAGTGGCCGCCCGGCGAGCACGTTCTTGGCCAGCCGCTCGACCGAGGAGCGGTAGCTGGTCCGCTTGATGCCGAAGGCGCGGTACGCCTTCCGCCACACCGCAATGCCGGGAATCTCCGACAGGTCCGTGTCCCCCCATGCCGTGCGGCACGCCGCCTCGCGCCCGGCGATGATCGCGGCAAGCTCGGCCGGCCGGCCGGGCTCGATCTCGATCCGCTCGGCGAGCACCACCGCAACCCGGAAATCGGGGAAGTCGGTGACGATTTCGGAGATGTCGATGTTCATGCGCAGGAGGAGTGGAAAGTTGACCTTGAGCGGTTCCGGAGGGCGACGATTGAGGTCGGATCGACGCCTCCAGCCCAGCCCCTTATTGGGCCAATCTCTCGACGTCATTCCGGCGAAAGCCGGAAATCCATCACCATCGGTGCAATCTGGTCAACCGCCGGGCTCGCGGCCTCGTCTGCGATGGACCCCGGCTGAAGTCTACCCCCGACCGCGATCGGGGGCCGGGGTGACGAAAAGGGCAGAAGATACCGAAAGACGCGGTGAACGATCATGGTCCACCCGAGATTCGTCCTGCTCTATCAAGGCAGCACCTGCGCGAAACGCCGCCGCGGCTCAGTGATACCCCTCGCCCGGCGCCACCTTGCCGCGGAGGAAGGTCCAGTAGACGAAGGCGGTGTAGCCGAGAATCACCGGGAGCATGAAGATCGTGCCGATCAGCGTGAAGATCTGGCTGTCGGGGACGGCGGCGGCGTCCCACACCGTCATCGTCGGCGGCACCAGATAGGGGAAGGTCGAAATGGCGAGCCCGAGATAACAGAGGAGGAAGAGCGCGACCGAGCCGGCGAAGGGGACCACGTCGCGGCGGCGTTCGATGCCGCGCCAGGCGGCGAAGGCGACCAGCCCGGTGATCAGCGGCACCGGCCACAGGAACCAGATGTTGGGCGTCGAGAACCAGCGTTCGCTGATCCGGGCGATCTGGAGCGGCGTCCACAGGCTGACCAGCCCGATGAAGGCGAGCACGGCAATGAGCAAAATGCGGGCCTGCCGGCGCGAAACTTCCTGAAGGCCGCCGCCGGTCCGCAGGATCAGCCAGGTCGCGCCGAGAAGCGCATAGCCGGCGACCAGCCCGATGCCGCACATCAACGAAAACGGCGTCAGCCAGTCGAACGGACCGCCGGCGTAGCGGCCGTTGACGACGGTGACGCCCTGGATCAGCCCGCCGAGGATCACCCCCTGCGCGAACGCGGCGATGATCGAGCCGCCGGCGAAGGTATAGTCCCACCGCTGGTGACGCGCCTCCGCCGCGGCACGGAACTCGAAAGAGACGCCGCGGAAGATGAGCGCGAGCAGCATCACGATCACCGGCAGGTAGAAGGCCGGCATGATCACCGCATAGGCCGCCGGGAAGGCCACCCACAGCCCGCCGCCGCCGAGCACCAGCCACGTCTCGTTGCCGTCCCAGAAGGGCGCGATCGAGTTGATCATGGTGTTGCGGTCTTCCCGCCGCCGCGCGAAGGGGAAGAGAACGCCGACGCCGAGATCGAAGCCGTCGAGGACGACGTAGAGGGCGACCGCCGCCGCGATCAGGATTGCCCAGATCACCGGGAGATAGGCCACCATCGCTCAGCCTCCCGCCGGTCCGGGCGCGGCGGCGTCCCCCGCCGCGGAGGTCGCTGCTGTGAGCGGCCGGCTCGGCACGCCTTCCGGCGGCGGCCGCTCCGGGGTCGGTCCCTTGTTGATCAGCCGGTTCATGTAGACGATGCCTGCGGCAAACACGATCCCGTAGACGATGAGGAAGAGGACCAGCGTCGCGCCGACCGCGCCGGCCGGCACCGGCGAGGCGGCGTCGGCGGTGCGGAGGATGCCGGTCGCGAGCCATGGCTGGCGTCCGACCTCGGCCACGACCCAGCCCGACAGGATGGCGAGGAAGCCGATCGGCCATGACCACGAGGCGAAGCGGAGATAGGCCCGCGACGTCTCGAGCCGGCCGCGCCACCACAGGAAAGCGCCGATGAAGGCGACGAGCACCATGATCCCCCACAGCCCGACCATCAGCCGGAAGCCGAAGAACGGGAACGCGACCGGCGGCCGGTCCTCGCGCGGGAAAGCCTTGAGGCCGGGATAGCCGCCGTCGAGGCTCTTGGTGACGATGAGGCTGCCGAGATAGGGGATGGCGATTTCGTAGCGGTTCGTCTCGCTCGCCTCGTCGGGAACCGCGAAGACGACGAAAGGCACCGGCCCGGTCGCGGCGGCGTCCCATTTCCCCTCGATCGCGGCGAGCTTGGGCGGCTGGTAGACGCGCGCGTTCTCGCCGGAATAGTCGCCGAAGACGAGTTGAAGCGGGGTCAGCACCACCGCCATGCCGAGCCCCATGCGCAGCATGGTCAAGGCATGGTCGCGGCGCTTGCCGGCCAGCAGGTAGCGCGCGCCGGTGGCGATCACGACGAAGGCGGTGGTGAGATAGGCCGCCGCCACCATGTGGAGCAGGCGGAACGGGAAGGTCGGGCTGAAGATCGCGGCGAGCCAGTCGGCGGGATAGGCGACGCCGTCGCGCACCACATCGCCGGCGGGATATTGCATCCACGAATTGGCCGAGAGGATCCAGAAGGCGGAGAAGAGCGTGCCGACCGCAACCAGGATCGCCGCCGTCACGTGCAGCCCTTCCGGCACCCGGTTCCAGCCGAAGAGGAGGACGCCGAGGAACGTCGCCTCGAGGAAGAACGCGGTGAGCACCTCGTAGCCGATCAGCGGCCCGACGACATTGCCGACGACGCGGCTGAACTCGCTCCAGTTGGTGCCGAACTCGATAGGAGAGGACGATGCCGGAGACGACGCCCATGGCGAAGGAAACGGCGAAGATGCGCGTCCAGAAGCGCGCCAGCTCGCGATAGCGCGGCTCGCCGGTCCGCCGCCCGATGACGAGCAGCGTCGCGATCCACGCCGACAGCCCGATCGTGAAGGACGGAAAGATGATGTGGAACGCCACCGTGAAGGCGAACTGGAGCCGGGAGAGAAAGACGGCGTCGAGTTCCATGGGGCCTCTCCCTGCGGAGGCGGAAGGCGCGGAGCCTGCATATCACGATCGCTCGGCTGCGACGAGGCTTCCGTTGACCGGCTGACCGGCGCCGCGCTTCGGGGCGCCACGGCGTGCGCTCGGACGGGGCTACCCCTTGACCGCCACCACGAACAGCCGCGGGAAGCGCAGGAGCACCTTGCCGTCGACGAGCGGCGGGTGGACCTCGCCGATCCGGATCAGGTATTCGTCGAGGAAAGCCGCCTGCTCGTCCGGGTCGAGCCGGTCGAGATAGGGCCGGAGCCCGGTGCCCTTCACCCAGTCGACGATCGCCGCAGGGTCGGCGAGGACGTGGTAATAGGTGGTGTGCCAGAGGTCGACCGAGGCGGCGAGCGGCTTCAGCCGGTCGTAATAGGCGGCAGGCGGCGGGATGGTTTCGCGCGCCACCGGCGTCGTGAACTTCGCCCGCCAGGGTCCGCCGCGGGCGACCGCCGCCATCAGCATGTGGGTCGGCTCGTTGAGATTGTCGGGCATCTGCACCGCGAGGGCGCCGCCCGGCGCGGAGCTTTCGAGGAGCCGGACCAGCACGCGCAGATGGTCCGGCACCCACTGGAAGACCGCATTGGCGAAAATCACGTCGAAAGGGCTGCGCGGGACATAGTCGTCGATGTCGGCGACCATGAAGTCGGCCTCCGGCAGGCGCTTCTTCGCCGCCGCGATCATCTCCGCCGACGAATCGAGCCCGATGATCTCCGCCTGCGGATAACGCGCGACGAGAAGCCCGGTGGAATTCCCCGGCCCGCAGCCGACGTCGAGCACCCGCTTCGGGGCCTCGACCGGAACCCGCGCCAGCAGTTCGATCGCCGGCCGCGTCCGCTCGTCCTCGAATTTGAGATACTGCGCGGGCGACCAGGTCTGCATTGTCGGAAATCCCGATGACGGCTGGAAAAGCCGGAGACTGACGGGTTTCAAATGACAGGTTTGTGACAGCGAATCCATCTAGGAATGGCCCCGCGGCGTTGTTGCCGCGCCTGTACCCGGACCAGTATCCACGTCGTGATGTCGTCGGCCTCCGACCCGATCGCACCCGTAACCGCTCCCGACCGGCTGCTGAGAAGCATCGTCGCGGGCGTTCTCTGCGGCTTCCTGGCGATCGTTCAGTCGACCGGCTTCGGCCTGCTTCTGCTTGTCGGCGGAACCCAGTCGCTCGCCCCGACGGTGATCGGCATGGCGCTCGCCTCGACCGCGATCATGGCGGCCGTCGCCGCCTTCACCAGTTCGACCCCGGGCGTCGTCGCGATCGCGCAAGGAATTCCGATTGCCGCCCTCACCGCCGGGGTCATCCACATCCTCGACAACATGGGGTCGGCCGACGGCAGCACCGCAGCGGCAGCCACCATCGTCGCCTTCGTCGCGCTCGCCAGCCTCGCCATCGGCGTCGCCGCCTTTCTCCTCGGCAAGCTCCGCTGGGGCCGCTTCATCCGCTTCGTTCCCTTCCCGGTCGTCGGCGGCTTCCTCGCCGGCTCGGGCTGGCTGATCCTGATCGGCGGCATCGGCGTGCTGGCCGGCACCCGGGTGTCCTTCGGAAATCTCGGCGGCCTCGCCGAGCCGTCGGTGATCGTCAGGCTTTGCGGCACGGCGGCTTTCGTCGGCATCGTCATGCTCTTCCGGCGGCGCTACCCGGTCAGCCTGGTGCTGCCGGGCGCCGCCCTCGCCGCCATTCTCCTCTTCAACCTCGCCCTCCTCGCCGGCGGCATACCGCGCGACTCGGCGCGCGCTGCGGGCTGGCTGATCGAGGTCGCCGGCGACGGTGGAACCCTCTGGCCGCCGATCGCTCCGAGCGGGCTGGCGCTGGTCGATTGGGGCGTGCTCGCCGGAGCGCTGATCCATCTCCCCATCGTCATTATCCTCACCGTGATCTCGGTGCTGATGAACGCGACCGGCATCGAGCTCGACGCCCGGCGCGACATCGACCTCGACCAGGAGCTTCGCTCGGTCGGGCTGCAGAACTTCCTCGGCGGCCTCGCCGGCGGCATGCCGGGGTTTCTTTCGGTGTCGCTGACCGCCCTCGCCGGCCGGCTCGGCGCCGCCGGCATCGCGGTCGGCCTCATCGTCTCGGCCTTCTGCGTCGCCGCGCTTGCCTTCGGCGACGTCGTGCTCGCGCTCGTGCCGACGCCGCTCCTGGCCGGGCTCCTGGTCTGGATCGGCCTGTCGCTGATCGTCGACTGGCTGGTGCGCTCCTATCCGCGCCTGTCGATCGGCGAATATCTGGTAATCGTCCTGATCTTCTCGGTGATCGTCGGCGTCGGCTTCGTCTGGGGCATCCTGACCGGGCTGATCGCCGCCGCCATTCTCTTCGTCGTCCAGTACGGCCGCCTCGAGATCGTCCGCCACGTCATGACCGGCAAGGACTACCAGAGCGGCGGCGACAATTCGGAGGAACGCCGGCAGGTCCTGCTTTCCGCCGGCGACGCGATTCTGATCGTCAGGCTCCAGGGCTTCCTTTTCTTCGGCACCGCCGACCGGCTGCGCAAGCGCATCCAGCAGCGCCTCGAGTCCATGAGGGTTCGCCGGTCCGCTATCTCCTCATCGATTTCCGCCGGGTCAGCGGCCTCGATTCATCGACGGTGATGAGCTTCGCGAGGCTGGCGCAGCTCACCGGGCCCGACAACTTCACGCTGGTGTTTTGCGGCATGCTCGGCGAGGTCAAGCAAGCGCTGATCCGCGGCGGCCCCGATTTTGCCGAAGGCAGCGAGATCCGCTTCGAGGGCGATCTCGATCATGGCCTCGAATGGTGCGAGAACGACCTGCTCGCGAAGCTCGCGCCCGATGTCGTCGCCGATGACGCGGTCCCGGTCGTCGACCTCCTCACCGAGGTCGTCAAGGACCGCGCCCTCGCCGAGGCGCTGCTGCCGTTTCTCGAGCGCCTCGAACTCGCCGCCGGCAGCCGGCTGATCGTTGAGGGCGAGCCCTCCGACGACATCTACTTCATCGAGCACGGCCGTGCCGCGGTCGAACTCACCGGCGAAGCGGAGGCCAACGTGCGTCTGGCGACCATCGGCCGCGGCGCGATCGTCGGCGAGATGGCGTTCTATCTCGGCAGGCCGCGCTCGGCTTCGGTCACCGCGGAAAGCCTTCTCGTGGCCTGGCGTTTTTCGGCCGACGGCCTCGACCGGCTGCGCGCCGCCTCGCCGGAAGCCGCGATCGCCTTCCACCGCGGCATGGCCGCGCTCCTCGCCGACCGGCTCACCAGCACCAACCGGCTGGTGCGGCTGCTCGCCGACTGAGCGGCCCGGAACCGCCAACCGCCTAGCCTCGCGCGTCTTCGCGGCGCCGCCGCGGCCGCCGGAAAATCTCGGCGAGGATCATCCACAGGAAGGCGGCCGCGGCCACCAGGCAGACGATGCTGGCGACCTTCCCCACCTGAATGGCGAGGCGCAGATACGGCGACTGGAACCCGGCGCTGGCGAAGCTTGCCGCCCAGGCGACGTAGAGGCCGTTCCAGGCGATGCCGAGCACCACCGCCGCCACCGCGCCGACCCAGCCGATCATGCCGATGATGCCGTGCCGCCGCCACGGCGTGTCGCCGGGGAAGGCTGGCCGCGCCGCGACGATGAGGAGCAGGATGATCGCGAGCGCGAGGATGGCGAAGAACGGCAGCCCGGAATTGAGGAAGCCGATCCCGAAATTCGGCGACCAGAGGCTGCTCGTGCTGAGCGAGCGCCAGTCGGCGAGGAGGAGAAGCGGCGGCAGCAGCCCGCCGACCGCGTGCATTTCGAGCGTGCCGACCCGCCGCCAGCACGGCCGGACCAGCGACAGCGCAAGGACGACAAGCAGGAGCGGCCGGAGCAGGGTGCCGGTCGCGACCGATACCGCGAGGCAGGCGCCTCCGCTGCCGGCGCATTTGGTGAACGACTGGATCGCCGCGGCGATTGCCGGAACGAAGAACAGGATGATGACGAAGGCGGCAATCCGCCAGATCACCGTTACCGCGAACCTGCCGCCGCCCAATGGATGCATAAGCCCTCCCCCGAAAAGCCGGCGGAGTCTATCACCGGAAGCGCCGCATCAGCTAACCGGGGCGGCTTTTTTCCCCTGATCGCCGCCATGGCCGCCGCTGTCCGGCTTCGGCGAGCAGAGGGTTCGGTCGATCCGGCCGATGATCGTCTCATGCGGCACATAGCCGGTCCGGTTGCGGCTGTCGGCGGCGTTGTCGCGGTTGTCGCCGAGCACGAAATAGTGGCCGGCCGGCACCACGAAGTCGTCGGTATCGTCGAGGAGACCGTCCGTCTCCGTCTCGACGACCTCGTAGCGGGCCCCACCCGGAAGCGTTTCGCGGAAAGCCTCCCCGCGCAGCGTCTCGTAACCGAGATCGACTTCGATCTCGCCAACCGACTTGCGGCGGACCATCGTGCCGTCGATCGTCACGAACCCGGCGACCATGCGCACCGTCTCGCCCGGCAAGCCTATCACGCGGAAGAAGTGGATGCTTTCGGCGTCCTCGGGGCCGAGAAACGCGATGATGTCGCCCCGCGCCGGTCGACTGCCGTCGGCATAAGGCGTCACCGCCGCGTAGTCGCGGAGAACAAGGGTCGGCGCCATCGCCGAGGATGGGACGGCATAGACCCTCTCGCCGGCGGGGTGGAAGAGGGTCCACAGGATCATCGCGATGGTGCACACGCCGCATCATGATTTTCGCGGCCGATGGACGTCAAGATCTCGCATTCCGATCACCATCGCGGGAACTCAACGCGGCTTGTTTCGCTCCCATTTTGGGAGTAAGAAGCGTTCGTGCATGTCGTCAAGAAGAAGACGCTGCAAGAATTCTGGCGGCGCTACCCTGCCTCGGAAGTGCCGCTTCGAGCGTGGCTCAAGGATGCCGAACGCGCGACATGGCGAACCATGCACGACATCAAAGCCTATGCACGGACCGCCGATCTCGTCGGGGACAACCGCGTCGTCTTCAACATTGGCGGCAACAAGTTCCGCCTGGTGGTTCTATGCTTCCTTGCAAAGGGGCGGCTCTATATCCGTTTCGTGGGCACACACGCCGCGTATGACAGGATCGACGTGAGGAAGATCTGAGCGATGCGACCGATCAGAACTGAAGCCGAGTATCAGAAGGCGGTCAAACGTATCGATCGCCTCGTCGTCGCCCCCGATGCAGAGACCAACGAAGAGCTCGAGCTGCTTACGATCCTGGTCATGGCCTATGAATCCATGCATGTCCCGGACGAGCCGCTTGGGCCGATCGCGTATCTCAGGGCGTCGATGGAGAACCGCGGCCTGACCCAAGCCGATCTCGCACAGATCCTCGGTTCGAGCAGCCGGGCGGCCGAGGTGCTCAACGGCAAACGGGAATTGTCGAAGGCGATGATCAAGACCCTCGCCGAAGAGTGGGGACTTGATGCCAATACCTTGATCGGCGTGCAACGGAAGGCGGCGTAAGCGCGACGTGCCGATGGGCTCGGCCGCGGCCGTCGGGGAAGCCGCTATACTTCCTTCCAGACCTCCGCCCGAGCAACCTCGATTGTCACGGGCAGACACTGATGAAGTGACGGGAAGCGTTCATCGCCGAACCATGCCTTCGGCCTTCCCGAGAGTGCTCCGGCCCCCGGTTGGCGCCCTTTTGATTTCCGCGTTGCCCCTCGCCAGGTCGAGTATTACCTGTTGCGATGGGTAATACCGGAGGGACCGATGAGCACCCGTGTGGCTTGTACTTGACCCGGTGGTGGTCGCCGAGTCGGGGCCGAGGCGGCGGACCTTGTCGGCCTCGTAGTCCTCGAAATTGCCCTCGAACCACTCGACATGGCTGTCGCCCTCGAAGGCGAGGATGTGGGTGACGGCACAAAGTTGTTCTCAATCTTCGTTTCCCAGCGTTCCGGATGCAATTTCCTGAAACCTAGCCCACTCAACGTCGGTTATCCCTACCGAACCCGGGCAGTCCTTCATGAATCGCGCGAGGACTTCCATCCCGTACTCTCCAGTAGCCTCGACACGCCCATTGTAGAAGAGGCAACTCACAACGAACGGTGCGGCATCTGATCGGCAGCCTAATTCGATGAGATAATCTGCAAGCATTCTTGGATAGTTCTTTCGACTGTCGCCCCATTCTTTCTCAAGACTCCGCCACGCAGTCAAATTGGCTCGGTCGCGCTCAGCAGGCCAACCGGATATCCACGCGTTCGGGCTTAGGACTGTGAGCCGTTCCAAGACACGAGCCCGGACAACCGGATCTCGAATCCCCGTCACCGCTTCCTCCCGCAACGCGAGATAGCCCGTCATGTCGAGCTCTTTCGGCACCCGGGCCTGCGTCTGAAAATCACGATAGGCCGTGAGGTATTTCCGATCGGGTTCAAGCGCCGAGAAATCGGCGAACTCTACATGCGATGCAGTTGGTGGAAACGATCGCCACACGTTTGCTGAGCCGAGACTCAAAGCTTCCAACTCCGCGACCTCAAGATCGACGCCTTGAAGCTGCGCCCCATGCAAAGACGAGCCCTTGAGCCTTGCTGGCCACATCGTCGCGCCCAGAAGCCTAGCGTTTTCAAGTTCGGCACCCTGTAGATCAGCCGATGAAAGGTCCGCCCCGTGGAGCCATGTCTCCCTCAGATCAGCGCCAGAAAGCGTCGCCCCTTGCAACGAAGCACCCTGGAGACGTGCTTGCGAAAGGACTGCACTGGTGAGGTTCGCGTCGGAAAGGATCGCCCCTTGAAGCTGTGCCCCCGTCATGATCGCGCCTTGAAGCTGGGCTCCAGATAATGAGGCACCCTGAAGCTCAGCGCCAGCGAGCGACGCGCCCTGAAGGTCAGCATCATCGAACGATGCGCCTTGGAGCTCCGCCAATGTGAGCGACGCTCCCTCTAGGCTCGCGCAGACCTCCTCCCACAAATCAACTCCGATTTGATTGTCTTGCGTATCAGCGCACCCAAAGAGGGACCCTGCCAGAAGAGCGCCGTCGAGCTGTGCGCCATCAAGATTGGCACCTGTGAAGTCAGCGCGGCGAAGGTCGGCACGAGCAAGAACCGCCGCACGGAGGTCTCGGCCGCGCAACGACCGTGTCCGCTCCCCTTTCCAGGGCGCCGCACCGAAGTCATGTGAAACGATCTTCAGAAGGGTATCGTCGTCAACAAAGTCCTGATCTGGAAGAACAAGCCTATTCGAGAGCCAGCTCGTCGGCTTTCCTGTGACCTCGTTTGGTCTCCCCTCAAAGAAGAATCCAACTGCCGGCGCAGCAACGGCAATACTGTTTAACCGTTCACCGGGGAAAGTCGCGACAACGACGCAGAAGACGACGAGGTAAACACTAACCACGCCTGCGATGACTTGCACGACTGTCTTCAACGACGCTCCCATTGCGAGGTCCAGCAGGATCGCTGGCCAAAACCACCAGAGCAGCAAGAGATCGACCACGATAAGAGCACGCTGAGCCCAAGTAGCCCATCCGTTATGAAATGGCAGGAACTGGAGCTGGGCGAATACCAGCAACATCACCGGCCCAATAACAACCGTGAGCCATCCGATGGCGACGAGCAGCCAGTCGGTCGGGTTGGCACGATCGCGGCGAGGACCGCCAAGCATGCGTAAGAAGATGAAATTCGGGAGCTGCTGGCGGAGATGGCGCTCGGTTGCGGGTTTGTCAGTCCGGCTACGCAGGATATAGCCGTAGCGGCGGATGTCGTCCGCCATCATTGTTAGATTAATGAGAAAATAGGTATGGAAGACGACGAAGAAGAATGGCGCGATAATGAAAAAGGCTACCAAGGGTAGATCAACGCCGAGGACCGGGAGCTTGATCGGCACTTCGAGGAGGAGCTGACGGTGGTCTACCGAGCCGACAGCGATTGCGAGATAGGTTCCAAAGAGCAAGAAGCTGATCCAAAGTGGAGAGACCGAGCCGGCATCTGCATCGACCGCCGCCCTCAGCTTCGCGAGATCGTCGGCCTCCGCATCTAGACGAGCCTCTTCGTCCGGAGTCGGTTCTTGCTTCGTCAGTTCAGCCTCGGTGGCCGAGGGCGGCAGGCGCGTCGACGCACGTGGCTGCGGCGACTTAGTACTCGGTTTTCTTGCCAAGGTGCGACTCCGGTTGGTTGGAGGCTATCGCAACTAATGCGAGAAAGACACCTCTCCGAATGGCCGCTCCCTCACGCCCTGACCAGCCGCTTGTACTTGACCCGGTGGTGGCCGACCGAGTCGGGGCCGAGGCGGCGGACCTTGTCGGCCTCGTAGTCCTCGAAATTGCCCTCGAACCACTCGACATGGCTGTCGCCCTCGAAGGCGAGGATGTGGGTGGCGAGGCGGTCGAGGAACATGCGGTCGTGGCAGATGATCACGGCGCAGCCGGCGTAATCCTCCAGCGCGTCCTCGAGCGCCGCCAGCGTCTCGGTGTCGAGGTCGTTGGTCGGCTCGTCGAGGAGGAGAACGTTCGAGCCCTCCTTGAGGAGCTTGGCGAGGTGAACGCGGTTGCGCTGGCCGCCCGACAGCGAGCCGACCTTCTGCTGCTGGTCGCCGCCCTTGAAGTTGAAGGCGCCGACATAGGCGCGGGAGTTCATCTCGCGCTTGCCGAGCCTGATGATGTCGCTGCCGCCGGAGATCTCCTCCCACACCGTCTTGTTCGGCGTCGAGGTCGTCGCGGCTCTGGTCGACATGGCCGAGATGCACGGTCTCGCCGAGCGAGATGGCGCCGCGGTCCGGCTTCTCCTCGCCGGTGATCATCCGGAAGAGCGTCGTCTTGCCGACCCCGTTCGGGCCGATCACGCCGACGATGCCGCCGGGCGGCAGCTTGAAGCTGAGCCCGTCGATCAGCAGCCTGTCGCCGAAGCCCTTGGACAGGTTGTCGATGTCGATGACGTTGTCGCCGAGCCGTTCGCCGGGCGGGATGATGATCTGGGCGGTGCCCGGCGCCCGCTCCTCGTTCCGCCTGAGGAGCTCGTCATAGGCCCTGATGCGCGCCTTCGACTTGGCCTGTCGGGCGCGCGGGCTCGCCGCGATCCACTCGCGCTCGCGGTCGAGGGCGCGCTGGCGGGCGGCCTCCTCGCGGCCCTCCTGCGCCATGCGCTTGGCCTTCTTCTCGAGATACGCCGAGTAGTTGCCCTCGTAGGGGATGCCGCGGCCGCGGTCGAGCTCGAGGATCCAGCCGGTGACGTTATCGAGGAAGTAGCGGTCGTGGGTGACGATCAGCACCGAGCCGGGAAACTCGCGGAGGTGCTTCTCGAGCCAGGCGACCGACTCGGCGTCGAGGTGGTTGGTCGGCTCGTCGAGGAGGAGAAGGTCGGGGGCGGCGAGGAGAAGCTTGCAGAGCGCGACGCGGCGGCGCTCGCCGCCGGAGAGCGCGCTCACCTCGGCGTCGTCGGGCGGGCAGCCGAGCGCGTCCATCGCCATCTCGACCTGGGCGTCGAGGTCCCAGAGGTTCTGGCTGTCGATCTGGTCCTGGAGCTTGGCCGCCTCCTCCGCCGTCGCGTCGGAATAGTCCATCATCAGCTCGTTGTAGCGGTCGAGGATCGCCTTCTTTTTGGCGACCCCTTCCATGACGTTGCCGCGCACGTCCTTGGTCGGGTCGAGCTCGCGGCTCCTGCGCCAGGTAGCCGACGCTCGCCCCCTCGGCGAGCCAGGCCTCGCCGGCGAATTCCTTCTCGATCCCGGCCATGATCTTGAGCAGCGTCGACTTGCCCGAGCCGTTCGGGCCGAGCACGCCGATCTTGGCGTCGGGATAGAAGGAAAGATTGATGTTTTCGAGGACCTTCTTGCCCCCGGAATAGGCCTTGGTCAGGCCCTGCATGTGATAGATGAACTGACGCGCCATGATGGTCTCCGCCGGCCCGCGATCGCGGAGGCCGGCTCGTGATGAGGGTGATCGAAAGGATCGGCGGGCCTCATTAAGGGATCGGAGCGCCCGAGCGCAAGGGCGGGCGGCGACCCCGGCCTCAGTCGAAGAGCTCCGTCACCGGTCCGCCAAGCTCTTGCCGCCCGCGCGAGCTATCGAGAGGGCGCCAGTGGGCGAGCCGGTCGAGAAGGTAGCGCGCACGGCAGGACGGTGGGTCGGGAAGTTTCCGGGAGGGGCGGCCTCCGGCCGCCCGGTGCGCGGGACGCGCACCCTCCGCGCGGCGCGTGCTGCCTCAGGCGAACGCGGAGCCGTGCCCTACGCCGCCGCCGCGGTTTGCCGGCGCGGTGGCGCGGCGAGGCCGGAGAGGATGAGCATCGCCACGATCGTCGCGACATAGGCGATGAGCTGCATCGCGGTCGGCTGGTCGTGGTAGCCGACGAGCGTGTGCAGGATCAGGCCGAGCACGCTCGATTGCGGCAGAACGGCGGAGGTGTCCCACACCGTGGCGCTGAAGGCGGTGAGGAGACCGGCGGCGTTGAGGTAGAAGACCGCCTGCGCCGCCATCCCGGCGGCAAGCAGCGTGATCAGGATGCCGGTCACCTTGAAGATGTAGCGCGACGGGATGACGAGCAGGCCGAGATAGCTGAGCCCGGTCAGCGCCACGCCGCCGAGGATGCCGAGCAGGCCGCCGATCAGGAGGTCGCCGCCGCTCGTCCCCGAGGCGACGATGCCGTAGAGGAAGAGGACGACCTCGGAGCCCTCGCGGAGCACGGCAACGCCGCAGACCACGGCCAGCGCGACCAGCGGCTCGTCGCCGGCGGCGACGGCGGTCCCCACGGTCTTGACCCGCCGGGCCAGTTCGCGGCCGTGCTTCGCCATCCAGGCGTTGTGCCAGGCGAGCATCAATACGGCGAGGATCAGCACCGAGGCGTTGAGGATTTCCTGTCCCGATCCCTGGAACGATCCCGAGATCGCCCCGGCAAAGGCGGCGACAAGCCCGGCGCCGGCGAAGCCGGCGCCGACGCCGAGCCCGACCCACAGCGCCCGGCCGCGCACCCCGCGGGTCGCGGCGAGCACGATGCCGACGATCAGGCCGGCCTCGATGACCTCGCGAAAGACGATGATGAGCGCGCCGATCACGCCGTCCTCACTTTGCCACCACCGTGCCCTTGGCGGTGTCCTGGTTGAACTCGCCGTAGAAGGGATAGCTGCCCGGCGCCAGCGGTCCGAAGCGCACGATCCCCTTGGTGCCGCCGGCGACGATCTTCTCGACCTTCAATTCGCCCGACTCGAATTCCTCCGGGGTCGGATCCTGGTTGTCGACCTCGAGCACGATCCGGGTGTTCGCCGGAACATGCAGCTCCGCCGGCGCGAACAGGTGATTCTTGAGGACGATGGTCATCCTGAGGTCATCCGCCGCCGCGGGAAGTATGAGCGCGCCGAGGAAAACGCCACCGGCCAACACGCACGCCGTTCGCATCCGCAGTTTCGTCCTGTCCGAAATCGGTTCCGATCGACTACCCTTGCCGGCGTCCGCCGCGCAACCTGTTTCTGAGTGCCAAGCAGCCGGTCCATGTCTTTGAAATTGTTCTAATTACGGAGTGGAAGTCATAAGCCGTTGAGATGGCGGAACCCGGCTCCGGCCTGTTGATCTCCCTGCCCCGCTCATGCGGCGGGATGTCGCAGCCGGCCTGAACGCGTTCCCGATCATCGGCAAGGAATAGCCGGCCCGCGGCGGCCGGACGTTGCGCCAGATCAAGGCGCGGCCGCTCCGGCGCCGCGCCACCGCGTTCCCTCAAAAGCGGGCCACCGGGAAAAATGTCGCCCCGAAACCCGCGGTCACACCACCGCCGCGACCAGCGACCACAGCGTGATGAAGATCAGGATGAGCGAGCCGGGCGTCCACAGCAGCGCCCGCAGTGTCGTGGGTCTGCGCGGTGAGGTAGGCGGCGAAGTGGAGCAGCCGCGCCACCACGTAGCCGTAGAGGAGGATCTGGGCGAGGAGGAGCGGCGGCCCGGTCAAGCACGAAGATCAGCGCCGCGACGAGGAAATAGGGCAGGCTCTCGAGGTCGTTCTGCTGGATGCGGCGGATGCGTTCGACCCGGTCGTTGCGCTCGAGCTGACCCGGGCTCGGGTCGGGATTGAACATCGTCTTCCGGATGTCCTCCGGCGAGCGGAAGCCGCCGTTCTCCTTCATCATCCGCACCACCGTCAGCCACGACATGCTGACCGCCTTGAGGATGATCAGCGTCGCGGCGACGACATAGGTGGCGAAAAGCGGTTCGGAAAGGCTGAGGGCGGTCATGGTGCTTTGTCCTTTGCCGGAACGGGCGCCGTCGGGCGATATTGAATGGCGGATGATTTATTGGACCATTGGTCGAAAAAGTCAATCTATGGACAATAAAAACGCCCTCTGGTAGGGACAGACGTCACTTCGAAGCGGGAGAATCGGACATGGCGAAGACGCCGGCGGCCGGCGAGGCGAGCGCCCAGGCGGCGTCGCGCGCGGCGCGGAAGGAGCGCCGGCGCGACCGCACGCGCGAGGAAATCCTCGCCGCGGCGCGAACGGTGCTGATCGGAAACGGCGTCGGCGCCATGACGCTGGAGGCGGTCGCCGCCGAGGCCGGCATGTCGAAGACCGGGCTCTACTACTATTTCCCGTCGAAGGATGCGCTGGTCTTCGAGCTGATCCATGCCACGCTCGAGCGCCAGGCCCGCGCCGTCCATGACGCGGTGGAGAAGTCGGAGGATGGCGGCGCCGCGCTCCGCGCCATCATCAGCCGGGACGGTCGGCACTTTCGCTCCGCGGCTCGATGATTTCCGCCTCGCCTTCCTTTCCGGCCAGCTCGCCGCGGCCGGCGCGATCGCCGTGGAGCAAGGAGCAGTTCGCCCGCCTCCGGCCGCTCAACGATCTGGTCTTCGCCGGGGCCGCGGCCGCCTCCGCGAGGAGCAGAAGGAGAAACGGCGGCGGCCGGGTCGAGCCGCGCCTGCCCGCCTTCCTCGCTCATGCCGCCGCGCTCGGGCTGCTCACCGTCAAGGGCATGGTCGAGCAGCTCGACGACCCGCTCCTCTATTCCGACGACGAGCTGATCGAGGGCCTCGCCCGCATCTTCGCCGCCGCCGCTCAATGAGGGTCAGACGAGGGGGACCGGTTCGCCGCGTCCGCCAGGCAAGGCAGGCGCGGCCGGCGCCCCGGTTCCCGGAAGCGCCTCGGTGCTACCGCCGCCGCGCGTAGAGGCGCATCGAGATCGGCGCGAGGATGGCGGTCACTACGACCGGCGCTATCAGCGACACCCCGATCGACTGGAGGCTCGCCGTCCCGTTCATCAGGTCGCGGACGGCGGTGACGAGCAGCGCCACGGGGTTGACGGCAATGAGGTCCTGGAGCCAGGCCGGCATCGTCGCGGGATCGACGAAGATGTTGGAGGCGAAGGTGAGCGGCATCAGCACCAGCCAGCTCATCGTCATCACCACCGACGGCGTCCGTACGATCAGCGCCAGCACGACGAACATCCAGCTCATGCCGATGCCGAAGAGGTTGAGGAGGAGGAGCGATGCGACGACGCCGGGGACGCCGGCTTCCGGCCGGAAGCCGAGGATCAGCCCGATGACGATGACGATCAGCGAGGAGATGGCGTAGCGCACGCTGTCGCCGGCCATGGCGCCGACGATCGGCGCCGGCCGCCAGATCGGCAGCGAGCGGAAGCGGTCGAAGATGCCCTTGGAGATGTCGGAGTTGAGGGTGAAGCCGGTGTAGATGGTGGTGAAGGTGACGGTCTGGACGAGGATGCCGGGTAAGAGGAACTGGATGTAGGCGTCCGTCGAGCCGGCAAGCGCGCCGCCGAACAGGAAGGTGAAGAGCACCGTGAACATGATCGGCGTGACCAGCACGTCGAAGAGCTGCTCCGGCATGTGCTTGACCTTCAAGAGCGCCCGCCACCCGAAGGTCAGGAGGTTGGGAACGGCGCCCGGCGGCGCCGGCGGCCGCGCCACCGCAAGCACCCGGCGAAGGTCGTCGCCGATGGGGAGGTTGTCGCGGATGTCGGGCATCATGCTGTTCTTATCATGCCTGCGACAGAGCTGGTGTTGTGACCCCCTCCCAACCTCCCCCTTTCAGGGGGAGGGGACGAAGACTGCATCGGTCGAGCAAAGCGATCGGCGTCGCGGAGACTCCGGCGACTCCACCACGCCCCCTCCCCCTGGAAGGGGGAGGATGGGAGGGGGTCAGCCATCCAAGGCGAATAGGAATGAGACTCGATCATCATTCCGCCGCCGCCTGCTTACGCACGCCGTTCGTGCTGGCGCCATCGCCGTTCCCCGGCTCCGCGGCATGGCCGGTGAGCGCGAAGAAGACCTCGTCGAGGCTCGGCTGGCCGAGCGAGAAGTCGGTGATGCCGACGCCGGCAGCGGCGAGATCGGCAAGGCCGGCGGCGGCGAGATCGGGGTCGGCGAGCTGGACCGTCAGCCCGCGCGGGTCGGCCTCGCGCTGCGCCGGCTCTGAATAGCGGGCGGCAAGAATGCGCGCCGCCTGCTCACGGGTCTCCGGATCAGCGAGCCGCACGTGGAGCACGCCCGCGCCGACCGAAGCCTTGAGCTCGTTGCTCGACCCCTCGGCGATCACCCGGCCATGGTCGATCACCGCGATCCGGTCGGCGAGCTGGTCGGCCTCCTCGAGATATTGCGTGGTGAGGAGCACCGTGGTTCCGTTCTCCGTGAGCAGCCGGATGATGTCCCAGACCTGGTTGCGGCTCCGCGGATCGAGCCCGGTGGTCGGCTCGTCGAGGAAGAGCAGCTCGGGCGTGACGATCAGGCTCGCGGCGATGTCGAGCCGGCGCCGCATGCCGCCGGAGTAGAGCTTGACCTGGCGATAGGTGGCGTCGGTAAGGCCGAAAGCGGCGAGGAGTTCCTCCGATCGCGTCGTCGCGCGCGAGCGCGAATAGCCGAGGAGCCGACCGAGGAGGACGAGATTCTCCTGGCCGGTCAGGTCCTCGTCGACCGAGGCGAACTGGCCGGTGAGGCTGATGCGGCGGCGGACGTCGTCGGCCTCGCGGACGACGTCGAAGCCGAGGACGCGGGCGACGCCGGCATCGGGCCTGAGCAGAGTCGCAAAGACACGGACCATGGTCGTCTTGCCGGCGCCGTTCGGTCCGAGCACGGCAAAGATCGCGCCGCGGCGGACGGCGAGGTCGATGCCGTCGACGGCGCGATTGTCGCCGAAGGCCTTGACGAGGCGGCTCGCCTCTACCGCGAGGCCGGTGAATTCGAGCATAACGAAGTCTTGTGGGTTGCACCGCCGGCCGAGCCGGCCGCTGGCGACGCCCGCGTGGCCGGAACAACTCTGCCGGTCGGAAGGTTCGGAGGCGGGTTTGTAGCGCGCCGGCTCGGGCGGCGCTACCCGGGTTCGGCGAGAGGCGCCGGCGAACTCAACCCGAACGCGGCCGAAGCCGACGCGGCGAAGGCCGAGCCCGACTTCAGGCTTGCCGCTTGACCTGATCCCGTCGCCGTATTCGGATCGCGGCACTTGAGCACGGAGATGTCGAAAAGTGTTTGAAGGCTGGGACAGCTACTACCTCATCGTCGGCGGCGTCGCCGGCGCGTTGATCGGCCTGATGTTCGTGGTGGCGACGCTGATGGCGGGTTTCGAGGCCGGCACGATCGCGCGCGGCGCGCCGATCTATTTCACGCCGATCGTCTTCCATTTCACCATCGTCGTAGTGATCAGCGCCGTCGCGGAAGTGCCGGAGCTTCCGCCGGCCGCCGTTGCGGTCCTGCTCGGCCTGATCGCCGGGCTCGGCCTCGTCTATTCGGCCTTGACCGCGCGCCGGATCCTGATCGCCGACTGGGAGACGAAGCCGCACTGGTCGGACAAATGGTACTACGGATTCATCCCCTCGCTCGCCTATCTCGGCCTCGGCGCCGCCGCCGCGGCGGCCTGGCGGGCTCCGCAAGCGGCATCCTATCTGGTCGCTGCCGCGGCGCTCGCGGTTCTCCTCACCGCCATTCGCGACGCCTGGGATCTGGCGATCGCCATCGTCGCGCGCGCCCACCAACGCCCTGGCTAAAGCGGCATGAAGTCAGCTCGAATCGGCTGACCAAGACGCGATGTCGTCCCGGACGCACCGCAGCGTCCTCGGGCTTGACCCGAGGAAGTGGTGCGGTGCTGATCCGGGACCTCGTTTCTGTTGTTGCTGGATCCAGCGAACGAGGTCCCGCATCTGCGGTGCACCGCTTCGCGCTGCACCGCGTGCGGGACGACATAGTGTTCGATGCTTGCGTTGACCCGATCTGAACACATCGCGCTCCAGGCCGAGCGGCCGGCCCGCCTCGCCAAGCCCGCGGTTATCCGCTCTTTGCCGACAATGCCTCGAGCTTGTTGAAGGTCGAATTCCAGCCGAGCCGGTGATTGTCGCGCTGCTCGACACTCTGGAACAGGCGCTGGACGAGGCGCATCCGGGTGCCCTCGGGCGCCGGTTCGAAGGAGAGTTCCACCACCGTCTCGTGGCCGCGGCCGCCGTTCGGCTGCTCCCAGGCCCAGGTCATCACCAGGCGCTTCGGCGGGGCTATCTCGCGGTAGACGCCGGACACCGTATGGGCCTCGCCCTTGTCGCTCATCATCACCGACCGCCACGCCCCGCCCTCGCGCACGTCCATGGCGTATTCCGGGACATGGTGGCCCTCCGGCCCCCACCACTGAACCAGAATCTGAGGGTCGGTCCACGCCTTGAAAACCTCGTCGGGCGGCGCCTTGAACACGCGCTCGATGACGAGGGTGCGGTCGTCCGGGCTGCCTTCGCGGACCGCCTTGGCGCTGTTCGCCGTGACGCCGTCAGCCATGGTCGGTCTCCTTGTTGCGGGTCTTCGCTCCCGGCTTGGCGAGAAGCGTCTCGAGGCGGTCGAACGAGCCTTCCCAGAAGGCCCGGTAGGTCCTGACCCAGTCGTCGACGGCGCGGATCGCCTCCGGTCTCACCCGGCAGACCCGCCACTGGCGCTCGACCCGGCGCTCGATCAGCCCGGCCTCTTCGAGGACGCGGAGATGCTTGGAGATCGCCGGCTTGCTCACCGGGAACGGCGCGGCGATCTCGCCGGCGGAACGTTCGCCCTCGCGGAGCAGCCGTTCGACGATGGCGAGGCGGATCGGGTCGGCGAGCGCGCCGAAGACCGCGGGCAGTGCGACCTGGCTCACGTCGGATCCGCCTCCTTCATTTAACTTTATGGTTAAGTTGATATCCGACGATCGTCAAGCCCGAACTGATTGCGCTGGCGCCCGACAGGATATAGGTATAAGGATATCTTTATGTCTAACGAGACGAGGCTGCCGATGTCCGCCGCGCTAGAGGTCGAGCCGATGATCGCTTCGCTCAAGGCCGCCGGCGAGACGACGCGGCTTCGCGTGCTCGCGCTGCTCCGCGAGTCCGAGCTGTCGGTCAAGGACCTGACCGCCATCCTCGGCCAGTCGCAGCCGCGCATTTCGCGCCATCTCAAGCTTCTCGCAGATGCCGGCCTGATCGACCGCTATCCGGAAGGCGCCTGGGTCTTCTACCGCCTGACCGACACCGGGGCCGGCGCGCGGCTGGCGCGCGACCTCCTCGCCCTGGTCGATCCCGCCGATCCCCGCCTCGCCCGCGACCGCGACCGGCTCGCCGGCATCAAGCGCGAGCACGCCGAGGCCGCGCGCCGCTACTTCGCCGAAAACGCCGGGGACTGGGACACGATCCGCGCGCTCCACGTCGCCGAGGACCGCGTCGAGGCGGCGATCCGGAAGGCGGTCGGCGACAATCCCTTCGACAGTCTCCTCGATCTCGGCACCGGCACCGGCCGCATGCTCGAACTGCTGGCGCCGCTCTATAGCCGCGCGGTCGGCATCGACGCCTCGCCCAACATGCTCGCCGTCGCCCGCGCCAATCTCGACCGCGCCGGCGTCTTGAACGCCCAGGTCCGCCTCGGCGACATCTATAACCTGCCCCTGCCGCGCGGCTCCTTCGATCTCGTCACCATCCACCAGGTGCTCCACTACCTCGACGATCCGGAGCGGGCGCTCGCCGAAGCCGCCCGCGTGCTGCGTCCCGGCGGGCGGCTCCTCATCGTCGACTTCGCCCCGCACGACCTCGAGTTCCTGCGCGAGAACCACGCCCACCGCCGCCTCGGCTTCGCCGAGGACCATGTCCGCCAATGGATCGAGGCGCGCGAGCTCGCGCTCGACCGGGTGGTCGATCTGCCCGGGCAGAAGAACAAGCTCAAGGTGACGCTGTGGCTGGCGCACGACCAGCGCATGCAGCTTGCCGGCGCCGAAGGGCGGGAGGTGGCGTGATGGAGGGCCAAGCCAGGCGCCGGAGCCGGCTCGTCGGGTCGGATTCCGGCCTGCATGTCTCGTTCGAGTTCTTCCCGCCGAAGACCGAGGCGATGGAGACGACGCTGTGGCAATCGATCGAGCGGCTCGCCCCGCTCGGTCCGTCCTTCGTCTCGGTGACCTACGGCGCCGGCGGCTCGACGCGGGAGCGCACCCACGCGACGGTGGCGCGCCTCCTCACGGAGACGCGGCTCACCCCCGCGGCGCATCTCACCTGCGTCGCCGCGACCAGGGGCGAGGTCGACGCCGTCGTCCGCGCCTACCGCGACGCCGGCGTCCGCCACATCGTAGCGCTCCGCGGCGACCCCGAGGGCGGGGTCGGCACCGCCTATTGCCCGCACCCCGAGGGATACGCGAGTAGCGCCGACCTCGTCGCCGGCATCCGCGCCCTCGGCGACTTCGAGGTCTCGGTTGGCGCCTATCCCGAGAAGCACCCGGAGAGCCCGAGCCTCGCCGCCGACATCGAGATGCTGAAGCGCAAGGTCGATGCCGGCGCCGATCGCGCCATCACCCAGTTCTTCTTCGACAACGATGTCTACGAGGCCTATGTCAATCGGGTGCGCGCTGCCGGGCTGGACATCCCGGTGGTGCCGGGGATCGCGCCGGTGCATAGCTTCCCCCAGGTGGCGCGGTTTGCCTCGCGCTGCGGCGCCTCGGTGCCGGCCTGGCTCGCGCACCGCTTCGAAGGGCTCGACGACGATCCGGCGACCCGCCAGCTCGTCGCCGCCGCCGTCGCCGCCGAGCAGGTGCTCGACCTCGTCGACCGCGGCGTCAAGGATTTCCACTTCTACACCATGAACCGCGCCGACCTCGTCTACGCGATCTGCTATCTCCTCGGCATGCGCCCGGCAAAGCCCGAGCCGAAGGAGGCGGCGGCTTGACGATCGATTTCGACCATCTCGTCACAGGTCTCGACCATGTTCAGCTCGCCATTCCTCCCGGCTCGGAGGAAGCCTGTCGCGCGTTCTACGTCGGCGTGCTCGGGTTCGTCGAAGTGGAGAAACCCGAGCTCTTGGCTGCGCGCGGCGGCCTGTGGCTCCTGGCTGGGGAGCAGCAGCTTCACCTTGGCGTGGAACCAGACTTCCGGCCGGCGAAAAAGGCGCACCCTGCCTTTTCGGCGTGGGACGCTTATGGACTGGCCGACCGGCTGGCCAACGCCGGTCACGATGTGGCTTGGGCGAACGATATTCCGGGGGTTCAGCGCTTCCACGTCCACGATCCGTTGGGCAACCGACTCGAGTTCATCCATAAACCGCGAGACTCGGTGGGGGTGCTGTTCGGTGGTCCGAAGTTCGACGATCTCGACCTGGAGCGGAGTAAGGACACCGGCGGAGAAGTCGAGCTTGAATAAGTCTCTGCGAGAGCGGTCTGTTCATGTTCGTGGGTGCGAGACATCGCCACCGAATCCCGCCTTCACGCCATCGCGGCCAAGCGCATCCTCGTCCGTGAACGGGCGATGGGGATGATGGTCCAGGCGCGCCGCTTCAGCGAGGCTGAGTGGAGACCGATGGGACTTGTCTGAGGTTGGACCGACGTACATCTGTCAGCCTGTTCGCTTGAAGGAGATCCGTTCAAATGGCCGAACCGGAAAGCATGATCCTTCCGCTGCTGCGGGAAATACGCGCCGTTATGGACAAGCGCTTCGATGGGGTCGACAGGAAGTTCGACGCCGTCGATCGTCGTTTTGATGCGCTGGAGAAGAAGCTCGAATCCGTCAAGCAGGCGGCATTCGGGGAATCCCTGATCGGGCGCTATGCGGCGGCAGAGGTCGAAGAGCGTCTCGACGGCATCGAGAAGCGGCTTACGGCGCTTGAGGGACCGAACCCGCCGAGAGGAAAGAAATCGAAGTGAACGCCATTGCCAATCCGAGCGGCGCAGAATCCCGCCTCCGCGCCATCGCCGCCAAGCGCATCCTCGTCCTCGACGGGGCGATGGGGACGATGATCCAGGGCCGGCGCTTCAGCGAGGCCGACTTCCGCGGGCCGCGCTTCGCCGACTGGCCGTCGGACCTCCGCGGCAACAACGATCTCTTGAACCTCACCCAGCCCGCGGCGATCCGCGACATCCATGAATCCTATCTCCGCGCCGGCGCCGACATCGTCGAGGCCAACACCTTCTCCTCGACCGCCATCGCCCAGGCCGACTACGGCATGCAGGCGCTCGCCTATGAGCTCAACCGGGAAGGCGCCCGGCTTGCCAAGGATGCCGCCCGGATCGTCGAGGCCGAAGACGGCCGGCCGCGCTTCGTCGCCGGCGCGATCGGCCCGACCAACCGCTCCGCCTCGATCTCGCCCGACGTCAACAATCCCGGCTTCCGCAACATCAGCTTCGACGACCTCGTCGCCGCCTATTCGGAGGCGGCCCGCGGCCTGATCGACGGCGGCGCCGACCTCATCCTGGTCGAGACCATCTTCGATACCCTGAACGCCAAGGCGGCTGTGGTGGCGATGGAACAGGTCTTCGCCGCGCGGGGCGCGCGCCTGCCGCTGATGATTTCCGGCACCATCACCGACCTTTCCGGCCGCACCCTCTCCGGCCAGACGCCGACCGCCTTCTGGTATTCGCTCCGCCACGCCCGGCCGTTCTCGGTCGGGCTCAACTGTGCGCTGGGCGCGAGGGAAATGCGTGCCCATATCGCCGAGCTGGCGCGGATCGCCGACACGCTGATCTGCGCCTATCCCAATGCCGGGCTGCCCAACGCATTCGGCGAATATGACGAGACCCCGGAAGGCATGGCCGAAGCCCTCGGCGAGTTCGCCCGGACCGGGCTCGTCAACATCGTCGGCGGCTGCTGCGGCACCACGCCGGAGCACATCGCCGCGATCGCCGCGGCGGTCGCAGACGTGCCGCCGCGGATCCTGCCGCAGGCCGAGGCGAAGATGCGGCTGTCGGGACTGGAGCCGTTCGAGGTGGTGGCGTAGGCCTTGACGGGGGTCATGACGGGGGTTATCTGGGGCGCCAGGAGAATGCAGCGATGGCAACGGCGATAGTCAAAGACTACGTGCTCTGGGCGAAACATATCCGTGGCGATCCGAAGCTCGTCCACCGCGTGTTAGCAATGCAGCCGGGAGAGACGATCGACCTCGTCGTGGACGGCATTGCCGGAACCTGGGTGAAGATGTCCGACGGCCGCAATGGAAAGCCAACAGCCGGGCTGAGGCCCCTCGACGTGATGAAGAATGTGTGGGGGAGTTATTTCCGCGACCGCAAGGACCAGGCCGTCGAGATTCACGCGGGGAAAGGCGCGGCTGCCGACAGGCCGGTGAGGACTGCCAGCCTGCCGATCTATCCTCCGCTTGCCCGCACGGAGGAAGAACGCCGGGCTGCATTCGAGGCCCTCATGAAGATCGCCGAGCAGGGGTGGCGGTCCGAGGGTCCCTACGGCCCGCGTGACGAACTTTACGAGCGATGACCGTCACGCTGGATACCAATATCCTGATCTACGCCTTCGACGAACGGGACCCGGTAAAGCAGACAATAGCGAAGCAGGTCCTTC
The DNA here is from genome assembly GCA_963792845.1 of uncultured Alphaproteobacteria bacterium. Classification (GTDB taxonomy): domain Bacteria; phylum Pseudomonadota; class Alphaproteobacteria; order Rhizobiales; family Kaistiaceae; genus Bauldia. Next base: position 417,672 of record CAWBXW010000003.1, read on the forward strand.
GGAGAATGGCAGACATTGCGGCGCCACTCGCTCTCCAGGTTATCGGTGAATTCCAGAACGCGATGGTGAAGAGGCTCAAAATGCCTGCGCCCTTCGCTGCTTCCTCGGGGCATCAGCTCCTCGCGACATTCCCTACCTTTCCCTATGACGACCTTGCGGTGGAGCGGGCGACAAGTTCGTTCGCCACGGGCCGGTTCAGCTACTGGGACGGCCTCCTGCTCGCCACGGCGGAACAGGCCGGCGTCACGGCGCTCATCAGCGAGGATATGCAGGACGGGATGCGCTTTGGCCTGCTTGAGATCATCAATCCCTTCGATGGAAGCGCATTGAGCGCTCGCGCGCGCTCCGTGATGAACGCCTCATGACCGCCCCCACCGCCTCCTTCGTCAATATCGGCGAGCGGACCAACGTCACCGGCTCGGCGCGCTTCCGCAAGCTGATTACCGCCGGCGACTACGCTGCGGCGCTCGAGGTGGCGCGCGAGCAGGTGGCGAACGGCGCCCAGGTTCTCGACGTCAACATGGACGAGGGCCTGCTCGATTCCGAGGCCGCGATGGTCACCTTCCTCAATCTGATGGCGGCCGAACCCGATATCGCCCGCGTCCCGGTGATGATCGATTCGTCGAAATGGTCGGTGATCGAGGCGGGCCTCAAGTGCGTCCAGGGCAAGGCGATCGTCAACTCGATCTCGATGAAGGAGGGCGAGCCGCTCTTCCGCGAGCAGGCCGAGAAGGTGCGCCGCTACGGCGCCGCCGTCGTCGTCATGGCCTTCGACGAGAAGGGCCAGGCCGACACCTTCGAGCGCAAGACGCAGATCTGCGCCCGCGCCTACCGCATCCTGACCGAAGAGGTCGGCTTTCCCGCCGAGGACATCATCTTCGACCCCAACATCTTCGCCGTCGCCACCGGCATCGAGGAGCACAACAATTACGGCGTCGACTTCATCGATGCGGTGCGCTGGATCAAGGCCAACCTGCCCCACGCCCATGTCTCGGGCGGCGTCTCCAACCTCTCGTTCTCGTTCCGCGGCAACGAGTCGGTGCGCGCCGCGATGCATTCGGTCTTCCTCTACCATGCGATCGCCGCCGGCATGGACATGGGCATCGTCAATGCCGGCGCTCTGCCGGTCTATGACGACATCGACCCCGAGCTCCGCGCCCTCGCCGAGGACGTCGTCCTCAACCGCCGCCCGGATTCGACCGAGCGGCTGCTCGAAGCCGCCGAGCGCTACAAGGGCGGCGCCTCGGCCAAGAAAGAGGCCGACCTCGCCTGGCGCGACTGGCCGGTCGACAAGCGGCTCGCCCATGCGCTGGTCGCCGGCATCACCGAGTTCATCGAGATCGACACCGAGGCGGCGCGCCAGGCGCGCGAAACGGCCGCTCGAGGTGATCGAAGGCCCGCTGATGGCCGGCATGAACGTCGTCGGCGACCTCTTCGGCGCCGGCAAGATGTTCCTGCCGCAGGTCGTGAAGTCGGCACGGGTGATGAAGCAGGCGGTCGCCTACCTGATGCCCTACATGGAGAAGGAGAAGCGCGAGCACGGCGCCGGCGAGCCGAACCTCGCCGGCCGCATCCTGCTCGCCACCGTCAAGGGCGACGTCCACGACATCGGCAAGAACATCGTCGGCGTCGTCCTCCAGTGCAACAATTACGAGGTGATCGACCTCGGCGTCATGGTGCCGGCGGCGAAGATCCTCGAGACGGCGCGGGAACGGAAAGTCGACATCGTCGGCCTCTCCGGGCTGATCACCCCCTCGCTCGACGAGATGTGCCACGTCGCGGCCGAGATGGAGCGCGAAGGCTTCGACCTGCCGCTTCTGATCGGCGGCGCCACGACAAGCCGCGTCCACACCGCGGTCAAGATCAGCCCCAACTACAAGCGGAACCAGGCGGTGCACGTCCTCGACGCGAGCCGCGCCGTCGGCGTCGCGCAGAATCTCATGGGCGCCGGCCGCTCGGCCTATGTCGACGACGATCCGCGCGGAATACCTGAAGGTCGCCGAGACCCACGCCCGCGGCCTTGCCGAGAAGCAGCGGGTCTCGCTTCGCGAGGCGCGGAAGGACCGCTTCGCCGTCGACTGGCAGGGCTACGTCCCGCCGCGCCCGTCCTTCCTCGGCACCCGCCGCTTCGCCGGCTATCCGATCGCCGAGCTCGTCCCCTATATCGACTGGACGCCGTTCTTCGCCGCCTGGGAGATCAAGGGCACCTACCCGCTCCTCCTCGACGATCCCAAGGTCGGTGAGGCGGCCCGCTCGCTATTCGACGACGCCACGGCGATGCTCTGACAAGCTCGTCGCCGAGAACTGGCTCGAGGCGAGCGGCGTCGTCGGCTTCTGGCCGGCCAACGCCGACGGCGACGACATCGTCGTCTATGCCGACGAGGCGCGGAGCGCCGAGCGGGCGCGGCTCCACACGCTCCGCCAGCAGATCGCGCGGGCGAACAGGAAGCGCGGCCATGTCGCGCTCGCCGATTTCGTGGCGCCGGCGGCGACTGGCCTTGCCGATTTCATCGGCGGCTTCGCGGTCACGGCCGGGATCGGCGAGGAGGCGGTCGCCGAGCGCTTCGCCCGCGCCAATGACGACTACTCCAAGATCATGAGCCAGGCGCTCGCCGACCGGCTCGCCGAAGCCTTTGCCGAGCGCATGCACGAGCGCGTCCGCCGTGAGTTCTGGGCCTATGCGCCGGACGAGAGCCTGACCCCGGCGGAGCTGATCCGCGAGGCCTATCGCGGCATCCGCCCCGCCCCCGGCTATCCGGCCCAGCCCGACCACACCGAGAAGCGCACGCTCTTCGACCTTCTCGACGCCGAGGCCGCGACCGGCATCAGGCTCACGGAGAGCTACGCCATGTGGCCCGCCTCATCGGTCTCCGGCCTCTATTTCTCGCATCCCCAGAGCCACTATTTCGGCGTCGGCCGGATCGAACAGGACCAGGTCGAGGACTATGCCGCGAGGAAGGGCTGGCCGCTCGCCGAGGCGGAACGCTGGCTCGCGCCGATCCTCAACTACGAGCCGGGGAAACGCGAGGCGGCCGAATAGCTCGCGCCATTTTCCGCTGTCGCTCGTCGGGCGCCTCGCATAAGATCGGCGGCCTGGTCGGGCGTGTCGTCCTGTACCGGCGTGCAGTTTGTCGTCCTCCCTCAGCATCAAATTCCCCTCGTCGATCGGTTCGGGTGAATGGGGCCCCGAGCCCGGGAAAGGAGTGGTCCATGGCCAACGCAGGAAAGACTCGCGAGACCAGCCCACCTCTGAATTCCGCCATCTCGGGCGGAGGCAGCAGCGGCATCCGGCCGTTCATGTTCGACTTTTCGGACGACGCGCTCGCCGACCTCCGCCGGCGAGTGGCGGCGACCCGCTGGCCCGAGGAGGAAACGGTTACGGATCGATCACAGGGTGTGAAGCTCGCCACCGCCCGGAATCTCGCCGCCTATTGGGCGGGCGATTACGACTGGCGGAAGGGCGAGGCGAAACTCAAGGCGCTCCCGCACTTCGTCACGACGATCGATGGGCTCGACATCCACTTTATCCATGTCCGTTCGAAGCATGAAGATGCGCTGCCGATGATCGTCACGCACGGCTGGCCGGGCTCGATTATCGAGCAGTTGAAGATTGTCGGCCCGCTGACCGATCCGACCCAAAATGGCGGCAGCGCGTCGGACGCTTTCCACCTCGTCATCCCGTCGCTGCCCGGCTACGGCTTCTCGGGCAAGCCGACAAAGCCCGGGTGGAACCCTCAGAGCATCGCCAAGGCGTGGGCGACGTTGATGGAGCGCCTCGGCTACACGCGCTACGTGGCGCAGGGCGGCGACTGGGGCAACGCGGTCACCGAGACCATGGCCTTGCAGCAACCGCCCGGGCTGCTCGCCATCCACACCAACATGCCGGCGACGGTTCCCGCCGATGTCTCCAAGGCGCTTGCCGCCGGCGGTCCGCCGCCGGCCGGCCTTTCGCCCGATGAGAAGCACGCCTGGGATCAGCTCGACTATTTCTTCAAGAACGGGCTCGGCTACGCCATCGAAATGAACAACCGCCCACAGACGCTCTACGCGATCGCCGATTCGCCGGTCGGCCTCGCGGCGTGGATGTGCGACCACGATGCGCGCAGCGAGGAAATGATCGCTCGGGTTTTCGACGGAGTGACCGAGGGCCTGACCCGCGACGACATCCTCGACAATGTCACGCTCTACTGGTTGACCAACACCGCGATCTCATCGGCGCGCCTGTATTGGGACAACGCGCACCATCCGACCGGCGGCTTCTTCGATATCCGGGGCGTCAACATCCCGGTCGCCGTGAGCGCCTTCCCCGACGAACTCTATCAGGCTCCGCGCACCTGGGCGGAAAAGGCCTATCCCGGGCTCATGCATTACAACAAGCTGCCAAAGGGCGGGCACTTTGCGGCGTGGGAGCAGCCGGCGTTCTTCGTCTCCGAGATGCGCGACGCGTTCCGGTCGCTGCGCTGACCGCATCCGCCCGCCCGCGCCGGCGCGCCGTTTGCCGGCTACACGTATCGGCGGGGCGGGTATTGTCGAACGCCCGCATAGCCTGCTGCAATGCTTGCCCTCGCATTCGGGATCGGAACTGCCGCGGAAGACAAGGCCATGGCGCAGCAACAGACACCCACGCCGCGATTGCCGGTCGAGGGGAAATTCCCCTCGCTTGGCGGCGCTACCGGCTGGCTCAACTCGAAACCGCTGACCCCCGCCGAGCTTGTGGGCAAGGTCGTCCTCGTCGACTTCTGGACCTACTCCTGCATCAATTGGCTGCGGACCGAGCCTTACGTCCGGGCATGGGCTGGCAAGTACGGGAATCATGGCCTCGTCACGATCGGCGTTCACACGCCGGAGTTCGGATTTGAGAAGAACGTCGACAACATCCGCTGGGCCGCGAAGAACTTCGATGTCGGCTACCCGATCGCGATCGACAGCGACTACAAGGTCTGGCGGGCGTTCGAAAATCGCTATTGGCCGGCGATCTATCTGATCGATGCCGAGGGTCGCATTCGCTATCGCCAGTTTGGCGAGGGCGACTATGAGCGCACCGAGACGGCCATCCAGAATCTGCTGGCCGAGGCGGGGACGAGCGGCTTCGACCACGCGCCGGTTGCGGCGGAAGGGAAGGGCGTCGAACTCGCCGCCGATTGGGAGAACGTCCGCTCGCCGGAGACCTACGCTGGCTCCGGCCGCGGCGAGAACTTCGCTTCGCCCGGCGGCGTGGTCGCCGGCGGTTTGGGCGAATACCAGATTCCCGAGCGGCTGGGGCTCAACCAGTGGGCGGTTTCGGGAACCTGGAGCATCGGCGCGGAGGCGGCGGCGGTGAAATCCGCGAACGGACGCCTCGCCTTCCGCTTTCACGCCCGCGACCTCAATCTGGTCATGGGTCCGGCTCGGCCTGGGGCCTCCATCCGGTTTCGGGTCAGCATCGACGACGAGGCGCCGGCGGCGGAGCGCGGTCTCGACGTCGACCGGGACGGCGGCGGCGCGGTCACGGAGCAGCGGCTCTATCAGCTCGTCCGGCAGAAGCGGATGATCGACGACAGGACGTTCGCGATTGAGTTCGTCGATCCGGGCGCCGAGCTGTTCGTATTCACGTTCGGCTGACCACGCGCCGGAATGACGTCGAGGGGGATACACTTCATTCAAGGCCGCCTTCGAGGCGACTCAAATTCCCGCCATCCTGTTATAGAGAGGAGGTCCGTTTCGCCGCCATATTTCCCGCCGATCACCGAGCCGACGCCGACCTCTCCCCGAATCCCATGAAAGCTCTCGCCCTCGCCGCCATCGCCTTGACCGGCCTCGTCCTGGCATTTGCCGCGCCGCTCGCGACCGCCAACATCATCGACGGCAAGGACGATCGCGATTCGATCCTCTTTCTCGGGCCGAAGCTCGGTCTCTCCGACGCCGAAATCGCCCGGATCCGCACGGTCTCGGGCTATGTCGGCTGCTTCCTGCCCAGTCCCTCGATCGGCTCGGGCGCGCTGTTCGTCACCAACCGGCAGATCCTGACCGCCGGGCACATCTTCTTCGAGCCCGACGGAACCCGCCGCACCGAATGCTTCTTCAAGAACCAGGCGGAGAACCCGGTCAAGATCGATCTCATCCTCGAAGACGCCGAGTTCGGCGCGCCGCAGCCGAAGCCCGGCTCGAACTTCGACTTCGCCGTGGTGCGTCTTGCCCGGGCGATCGACGGCGCCGAGCCGTTCCCGGTCGATGATGGCGTCGCGGTCAAGCCGGGCGACGATCTCATCGTGGTCACCGCGCATCCCGCCGACATGGAGCACTGGGTCGACAATTCGCTGCCGGTCGTGCAGGGCTGCAAGGTACGGCGCGTGCCGGTGTCGTCGAGCATCACCTCGTTCTTCCGCACCGACTGCGACGCCAGCGGCTCGTCGTCGGGCGGCATGAACCTCGCGCGGGTCAACGGGCGGCTCGTCTTCCGCGGCGTCACCATCACCACCGGGCTCTGGCGCGACCCGGCGCTTCACGGCGCGCCCTATGACGAGAATCGCGGCAGCGTCACCACCGCGCTCGGCACCGACGCGGCGATCCTCAAGGCCGGCAAGACCCTGGCGATTCTCGACCGGTTCTGAGGCGGCATTATCGGGTTCAATTCCTTGAGGTTATTCAGGCGAAAGAGCCGTGAATGAACCGGCGCGGACTCCGTCGGACGACTCGTATTATTGCGACCTGCCCGCTGTCTGTACGGCACGGCAGACCCCCGTCATCCCCGCGAAAAAGCTTGGGGGCCGACCCGGATACAACAATACCGTCATCCTCCGGCTTGACCGGAGGATCGCTGGAAGTCGCTGAATCGTCTGACGTATTTCTCTTTACTGAACGATCCTCCGGTCAAGCCGGAGGATGACGGTTGAGGAGAGGGGCACCGGCGCGAGTGAGCATTGGAATTCCTTCACAGGCTCGAAAGCGGGGAGCCAGTAAACGATGTCAACGACGGATGGAGACGAACGGTGAAGGTGGTCGCGGGAAGGGTGTCCTCCCCAGGACGGGCATGCTTACTGGCTCCCCGCCTTCGCGAGGATGACCGGCACTGGCGAGATGATCAGGCTGTTGCGCGGCTGCACCGATGGCCGCGTCGGGACCGAGGCGACAACCCCGAAAACAACAAAGCCGGGCATCGCGCTCCAGCGCACCCGGCCGGGCCGAACAACTCTTCGCAACAAACTCTCGACGCGCCTAGATCGCGCCGAAAACAACTGCAGCTACAAACAGGAACGCGGCGCATACCATCGCCAAGTGGAGCGGACGGGCAAAAGTCATGACTGCCTCCGGTTCCCTGAGCAACGAGTGAAGGGTACCGCGATCCGGGCCGATCGCGAAGCGAAATGTGTGCTGCGATGCGCAAATTCGTGAAAAATCGCTTAAGCCTACATAGCTAACGCATTCGCTTTATTGAGTATTTCCGTCCGTAAGGTTTCGTGATCAATTTTCCCCCGCGTGTGGAAAACCCGGCAAGCGGCGATGCCGCACGGAAAGGACCCATGCGCCCGTCGCTTCGATCTGCCGGGGCCTGAGGATGTCCCGGCCAGCCACCTGAGGAAAAAGTGAACGAGGTGCCGTCGCGGAACGGAAACAAGGGGCGCAAGCTTTTAGCTCCGGCGGTGTGCTGGTAGCGTGCCGGCGCGGGGCGCGCGGGAGGCATTCGGGAAATGGGGATGGAGAAGTTTGCCACCGCCCGGGAGGCGGCCTACGCGCTCAGGCCCGATCAGCCGGTCTACTGCTTCATGCCCGGCGTGCTCCGCGCCGATGCCCTCGCCTTCAAGACCGCCTTCCCCGGCAAGACCGCCTATGCGGTCAAGACCAACGGCGAGGCGATGGTGCTCAAGACCCTGGCGGAGGCCGGGATCGGCTGCTTCGACGTCGCCTCGCCCGGCGAGTTTGCCGGAGTGCGGGCGGTCGCGCCGAAGGCCGAGCTCCTCTACACGCACCCGGTCAAGGCGCAGTCCGATATCCGGCTCGCGCTCGAGACCCACGGCATCCGGGTGATGGCGCTCGACCACGAGGACGAGGTCGCCAAAATCCTCCGGATCGTGCGCGGGCTCGATCTCGATCCGGAAGAGATCACCCTTCTCGTCCGCCTCGCCGCGCGCGGCCAGGCGGCTTATGAATTGTCGAAGAAATTCGGCGCCTCGCCGTCGCACGCAGTGGAACTCGTCCAGCGGATCGCCCGCGTCGGCTTTCGCGTCGGCCTCTGCTTCCATGTCGGCAGCCAGGTCGAGGACACCGACACCTACGAGCGCGCCCTCGCCTCCGCCGCCTGGGTGAGGTCGCGGGCCGGCGTGCCGCTCGCCATGCTCGACATCGGCGGCGGCTTCCCGGCGCAATACGGTCACGACCCGCGGCGGAAGGCGCCGCCCACCCCCGATACCGCCGCGCTGATTTCCGAAGTCGTCGGCGAGATCGGCGAATGGGGTCTCGACGACCTGCCGCTCGTCGCCGAGCCCGGCCGGGTGATCGTGGCGCGGAGCTTCTCGCTGATCGTCCGCGTCCTCCTCAAGAAGGGCCGGCGCATCTATATCAACGACGGCATCTGGGCGTCCTTGTCCGATTCTTGGACCGGCAAGATCACGCTGCCGGCGCGCCTCCTGCCCGACCCGGCGCGGCGGAAGCGCACCGGATCGAGCGCGCTCACCGCCTTCAAGGTGTGCGGGGCGACCTGCGATTCGGTCGACATCCTGTCGCGGCCCTTCTATCTCCCGCAGAACGTCGACACCGGCGACTGGATCGAGATCGGCCATATCGGCGCCTATTCGCTGGCGCTGCGCACCCGCTTCAACGGCTTCTATCCCGACACCTTCGTCGAGGTCGACAACCCCCTTCGCCGAAGCCGGACCGGCGGAGAGCCTGGCGTCGGTCGAGACCATGGCGGATTAGGCGATGCGGCGGCCGATTTGCAACTCCGGCTTTTTTATCGCGTCGGCCTATGCCCATGCGGGACAGGGATCGAAACGAAGCTTCGGCATGATCCTTGACGGCGGACTTGACCCCCTCCCGACCTCCCCCTTTCAGGGCTACGACATTCACACATCTTGCTATCGCTGCGGCGCGATCCGAGGTGCGTTGCTTGTGCACACTCACAAATTCGAATCACAGCGCAGGACGGGGCTCCCCCTCGCCCCTTGTGGGAGAGGCGGAGCCTTTTCCTGTGCCGCCGATCGGGCCCAGAGAGATGTGTGACCCTCGTAGCGTTCAGGGGGAGGGGGCGCCATGGGACCGCCTGTGCTCAGCTAACCATGCCGGCGTGGCGGGGCCGGAGCAATCTGCGCCCCCTCCCCCTGACAGGGGGAGGATGGGAGGGGGTCACATCACGAACCGGGAAGCTTCAAACCGGCCATCCATGCAGGCAAACCCGCGCCGATCCGCGCGAGCGGGCCAGCGGTGAAGACGCCCGCCCCCGTCGGCTCCGCCGGAACCGGCACGCTCGCCGCGATCAGCGTCGTGGTCGGCGTCGTCGTGCTCGCCCTCAAGCTCGGCGCCTGGCTCCTCACCGGCAGCGTCGCGCTCTATTCCGATGCGCTCGAGAGCATCGTCAATGTCGCCGCCTCCGCCGCCGCCCTCCTCGCCGTCCGCTTCGGCGCCAAGCCGGCCGACGCCAACCATCCCTACGGCCACCACAAGGCCGAATATTTCTCGGTGGTGCTCGAGGGCGTGCTGATCATCGTCGCGGCCTTGAGCATCCTGCGCGAGGCGTACCTCGCCCTCCACGCGCCGCGGATGTTCACCGCCCCGATCGAGGGACTGGCGGTCAGCGCCATCGCCTCGGCGATCAACGGCGGCTGGTGCTATGTCCTGATCACCGAGGGGCGGAAGCGGCGCTCCCCGGCGCTCGAGGCCGACGGCCGCCATCTCCTCACCGATGTGCTCACCTCGGCCGGCGTCATCGCCGGCCTCCTGCTGGCGCTCCTGACCGGCATCGCCCTCCTCGATCCCGCCCTCGCCGCTCTGGTCGCCCTCAACATCCTGTGGTCGGGCTGGCGGCTCATCCGCGAATCCTTCGGCGGCCTGATGGACGAGGCGGTCCCGCCCGACACGCTCGACGAGATCCGCAAGGCGATCTCCGCCAATGCCGAGGGCGCGATCGAGGCCCACGACCTCCGCACCCGCCACGCCGGCCGCGCCACCTTCATCGATTTCCACCTCGTGGTGAGCGGCGCCATGCCGGTCTCCGAAGCGCATGCGATCTGCGACCGCATCGAGCGGGCGCTCCGCGCGACGGTCTCGGACGCCACGATCACCATCCACGTCGAGCCCGAGGAGAAGGCCAAGCATCATGGCGTCCTGGTGCTGTGACGATGCGGTGCGTCCGGGTCTTTGGCGACTGCCTGTATGAATGGCAACTCGAATTGTGATTCGACCGGCTTTTGAGAAGCAACACGCATGAAACGAAAAATCACCGAACCGCCCGCCTCGCGCCGGCCACCACCGGCGGCGAACCCTGGGATGCCTATTCCCGCGCCGCCGGATCCCGCGCTCCGCAAGCAGCCGCTGCCGGCGGAGACGCCGAGGCCGAAGGAAGGTGATCCCGCGGCGTTCCGCCGGGTCGAGACCATCCTCAACAGCCCGAGCTACAGCCTCGCCATCGACGACCCGGCGTTTCTCGCGCTTGCCGAGACCCGGGCGCCGCGGCTCGAGATCGACTACCTCAAGCCCGAGCTTCTTCTCCGCAAGCACGGCATCGAGGGGACGATCGTCGTCTTCGGCTCGACCCGTATCTGCGAGCCGGCCGAGGCCGAGCGCAATCTCGCGGCACTTGCCTCCGGCGACGCGGCCGAACGGAAATCGGCGGAGCGGATCAGGGCGAAGGCGCACTACTACGAGGTCGCCCGCGCGTTCGGCCGGCTGGTCGGCATCGCCGGGCGCGACCGCCCGGACCGCCGCATCGTCATTATGACCGGCGCCGGCCCGGGCATCATGGAGGCTGCGAACCGCGGCGCCTTCGACGCCGACGCCCAGTCGGTCGGCCTCAACATCACGCTGCCCCACGAGCAGTTCCCCAACCCCTATGTCTCGCCGGAGCTGTGCTTCCGGCTCCACTATTTCGCCATCCGCAAGCTCCATTTCCTGCTCCGCGCCAAGGCGCTGGTGGCCTTTCCCGGCGGATACGGTACCTTCGACGAATTGTTCGAGACGCTCACCCTCGTCCAGACCCGCACCATCAAGCCGATCCCGGTGGTGCTCGTCGGCGAAGCCTTCTGGCGGCGGGCGGCCGACATCGACTTCCTGCTTCAGGAGGGCGTCATCGACAAGGAGGACCGCGACCTGTTCTGGTATGCCGAGACCGCCGAACAGATCTGGGAGAGCATCCTCCTCTGGCATGAAGCCGCCGGCACCCCTCTTTTCGGCCCGCCGGATTTCGGCGTCGACGACGGCCCGGTGGACGGTACGCCATGAAGCTGTCCTTCCACGGCGCCGCGCAGGGCGTCACCGGCTCCTGCCATCTCGTCGAATGCGCGCGGAAAACGCATCCTCGTCGATTGCGGGCTCTTCCAGGGCGGCCACGAGGCCGTACGAAGACAATGCCGAGCCCTTCGGCTTCGACGCGGCGGAGCATCGACTGGCTGCTCCTCACCCATGCCCATCTCGACCATTGCGGCCGCATCCCGCTGCTGGGAAGCGCGGCTTCCGCGGCGAGATCGTCACCACCGCGGCGACCAAGGAATGGCCCGCATCGTCCTTCTCGATGCCGCGCAACCTCCAGGAGGAGGACGCCCGCCGCCGGCGCGCAAGGCGGCGCGGCACGCGACGGGCCGGACGGCCCACAGCCGCTCTACACCGTCCTCGACGCGCTCGATTCCCTCGATACCTTCGGCCGGCCGGCGCAATACGACCAGCCGCTCGATCTCGCCGAGGGCATCCGCGGCGACCTTCATCGAGCCGGCCACATTCTCGGCTCGGCCTATGTCCTGCTTGAACTGCGGGAGGGAGACGAGAACCGCCGCGTCCTCTTCTCCGGCGACATCGGCAATGGCGGCGGGCCGCTCCTCCGCGATCCGACGACGCCGCCGCACGTCGACGCGGTGGTGATGGAATCGACCTATGGCGACCGCGCTCACCGCCCGCTCCCGGAATCGGTCGCCGAGCTCTACGAGGCGATCGCCGGCGCCTTCCAGCGGAGCGGCAACGTCGTCATCCCGACCTTCGCCCTGGAGCGGGCCCAGGAGATTCTGTTCTATCTCAAGGACGGGATCGCGAAGAGCAAGCTGCCCGGCGCGATGCAGGTCTTCCTCGATTCGCCGATGGCGATCTCGGCGACCGAGCTGTTCCGCCGCCACCCCGAGGACCTTCGCCCGGAGATCGCGGCGGAGTGCTTGGCCGGCCGGGATCCGCTGAGCTTCCCCGGCCTCCACTTCACCCGCGCCCAGGAGGAATCGGTCGGGCTCAACCGGGTGCGCGGCGGCGCCGTGATCATGGCCGGGTCCGGCATGGCAACCGGCGGCCGCGTCCGCCATCACCTCAAGTTCAACCTGTGGCGGCCGGAATCGAGCGTCGTCTTCGTCGGCTACGCCGCCTCCGGCACGCTGGCGCGCCGCATCATCGACGGCGCCCGCGAAGTGTCGATCCTCGGCGAGACCGTCCGGGTGCGGGCGAAGATCTACACCATCAACGGCTTTTCCGCCCACGCCGACCAGCCCGAGCTGATCGCCTGGCAGGCCGCGACAGGAGCGCCGCGCACCTTCCTGGTCCACGGCGAAGAGCGCGCCATGGCGGCGCTCGCCGAGCGGATCGTTGGCAAGGTGGCGATGCCGGGGATCGGGGAATCGTTCGAGCTATAGCCGGCGCGCCCATGCTCCCGCTAAGCGCTATGTCGGGACCACTGGGCTCGCGACGTTGAGGCCACTTGGAATACGTCGGTGAAGGAGCCGCTCCAGGCTTGGTTCAACACTTGGGTCGAGAAACGCTGCGACGAGCCGCTGCGCTATTACCATCAGGCTTCCTGAGCTTTGGCCTCGGTTCTGATCACTGCCCTGACGATTTCACCGCGGCCTGTCACTCCTGTCACTTGGATCTCTTTGAGGCCATCGGCGCGATAATTGGCGATCATCGCATCGACCTCGTGCCTCAGCTCATCGTCGCCGAGTGGACTGACATTGAAGTCGACACCTGCCGGTGCCTTGGTCTCGACAGGTTCCCGGCTCGCGAACACGTCAATCGCGTAGAGCAATCCGCCCATTAGGACCGCTACGATCGGCATCAGCGCCGCCAACTCGCCATAGGTCATCGCGCTACTCCCGCAATCTGCCCAGGACCACTCTTGCCACAATATGTAGGCAGGCCGCGGCGATCATCCACATCGCCAAAACTCCGGAAAACCAGTATGGCGCAATTCCCGAGGCCGCTCCAGGCTCCAACCAGATCTTGGCGAGCGGCGAGATGACGCCGGCGATGAAGCAGGCCAGGGACGCGTTGTTGAGCCAAGTCGCGAGGATCTTGTGACGCTCATTTTGGATAAGAAAGGCCATAGACTACCAAGGCTGGGAGGAAACCCATGGATCGCCTCCTCGGCACAATCGATATTTGGATTGTACGGCCCCTCGGAATTCGCGCAATCCCCGTAAACTCAGCGCCCGGCGATACCCGATGCGGCGTAGTCCCGATCCGCTCGATTCAAATTTGACTCTTCTTTAATCGATACCGGGCATCCTCCCGGCATGCTCCGTCGTGTTGCGTATCTGGCGGTAGCCGCCGGCTTGTTTCTCCTGTCCGGCTGCGCCTTCAATTTCCTCGGCCCCTCCCGCCAGGATGCCTGGCGCGAGGTTGCCGAGAAGGCCTGCATGGTGCGCCACCCGCAGCAGTCCTATTTCGTCCACAAGGTCGGCTCGATCAACGGCAAGGGCCGCTGCGGCGTCGAATATCCGCTCGAACGTGGCGGCGCTGCAGGACGGCACGATCGGCATCGGCCCGGACGCGACGCTGGGCTGCCCGATCACCGAGGCCCTGGAAATCTGGATGCGCTATTCGGTCCAGCCGGCGGCGATCGCCTGGTTCGGCATGCCGGTGGTCGAGATCAAGCAGATCTCCGCCTATGCCTGCCGCACCATGAACAATGTCCGCGGCGCCTCGCTCTCCGAGCACGCCTTCGGCAACGCCATCGACATCGCCGGCTTCACGCTTGCCAACGGCCGCAGCGTCACCGTCAAGACCGGCTGGCATGGCGCCAATGACGAGCAGGGCTTCCTCCACGAGGTCTTCGCCACCGCCTGCCGCCAGTTCAACACGACGCTCGGACCGGGCGCGCCCTATCACGGCGATCACATCCACGTCGACCTCGCCCGTCACGGCCAGACCGGCACCTCGAAATACTGCAAGCCGACGCCGACCGTCGACGCGCCGTCGCGGCCGGCCTATGACGGCACCAAATATGCCGCGATCCCCGGACAGCCCCGCTACAACCTGATGAACGCCTATTCGGAACCGGTCGCGCCGCCTCAGACGGTGCTGATGACGCCGGTGCCGCCCGACTATGGCGGCCCGCCCTTCTTCCCGCCCGAGGGCGAAGCTCCCCGCGAGGCGACCGTCGACATGGCCGACCAATAGGCCGGCCGGTCTGCTACCCGGCCCGCCTCACTTGCATGCCACCTCGATCAGGTTGGCGAGGCCGGCGGCGGCGTCCCTGAGCTCCGGCGGAATATCGTGCTGGTCGATCGGAATCGCGGCGAGCACCGCCATGGTCTGGGCGTCGAGATCGTGCGGCGGGTGATACACCGCCTTGCAGCCGCGCGGCGCGCCGATCAGCCGGGCCGGGATGTCGTGGGAGAAATCGAAGGCGACGAAATACTCCGGGTCGAAGACTTCGAGTTTCATCCCCGACGCCGGCGCGACCGGCTCGGCCAGCGGCAGCGTGAAATTCAGCGTCAGCCGTTCGCCGTGGAGTTCGAGCCAGTATTTCGTCGGGAAGGAGAATTTGTAGCGCTCCTTGCCGGCGAGCAGCCAGGTGAAGAATTCGTACTCGTTGAGCAAATCGACATTCACCTTGGCCAGCGGCTTCAACTCGTCGGCGCTGTATTTATGGTCGTGGTTGACGTCGAGGCCCTGCATGGCGAAGGCGCTGAACGCCGCGTCGAACTGCCAGATATTGTGGACCGCGGCGATCTTGCCGGTCTTGTCGAAGACGATCTCGGCGCGCGCGTCGACAAAGACATGGGGATGCGCCTCGGCGGCATTCGGTGCGACGATCGCGAGAGCGAGCAAAGCGCCGGCCGCGAGGAATTTGCAGGATTGGACCACCGGGCAGGCTCCGCCGATTCACGTTTTAGTAGCCTAGCTATGTAAGGCAGTTTGTGGGCAGCCCCCCGCGACGGAAATACGCAGCGAGGCTCGGATTGAGCGGCGCCTGGTTCGATCGGAACTGGATGCATGCCGGCTTCGTCGCCGGCCTTTTCCTGCTCACGCTCGTCCCGCTGCTCGCCCGCGGCTGGCCGCTGCCGCTTGTCGCCGTCTACCTCCAGCTCCCGGTCTACATGCTGCACCAGCTTGAGGAGCATCAGGGCGACCGCTTCCGCGCCTTCGTCAACGACAGGATCGCGCATGTCCCCGACGCGCTCACCACCAGGGCGGTCGTGGTCATCAACGTGCCGCTGGTCTGGGGCGTCGATCTCGTTGTCCTCTATCTGGCGCGCTTCGTGTCGATCGGACTGGGGCTGATCGCCATCTATCTGACGCTGGTCAACGCTTTTGTTCATATTGCCGCCGCGGTCCGTTTCCGCGGGTATAATCCTGGCCTCGCCACGGCCGTCGTCCTGTTCCTGCCGGTCGGCATCTATGGCCTGGTCGTGGTTGGCGCGGCGCCGGGGACCACGCCCGCCGACCACATCCTCGGCTTGTTCTTCGCGGTGGTTGTCCATGTCGCGATCGCCGTGCATGTGATCCGCCGTGCACGCAGGCTGTCGGCGGATGCGGCGTAGTCGGCAGGAAGGCTCGCGGCGGCGCGAAGCTGTGCTACAACCCCTTCCATTCGATTATCGCTCGCCGGGCGCGCCGTCGCCTCGCGGCCGGCGCTGGTGTGACCATGGCGGCCGCAAGCCGCACCGCGTTGATGAGGCATGCGCATGACCACCCATGATCCGATCGCCATTGCCGAGCCCGGCGCCTCGCCCGAGGCGATCCGCAGCCATTACGACATCGGCGAGGCGTTCTTCCGGCTTTGGCTCGGACCGGAACTGGTCTATTCCGCGGCCCTGTTCGAAACCGCCGACGACGATCTCGCCACCGCCCAGAGGCAAAAGCTCGACCACCACATCGAGGCGGCAAAGGCGCGCGGCGCCGCGCGCGTGCTCGACGTCGGCTGCGGCTGGGGGTCGCTGCTCCGCCGCCTGGCCGGCCATGCCGGGGTCAGCCACGCCGTCGGCCTGACCCTGAGTTCCTCGCAGGCCGCCTGGGTCCGGCGGCATGGCGCCCCGGGCATCGAGGTGCGAGAGGAGCACTGGCGCGACCACCGGACCGACACGCCCTACGACGCGATCATCTCGATCGGCGCCTTCGAGCATTTCGCCCGGACCGGCCTCGATGCCGCGGAGAAGCTCGCCGCCTACCGGCGCTTCTTCGATTTCTGCCGCCGGGTTCTCAAGGACGGCGGACGCCTGTCGCTGCAGACCATCGCCTATGTCCAGTCGGGAACCGTGATCCACCCGTTCATCGCCGACGAGATTTTTCCGGAGAGCGACCTGCCACTTCCCTGGGAGCCGATCGCGGCGGCCGATCCGGATTTCGAATTGCTCGCGCTCCGGAACGACCGCGATCACTACGCGCGCACCCTCCGGCTCTGGGAGCGGAACCTCTACGCCTGCCGCAGCGAGGCGGTCGACCTCGTCGGCGAGGCGGTGGTGACCCGCTTCCTCCGCTATCTCCGGGTCTGCGCCATGGCCTTCCGCACCGGCTCGATGTGCCTTCTCCGCATGAGCTTCGCCAAGCGGTGAGCGACGCCCGGCGCGCGTGATTCGGAACACAATTGAGACGAGCCCATTCCACAGCGCGATGAGTTCCGATCGGGCCACACAGCATCGCACACGATGTCGTCCCGCACGCAGCGCAGCTTCCTCGGGCTTGACCCGAGGAAGCGGTGCACCGCAGATGCGGGACCTCGTTCAGTTGATCCGGCAATGACGAAAACGAGGTCCCGTCCTGGTCGGCCAATTCGACCTGACTTCATGCCGGCCTAACTTCGGGGTATTGGTTGAGACGACTGCAAATCGCACCCGAGTGTCTGGGAAGCCGGCCGGAACCGGCTTCGGAAGCGAAAGGACGAGCCATGGCAATCGCCAAGAACACCATCTGCCTGTGGTACGACGGGGACGCCGAGGCTGCGGCCCGCTTCTACGCCGAGACGTTCCCCAACAGCTCGGTGAATGCCGTCCACCGTGCCCCGAGCGACTACCCGTCCGGCAAGGCGGGCGATGTGCTGACGGTCGAATTCACGGTCGCCGGCATCCCCTGTCTCGGCCTCAATGGCGGGCCGGCGTTCAAGCACAGCGAAGCCTTCTCGTTCCAGATCGCCACCGACGATCAGCAGGAGACCGACCGTTACTGGAACGCCATCGTCGGCAATGGCGGCGAGGAGAACGCCTGCGGCTGGTGCAAGGACAAATGGGGCCTCTCCTGGCAAATCACGCCGCGCGCGCTGACCGAGGCGATGATTGCCGGCGGCGACGAAGCCAAACGCGCCTTCGATGCGATGATGGACATGAAGAAGATCGACGTCGCCGCGATCGAGGCAGCCCGGCGCGGCTGAGGGGCCGGAGGCGGCGCGTCGTCCGCGCACCATCGCCTTATACGCGCCAACCGGCAACATCAAGATGAGCCCGGCCGCCGCGTGATGCCGGCCCTCATTGCTTCGCGGCGACGGCCCCGAACCGGACATGGCGCTGAAGACAGTCGCGCCGTGCGGAATGGTTTCGCTCGAACGGGTGCAGTTCCTCTCCGACGCGAAATTCGAGCTTCCCGGGATCAATGCCGCGATGCTCGACCTTCGGAATGGCCCCCAACCCTCGTCGTCATTCCGGCGAAAGCGGTTGTGAGGAAATTACGGCCGCGAGGAGCAGCACGGGAGCACCGCACCGGAAATTGCGACCGGCAGCGGCGAAGCACCGCGCCGCCCGCGAAGCAGTCAATACCGTCATCCTCCGGCTTGACCGGAGGATCGATCGAAGTCGCTGAATGATCAAGCGAAATTGCTCCACCCAAACCGATCCTCCGGTCGAGCCGGAGGATGACGGCGAGGCGATGGCAGGCGATGCGGGTCATGCCGTCGTACCGCGCATGGGATTCCTTCACAGGCTCGCACAGGCTCGAAAGCCGGAATCCATCTCTGCCGGCCCAATCTGGCCGGTCGCCGGGCTTGTGGCGCGGCTTGCGATGGACCCGGCTTGCGAGCTTTGTGAAGAAATCGGAAGATGCTTTTTACGATTTAACAACGCAGCTCCCCGACCTCCGCTCATGCCCGCGCAAGCGGGCATCCAGTTCTCACCTCCCCACCGCATGCCATTGAAAAACTGGATTCCCGCTTGCGCGGGAATGAGCGGCCGTGTGGAGGCAGCCTTTGGGCCTCGGCAGACGAAGAAAAAGGGCGCACCGAGACAGTTCCCCAACCGCCCCCCGGCCAATTCTTTCAGAAGCTCTTGCGCGGGTGACGGAAGGCGTGGAGCTCTCGGGCAACTCGGTAAGTCGAACCTGGACAGACGACGCCTCAGAACTGGCCGCCGACCGCGAAGTGGAAGCGGGTGCCCCCGGCGTCGTGCTTGGGATCGTCGAGATAGGGCGTCGCCACCATCGCCATGGCGTTGAGGTGCCAGCCGAGCCCGGTGCGGATGCCGCCGCCGAACGAGCCGAGATCGGCAAAAGGCCGGTCGCTGCCCGGCCCGTTCCACACCGCGCCGTAGTCGACGAAGCCGAACAGGTTGAAGCCGGCCAGCCAGTCGACGCCGAGGTCGACCGCCCGGCTCACCTCGAGTGTCGCGGCGATGCCGTCCCGGCCGGAGATCGCACCGCTTTCGAAGGTCAGCATAGGTGTCGCCGCCGACTGCTCGTGCTCATGGATCACGTAAAGCGCGAGGCCATGGACATCCGTAGTCAACTGCTAAACGGAAATATCGCCGACATCGCAAAACCGACGCGATTGACCGAGAACGGACCTTCGTGCCCAGGCGCCAATCGATCCGTCGTTGCGTGCGGCCTTGGTCACAAATCCCGCAGGCGACTGTGATATCGTCCTCGCTGTCAAATCGTCGCGGAGAAGAATCATGAAAAAGCGGTAACCTGAAGAGACTGGTCCCGGCTGTCGTCTTCGCGGTGGCCATAGCCACACCAGCCCTGGCGCAAAGGGCGTCTCCAAAATATTCCGCCAAAGTTCCGCAATCGATCCAGACGCCGGACACGGTGCAGACGCGCATCGGCACCCTGAAATTCTTCGATGGTGCGCCCGATGAGGAGACCGTGAAGTTGGTCTACGACCAGCTCGACTTCTCCCGCGGCGTAGAGGCTTTCCTCACTGGTATGCCGGCGGCTTCGGTCTACGCCCTTTGCGAAGGCCTTGATCAGGCAGGCGTCAAGCGAAATCAGGGTATTGCGATCACCGAAGACTTGATGGATGCACGATCGCTATTCCTGACGGCGAACTCGACTACGGTCTACGTCATGATGTGCATCGATCTCAAGAATGGGCCAATCGTCGTGGAGGCGCCGCCCAACGTACTGGGTCCGGTGGACGATGCCTATTTCCGCTGGGTGACGGACATGGGCCTCACAGGCCCTGACCAAGGCAAGGGCGGCAAGTATCTGATCGTTCCTCCCGGCTACAGCGGCAGCGTGCCGTCCGAAGGCTATTTCGTCACCAAGTCCCGCACCAACAGCAACGTGGCCTTCTACCGTGCTTTCGCGCAGGGCGGTGACGTTGCTGCTGCGGTTCGGAACGTCAAAGCGAGCGCGCGAGTCTACCCGCTGTCGGCGGCGGCAAACCCGCCGGCCCCGGTCTTCGTCAACATTTCGGGCAAACAGATCAATACAATCCACGCCAATGATTTCCATTTCTACGAAGAGCTCGATGCCGTGGTTCAGAACGAGCCCGCCGACTTCGTCGACCCGGAGACAGTCGGGCTATTCGCCGCGATCGGGATACGGAAGGGCAAGCCGTTCGCACCTGACGCTCGGATGAAGGGAATACTCACCGACGCGGTCGCCGTGGCCAATGCGACGGCTAGAGCGATCGTGTTTGCGTCGCGCGACGAGCGAACGAAATTTTATCCTGACCGCCAGTGGTTCACAGGTTTCGTTGGCGGCAGCTATGAATTTGCTGACGGTGCTGAGCGCATGCTGGATGCGCGCGCGCTTTTCCACTACTACGCGACCGGCATTACCCCGGCGATGGCCGCGGCGACGCCAGGGTCAGGTTCCAGCTATGCCGTGGCGGTTCGTGATGCCAAGGGCCGCTACCTCGACGGCTCGAAGACCTACAAGATCACGCTGCCAGCGCCTATTCCGGCTGGGCAGTTCTGGTCGCT
This sequence comes from uncultured Alphaproteobacteria bacterium, assembly GCA_963792845.1. GTDB lineage: Bacteria > Pseudomonadota > Alphaproteobacteria > Rhizobiales > Kaistiaceae > Bauldia. The sequence continues at coordinate 438,179 of CAWBXW010000003.1, forward strand.
CACAGTCTACGACAACCAGACCCGCTCGATGCTTGAGACCGACCAGAAGTTGGCGGGCATCGACAGCAACCAGCCGGGCCTCAAGCCCAACGCCGATGGTTCGGTGACCGTGTGGTTCAGTCCCAAAGCGCCAGCCGGACAGGAAGGAAACTGGGTGCAGACTTGGCCTGGCAAGGGCTGGAACGTGCTCCTGCGGCTGTACGCGCCGCTACAGCCTTGGTTCGACAAGACATGGAAGCCGGGCGATTTCGAGCTGGTGCAGTAAGAAACCGGCACCCGAATACGAGCACCCGCCCTCCAAGCCGGGCTGGTTGATAGATGAGCGCACGGCGCGGGAGTCACGGGTACTCTCAAGGGCGGCGGATGTCGCTTTTTGGCGCATTCCGGGCTCGGCCTCGGCCGGTAGCCTTTCCGGAGATCAGCCGACAACTGACACGCGCGGCGATGAGGCGTGTCTAATGAATTCGCGCCTCAGAACTGCCCGCCGACCGCGAAGTGGAAGCGGGTGCCCCCGGCGTCCCGCTTGGGGTCGTCGAGATAGGGTGTCGCCACCATCGCCATGGCGTTGAGGTGCTGGCCGAGCCCGGTTCGGATGCCGCCGCCGAACGAGCCGAGATCGGCAAAAGGTCGATCGCTGTCCGGCCCGTTCCACACCGCGCCGTAATCGACGAAGCCGAACAGGTTGAAGCCCGCCAGCCACTCGACGCCGAGGTCGACCGCCCGGCTCACCTCGAGCGTCGCGGCGATGCCGTCCCGGCCGGAGATCGCACCGGGATCGAAGGCCCGTCCAAAGGGCTCGCCGCCGACGTCGAACTTCACCATCGAGGGCAGACCGGTGAAGGCGTATTGGCCGCGGACGAGGAGCTCCGCCGAGGTCTTCTCGCCGAAGTCGCGCGACAGACTGCTGTCGAGCGAGGCGAATTCGAAGTCGGCATGGTTGCCGGTCGAGCCCATTCCGTCGATGCCCTGGTTGAACGCGAGCTCGGTGATGGTCGCGATGCCGGCGATGGTGTCGTCATAGGTCGCGCCCATCGTCACCCAGCGGTACCGGTCGCGCGTCTCCGGTTTGCCGCCGACGTCGACGTTGGCGTCCTGGCCGCTGAGCGCCACGGTCGCGATCAGGTTGCGGTCGAGGGAGCGGAGGATCGCGTAGTCGAGGTAGACCTTCTCGGGCTGGGTCTCGGCGTGGATGTCGAGGTCCTTGAGGTCGCCGCCGGGATCCGACCAGACGTGGCCGATCTCGTAGCCGGCGGCGAAGCCGCTCGGCCCGAGCGGATAGAGCTGCGCTAGCTGCAGGTAGACGAGCTCCTCCGGCTGGAGCGGATTGGTCACGGCGCGGAGGTCGGTGCCTTCGAAGAGGCCGAAAGCGTCGTTGAAGCGCGCGTTGATCGCGAGCTGCAGCGGCCCGGTTTCGTTGGTGCCGAAATTGTCGAGACGCGACTGGAAGACGTGCCCGGTGAAGTCGACCTTGAGCAGCAGCTGCCCTGCCCCCGGCTCGTCCGGAATCTTGGAGAAGACGGCGTCGACGGTCAGCCCGGCAAGATACCGAGATCAGGAGGCCGTAGCGCGTCAGCCGCGAGACCCGCACCGGGCGCATCGCGACGATCTTGTCGATATAGGGCTGCAGCCGCGTGTGCAGGTTGGGAATGTCGGAATTGACGACCACGTCGCGGATATAGGATTCGTAGACGACGATGCGGATTCGGCCGCTCGCGAAGTCGCCGGGCGCGACAACAGCAACCGCATAGTAGTCGTGCTGTCGGTAGATGCGCTCGATCCCGTCGAGCACCGTCTTCAAGTCGGCAAGCGAAATCTCCCTGCCGAGCAGGCCGCTCCACAGCGGCGTGAACAGGGCCGGCGCCAGCGTCACCGCGCCTTCGAGATCGACCTCGCGGAGCCGGATGCGGATCTTGGCAAGTTCGGCGACCGGCACACCGGCGACCGGCGCGGTGATGGTGACGCCGATGCTCGGCGGGCGCCCGAGCGGCGGCTCGTAGCGTTCGATCACCGTCGACTGGTCGACGATGATCTTACGCGGCCCCGCCGCCGCGGCCGGGCGGATCGCGCCGAGCCCCGCGATGATCGCAAGCGACGCGACCAGCCCGAACCAGGCGCGGCGGCGAGCCGCCCGGCACCCGGCACCACGTCCCTGAGGAATCATCGGCCTCGCCCCGAAGTCCCTCCGAGCCTCCCCCAAAGCTGGGGACAATGCAATCGCCGTTAGGGAGGGTTGGGGGAGGGTTGCGGCCCCTCCACGCACGGAGGGTGCGCGTCCCGCGCACCGGGTGGCGGGACGCCGCCCCTCCACGCACGGAGGGTGCGCGTCCCGCGCACCGGGCGGCGGGACGCCGCCCCTCCACGCACGGAGGGTGCGCGTCCCGCGCACCGGGCGGCGGGACGCCGCCCCTCCACGTGCCGAGGCCGCGCGCCCCCCGCGCGTTCGCCGGGGAAGCCAATTATAATTCCGATCCTCCGTCCATGCCTGCGCGAGTTGCCGCGATGCGCTTTCCCACTCTCATCCCGTTTTTTGCCGCTTTGGCCGCCCTCCCCTCCCTCGCCTTCGCCAAGGGCGAGAACAGCATTCCGCCCCCGGATGCGGTCGCCACCGCCGTCACCGGCCTTGCCGGCGAGCTCACCAATCCGGTCGTCGAGCTCGCCCTCGCCACCCTCATCCTCGTGCCGGTGATCATCGTCCACGGCTGGTGCCTCGGCCGGGTGACCAAGTTCTTCTCCGGCCACTACGCCCTTTACTCGCCGGCGACGCCGCGCTGGCGGCCGAGCGTGCTCACCGGCATCACCATCGCCACGCTGGTGATCGTCCACCTCGTCGAGACGCTGCTGTGGACGGCGCCGCTCATCTGGCTCCACATCCTCGATAATTTCCGCGACGCCTATTACTACGTGCTCGAAGCCTATACGACGCTCGGCGAGGGCACGCTCTATCTGCCCGAGCAGTGGCGCCTGGTCGGTCCGGTGATCGCCATCTCCGGCCTCTTCACCTTCGGCTGGACCGCATCGGTGCTGGTCTATGTGATGAACGAGACCGGCAAGCTTCACGCCGCGCGGGCCAAGGCGGCGGCGAGGCCCGACATCCAGCCGGCCCCGGGAGGCAAGTCATGACCTACGACGCCGCCGTGATCGGCGCCGGCCACAACGGCCTCACTTGCGCCGCCTATCTCGCCCGCGCCGGGCTGAAGGTGCTCGTCGTCGAGCGCGCCGGCACGGTCGGCGGCATGACCGTCTCCGAGGCGATTCCCGGTCCCGGCTTCCTCTCCGACGTCCACGCCAGCGGCTATCTCGTCGCCAAGCTCTCGCCCGTCCCGGACGAGCTCGGCCTCGCCGGATTCGGCCTCGCCGCGCTGACCCCCGACCCCAACTGGGCGCAGGTCTTCCCCGACGGCCGCTCCTTCGTCATCGGCCGCGACGTCGAGACCACGGCGAAGAGCATGGCGCAATTTTCGCGCCGCGACGCCGAGACCTGGCGGGGCCTCTACGCCCGCTACCTCGCCGCCAAGCCGGCAATCGTCGCCGCGATGTTCAGCGCGCCCGAGACGCTCAGCGAGGAGCTCCAGGCGCCGCACGGCGAGGACGGCTACCGCTTCGTCATGCAGAGCGGCCGCTCATGGGTCGAGGAGACCTTCGAGAGCCCGGAGCTCCGCGCCTTCTTCGCCTCGGCCGGACTGCATGCCGGCCTCGCGCCGGACGATCCGCTCGGCGGCCAGTTCGCCTGGCTGTTCATGGCCGCCGTCCAGGACGTCGGCTGCAGCCTGGTTGTCGGCGGCATGCACAATGTCTCGCTGGCGCTCGCGAGAGCCGTCACCGCGGCGGCCGGCGAGATCAGGACCGGCGTCGAGGTCGCCGCGATCGACATCGCCAACGGCCGTGCCACGGGACTCCGCATCGCCGACGGCTCCCGGATCGCCGTCGACGGTCCGATCGCCGTCAACGCCGATCCGCGCCATCTCGTCCTCGATCTCCTCGGCGAGGCGGCGGTCGGCGCCGATCTCGCCGGACGCATCCGCCGCTACGAATGGGGCCCGTCCTTCTTCGTCCTCCACCTCGCCCTCGACCGGCAGGTCGCCTGGAAAGCCGGCCCCGACGCGCTCAAGGTCTGCTACCTCCACGCCGCGGAGCCGTCGCTCGACCACATCGCCCAAACCTTCGTCGACATCCGCGCCGGACGGGCTCCGGAGAAGCCGATGCTCGGCGTCATCAACGAGTCGGCGCTCGATCCCTCCCGCGCGCCCGCCGGCAAGGCGCTCCTCAAGGTGATCGTCCACTTCGTCCCCTATGCGGTGAACGGCGACGCCGCGAATTGGGACGGGCTCAAGGAGGACTATGCCGACCGCATCGTCGCCTGGATGGACGAGGCGTTCATGCCCGGCCTCCGCCGGGCGGTGACCGGCCGCACCGTCCACTCGCCCCTCGACCTCGAGCGGAACCAGCCGACCTCGGTCCACGGCACCCACATGCACGGCGCCTTCCTGCCCTATCAGGTCGGCGCCTTCCGTCCGCTCCCCGAGATGAGCCGCTACCGGACCCCGGTCGAGGGCGTCTATCTCTGCGGCGCCGGCGCCCATCCCGGCGCGGGCGTCACCATGGGCCCCGGCCGAAACGCCGCGATCGCCATCTGCGCGGACCGCGGCGTCGCCTTTCCGGGGAAGATTTACGGGAAGGGATAGCCGCGCCACGACGGAGGGTGCGTGTCCCACGCACCGCCCACGGAGGGTGCGCGTCCCGCGCACCGCCCACGGAGGGTGCGCGTCCCGCGCACCGCCCACGGAGGGTGCGCGTCCCGCGCACCGCCCACGGAGGGTGCGCGTCCCACGCACCGCCAACGGAGGGTGCGCGTCCCGCGCACCGCCAACGGAGGGTGCGCGTCCCGCGCACCGGGCGGCGGGACGCCGCCCCTCCTCCGCCCCGCGACTACGCCGCCTCCGACACGGCGGAGAGCCGCCGCTCGATCTCGCCGAGGTCGGCGACGAACCACACCGACTGCCCGCTATTGGCTGCCGCGACGAAATCCGCGAAGGCGCGGCTCCGGCTGGTCCATGGCGAGATGTCGCCGAACACCGCGAGCCGGCGCCGATGGCTGGCGAATTGCCCGAGCATGGCGCCGGCGAGCCCGGTGCGGAGCCGG